>NZ_CP012264.1:1449330-2898660 GCF_001277255.1 Cronobacter condimenti 1330
AGCAAGGTTTTGGTGTAGTCAGCTTCGCCGACCGAGACGCCGCCGGAGCTAAGGACCAGATCGGCCTCGCGGTCGGCTTCAAGAAACGCGGCGCGCAGGGCGTTCGGATCGTCACGAATAATACCAAGATTGATAACGTCGCAGCCGAGCGCTTCAAGCATCAGATGCACCGCGAGACGGTTAGTGTCATAGATTTGACCTTCCGCGAGCGGCTGGCCGGGAAGCTGAAGTTCATCGCCGGTCGAGAAAATCGCGACGCGCGGTTTGCGCACCACGTCCACTTCGGCAATACCAAGCGAGGCAAGCAGCGGCAGCTCAGCGGCGCTTAGCTTCTGGCCTGCGCGCATCACGACGGCGTGCTCGCGAATATCTTCACCGCGACGACGAATGTGCTGCCCTGCGCGCACCGGCGCGCTAAAGCGCACATCCGCGTCGCTGGTTTCGGCCTCTTCCTGCATAATGACGGCCTCGCAATCCGGCGGCACTGGCGCGCCGGTCATGATGCGAATCACGCTGCCTTCTGGCCACTCGCCGTGGAACGGCTGCCCCGCGAATGCTTTACCCGCCACCGGCAGCCACTGGCCGCTTGCGAGATCGGCCAGGCGTACGGCGTAACCGTCCATCGCGGCGTTATCAAAGCCCGGGACGTCCAGCGGCGAGGTTATCGCACGCGCCGTCACACGGCCCATGCTCTTTAATAGCGGCAGCGTTTGCGTCTCCGTCAGGGGAACGATGCGGGAGAGCATCTCCTCAAGGGCGGTTTCCAGGGACATCAGTCCAGCGGTCGGTTCCATCTTTCACTCCAGCGCGACAGTCACAAAGCGCCTATTATGACAGAAAGCGCGCAGGGGTTGCAGGTTTCGCCGCCCGTCTCGTCCGGCGGCCTTTACATCACATTTACCTCTTTCTATATTCAAAATTCGTCTGAACCAGCGGCAACGATAATGATATTTATAGAAAAAACGCAGCCGCCCCAGCACAATTGCTGCTTTGCATTCTGAGCATCACCCCCAAACCCGTGAGGAACCGTAGTGCCTAAAGAAGACGTATTGCCTGAAGAGCAGGTGTTGTCGGTTTCCGGCCTGAGCGTGCGCTTTAAAGATGAAGGAGAGCCGACCCAGGCCGTGCGCCAGCTCTCCTTTAGCCTTAAGCGTGGCGAAACGCTGGCGATTGTCGGCGAGTCCGGCTCGGGGAAATCGGTCACAGCGCTCTCGCTCATGCGTCTTATTGAACAGGCGGGGGGCGAGATGGAGAGCGGCCCGCTGCTGTTGCGCCGGCGCAACCAGCAAGTCATCGACCTGCGCACGCTCAGCCAGAAGCAGATGCGCGACGTGCGCGGCGCCGACATGGCGATGATTTTTCAGGAGCCGATGACCTCGCTCAATCCGGTGTTCCCGGTGGGCGAGCAGATAGCCGAATCCATCCGCCTGCATCAGGGTTTTAGCCGTGAAAAAGCGATGCGCGAAGCCAAACGTATGCTCGACCTGGTACGTATTCCGGAATCGGAAGCGATGCTGGAGCGCTTTCCGCACCAGCTTTCCGGCGGCATGCGCCAGCGCGTAATGATAGCCATGGCGCTCTCCTGCCGCCCGGCGGTGCTGATTGCCGACGAACCGACGACCGCGCTGGATGTCACCATTCAGGCGCAAATCCTCCAGCTTATCCGCGTCTTGCAGCAGGAGATGTCGATGGGCGTGATTTTTATCACGCATGACATGGGCGTGGTCGCCAATATGGCTGACCGGGTGCTGGTGATGTATCAGGGCGAAGCGGTGGAAACCGGCACCGTCGAGGCGATTTTCCGCCGCCCGGAACACCCTTACACGCGCTCGCTGCTGGCTGCCGTGCCGCGTCTTGGCGCGATGAATGGCACCGATCTGCCGCGTAAATTCCCGCTCAACCAGGCCCCACGCCATGAGATGGACCCGCCCGAAGCCGAACAAGACACCGTGGTGCCAGAGAGCGAGCCTATTCTTCAGGTGCGTGACCTCGTGACGCGCTTTCCGGTGCGCAGCGGTATCTTCAATCGCGTGAAGCGGGAAGTGCATGCGGTGGAAAAAGTGAGCTTTGATCTCTGGCCTGGCGAAACGCTGTCGCTGGTGGGGGAATCGGGCTGCGGGAAATCGACCACCGGGCGGTCACTGTTACGCCTGGTCGAGACGCAGGGCGGCTCGATTACCTTTTGCGGCAAACGCATCGACACGCTCTCTGACAGCGCGATGCAGGCCGTGCGCCGCGATATGCAGTTTATCTTCCAGGATCCGTACGCCTCGCTCGATCCGCGACTGACGGTTGGCTACTCGATTATGGAACCGCTATTGGTGCATCGCCTTCTCGACGGGGATGCGGCGCGCAAGCGTGTGGCGTGGCTGCTGGAGCGCGTGGGGCTCAAGCCCGAGCACGCCTGGCGCTACCCGCACGAGTTTTCCGGCGGTCAGCGTCAGCGCATCTGTATTGCGCGCGCGCTGGCCCTGAACCCGAAAGTCGTCATTGCCGATGAGTCGGTCTCCGCGCTGGATGTCTCCATCCGCGCGCAAATTATTAATTTGCTGCTCGATCTGCAGCGTGATTTTGGCATTTCGTTTCTGTTTATTTCGCACGATATGGCGGTGGTGGAGCGCATCAGCCATCGCGTGGCGGTGATGTATCTCGGACAGATTGTCGAGATAGGCCCGCGGCGCGCGGTATTTGAAAACCCCCAGCATCCGTACACCCGCAAGCTGATGGCGGCGGTGCCTGTGGCCGACCCCGGCCATCCGCGACGCCAGCCGGTATTGCTGCTTGATGAGATCCCAAGCGCCACGCGGCCGCTAGGCGATGAGCCGTTTATCGCGCCGCTGGTGCAGGTGGGGCAGGGCCATTACGTGGCGCGTCATCCCGTCGGGGCGACGGATCACCATTTTTAATTTTCAGGCAAGGCTTTCAGGAGAAGACTATGACACAACGCATCGCACGTCGGTGGTTCACCGCGGCAGGGCTGGCTTCTGCGCTTGCCGTCGCACCCGCCTGGGCGGATAAAGACATTGTCGTGGCCGTGGGCTCAAGCTTTACCACGCTGGACCCTTATGACGCGAACGATACGCTCTCGCAGCAGGTCGCCAAATCGTTTTATCAGGGGCTGTTTGGCCTTGATAAGTCAATGAAAGTGCAGAACGTACTGGCAGAGCGCTATAGCGTGTCGGATGACGGGCTGACCTATACCGTTAAGCTTCGCAGCGGGGTGAAGTTCCAGGACGGCACCGATTTCAACGCAGAGGCGGTAAAGGTCAACCTCGATCGCGCGAGCAACCCTGAAAACCACCTTAAGCGCTACAACCTGTATAAAAACATCGCCAGTACTGAGGTGGTAGACCCGACGACCGTGAAAATCACCCTCAAGCAGCCTTTTTCTGCGTTTATTAATATTCTCGCACACCCGGCCACGGCGATGATTTCGCCTGCGGCGTTGAAAAAATATGGCACTGAGATAGGCTTTCATCCGGTCGGCACCGGGCCGTATGAGCTGGTGACCTGGAACCCGACCGACTTTGTGAAGGTGAAAAAGTTTACCGGCTACTGGCAGCCGGGGTTGCCGAAACTTGACGGTATCACCTGGCGCCCGGTCGTGGATAACAATACCCGCGCCTCGATGCTGCAAACCGGCGAGGCGCAGTTCGCCTTCCCAATCCCTTACGAACAGGCCGCGCTGCTTGAGAAAAACAGCAAGCTGGATCTGGTCGCGTCACCGTCGATTATGCAGCGTTACATCAGCATGAATGTGACCCAGAAGCCGTTCGACAACCCTAAAGTGCGCGAGGCGATTAATTACGCCATTAACCGCCAGGCGCTGGTGAAAGTGGCGTTTGCCGGTTACGCGACGCCTGCCACCGGTGTCGTGCCGCCGACGATTGAATTCGCCGAGCAATACCAGCCGTGGGCGTACAACCCTGCGAAGGCGCGAGAGCTGCTGAAGGAAGCGGGTTACCCGAATGGCTTTAGCACAACGCTCTGGTCGTCCCATAATCACAGTACCGCCCAGAAGGTGTTGCAGTTTACGCAGCAGCAGCTGGCGCAGGTCGGAATTAAAGCGAAAGTCACGGCCATGGACGCCGGGCAGCGGGCCTCGGAAGTCGAAGGCAAAGGGCAGAAAGAGAGTGGTGTGCGGATGTTCTATACCGGCTGGTCAGCCTCGACCGGTGAGGCCGACTGGGCGCTGTCACCGCTGTTCGCGTCGCAAAACTGGCCGCCTACGCTCTTTAACACGGCATTCTACAGCAACCCGGCCGTGGACAGCGCGCTCGCCGATGCGCTGAAAACGACCGACAAAGCCCGTAAAGCTACGCTGTATAAAGCGGCGCAGGACACGCTATGGGCCGAGTCGCCCTGGGTCCCGCTGGTGGTGGAGAAGCTGGTGTCGGCGCACAGTAAATCGCTGACCGGGTTTTACATGATGCCGGACACAGGGTTTAGTTTTGAGGATGCGGATCTGAAATAAGTATGCCTCTCGCCCTAACCCTCACCCCGGAGGGGTGAGGGGCTTGCCCCATAACCACAGAAGAAAAAAATCATGAAGGAAAATAGGGTTTCGCATGTTTAGCTACATCATAAAACGCCTGCTGGGGCTTATCCCGACGCTGCTTATCGTGGCGGTGCTGGTGTTTTTGTTTGTCCATCTCCTGCCGGGTGACCCGGCACGGCTGGTGGCCGGGCCAGAGGCAGATGCAGAGGTCATCGACCTGGTGCGTCACCAGTTGGGGCTCGACCAGCCGCTGTGGCAGCAGTTCTGGCACTACATCAGCAACGTGGTGCGGGGCGATTTTGGCATGTCGCTGGTATCACGTCGCCCTGTTTCGGAAGAGATAGCCAGCCGCTTTATGCCCACCTTCTGGTTAACACTCGCCAGCATGAGCTGGGCCATGCTGTTTGGACTCGCCGCCGGGATTATCGCGGCGGTATGGCGTAACCGCTGGCCGGACCGGCTGAGCATGACGCTTGCGGTTTCCGGCATCTCCTTTCCGGCCTTCGCGCTCGGTATGCTTCTCATGCATATCTTTTCGGTGCAACTGGGCTGGCTGCCGACCGTAGGGGCCGACAGCTGGCGGCACTACATTCTGCCGTCGCTGACGCTTGGCGCCGCCGTGGCCGCTGTAATGGCGCGCTTCACCCGGGCGTCCTTTGTGGATGTGCTGGGCGAAGACTATATGCGGACCGCGCGCGCCAAAGGCGTGAGCGAAAAATGGGTTATCCTGAAACATGGCCTGCGCAACGCCATGATCCCCGTCGTCACCATGATGGGGCTGCAATTCGGCTTCCTGCTCGGCGGTTCTATCGTCGTGGAGAAGGTGTTTAACTGGCCGGGGCTGGGGCGTCTGCTGGTGGATTCGGTGGAGATGCGCGACTACCCGGTCATTCAGGCCGAAGTATTGCTGTTCTCGCTGGAGTTTATTCTTATCAACTTAGTGGTGGATGTGCTCTACGCCGCCATTAACCCGGCTATCAGGTACAAGTAAGGATGCGACTTTTCAACTGGCGCCGACAGGCGCTTTTAAACGGCATGCCGACCGTGCGCCCTCAGCAGACGCGCACGCCGTGGCATGAATTCTGGCATCGTCTGAAACGCCAGCCGGTGGCGCTGGTCGCAGGCGGCTTCGTAATCTTGTTGATAGCTCTGGCGCTGTTTGCCCCGTGGATAGCGCCGTTCGACGCGGAAAACTATTTCGATTACGACCGTCTGAACGAAGGGCCGTCGATGGTGCACTGGTTTGGCGTCGACTCGCTGGGACGTGATATCTTCAGCCGCGTCATCGTAGGCGCGCGGATTTCGCTCGCCGCCGGGGTGTTCGCGGTTCTGACCGGCGCGCTGACTGGCACCGTGCTCGGGCTGCTCGCCGGGTTTTACGAAGGCTGGTGGGACCGGGTGATCATGCGTATCTGCGACGTACTGTTCGCCTTTCCGGGGATATTGCTCGCCATTGCGGTGGTCGCGGTGATGGGCAGCGGGATGGCGAATGTGATTATCGCGGTGGCGATTTTCAGTATTCCGGCGTTTGCCCGTCTGGTGCGCGGCAATACGCTGGTGCTTAAGCATCAGACATTTATCGAATCGGCGCGCAGCATCGGGGCATCGGATATCACTATCCTGTTTCGTCATATCCTCCCAGGAACGGTGTCGTCGATTGTGGTCTATTTCACGATGCGTATCGGCACCTCGATTATTTCCGCCGCGAGCCTGTCATTTCTCGGTCTCGGCGCACAGCCGCCAACGCCGGAGTGGGGGGCAATGTTAAATGAAGCCCGCGCAGATATGGTGATGGCGCCGCATGTGGCGATTTTCCCGAGCCTTGCGATTTTCCTGACGGTACTGGCGTTTAACCTGCTGGGCGACGGGTTGCGCGACGCGCTGGATCCGAAGATTAAAGGATAACGGCGGGGCGGCGCTGCGCTTACCCGCCACTGGCGCTTAGGCCCCAATAAAAAAGGCTGCCATTGGCAGCCTTTTTTGATGCAGAGCACCTTAAACCAGGCTGCCCCACAAATCGTATTCGTCGGCGTTTTCCACCTTCACGCGCACCACGTCGCCCGGCTTCAGTGTGGTTTCACCATTCAGGTACACCGCGCCGTCGATTTCCGGGGCATCGGCCATGCTGCGGCCAATCGCGCCCTCGTCATCCACTTCATCAATGATGACCAGGATCTCGCGGCCGACTTTTTCCTGCAAACGCTCGGCGGAGATCTGCTGCTGCAAAGCCATAAAGCGGTTCCAGCGCTCCTCTTTTACTTCTTCCGGTACCTGATCCGCCAGCTCGTTGGCGGTTGCGCCTTCGACCGGGCTGTACTTAAAGCAGCCCACGCGATCCAGACGCGCCTCTTTCAGGAAATCCAGCAGCATCTGGAAATCGTCTTCAGTTTCGCCAGGGAAGCCGACAATAAAGGTCGAACGCAGGGTCAGTTCCGGGCAGATTTCGCGCCACTGCTTGATGCGCGCCAGCTGGCGGTCAACCGAGCCCGGACGCTTCATCAGTTTGAGGATACGCGGGCTGGCGTGTTGCAGCGGAATATCGAGATACGGCAGGATTTTGCCTTCCGCCATCAGCGGGATCACATCGTCAACGTGCGGGTATGGGTACACATAGTGCAGACGCACCCAGACGCCGAGCTTCGCGAGCTGTTCGCACAGGCTCACCATGCTGGTTTTCACCGGCGAACCGTTCCAGAAACCGGTGCGGTGTTTGACGTCAACGCCATAGGCGGACGTATCCTGCGAAATCACCAGCAGCTCTTTCACGCCCGCTTCCACAAGGCGTTTCGCTTCGGCCAGCACGTCGCCAATCGGACGGCTGTCGAGATCGCCGCGCATCGAAGGAATAATGCAGAAGGTGCAGCGATGGTTGCAGCCTTCGGAAATTTTTAAGTACGCATAGTGGCGTGGCGTCAGCTTCACGCCCTGTTCCGGCACCAGACTCAGGAACGGGTTATGCTTCGGTTTCGGCACATAATGATGAACATGTTGCAGCACCTGCTCGTAGCTGTGCGGCCCGGTGATCTCCAGCACCTTCGGGTGCACTTCGCGGATCTGATCTTCTTTAGCGCCAAGACAGCCGGTCACAATTACCTTACCGTTTTCGTTCAGCGCCTCGCCGATCGCCTCCAGCGACTCCTGCACCGCGCTGTCGATAAAGCCGCAGGTATTGACGATAACCATATCGGCGTCGTCATAGCGTGGCACCACGTCATAGCCCTCGGTGCGAAGCTCGGTCAGGATGCGCTCAGAGTCCACCAGGTTTTTCGGACAGCCAAGAGAAACGAAGCCAATCTTCGGCTGCTGCATTACATTGCTCATAGGTCAAAAATTCATCATTTATGGAGTTATCAGGGCGGGGATTTTACAGAGGTTGGTGGGAAATTTGTACTGGTATCTTCTGCCTGCCGCTGAGTTAAAGTTTTTGTAAAAGTCCGCCCGCCGTACGGGCCGCTGGCTACCCTTAATCGGGACGACCAAAAGGAGAACGCCATGCCGCTACGCTCGCCCTGTTTGCTCGCGCTACTGCTCGTGGTGAGTAGCGCTGCCTCTGCGCTACCTGCAAAGGTGGACGTGCTTGCTGATAAACTCGACCATCCATGGTCTCTCTCGTTTTTACCCGGCGATCAGGGGGCACTTATTACGCTTAAAAAAGGCGAGCTGAAACGCTGGCAGCCGGATAAAGGGTTATCTGCCGCGATAGCGGGCGTGCCGACGGTCTGGCATCAGGGGCAGGGTGGGTTGTTTGATGTTGTGCTGGCCCCTGATTTTAACGAAAGCCGTCGCGTCTGGCTGAGCTATGCCGAAGCGGGCAGCGATGGTAAAGCGGGCACTGCCGTCGGCTACGGCCGTCTGAGCGATGACCTGCAGCGGCTGGAGAATTTCACAGTGGTGTTCCGCCAGGCCCCGAAGCTCTCTACCGGCAATCACTTTGGCGGGCGTATGGCGTTTGACGGCAAAGGGCATCTCTTCATCGCGCTGGGTGAAAATAACCAGCGCCCAACGGCGCAGGATCTCGACAAGCTACAGGGCAAAGTGGTGCGCCTGACGCAGGACGGCGAAGTACCGAAAGATAACCCGTTCGTTGGCAAGGCAGGCGTGCGCCCGGAGATCTGGTCCTACGGCATCCGTAACCCGCAAGGACTGGCGCTAAACCCGTGGAGCCAGACGATATGGCTTAACGAACACGGCCCGAAGGGCGGCGATGAAATCAATATTCCGCAGGCCGGAAAAAACTACGGCTGGCCGCTCGCGACCTGGGGAATTAACTACAGCGGCGAGCCTATTCCGGAAGCCAAAGGCGGTGAAGCGCCGGGCACCGAGCAACCGCTGTTTTACTGGAAAGTGTCGCCCGCAGTGAGCGGGATGGCGTTTTACAACGCCGATAAATTTCCGCAGTGGAAAAACAAATTGTTTATTGGCGCGCTCAAAGAGCAGAACCTTATTCAGTTGTCGGTAAACGGCAATAAGGTAACGGAAGACGGGCGATTGCTGGCACGTGAGAATCAGCGCATTCGCGATGTGCGTGTGGGGCCGGACGGTTATCTCTATGTGCTGACCGACGAATCCGACGGTCAGCTGCTGAAAGTCAGCCCGGCCTCGTGATTAGCTCACCGGGATCATAACGATGTGGCGAAACGCCGGGCGCTCGGTGAGTTGCTGATACCAGCGCTCAAGATGCGGGCGTGGCGTCCACTCAAGGCCAACATTAAAGAGATTATAGATGTGCGGCGCGGGGGCCATATCAGCCAGACCGAACGCATCGCCGGAGAGCCACGGCGTTTTCGCAAGCTCGGCGTCTAGAATACCGAACAGCGCGTCGCACTGCTTTTTGCTTTCATCAATCAGCTTCTGGTCGCGCTGCTCGGGCGGCGTCCGCACCAGGCTAAATACCACGCCGCGGTGGGGGCCTGGCAACGTGCTGATAGCCCAGTCCATCCATTTTTCGCCACGGGCGCGGGCAACAGGCGATTCCTGCCACAGGCGGCCCTGGCCATACTGCGCCGCCAGATAGCGCACAATGGTGTTAGATTCCCACAGTACCAGCCCGGTTTCGTCGTCGCGCAGGCACGGCACCAGCCCGTTCGGGTTCATCGCCAGATAATCCGGATCGTGATTTATGCCATATTTTCCCCCCGCCGGGATGCGGTTGTACGGCAACTCTAACTCCTCCAGACACCACAGCACCTTCTTCACATTCGTGGAATTTTCTCGACCCCAGACGGTTATCATGACTTGCTCCTTTGCAGATGGCTGATGCCGTGACCGCGATGACGCGCCACGCCGTTCTTCTCATGGTGGAATAATCCCGTTGCTTTAGCAACCGCCTGAAAAAGCCGTCTCGTTGTGCCGGTTTGTGACCGAAAAGATGAAACTTTAAAAACTTTACCCGCACGCTGTTTCATTGAAAGCATTTGTGCGTTATTACTCACCTTTTCACCGATACGGTTGATTTGTAGTAGTTTCTGGAATGGATATTCAGGTGGCTTTTATGACCTCACTCACACGCTCCGGCGCTTGTCGCGTGTTTGCTCTCGCAGGCGCGTTTCTCTTCGTTGCTCTCCCCGCCGCGCACGCGGCCGATCCTATCGCACCTGCGGCGCCCCCGGTCGACGCCCGCGCATGGATCCTGATGGACTACCACAGCGGTAAAGTACTGGCGGAAGGCAATGCCGATGAAAAGCTTGACCCGGCGAGCCTCACCAAACTGATGACCAGCTATGTCGTAGGCCAGGCCATTAAAGCAGGGAAAATTCATCTCACGGATAAAGTGACGGTCGGCAAAGATGCCTGGGCGACCGGCAACCCGGCGCTGCGCGGCTCCTCGCTGATGTTCTTAAAACCGGGCGATCAGGTATCGGTTGAGGATCTCAATAAAGGGGTGATCATTCAGTCCGGCAACGACGCCAGCATCGCTATCGCCGATTACGTGGCGGGCAGTCAGGATGCGTTTGTCGGCCTGATGAACGGTTATGCCAAACGCCTTGGGCTTACCAATACGACTTTCAAAACGGTGCACGGCCTTGATGCGCCGGGGCAGTTCAGTACCGCGCGCGATATGGCGCTGCTTGGCAAAGCGCTTATACACGATGTGCCAGACGAATACGCGGTACATAAAGAGAAAGCGTTCACGTTCAACAATATTCGTCAGCCGAACCGCAACCGTCTTCTGTGGAGCACCAGCATGAATGTGGACGGCATGAAAACCGGCACCACGGCGGGCGCTGGCTATAATCTGGTGGCCTCGGCGACACAGGGCGATATGCGCCTGATTTCCGTGGTGCTGGGCGCGAAAACCGACGGCATCCGCTTTCGCGAATCCGAAAAACTGCTGACCTGGGGTTTTCGTTTCTTCGAAACCGTGACCCCGATTAAGCCCGATACCGCTTTTGTAAGCCAGCGCGTCTGGTTTGGCGATACCAGTGAGGTGAAGCTTGGGGCGGGTGAAGCTGGATCGGTGACTATCCCCAAAGGCCAGTTAAAAAACCTCAAGGCCACTTATACGCTGAATTCGCCGCAGCTGACGGCGCCGCTGAAAGCAGGCCAGGTGGTTGGCACAATCGATTTTCAACTCAACGGTAAGAACATTGAACAGCGTCCGCTGGTGGTAATGGAAGCCGTCAATGAAGGCGGCTTCTTCAGCCGGATGTGGGATTTTGTCCTGATGAAATTCCATGAGTGGTTCGGCGGCTGGTTCTCATAACCGCACGCTCCCGCGAGCCGGGAGCGTCTACCACAGCACCTCAACGTTTACTGACTGCGCCCAGGCGATAAACACGTCATCAGGCATCCGGTCAGTTACCAGCGTATCGAAGGCTTCAAGCGGCCCCATACAGGCGGGCCGCACCTGCCCGAATTTACTGTGATCGGCCACAATCACATGACGCTGTGCCATCTCCAGTGCCCAGTGTTTCACCGGCAATTCATCAAGGTTAAAGCAGGTCGCGCCATATTGCGGATGCAGACCAGCGGCTGAAAAGAAAGCGATATCGGGGCAGAGATTACGCAGCGTTTCCTGGAAATTCAGCGGCTTGAAAATCGCGTTGCTGGCGTGGAACTCGCCGCCGCAGAGGATAACGCGGCAGTGCGGTTTCTCCTGCAGGGCGAGGAACGTATTGAGTGAATAACAGATGCCGGTAAAGGGCAGAGCGTCGTCCAGCGCGTCGATAATCCACGGTGTGGTGGTGCCGCAGTCAAAAAAGAGCGTCTGGTGCGGGCGCGCCAGCGAAGCCGCGAGCCTTGCGGCGTGGCGCTTCTCCTCGACCAGACGGGTCTGTTCGTCGCTTAGCAAGTAGCGGCTCACCGTCACCCCGCGCGGCTCCAGCACAATGTAGCCGCCAAGCAGCGTAACCGGCGCATCGTGCCCCTGGAGATCGCGGCGAATCGTCATCTCAGAGACCCCAAGCAGCGTGGCCGCCTCTTTCAGATGCATTTTATCCTGTCGCTTTAGCGCCTGTAGCAGTTGCGCTATTCGCTCGTCACGCCGCGTTTCCATATTGCCTCATGCAAAACCAGGCGCCACGCCCGTCGCGCGGCGCCTGAAAAGTCATGCAATCTTACCTGCGGCCCTGCGGTTAGTCACGCACCCAGCCTTTGCGGATAGGCAGCGCGAAGCACAGGCGATAGAGCTGGCGCAGCCCGCGATAGAGCGGTTCGCCAAACGGCGTCCAGAGGATCTGCGCGCTCAGGCAGGCGAGTATCGCCACCAGCAGACCGCCGGCCATATCAAGCGGCCAGTGGACGCCCAGATACACGCGAGACCACGCGATAGCGCAAGCGACGGCCATAAGTACCAGCCCTGACCAGACGCGATGCCAGAAGAGAAACGCCAGCGCGAAGGTGAAAATGACGGTGCCGTGGTCACTTGGGTAGGAGTCGTCCGGCGCGTGCGGCAGGAACTGATGACCAAGGCCGACCACAAACGGGCGCGGGTGCGGAAACAGGTGCCCGGCAATCCAGGAAACGGCGAGACTAATGAGCAACGCCAGCGCGAATTTCACCACCAGCCTGCGCTCGGTGGGGCGCCACAACCAAAGCACGACGGGCAGCAGCGGCACGATGGAGATGAGATCGCGGGCGATAAAGATCGCGAAAGCAATAAGCCAGCCTGGCGAGGCTGGCGTGGCGTTGATTTGCAAAAACAGAAAATGATTCAGCGCTTCCATCATAGGGTTGCGGGTTCCTTATTCAACAAAGTGGTGGTCACGCCCCACGTCACCACCTGAGTGAGCCACACCCACCAGCCTGCCCACAGGTTATGGGTGAAGAAATGTGCGCCGCGCATCACCTGGCCGAAGCCCATCGCGAGCCCCAGCATAACGCCTGCCGCAAGCGCGAGCCGCGCGAGCCCGGGATGTTCACGCTGCAGGCCAAACCAGAGCGCCATCACCATAAACCCGCTGGAGGCATGGCCGCCGGGGAAACAACGTCCCGGGCCGCTGCCGTCGGGCACCGCGCTAAAGAGCGGATAAGAGAGCGCCTTTCCGCCATACTCAACCAGATCCCACGGACAGCTGTGATGGCTGGTGGCTTTAAGTACGCCGACGACGGCGGTCCCAAGCCCCATCAGCAGCGCGACCATTATCCAGCGCGGATGACGGCGGATCAGGCCATACAGCAGGCTCCCCACCGCCATCGCGATAGCGCAATATTTGGCGAGCCGGTGGTTGAGCAGATCAAGCCAGGGGGTGTCCTGCCAGGGGAACTGCTGCGCCGTGGCGTCAAACCACATTGCCGTCAGCCAGCGGTCCAGGGCTTCGTTGCGAGAAAGCCAGGTAAAGAGCACACCAAGCGCCGTTAATAGCGCAAGCTGACCAACATAAAAGCGTACGGGCAGACGGTAAAGGGAGATTGTCTTATTTATCCGGGGTCTGGCGGGCCAGAAAAGCGGAATAAAGGTGCGCATCGCGACGCCCTCGGCGAGCTGAAAACGGCCAGCATAAAGCGGCTAACTTAAGAAAACCTTAAACAAGCGGAGGGCAGGCGCGCCGCCGCTCGTTTGTCGCACATAATTCACTATCGCGTGGCGCAGCAATTCATTACACTCAGCGCGATTTTATGGATGGATGACTCATGCAAACTCACGCAAACCGAACCGGACGTCTCGGACGCCAGGCGCTGCTGTTCCCGCTCTGCCTGGTCCTGTACGAATTCTCAACTTATATCGGCAACGACATGATCCAGCCGGGCATGCTCGCGGTCGTCGAACAATACCAGGCGGGCGTGGAGTGGGTGCCAACCTCCATGACCGCGTATCTCGCAGGCGGCATGTTTTTACAATGGCTGCTCGGCCCGCTCTCTGACCGCATCGGCAGACGGCCTGTCATGCTGGCGGGCGTGGTGTGGTTTATCGTGACCTGCCTTGCGACCCTGCTGGCCCAGACTATTGAGCAATTTACGGTGCTGCGCTTCTTGCAGGGCATCAGCCTGTGCTTTATCGGCGCGGTGGGGTATGCGGCTATTCAGGAGTCGTTTGAAGAGGCGGTGTGCATCAAGATAACCGCACTGATGGCGAACGTGGCGCTGATTGCGCCGCTACTTGGGCCGCTGGTGGGCGCCGCCTGGGTGCATGCCGCGCCCTGGGAGATGATGTTTGTACTCTTCGCTGCGCTTGCCGCCATCTCGTTTTTCGGCCTGTGGCGCGCGATGCCGGAAACCGCCACCCGGCTTGGCGAAAAACTGTCGCTGCGTGAGCTGGGTCGCGACTATAAAGCCGTGCTGAAAAACCTGCGTTTCGTCTCCGGCGCGCTGGCGATTGGTTTTATCAGCCTGCCGCTGCTGGCCTGGATTGCCCAGTCGCCGGTGATTATCATCAGCGGCGAGCAGATGAGCACGTATGAGTATGGTCTGTTGCAGGTGCCGATTTTCGGCGCGCTGATTGTCGGCAATCTGCTGCTGGCGAAGCTGACTGCGCGGCGTAGCGTGCGCTCGCTGATTATCATGGGCGGCTGGCCGATGATGATTGGGCTGGCGCTGGCAGCGCTCGCGACGGTGCTCTCATCCCATGCCTATCTCTGGATGACCGCAGGGCTGAGTATCTACGCCTTCGGCATCGGCATCGCCAACGCCGGGCTGGTGCGCCTGACGCTGTTTGCGAGCGATATCAGCAAAGGCACCGTGTCCGCTGCCATGGGCATGTTGCAGATGACCATTTTCACCGTGGGCATTGAGGTGAGCAAACACGCCTGGATTATCGGTGGCAACGCGCTGTTTAATCTTTTCAGCTTCGCCAGTGGCCTGCTGTGGCTGGGTCTGATGGTTATCTTCCTGAAAGATAAAACCGTTGGCGCCAGCCGGGGAGGGTAAGGCGTCAGGCGGCGGCCCAGACGGGCCGCCGTATCAGGCGAAAGGCGCTTCACCTTTCAGGATTTTATCGATGATAGCCAGCACTCCCGCCTGATTGTTGGCAGGCGCGCGATACTGCGCCACCTTGTGAATAGCCTCCGGCGCGTTTTCCATCGCAAATCCAAATCCGGCGTGGCGCAACATTTCAACATCATTGCCGCCATCGCCAAATGCCACGACGTCATTATCCCCAATGCCCCAGCGCTGTTGCAGCAGGCGGATGCCGTTCGCTTTATGCAGCCCCGGAATAATGAGATCGATAGAGCCATGGCCGCTGGAAACCGGCACCATAATGCCCTCAAGCGCCTCGGTCAGCGCATCCATGGTTTTCAGTAAATGCATGTCCGGCAGGTTCAGCGCGAACTTAAAGAAAATGTCTTTTACACAACGCAGGTCATCAACATATTGCAGGCGATGGTAGTAGCGCGCCGCCATTTTCTTAAAGCGCTCATCGTAACGGTTAAGCGTATAACCGCTGTTTTTGCCGCAGGCGATAATCTCCAGATCCTCCATCGTCAGCAGGTGGGAGATGACATGACGGTACTGCTCCTCAGTCAGCTCGCCATTAAACACATCCTCGCCCTCGCACACGACCCATGCGCCGTTTTCGGCCACAAAGGCTATCTCGTCGGCAATCTCCGGAAAGAACGACACCAGCTGGTAATACTGGTTGCCGCTTGCCACCACAAAGCGAATGCCGCGTGCCTTAAGCTCTGCGTATTGGGCGAGAAAGCGCTCGCGCGGGTAGGTCTTGTCGTCGCTTAAAAATGTGCCGTCCATATCCACGGCGATTAACTTCACTGCCATAAACGCTCCTTAAGGATTTTCCAGGCCAGACACCCAAAAAGTGCGCATACCGGCCGGTTAACATAAGCTATGGTTATTAAAGGTTTTTTCACTTAATTCAAATTTAAACCTAAAGCTAAATTGCCCCGGGGCCGATAGTAGCCTTGTTAACGACTCTCCGACGTGCGAAACGGCAACCCTATGGCGACTATCTTTAATAATCTGATGGCAGGTAATGTCCTGACACAGCAGAAAAAAACGGCCGCTAGCTTAAGCCAGTCCGTTGAGCGGCTCTCATCCGGCATGCGCATTAACGGCGCGAAGGATGACGCTGCCGGGCAGGCTATTGCCAACCGTATGTCCGCGACGCTCACCGCCAATGACGTAGCGTCGCGCAGCATGAACGATGGCATTAGCCTCTCGCAGACCGCTGAAGGCGCGCTCGCTGAAGTGAGCGACCTGCTGATACGGGCTAAAGAGCTGGCCGTACAATCCGCGACCGGTACGCTCGATTCGAGCGACCGCGCGGCGATTTCGACAGAGTTTAGCCAGATCAAAGCGCAGATTGACGCGATCGCCAAAGGGACGACGATCTTCGGCAAATATCCGCTGGCGCCCGCTGCTGCACCGGCACCGCCCGCGCCACAGCTTGGCAACATTCCGTCGATTAACCAGCGCTTTCCGGTCCCCGGACAACAGTACACGTTCAGTTCCGGGCTGGTGCCGCTCGCCTATATTCCGGCGGGCGCGACTGACATTACGCTGACCATTAACTCCGGCTGGATGGATGACGATATCCAGCTGTTCAGCCGCGACGGCAGTCATCTGGTGGGTACGCCGCTCAATGGCCCGACGCGTGATTTCACCTGGACGAATAACGGCGTTAACAGTACGGCGACGGCTAACAGCAAAGTTATCTCCACCGGTAACGGCTTTCTGCCGGGCGCGAGCTACAGCGACGCGAACCTGACGCAAGGGCCTGCAACCTATAACGTGGGCAGCGGGGCGGTAAAACAGTATAACGGCATGACCATCACCTACAGCGGCGATGGCGACCGTTACGAGACGCCCGCAACCGGCTGGGCTAACAACGGCACCGTCTCGCCGGGCAACTATCTGGAGCGGCTCTCCATCGATAAAGTGACCGAGGATGTCATTATCATGGTAGTCGGCAACGGCTCCTTTTTCGGCCAGATGACCTGGTCGAAGCTGCCATTGCCGACGGATAAACCGGATGAAGGCCCGGTCAGCACCGATACGGATATTGTCATGAGCGCCGACTACGGCGAGGCGGTGCAGTACAAAACGATCCCGGCTACCCCTGCGGATACGGAAACGCTCGGTCTTGACACCGCGCACCTTGATAGCCAGCAAGGCGCCTCGCAGGCGATAACGGCTATCGATCACGCGCTGGATACCGTAAGCGCCTATCGCGGCACCTACGGAAGCCTCGTTAATACTTTTGATTCGGCGAAAGCGGGGCTTGCGCAGAAAACCGTGGCGACGACCGCCGCGCGCAGCCGCATTGAAGATGCGGATTATGCCCAGGAGGCCAGCAATCTCAGCCGTACGCAGATCCTGCAACAGGCCGGGAACGCGGTGCTGGCCCAGGCCAACCAGCAGGCGGAAAGCGTACTGTCGCTGCTTAAGTAACGTCACGGGTCTGCCCGGACGCCGCGTCAACAGGCGTGGCGGGTTTTGCCACCGCGCGCGCTACCAGTGCCGCAACCACCACCAGCGACAACACCACCAGCATCGCGCTGCGTAAACCATAATGTTCCCCCAGGAAGCCGAGTAACGGCGGGCCTACCAGGAAGGCGACATAGCCCGCCGTGGCGACGACGCTTACGCGCACTGGCGCATCTGGCCCGGTATCGCTCGCCGCTGAAATCGTCAGCGGGAAGCCGAGCGAGGCGCCAAGCCCCCACAACAGCACCGATACGCTCGCGATAAGCGGGTTATCAACGAAGATAATCAACCCGATACCGAGCGCGCCCATAATGGCGCTGGCGCGCACAACGTTTACGCGGCTGTAACGGTCGATAAACCAGCCGCCGCAGAAGCGCCCAAGCGTCATGCCGAGCGTAAAGCCCGCGTAAATCAGCGAGCCGGAAGTGGGGCTGAAGCCGTGACCATCTACCATGAGGAGCGGCAGCCAGTCGTTGGCGGAGCCTTCGGCAAACGCCATCGCCAGGACAATCAGCCCAATCAGCAGCAACTGACTGTCCTTCCAGAACGGAATATGCCCGGCGGGACGTGTCTTGCGCGCTTCTTTCGCCTCTTTGCCAACGCCGCGCGGAATGGCGCGCAGCCCGATAATAATCGGGATAACGGTGATAAGCGTGGCGATAGTGAGGTGTAAATCCGCCCGAAAATGGAGCGCCGTCAGGCTCAGGCCTATGCCTGCGCCAATCAGTGTGCCGAGGCTGAAAAAGCCGTGCATCATCGGCAGGATCGTTTTGTTCTGTAGCTGTTCGACAGTCGCACCTTCCACATTGAGCGCCACTTCGGCGGAGCCCATGCCGGCACCCAGTACCGCCAGCCCGCCGGCGAACAGCAGCGGCGAGGCGAGCCATAGCGCAAGCGCCATCAGCAACATGCCAATAACCCCAAGCGCCATGCCGTTACGGATCACCACATGCGTACCCAGGCGCTTCACCAGCCAGCCGGAGCAGAGAATGCCGCTCATGGAGCCGACCGAGAGCCCGAACAGCACAATCCCCATTCCGGCAGTGGAAACCGCCAACACATCACGAATGGAGGGCGTACGTGTCGCCCAGGAGGCCATCAACAGGCCCGGCAGAAAGAAAAACAGAAACAGCGCCCACGTCCGGTGACGCAGCGCGGGAGAGTGATTCGCGTCGGATGACATAGCCAATTCGCCTGGAGTGAAAAAGAAACCTTTAAAACGTAGCAAGGTTGTGTACATTTGTACACATACCAAAAATGCTTTTTACCGGCTGGGAATGAGACCCTTATGGCGACACGACAAAACGACCCGCAACGCCGCGAGCGTATTCTGCAGGCCACGCTTACCTGCATCGCCACCCATGGCTTTCATCATATTACGCACCGCAAAATCGCCCTGCAGGCGGACGTGCCGCTGGGCTCTGTCACCTACTATTTTAAAACGCTGGAGGCGCTGCTTGAGGAGGCGTTTACGCGTTTCGCCGAGAGTATGTCGGGGCAATATCAGACGCTGATGGCGCAGGCGCAGACGCGCGAGGAGGCCTGCGAGGCGGTGACGGCGCTCATTTGCGGCGCACAGGTGACAACGCCTGAGAATATGGAACTGATGTATCAGCTTTACGCCTACGCGGGCCGCCAGCCCGCGCTCAAAAGCATCATGCAGGACTGGATGCGCCGCAGCCAGCAGACGCTCGAAACCTGGTTTGACCCGGCGACCGCCCGCGCGCTCGACGCGTTTGTCGAAGGAATGACGCTGCATTATGTCATCGACCGCGAGCCGCTTGGGCGTGAGACAATCCGAACGATGGTGGGGAGGATTGTGGGGGAGGGGCTTAACCTCAGTCTATCCGGGAAGGTAAATAAAATATCAGAATAACTCAGAATGGCATCCCGATACGCTTTAGGAGGCGGGGCTCAGAAATGCTGAAAGTACTTATTGGCGTGGTTGGCATTTTAGCAGGCGCTTTCGCCTGTGCTATTCCGTATATCAAAATGGAGTTTGCAGGAAACGCTTACTATACCGAGAAAGATGAGCGGGAGTATCGCTTCTTCACGCCCAAAATTTTACAGGAAATGCCACGTATTTCTGAAAAATACGAATTTAGTTTCATTAATGTTAGCGGGCCTGCCTCACATGTACATGTGATTAAATTCTATGGCACAGCTGATACCAGGCGGGTGAGCGAGTACCTCATATCAAAAGGATATAAAAAACAGGTGACCTGCGATATCGAGGCGGCTTGCTGGCGTGGTAGTGATCCACAAGAAACGCTCTATGTCGGAACTTTCAAGGATGAAGACATAGTCATGGTTCAAGTAGTTACCGATTTTACATAGGCAATAAACCCGCTTTCTATGCCTGAACAAAACCCGCAAAGTTCCGGTTTTGGTTACAGATACGGTTTTGAATAAGGGTTAACCTGAGCGGTAATACCACTCCCCAGACAACAAAAAACCCATCAACCTTGAACCAAGATGGCGGGGTTGATGGGCTCCACAAAAATGGGGACATCAAAGAAAAGCAGTGGCACTAATTGAGACTGGCGCTTTTTCGAAAAGTTCGCGCCTTAGGCAAAATTTCTCGTTTTTTTATGTGCCGGGCCAGATGATGACGATAAGCGTACCGGCAAGGGTCAGCAGAACGTTGGCAATCGCGTACGTGCCTGCATAGCCGAGCGCCGGAATATTGCTGCGCGCGGTATCGCTGATAATCTCCATTGCAGGCGCGCAGGTACGCGCGCCCATCATTGCGCCGAACAGCAGCGCGCGGTTCATGCGCAGCACATATGCCCCGAACAGGAAGCAGATCACCACCGGCATAAGGCTTACGATGAGTCCCGCGAACAGCATCTGGCCACCCACAGCGCCGAGCCCGTGACCGATGCCGCTGCCTGCGCTCAGACCCACGCCTGCCATAAACACCATCAGGCCGAACTCTTTCACCATCATTAGCGCGCCCTGAGGGATGTAACCAAATGTCGGGTGGTTGGCGCGCAGGAAGCCGAGCATGATGCCCGCGAACAGCAGCCCGGCGGCGTTACCGATGCCGAAACTAAACGAGCTGAACTGGAACGTGATCATCCCGATCATCAGGCCGACAATAAAGAAGGCGCAGAAGGCGAGAAGATCCGTCACCTGGCTGTGAATGGAGATAAACCCGATGCGATCGGCGATGGTTTTAACGCGCCTTGCGTCGCCGCTCACCTGCAACACATCACCTTTGTTCAGCACGATGTTGTCATCAATAGGCATCTCAATCTGGCTGCGGATCACGCGGTTTAAGAAGCACCCATGATCGGTAAGCTTAAGCTGGCCGAGACGGCGGCCCACCACGTTGTGGTTTTTCACTACGATCTCTTCGGTGACGATGCGCATGTCCAGCAAGTCGCGGTCAAACACCTCTTTCCCGTTGCGAAAGCTCGGGTCGAGACGGGCGTGCGCGTCCGGGTAACCCACCAGTGCAATTTCATCGCCCATCTGTAACACCGCATCGCCATCCGGGTTCGCGAGAATGCCGTTACGGCGGATGCGCTCGATGTAACAGCCGGTCTGACGATAGATGCCCAGCTCACGCAGGTTCTTACCATCCGCCCAGGCGACCAGCTCCGGCCCCACGCGATAGGCGCGGATGACCGGCAGATACACTTTGCGGTTCGCGTCGGTGTCGAGACCGCGCTCGCGCGCAATCTGCTGGGCGCTGGTTTGCAGGTCCTGATGCTGAAGTTTTGGCAGATAGCGCGCGCCGAAAATCAGGCTCACCAGCCCGATGAGATACGTCAGCGCATAGCCGAGGCTCAGGTGATCCAGCGCCTGGGCGAGCTGCGCGCCTTCCATGCCCGCGTGGCGTAGCGTATCGCCTGCGCCCACCAGCACCGGCGTTGAGGTCATCGAACCCGCGAGCATCCCGGCAGTCAGGCCGATATCCCAGCCAAACGCTTTGCCAAGACCAAGCGCGATAAGCAGGGCGCTGGCCACCATCACCAGCGCGAGCATCAGGTAATTTTTGCCGTCGCGAAAGAAAATTGAAAAAAAGTTGGGGCCAGCTTCGACACCGACGCAAAAAATAAACAGCATAAAGCCGAGGTTAAGCGCGTCGGTGTTAATCGTAAAATGCTGCTGGCCTAATAATAATGAGACGACTAAAACACCAATGGAATTACCCAGTTGCACAGAACCCAGGCGTAATTTACCAAGACACAGGCCGAGCGCCAGCACCACAAATAATAACAGGATGTAATTCCCGTTTAACAAATCTGCGACGTTTATATTCACGGAGGCTAACTTCTTGTTTACCAGTAAGTTGTTGAAAAGGAGAGGCTTCTGGGCTAGGATTTTGCTTATGTTTTGCCGGAAGTGCGCTTTCCGGCGCAGTTATTTCGTCTGCATAAGCTTTTCGCCGCCGGTAGTTTAATCGTTATGTATAGTATCGGCCAGCAAGAATATTCTAATACCCGTAGTTAATTATGAGGCAGGGATTGCCGCCATGCTTTATCTGACTAAACATCCGCAACGGCGGAGAGGAGATCAGGTTTGATACAGGCACTATCAGGGGGATATTTGTTGATGCGACGTCATAGCCGGGCCGCGACCGTCTGCTGTTTTATTCTGTTTCTGGCGGTTTTCATTGCGCAGAAAATGGTGCTTCACACCTTTACGCCTGTCACCGGTGCGCGAGATTTTGGCATCTTATGTTTTATTCTGCCGGGCGCACTGGCAGGCGTTTTCGCACGCCGTGGCCGTGAGCTGAAGCCGCTACTCGGTGCGATACTGGCCGCGCCGCTCTGTTTGATTATTCTGCATGTGTGGGGCGGGACGGAGCGATCGTTCTGGCAGGAGCTGGCGTGGGTTTTCAGCGCGCTGTTCTGGTGCTCCATCGGTTCGCTCTGCTGGCTGTTCCTGATGACCTTTCTGCGCCGACGCCGGCTGTAACCGCCGGTTTCATCTTCTTCCTAAACGCAACGTTCCGGTAACCGCCCTCCGGCGCATTACGATTATACTGATGTGTTTTAGCAGCCAGCCCGCGCGCTGGCTTTTGAACCACACCAGGAATAAGGAAAACGTGATGACGCCAACGATAGAGCTGCTTTGCTCGCACCGTTCCATTCGCCA
Source organism: Cronobacter condimenti 1330 (assembly GCF_001277255.1). Lineage (NCBI taxonomy): Bacteria > Pseudomonadati > Pseudomonadota > Gammaproteobacteria > Enterobacterales > Enterobacteriaceae > Cronobacter > Cronobacter condimenti. The sequence goes on from NZ_CP012264.1 coordinate 1,471,757, forward strand.
CTATACCGATGCACCCATCAGCGACGCGCAGCGTGAAGCGATTATCCACGCGGCGCAGTCCGCCTCCAGTTCCAGCTTCCTGCAGTGCAGTTCCATTATCCGTGTAACCGACCGCGCGATGCGCGAACAACTGGTGACGCTGACCGGCGGGCAGCAGCACGTCGCACAGGCGGCAGAGTTCTGGGTATTCTGCGCGGATTTCAATCGCCACTTGCAAATCTGCCCGGACGCCCAGCTGGGCCTTGCCGAACAGCTGCTGCTCGGCGTGGTAGATACCGCTATGCTTGGGCAAAATGCGCTGGTGGCCGCCGAGTCGCTCGGCCTTGGCGGGGTTTACATTGGCGGTATTCGTAACAGCATTGAAGCGGTGACGGAACTGCTCGGTTTGCCGCAGCATACGCTGCCGCTGTTTGGCCTGTGCCTTGGCTGGCCGGCAGACGACCCGCAGGTGAAGCCGCGTATGCCTGCGGGGCTGATGGTACATGAAAACCGCTACCAGCCGGTCGACCACGAGCTGCTGGCAGAGTATGACGAACAGATCGCTGATTACTATGTGCATCGCGACAGCAACGCCCGCCGCGATACCTGGAGCGATCAGATTCGCCGTACCATCATTAAAGAGAACCGTCCGTTTATTCTCGAGTATCTGCATAAGCAAGGCTGGGCGACGCGCTAAGCCTTTTAACGCTCCCCCGGCCGCGCGGGGGAGTGTATGATAGGCCGGTTTTCACAAGACGTGTTCAGAGAGGTGCAGGGTGAAAATCGCCATTTTGTCCCGGGACGGTACGCTCTATTCTTGTAAACGCCTGCGCGAAGCCGCCACGCGGCGCGGCCATCAGGTGGAAATTCTCGATCCGCTTTCCTGCTATATGACCATTAACCCGGCGGCCTCGTCGGTGCATTACAAAGGTCGTCAGCTTCCCCATTTCGACGCCGTGATCCCCCGCATCGGCTCGGCGATTACCTTCTACGGCACCGCCGCGCTGCGCCAGTTTGAAATGCTTGGCAGTTACCCGCTTAATGAATCGGTCGCCATCACGCGTGCGCGTGACAAACTGCGTTCGCTGCAACTGCTGGCGCGTCAGGGGATCGATCTGCCGGTGACTGGCATTGCGCATTCGCCGGACGACACCAGCGATCTTATCGACATGGTGGGCGGCGCGCCGCTGGTGGTAAAGCTTGTGGAAGGCACCCAGGGCATCGGTGTCGTGCTGGCGGAAACCCGCCAGGCGGCCGAAAGCGTGATTGATGCCTTTCGCGGGCTCAACGCGCATATTCTGGTGCAGGAATATATAAAAGAAGCCAAAGGACGCGACATTCGCTGCCTGGTGGTGGGCGATCGCGTCGTCGCGGCCATTGAACGCCAGGCGAAGGAGGGCGATTTTCGCTCGAACCTGCATCGCGGCGGCGTGGCGCGTATTGCGGAGATCACGGAGCGTGAGCGCGATATTGCGATTAAAGCCGCAGCGACGCTGGGGCTGGATGTTGCAGGCGTTGATATTTTGCGCGCCGACCGTGGCCCGCTGGTGATGGAAGTTAACGCGTCGCCGGGCCTTGAAGGCATCGAAAAAACCACGGGGCTGGACATTGCCGGGCAGATGATTGGCTGGATTGAGCGCCACGCGCGCCCCGGCTACTGCCTCAAAACCGGCGGCTAATTCGGCGTCATGGTATAACGTGCGTTTTTTGCGTAAGCTATCCGATTGTCATGTTTGTTTACTAAAGAGGCTACAGGTTATATGGATTCACTCGTCGTCCCGACGCTGGACACCCTGCGCCGCTGGCTCGATAACCTCGGCGTGAGCTTTTTCGAGTGTGATACCTGCCAGGCGCTCCACCTTCCGCATATGCAGAATTTCGAAGGCGTATTCGACGCCAAGATTGATCTGGTGGATAACGTGGTGCTCTTTTCCGCGATGGCGGAAATCAAGCCCTCGGCGTTGCTTACGGTCGCCTCCGATCTTTCCGCTATTAACGCCGGCTCGTTGACCTTAAAAGCATTTCTCGACATTCAGGATGATAACCTGCCAAAGCTGGTGGTCTGCCAGACGCTGCTGGTGGAAGTGGGCGTGACGGTAGAGCAGTTCGAGGCGTTCTTCCGCCAGAGCGAACAGCAAACCTCCATGGTGATTATGGAAGCTCGCGCGCACCAGTTGCTTTACACCCCGGAAGAGGAAGAAAAAGGGGAACCCGAAGTGAATAACCATTTTCTTCACTGATCCCGCCTGCTTTTAGCGCAGTCGCTACCAGGGCGACTGCGTATTTCGCTTTTTTATTCTGCATTGAAACTGTTGCGATAGCATAAATCACCGCTCACCGTGCCGTTTTGGCTTATCCCATAGACCAAAACTGACTAAAAAATTGTTAAAAGCCGTTTTTTATTCCGGGCTATAGCCTCGGGGTCAGGCTACAGTTATCCTTGCGTGGCTGCATACAGCGTGCAACATCTGCCGGAGACGCGCTCTCTTTTTTCTGTGCAGAATGACCATCTATGCATGAATCTTGCATATGTTTAATTGCGTAAATTTAGTTCGCGCCGACGCGAACTTTTACCCTTTATTCAGAAGGAAAACAGATATGTCCACCCAAAGTAAAAAATGGTTATCGGGTGTGGTTGCCGGTGCGTTGATGGCCGTTTCCGCGACGACCTTAGCGGCTGAACAGAAAACGCTGCATGTGTATAACTGGTCAGATTATATTGCCCCCGACACGATTGAGAATTTCACCAAAGAGACCGGCATTAAAGTCGTCTATGACGTGTTTGATTCCAATGAGGTGCTGGAAGGCAAACTGATGGCGGGCAGCACCGGGTTTGACCTTGTCGTGCCGTCTGCAAGCTTCCTTGAGCGTCAGCTCACCGCAGGCGTTTTCCAGCCGCTCGACAAGAGCAAACTACCGAACTGGAAAAACCTCGATCCGGAAATCCTTAAGCTTGTCGCAAAACACGACCCGGATAACCAATACGCCATGCCTTACCTGTGGGCAACGACAGGCATCGGCTATAACGTGGACAAAGTTAAAGCCGCGCTCGGCAAAGACGCCCCGCTCAACAGCTGGGATCTGGTGCTGAAGCCGGAAAACCTCGAAAAACTTAAAAGCTGCGGCGTTTCGTTCCTGGATGCGCCAGAAGAGATCTTCGCGACGGTGCTGAACTACCTCGGCAAAGATCCCAACAGCAGTAAAGCGGACGACTACAGCGTGGCGGCGACCGATCTGCTGCTGAAGCTGCGCCCGAACATTCGCTACTTCCACTCTTCGCAATACATTAACGATCTGGCGAACGGCGACATCTGTGTTGCGATTGGCTGGGCGGGCGACGTGTGGCAGGCGGCGAATCGCGCGAAAGAAGCGAAAAATGGCGTCAACATCTCTTACACCATTCCCAAAGAGGGCGCGCTCGCATTCTTTGATGTCTTCGCCATGCCGGCAGACGCCAAAAACAAAGACGAAGCGTATCAGTTCCTCAACTACCTGATGCGTCCGGACGTCATGGCGCATATCAGCGATCACGTCTATTACGCGAGCGGTAACAAAGCCTCCACGCCGCTGGTGAGCCAGGAAGTGCGCGATAACCCAGGCATTTATCCGCCAGCAGACGTCATGGCCAAGCTCTTCACCCTGAAGGTGCAGGAGCCGAAGCTGGATCGCATCCGTACCCGCGCCTGGACCAAAGTGAAAAGCGGTAAATAAGGCCGCTTCACCGTAAACGGTCTGCATCGGGGCGGTGCAGTTGCCCCAGAACAGGACAGAGGTCAAGCGCCTCTGTCCTGCCCTTTGTGCGGCAACCGGGCCGCACAGGTACTTTTGCTTTTTGCCGGAGAGCAATGTAGTGAATGACGCTATTCCCCGCCCACAGGCGAAACCCCGCAAGGCGCTGACCCCGCTGCTGGAAATCCGTAACCTGACTAAATCCTTCGACGGCCAGCACGCCGTGGACGATGTCAGTCTGACTATCTACAAAGGCGAAATTTTCGCGCTGCTCGGTGCCTCCGGGTGCGGAAAATCGACGCTGCTGCGCATGCTGGCGGGCTTTGAACAGCCGACCACCGGGCAAATTGTCCTGGATGGTGTGGATCTCTCCCACGTGCCGCCTTATCAGCGCCCAATCAATATGATGTTCCAGTCCTACGCGCTCTTCCCGCATATGACGGTCGAGCAGAATATCGCCTTTGGCCTGAAACAGGACAAATTGCCGAAAGCGGAAATCGCAAGCCGCGTCGAAGAGATGCTGGGGCTTGTGCATATGCAGGAGTTCGCCAAACGTAAGCCGCACCAGCTTTCCGGCGGCCAGCGTCAGCGCGTGGCGCTGGCACGCAGCCTCGCCAAGCGCCCGAAACTGCTGTTGCTTGATGAGCCTATGGGGGCGCTTGATAAAAAGCTGCGCGACCGTATGCAGCTTGAAGTGGTGGATATTCTCGAGCGCGTTGGCGCCACCTGCGTAATGGTCACGCACGATCAGGAAGAGGCGATGACAATGGCGGGCCGTATCGCCATCATGAACCGCGGCAAATTTGTTCAGATTGGCGAGCCGGAAGAGATTTACGAGCATCCGACCACGCGCTACAGCGCTGAGTTTATCGGCTCGGTGAACGTGTTTGACGGCCTGTTGCGCGAGCGTCGCGAAGATGGGCTTATCATCGACGCGCCGGGGCTGGTGCATCCGCTGAAAGTCGACCCGGACGCGTCGGTCGTGGACGGGGTACCGGTTCACGTAGCGCTGCGCCCGGAAAAAGTCATGCTCTGCGACGAACCGCCCGCGGATGGCTTTAATTTCGGCGTAGGCGAAGTGGTGCATATTGCCTATCTCGGCGATCTCTCTATTTATCACGTGCGGCTGCACAGCGGGCAGATGATAAGCGCCCAGTTGCAGAACGCGCATCGCTACCGTAAAGGCGCGCCGACCTGGGGCGATGAAGTGCGCCTGTGCTGGGACGCGGATAGCTGCGTTGTGCTGACGGTGTAAGGAGGCGACAGATGAGTTCTATAGAACGTCAAAGCGAGCCGCCGTCCGCCCCTGGCGGGTTCCGGCTGTGGCTTGCGCGTCTGCAAATGGCGCATGGCCGTAAGCTTGTGATAGCACTGCCGTATCTGTGGCTGATGCTGCTGTTTATGCTGCCGTTCCTGATCGTCTTCAAAATCAGTCTGGCTGAGATGGCGCGCGCCATTCCGCCGTATACCGATCTGGTGAGCTGGGCAGACGATCAGCTGTCGGTGACGCTGAACATCGCCAACTTCCTGCAACTAACCGACGATCCGCTCTATTTCGAAGCGTATTTGCAGTCGTTGCAGGTGGCTGCGATCTCAACGCTGCTCTGCCTGCTGCTCGGCTACCCGCTTGCCTGGGCGGTGGCGCACAGCAAATCATCGACGCGCAATATCCTGCTGTTGCTGGTTATCCTGCCGTCGTGGACATCGTTTCTTATCCGTGTTTACGCCTGGATGGGGATCCTCAAAGAGAACGGCGTGCTGAATAACGTGCTGCTGTGGCTCGGCGTTATCGATCAGCCGCTGGCCATTCTGCACACCAATCTCGCGGTCTATATCGGGATTGTGTACGCCTACCTGCCGTTTATGGTGCTGCCCATTTATACCGCGCTGACCCGCATCGACTATTCGCTGGTGGAAGCGTCGCTGGATCTCGGCGCACGTCCGCTGAAGACCTTTTTCAGCATTATTGTGCCGCTTACCAAAGGCGGGATTATCGCGGGCTCGATGCTGGTGTTTATCCCGGCGGTGGGGGAGTTTGTTATCCCGGAACTGCTCGGCGGGCCGGACAGCATCATGATTGGCCGCGTGCTCTGGCAGGAATTCTTTAATAACCGCGACTGGCCGGTGGCCTCTGCGGTCGCAATCACCATGCTGGTGGTGCTTATCGTGCCGATTATGTGGTTCCACAAATACCAGAACAAAACGATGGGAGACCATGCATGAACAATCTGCCCGTGGTGCGCTCCCCGTGGCGCATTCTGATTCTGGTCATCGGCTTTGCGTTTCTGTATGCGCCAATGCTGATGCTGGTGGTGTATTCGTTTAACAGCTCGAAACTGGTCACGGTGTGGGCAGGCTGGTCGACGCGCTGGTACGGCGAGCTGTTTCGCGATTCGGCAATGATAAATGCGGTCGTGCTGAGCCTGACGATTGCCGCCTGCGCGGCGACGATGGCGGTCGTGCTGGGTACGATTGCGGCAGTCGTGATGGTGCGGTTCGGGCGTTTTCGCGGCTCGAACGGCTTTGCGTTTATGCTGACGGCACCGCTGGTGATGCCGGATGTCATCACCGGGCTGTCTCTGCTGCTGCTGTTCGTGGCGCTGGGTCATGCGATAGGCTGGCCATCGGATCGCGGGATGTTGACCATCTGGCTTGCGCACGTGACCTTCTGTACTGCCTATGTGTCGGTGGTCATCAGCTCACGCCTGCGCGAACTGGACCGGTCCATTGAAGAAGCCGCGATGGATCTCGGTGCCGCGCCGCTGAAAGTGTTCTTCGTCATTACACTGCCGATGATCATGCCTGCGGTTGTCTCGGGCTGGCTGCTCGCCTTTACGCTCTCACTTGACGACCTGGTTATCGCAAGCTTTGTCTCGGGGCCGGGTGCGACGACGCTGCCGATGCTGGTCTTCTCCAGCGTGCGTATGGGGGTCAATCCTGAGATCAACGCGCTGGCGTCGATTATCCTTGCGGTGGTCGGCGTCATCGGCCTTATCGCCTGGTTTTTTATGGCCAGGGCAGAAAAGCAGCGACTGCGCGATATCCAGCGTGCAAGGCATAGCTGAAGCGCCTAAAATCTGCAATCATGTGCTCCCAGCGCCGCGTATGACGCGGCGCTGCTTCACAGGGAAGGCGAGATTTGGACATTTTCAGCAAAGCGCGACAATCACACGCCCGAATGAACGCTCCTACGCTGGTACAGGTGGCGGCGATAGCCATTATTTCCACGCGCTGTCTGGATTTGCTGATGCTGTTCAACCTGCTGGGCGTGCGCGGCGTGATGGATTTTATCCACCGCAGCGTGCAGACCTGGAGCCTGACGCTGATTTTCTTCGCAAGCCTGGTGCTGCTGTGTGTCGAGTTTCGCTGCGCATTCGTCATCCTGAAAGGCCGCGCCTGGGGGCGCTGGGTTTTTCTGCTCACCCAAATTATTGCAACGAGCTATCTCTGGGCGGCGTCGCTCGGCTGGGGCTACCCGGAGCTCTTTAGCATCGCTGGCGGCTCGCGCCGCGAGATTTTCCATTCGCTCGTGATGCAAAAACTGCCCGATCTGCTGGTGCTCGGGTTGCTGTTTATTCCCGCCCGTAGCCGACGTTTTTTCCAGCTACAGTAATCCTTCGGCGTGATAGAATCGCCGGTCCGCGTTTTTCTTAAGGTTTTTAGCTATGCACTGCGCACTCTTTGACGCCGGGCGTTGCCGCTCCTGTCAGTGGATTGAACAGCCCCTCGACACTCAACTTGCCGCCAAAATGTCCGAACTGCGCCAGCTGTTAGAGGCGTTCCCCGTGGGCGAGTGGGACGAGCCGGTCAGCGGGCCGGAGCAGGGGTTTCGCAATAAAGCCAAAATGGTCGTGAGCGGGAGTGTAGAAAAACCGCTACTCGGCATGCTGCATCGCGACGGCACGCCGGTGGATTTGACGGGATGCCCGCTCTATCCGGCGTCGTTTTACGCGGTCTTCGCCGCGCTGAAGCCGTTTATCGCCCGCGCGGGCCTGACGCCGTATAACGTCGCCCGCAAGCGCGGCGAGCTGAAATATCTGCTGCTGACCGAAAGCACGCTCGACGGCGGACTGATGCTGCGGTTTGTGTTGCGTTCGACGACGAAGCTTGAGCAGTTACGTGCCGCACTACCAGCGCTGCTCGCGCAACTGCCGCAGCTTAGCGTCGTCACGGCCAATATTCAGCCGGTGCATATGGCGATTATGGAAGGTGAAGAAGAGATCTGGCTGACACAGCAACGGGCGCTCGCCGAAAACTTCAACGGCGTGCCGCTGTGGATCCGCCCGCAGAGTTTTTTCCAGACTAACCCGACGGTGGCGAGCGCGCTCTATGCTGCTGCCCGTGACTGGGTGCGCGCATTGCCGGTAAACCATATGTGGGATCTGTTTTGCGGCGTCGGAGGATTCGGGCTGCACTGCGCGACGCCCGACATGACGCTGACCGGTATAGAAATTGCGCCGGAAGCGATAGCCAGCGCCAGCGCCTCGGCAGCACAACTGGGCCTGCGCGACGTGCATTTTCAGGCGCTGGATTCGACCGATTTTGCCACCGGTCAGCAGGCCGTGCCGGATCTGGTGCTCGTCAACCCACCGCGTCGCGGCATTGGGGAGGCGCTGTGCGATTATCTGAGCCATATGGCGCCAGGCTACATCATTTATTCCAGCTGTAACGCGCAGACGATGGCAAAAGATATTGCGCGTCTGCCGGGTTACTGTATCGCCCGAGTGCAGTTGTTCGATATGTTCCCGCATACCGCGCATTATGAAGTCTTAACGCTGCTGGTGCGGCGGTAAATCCCGGCGTGGCGGGTAAACGACGTTCACTCGCCACGCCAGCGCCACGCGCACCGTTCCTTACCAGTACAGCTTCCAGCTCCGGGACAACCGCGTCAGCGCTTCCATATAGAAATAGTCGCCCCAGCTGCAACATTCGTCCACGCCCTTGTTGCTCGCCAGATGGTAAACCGAATGCTTCAGCAGGCCGTTAGTGTCATCGGTCGGTTTTGCCAGATAATCGCGTGTCAGCGAGGCGAATATCGTTAATGCCCACTGCTCGCACGCGGCGCGATCCGGGTCGGTCGCAGGCAGGTGCTTAATCAGTTCCAGCAGCCCACACACGGTTATCGCGGCGGCAGAGGAATCACGCAGCGCGTCGGTACCCTGTAGCGCCAGATCCCAGTGACACACGCCGTCTTCCGGCAGGCGGTTTAAGAAATAACTCGCGAGCTTCTTCGACAGTCCCACCATTTGCGTGTCGCCCGTATAGCGATAGCTAAGCAGAAAGCCGTAAATTCCCCAGGCCTGCCCGCGTGACCAGCATGAATCATCGGCGTAACCCTGTTGCGTATTGCCGTAGCGCGGTTCGCCCGTCACCGGGTTCATATAATAGGTGTGCCACGACGAGGCGTCCGGGCGCACCAGATACCGCGCCGCCTGATTGACATGCGCCTGCGCCGCCGCGGCGAAACGCCCGTCGCCGGTCTGCTCGCTCGCCCACCACAGCAGCGGCAGGTTCATATTACAGTCGATAATCATCCGTCCGGCCTGCTCCGGGTCATCCAGATTGCCCCAGGCCTGAATGATCTGTGCCTTCGGGTGGTAGCGCTCAAGCAACGCCTCGGCGGCAAGCAGCGCGAAACCGCGCGCCTCGCGGCTGGCGTTCAGCCGCCAGTCGGCCACGCACGAAAGCGTATAGAGAAAACCGAGATCGTGCGTATTGGTGTCATGGCGCCCGGCGATGCGCAGGCCAAACGAACGAACCTGACGCTGCGCCGCCTCGCGAAACGCCTCATCGCCGGAAAGCTCCCAGGCAAGCCACAGCTGCCCGGTCCAGAAACTTGTTGTCCACTCGACATTCTCCGTTAACGGGTAATATCCCTTCATGCAGGTTTCCGCCGGGAATTGGTCGCCAAAGGTGGCCAGATTCTGGCGCAGGCGCGCCAGGACGGCCTCACGGGTTTGTCCCAGCATCTCGCGAAGCGCGGCCAGATCGGGCGTCGCAGGCGGTAAGTTAAACGGTTCGCTGGCGATAGATTGCAACATAACAACTCCTTAAACAGTCGCCTGAAAGTTAGTGTTTCACCGCCGCCGCGGCGTGAGCAGTGCCTGCGCGCTTGCTCTGACAGGCGGAAAGGGTAAAGGCGGAAATCAGCGTAAAGGTGAGGGCGGTCGCGCCCATCAGGATGTAGGTCTGTTCAAAACCGATGCGGTCATAGAGATAGCCTGCCGGCGAAGAAATGACGACGTTGCCAACGTAGAGCATCGCCTGATAACCCAGCAGATACATCGTGGCGTTCACGCGTTTGTCGAAATGCTCGGCGATATATTTAAACACGGACACCAGCAGCAGGCAGATCTCCAGACCGTAGAGCGGTTTCAGTACCGAGATAAGCAAGTGCGAATCACACATCCCGGAGATAATCAGCCGCGCGCCCACCACCAGGCCCACAATCAGCAGGCCTTTTTTGGCTCCCACGTAATTGACGAACACCGGGATCACCATATACATCACGAACTCCATGCCCGACTGCACGGTGCCGAGATAGCCAAAGACGGCGTTGCCCTCCTGGACATCATCAAAGAACGTAACGAAATAGCGCGAAAACTGCTGCTCAGCGATAAACATCATCCACGCGACACCTGCGACATACAGGCAGAATGCCCAGAACTTACGGCTGCGCAGCAGCTCATAGACATCGCTCATGGCGATTTTTTGTTTAGCTATCACCTCGCTTGCGTGCGCGGTGGCGGTGTTCACTTTCAGGCTCAGCAACACGCCCAGCATGATGAGCGACGCGACGCTGCCAAGAATGAAGTTATAGGCGGGCGACAGATTAAACAGCAGGCCGGAAAATGACGACGCGACGGCCCAGCCGAGCGAGCCCCACATGCGGATTTGGCCAAACTCCATGCCGTTCAGGCGGCTGTAGCGGTCGGTATAGGATTCGCAGGCGGCAACCCCTGCATACCAGGCGAAGCTTAAATAAATCGCACCGACGATAATGCCGACCAGCGTACTGGAGACCAGCAGCGGCTGATAAACATAGATAAAAAACGGTGCCATCAGCGCGGACATGCCGACGACAAAATAGAGCAGGTGCTTGCTCATGCCGATTTTATCAAGGATGTAGCCGTAGACGGGTTTCAGCACGACCGAGAAGATCCCGTTAACGGCAAAGACCGTGCCGATGACCGAACCGCTCAGATGCGTCTTCTGACCGAGCCAGATAGCCAGCAGACCGATGCTGGCAGACCAGGTAAAGAAATAGAGAAAGATAAAACTACTGATCTTCACGTATTCCGCTTTATTCGCAGCAGTGATGTTTTTCATACAGTCCTCTCAGGGGCGTTATTTATTGTTGTAGAGCGGGTAGAGGTAAACCTCGCCGTCTGGCGCGTGCAGTCGCAGGCCATCGGCGTCAATCGAAAGCGTTGGCGCGGGCGGCAGCGCGTCTGGTGCGCCGATAACGCCCGCAGCCGCGCAGCACAGCCAGGTGTCGCCCGGGGCGATGGCGCCCGTGAGGCAGGGGATGGCGGCGCATTCGGCAAACATCACGCTGCTGTTGGGCGGCGTAATGACGTGGTCTGGCGCGCGTGCAGTGTCGGGCATGAGATCGACAATCATGCTTGTGCCGTATAAGGCCTCTATGTCACAGCCGGGACCGGCGGCGGCTATTCGCGTGGTCTGCGGCTGCCAGCGCGTGGCGAACCCGCCTTCCACGCTGTGCAGTTCGCGGGCACTGCGGATCTGATGCACGCGGATGTGCCAGGCGCCATGAGGAATAAGCCAGGTGGCAATGTGTACGTCGGGCCACGGGGACCAGCGTGAAAAAATATGGTCGTCGGCCGTTACGACGTCCTCGCACTCGCGGCGGCCGCGGTAGTAGCCGTCGTGCTCGCAAAGCAGCAGCATCGAATCGCAGGCGGCATGTTTAATGCCATAGCGGCCCCGCTCAATGGTGAACCCGAAGTGGCTGGAGTAGGCGAATTTGGTGTATTTGGCCTCGGTATTGACATAGTTATTCAACTCCAGCTGGCCTGCGGTGAGCAGCCAGGCGTGGCGCGAGCCTTCCGAATGCGCGAGGAGTTGCGAGGCGTGAGGTACGGCATGGTGGCCCTCTTTTACCGGCAACGGCGCCTCCTCGGCCTGCCAGAAAGGGTGCTCCTGCGGCAACGCCAGTACCAGAAACACTTTTAGTGCCCAGTACGGTGAGCCGGGCGAGTTGTAATCTTCGCACAGCGCGAGATTCGGGCAGGCGTAGCCAAGTGTAAGAATATCGTCACGATCGAGGATCGGCTGTTCCATCCACCAGCGCAGGTGGCGCAGCACAATGCCTTTCACCACGCCCGGCGAAGCGACCTCAAGCCCGGAAAACGCGACGGCGCTCCAGAACGCCACCATCGCGAAGCGGTAAGTCAGACTGCGGCCAAAGGGAACCGACGCGCCGTCGGCGGCGGAAAACCAGATAAAATCGGCGGCGAACTGGCGCGCGCGTTCGCGAAGCGTGTGAGCGCGTTCAGGATCGTCCTGTGCCATTAGCGTGGCGTAGACCAGCCCGTAGAAGTGAAACGCCATCGAAATGTAGTAATCCTTCGGGCGGCCAGGGCCGTCGGAGTACCAGCCGTCGCCCAGGTAATACGCCTCCATACGGGCGAAGCGCGCCTCCAGCACCTCGCGACGCCACGGCAGACCGGCGCGCTTAAAGCCCAGCTCCACCAGAATCGCAAAGTAGTTCCAGTTGCTGTCTGGCATCTCGGCATCGCCGATTTGCAGCAGCCAGCGGTAGAGGTTGTCGCGTTCCTGCTCGCTAAACCGGGCGGTGAGTTTATCCTGCAGTAGCGCAAGCCCGAGGCCATAGGCCGCCATCTCGACCAGCCGCTGATCGTAAGGGCCGGTTTCGCCCCAGTAGCCCGGGTGATGCGGGTCAGTGCCGTGACGAATTGCCGTGAGGTACTTCTCAAGCTCCGGCGGCTCATCGCCGCCTGCCATCAGTGGAAACAGGCCCCACAGCGCGCGTGATAATCCTTCCATACGAGCAATATCTGGCCCGTAATGCGCGCAGGTCGCGCCGAGCGTAATGCCGGTATCGCCTGCGACAAAAGGCTTATCCAGCCCACGCAACAGCCGCATCAGCAGCGCCACGACTTCGCTTCGGGAAGAGAGCGGGTTATTTGTGTTGTTCTCGCCTGGCATTATTCACCTCATTAATGTGCTTGCATCGCACTACGCTCCTGCGTGATGGGTGCAAGCATAGGTAAGCCGGGCGAAGGCTAAATGTTAGCTGCGTCACAGGGTGGCGCATTGGCTAAGACACTGTTTGAGAAAATTTAAAACTATGGTTTATAACTCCAGTCACCTCATCAAAAATTGAAATCCGTTGCCCTGTGGATACCGCCTGCGAAAAATCGCTGCTGGAGCTTATCTCCCTTGATGACGACATCGTGTCGTTCAGCCGCCTGTACGCCAATTCGATTCGCTATCATCACTGGCATCAATGCCTGGAGCTGCTGTATGTGGAAGAAGGTTATGGCGTGGTGATGGTGGATAACCAGCAGTACACCATGCGGCCGGGACGGCTCTTTATTTTCCCGCCGATGACGTTGCATAAGGTGATGGTGGAAGAGAGCGCGCGCGAGCGCTACCGGCGCACGGTTATTCATCTCGATAATCACGCGGCGCTGCGGCTGCTTGCGCCGTTCGCGCAGCGTCAGGCACGGCTGGAGGCGCTCTGCCAGCGCGGCGCGCGCGCAACGGTGATGGATTTTGCCGAGATCCACGCGCATCTCGACCATCTTTTTACGCTTTACGCGCCGCGGCTTGCGAAGGGCCGCAGTGAGCATGAAGAGGTGGCGAGCTTTCTTATTCACCTGTTAAGCCTGCTGCCGCAAACGCCTGCGCCGCCCCCGCGCGCCAGCAATGCACTCTCGACGCAGGTGATGTTCTGGGTAGAGGAAAACTACGCGCAGAAATTCAGCCTGGAGGCGCTTGCCGGGCAGCTTAATCGCTCGCGCAGTTATCTTTCGCGCCGTTTCCAGCAGGAGACGGGGGAGCATATTCACGACTACCTGACGACGTTTCGCCTGCGCAAAGCCTGCGAACTGTTACGCCACCAGGCGCACAGCGTCGCGGAGATAGCACGGATGACGGGGTTTTCCGACACGACGTATTTCATCAGCAGCTTTCGCAAGCGGCTTGGCGAAACGCCGTTGCAGTATCGGAAATCGCGAAAAAATTAAGGCCCGCATGGCGGGCCTTAACAGGAAGACGTGACGGTTACTGCGGGAACCACTGATCGCTGATTTTCTGGTATGTACCGTCAGCTTTGATGGCCGCGAGCGCGTCGTTAAGCTTTTTCAGCAGCGCAACGTTGTCCGGGCGCACCGCGATGCCAAGACCGGTACCGAAGTATTGCGGGTCGGTGACTTTTTCGGTCGCTGTGCCCAGCTGCGGGTTATTCTTCAGCCACTCGTTGACCACGGCGGTGTCACCGAACACGCCGTCAAGCCGGCCATTTTTCAGGTCGATTATCGCGTTCTGGTAGCTGTCATACGCCACGGTTTTCACTTCCGGGTGTTTATCCTGAAGGTATTTCTGATGTGTGGTGCCATTTTCCATGCCGATGCGTTTGCCTTTCAGATCATCGAAGGATTTAAACGCGCCTTTTTTGGCAATCACGACGGCAGAGTTGGCGTAGTAAGGCGTGGTGAAAGCGACCTGTTTCTGGCGCTCAGGTGTGATGTCCATGCCGGAGATGACCGCGTCATATTTTTTAAACTTCAGCGCCGGGATGAGGCTGTCAAAGGCATGGTTGGTGAAGGTGCATTCCGCCTGCATTTGTTTGCATAACGCTTTCGCAAGATCGATATCGAAACCGACGATCTGATTGTTCGCGTCGAGCGATTCAAACGGCGGGTAAGTGGCCGACGATCCGAAGCTGATTTTCTCTGCAGCGGCGGCGTGGAATGCGACGCCGGCAAGCATAGCGGCCAGAATGATTTTTTTCATGCGTGAAGCTCCCGTCTGTCAATCTTGTTTTATGTCACCGTTTACCCGGCGTGATAACACCATGCCATTGTGTGAATTTATATTCAATAAAAACGTATAAGTATTTTATTTGGCGGGACAGATATGGAGGGCGGCGGGTGCGATGCGTTTACCCGCCAACAAACATAAAACCCTCTTCCCACCGGGAAGAGGGCAGGGTGAAGAGAACTAACTGCGGCGCTCAAACGCCAGTGCACGCCGCTCAATCAGGCGCATCAGCAGCGTCAACAGGCCATTTACGATGAGGTAAATCACCCCGGCGGCGCCAAACACCATCACATCATAAGTGCGACCATACAGCAGTTGCCCATGGCCCATCACTTCCATCAGCGTAATGGTATAGGCGAGTGATGTGCTCTTAAACACCAGCACCACTTCATTAGAGTAAGACGACAGCGCGCGTTTAAACGCATACGGCAGCAGAATAGCGAGCGTATCTTTCCGGCTCATGCCGAGCGCGCCGCAGGACTGCCACTGGCCCTCCGGGATAGCCCGGATAGCACCGTAAAACAGCTGCGTGGTGTATGCCGCTGAGTTCAGCGACAGCGCTACCAGCGCGCACAGCCACGGTTCAGAAAGCACATGCCACAACCACGGATAATTCTGCAACGACGGGAACTGCCCGGGCCCGTAGTAAATCAGGAAGATCTGCACCAGTAACGGCGTGCCGGTGAAGAGCGTAATGTAGCCCCGCACCAGCCAGACCAGCACCGGCGTTTTCAGCGTCAGAATAATCGTCAGGATCAGCGACAGCACCAGCGCCACGGCAATTGACGCTACGGTGAGCGTCAGGCTGGTATTAAGCCCTTTAAGAAGCTCCGGCAAATAATCCAACATCAGCCCGGCCTCCGCTCAAAACGGGTGGCGCGCAGGTCGATGCGCTTGAGGATGTACTGGCTCACAAGCGTGATGACCAGATAAATCGCCGCCGCGACAATGTACCAGGTAAACGGCTCCTGGGTACGGGTGGCGATACTTTTGGTTTGCAGCATCAAATCGTTCACGCTAATCAACGAGACCAGCGCAGTATCTTTCAGCAATACCAGCCACTGGTTGCCAAGGCCTGGCAGCGCGTGGCGCCACATCTGCGGCATCACGAGGCGAAAGAAAATCGCGGATGTTGACAAGCCCAGTGCCTGGCCGGATTCCCACTGTCCCTGCGGCACCGCTTTCAGCGCGCCGCGCAGCGTCTGGGAGGCGTAGGCGGAATAGAGCAGGGCGAGCGCGATAACGCCGCACAGGAACGGACTTACATCGAAGTTCTCGATAGGAATCTGTACGGGGATCGTGGCGAAACCGAGCGGGATCGTAAATCCATCCGAGAGCGTCAGCAGCAACTGCGACGAGCCGAAATAGATAAACAGCACCACCAGAATTTCCGGCAGGCCGCGCAGCAGCGTCACCAGCGCCGTGGCGAGCCACGCGACAGGTCGCCACTTCGCCGATTCCAGGACGGCGAACAGCATCGCCAGCACCAGCCCCAGGCAAAGCGCGCAAACGGCAAGGCCGACGGTCATCCCGGCGGCGCTTGCAAGAGGAAACATTTCGTTCATTCAGGCGATTACTTCTGGAACCATTTGTCGTAGATGGCCTTGTAGGTGCCGTCTTTCTTCACTTTCTCCAGCGCGGTGTTGAATTTCTGCTGGAGATCGGTGTTGCCCTGACGGACCGCAATACCAAGGCCGGTGCCGAAATAGTCTTTATCAGTCACTTTATCGCCGACGGCCGCCAGTTTCGGGTTGGTCTTCAGCCATTCGGTCACAACGGCGGTATCACCAAACACGGCGTCGATGCGGCCGTTTTGCAGATCCAGGCGCGCGGTCTGGTAGCTGTCATAAGGCACGGTGGTGATTTCCGGGTGTTTGTCGGTAATGAATTTCTGGTGCGTGGTGCCGTTCTGCACGCCTACGCGTTTGCCTTTCAGCTGGTCGATGCTGCTGTTTTTACCCTGCAGGCCGACGAACAGCGCGGAATTGTCGTAATACGGTGCGGTGAATAGCACCTGTTTTTCACGCTCAGGCGTAATGTCCATACCGGCCATGACAGCATCCACGCGTTTGAATTTCAGCGCCGGGATCAGGCTGTCGAACGCCTGGTTCGTAAAGGTGCAGGTCGCGTCAATCTCTTTACACAGAGCATTCGCCAGATCGACGTCGAAACCGACGATTTTGTTGCTCGCATCCATGGACTCAAACGGAGGGTAAGAGGCTTCGGTTGCGAAACGGATAGTTTGTGCTGCGGCGGCGGAAAGGCTAACGCTTGCGAGAAGCGCGGCAATCAATACGTTTTTCATTGTCATTATTCCGGTCATCTTCAGTGGGAAAGGTAGTTTTTGAACGCGTCGGTCGCAGGGGCGCTAAAGCAGCTCGCGTCACCCTGTTCGATAATATGTCCATTTTCCATATAGACCACCCGGCTGGCGGTTTTACGCGCCACTTCCACTTCGTGTGTCACGATAACCTGCGTGATCCCGGTCTGGGATAGCTCGCGGATGATGCTCACGATCTGGGCGGTGATTTCCGGGTCGAGCGCGGCGGTCGGTTCATCAAACAGCAAGACCTGCGGCTCCATCATCAGCGCGCGCGCAATCGCCACGCGCTGTTGCTGACCGCCGGAAAGATGGAGCGGATAGCGATCGACGTACGGCGTCAGGCGCAGGCGCTCCAGCAACTTATCGGCACGCTTGCGCGCGGCCTCTTTGCTGAGCCCAAGCACGCGGCACGGCGCTTCGATAAGATTATCCAGCACCGTCAGGTGCGGCCACAGATTGTACTGCTGAAATACCATGCCGACGTTGCGGCGCAGTTCGCGGATGGCTTTGTCGCCCGGCGCTTTCGAGAAGTCGAACTGGTTGCCCGCAATGCTCAGTTGCCCGGAACGCGGCATCTCCAGCAAATTGAGTACCCGCAGAAGCGAGCTTTTCCCCGCGCCGCTTGGGCCAAGCAACACCAGCGTTTCGCCCTCAGGACAGCTGAGCGTGATGTCAAACAGCGCCTGATGCGCGCCGTAGAAGCAGTTTATGCCGTTTAGTTGAATACTCATGCGTAGCAGTTGAATAGCAATTGAGACCGCGAATAGTACCGTTGGCAGAATAGTTATGCAATATTAGTGCGTTAAAACTTAATATTCTCCACATTAACGGCGCAAAACCAGCACGATATAGCGGGGAGAGGGTGGGGCAAGAATAAATGTCGGCAAGATGGCGCTAAGCCAGACGGTTTATCGCACGCGCCCACCCGTTGCGCTTAATGACGCTCCAGCGACTGGCGCAGCGTACCCGCTGGCGCATGAACGGTGCCGCCCAGGTAGCGCACATCATCCACCGTCCAGCACTGGCCTTCGCGCACCATCAGCACTTCATCCAGCCATTTTACGTCGCCGCGGCGCTGCTCGACGCGCAGCGGAATATTACGCGCATCGGTGTTTGGAATGCGTGAGGCGCTGGCGACGCGTACGCTCTCAGGCGCCTCGGTGCGGCTGGAGAACGGGTCTGTGCGTAAAAAGCCGTTTTCAGCATGGTTTTCACGGTTCGATTTATCCAGCAACTGGTAGAGCGAATCGCTTAAATATGGACGCAAATCCGCAAGGCGCTTCAGCCCCTGGCTGCGTTGTTCGATGCGATGCTGATAAAACTGTTCCGCCACGGTATCAGGGCCGCCTTCCACGCACGGGCCGCTACGCGAGCCGATATCCTTAAAGGCGGGCGTGACGGTCGTACAGGCGCTCAGCAGCAGGGCGCACGGAAGAACCAGAGTCAGAACTGAATAGCGCATTTTTATTTCCTTATTCCGGTAAGCAGGACTACGTTTCTTGTCACAGGACTTTTTTAGCATAGCGTATCGCGACCGAATTGCGTCTGGTATCGTCTGCTAACGCATTGATAGCCAAAAGGAGAGAACCATGCAGTTTTCCACTACGCCAACCCTGGAAGGGCAAGTTATCGTTGAGTATTGCGGCGTCGTCACCGGTGAGGCAATTCTCGGCGCGAATATCTTTCGCGACTTTTTTGCAGGTATCCGCGATATCGTCGGCGGCCGCTCCGGCGCGTATGAAAAAGAGCTGCGCAAAGCACGTGAAATTGCGTTTCGCGAGCTGGGCGACCAGGCGGCGGCGCTTGGCGCTGATGCGGTTGTGGGCATCGACATCGACTATGAAACCGTTGGCAAAGACGGCAGCATGTTGATGGTAAGCGTCTCCGGCACGGCGGTGAAAACCCGTCGATGAAGGTGCGTTTCTGGCTGCTGCTGCTGGCGGCGCTGCTCGCGGGGTGCGCGGGCGAAAAAGGGATCGTCGATCGCGGCGACTATAAGGTCGATACGCGCCGCGCGGCGCAGGCGGCATATCCACGTATTAAAGTGCTTGTCATTCACTACACAGCAGACGATTTCGACACCTCGCTTGCCACGCTGACTGACCGGCACGTCAGCTCGCACTACCTGATCCCGGCGAACCCGCCGGAGAAAGGCGGCAAGCCCGTTATCTGGCAGCTGGTGCCGGAGCGTGAACTGGCATGGCATGCGGGCGTCAGTTTCTGGCGTGGCGCTACCCGTTTAAACGACACGTCGGTCGGCATTGAGCTTGAAAACTACGGCTACCGGAAAATCAACGGGCAGAAGCGTTACTTTCCGTTCAACCCGCCGCAAATCGACGTGCTGAGCAAGCTTGCGCGCGACATCATTCATCGCTACCAGATAGCGCCACAGAACGTCGTGGCGCATGCGGATATTGCCCCGCAGCGCAAAGACGATCCGGGGCCGCTGTTTCCGTGGCAGGCGCTGGCGGCGCAGGGGATAGGCGCCTGGCCGGACGAGCACCGCGTGGCGTTTTATCTCGCCGGGCGCAATCCATACGCGCCGGTCGCCGAGCGCGATTTGCTCTTGCTGCTGTCACGCTACGGGTATGAGGTTACGCCGCAGATGAGCGACGCGCAGCGCAAACGCGTGATTCAGGCTTTCCAGATGCATTTCCGGCCCGCCCGTTATGACGGTCTGCCGGATGCACAGAGCCAGGCGATAGCCGAGGCGCTGCTGGAAAAATATGGGCAGGGCTGACCTGCGTGATGAGAGTAAAAGGAGAGGGTGTGGAACGTTTATTTGTCTATGGCACCTTAGGGCCTGGTCGTCCGAACGCGCATGTGCTTGAGCGTATCGGTGGCGACTGGGAAGCTGGCTTTGTCAACGGCACGCTGATGAATAAAGGCTGGGGCGCACAGATGGGCTTTCCGGGCATTGTGCTTGATGGCAGCGATAACCGCGTCGAGGGGTTTGTGTTTGCTTCCGAACACCTTGCTGAACACTGGGCGGCACTGGATGAGTTTGAGGGCGAAGGCTATGAGCGCGTACCGGTTAACGTCGTGACAAAAAACGGTAAGTGCGTTAGCGCGTCGGTGTATCAACTTAAAGACGAAGCGTAACGCCAGAGGCGGGCAGAATACCGCTGCCCGCAAGACCTTTAACCGCGGTGCAGCGTGCCGTGGTCGCGCAGCCACCAGGCCGTGCGCTCAATCCCTTCATCCAGCGACACCACAGGTTTATAGCCGAGCTCGCTTTCGGCGCGGCTGATATCCAGCGTGAAATCAAAATTAAGCTTGGAAACGCCGTAATGGGTTAACGCCGGCTCCTTATGGGAGTGTTTGCTGAGCCGCTCAAGGCTTCTCGCCATCATATCAAGCATCGGATATGGCACCGAGCGGATGCGACAGGAAATCCCCAGTTCATCAATGAGCTTTTGCACAATGCTTTTCAGCGGACGTGCCTCGCCGTTAGTGATGTTATAGGCGCGCCCTGAGGGCAGCGCGTCGCAGGCGCTGCTGCTTGCAAGCCACATCGCATGTACCGCGTTTTCGTGATAGGTCATATCGACCAGCGCGTCGCCGCCGCGCGGCAGCAGCACGCTGCCGTAATGGCGCATCATCTGTACCAGTCGCGGGAAGAAGACTTTGTCGTGCGGTCCGAACAGGCTTTGCGGACGCAGGATCGTAAAACGCGTTTGCGGATTCGCCTGCGCCAGCAGCTGGATCACCTCTTCGCTGGCGGCTTTGCTGCGCGCAAAAGCATTCGCCAGCCGGTGCGGGCGGAAATCTTCGCGGATATCGCGGTGGTGGTGATAATCGAAATAGAGTGCGGGCGATGAAATATGCACGAAATTGCGCACGCCCCACGCAACGGCCCATTCACCGAGGCGACGGGTAGCGCGGACATTCGCGAGATCGAAGGCCTCCTGCGGGCCCCAGGGGGATGTAAAGCTGGAACAGTGCCAGAGCGTATCGATACCGGCCAGCATCGCTTTTGCCTGTGAAGACACCAGCTCGGTCAAATCGGCCTGGATAAATTCCGCGCCCATTTTCTCCAGCAGTTTGCCCATCGCTTCGTTGCGCCCGGTGGCTCTGACCGCAACGCCCTGATGACGTAAATATTCGACCGCGTTTCGGCCTAAACCGCTGGTGGCGCCCGTGACCAGTACCTTCATATCGATCCACTGTGCTGTAACGTGTAGCCGCGCATTCTTCCGTGAAATCAGCGCTGATGCAATGGGAACAACGTAACAATGCGCGTTAGCGCAGCTGAATCGTCCTGTTGCCGCAGCGCTGATAACGGGTTATGCCGCCTGTTGTGTGAAGTCGCGCCAGAGGGCCACGACGCGTTCAAGCTGCGCGCGGTTGACGTCAAGATGCATCACCAGGCGCGTTACCGGAGCGGCGTTAATCAGCACGTCGTGCGCTTTCATAAAGGCGCCAAGCGCCGCGACCTGCGCCTGCGGAACGCTGACAAAGAGCATATTGGTGTCATGGCGACGCACCTGTACGCCTGCATCGCGAAGCGCGGTTGCAAGCCAGGCGGCGTTGTCGTGATCTTCCTTGAGACGTGCGACGTTGTGCTCAAGCGCGTACAGCCCCGCAGCCGCCAGGATCCCCGCCTGACGCATTCCGCCGCCGGTCATTTTCCGCCAGCGAGTCGCGCGCTGAATATACTCGCGACTGCCGAGCAGGAGCGAACCCACCGGCGCACCCAGCCCTTTGGAGAGGCAAATGGTGAAGGTATCGCAATACTGCGCGATATCCTTAAGCGAACAGCCATACTCGACCACAGCGTTAAAAATACGCGCGCCGTCGACATGCAGCGCCAGGCCGCGCTCGCGCGTAAAATCCCACGCCTGCGCTAAATAGTCGCGCGGCAACACTTTGCCATTGTGGGTGTTTTCAAGGCTCAGTAAACGGGTGCGAGCGAAGTGCACATCATCGGCTTTGATCTTCGCGGCCACCTGCTCAAGCGCCAGGGTGCCGTCGCCTTCAGCGTCGATAGGTTGTGGCTGAATGCTTCCGAGCACCGCCGCGCCGCCCGCTTCATACAGGTAATTATGGGCGAGCTGGCCGACGATATACTCCTCGCCGCGCTCACAATGGCTTAACAGCGCCACCAGATTCGCCTGCGTGCCAGTGGGCAGAAACAGCGCCGCCTCTTTGCCGCTTAGCTGCGCGGCATAATCCTGAAGCGCGTTGACGGTTGGGTCATCGCCATAGACATCATCCCCGGTCGGGGCCGCCATCATACGCTCCAGCATTGCCTTGCCGGGGCGTGTGACGGTATCACTGCGTAAATCGATCACGGTTTATCCTTTTCAGTGAACACAAACGTCCCTTTTACCGGAACCAGTTGGTTTTCGCCAGATCGATCACTTCATCGCCACGGCCATTGATAATGGCGCGCAGCATATACAGGCTAAATCCTTTGGCCTGTTCCATTTTAATTTGCGGCGGCATCGCAAGCTCTTCTTTAGCGACAGTGACATCCACCACCACCGGGCCGTCGGTGCTGAAGGCGCGCGAAAGCGCATCGTCCAGCTCGCTCGCTTTTTCTACGCGGATCCCTGGAATACCGCAGGCCTCGGCGATACGGGCGTAATTGGTGGCGTGCAGATCGGTACCATCGGTCAGATAACCGCCTGCTTTCATCTCCATCGCCACAAAGCCCAGCACGCTGTTGTTAAATACGATGACTTTTACCGGCAGGTTGAGTTGCACCAGGGAGAGCAGGTCACCCATTAACATGCTAAAGCCGCCATCGCCGCACATCGCTACCACCTGACGCGCCGGCGCGCTCGCCTGTGCGCCTATCGCCTGCGGCATGGCGTTTGCCATAGAGCCGTGGTTAAACGAGCCAATCAGGCGGCGTTTGCCGTTCATCTCCAGATAACGCGCCGCCCACACGGTTGGCGTTCCGACATCGCAGGTAAAAATGGCGTCCGGGGCGGCAAAGTGGCTTATCTGACGAGCCAGATATTGCGGATGCAGCGCTTTGTCACTGGGCTGCGCCAGATCATCAAGACCTTTGCGCGCGTCGCGGTAATCTTCCAGCGCTTTATCAAGAAAGCTACGGTCGGTTTTTTCCTCAAGCAGCGGCAGGAGGGCTGCGAGTGTGGCTTTCACATCGCCGACCAGCGCCATGTCCACTTTGCTGTGCGCGCCGATGCTGCCCGGGTTGATATCTATCTGAATGATTTTGGCGTGGGTTGGGTAGAACGCGCGATAGGGGAAGCGGGTGCCGAGCAGGATCAGCGTATCGGCGTTCATCATGGTGTGGTAGCCGGACGAGAAGCCGATAAGCCCGGTCATGCCCACATCATATGGGTTGTCATACTCGACATGCTCTTTACCGCGAAGCGCATGAACAATCGGTGCTTTGAGCGTCCGTGCGAATTCAGTGAGTTCCTGATGCGCGCCCGCGCAGCCGCTGCCGCACATCAGCGCGATGTTATCGGAATAGCGCAGCAGTTGGGCGAGCTTTTTTAGCTCGTCATGCGGCGGCACGATAACGGGTTGTGGCGCATGATACCAGGCGGGGCTGACGTCTTCCGGGGCAGGCTTAAGCGCCACATCGCCTGGCAGCACAATCACCGAGACGCCACGCTCCAGCACGGCTTTGCGTAGCGCAATGGCCAGCACCTGCGGGATCTGCTCCGGCGTTGAAACAAGCTCACAGTAGTGGCTGCATTCGCGGAACAGTTCCTGCGGGTGCGTCTCCTGAAAGTAGCCGCTGCCGATTTCGCTTGAGGGAATATGAGCCGCGATCGCGAGCACCGGCACATTGTTGCGATGGCAGTCAAACAGGCCATTGATGAGATGCAGGTTGCCCGGCCCGCAGGAACCCGCGCACACGGCCAGTTCGCCAGTGAGCTGCGCTTCTGCGCCCGCTGCGAAGGCTGCCACCTCTTCATGGCGTGTCGACATCCAGTCAATCGTGCCCATGCGGTTTAAGCTGTCGCTAAGGCCATTGAGTGAATCGCCGGTCACGCCCCAGATACGTTTGACGCCTGCCTGCTCCAGGGTTTTTGCGATATAAGACGCCACAGTCTGTTTCATTTTCCCTCCTTAGTACGTTGTCTGTGATACCGGTTACAAGCTTAGTTCAAATTGGTTTGCAGGCAGGGGATTTAACCTTTAAGTTCATAAGGTTTTATGGGGTGGCGGCGTCTTTGGGTACCGCCAGTACAGCGATGGATACGGAATAAAAAAATGCTGACAACAACACTTGTCGCCTTTAACCGGGCGCTGGACAGAGAGTCTCTGGGTAAATTACTGCTGCGCCTGACGGTAGGCGGGCTGATGCTGTTTCATGGGATGCACAAACTGCTGGATGGCGTAGACGGTATAGCGGCGATGCTGGCAGCGCGTGGTCTGCCGGAATTTATCGCTTACGGTACGCTCGCAGGCGAGGTCATCGCACCGGTGCTGGTGATACTGGGTATTCTGACGCGCCCGGCGGCGCTGGTTATCGCCTTTACGATGGTGGTGGCGTGGCTGATGGTGGGAATGGATAAAACCTGGATGCTGGATAAAACCGGCGCCTGGGCGATTGAAAATATCGTCTATTTCTTCACTGGCGCGCTGGCGGTGGCGTTTTGCGGCGCGGGCCGGTATTCAGTTGCACGCCATCCTGCCTGGCAGTAAGTAAAAGGCGCCTGAGGGCGCCTTTTTCATGATGCATTTGCACAACGTGCAGACGTCGGTCAGGCCAGCACTAAGTCGCTTGCCGGATGACACGAACACGCCAGCACATAGCCGTCGGCTATCTCCTGCTCGGTCAATGTCATGGTGCTCGTCACGCTGTAATCGCCTGAGACTACCCGCGTTTTGCAACAGCCGCAGACGCCTGCGCGACACGCGGCGTTCACCGGCACTTTATTACTCTCCAGCGCTTCAAGAAGCGTGGTGCCCACCGCGCCGTAAAATTCGCGCGCGGGCGTCAGCGTGGTGAATTTCAATCCGCTGGTGGCGGCTTCGGCGACTGGCGTGAAGAATTGCTCTTTAAAAAAGCGCGTGACGCCAAGCGCTTTCACTTCCTGCTCCACGAAATCCATATAGGGCGCGGGGCCGCATACCATCACGGTACGGCTCGCGAGATCCGGCACCGCCTGTAACATTTCGCGGGTGAGGCGACCGCGCGCAAAGCCCGGCGCATCGCCGCTCTCTGCCACCAGCGTGACCGGGTAATCCCGCCATTCGTCGGCGAAAATCACATCCTGCGGTGTGCGCACGTTATAAATCACCTGCACATCAGCCTGCGGACGGTACGTCGCAAGCCAGCGGCGCATCGACATAATCGGTGTTACGCCGCAGCCGCCCGCAAGCAGCAGATAGCGCTCTTCTGGTTTATCCGCACAGGTAAAATCCCCTTGCGCGTCGGAGAGCCACAGATAATCGCCGCGTTTTACTTCGCGCGTCAGCCAGCCCGAGCCTTCGCCGTCGTCTATCCGGCGCACCGTCAGCGTCAGCAGCGGGCTGACGCCAGGCGTTGAGGAAATGGTATAAGCGCGCAGCGTATCGGCACGGTTGCGAATGCTTACCAGCGCGTACTGCCCGGCCTGATAGGGATAGAAATCGTGGCACAGAAGCGACAGCGTCCAGACATCCGGCGTCTCCTGCCGGATGTGGTGAACCTGCATACGCCACGGGCATTGCGGGGTTGGCATTGTCATGATTTCCTCCTTATGCGCCCAGCAGCTCGCGCATATCCTGCTCAACGGTGGTCACCTGGCGCAGGCCGAATTTCTCATTCAGTACCGCCAGCAGATCCGGCGTCAGGAAGCCTGGCGCGGTCGGGCCGGTCACAATATTGGTCACGCCGAGCGACAGCAGCGTCAGCAGGATCACAATCGCTTTCTGTTCAAACCAGGAGAGCACCAGCGACAGCGGCAGATCGTTAACGCCGCAGCCCAGTTTTTCGGCAAGCGTTACCGCAAGGATAATCGCCGAATACGCATCATTACACTGGCCCGCATCCACCAGACGCGGCAGTCCTTCGATAGCGCCGAAATCAAGTTTATTGAAACGGTATTTACCGCAGGCGAGCGTCAGGATCAGGCAATCCTGCGGCACTTGTGTGGCGAAATCGGTGAAGTAGCTGCGTTCGCCGCGCGCGCCGTCACAGCCGCCCACCAGGAAGATGTGGCGCAGTTTCTCGCGACTCACCAGATCAATCAGCGTATCGGCAGCGCCGAGCAGCGTCTGGCGGCCAAAACCGACGGTGATGAGGTGCTCAATCTCAGAATACGGGAAGCCCGCCATCTGTTGCGCCTGGGCGATAACCGGCCCGAAATCGTCGCCTTCAAGATGGCTGACGCCCGGCCAGCCGACGATGCTGCGCGTCCAGATGCGGTCGTCGTAGCTGCCGATGGTCGGGTCGATGATGCAGTTGGAGGTCATCACAATCGGCCCCGGGAAGCGGGCGAATTCCACCTGCTGATTCTGCCAGCCGCTGCCGTAGTTACCGACCAGATGTTTAAATTTGCGCAGCTCCGGATAGCCGTGCGCGGGCAGCATTTCGCCGTGGGTATAGACGTTAACGCCGGTGCCTTCTGTCTGCTCAAGCAGGTTATAAAGGTCTTTAAGATCGTGGCCGGAAATCAGAATGCATTTGCCTGCGACCGCTTTGACATTCACCTGCGTCGGGGTCGGGTGGCCATATTTACTGGTTTCGCCCGCGTCCAGAATGCTCATCACTTTGAAGTTCATCTGGCCGATTTCCATCGCGCATTCCAGCAGCGCGTTCATGTCCGCAGGCCAGGTGCCGAGCCAGGCCATGATTTTATGGTACTGGGCGTAAATGTCGTTGTCTGACTTCCCGAGCACATGCGCGTGCTCCATATAGGCGGCAGCGCCTTTCAGGCCATAGAGGCAGAGCAGGCGCAGGCCGAGAATATTCTCGCCAATCACCGCTTTATCAATATTCGGCGCGAAGGCAGCGGCCTGGCGCTGTAAATCGCCGAGGTCATCACCTGCAAGCGTCAGGGCCGCCATCGGGTTATCGACCTGTGCGCTGGCGTCGATAGCCTGGCACTGCGTTTTCAGTGCGTCACGCAGGGCGAGCGCCTCGCGGGCATAACCCACAATGCGCGGAGAATCGAAGTTGACGTTGGTAAGGGTAGAGAAGAAGGCGCGCGGCGCAAAGCTGTCTACATGGTGGTCGATGATGCCAAGCTCACGTGCTTTGACCGCCCAGGCGGAAAGCCCCTGTAAAGCCGCAATCAGCAGATCCTGTAGGTCGGAGGTTTCGGCGGTTTTTCCGCACATCCCCTGCGCATACGCGCAGCCGTTGCCCGCCGGAGTACGAATCGTTTGTTCACATTGCACGCAAAACATGATGACACCTTAAAGTTATATTTGATATGCATGTTTAAGATTAGGCTTCGTCACAGGGGGTGAAAAGTTTTTTTTAAGGAACTTAAAGGGAGATTGATGTAGCGCAATTTTGGCGGCAGGAGTCTACCGCCAAAGGGGTATCAGGCAGCGAAAAACGCCATCAGCAACGGCACCAGCAGACTCAGGATAAACCCATGCACAATAGCCGCTGGCACTAGCTCCAGCCCGCCGCTGCGCTGTAATACCGGCAGGGTAAAATCCATAGAGGTCGCCCCACAAATCCCAAGCGCGGTCGAACGGCTACGACGCACCAGCGCCGGTATCAGCATAATCGCGATGAGTTCGCGCCCCAGGTCATTAAAGAACGCGGCGCTGCCAATGACCGGCCCCCAGGATTCCGTCATCAGAATCCCGGAGAGTGAATACCAGCCAAAACCGGAGGCCATCGCAAGGCCTGCGCGCAGCGGCAGATCCAGCAGCAGGGCGTTGACGGCACCTGCGATAAGCGAACTTCCCAGCACGACTACCGCCACCATCATGCCGCGGCGGTTCAGCACAATCTGTTTGAGCGTCATGCCGTTGTTGCGCAGTTGAATACCTATCAGGAACAGCAGGAAAATTAAGGTGTACTCGCTGGCTTCGGTGGCATGTTTAAGCAGCGCGAAGCCAGTCAGCCCCAGCAGGAAGCCGAGTACGACCACACCGCAAAGTTTCAGAGATTCGAGCGCCATCGCCAGACGCGACGGCAGCTTTTCCTGCCGGTGCTGGTGACGCCACGGAATAGCGCGTTCAAGCCACAAAAGTGCAGCGATATTGCACAACATAATTACCGTAATGCTGACGGCGGAATAGTGGAAAATCGCCAGCAGATTCGATGACAGGTTATCGAGAAACGCAAGGCTAATACCCATAAAGAAAAGAATGATATAAACCAGCCAGCTTAATAGCTGATTAATCAGCCGCAGCGTACCAGCCTTTCGCAGGGGAATAAGGTAGCCGAGAATAAGCGGTACTAAGATAATTAACAGTCCTGAAAACATGAGGTGCGGAGTCCGTGAAAGAGCTGAAAATAAGCGTGCCGCCACACCCTACAGAATTCACCTGACTGAGTAAAGCTGGCGTCATTAGCGCCATTTCATGGCGTTAGCGCACCATAACGCGCATTTATAGCGGTGGTTAACCATCACCTCTTTTATTATTACGAGGCGCCTCGCAGCCTTGTTTATCCGTCGGGTCTTTACCTGTTAAGCCCCTGATTGAATGGCTATACTGCCCAAAAGCAGTCATGCCTGATGCAGCCGGAGGAAAGATGTTTCTTGAGCGCGTGGAGATCGCCGGGTTTCGTGGAATTAATCGTCTGTCATTAACGCTTGAACATAATAATGTGCTAATTGGCGAAAATGCATGGGGCAAATCCAGCCTGCTGGACGCGCTGACGCTGCTGCTCAATCCCGGCGACGCGCTCTATTCTTTTACGCAACACGACTTCTGGTTCCCGCCTGGCGATATTCACGGGCGCGAGCGCCATCTGCATCTTATTTTGATTTTCCGTGAGTCAGAGCCGGGGGATTTCCAGCGCCATCGCTATCGCGGGCTGCGCACGCTCTGGACGCCGGGCGACGATGGCTATCAGCGCATTTTCTACCGGCTCGAAGGGGAACTTAATGATGATGGCAGCGTGCTGACGCTGCGCAGTTTTCTGAATGCTCAGGGCGAGGCGCTGATCATGGAGGATATCGACGCACAGGCGCGGCAGCTTATCCGGCTAAGCCCGGTGCTGCGTCTGCGTGATGCCCGCTTTATGCGCCGCCTGCATGACCGCGCCCTCACGCATACGCCGCAGGTGGAAGTCACCGCGCGTGAACTTGATTACCTGACGCGTGAACTGGTTTCGCGCCCGCAAAACCTGACGGACGAACAGATCCGTCAGGGGCTGTCGGCAATGGTCCAACTGCTGGAGCACTATTTTTCCGAACAGGGCACGCCCGGCCCGCGCTATCGCCTGATGCGTCGTCACTCGCACGATGAACAGCGCAGCTGGCGCTATCTCGACATCATTAACCGCATGATAGATAAACCGGGCGGGCGGGCCTACCGGGTGATTCTGCTTGGGCTTTTCTCTACGTTGCTGCAGGCCAAAGGCAATGTGCGGCTCGACAAATATGCGCGACCGCTGTTGCTGGTGGAAGATCCTGAAACGCGGTTGCACCCGATTATGCTGTCGGTGGCATGGCAGTTGCTGAGCCTGTTGCCGCTGCAAAAGCTCACCACCACCAATTCCGGCGAACTACTGTCCATGACGCCGGTTGAAGAGGTGTGCCGACTGGTGCGGGCCTCCGGCAAGGTCGCGGCCTGGCGTCTGGGGCCGGGCGGGATGAATGCAGAGGACAGCCGCCGCATTGCATTTCACATTCGCTTTAATCGCCCGTCCTCGCTCTTTGCGCGTTGCTGGCTGCTGGTGGAAGGTGAAACCGAAGTCTGGATGATGAACGAACTGGCGCGCCAGTGTGGTTATCACTTCGAAGCAGAAGGTATCAAAGTCATTGAGTTTGCGCAGTCAGGGTTAAAGCCGCTAATCAAATTCGCGCGCCGTATGGGCATTGAATGGCATGTACTGGTGGATGGCGATGACGCCGGACGCAAATATGCCGCGACGGTGAAAGGCGTGGTTAACAATGACAACGAACAGGTACGTCAGCATCTGACCGAGCTGCCAGCGCTGGATATGGAGCACTTCATGTATCGCGAAGGGTTTGACGCAGTATTCTACCGGGTCGCGCAGCTACCGGACGATGTTCATATGAATATGCGGCGGGTCATCGTGAAGGCTATCCATCGCTCCTCCAAACCCGATCTCGCGATTGAAGTGGCGATGGAAGCGGCTCGACGTGGCGTAGACGCAGTACCGCCGCTGCTGCGTAAAATGTTTTCCCGCGTGCTGTGGCTGGCCCGCGGGAAGGCCGATTAAGCCGCGGCGAAGTGGGCGGCTATCTGCGCTGTCATGCTGTCCAGCAGTTCATAACGGCGGCGATACTCCGCGCGTTTTTTGCTGGCGATTTCTTCCAGTGATTTACGCGCGACCTGCTGCGGCATATGGTAAAACCCCTGCGTATCTTTGTAGCCGCCGAGCGATTCCCAGAAGCTGTCATAATCGGCGTGCAACTTATCTTTTTTCTTCTTCGCATAGCGCCAGCTGCGGTAGATATGCGTCTCGTTACTGACAGCGAGTATCTGAGCTGCGGCAAAATGCTGCCCTAGCAGGCAGACCGCCTCCAGCAGCAGGCGCTTCGGAAATAACCCGTGACAGGCTTTGGTCGCAATCTGGATCTGGTCATGTTCAACCCAGGCTTTGGCGCCCTGTAAGCCGCCGATAAACAGCGTTGATTTTCCGTCGACTTCGCACAGCGTAAACGTCATTTCGGCAAGCACCATACCTTCGACGTCACGAAAAATTACCGTCGTTTCGCCTTCTTTATCCAGGTCGGCGACTGCGGCGAGATCCAGACGATAGTATGCCTCGTTCTTACCCGTAAGCGTGGCGAGCGTAACGCCCTGACGCGTCAGGTGTCCTTGCATCAGCGTCGGCGGCAAAAGGTGTGCAATATGCTGATAATGGTATTCCAGCGCGTTTAGCGCCTGCTCGCGGGTAACATTCACCGAGAGCCATGGGCGGTGCAGACGGCACGGCAGACCCGGCTGGGCATGCAGCAACGTGTCCAGCATGGGCTGTCGCGCCAGTGCCGCAAGCCAGCGGCGGGTGGCGAAAGGCGTCGCCAGCGAGCGCAGCAGGAACTTGCGGCGGTAGGCCGGGTTCTGCCAGGCCAGACCCGGCGTTTTCTGCCCAGTGGCGAGCAGACGAAAAAGTTGCCAGGCACTGTAGGCTGGCGGCGATACGGAAAGTTCGGCGAGTGCGGACATAACCCAGTCTCATTATGAAATATGAGGCTATAGGAACAAACCATCACTTAACGCAATATCAACGCCTCGGTTTATTTACTGGCTGCATAGGGTTTGGTTGAGATTGCGTTTAGAATAGGAGGGCAAACTCTGTTTACTTGTCTGGAACGTCAGGAAAGATATGAAGCTTAAGGGAAGGTTCAGGAAGCGCTACGTGGTGCTGGCTCTGATTATCGTTATCGGTGGCATCTGGCTTTGGAAGACGCTGAATGCGCCGTTGCCTCGCTATCAGACTATGCTGGTTCGCAAAGGGGACTTGCAACAGAGCGTGCTCGCAACCGGCAAGCTCGACGCACTGCGTAAGGTGGATGTCGGCGCGCAGGTGAGCGGCCAGCTTAAAACGCTGTCGGTCAATATTGGCGATAAAGTTAAAAAAGATCAGCTGCTTGGGGTGATTGACCCGGAGCAAGCCGAAAACCAGATCAAAGAAGTGGAAGCGACGCTGATGGAGCTGCGCGCCCAGCGGCGCCAGGCTGAGGCGGAAATGAAACTTGCGAGTGTGACGCTTTCCCGCCAGCAACAGTTGGCCCGCACGCAGGCGGTTTCCCGTCAGGATCTCGACACCGCGGCGACAGAGCTTGCGGTTAAAGAGGCGCAGATTGGCACTATCGATGCGCAGATTAAGCGCAACCAGGCTTCGCTTAGCACCGCGCAAACCAACCTTGATTACACCCGCATCACCGCGCCTATCGCCGGTGAGGTAACGCAGATTACGACGCTGCAGGGCCAGACGGTGATCGCAGCCCAGCAGGCGCCGAATATTCTGACGCTTGCCGATCTCAGTACAATGCTTGTGAAAGCACAGGTTTCTGAAGCGGATGTCATCCATCTTAAACCCGGTCTGAAAGCCTGGTTTACGGTGCTCGGCGATCCTCTCACGCGCTATGAAGGTCGGCTTAAAGATATTCTTCCGACGCCTGAGAAAATCAACGACGCCATTTTCTATTACGCCCGTTTTGAAGTGCCAAACCCGCAGGGGGTGCTCCGTCTCGATATGACCGCGCAGGTGCACATTCAGCTTGGCGGCGTTAACGATGTGCTGACGATCCCGCTCGCGGCGCTTGGCGAGCCGGTTGGCGATAATCGCTATAACGTCACGCTGCTGCGCAATGGGGAAACGCGCGAGCGCGAGGTGACAATCGGCGTGCGTAACGACACCCAGGTGGAAGTAGTCAAAGGCCTCGACGAAGGCGATGAAGTAGTGATTGGCCGCGCTACCGGGAGTGATGAATGACGGCGTTGCTTGAACTGCGCGATATTCGCCGCAGTTATCCGTCGGGCGAAACGGACGTAGAAGTACTCAAAGGCGTCTCGCTGACTATCAACGCCGGTGAAATGGTGGCGATTGTCGGCGCGTCCGGCTCCGGGAAATCGACGCTGATGAATATTCTCGGCTGTCTTGATAAGCCAAGCAGCGGCAGTTACAAGGTGGCGGGCGTCGACGTGGCGACGCTCAACAATGATGCATTAGCGCGTCTTCGGCGTGAGCATTTCGGTTTTATCTTTCAGCGCTATCACCTGCTTTCTCATCTTACCGCGGCCCAGAATGTTGAAGTGCCCGCGGTCTATGCCGGTACGGGCCGTGCCGCCCGGCAGGTGCGCGCGCGCGAATTACTGACCCGCCTTGGCCTTGAGGCGCGCGTCGACTACCAACCCTCACAGCTTTCCGGCGGCCAGCAGCAGCGGGTGAGCATTGCACGCGCATTGATGAACGGCGGCCAGGTGATCCTCGCGGATGAACCAACCGGCGCGCTCGACAGCCACTCCGGTGAAGAGGTGATCGCCACCTTAAAACAGCTGCGCGATCGCGGGCATACGGTGATTATCGTCACCCACGATCCACATGTCGCGGCACAGGCGGAACGGATCATCGAAATTCGCGACGGGGAGATTGTCAGTAACCCGCCCGCGGTGGAAAAGCGCAGTGGTGCAGGGCTTACGACCCAGCCGCACGAGGCGGCAGCGTTAGGGCAGTTCATTAACAGTTTCCGCGAGGCGCTGACCATGGCGTGGCTTGCGATGGCAGCCAACAAGATGCGCACACTGCTGACGATGCTCGGGATTATCATCGGCATCGCGTCGGTGGTTTCCATCGTGGTGGTCGGTGATGCCGCCAAGCAGATGGTGCTTGAGGACATTCGCTCCATCGGTACCAATACGATTGATGTTTATCCCGGCAAGGATTTCGGCGACGACGACCCGCAATATCAGCAGGCGTTGCAGTATGACGATTTGCAGGCGATCCAGCGCCAGCCGTGGGTAAGCTCCGCCACGCCCGCCGTCTCGCAGAATTTACGCCTGCGCTACGGCAATGTGGATGTGGCCGCCAGCGCCAACGGCGTGAGCGGGCAATATTTTAACGTCTACGGCATGACCTTTAGCGAGGGCAATACCTTCAACGACGAGCAGCTGCGCGGTCGTGCGCAAGTTGTGGTTATCGACAGCAACGCGCGTCGCCAGCTCTTTCCGAATAAGGCAAGCGTGGTCGGCGAAGTGGTGCTGGTGGGCAACATGCCCGCGACGGTCATCGGCGTGGCGGAAGAGAAGCAGTCGATGTTCGGCAGCAGCAAAATTCTGCGCGTCTGGATGCCTTACAGCACGATGTCCGGGCGCATCATGGGGCAGTCGTGGCTGAACTCCGTGACGGTGCGTGTGAAAGATGGCTATGACAGCGGGGAGGCGGAGCAGCAGCTCATCCGTCTGCTGACGTTGCGTCACGGCAAAAAAGACTTTTTCACCTGGAATATGGACGGCGTGTTGAAAACCGCAGAAAAGACCACACGTACACTTCAGCTCTTTTTAACGCTGGTCGCGGTCATTTCGCTGGTGGTGGGCGGTATTGGGGTGATGAATATCATGCTGGTATCCGTGACTGAGCGTACCCGTGAAATCGGCATCCGCATGGCGGTCGGCGCGCGGGCAAGCGATGTGCTGCAACAGTTTTTAATTGAAGCGGTGCTGGTCTGTCTGGTTGGAGGTGCGCTTGGTATCGGGCTTTCGCTGTTGATTGCTTTTGCGCTTCAGCTCGTTCTGCCCGGCTGGGAGATTGGTTTCTCGCCGGTGGCGCTGTTGACCGCCTTTTTGTGCTCCAGTGTGACGGGGGTTTTATTCGGCTGGCTGCCCGCCCGGAACGCCGCGAGACTTAACCCTGTCGATGCGCTGGCGCGAGAATAAATAAAAATGCCAGTCCACGGGACTGGCATTTCAGGAGCAGGATGTACACAATGAAACAGAAGAGTTACGCAACTGCGGATGCAACTTCTGCTTCAAGAGGGACAATAACGCTGGCATGGTTGCCTTTGGGACCCTGATGTACATCGAACCTCACGACTTGTCCGGCTTTCAGCGTTCTGTAGCCGTCCATCTGGATAGTAGAGTAGTGCGCGAAGATATCCTCGCCGCCGCCTTCAGGACAAATAAACCCAAACCCTTTGGCGTTATTGAACCATTTAACAGTACCCGTCTCCATGCTTCGACATCCTTCATAAGTCTTATTAAGTAAGATGGATTGAACCGGTGGGTGAGGGGGGCTGTTCAAAACCTCGCCAACTCACGCTTGTACAATTTAGAGAAATCGCACTCTTCGTCAAGCGTTGACCGGGGTCTGACAGGTGGTATTGAGTCAAAATTTTGAAGCAGTTAACGCTATTTTCATTAATGTGACAGAGCTCGCGAATACCAGTGATAGCTGGTTGCTTAATGAACATTAGGGTAGATTCAGGATGCGTATTACACTCAACCAGAGCGCCGGAAAACACGCTGGCTGTACAGTTTAACCATGATGACGACTGGCAATGAGTAAAGATAAAAGTTGGCTAGATTTTGACCATTTGGCGGAAGATGAACTGCGCGAAGCGCTAAAGCCGCCATCTATGTATAAAGTTATATTAATGAACGACGATTACACGCCGATGGAATTTGTTATTGACGTGCTACAAAAGTTCTTTTCTTATGATGTAGAACGTGCAACGCAATTGATGCTCGCAGTTCACTATCAGGGAAAGGCCATCTGTGGAGTTTTCACGGCGGAAGTCGCGGAGACCAAGGTGGCGCAGGTGAACAAATATGCGAGGGAGAACGAGCATCCGTTGATGTGTACGCTGGAAAAAGCCTGATCAAGGCAAACTATTGAGGGGGTGCCCTATGCTCAACCAGGAACTGGAACTCAGTTTAAACATGGCTTTCGCCAGAGCGCGCGAGCACCGACATGAGTTTATGACCGTCGAGCATCTGTTACTGGCTCTGCTCAGTAACCCATCGGCACGGGAGGCGCTTGAAGCCTGCTCCGTGGATCTGGTGGCGCTGCGTCAGGAACTCGAAGCCTTCATCGAACAAACCACACCCGTACTGCCCATGAGTGAAGAGGAGCGCGACACACAGCCGACGCTCAGCTTCCAACGCGTGTTGCAACGTGCGGTGTTCCACGTCCAGTCCTCCGGCCGTAGCGAAGTGACTGGCGCCAATGTCTTAGTGGCTATCTTCAGCGAACAGGAATCCCAGGCGGCTTATCTGTTGCGTAAACATGAAGTCAGCCGCCTCGATGTGGTGAATTTCATCTCCCACGGCACCCGTAAAGACGAGCCAGGCCAGGCGCCGGGCAATGACAATCCGGTCAACGAAGAGCAGGCAGGCGGGGAGGAGCGTATGGAAAACTTCACCACCAATCTCAATCAGCTTGCCCGCGTTGGCGGCATTGACCCGCTGATTGGCCGTGATAAAGAGCTGGAGCGCGCCATTCAGGTGCTCTGCCGCCGTCGTAAAAATAACCCGCTGCTGGTGGGCGAATCGGGCGTCGGGAAAACCGCGATTGCCGAAGGACTCGCCTGGCGTATCGTGCAGGGTGATGTGCCGGAAGTCATGGCCGACTGCACTATCTATGCGCTGGATATCGGCTCGCTGCTGGCGGGCACAAAATATCGCGGCGATTTTGAAAAACGCTTTAAAGCGCTGCTCAAACAACTGGAACAGGATAATAATAGCATCCTGTTTATTGATGAAATCCATACCATCATCGGTGCGGGCGCGGCTTCCGGCGGTCAGGTCGATGCGGCAAACCTTATCAAACCGCTGCTCTCCAGCGGTAAAATTCGGGTCATGGGCTCCACGACGTATCAGGAGTTCAGCAACATTTTCGAAAAAGACCGCGCGCTGGCGCGTCGCTTCCAGAAAATTGATATCACCGAGCCGAGCGTTGATGAAACCGTGCAGATCATTAACGGCCTGAAGCCGAAATATGAAGCGCACCACGACGTGCGTTATACCGCGAAAGCGGTGCGTGCGGCGGTTGAACTGGCGGTGAAATACATTAACGACCGCCATCTGCCGGATAAAGCGATTGACGTTATCGATGAGGCGGGCGCGCGCGCGCGTCTGATGCCGGTCAGCAAGCGTAAGAAAACCGTCAATGTGGCGGATATCGAATCCGTGGTGGCCCGCATCGCGCGTATTCCGGAGAAGAGCGTGTCGCAAAGCGATCGCGATACGCTGAAAAATCTGGGCGATCGCCTCAAAATGCTGGTGTTTGGTCAGGATAAAGCCATTGAGGCCTTAACCGAAGCCATCAAAATGAGCCGCGCAGGGCTGGGGCACGACCGCAAACCGGTCGGTTCTTTCCTCTTTGCTGGCCCGACTGGCGTCGGTAAAACCGAGGTGACCGTGCAGCTTTCCAAAGCGCTGGGCATTGAGCTGCTGCGTTTTGATATGTCTGAGTATATGGAGCGTCATACGGTTAGCCGTTTGATAGGCGCCCCTCCGGGTTATGTGGGCTTTGATCAAGGTGGCCTGCTGACTGACGCGGTTATCAAGCATCCGCACGCGGTGCTGCTGCTTGATGAGATTGAAAAAGCGCATCCGGATGTCTTTAACCTGCTGTTGCAGGTAATGGATAACGGAACGCTGACCGATAACAACGGGCGTAAAGCAGATTTCCGCAACGTGATTCTGGTGATGACGACCAACGCGGGCGTACGTGAAACCGAGCGTAAATCTATCGGGCTTATCCGTCAGGACAACAGCACCGATGCGATGGAAGAGATCAAAAAGATCTTTACGCCGGAGTTTCGCAACCGTCTCGACAATATCATCTGGTTCAACCATCTCTCTGCTGAGGTGATCCATCAGGTGGTCGATAAGTTCATCGTCGAATTGCAGGCGCAGCTTGATCAGAAAGGCGTCTCCCTTGAAGTGAGTCAGGAAGCGCGTGACTGGCTGGCGGAAAAAGGCTATGACCGCGCGATGGGCGCACGTCCGATGACCCGCGTCATTCAGGACAACCTGAAAAAACCACTCGCCAACGAATTGCTCTTTGGTTCGCTGGTGGATGGCGGTCAGGTGTCCGTGGCGCTGGATAAAGACGGCGATAAGCTAACGTACAGCTTCCAGAGTGCGCAGAAGCATAAGCCCGAAGCCGCGCACTAAAACTCCTACGCTTCAAACCAACGCCGGACAGCCATGTCCGGCGTTTTTTTATGTCTTTTTAAGGGCACGTCATCTCAACCCATAAAAAAAGCGCCGCTTGAGGGCGGCGCTTTTTCTCAGGCTGGCGCGGCAAACGGCGGCGCGGCCTTACTTCTCATACACGAGAAGTCAGTACAAACTTAGCGACTACGGAAGACAATGCGGCCTTTGCTCAGGTCGTACGGGGTCAGCTCAACAGTCACTTTGTCGCCCGTCAGAATGCGGATGTAGTTTTTACGCATTTTACCGGAGATATGGGCAGTTACCACGTGACCGTTTTCCAGTTCTACGCGGAACATAGTGTTAGGTAACGTTTCAAGAACGGTACCCTGCATTTCAATATTGTCTTCTTTGGCCATCTAATCCTCTGGGGTATCACTACCATAGTTTGAACCGGCAAGATAATGCCCAAGTTCACCCATTAAGTAAAGTTTTGCGGGCGAAATGCCCGTTGTACCGCTGCGCCTTCCTGCCCCCACGACAAAACCGCGCGGGCAGCGCAAGCATAACGGGGAGCGTGAGATCCAAAGCGTTGCGTTAACGGAGGGTCCCAAAACGGCGGCAGGGTAATGGCAGTCATTTTCTGCGTGCGTAAGTATAACACCCTGATAAAAAATGTGCCGAAAACATTCTGTTATCCTGCGGGCATAAAAAGGGTTTGCGGCACCCAACAGCGCTTTTCGAGCGGCAACTGACGAAACTCGGTCAGGATTTGCAAATAATCACGCCGTGGGATCTCGACTGCGCCAAGCGATGCGGTGTGCGGGTTCAACACCTGGCAGTCGATAAGCTGGCCACCCTGTGCAAGAAAGTACTCGCAAAAAACGACCAGCGCCGTTTTGGAAGCATTCTCCATACGGCTGAACATCGATTCGCCGCAAAATAGCGCGCCCTGGGCGACGCCATACATGCCGCCGATGAGGGCGTCACCCTGCCAGACTTCAATCGAATGCGCGTGCCCGAGTTCATGCAGGCGCTGCCAGGCGATGACAACATCATTGGTTATCCACGTGCCGTCATTGCGATCGTCGGCGCACCCTTGAATGACAGCGTTAAAGGCGTGATTGAGCGTCACGCGATAAGGCGAGCGGCGATGAAAGCGCTTCATGCTGCGGCTGATGTGGAGCCGGTCAGGCCAGAGCACGGCGCGTGGATCCGGCGACCACCATAAAATCGGGTCGCCCGGTGAAAACCACGGAAAAATGCCCTGTTGATAGGCCATCATCAGGCGAGCCGGGCTGAGATCGCCGCCTAATGCCAGTAAGCCGTTGGGTTCACGTAACGCCCCCTCAGGAGAGGGGAAAGCAATCGAATGACGAGAAAGCTGCACCAGACGCATCACAACGGCGCTCCCTGACAACATAGTCAAATATCAATCAATGATAGTGTACTGTTCGCTGACGAAACTGATAATAACGTCCCTGCTGCGCCAGTAATTCTGCGTGACTACCTTGCTCAATAATATGCCCGTTGTCCATGATAATGATGCGATCGAATGCCGTCAGGCCCTGCAAACGGTGAGTGACCATCAGCAGTGTCTTCTGTGCGGCGATATCGTTGACCAGCGCAAGGATTTGACGCTCGGTTTGCGCGTCAAGACCTTCCGTTGGCTCATCCAGCAGCAGCATTGGCGCGTCGTGCAGCAACGCACGTGCAATGCCGAGGCGACGCAGTTCGCCGCCTGAAAGCTGGCGTCCACCCTCGCCAAGCCATGCGTTCAATCCTTCATCCTCCAGCAGCTTTTCCAGCCCCACGCGGGTGAGGGCCGTACCAAGTGCGGCGTCATCGGCTTGAGGCGCGGCGAGGGTAAGGTTATCGCGAAGCGTGGCG
Source organism: Cronobacter condimenti 1330 (assembly GCF_001277255.1). Classification (NCBI taxonomy): domain Bacteria; kingdom Pseudomonadati; phylum Pseudomonadota; class Gammaproteobacteria; order Enterobacterales; family Enterobacteriaceae; genus Cronobacter; species Cronobacter condimenti. The sequence goes on from NZ_CP012264.1 coordinate 1,511,388, forward strand.
CTGAACAGATGAACACGTTGCGGCACGACGCTCATGGTTGCGCGCAGCGCGGCTTCACGATAGCTGGTGAGGGAAGTGCCGCCAAGAAGAACGTCGCCCTGATCGGGATCCCAGGCGCGGGTCAGCAGTTGCAGCAGCGTCGATTTACCGCAGCCGGTGCGTCCCAGGATGGCAATATGCTCACCCGGCGCGACATCCAGCGTAACACCGCGCAGCGCAGGTTGTGGCTGCCCCGGATAGCTGAAATAGACATCACGCAGTGAGAGCGACGCGTTGCGCGGGGCATCAATACCCGGCTCGGCGAAAGTGATTTCAGCCGGCTGTTCAATGACCTCGCTGACACGACGCGCTGAAGCGATGACCTGGCCTAAATGTTGAAATGCTCCGCCTACGGGGGCGAGCGCCTCAAAGGCTGCCAGCGCACAAAAGACAAAGAGCGCAATCAGCGAACCTGGCGCGCTATTACCGCCAACGCCGCCTGCGGCCATCCACAGAATAAGCACGACCGTTATACCGCTTATGAGCGTCATCAGAGCCTGCGACAGTGCCGTTAGCCCGGCCTGACGGCGCTGCGCCTCATGCCACGCCTGTTCTGTCGCTTCAAGATTATTGCGATAACGTCTGGCTGCGCCGAAAATCGACAGCTCCGCTTGTCCCTGTAACCAGCCAGTCAACTGCTGGCGATAGCTGGCACGCAGCGCTGTCAGCGCTTCACCCACCGGACGTCCGGTGCGGTAGAAGAGGGGAGGAAACACCAGTAACGTCGCCAGCATAATGCCGCCCAGCGTCAGCGCCAGCGTAACATCCAGCAGACTCAGGCCGAATGTCACCACAACGATAACTGCCAGCGCGCCGATGAGCGGTGAAATCACGCGTAAATAAAGATGATCGAGCGTGTCGACATCGGCCACCAGCCGGTTTAGCAATTCGCCCTGCCGAAAACGGGCGAGCCCCGACGGGGAGAGCGGCAACAGACGGCTGAAGATATAAACACGCAGATGTTCCAGCACGCGGAACGTCGCTTCGTGGCTGACCAGCCGTTCAAAGTAACGCCCGGCGGTACGAAAAATGGCCGCGCCACGCACGCCTGCAGCGGGCAGCATATAGTTAAAACTGTAAAGGCCGGCCATGCCTACGACTGCCGAGGCGGAAAGAAACCACCCGGAAAGCGTCAGCAGACCGATGCTCGCGAGCAGCGTCACGATGGCCAGAACCACGCCCAGTGAAAGCAGCCATTTATGGCGTTTATAGAGCGCCAGATAAGGTAACAACGCGCGCATTTAAATCTCCTCCTGACGGTGCGCCAGCAGTGCGGCGAAATAGCCGTCGGCAGCGCTGAGCGTCGCGACGTCTCCACGCTCGACAAGACGGCCGTCGCGCATCACCCAGATTTCATCCCAGGCGGCGATATGATCAATCTGATGCGTCACCATGAGCGTGGTCTGCGACAGCGAGGCACTTTCCAGCGCCTGCATTACGCGGTGCTCGCTGCCCGCATCAAGGCTTGCAGAAGGCTCGTCCAGCAGCAGCAAACGACAGGGGCTCAGCAGGGCACGCGCCACTGCCACGCGCTGTGCCTGGCCCACAGACAACCCGGCAGACTGATCGCCAACAGGCGTATCGACACCCTGTGCGAGCAGCGGTAAAAATTCACTGACCCAGGCTTTGTCCAGCGCGGTCTGAAGCTGCGCGTCGCTGGCGTCCGGTGCCGAGAGAAGGACATTTTCTTTGAGCGTGGCGGCAGGCAACTGCGGGTTTTGTCCCACCCAGCTTAACTGTCGACGCCAGCTTTCCGGGTCCAGATCGCGCAATTCAACGCCATTGACGCGAAGCGAGCCTTCATAGGGCAGAAACCCCGCCAGCAGATTTAGCAGCGAGCTTTTTCCGGCCCCACTTTGTCCGACCAGCGCCACGCGTTTGCCGGCAGGCAGTACGAAGCTCAGCGGCCCCGCGAGACGTTTACCCTGCGGGGACAGAATGGTCAGTCCCTGCGCCTCAAGCATAATGGGCTCGCAGCCGGACAGTTCGAGCGCGCCTTTTTCTGCGTGCTGAATGGGGGTTTCCAGGAAGGTTTTCAGGCTGTCGGCTGCGCCAATTGCCTGTGCTTTGGCGTGATAAAACGTGCCCAGATCGCGCAATGGCTGAAAGAATTCCGGGGCAAGGATTAACGCAAGGAAACCGGCAAAAAGGGTCACGCCGGTGCCGTAATGGCCGAAATTAAGTTCGCCCAGATAAGAGAAACCGAAGTAGACCGCGACCAGCGCGATCGACAGGGAGGTAAAAAACTCGAGCACGCCAGAAGAGAGAAACGCCAGGCGCAATACTTCCATCGTGCGCTGGCGGAAATCCTGCGATGCAATGCGAATGTTGTCGGTTTCTGCTGCGCCACGATGAAACAGGCGCAGCGTCTCCATGCCGCGCAGGCGATCAAGGAAATTGCCGCTAAGACGCGCCAACGCCTGGAAATTGCGGCGGTTGGCGTCGGCAGCGCCCATGCCGACCATCGCCATAAACAGCGGGATCAGAGGCGCGGTGCCAAGAAGAATCAGTGCGGCGGTCCAGTTATAGGGAAAGATCGCGATCACAATCAGCAGCGGTACGCTCGCGGCCAGCGCCATTTGCGGCAGGTAGCGGGCGTAGAAGTCGTGCATGTCGTCAATCTGCTCAAGGATAAGCGTGGCCCAACTGCCCGCAGGTTTGCCCTGAATCCAGGCGGGACCGGCCTCCTGCAAGCGGTTCATCACCTGTTGGCGGATGCGCGCGCGGATATGTTGTCCGGCATGAAATCCCACTTTCTCGCGCAGCCAGACCATCCAGGCGCGCAGCACAAAAACCAGGATCAGCAGCGCAAACGGCAGCAGGAGCGCCTCGCGAGGGATGGCTTTCATAATCATATCGTGCAGAAGATCGGCCAGAAGCCAGGCCTGTGCCACGATAAGCAGACCGCTCACCACGCCCAGCAGACGTGAAAGGTTGAGCCAGCGGCGGGAGATAACGCTTTGCTGTTTGAGCCAGCGGGTCAGTTCTTGTTGACGGGTTTTATTCATTGCATGCACTGAGCAGTAAAATCCAGAGTGCTCGCCGTACGACGAGAGAGCAGGCAATGTTACAACGGGGATAAAAGAAAGGCGACTGATTCGTCGCCTTGTTTAACACGTGGAATTAGCTGTGCTTTTCAGCCAGACCGTCCAGGTAGCGTTCGGCGTCCAGCGCGGCCATACAGCCGGTGCCCGCAGAAGTGATCGCCTGACGGTAGATATGGTCCATCACGTCGCCTGCGGCGAACACGCCAGGAATACTGGTCTGGGTGGCGTTGCCGTGAATGCCAGACTGGACTTTGATATAGCCGTTTTCAAGTTCCAGCTGACCATCAAAAATCGCAGTGTTCGGGCTATGACCGATAGCCACAAACAGCCCCGCGACATCCAGCGTCTCGACGTTGTCCGGGTTTTGCGTATCGCGCAGACGCAAACCGCTCACGCCCATCTGATCGCCGGTCACTTCTTCCAGGGTACGGTGGGTATGCAGCACAATGTTGCCGCTCTCCACTTTATCCATCAGACGTTTCACCAGGATTTTCTCGGCGCGGAAGGTATCGCGACGGTGGATCAGATGCACTTCAGAGGCAATATTTGCCAGGTAAAGCGCTTCTTCTACGGCAGTATTGCCGCCGCCGATGACCGCGACTTTCTGGTTGCGGTAGAAGAACCCGTCGCAGGTAGCGCAGGCGGAAACGCCACGGCCTTTATAGGCTTCTTCAGACGGCAGCCCCAGATAGCGCGCAGACGCGCCAGTGGCGATAATCAGCGCATCGCAGGTGTATTCACCGCTGTCACCGATAAGACGGAACGGACGGTTTTGCAGGTCGACCTTGTTGATATGGTCGAACAGAATTTCGGTTTCAAACTTCGCAGCATGCTCGTGCATGCGTTCCATCAACAGCGGACCGGTCAGATCGTGCGGGTCGCCTGGCCAGTTTTCCACTTCGGTTGTGGTGGTCAGTTGACCGCCTTTTTCCATCCCGGTAATCAGAACCGGCTTCAGATTGGCGCGCGCAGCGTAGACCGCAGCGGTGTATCCCGCCGGGCCGGAGCCAAGAATTAACAGCTTACTGTGTTTAGCCGTGCCCATGAGATCCTCATTGTTGTTGGCAGACAATGGGCTGGATTGTAGGGAATTTAGCGGGCTAAAAAAAGAGTGTGGCAATTTTGTTAACGATACATGCAATAGCTTTAGCCAATAGCGCCATTATTTTTACTGATTAAAAAGCGCGGCAGATAAGGTAGTAAAATGAGGAATAATCGCTACTCGTTACCACTGTCTGGCACGTTCTACTAAAAATCGATGTTTTGCTTTGACAATCCCCTGCGCTTTTGCGAAAACATTCGAGGAAGAAAAAGTGTTGGCTTTGGTTATAGCGCATTCTGGCGCAAGCTCGTGCCAATTTACCGGGCTATTGAAATTCACGCATGGTGTGGACAGACGCCATGCGTAATATCGATAGCTGCCAGCGGGCAACGGTCTTCTAACTGACACCCTGAACAGTGAAGTGCAATGGGTAATGGCAGGTGTAGGGAAGGAATACAGAGAGACAATAATAATGGTAGATAGCAAGAAGCGCCCTGGCAAAGATCTCGACCGTATCGATCGTAACATTCTTAATGAGCTGCAAAAGGATGGGCGTATTTCTAACGTCGAGCTTTCAAAAAGAGTGGGTCTTTCACCGACGCCGTGCCTTGAGCGCGTTCGTCGTCTGGAACGACAGGGTTTTATTCAGGGCTATACGGCTCTGTTGAACCCGCATTATCTGGATGCCTCACTTCTGGTATTTGTTGAGATTACTCTGAATCGTGGCGCGCCGGATGTGTTTGAGCAATTCAATGCTGCTGTACAAAAGCTGGAAGAAATTCAGGAGTGCCATCTGGTTTCCGGTGATTTCGACTACCTGTTGAAAACCCGTGTACCGGATATGTCCGCTTACCGTAAGCTGCTGGGCGAAACCCTGCTGCGTCTGCCGGGCGTTAATGACACCCGTACTTACGTCGTCATGGAAGAAGTCAAGCAAAGTAATCGTCTGGTTATTAAGACCCGCTAACACAGAACAGGTGCAAACCGGGCGTAGTTTGATTACACTCCTGTTAATCCATACAGCAGCAGTGGCGGGGTTTCTCGCCACTGCTGTCCGTTTTACCTCATGGACCTGGAGAGCCTGTCTTGAGCCAGGAATACACCGAAGACAAAGAAGTCACACTCACTAAATTAAGCAGCGGGCGACGTCTGCTCGAGGCGCTGCTGATCCTCGTTGTGCTGTTTGCCGTCTGGCTGATGGCCGCCCTGTTAAGCTTCAATCCTTCCGATCCGAGCTGGTCACAAACAGCCTGGCATGAGCCTATTCATAATCTAGGCGGCGCGCCGGGCGCATGGCTTGCGGATACGTTGTTCTTTATTTTTGGCGTAATGGCTTACACCATTCCGGTCATTATGGTCGGCGGGTGTTGGTTTGCCTGGCGTCAGCGCGGCAATGACGATTACATCGACTATTTCGCCGTAGCGCTGCGCCTTATCGGCGTGCTGGCGCTGATCCTGACCTCTTGTGGGCTGGCCGCGATCAACGCTGACGATATCTGGTATTTCGCCTCCGGCGGCGTGGTAGGTAGCCTGCTCAGCACGGCGTTACAGCCCATGCTCAACAGTAGCGGCGGCACCATCGCGCTACTGTGCGTCTGGGCGGCAGGGCTAACGCTCTTTACCGGCTGGTCATGGGTTAGCATCGCCGAGAAAATCGGCAGCGTCGTATTGACCGTGTTGACGTTTGCGAGCAACCGTACCCGCCGGGACGATACCTGGCAGGATGAAGACGACTACGAAGACGATGAAGAGCACGACGAATATGAAGAGGATGAGCGCGAGCTGAAGCCAGCGAAAGGAGAGTCCCGCCGCGCGCGTATTCTTCGTGGGGCTTTAGCGCGTCGTAAACGACTGGCCGATAAATTTAGCAACCCTGTCGCGCGTAAAACCGACGAAGCGCTCTTTTCTGGCAAACGTATGGATGACGCCGAGGAGGTGCAATATAGCGTACGCGGTACGCCAGCCGATGCGGACGACGTGCTCTTCTCTGGTCATAAAGTCACTGAGTCGGACATGTTTTATGACGAAAACGATCCGCTGCTCAATGGTCATTCCATTGCCGACCCGGCCGCCGCTGCGGCTGCCGCGACGCCGGTTGCGCCGGTTTGGGCTGCTGCCCAAACGGCTATGCCGTCTGATTCCGTTAGCGTCCAGGCACCGGATGCCGCAACGGGTATTGAATGGCACACCGCGTCTTCTGCGCCGCAATCCCATCCGGGTATCGCGCCAGAGCCGGATTATTACGCACAACCGCCCGTTACTGGCGCGCCGTTACAGGATGACCGTGGCTTGCAGCCTGCGCAGGCCAGCACACCTGCACCGCAAACTTATCAGCCTGTGCAAGCGAACCCTGCGCAATCGCCGTATCACTCTGCGCAACCGCAGGGATACGAGACTCAACAATCGCAGGGTTACCACACTCAGCACGCGCATCAACCGCATCCAGTGGCGTACCAGCAGACACCGACGCTGCATGACCCCTATACCGAGCCGCACGCGGCGCACCATCCTTCTGCTGAGGAGCCCTACGCGGCAGCGCAAGACGCCTTTACGCCAACACAACAGCCTTATACCCCCGGTCAAGTCACCGAGCCTGTGTATGAACCAGAGCCGGTTGCACCTCCGGAAGAGGTTAAACCTGCGCGTCCGCCGCTTTACCACTTTGAAGAAGTGGAGGCGCAGCGCGCTCGCGAGCGTGAACAACTGGCTGCATGGTATCAACCTGTCCCCGACCCGCAGGAACTTGCCCGCAAAGAGGAACCCGCGCGCGCGTCACAAACATCCGCGACTCCTGTGCACGTTTCAGATATTGCTGGTGCTGCCGCAGCGGGTATGAATGCTGGTGCATCGGCGAGCGCTGCGGCCGCGTCCGTTCACGCGGCTTCGCAGGCGGCTTCCGTAGCGTCACACACTGCGGCTGCCGCGTTTACGCCGGTTGCCGGTGAGGCGCCGCGTCCTCAGGTGAAAGAGGGTATAGGCCCGCAACTGCCGCGTCCAAATCGTGTCCGCGTACCGACCCGGCGTGAGCTGGCTTCTTACGGCATCAAACTGCCGTCTCAGCGGATGGCGGAAGAGCGTGCCCGCGAAGAGGCCGAGCGTCGTATGGCGCAACAGCCTCAGGGTGTCTCAGAAGAAGAAGCGGACGCGATGTACCAGGATGAACTGGCGCGTCAGTTTGCCGCCTCCCAGCAGCAGCGTTACGGTGAAGAGTATCAGGCTGAAATGAGTCCCGAGGACGCAGAGGCCGCTGAACAGGCGGAACTGGCGCGCCAGTTTGCCGCCACACAGCAGCAGCGTTACGCCACGCCGCAGCCTTCAGGGGCAGCGCCGCACCTGCCGGATGATTTCGAGTTTTCACCAATGAAAACGCTTGTCAGTGAAGGGCCGAGTGAACCGCTCTTCATGCCTGATGTAGCAGGGCCTGTTGAACCTGAGCCGTATCGCCAGCCACCACAGCCAGCGCCGTCTCACTATCAGGCCCCGCAACAGCCACCAGCGCAATATGCGGCACCTGCACCGGCTAATACAACCCAACCGGCATATGCGCAACCGCCGCAGGGGCATATTCAGCCCTCTGCTGCGCCACAGCCACCGGTTCAGTCACAGCAATACGCTGCACCTGCGCCAAGCTATCCGCCTTCGCAACCCGCCGCTGCGCCTGTCCAGACTGCACCGCCTGCTCAAGCACCGCGCGACAGCCTGATTCACCCGCTGTTAATGCGCAATGGCGATGAGTTGCCAACGCATAAGCCCTCTACGCCGCTGCCTTCACTGGATCTTCTGACATCGCCACCGGCGGAAGTTGAACCGGTGGATACCTTTGCACTGGAGCAGATGGCACGCCTGGTAGAAGCGCGTCTGGCGGATTTCCGCATCAAAGCGGATGTCGTCAACTACTCGCCTGGCCCTGTGATTACGCGCTTTGAGCTGAATCTGGCACCTGGCGTTAAAGCCGCGCGTATCTCGAACCTTTCTCGCGATCTTGCTCGTTCGCTTTCAACCGTCGCTGTGCGCGTCGTAGAGGTTATTCCCGGTAAACCTTATGTCGGCCTTGAACTGCCGAATAAGAAACGTCAAACCGTTTACCTGCGAGAAGTGCTGGACTGCGCGAAATTCCGCGACAATCCGTCGCCGCTGAGCGTCGTACTGGGTAAAGATATCGCAGGCGATCCGGTCGTTGCCGACCTCGCGAAGATGCCGCATCTGCTGGTAGCAGGTACGACCGGTTCAGGTAAGTCGGTGGGTGTTAACGCCATGATCCTGAGTATGCTCTATAAGGCGACGCCGGAAGACGTGAAATTCATCATGATCGACCCGAAAATGCTGGAGCTGTCCGTTTACGAAGGTATTCCGCATCTTCTGACCGAAGTGGTTACCGACATGAAGGACGCTGCCAATGCCCTGCGCTGGAGCGTGAATGAGATGGAGCGCCGCTATAAGTTAATGTCGGCGCTCGGGGTGCGTAACCTTGCTGGCTATAACGAGAAAATCGCCGAAGCCGAACGCATGGGGCGCCCTATCCCGGATCCTTACTGGAAACCTGGCGATAGCATGGACGCAACGCATCCGGTGCTGACTAAACTGCCGTATATCGTGGTGCTGGTTGATGAATTTGCTGATCTGATGATGACCGTCGGTAAGAAAGTGGAAGAGCTTATCGCACGTCTCGCGCAGAAAGCTCGTGCTGCGGGTATCCATCTGGTGCTGGCTACTCAGCGACCTTCAGTAGATGTCATTACCGGTCTTATCAAAGCTAACATTCCGACACGTATTGCGTTTACCGTTTCCAGTAAGATTGACTCGCGCACGATCCTCGATCAGGGCGGGGCGGAATCGCTGCTGGGGATGGGCGATATGCTCTACTCCGGCCCGAACTCGTCAATGCCAGTGCGTGTTCACGGCGCGTTTGTACGCGATGAAGAAGTGCATGCCGTGGTGCAGGACTGGAAAGCGCGCGGTCGTCCGCAATATGTTGATGGCATCACCTCTGACAGCGAAAGCGAAGGCGGCGGTGGGGGCTTTGACGGCGGGGAAGAGCTCGATCCATTGTTTGATCAGGCAGTCGCGTTTGTGGTGGAAAAACGCAAAGCGTCAATTTCGGGCGTGCAGCGTCAATTCCGTATTGGCTACAACCGCGCCGCGCGCATTATTGAACAGATGGAGATGCAGGGCATCGTCAGTGAACAGGGCCATAACGGCAACCGCGAAGTGTTGGCACCGCCGCCTTTTGAGTAGCAATCTGTTCCCCTGCGTGTGCGGCACGACAGCACGCATACGCAGGGCTTCCCACTCATCCTGACTGTGCAAAGATGGGTAAATAACCAAAAAATCAGGTTTTTCTTCTGTCGAAAACTACAGCCTTGTGGCTACAGTAAGGGACAGTAAGCGATCCCGTACCGGGGTCGGTCGTATTCTGAGGGATAACAATGAAAAAAATCGCCGTTACCTGTGCTTTGCTTTCCGCGTTTGCCGCATCTTCCGTTTGGGCGGATGCCGCAGGCGATTTGAAAAGCCGTCTCGATAAAGTTAGCAGCTTCCACGCCAGCTTCACGCAAAAGGTGACCGATGGCAGCGGTGCTGCCGTGCAGGAAGGACAGGGCGATCTATGGGTTAAACGTCCTAATTTGTTTAACTGGCATATGACGCAGCCGGATGAAAGCGTGTTGATTTCTGATGGTAAGACACTGTGGTTCTATAACCCGTTTGTCGAACAGGCGAGCGCAACCTGGCTTAAAGATGCCACCAGCAATACGCCGTTTATGCTCATTGCGCGTAACCAAAGCAGCGACTGGCAGCAATACAACATCAAACAAAACGGCGACGATTTCGTGCTCACGCCGAAAGCCAGTAGCGGCAACCTGAAACAATTTACGATCAATGTGAGCCGTGACGGCACCATTAATCAATTCAGCGCCGTTGAGCAGGATGAGCAGCGCAGCAGCTATCAGCTTAAGTCACAGCAAAATGGCGCGGTAGATATGAGCAAGTTTACCTTTACGCCGCCGCAGGGCGTGACGGTGGACGACCAGCGTAATAAGTAGAGGTCCGGGTGGGCAATCTTTCGCTCGATTTTTCCGACAACGCCTTTCAGCCTCTGGCCGCACGTATGCGGCCAGAAAATCTGGCACAGTATATCGGGCAGCAGCATCTGCTGGCGCCAGGTAAGCCGTTGCCCCGCGCCATCGAAGCCGGGCATCTCCATTCAATGATCCTCTGGGGCCCGCCAGGGACCGGCAAAACCACGCTTGCGGAAGTGATTGGGCGCTATGCAAATGCTGATGTAGAGCGGATTTCTGCTGTCACGTCAGGCGTAAAAGAAATTCGCGAAGCCATTGAGCGCGCAAGGCAAAACCGTAATGCAGGTCGCCGCACTATTCTCTTCGTTGATGAAGTCCACCGTTTTAATAAAAGCCAGCAGGACGCTTTCCTGCCGCATATCGAAGACGGCACGATAACCTTTATCGGCGCAACGACCGAAAATCCATCCTTTGAACTGAATTCGGCTCTGCTTTCGCGCGCGCGCGTATACCTGCTTAAGTCTCTGACGGTTGAAGATATCGAACAGGTGCTGACGCAGGCAATGACCGATCGCGCGCGCGGCTACGGTGGTCAGGATATCGTTCTGCCGGATGAAACCCGCCTCGCTATTGCAGAACTGGTGAACGGGGACGCACGACGCGCGCTCAATACGCTTGAGATGATGGCCGACATGGCGCCGACCGATGACAGCGGTAAACGGGTACTCAAGCCTGAGCTGCTGACGGAAATTGCAGGCGAGCGCAGCGCGCGGTTTGATAATAAAGGCGATCGTTTTTACGATCTTATCTCTGCGCTGCACAAATCGGTGCGTGGCTCCGCACCTGACGCCGCGCTGTACTGGTATGCGCGTATCATCAGCGCTGGCGGCGACCCGCTTTATGTGGCGCGCCGCTGTCTGGCCATCGCTTCAGAAGATGTCGGCAACGCCGATCCGCGTGCGATGCAAGTAGCGATTTCAGCCTGGGATTGCTTTACCCGCGTCGGGCCTGCCGAAGGCGAAAGGGCGATTGCCCAGGCGATTGTCTATCTCGCCTGCGCGCCGAAAAGCAATGCCGTTTACACTGCCTTTAAAGCGGCGCTCCGGGATGCTCGTGAACGCCCTGATTTCGACGTGCCGGAGCATTTACGTAATGCGCCAACGAAGCTCATGAAAGAAATGGGCTACGGGCAGGAATACCGTTATGCACATGACGAACCCAATGCCTATGCGGCTGGTGAAGAGTATTTCCCGTCCGAAATGGCACAAACGCGTTACTATCATCCCACCAACAGAGGTCTTGAAGGCAAGATTGGCGAAAAGCTAGCCTGGCTTGCTGAACAGGATCAGAAAAGCCCCACAAAACGCTACCGCTAATGCGGTCGTTGCGGTAAGGTTAATCGTTGAATATCAGTGCGACCGCAGGCAGCGGTCGCCTTTCCCTTTTCTTTTTTCGATAAGCACAGGATAAGCATGCTCGATCCCAATCTGCTGCGTACCGAGCCAGACGCAGTCGCAGAAAAACTGGCACGCCGGGGCTTTAAGCTGGATGTAGATAAGCTGGTCGCTCTTGAGGAGCGTCGTAAAGTTCTGCAGGTAAAAACTGAAAACCTGCAGGCTGAACGTAACTCGCGATCGAAATCCATCGGCCAGGCGAAAGCGCGTGGGGAGGATATTGAGCCGCTTCGTCTGGAAGTTAACAAGCTTGGCGAAGAGCTCGACGCGGCGAAAAATGAACTCGACGCGCTGCTGGCGGAAATCCGCGATATCGCGCTGACTATTCCTAACCTGCCGGATGATGATGTGCCGGTCGGTAAAGACGACAGCGATAACGTAGAAGTCAGCCGTTGGGGCACGCCGCGTAAATTCGATTTTGACGTGCGCGATCATGTCACGCTTGGCGAAATGCATGGCGGGCTTGATTTCGCGAGCGCCGTTAAGCTGACCGGCTCTCGTTTTGTGGTGATGAAAGGGCAAATCGCCCGTCTGCACCGCGCGCTGGCGCAGTTCATGCTGGATCTGCATACCGAAGAGCATGGCTATAGCGAAAACTATGTGCCGTATCTGGTTAACCACGATACGCTCTATGGCACCGGTCAGTTGCCGAAATTCGCAGGCGATCTCTTCCATACTCGTCCGCTGGAAGAAGAAGCGGACAGCAGTAACTACGCGCTGATCCCGACGGCGGAAGTGCCGCTCACTAACCTTGTGCGTGATGAGATAATCGACGAAGACGCGCTGCCAATCAAAATGACCGCACATACGCCGTGCTTCCGTTCAGAAGCGGGTTCATATGGTCGTGATACGCGCGGTCTGATTCGTATGCACCAGTTCGATAAAGTTGAAATGGTGCAGATCGTCCGTCCGGAAGATTCCATGCAGGCACTGGAAGAGATGACGGGCCATGCGGAAAAAGTTCTGCAACTGCTGGGCCTGCCGTATCGTAAGATGCTGTTGTGCACAGGGGATATGGGCTTTGGGGCGCGTAAAACCTATGATCTGGAAGTCTGGATCCCGGCGCAGGATACGTATCGTGAAATCTCATCCTGCTCTAACGTATGGGATTTCCAGGCGCGTCGCATGCAGGCACGCTGCCGTAGCAAGTCTGATAAAAAGACGCGTCTGGTGCACACTCTGAACGGTTCTGGCCTGGCCGTGGGCCGTACTCTGGTTGCGGTGCTGGAAAACTATCAACAGGCTGATGGCCGCATTGAAGTTCCGGAAGTCCTCCGTCCATATATGAAAGGCCTTGAGTTTATCGGTTAAGATAAATTCACTATCTTTTAAAGCGCCTGCGGGCGCTTTTTTCGTTTTAATACCGCTTCTTTTTCTCGTGTTTATTGATAAATTTTTTCATGGAAGTAAACCCCCGCTTTATTTTGCTAACGCGCTATTTTAAATAGAGAAATTTAAAAGTTTTGGCCTTATGGGGTATCGGATAAATCAAGGCTATTCATCGACAACCCTTTTTAACCGAAAAAGACGATTTCTGGCAGATTGACTTTGGCGCGGCTGGTGGCATGATGCGCACGAATTCTGATCTTCCTCACGGTTTATTCCATGACTACCTATACCCGGCCAGTGCTGCTTCTGCTCTGTGGCCTGCTTCTGTTGACCCTCGCGATAGCGGTGTTAAATACGCTGGTACCGCTGTGGCTTGCCCATGAAAATTTGCCTACCTGGCAGGTCGGCATGGTCGGCTCATCTTATTTTACCGGCAACCTTCTGGGTACACTGGTTACCGGCGCGCTGATTAAACGTTTTGGATTTAATCGCAGCTATTATATTGCCTCGCTGATTTTCGCTGTAGGTTGCGCCGGCCTCGGGTTGACGATTGGTTTCTGGAGCTGGCTTGCATGGCGCTTCATTGCGGGTATCGGCTGCGCGATGATTTGGGTGGTGGTTGAAAGCGCATTGATGTGCAGCGGCACGTCACGTAACCGTGGTCGTCTGCTCGCCGCGTATATGATGGTCTATTATCTCGGCACGGTCGCCGGTCAGCTGATGGTTAGCAAACTGCCTACCGACCTGGTAAGCGTTCTGCCATGGGTGACAGGCATGGTTATGGCAGCCATCCTGCCATTGCTCTTTACGCGCATCGTGAACAGCAGCAGCGAGCATCAGGAGAAAACCCATATCTGGCCAATGTTTAAGCTGCGCCAGGCGCGTCTTGGTGTTAACGGCTGTGTTATCTCCGGGATTGTGCTGGGCTCGCTGTATGGCCTGATGCCGCTTTACCTGAATCATCAGGGCGTCAGCGATTCTGGTATTGGTTTCTGGATGGCAGTCATGGTTAGCGCCGGGATTGTCGGTCAGTGGCCGATAGGAAAGCTCGCTGACCGTTTCGGGCGTCTGCTGGTGTTGCGAGTACAAGTTTTTGTGGTGATCGTCGGCTGTATGGCGATGCTGTCGCAAGCGGCAATGGCGCCAACGCTGTTTGTCCTTGGCGCTGCGGGCTTTACGCTTTATCCGGTGGCGATGGCCTGGGCCTGTGAGAAGGTAGAGCATCATCAGCTGGTAGCCATGAATCAGGCTCTGCTGTTGAGTTACACGATCGGCAGCCTCTTAGGGCCGACATTTACCGCTATGCTCATGCAGAGCTACTCAGACAGTTTGCTGTTTGTGATGATCGCCAGCGTGTCGTTTGTCTACCTGATGATGCTGATGCGTAAAGCGGGTCACCATCCTACGCCCGTGGCTCATGCCTGATAACAAAACGCCCGCTTAATGCGGGCGTTGTTTTAGTACATCACTTTGTGACCGTATTGCTCAAGGATGCCTTTCACCCGTTCCATCGTTTCTTTCTTCGGCGGTTTTACACCGTCGAGTTTGTACTCTTCACCCATTGCCACCCATTTATGCTTGCCGAGTTCGTGGTAGGGCAGCAGTTCAATTTTTTCAATATTACCCATTTCACGGGTAAATTCGCCGAGGCGATGTGCGGAATCATCATCATCTGACCAGCCGGGCACGACCACATAACGTATCCAGGTCTTAATCCCTTTAGCCGCAATATAACGAGCAAATTCCAGTGTGCGGTGATTAGAAACGCCCACCAGATTCTGGTGGATCTCGTCATTCATCTGTTTGAGATCGAGCATGACCAGATCGGTGACTTCCAGTAACTCGTCAATGACGGGATCGTAACGGCGCACAAAACCGTTGGTATCGAGGCAAGTATGAATACCTTCATTCTTACAGGCGCGGAACCAGTCGCGTACGAATTCTGCCTGCAGTATCGCCTCGCCGCCAGAGGCGGTAACGCCACCGCCCGAAGCATTCATGAAATGCCGGTAGGTCACTACCTCTTTCATCAGCTCTTCGACCGTAATTTCTTTACCGCCATGCGTGTCCCAGGTGTCGCGGTTATGGCAATAAAGGCAGCGCATCAGGCAGCCCTGAAAGAAGGTGATAAAACGGATCCCCGGGCCGTCGACGGTGCCACAGGATTCATAGGAGTGAATGCGACCAATTACTGACATTGCGGTGTTATCTCCAGTTCAGGCCCGATGCAGCGGGGCCGGGTGAGCGCGGTCTGTGCCGCGTCGAGTCTTTTTTGCGAGATAACTGAATTATAGTCAGTTGCCTTGCAGAAAAGGCTCAGGCTGGGGTGCGTTATAAGAAAGGCCCCACAAATGTGGAGCCTTCATTTTACGCGTTTTCAGTCAGAGCGGGTATTACATTGTCTGAGTGAAGGTACGGGTGATGACGTCCTGCTGCTGCTCTTTGGTCAGCGAGTTGAAGCGCACCGCGTAGCCAGAGACACGAATGGTCAGCTGCGGGTATTTCTCAGGATGTTCCATCGCATCCAGCAGCATTTCGCGGTTCATGACGTTCACGTTGAGGTGCTGACCACCTTCGATGGAGGCTTCATGGTGGAAGTAACCATCCATCAAGCCTGCCAGGTTGGTTTTACGCACTTCATCATCTTTACCCAGCGCGTTCGGTACGATGGAGAAGGTATAAGAGATACCATCTTTCGCGTAGGCGAACGGCAGTTTAGCAACAGACGTCAGAGAAGCGACAGCGCCTTTCTGGTCACGACCGTGCATCGGGTTAGCACCTGGGCCAAACGGTGCGCCAGCGCGGCGACCATCAGGGGTGTTACCCGTTTTCTTACCATAAACCACGTTAGAGGTAATGGTCAGCACGGACTGTGTCGGGATAGCGTTGCGGTAAGTATTGAGTTTCTGAATTTTCTTCATGAAACGTTCTACCAGGTCAACCGCCAGGTCATCCACGCGAGCGTCGTTGTTACCAAACTGCGGGTATTCGCCTTCGATTTCAAAGTCGATAGCCAGGCCGTCTTCATCGCGAATCGGTTTCACTTTCGCGTATTTGATAGCAGACAGTGAGTCAGCCGCGACAGAAAGACCTGCGATACCACACGCCATGGTACGGATAACATCGCGATCGTGCAGCGCCATCAGAGAAGCTTCGTAGCTATATTTGTCATGCATGTAATGGATGATGTTCAGGGCTGTGACATATTGTTTCGCCAGCCAGTCCATGAAGTGATCCATACGATTCATAACTTCGTCGAAGTTCAGCAAATCGCCTTTAATCGGCTCAGATTTCGGGCCAACCTGCATTTTCAGTTTTTCGTCAACGCCGCCGTTGATTGCATACAGCATGGTTTTCGCAAGGTTTGCGCGAGCACCAAAGAACTGCATTTGCTTACCAACAACCATCGGGCTTACGCAGCACGCGATAGCGTAATCGTCGTTGTTGAAGTCCGGACGCATCAGGTCATCGTTCTCATACTGCAGAGAAGAGGTGTCGATGGAAACTTTCGCTGCGAATTTCTTGAAGTTCAGCGGCAGTTTTTCGGACCACAGGATAGTGATGTTCGGCTCCGGAGACGGCCCCATGGTGTACAGGGTGTTGAGGAAGCGGAAGCTGTTTTTGGTAACCAGCGTACGACCGTCAACGCCCATACCACCGACAGATTCGGTCGCCCAAATCGGGTCGCCTGAGAACAGCTCATCATATTCCGGGGTACGCAGGAAACGCACCATACGCAGTTTCATGACCAGGTGGTCGATCAGTTCCTGGGCTTCCTGCTCGTTGAGTTTGCCTGCTTTCAGGTCGCGTTCGATGTAAACGTCGAGGAACGTAGATACACGGCCGAAAGACATCGCCGCACCGTTCTGGGATTTCACTGCGGCCAGGTAGCCGAAGTAAGTCCACTGTACCGCTTCCAGCGCGTTTGTAGCCGGACCAGAGATATCGCAGCCATATTTTGCTGCCATTTCTTTAATCTGACCCAGCGCGCGATGCTGGTCAGCAATCTCTTCGCGCAGGCGAATAGTTGCTTCCAGGTTAACACCGTTTTCCAGATCCTGCTGCAGAGAGACAAACTGGGCATATTTGTCTTTCATCAGGTAGTCGATACCGTACAGCGCAACACGACGGTAGTCACCGATGATACGACCACGGCCATACGCATCCGGGAGACCGGTCAGTACACCGGATTTACGGCAGTTCAGGATGTCTTTGGTGTAAACATCAAATACACCCTGGTTATGGGTTTTACGGTATTCGGTGAAGATTTTTTTCAGCTGCGGATCCAGCTCGCGGTTATACGCTTTGCAGGAACCCTCAACCATTTTGATACCGCCAAACGGGATGATGGCGCGTTTAAGCGGAGCTTCAGTCTGCAGACCAACAATTTTTTCCAGCGATTTGTTGATGTAACCCGCGTCGTGCGAAGTGATGGTGGACGCCACGGAAGTGTCGAAGTCAACTGGCGCATGCGTGCGGTTTTCCAGTTTGACGCCTTCCATGACTTTGTCCCACAGGGTAGTGGTGGCTTGAGTTGCGCCAGCCAGGAAGGACTCATCACCCTCGTACGGCGTGTAGTTTTTCTGGATAAAGTCGCGGACGTTGACTTCATTCTGCCAGTCGCCTTTCGCGAAACCTTCCCAGGCTGTGGCTAACTTTTCATTAAGCTCGGACATGTAACACCTACCTTCTTAAGTGGATTTTTTATTTACTGCCTGGAACAACTATCAGCGATGGTCGTCGCCACGCAGGTAAATGACCCAGTATGTCAATCCGACAAGCAAACCCCCACCAATAATATTACCTATGGTTACCGGTATCAGGTTATCAATGATGAAATTCATCACGGTCAGATGAGAAAATTGATCCGGCGAAGCGTGAATGGCGCTCCAGAACTCCGGGCTGCCAAAGTGACGAATCACTATCCCCATTGGGATCATAAACATGTTGGCGATACTGTGTTCGAAACCGCTGGCCACAAACATTCCAACCGGCAGAATCATAATAAAAGCTTTATCAATCAGGCTGCGGCCTGAATAGCTCATCCAGACGGCCAGACACACCATAAGGTTAGCCAGGATGCCGAGGCACACGGCCTCAATAAAAGTATGTTCGACTTTATGTGACGCGGTTTGCAGAACGTTGAGTCCCCAACCGCCATTGGCGGTCATATACTCGCCAGAAAGCCACATCAGTAAAACAAAGAGCAGGGCGCCGATCAGGTTGCCCACATAAACATTCAGCCAGTTGCGCGCCAGTTGTCCCCAAGTGATGCGACCGCTGGCTTTAGCGACAACAATCAGTACCGTAGAGGTAAAGAGATCGGCGCCGCAAATGACGCAAAGAATCAGACCGAGAGAGAAACAGGTGCCGCCAATCAGTTTTGCAATGCCGAAAGGCATGGTGGCAGTGCCGGTGGTGGCGGTGATATAGAAAACAAAAGCAATTGAGATAAATACGCCAGCCGTAATTGCCAGATAAAACGTCTTTAACGGATGTTTCGTGGCTTTATAAACACCCGCTTCCTCGGCGACTTTGGCCATAGCAGCGGGGAGTAATGAATCAAAAGGGTTGTCAGCTTTCACACTAACTCTCTCTTTATTTATTCGGCGAGTTGATACTAACAAAGCATGATGGAGTAAAATTTGATATGGATCATATCTCGCCAGGTTTGCAGGACTGAAAAGCGTCTGGTTTTTGCGCAATTTCAGGTTAACTTTTTGATTATCCAATAAAAAATAAATTTTAAATATTATTAAATGAGTTGAAAAAAAGCGGTTTCTCTCTCCCCATAAGGTGTTAATCACTCTAAATTATTGGCTAAAAAAAGTAACAATCAAGCCGGGTGGATATAATTAATATTCACCAGTAATTAACCCGATTTTTACAATTAAGTGTTTAGCCAGACAAATAAAAACGGGGCCGTAAACGTGCCCCGTCATATTCGCTAAACATAAGTGTGAAGCTAGTCAATTGATATGCGTTATATCAATTTCCTTGCCAAAACGTCGCTTTAGCGCGTTGAAGTTTTTCATAGGCCGCCAGCAGCGCCTGGTGCGCCGGGAAGGCGTTTAAATCGCCGTCAACAGGTTGCAGGCCGTAGAATGGCGCTTCACCGCTGATGGCTGCGCTGGCGGCTTCTACGGCGTCGGAACCGTACATACGCACAAACGCATTCAGATATTGCAGCGGCTCACGTTCATCTTCCTGGGACAGCAACAGCAGAGTTTGCAGGCAGCGGTAATAGTTGGCGCGCTCAGCACTAAAGACAGACGCGTTAAACTCCATAGTCCATTCCGTCCAGATGAGCGCCTGATCCAGATCGCCACCCGCCAGCGCCAGCATCGCTTTCAGTTCGCCAATACGCAGCGTGTACCAGCCGTTGTCCTTACCCGTCGCCAGACCAAGCAGTTCGCGCACACGGGTAAAATCGTCGTGGCCTTCTTCATCAAGCTGAGCGATAAGATTCAGGTAATCTTCTTTCTCCCATTCGCTGCCCGGCAGCGCCAGCAGCGTTTCGCGCAGATGCGCACCCATGCTGTTATTGGCGAGCAGCAAATCTTCCGCCGGATAGATGTCAGACATGCCTGGCACCAGAATACGGCAGGCATACACACCCAGATGTTCGTAATCAGCGATATACACTTCTTTATCTTCGGACTGGAAGATAGCCATCAGCGTGGCAAACTCTTCTTCTGTCGTCCCGGCGAAGCTCCAGTCGACGAACGGATAGTCTGCGTCCTGCTTGAACATATCCCAGGAGATCAGACCGCTGGAGTCGATAAAGTGCGTTTCGAGGTTAGCGTGTTCGGCAACTTCCTCGTCGTCAAACGTCGGCGGGGTAAACACGTCCAGATCTTTCAGACCACGCCCCTGCAGCAATTCAGTAACGGTACGTTCCAGCGCCACGCCGAAATCAGGATGTGCGCCGAAAGAGGCGAAGCACGTACCGTTCGCCGGGTTAAACAGCACGACGCAGATAACCGGATATTTGCCGCCGAGCGAGCCGTCGTAGGCGAAAATCGGGAATCCTTCGGCTTCAAGCGTATTAATGGCTTCAACCACACCCGGATAGCGCGCCAGCACATCTTGCGGAATTTCCGGCAGGCTGATGCTCTCTGCGATGATGCGGTTTTTGATGTGGCGCTCAAACACCTCTGAAAGACCCTGTACACGTGCTTCGTTACGGGTGTTTCCGGCGGACATGCCGTTAGAGACATACAAATTGCCGACGATGTTCATCGGAATATAGACGGTTTGTTCATCCGACTGACGGGTAAACGGCAGGGCGCAAATGCCGCGTGTTTCATTGCCGGACTGCAAATCGACCAGCATGCTCGCGGTCAGTTCGTTTTCCGGATCGTAAAATGCGCGCAGGCGGGCGTCCAGGATACCTTCCGGCAGCTCGTCGCTCTGCGGGATAGGGAACCACTTTTCATTCGGATAATGCACAAACGGGCCGTTGGCAATCGTGTCGCCCAGCCAGAAATCAGCGAAGAAATAGTTGGTGGATAAACGCTCAAAATATTCGCCCAGCGCAGAGGCCAGCGCGGCTTTTTTCGTGGCGCCTTTACCATTGGTAAAGCACAGCGCGCACGCTTTGTCGCGAATATGCACGGACCAGACGTTCGGCACCGGATTAAGCCAGGAGGCCTCTTCAATGTCAAAGCCCAGATCGGTGAGTTTCTGCTGGAAGCGAGCGATGGAGTCTTCCAGAGCGGCATCTTTGCCAGGGATGAAAGTTTGAGTCATGGGATCCACTTTTGTCGTACGCAAAGCGCGCAATGATACGGATTTTAGCCGTTTTGCGCCATCGTCCCGCCCGACGCGGCAGAAATAAATCTTAAGGCTATCCTTAAAGATGATAACTCTCTGTTATGGCGTAAGAAAAATATGAAAGCTTTCGATTTGCAACGGATGGCGCTTGACAAGTTTCCGCTTGAGTTTCTGGGTGAAGTGGCGCTGCGCAGCCTTTATACCTTTATTCTGGTGTTTCTGTTTCTCAAAATTACCGGGCGACGGGGCGTTCGTCAGATGTCGTTGTTCGAAGTTTTAATCATTCTGACACTCGGTTCGGCGGCGGGTGATGTGGCATTTTATGATGACGTGCCGCTCCTGCCGGTTCTGGTTGTCTTCGTGACACTTGGTGCGCTCTACCGTCTGGTGATGTGGCTCATGTCTTTTAGTGAAAAGCTTGAAGATCTGCTGGAGGGTAAGCCTCGCATCATTATTGAAGATGGCGAACTGGCCTGGGAGAAACTCAACCGGGAAAACATGACCGAGTTTGAGTTCTTTATGGAATTGCGAAATAACGGTGTCGAGCATCTCGGTCAGGTGCGGCTCGCCATTCTTGAAGCGAACGGGCAAATTAGCATCTATTACTATCCTGATAAGCTGGTGCGGCCTGGGCTTTCTATCCTGCCGGAATATTGCAGCGAGCGTTTTGAAACTATTCCGGAAGTCGGTGATTATGCCTGCATTCGCTGCAGCGAAGTGGTGACCTATGAGGCAGGCGAAAAACCGCCGTGTCCGCGCTGTAAAAACCACATATGGGTGAAGGCAAGCACCGCTACACGCGTGACCTGATAGCCAATTCCTCCGTCAGCGCGCGTAACGCTGGCGGAATCTGTTGTGTGATTTGGCGCACATTCCCCCCGGTGCCAGGATTAGCCGTTGCAGGCCCGGCGGGGGAATGATAAAACCGATAGCCACAGGAAAAACTTATTGCTTTTAGCGTGGTGAGGGGAAATGGCTCAGGTCTACAATTTTAGTTCTGGCCCGGCGATGCTGCCGGTGGATGTGTTGCGAGTGGCTCAGGAAGAGTTACGTGACTGGGAGGGTTTAGGCACTTCGGTCATGGAAATCAGTCACCGCAGCAAAGAGTTTATTCAGGTTGCGGAACAGGCAGAACAGGATTTTCGCGATCTTCTGCAAATCCCCTCAAACTACAAAGTGTTGTTCTGCCACGGCGGCGGTCGCGGTCAGTTCTCCGCGATTCCGCTGAACCTGCTCGGCGATAAAACAACAGCCGATTATGTGGATGGCGGCTACTGGGCGGCAAGCGCCGTCAAAGAAGCGAAAAAGTATCTCACGCCGAACGTCATCGACGCGAAAATTACCCTCGATGGCAAGCGCGCAATTAAACCAATGAGCGAATGGCAGCTGTCAGAAAAGGCGGCCTACCTGCACTATTGTCCGAACGAAACTATCGACGGCATCGCCATTAACGACACGCCGGATTTCGGCGACGCTATTGTGACCGCGGATTTCTCCTCCACCATCCTTTCTCATCCGATTGATGTTAGTCGCTACGGCGTTATCTACGCCGGCGCGCAGAAGAACATCGGCCCGGCGGGTCTGACGCTGGTGGTTGTTCGTGAGGATCTGCTTGGCAACGCGCATGTTGCCTGCCCGTCAGTTCTGGATTACACCGTACTGAGTGAAAACGATTCTATGTTCAACACGCCGCCGACTTTCGCCTGGTATTTGTCAGGTCTGGTCTTCAAATGGCTGAAAACCAAAGGCGGCGTGGCGGCGATGGACAAAATCAACCAGCAGAAAGCCGATCTCCTTTATGGCGTGATTGATAACAGCGATTTCTACCGCAACGATGTGGCTGCAGCCAACCGTTCACGTATGAACGTGCCGTTCCAGCTTGCCGACAGTAGTCTGGATAAGCTTTTCCTGGAAGAATCGTTCGCCGCTGGCCTGCACGCGTTGAAAGGCCACCGTGTGGTCGGTGGTATGCGTGCTTCAATCTATAACGCGATGCCGCTTGAAGGGGTGCAAGCCCTGACCGATTTTATGGTTGATTTCGAGCGTCGCCACGGTTAATCCTTTCGTTACGATTCTCCCCGCGGCTGGCCGCGGGGTTTTTATTCTGTTTTATCGAGACTTTTTTCATGCAGGAATCCCTGACCTTACAACCCATCGCGCGTGTGGATGGCACCATTAATCTGCCTGGCTCCAAGAGTGTCTCTAACCGGGCGCTGTTGCTGGCGGCGTTGGCGAAGGGCACAACCACGCTGACCAATCTTTTAGACAGCGATGACGTGCGCCATATGCTCAATGCGCTCAAGGCGCTGGGCGTTCATTATGTGCTGTCCGAAGATCGTACCCGTTGTGAAATTCAGGGGCAGGGTGGACCGTTTAATACGCTCGTCGAGCTAGAGCTGTTTTTAGGCAATGCAGGCACTGCGATGCGCCCGTTGGCGGCAGCGTTGTGCCTTGGCACGAACAATGTGGTGCTGACGGGTGAGCCGCGGATGAAAGAACGCCCGATTGGCCATCTCGTAGACGCGCTGCGTCAGGGTGGTGCGGACGTGACGTATCTGGAGCAGGAAAACTATCCGCCGCTGCACCTGAAAGGCGGCTTTGCGGGTGGGAATGTCACCGTGGATGGCAGCGTTTCAAGCCAGTTTTTAACGGCGCTGCTGATGGCGGCACCGCTGGCGCCGAGCAACACCGCTATCGATATCAAAGGCGAACTGGTTTCAAAACCGTATATCGATATCACGCTGCATCTGATGAAAACCTTCGGTGTAGAGGTGGAGAATCAGAACTATCAGCGTTTTGTGATTCAGGGTGGCCAGCAATATCAGTCACCGGGGCATTATCTGGTGGAAGGGGACGCCTCTTCTGCTTCCTATTTCCTGGCGGCGGCGGCAATCAAAGGCGGCACCGTGAAGGTAACGGGTATTGGTCGCAACAGTGTGCAGGGCGACATTCATTTTGCCGACGTGCTGGAGAAAATGGGCGCGCGCATCACCTGGGGCGACGATTATATCAGTTGCACCCGCGGTGAGCTTAACGCGATTGATATGGATATGAACCATATTCCCGATGCGGCAATGACCATCGCCACGGCGGCGCTGTTCGCGAAAGGCACCACCACACTTCGCAATATTTATAACTGGCGTGTGAAGGAAACTGACCGTCTCGCGGCAATGGCGACAGAGCTGCGTAAAGTCGGCGCCACGGTAGAAGAGGGGCATGATTTCATTACCGTCACGCCGCCCGCCGAGCTGCAGTTTGCGGATATCGGCACCTACAATGATCATCGCATGGCGATGTGTTTTTCGCTGGTGGCGTTGTCTGACACGCCGGTCACGATTCTTGACCCGAAATGTACGGCTAAAACGTTCCCGGATTACTTCACCCAACTGGCGCGCATTAGCCACGACGCGTGATCGGCTATTCGCGCTGTATCACAACTACGGCGCGCTGGGTAGCCGTTATTTTTCGGATAAGCGCCCATGTTTCAATAATGTTAATCTGCCGCCGGGTTAATTAACCCGCGGCATTTTTACTTTGAATCCATGGACGATTTATTATGAAAAACAAAAAAGTACTTCTTAGCTGCCTCGTTGCGGCAGCGCTGGTGTCTGGCTGTAAAAACATGGGCGGGATCAACGCTGATGCGCTGACCAAGTCCGGTATGGGCGCTTATCAGGCGGCGACCCTGAGCGATGCTGACGTTAAAAAGCTTTCCGATCAGGCTTGCGCAGAAATGGACAAGCAAAATCCGGTTGTGCCAGCATCCAGCAAATACACTAAGCGTCTGAATAAAATCGCGAAGGCACTGGGTAACAACATCAACGGCACGCCGGTTAACTACAAGGTCTATCAAACCCCTGAAGTCAATGCCTGGGCGATGGCGAATGGCTGTATCCGCGTATATAGCGGCCTGATGGACATGATGACCGACAACGAAGTTGAAGCGGTTCTGGGCCACGAAATGGGCCACGTTGCTTTAGGCCACACCCGTAAAGCGATGCAGACTGCGTATGCTACGCTTGCGGCTCGCGATGCGGTATCGGCATCCAGCGCTGCCGGTGCGGAGCTGTCCAAATCTGAGCTGGGCGATCTGGCGGAAAACCTGGTGAACTCTGCGTTCTCCCGCAGTCAGGAATCTGACGCCGACGACTTCTCTTATGATCTGCTGAAAAAGCGTAAGCTTAGCACCAAAGGTCTGGTCACAAGCTTTGAGAAGCTGGCGAAACTGGACGCAGGCTCCGAGAAATCCATGTTCGATTCTCACCCGCCTTCAGCGGAACGCGCTCAGCATATCCGCGATCGTATCGCTGCAGACAAGAAATAATTCCTCTTACCCGAACCGGCATCGCGCCGGTTCGGGCATCTGCGCCCAATTCTTCTACACTCAGCCACAATGGCGGCGATATTTCGCCGGAAAGATAACAGTCTGCGTTGATGAAGCGTATAATGCGCCGCGTTCACGTTGCAGGCCTGCCATTTGTTATTGAAGGAGAAAAAGATGACGGCATCCGTCCCGGTAATCACAATCGATGGCCCAAGCGGCGCAGGCAAAGGCACGCTGTGTAAAGCGATGGCTGAAACCCTGCAATGGCATTTACTGGATTCCGGCGCCATCTACCGGGTGCTTGCGCTGGCTGCTCTGCATCACCATGTCGACGTCGCCTCCGAAGAAGCACTGGTCCCGTTGGCCGCCCATCTGGATGTGCGTTTCGTCGCCCAACAGGGCGAACTGGAAGTGATTCTGGAAGGCGAGGACGTTAGCGCCGAAATCCGCACCCAGGATGTGGCTAATGCTGCTTCGCAAATCGCAGCGTTCCCGCGCGTACGCGAAGCGTTGCTGCGTCGCCAGCGCGCGTTTCGCGAAGCGCCTGGTTTGATAGCCGACGGTCGTGACATGGGCACGGTGGTTTTCCCTGATGCGCCTGTGAAAATTTTCCTCGACGCCTCCTCAGAGGAGCGCGCGCATCGCCGTATGCTACAGTTGCAGGAAAAGGGCTTTAGTGTTAACTTTGAACGCCTTTTGGCCGAGATAAAAGAGCGCGACGATCGCGATCGTAACCGGCCAGTTGCGCCGTTAGTGCCTGCGCAAGACGCTCTGGTGCTGGATTCTACCAGCCTTAGCATTGAACAGGTTATTGAAAAGGCGCTCGAATACGCCCGTGAAAAACTGGCACTCGCGAAGTAACGCGACCGAATTTGCAGTACCCCCGTTGCAACGGAATGACAGCGGGTATGTGAAACAACCCCACCCAGCATGACGCCAGGTGGACGTTAATTTAAAACCTGAAGATTAAACATGACTGAATCTTTTGCTCAACTCTTTGAAGAATCCCTGAAAGAAATCGAAACCCGCCCGGGTTCTATCGTTCGTGGCGTTGTTGTTGCTATCGACAAAGACGTAGTACTGGTTGACGCCGGTCTGAAATCTGAGTCCGCCATTCCGGCAGAGCAGTTCAAAAACGCCCAGGGCGAAATTGAAATCCAGGTTGGTGACGAAGTTGACGTTGCTCTGGATGCAGTAGAAGACGGTTTCGGCGAAACCCTGCTGTCTCGTGAGAAAGCTAAACGTCACGAAGCGTGGCTGATGCTGGAAAAAGCTTACGAAGAAGCAGCGACCGTTACTGGTGTTATCAATGGCAAAGTCAAGGGCGGCTTCACTGTTGAGCTGAACGGTATTCGTGCGTTCCTGCCGGGTTCTCTGGTAGACGTGCGTCCGGTTCGTGACACCCTGCACCTTGAAGGCAAAGAGCTTGAATTCAAAGTAATCAAGCTGGATCAGAAGCGCAACAACGTTGTTGTTTCTCGTCGTGCCGTTATCGAGTCTGAGAACAGCGCAGAGCGCGATCAGCTGCTGGAAAACCTGCAGGAAGGCATGGAAGTTAAAGGTATCGTTAAGAACCTCACTGACTACGGTGCATTCGTTGATCTGGGCGGCGTAGATGGCCTGCTGCACATCACTGATATGGCATGGAAACGCGTTAAGCATCCGAGCGAAATCGTGAACGTAGGCGATGAAATCACTGTTAAAGTGCTGAAATTCGACCGCGAACGTACCCGTGTTTCCCTGGGCCTGAAACAGCTGGGCGAAGATCCGTGGGTAGCTATTGCTAAACGTTACCCGGAAGGCACTCGCCTGACTGGTCGCGTAACTAACCTGACCGACTACGGCTGCTTCGTTGAAATCGAAGAAGGCGTTGAAGGCCTGGTACACGTTTCCGAAATGGACTGGACCAACAAAAACATCCATCCGTCCAAAGTGGTTAACGTAGGTGACGTTGTAGAAGTTATGGTTCTGGATATCGACGAAGAACGTCGTCGTATCTCCCTGGGCCTGAAACAGTGCAAAGCCAACCCGTGGCAGCAGTTCGCTGAGACCCACAACAAAGGCGATCGCGTTGAAGGTAAAATCAAGTCTATCACTGACTTCGGTATCTTCATCGGCCTGGACGGCGGCATCGACGGTCTGGTTCACCTGTCTGACATCTCCTGGAACGTGGCTGGCGAAGAAGCCGTTCGCGAGTACAAAAAAGGCGACGAAATCGCTGCCGTTGTACTGCAGGTTGACGCAGAGCGTGAGCGTATCTCCCTGGGCGTTAAACAGCTCGCGGAAGATCCGTTCAACAACTATGTTGCACTGAACAAGAAAGGTGCAATCGTTACTGGTAAAGTAACCGCAGTTGACGCGAAAGGTGCTACAGTTGAACTGGCAGATGGCGTTGAAGGCTACCTGCGTGCTTCTGAAGCTTCCCGTGACCGCGTAGAAGACGCAACGCTGGTTCTGAATGTTGGTGACGACGTTGAAGCTAAATTCACCGGTGTTGATCGTAAGAACCGTGTAGTTAGCCTGTCTGTTCGTGCGAAAGACGAAGCTGACGAGAAAGATGCAATCGCTTCTGTTAACAACAAACAGGAAGAAGGCAACTTCTCTAACGCAATGGCTGAAGCGTTCAAAGCAGCTAAAGGCGAGTAATTGCCTTGACAGATTACAGGTTCCGGCCTGTAATCAGATACTAAGGGCGGCTTTGGCCGCCCTTGTTCGATGGTAGCTGTAAGACAATTTTCCTGAATGGAAACCGGAGGAAACATGACCAAGTCAGAATTAATAGAAAGACTTGCAAGCCAGCACTCCCATATCCCGGCGAAAGCGGTGGAGGATGCGGTTAAAGAGATGCTGGAACATATGGCCTCTACTCTTGCCCAGGGCGAGCGTATTGAAATCCGGGGTTTCGGCAGTTTCTCCTTACACTATCGCGCACCACGCACCGGGCGTAACCCGAAAACAGGTGATAAAGTCGAGCTGGAAGGTAAGTACGTTCCGCACTTTAAACCGGGTAAAGAACTACGCGACCGCGCCAATATTTACGGTTGAGTTTGACGACTTAGCCTGCCAGAAAACGGTACCTCAGGGTGCCGTTTTTTGTATCTGAAATAACGTGTTGCGAGTCATCTCGATACTTCCTCAATACTTGCAGCAACCACAGACTTATTTTGCATATCATCTCGTAATTTCACAAAACGCCGTCTGACAACCTTCCTTACAGGCAGCACACTTCTGATAACAAGGAGGTGTTTGTGATCTCGCTGCCCATTTTAAGCCTGTGCGTTATCGCAGGCATGGCGCCACTGTTGTTCTTACCGGCGTTGCTTTCCGTCAATCAGATAGTCTTATTAATACTCCTGTCGTCAATCGTGTTTTTTTCACGATGCCGGGTTGTACGCTACGCGGCGCTAACCACGCTCTTTCTCTGTTGGGGCTTACTCGCCGCACGACAGGCATTAGAGCCTTATACCTCGCTTATCGGGCAAACGCGTCAGGCAGAGGTCATCATTACAGGTACTGACGGGGCAACAGAACATCAGGTGAAAATCCTGCGGGTAAATGGCGAGCGTCTGTTTCCTGCACCAGGAGTATTGCTGCGAGATAGCTATCTTGTGCAACCGCCCTGTGTAGGACAGCACTGGTTGATGACGCTGCGCTTAAGGCCGGTTCACGGTCAATTAAATGATGGCGGTTTTGACAGTCAGCGCTATGCGTTGGCGCAGCACCAACCGCTGACCGGGCGCATTGTTGCTGCGCAATTACTGAGCGAAGGATGCAGCTTTCGCGCGCATTATCTTGCTTCCGTTAGCCAGCAACTGCAGCACTATGTATGGCACCCCGTTATTCTGGCGCTCGGTTTCGGAGAACGGGCGGACCTGACGAAGGATATCAAATCCCTGCTGCAGGAGACGGGCACTGCACATTTAATGGCGATATCAGGCCTGCATATCGGATTTGTTGGCACATTGGGATGGGCATTTGCCCGTTTACTGCAGTGG
This sequence comes from Cronobacter condimenti 1330, assembly GCF_001277255.1. Taxonomy (NCBI): domain Bacteria; kingdom Pseudomonadati; phylum Pseudomonadota; class Gammaproteobacteria; order Enterobacterales; family Enterobacteriaceae; genus Cronobacter; species Cronobacter condimenti. Next base: position 1,540,411 of record NZ_CP012264.1, read on the forward strand.
CTGTTACCCGTACGTAGCATTGGTTACCGCTTTCCCCTGCTCATGATGGTGGCTACCGCGGCACTCTATACTTGGATCTCAGGAAGCAATCCGCCTGCTGTAAGGACGCTGGTGGCGATGAGTGTCTGGTGTGCGCTGCGGTTGAACGGGCGGCAATGGACTGCCGGACAAGTCTGGGCATGCTGCGTAGCAGGGATTCTTTTTGTAGATCCTCTGGCGATATTATCCGAAAGCCTTTGGCTATCTGCTTTTGCCGTCGCGGCACTTATCTTCTGGTATCAATGGGTACCGTTAGATATGGAGGGGAAGTGGCGCCATGTGGTAAGCCTGCTCCATCTACAATGCGGTATGACCATGCTTCTGCTGCCGCTTCAGCTTATGCTGTTTCATGGGCTTAGTATGACCTCACTGCTGGCAAATCTGGTAGCGGTGCCCATTGTCACGTTTATCGCCGTACCACTGACAGTCGCAGGTATGGTGTTAAATCTGCTACGGCTGACAGTATTAGAGCAGGGCATGTGGCTTCTGGCTGACAAAACGCTCGGCGCGCTTTTCTGGTTCCTGCGGACGCTGCCTTCAGGCTGGCTGAGTGCGGATCAGCGCTACCAGTGGCTGGCACTCCTGCCGTGGCCCGCGGTGATCGCCTGGAAATTGCGATGGTATCGCTATTCAACAGCGACATGTTGCATCTCACTCGGCCTGCTCTCATGGCCGTTCTGGCAAAAGAGTGATGAAGGAACGTGGCGACTACATATGCTGGATATCGGACATGGTCTCGCCATTGTCATTGAGCGCCACGGGAAAGCGATACTGTATGACAGCGGCAATGCCTGGGCGGACGGTGATAGCGCGCGACAAACCATCATTCCCTGGCTGCGATGGCATCATCTTCAGCCTGAAGGTATCCTCATCAGCCATGAGCACCTGGATCACCGCGGCGGGCTTGTGAGCCTGACACATGCATGGCCGCAAGCCTGGGTCCGCAGTTCGCTTCACTGGAAAGATCATCTGCCCTGTGAAAAGGGCATGATGTGGCACTGGGAGGGTCTGGAGTTTACCGTGCACTGGCCGCCAGCGGGTTATCCGGAACAAGGGAACAACCGCTCCTGCGTCGTAAAAGTGAACGATGGCGAGCATAGCGTGCTGTTGACCGGTGATATTGAAGCTTCCGCAGAGTTAGCTATGCTCAAAAATCAGTGGCAACAATTGCGGGCGGATATCATTCAGGTTCCGCATCACGGCAGTCGTACCTCATCCACGCCAACGCTGTTGTCAGTTGTCGGGGGTAAGGCGGCGCTTGCGTCTGTATCACGCTATAACGCCTGGCGGTTACCTTCTGCAAAAGTCGTAAGACGTTACAAAGCACAGCATTATCAGTGGTTCGATACAGCACACACCGGGCAAATTTCTGTCTCTTTTTCATCAGGGCAATGGAAGATTATGGGCTTAAGAGAACAGATTTTACCCCGCTGGTATCATCAGTGGTTTGGCTCGCCTGTTGAATACAGGTAGAATATGCGGCTATTTCAACGAAAGCTGGTTTTTTGAATGCATAACGATAAAGATCTCTCCACATGGCAGACCTTCCGCCGTCTCTGGCCGGTGATTGCACCCTTCAAAGCGGGTCTGATTGTGGCTGGGGTAGCGTTAATACTCAACGCGGCTAGCGACACCTACATGCTATCGCTACTTAAACCGTTACTGGATGATGGTTTCGGTAAAACGGACCGCTCAGTGCTGCTTTGGATGCCGCTGGTGGTTATCGGATTGATGGTTCTGCGTGGCATTACCAGCTACGTTTCCAGTTATTGCATCTCCTGGGTTTCCGGCAAAGTCGTAATGACGATGCGCCGCCGTCTGTTTAACCACATGATGGGCATGCCCGTGTCCTTCTTCGATAAACAGTCTACCGGCACGCTACTTTCCCGTATTACCTATGATTCTGAGCAGGTCGCTTCCTCTTCCTCCAGCGCTCTGATTACCGTAGTGCGTGAAGGCGCCTCGATAATCGGTCTGTTCATTATGATGTTCTATTACAGCTGGCAGCTGTCGGTGATTTTGATCGTGCTCGCACCGATTGTGTCTATCGCTATCCGCGTCGTTTCAAAACGCTTTCGTAGTATCAGCAAAAATATGCAGAACACCATGGGGCAGGTGACCACCAGCGCAGAACAGATGCTGAAAGGCCACAAAGAAGTCCTGATTTTCGGTGGTCAGCAGGTCGAAGGTGAGCGTTTTGCGAAGGTGAGTAATAAAATGCGCCTGCAGGGGATGAAAATGGTCTCTGCTTCATCCATCTCAGACCCGATTATCCAGCTGATAGCCTCTCTTGCGCTGGCGTTCGTGCTCTATGCAGCAAGTTTCCCAAGCGTTATGGAAACTTTAACGGCAGGCACTATCACCGTCGTGTTTTCTTCGATGATTGCACTGATGCGTCCGTTAAAATCGCTGACTAACGTTAATGCCCAGTTCCAGCGCGGTATGGCGGCTTGCCAGACGTTGTTCGCTATCCTCGACAGCGAGCAAGAAAAAGACGAAGGCACCCGTGTTGTTGAGCGTGCGCAGGGTAACCTTGAATTTCGCGATGTCACTTTTACGTATCCTGGCCGCGAAATCCCGGCGCTGCGCGATATCAACCTTTCTATATCGAGCGGTAAAACCGTGGCGCTGGTTGGCCGCTCGGGTTCCGGTAAGTCGACGCTCGCAAGCCTTATCACACGCTTTTACGATATCGACAGCGGACAGATCCTACTGGATGGGCACGACCTGCGAGAGTACACGCTCTCGTCGCTGCGTAATCAGGTCGCGCTGGTCTCCCAGAATGTCCATCTGTTTAATGACACCATCGCAAATAATATCGCTTATGCGCGCACTGACGTGTTTAGCCGTGAAGAGATAGAAAAAGCCGCCCGCATGGCTTACGCGATGGACTTTATCAACAAAATGGATAACGGCCTCGATACTGTTATCGGCGAAAATGGCGTTCTGCTCTCTGGTGGTCAGCGTCAGCGTATCGCGATTGCGCGAGCCCTGCTGCGCGACAGCCCCATTCTGATTCTTGATGAAGCAACATCTGCGCTTGATACCGAATCCGAACGTGCCATCCAGGCTGCGTTGGACGAGCTGCAAAAAAACCGTACCTCGCTTGTCATCGCGCACCGTCTCTCTACCATTGAGCAGGCGGATGAAATTGTGGTGATTGAGGATGGACGTATTGTGGAGCGCGGCAGCCATACCGCGCTGCTGGAGCACCGTGGCGTCTACGCGCAGCTGCATAAAATGCAGTTTGGTCAATGATCAATGATTGAGCGCATCTGGTCCGGCCGTTCCCCTTTGTGGGTGCTGTTACTGCCGTTCTCCTTGTTGTATGGGCTGGTTAGCGCCATGGTCCGCCTGAGCTATCGCGCGGGCTTGCGTAAAGTCTGGCGCGCGCCAGTGCCGGTCGTGGTGGTCGGTAATCTGACCGCTGGCGGTAACGGCAAAACGCCGGTAGTGGTCTGGCTGGTGGAACAGTTACAGCAGCGGGGCGTATGCGCAGGCGTCGTCTCGCGGGGCTACGGTGGCAAGGCTGCGCACTACCCACTGGTGCTTGACGATACCACGACACCTGCGGAGGCGGGCGACGAGCCGGTGCTGATTTATCAGCGAACGGGGGCGCCTGTTGCCGTATCCGCGAAACGCGCAGACGCCGTCCAGGCGCTACTGGCGTCCGCCAGTCCACAAATCATCATCACAGACGATGGTCTTCAACATTACGCGCTGGCGCGTGATAAAGAGATTGTCGTTATCGACGGCGCGCGCCGTTTTGGCAACGGCTGGTGGCTTCCGGCGGGCCCGATGCGGGAACGCGCCTCGAGACTTAAGACTGTCGATGCCGTGATAAACAACGGTGGCGAGGCCAGCTATTGCGAAATCGCCATGCAGCTTAAACCCGGCCTTGCCGTAAATATACGTAGCGGTGAAAAACGCCCGGTTGAAAGCCTTGATAATGTCGTGGCGATGGCGGGAATCGGTCACCCGCCGCGCTTCTTCGCGACTCTGGAAAAGTGCGGCCTCAAACCTGTTAAAACGGTGAGCCTTGCAGACCATCAGGCGCTCCGTGAAGCTGACGTACAGGCATTGCTTCGCGAAGGACAGACCTTAGTCATGACCGAAAAAGACGCGGTGAAATGTCGCGCCTTTGCCCATGACGACTGGTGGTATCTGCCGGTTGACGCGGCGCTCGCCGAGCCGCAAGCCTCTCAATTATTGCAGGACATTCTCGCGCTGGTGCGTTAAGTCAGCGCCCAGGCCAGGTTCGCGGACAGGAGCTGATATGGCTGGAGTGCATCTTTCTTTACGTGCGGCGCGTCATCTGCATCTGGCCGCGCAAGGGCTACTTAAAAAGCCTGCGCGGCGTGTCCGTCCTGCCGATATCCTCGCGACGATTACCCGCATGTCTTTGCTGCAAATCGACACGATTAATATTGTGGCACGCAGCCCTTACCTGGTGCTTTTCAGCCGACTCGGCAATTATCCGGGGCGCTGGCTGGATGAGTCCCTGGCTCGCGGCGAGTTAATGGAATACTGGGCGCACGAAGCGTGTTTCCTGCCGCGTAGCGACTTCACTCTGTTTCGCCATCGAATGCTCAATCCCGAAAAGATGGGCTGGAAATACCGCGCCGAGTGGATGGCTGAAAACGCGCAGGAGATAGGCGAGCTAATCGCCTTTATTGAGCGCAACGGCCCTGTACGCTCGGCAGATTTTGAGCATCCACGCAAAGGTCCCAGTGGCTGGTGGGCGTGGAAGCCTCATAAAAAGCATCTGGAAGGGCTTCTTACGGCGGGGCAGGTGATGGTGGTGGCGCGGCGCAACTTCCAGCGGGTTTACGATCTCACAACCCGCGTGCTGCCCGACTGGGACGATACGCTGCATCTGACAGATAAAGCGCAGGCGGAAGCTCAGATGCTTGCAAATAGCGCACGTAGCCTGGGGATTTTTCACAGCGCCTGGCTTGCCGACTATTACCGGTTGCGTAATATCCCAGTGGGCCCGCTGTTACAAACATGGCAGGAAGAGGGAATGGTAGTGCCGGTTGAGGTTGATACGCTCGGGCCGATGTGGCTGCATCATGAACTGGTGCCGCTACTTGAAAAAGCGGCGGCAGGCAAGCTCACTGCTACACACAGCGCGGTGCTTTCGCCGTTCGACCCGGTCGTCTGGGATCGCCGTCGCGCGGAAACGCTGTTTAACTTTTCCTACCGGCTCGAATGCTACACACCTGCGCCCAAACGGAAATATGGCTATTTCGTTCTGCCGCTGCTACATAAAGGCGCACTGGTAGGACGAATGGATGCCAAAATGCATCGTCAGCAGCAGCGCCTTGAGATTATCGCCTTGTATAGCGAAGAGAGCGTGAGGTTGACGCAAGGCGTTATCGAGGGGTTGCGACAGGCCATTGCCGATTTCGCCGCCTGGCAGGGCGCAACGCGCGTCGTTTTCGGCAAACTGCCCGACCCGCTTGCACAGGCGTGGGGTGAAGGCTGGGAAATTGACCCCGCCCCCGAAACGCATGTGATATCCTCAAAAGATTAATACCACCGGTCCATCAGGAGGAACCATGGATCATCGTTTACTCGAAATCATTGCCTGTCCGGTTTGCAACGGCAAACTCTACTTCAATCAGGAAAAGCAGGAGCTTATCTGCAAGCTCGACCGTCTGGCCTTCCCACTGCGCGACGGCATTCCGGTCCTGCTGGAAAATGAAGCCCGTTCGCTTGCGGCAGAAGAGACTAATCCATGAGTTTCGTGGTCATTATTCCTGCCCGCTACGCCTCGACACGTTTGCCAGGTAAACCGCTGGTTGATATCAACGGTAAGCCAATGGTCGTGCATGTGCTGGAGCGCGCGCGTGAGTCTGGTGCGGCGCGCATTATTGTCGCGACCGATCATCCGGATGTCGCCCGCGCCGTTGAAGCGGCGGGTGGTGAAGTCTGCATGACCCGCGCTGATCATCAGTCTGGCACCGAGCGCCTGGCGGAAGTGGTGGAAAAATGCGGCTTTGCCGATGATACGGTTATTGTGAACGTTCAGGGCGACGAGCCTATGATCCCGCCTGCCATTATTCGCCAGGTGGCGGAAAATCTGGCAGGTTCGCAGGCGGGCATGGCGACGCTTGCTGTACCGATCCATGACGCGCATGAAGCCTTCAACCCCAACGCGGTGAAAGTGGTAATGGATGCGCAGGGCTACGCGCTCTATTTTTCGCGTGCCACCATTCCCTGGGATCGCGATCGTTTCGCACAGTCGCGCGAGGCCATTGGCGATACTTTCCTGCGTCACATCGGTATTTACGGTTACCGCGCCGGTTTTATCCGTCGCTACGTCACCTGGCCTGCCAGCCCGCTTGAGCAAATTGAAATGCTGGAACAACTGCGTGTGCTGTGGCATGGCGAGAAAATCCATGTCGCTGTGGCGGAGGTTGTACCCGGCACTGGCGTGGATACGCCAGAAGATCTCGAACGCGTACGCGTCGAAATGCGCTAACAAAACCGGCCTCAGGCCGGTTTTTACTTTTGCGAGAGGCCCGCACTCACCGGCAGCGTCTGAAACGGTTTTATCTCTTTTAGCACAAACATACTCTGCATCTCTTTAATCCCCGGCAGGCGGCGCAGCACTGCCATCGCGAACTCCGCGTAGGCGTCGAGATCGCACGAGACCACCTGTAAAAGGAAATCGGCATCCCCGCCGATACTGTAACAGGCCACGACATTTTCCAGATCCATGACTTCCTGCTCGAAACGCCGCGCCTGCGCCTCGCTATGGCTGTCGATGCTGACACGAACGAATACCATCACGCCAAGACCGATTTTGCGTCGGTCGAGCGCGGCGTGATAGCCAAGGATAACGTTGTCTTCCTCCAGTTTTTTTACTTTGCGCCAGCAAGGCGAGGGCGACAGGCAGACCGCGTCCGCCAGCGCCTGGTTAGTGGTTCGCGCATCCTGCTGGAGCAGCGTCAGAAGAGTGATATCGGTTGGCGTTAATGCATCAGACATAATTTTTCTTATTATCCTTTAAAAAGGGTTATTTTACCCTTTTCAGGCGTATTCATGTGCATAAAAGGTCATTTTTCTCTGCCGTTGTCGGGCAGACTGGTTGCTCTGTTTTTAAGGAGAACGCCATGAAATTTGATACCAGCCTGCACAAATGCACCATTATTGTTGACCGCGCCTTGCCGCCGGGGCTTGCCATGAATGCCGCAAGCGTACTGGGCGTTTGTCTTGGCAGAACGGTAGAAGGACTGGTCGGGCCCGATTTACAAAGCCAGGATGGGGTTTGTTACCCGGGTGTTATCCGTGTGCCATTGCCCGTACTGCTCGGAGAGGGAAATACACTTTTCAGTCTCTTTAGCGCGGCGCAAAACGATCCGCACATTCTGGTGCTTCCTTTCAGCGCGCTGGCGCAGTCGTGTAAAACCTGGGAAGAATATGAGCGCCGGATAGTGAGTGCCGAAAGTGCTGAAACTGAGCTGGCAGCACTCGGCCTGGTGGGGCCGAAAAAGCAGATAGCCCGGCTTACCGGCAACCTGCCGCTGTATCGTTAGCCAGCAAACTGGCAGGGAATTGATCTCAGCAGATGACATCTGCCGCAAGCACGCCCATTATAAAAACAGTAGGTTTGATAAGGGTAACGGCAAATGGATCAACTGCGTGCAGAACTCAGTCATCTGTTAGGTGAAAAACTCAGTCGCCTTGAATGCATCAGCGAAAAAGCGGATACCGCGCTTTGGTCGCTTTATGACAGTAAAGGTAATCCGCTACCGCTGCTGGCGCGAAGCTTTACCTCACCGGGGCTTGCGCAGCAGCAGGCCGGGAAAATGTCTATCCTCGCGCGTAATGGCACGGTGCGTATGCCCGTGGTGTATGGCGTAATGACGCATGAAGAACATCCGGGGCCGGATGTCTTACTGATGGAACGGCTGCGCGGCGTACCGGTGGAAGCCCCCGCGCGTACGCCGCAACGCTGGGAGCAACTTCAGGATCAAATCATTGAAGCGCTGCTGAGCTGGCATCGGATCGACAGTCACGGCTGCGTGGGTAGCGTTGACAGCACCCAGGAAAACCTCTGGCCATTCTGGTATCGCCAGCGGGTTGAGGTGCTCTGGAGCACGCTCAATCAGTATCAGAATACGGGGCTTACGATGCAGGATAAACGCATGCTGTTCCGCACCCGCGAATGCCTCGATGCTATGTTTGCGGGCTTTAACGACAACTGCGTGCTGGTTCACGGGAATTTTAATCTGCGTAGCATGCTAAAAGATGCCCGCAGCGATCAACTGCTGGCGATGGTCAATCCGGGCATCGTGCTCTGGGCACCGCGTGAATATGAGCTGTTCCGCTTGTTTGACACGCCACTTGCAGAAAGCCTTTTCTGGCGTTATCTCCAGCGCGCGCCGGTCGCGGAATCGTTCCTCTGGCGCCGCTGGCTGTATGTGCTGTGGGATGAAGTTGCGCAACTTCTGCAAACCGGAAAAATGAACCGCGCGGCCTTTAAGACCGCATCGGAATCACTCCTTCCCTGGGTCGCCTGATGCCACGCCTTTCATCCATTGCCAGACGCGCCCGAGGATTTCATACCCGGCGCGTTCGCTATGCATCAGCCACAGTGAAGAGGGATAAGTGCGCTCCCACGGGTTAAGCGGGGACGCTATCGCCATCTGATTAGCGGGTGCAGGGATTGGATTAAGCCCCTGGCGTTTGAAAAAGATGACCGCCCGCGGCAAATGCGACGCCGAGGTCACCAGTAAAAACGGCTGTTGCCCTAGCGCCCCGGCGACAGCGGCGGCTTCTTCTTCGGTATCTTTCGGCGAATCGAGCGTAATAATGTCGCTGCGCGGCACGCCTAAGCTTTCAGCGACGCGGGCGCCCGCCTCGGCGGTGCTTACGGGATTGGTGGTGGCGTGTGCGCCGGTAAACACCATTTTTGCGCCAGGGTTCGCCAGCCATAGCCGCACGCCTTCGGTCACACGCGGCAGGCTGTTATTAATCAGGTTTGAGCTTGGCGCCCACGTGTCGTTCCAGGTGTAGCCGCCGCCCAGCACCACAATGTAATTGGCCTTCTGGCCATGCCAGGTGGGGTAGTCATCTTCCACGGGTTTCAGCAGGCCGTCCGCGACCGGTTGCAGACTTAACAGCAGCAAAACCAGCCAGCTTGCAGTCATCAACACCTTCCCGCTTTTCTTAAACCGCGTGAACCAGAGCAATGCGAGCGCGATGCCCATCATCAGCAGCAGAAAGGGCAGCGGCAGCAGTAGCGTGCCGGTCAGTTTTTTCAGAATAAAAAGCATCGGTTATGGGTCCTTTTTTAACCATACGGCAGGTAAAGGCTGCCTATCTTACGCCAGATGGGTTCATTCTCCCTCCGGCTGTGACAAAATAGCGGTTTTGCCGGATGTGCTTATCACCTGGAGAGTGTGCCCATGCGGGATCGCAATTTTGATGACATCGCCGAAAAGTTTGCGCGCAACATTTACGGTACAACAAAAGGCCAGTTGCGTCAGGCTATCCTCTGGCAGGATCTCGAGGCGTTGTTAAACACCTTGCCTGAGCGTCCGTTACGCGTGCTTGATGCTGGCGGTGGCGAAGGGCAAACCGCATGCCGTCTGGCCGAGCGAGGCCATCAGGTATTGCTTTGCGATCTTTCCGCAGAAATGGTGGCCCGCGCCCGCAAAGCCGCGCAGGAGAAAGGTGTGAGCGGCAACATGCATTTTGTACAATGCGCCGCGCAGGAGGCAGGTCAGCATTTGGAAAGCCCGGTTGATCTGATATTGTTTCACGCTGTGCTGGAATGGGTAGCCGATCCGCAGGCGGCACTGCGCCATCTGTGGGATTGCCTCGCGCCGGGCGGCGCGCTTTCGCTGATGTTCTACAACGCCAATGGGCTGCTAATGCATAACATGGTGGCGGGCAATTTTCCGTATGTGGAACAGGGCATGCCTAAGCGTAAAAAACGTACCCTTTCGCCAGACTACCCGCGCGCGCCGCAGGAGGTCTATGCCTGGCTTGACGCGCTGGGCGGGCGCATTACCGGTAAAACCGGCGTGCGGGTGTTTCATGATTACCTGCGAGAAAAGCATCAGCAGCGCGACGATTTTGACGCCTTACTGGAACTGGAAACGCGCTATTGCCGGCAGGAGCCCTGGATAAGCCTCGGGCGCTACATCCATGTCACCGTGATAAAGCCGGAGATCCAAGGATAAACTATGAGTACTTTTTCCCAGACAGTCCCTGAACTGGTTGCCTGGGCCAGGAAAAACGATTTTTCGATCCAGCTTCCGGTAGACAGGCTGGCTTTTTTGCTGGCTATCGCCACGCTGAACGGTGAAAGGCTGGACGGCGAAATGAGCGAAGGGGAGCTGGTGGACGCGTTTCGTCACGTCAGCGATGCCTTTGAGCAAACGACCGAGACGGTTGCACAGCGCGCCAACAACGCCATTAACGATATGGTGCGCCAGCGTCTCATTAACCGTTTCACCAGCGAGCAGGCGGAAGGCAACGCAATTTACCGCCTGACGCCGCTTGGCATTGGCATTACGGATTACTACATCCGCCAGCGTGAATTCTCATCGTTGCGCCTCTCGATGCAGCTTTCTATCGTGGCAAGCGAACTCAAGCGCGCCGCCGATGCCGCCGTTGAAGGCGGCGATGAATTCCACTGGCACCGTAACGTCTACGCGCCGCTGAAATATTCCGTGGCGGAGATTTTCGACAGTATCGATCTGACCCAGCGCATCATGGATGAGCAGCAACAACTGGTGAAAGATGACATCGCCCAGCTGCTGAATAAAGACTGGCGAGCGGCTATCTCCAGCTGCGAACTGCTGCTGTCGGAAACGTCCGGCACGCTGCGCGAACTTCAGGACACGCTGGAAGCGGCGGGCGATAAGCTGCAGGCTAACCTGTTACAAATTCAGGAAGCGACCCTTGGGCGTGACGATCTCCACTTCGTTGATCGCCTGACGTTCGATCTACAAAGCAAACTCGATCGCATCACCAGCTGGGGTCAGCAGGCGATTGATCTGTGGATCGGCTATGACCGCCATGTTCATAAATTTATCCGTACCGCGATTGATATGGATAAAAACCGCGTCTTCGCCCAGCGTCTGCGCCAGTCGGTACAGAACTATTTCGACGCGCCATGGGCCCTGACTTACGCCAGCGCCGATCGCCTGCTCGACATGCGAGATGAAGAGATGACGCTGCGCGATGAAGAAGTAACCGGCGAATTACCGCCAGATCTGGAATTTGAAGAGTTTAACGAGATCCGCGAACAGCTGGCGGCGATGATTGAAGCCCAGCTTGAAGTCTACCGGGAACGTCAGCAGCCGCTCGACTTAGGTGTCGTGATGCGCGAATACCTGACGCAATTCCCGCGCGCCCGCCATTTCGACGTGGCGCGTATCGTGGTGGATCAGGCCGTGCGCCTGGGCGTCGCTGAAGCGGACTTTACCGGGCTGCCTGCCAAATGGCAGTCCATTAATGATTATGGAGCCAAGGTACAGGCGAATGTCATCGACAAATATTGAACAAGTGATGCCAGTTAAACTGGCGCTGGCGCTCGCGAATCCGCTGTTTCCGGCGCTCGACAGCCAGCTGCGCGCCGGGCGTCACGTTGGCCTTGATGAGCTGGATAATCACGCCTTTCTGATGGACTTCCAGGGTGAACTGGAAGAATTCTACAGCCGTTACAACGTGGAGCTGGTTCGCGCGCCGGAAGGTTTTTTCTACCTGCGCCCGCGCTCCACGACGCTCATTCCGCGCTCGGTGCTGTCCGAGCTGGATATGATGGTTGGCAAAATCCTCTGTTATCTCTACCTCAGCCCTGAACGCCTTGCCAATGAAGGTATCTTCACGCAGCAGGAGCTTTATGACGAGCTGATGACGCTTGCGGATGAATCAAAGTTGCTGAAACTTGTGAACAACCGCTCCACGGGCTCGGATCTCGACCGTCAGAAGTTGCAGGAAAAAGTTCGCGCGTCGCTTAATCGCCTGCGCCGTCTTGGCATGGTCTGGTTTATGGGGCATGACAGCAGCAAATTCCGCATTACCGAGTCAGTGTTCCGCTTCGGCGCGGATGTGCGCGCCGGTGACGATCCGCGCGAGGCGCAGCTGCGCATGATCCGCGACGGCGAAGCGATGCCGGTGGAAAACCACCTGCAGCTTAACGATGAGAACGACGATACCCAGCCGGATAACGCGGAGGATGACAATGATTGAACGCGGTAAGTTTCGCTCACTAACGCTTATCAACTGGAACGGTTTTTTTGCCCGTACGTTTGATCTCGATGAGCTGGTCACCACGCTTTCCGGCGGCAACGGCGCCGGAAAATCGACCACGATGGCGGCGTTTGTAACAGCGCTGATCCCCGACCTTACGCTTCTGCATTTCCGTAACACCACCGAGGCGGGCGCGACCAGCGGCTCGCGCGATAAAGGTCTGCACGGCAAGCTAAAAGCCGGGGTTTGTTATTCGGTGCTTGATGTCGTGAACTCGCGCCATCAGCGTGTGCTGGTGGGCGTGCGTTTGCAGCAGGTTGCCGGTCGCGACCGCAAAGTAGACATCAAGCCGTTCGCCATTCAGGGGCTGCCGAGCGCAATACTGCCGACGCAACTTCTGACCGAAACCGTAAACGATCGTCAGGCGCGTGTACTGAGCCTGAATGAACTGAAAGACAAAATCGACGCGATGGAAGGGGTGCAACTCAAGCAGTTCAACTCCATTACTGACTACCACTCCCTGATGTTCGATCTGGGTGTGGTAGCGCGTCGCCTGCGTTCAGCCTCCGATCGCAGCAAATACTATCGCCTGATTGAAGCGTCGCTTTATGGCGGGATCTCCAGCGCCATTACCCGCTCGCTGCGTGACTACCTGCTGCCGGAAAACGGCGGCGTGCGTAAAGCATTCCAGGATATGGAAGCGGCGCTTCGCGAAAACCGCATGACCCTGGAAGCGATTCGCGTCACGCAGTCAGATCGCGATCTGTTCAAACATTTGATCTCCGAAGCCACTAACTATGTGGCGGCGGATTATATGCGTCACGCTAATGAGCGCCGCATTCATCTTGACCAGGCGCTGGAGCTGCGCCGCGAGCTGTTCACCAGCCGCAAACAGCTGGCGGCTGAGCAGTATAAGCATGTCGATATGGCCCGTGAACTCTCCGAACATGCGGGCGCAGAAGGCGATCTCGAAACCGATTATCAGGCCGCGAGCGATCACCTTAACCTCGTGCAGACCGCGCTGCGCCAGCAGGAAAAAATCGAGCGTTACGAGGCTGACCTCGAAGAGCTGCAGATTCGCCTTGAAGAACAGAGCGAAGTGGTGGCCGAAGCCGCCGAGCAGCAGGAAGAGAACGAAGCCCGCGCGGAAGCCGCTGAGCTTGAGGTGGACGAGCTTAAAAATCAGCTTGCTGATTATCAGCAAGCGCTCGACGTTCAGCAGACCCGCGCTATCCAGTACCAGCAGGCGCTGACGGCGCTGGAGCGCGCCCGCGAGCTTTGCCATCTGCCGGATCTGAATGCCGAAAGCGCTGACGAGTGGCTTGATACCTTCCAGGCCAAAGAGCAGGAAGCGACCGAGCGCCTGCTGTCGCTTGAGCAGAAAATGAGCGTTGCGCAAACCGCGCACAGCCAGTTTGAACAGGCCTACCAGTTGGTAGCCTCGATAAACGGTCCGGTAAGCCGCTCAGAGGCCTGGAACGTAGCGCGCGAATTGCTGCGCGACGCGAGCCAGCAGCGTCATCTGGCTGAACAGGTTCAGCCGCTGCGTATGCGGCTCTCCGAGCTGGAACAGCGCCTGCGCGAACAGCAGGACGCCGAGCGTCTGCTGGCGGAGTTCTGTAAGCGTCAGGGCAAAGAATACGATCCAGACGATCTCGAAGCGCTGAACGAAGAACTGGAAGCACGTATCGCCGCGCTTTCTGACAGCGTGTCTCAGGCGGGCGAACAGCGTATGACGCTGCGCCAGGAGCTGGAGCAGATCCAGAGCCGTGTCAAAACGCTGACCAGCCATGCCCCTGCCTGGCTTGCGGCGCAAAACAGCCTTAATCAAATTAGCGAACAGAGTGGCGAGACCTTTGAATCCGGCCAGCAGGTTACAGAGTATCTGCAGCAGTTGCTGGAGCGTGAGCGCGAAGCCATTGTTGAGCGCGACGAAGTCGGTGCCCGCAAACGCGCGGTTGACGAAGAGATTGAACGTTTAAGCCAGCCGGGTGGCGCGGAAGATGCGCGTCTTAACGCGCTTGCCGAACGCTTTGGCGGCGTGCTGCTTTCTGAGATTTACGATGACGTTTCGCTTGACGATGCGCCGTACTTCTCGGCGCTCTATGGTCCGTCGCGTCACGCGATTGTGGTGCCTGATTTATCGCTGGTGCGCGACCAGCTCGACGGCCTCGAAGAGTGTCCGGAAGATCTGTATCTGATTGAAGGGGACCCGCAATCCTTCGATGACAGCGTATTCAGCGTCGAGGAGCTCGAAAAAGCGGTCGTCGTGAAAGTCGCCGAGCGGCAGTGGCGCTACTCCCGTTTCCCGGCATTGCCGCTGTTTGGTCGTGCGGCCCGCGAGAGCCGCATTGAAAGCCTGCACGCCGAGCGTGAAGCGCTGTCTGAGCGCTATGCGACGCTCTCTTTCGATGTGCAGAAAACGCAGCGTCTGCATCAGGCCTTCAGCCGTTTTGTCGGCCAGCATCTGGCCGTCGCGTTTGAAGCCGATCCGGAAGCGGAAATCCGCAAGCTCACGACACGGCGCAGTGAAATTGAGCGCGCCATCAGCCAGCACGAGAATGACAACCAGCAGCAGCGTGTGCAGTTTGAACAGGCGAAAGAGGGCGTGGCCCAGCTTAACCGTCTGCTGCCGCGCCTGAGTCTGCTGGCGGATGACAGCCTCGCCGATCGTGTGGATGAGATTCAGGAGCGGCTGGCGGAAGCCCAGGACGCTGCGCGCTTTATCTCCCAGCACGGCACGGCGCTTGCGAAGCTTGAGCCTGTGGCCTCGGTGTTGCAAAGCGACCCTGAGCAGTTCGACCAACTCAAACAGGATTATGAGCAGGCGCGTCAGACTCAACGCGATGCCCGTCAGCAAGCCTTCGCGCTAAGTGAAGTCGTGCAGCGTCGCGCGCACTTCAGCTACAGCGACTCGGCGCAGATGTTCGGCGGCAATACCGATCTCAACGAGAAGCTGCGTCAGCGCCTGGAACACGCGGAAACCGAGCGTACGCGCGCCCGTGAAGCGCTACGCACCCACGCCGCTCAACTCAGCCAGTATCATCAGGTGCTGGCATCGCTGAAAAGCTCCTTTGACACCAAGAAAGAACTGTTGGGCGACCTGCAGCGTGAATTGCAGGATATCGGCGTACGAGCGGATGCCGGGGCAGAAGAGCGCGCCCGCCAGCGTCGTGACGAGCTGCATACCCGTCTTAGCAACAACCGCTCGCGCCGTAACCAGCTTGAAAAACAGTTGACGCTGTGTGAAGCGGAGATGGATAACCTGACCCGCAGCCTGAAACGCCTTGAGCGTAACTACCACGATATGCGCGAGCAGGTCGTGAGCGCGAAGGCCGGCTGGTGTGCGGTGATGCGCATGGTGAAAGACAACGGTGTTGAGCGCCGCCTGCATCGCCGTGAGCTGGCCTATCATTCCGGCGACGATCTGCGTTCAATGTCGGATAAAGCCCTTGGCGCGCTGCGCCTTGCCGTAGCGGATAACGAACATCTGCGCGATGTGCTGCGAATGTCCGAAGATCCCAAACGGCCGGAGCGCAAAATCCAGTTCTTCGTCGCGGTGTATCAGCATCTGCGCGAGCGTATCCGTCAGGATATTATCCGTACCGACGATCCAGTCGAAGCTATCGAACAGATGGAGATAGAGCTGGGCCGTTTGACGGAAGAGCTGACCTCACGTGAGCAGAAACTGGCTATTAGTTCCCGCAGCGTGGCGAATATTATTCGCAAGACCATCCAGCGTGAGCAGAACCGTATTCGTATGCTCAACCAGGGGCTACAGAGCGTCTCCTTCGGCCAGGTCAACAGCGTGCGCCTTAACGTCAACGTACGTGAAAGCCATGCGACGTTACTGGAAGTGCTCGCCGAGCAGCATGAGCAACATCAGGATCTCTTTAACAGTAGCCGCCTGACGTTCTCGGAGGCGCTGGCGAAACTCTGGCAGCGCCTGAATCCGCAAATTGATATGGGCCAGCGTACTGCCCAGACCATCGGCGAAGAGCTGCTGGATTATCGCAACTATCTGGAAATGGAAGTTGAGGTTAACCGCGGCTCCGATGGCTGGCTGCGCGCGGAAAGCGGCGCGCTGTCGACAGGTGAGGCGATCGGTACCGGGATGTCCATTCTGGTAATGGTGGTGCAGAGCTGGGAAGATGAATCGAGCCGCCTGCGCGGCAAAGATATTTCTCCTTGCCGTCTGCTGTTCCTTGATGAAGCGGCGCGTCTGGATGCCCGCTCCATTGCAACGCTGTTTGAACTCTGCGAGCGTCTGCAAATGCAGCTTATTATCGCGGCGCCGGAGAATATCAGCCCGGAAAAAGGCACGACCTATAAACTGGTGCGTAAAGTGTTCCAGAACCATGAACACGTGCATGTAGTGGGGCTGCGTGGCTTTGCCGCCCCACCGGCAGAAGCGTTGCCAGGCACGGCTGATGTGTCGTGATGAGATAATCCTTAAGGAGCGGGCTTCGGCCCGCTTTCTTTTTGGGCGGTAAATCTTTAAACTTCTTTACATTCGGCAAGGCAAATGGTTTTTTCTCTTTATATACTCAAAATAAGCCTGAGTGCCGAACTATTCTGAAAAACAGGGGGCAAGGGATGGTGCTTAATAATATGCATGGTTTTCGACGGTCAGCACTGAGTTTGTGTCTGGCTCTCAGTATCGCTCCACTGTTTAACGCGTACGCCGACGAACCGGAACTGATCACCACCGACAGTATTACTACGCTGAGCGCACAGCCTATGGCGCTATCGCCGGGGATGGTATTCCTGGCAGCAAATAGTGTGCCAGACGCGGAAAGTCGTCTGGCGAGCGCGCGCGCGCAGCTACAGGCGGCACTGCCTGCGGGCTTTACACCGGTCTATATGAACGCGCTGGTCGGGCTTTATGCGGGGCGCGATCTCAAACCCATGTGGGAAAACCGCGACGCAGTGCAGGCGTTCCAGCAGCAGCTCGCTGAAGTGGCGCTGGCAGGTTTCCAGCCACAATTTACTGCCTGGGTAGAGCAACTAACAAACCCGGCGGTGACAGGTCTTGCCCGCGATATCGTGCTGAGCGATGCGATGGTCGGCTATCTGCATTTTATTTCCGGCATTCCAAGCCAGGGAAACCGCTGGCTGTACAGTGAAAAGCCCTACAAACCGGAGATGCCGGCGCTGACCGTACTTAACCAGTGGCAGGTTGCACTGGATAACGGTTCCGTTCCGGCCTTTGTCCGTTCGCTGGCCCCGGCGCACCCGCAATATGCACCGATGCATGCCTCGCTGTTACAGATGGTGGCAGATACGCGTCCATGGCCGCAGATGACAAGTAAAGAGAAGTTGCGTCCCGGTCAGTGGAGTAGCGACATTCCTGCCCTGAAAGAGATTTTACAGCGCACCGGCATGATGGACGGCGGCCCGGACATCGTGCTGCCTGGCGATAACAATCACGTTGTGAGCCCGTCGGCTACTTCGAAAACAGAGAGCCAGACGGTGACGGCAAAACCGACACGCGCCGTTTACGATAAAGACCTGGTGGCGGCGGTGAAACGCTTTCAGAAATGGCAAGGCCTGGGCGCGGATGGCGTTATCGGCCAGTCGACCCGTGAATGGCTGAATGTCACGCCCGCGCAGCGCGCCGCTCTGCTGGCACTCAATATTCAGCGCCTGCGTCTGCTGCCAGGGAAACTGAGTACCGGCATTATGGTGAATATTCCTGAATATTCACTGGTCTACTATCAGAATGGCAATCAGGTGCTGGCGTCGCGGGTGATTGTTGGCCGCCCGGATCGTAAAACGCCGCTCATGAGCAGTGCGCTCAATAACGTGGTAGTGAACCCGCCGTGGAACGTGCCGCCGACACTTGCGCGCAAAGATATTCTGCCGAAGGTATGGAATGACCCGGGGTATCTGGAAAGCCACGGCTATACGGTGCTGAATGGCTGGAGCAGTAACGCCGACGTTGTGGATCCGTGGATGGTGGACTGGGCGACGATTACGCCGTCTAACCTGCCTTTCCGTTTCCAGCAGGCGCCAGGTGCACATAACTCGCTGGGGCGTTATAAATTCAACATGCCAAGTTCTGATGCGATTTATCTGCACGATACGCCAAACCACAATCTGTTCCAGCGCGACGCGCGCGCACTCAGTTCCGGCTGCGTACGCGTGAATAAGGCTTCCGAGCTTGCCAATATGCTATTGCAGGATGCAGGCTGGAACGATTCGCGTATTTCGCAGACGCTGAAAGAGGGGAACACGCGCTACGTGAATATTCCGCAGACCATTCCGGTGAACCTTTATTACCTGACTGCGTTTATCGGCGAAGACGGGCGTCCGCAGTATCGTACAGATATTTACAATTACGATCACACGGCGCGATCGGGCGCACAAATCCTTCCTAAAGTAGAGCAACTCATCCGCTAACAGGTTTATTTCCGCGGACTTAACCTGCTCAATGTGAACATAAAACGGGCCAAACGTAAAAAAAGGCCCGTTATTCCCGGCTTTGACTTGTATTGACTCCCCCTCCCGCGGCGGTTAAGGTGCCACTCGTGCGCCAGAAGTGCATAGTTATTGTTCATATTGATTGTAGACCTGAATATCATGGATAAAATTGACGCTCATCGCCGCAAACTGCTGGCGTTTAGCGGTGCCGCTCTCGGCGCTGCAATACTGCCCACGCCTGCGTTTGCAACCCTGTCGACGCCGCGACCGCGTATTCTTACGCTGAATAACTTACATACCGGCGAATCGATTAAGGCCGAATTTTTCGATGGCCGGGGCTATATTCAGGATGAATTAGCAAAGCTTAACCATTTCTTTCGTGATTACCGGGCGAATAAGGTAAAAGCGATTGACCCCCGATTATTTGATCAGCTGTTCCGCCTGCAGGGGCTGCTCGGCACGCGTAAGCCAGTCCAGCTGATCTCCGGCTATCGCTCCGTTGATACCAACAACGAACTGCGCTCGAAAAGCCGCGGTGTGGCAAAGCACAGCTACCACACCAAAGGCCAGGCGATGGATTTTCATATCGAAGGTATTTCGTTAAGCAATATTCGCAAAGCGGCGTTATCTCTGCGCGCCGGTGGTGTAGGATACTACCCCAGCAGTAACTTTGTGCATATTGATACCGGGCCGCTAAGGCACTGGTAATTAACGACCCCGGCAAGCGCGCCGGGTAAAAGGAGCGGTATGAACTATCATATTATTCCGGTAACGGCGTTCGCCCAGAACTGCTCGTTAATCTGGTGTGAGGAGACGCAACAGGCGGCGCTGGTCGATCCCGGCGGCGATGCGCAGCGCATTAAAGAGGAAGTCGCCCAGAAGGGTGTTGTGCTGCAGCAGATCCTGTTAACGCACGGTCATCTTGACCATGTCGGCGCGGCGGCGGAGCTTGCGGCGCATTATGGCATCCCCATTGTCGGCCCGGAAAAAGAAGATGAGTTCTGGCTACAGGGTTTACCCGCCCAGAGCCGTATGTTTGGCCTTGATGAATGTCAGCCGCTGACGCCGGACCGCTGGCTCAGTGAAGGCGATACGGTGAATGTAGGAAATATCACGCTTGGCGTGCTGCATTGTCCAGGCCATACGCCAGGCCATATCGTCTTTTTTGACGTGCAGTCCCACTTGCTGGTTTCGGGCGATGTCATCTTTAAAGGCGGTGTAGGGCGCAGTGATTTCCCGCGCGGCGATCACAGTCAGCTTATTGATTCCATTAAACGTAAGCTGCTGCCGCTTGGCGATGACGTCACCTTTATTCCCGGCCATGGCCCGATGTCCACGCTCGGCCATGAGCGTCTGCATAATCCTTTCCTGCAGGATGAAATGCCGGTTTGGTAAGTTACTCCCTGCCAATAAAAAGGGCCGCATAGCGCGGCCCTTTTACTTTTTAGCGTGACATTACAGCACGGCAACGATAGCTTCGCACAGCGGCGCCATGTTGTCCGGCGTCATGCCCGCCACGTTTACACGACCAGACGCAACCGCGTAAACGCCGAATTCTTCACGAAGACGCAGCACCTGCTCTTTGGTGAGGCCGCTGAAAGAGAACATGCCGTTCTGTTTGGTGATGAAGCTGAAGTCGCGGTTCGCGCCTTTCTCCGCAAGCGTATTCACAAACAGCTGGCGCATACGCTGGATGCGCTGGCGCATGTCGGTCAGCTCCTGCTCCCACATCGTACGTAACGCTTCGTTGCTAAGGATAGTCGCAACCACCGATGCACCGTGTGCCGGCGGGTTGGAGTAGTTAGCGCGAATGCACGATTTCATCTGGCTGAACGCGCGATCTGCGGCGTCGGTATCGGCCGCGACCAGCGTACAGGCACCCACGCGCTCGTTATACAGGCCGAAGTTTTTGGAGAAGGAGCTTGCGACGATAAGCTCTTGATGCAGTGCGGCGAACGCACGCAGGCCTTCGGCATCTTCCTCCAGACCGCGGGCGAAGCCCTGGTAGGCGAAGTCAAACAGCGGCAGCCAGCCTTTTTCAACGGACAGTTTGGCCAGCTGTTCCCACTGTTCGAGTGTGGGGTCAATGCCGGTCGGGTTGTGGCAGCAGCCGTGGAACAGTACGACATCACCCGCTTGCGCTTCCTGCAGGCTGTTCAAAAGCCCGTCAAAATCGAGGGTATGGTTTGCGGCGTCGTAGTAAGCGTATTCGCGCACTTCCAGCCCGGCGGAGTTAAACACGCCTTTATGGTTCGGCCAGCTCGGGTTAGAGACCCAGACGCGCTTCACGTCGGTGTTTTTCGCGAGGAAATCTGCCGCGACGCGCAGCGCGCCGGTACCGCCCGGAGTCTGCGCCGTACGGGCGCGTTTATTGTTAATGATGTGGCTGCCTTTACCGAACAGCAGTTCCTGCGTGCAGCGGCCGAATTCGGGAATACCGTCAATGCCGAGGTAGTTTTTGGTGGTTTCATTTTCCAGCAGATATTGTTCTGCTTTTTTAACGCTGGTCAGAACCGGGGTCTTACCGGTTTCATCCTTGTAAACACCAATGCCTAAGTTAATTTTGGTCGGGCGGTCGTCGGCACGAAACAGATCGGCCAGGCCAAGGATCGGGTCGGCTGGGGCGGCGGTAATGTTCTCAAACATGACGAGGTTCCATTGTGATTTCAGAAGGGAAATTCGCTATCAGGTTAACGGGAGATTTACAAAATGCCAACCGTTTGCCCGGAAAAGTTACATGGATCGCAAAAGTCGGCAGAATTTTCTTTTACCCATAAAAAAACAGGGCCGAAGCCCTGTTTTTTCGCTATCAGACAACGAGGTTGTGCTGATTAGAACTGGTAAACGATACCCACTGCGGCGGTGTTGTCAGAACCTACGCCCAGTTTGTTGTCGCTGTCGATCTGGTTGATGATGTAATCAACATAGGTGGACATATTTTTGTTGAAGTAGTAAGTCGCGCCAACTTCGATATAGTTGATGAATTCTTCGCTACCAATGCCCTCAACATCTTTCGCTTTAGATTTGTAGTAAGCGATAGACGGACGCAGGCCGAAATCGAACTGGTACTGAGCAACAACAGAGAAGTCCTGAGTTTTATTTGCGTAACCGTTAGTGATACGGGTAGCATTGCGGGTTTCACCATACAGTGCAGCCAGATAGATGTTGTTAGCATCATATTTCACACCGGTTGCCCACTGTTCAGCTTTAGCACCTTTACCGCGAGCCAGAGTTTCCTGAGCGTTGGTACGGTCAGCAGCGCCGTAGCCACCGATAACACTGAAACCATCAAATTCGTAACCCAGAGAGGTTGCCCAGCCGTCACCGTTGGAACGCTGGATATCAGCAATAGAGCCAGCACGCTCATTTTTGCCCAGATACTGAACACCGAAGCTCAGGCCATCTACCAGGCCAAAGAAGTTGCTGTTACGGTAAGTTGCCAGACCACCGTTACGGCCAGCAAAGAAGTTATCGCTGGCACCAGTGTCGCCACCGAACTCAGGCAGCATATCGGTTACGCCGATAGCATCGTATACCAGGCCGTAGTTACGACCATAGTCGAAAGAACCGAAGTCACCGAATTTCAGACCAGCAAATGCCAGACGGGTTTTATTTCCGTTCTGAACGCCAGTACCGCTTTCAGCATTGTTACCCTGGAAATTATATTCCCACTGGCCGTAACCGGTCAGTTGGTCATTGATCTGCGTCTCACCTTTAAAACCAAGACGGGCATACGTTCTGTCGCCGTTGCCATCATAACCGTTTGCGCCATTGTCTTTAGTAAAATAGTGCAGACCTACTGCTTTACCGTAAATATCTACTTTGTTGCCGTCTTTATTATAGATTTCTGCAGCGTTTGCTGCACCGGCTACCAGCAGGGCAGGGATAACCACTGCCAGGATATTGCGCTTCATCATTATTTATTACCCTCATTGGTTTTTTTGAACACCTGCCACTGCCGTCAATAATTCATTACGGAACTATTGATGAGAGTTTGGTGTCTTTCTGTGTCTGTCTGGCATCTTTCCATTCATATAATCGTTTCGCTACCCTGAAAGTGCTACAAATGTCTAAATCAGGTAACAAAAAGAAATATTGTGTAAGATTTTGTTAATGGGAGGGGACTTTGTGAGAGACCTCAAATTTATTACTTAAGTGAATAAATTTCGGCCATTCCTTTCTTATATATATGAAAAACTTATCATTAATTTTGATAAGCTGCATTTTTATACAATTGTAAGCAGTAACGGTTTTTTATTGCCGAGCAAGGATGGAAGTCTGGATGGCTGTGGAAGTTGTGTACAAATCTGCTATAGCGAAGCGGTGCAAAAAAATGCCATAAGAGGATTGGCTGATTTTTGCGCAGCAGAAAGATAAGCGATGCTGTAATAAAAAATGCACAACGGGCAGGCAGAAAGAGAAAGGGCCAGCAAGCTGGCCCTTTGAGGATTAGAAGTTCGCGTTACGTGGCGTACGCGGGAAAGGAATAACATCGCGTACGTTTTGAACACCAGTCACATAGGCTATCAGACGTTCAAAGCCGAGACCGAAGCCCGCGTGCGGCACGGTGCCGTAACGGCGCAGGTCGCGATACCACCAGTAGTCTTCTTTATTAAGACCCATCTCAGCCATGCGGGCGTCGAGCACGTCAAGACGTTCTTCACGCTGCGAGCCGCCGATGATTTCACCGATACCCGGCGCGAGCACGTCCATTGCGGCCACAGTTTTACCATCTTCGTTAAGACGCATGTAAAACGCTTTAATGTCTTTCGGGTAGTTTTTCACGACGACCGGCGCTTTAAAGTGTTTCTCAGCGAGATAACGCTCATGCTCGGATGCCAGATCCACACCCCAGTAAACCGGGTTTTCAAATTTCTCGCCGCACTTCTCAAGGATGGCGACAGCGTCGGTGTAATCCACCTGCGCAAAGTCTGCGGAAATGAATCGCTCCAGACGGTCGACGGCTTCTTTATCGACGCGCTCCGCGAAGAATTTCATGTCATCCATGCGCTCATCGAGCACCGCTTTGAAGACATATTTCAGCATCGCTTCCGCAAGACCTGCCACATCATTCAGATTGGCGAATGCCACTTCCGGCTCCAGCATCCAGAACTCCGCCAGGTGGCGGCTGGTGTTGGAGTTTTCCGCACGGAAAGTAGGGCCGAAGGTGTAGATTTTCGACAGCGCGCAGGCGTAGGTTTCGCCGTTCAACTGGCCAGAAACCGTCAGAAACGCTTCTTTGCCGAAAAAGTCTTTGTCGAAATCGATTTTGCCCTGGCCGTCGCGCGGCAGGTTTTCGAGATCCAGTGTAGAGACGCGGAACATCTCACCTGCGCCTTCGGTATCGGAGGCGGTGATCAGTGGGGTGGACACCCAGAAGAAGCCCTGCTCGTGGAAGAAACGGTGCAGCGCCTGCGCCAGGGTGTGACGCACACGGGCCACCGCGCCGATAAGGTTGGTACGCGGACGCAGGTGCGCCACTTCACGCAGATACTCGATGCTGTGACGCTTGGCCGCCATCGGGTAGGTATCCGGATCGTCAACCCAGCCGGTCACTTCAACCTGCGTTGCCTGCAGCTCAAAGCTCTGGCCTTCGCCCGGGGATTCGACCACCTTGCCGGTGACGATAACAGAACAGCCCGTCGTGAGGTGCAGCACCTCTTCATTATAATTGGGCAGAGAATTATTGATGACAGCCTGTATCGGATCAAAGCAGGAACCGTCATAAACGGCGAGGAAGGAGATGCCAGCTTTTGAATCTCTTCGGGTACGCACCCACCCGCGCACGGTGACTTCACTGTCAACGGCAACGCGGCCCTGGAGTACGTCGGCTACAGGCACAACGCTCATAATTTTCTCTCTGGTTAATGGTCAAAAATAACATTTTCCACCCGGACGGGGGGTTATCTATGTTACCTGGCATACGCCATCAGACAAGCAGAATTCGCGGTGCGGGAAAAAGAAATCCGAAAGGGGAAGAGAAAGCAGGGAGCGCGCGGCTCCCTGAAGGAATACATTAGCTTGCTTTGCGCACCTGCGGCAGGTCGAAGGCTTTGCGCAACGCGCGCACGAACGCTTTGTCATGACAGATGGTTTTGCCAGGGCTGTCAGAGAGCTTGGCGACCGGGCGGCCATTACACTCGACAAGCTTAATCACAATGTTGAGCGGCTTCACCTGTGGGATATCGCAGGTCAGGCGGGTGCCGATGCCAAAGCCGAGCTTAATGCGATCGGCAAAATGGCGATAGAGCTCAATCGCTTTAGCGAAATCGAGATTGTCGGAAAAAATCAGCGTCTTGCTGAGCGGGTCGATACCGAGTGCCTGATAATGCGTGATGGCTTTTTCGCCCCACTGGATCGGGTCACCAGAGTCATGGCGCAGCCCCTGATAGCGTCCGGCGAACGCCGGGCCAAAGTCACGCAGGAACGCATCCATCGTAATACAGTCAGTCAGCGCGATGCCGAGCATATCCGGATATTCATCGAGCCACGCCTGCAACGCTGCAATCTGGCTATTGGCAAGATCCGGGCTTATTTGTTGATGCGCCTGAAACCATTCATGAGCCTGAGTGCCCATTGGTGTCAGAGAGAGACGACGCGCGAGGTCATAGTTGCTGGTGCCGATAAACCACGGTTCCTGCTTGAGCCGCTCAACGATGGCCTGCTGAACTTCGCGTGAAAAACGACGGCGGGTGCCGAAATCCATGAGGCGGAACGCGCTCAGATCGAGCCCGTCAGTCATCGCACGGAAATCCTGCAATTTGACATCGAGATGCGTCAGCGCTTGATCGACGCTCGCCTGCGGGGAACGATAGCGGTGCACCAGTTCGCTGATGACCGCCAGCAGCGGCACTTCCCACATGATAACTTCACGCCACGGGCCGCTCATGCGAATGTCGAGTTTGCCGCCATCGTTACGAATTTGTACCTGCGAGGGGTCATAACGGAAGTTTTTCAGCCAGGCGAGGTAGTCCGCTTTGAAAAACGGCAGGCCGGAGAGCCACTGAAATTCGACGTCGGAAAGCGCCAGATGTTGCATAGCGTCAACCTGTTCGCGAATGGCGTCGGCATAAATGCCCAGCAGATCGTCACCACGGCAGCGAAATTCTGCTGTCACATGCACGTCAGCATAGTGGTGAAAAACCGCCTGCTGCATATGCAGCTTATAGGCGTCCGTATCCAGCAGCGTTTGCAATAGGGGGGAAGCGTATTGTGTCATGGTGCGAACTGGCATCCTCTCACAGGCGCGTGTCTATCAGTGGCATAAGCAGATAAAGACGCAGGAGTATACCCTGATTATCGGTTTATTGAAGCAGGATCACAACACAACCGACGAAGCGGGTCGAGGGCAATTCGTGCCGCATGTTACTTAATTGTAGCAATCTGCCCGGTAGCCTCTGAAAAGTGAAAGATTCTGCGTGGCAACATTAACGCAACAGGAATAGACTGGAGACGTAACCATACGGACCCTGGATAAGGTTTTTTATGACTCAACAGCCACAAGCAAAATACCGCCACGACTACCGTGCGCCGGATTATATGATTACCGATATTGATCTGACCTTCGACCTCGACGCCGCCAGAACGCGGGTCACGGCGGTCAGTCAGGTCAACCGCCGTGTGGCGGAGAATGCGCCGCTGCGTCTGGACGGCGAAGACCTTACCCTGATTTCGGTCGAGGTTGATGGCACGCCCTGGACGCAACATCGCCTGGAAGAGGGCGCGCTGGTGCTGGAAAACGTGCCGGAGCGCTTTACTTTAAAAATCGTCAATAACATTAGCCCAGCGACGAACACTGCGCTGGAAGGGCTATATCAGTCGGGCGAAGCGCTTTGCACCCAGTGCGAAGCGGAAGGTTTCCGTCATATTACCTGGTACCTGGATCGCCCGGACGTGCTGGCCCGCTTCACGACCAAAATTATCGCTGATAAAGCGAAATACCCGTATCTGCTTTCTAACGGCAACCGTGTCGCGCAGGGCGAGCTGGACGATGGCCGTCACTGGATGCAATGGGAAGATCCGTTCCCGAAACCGTGTTATCTGTTCGCGCTGGTAGCGGGCGATTTCGATGTGCTGCGTGATACCTTCACTACCCGTTCCGGGCGTGATGTCGCGCTGGAGCTTTATGTAGATCGCGGCAATCTTGATCGCGCTGGCTGGGCGATGACCTCGCTGAAAAACTCCATGAAGTGGGACGAAACGCGTTTTGGTCTGGAGTACGATCTCGACATCTATATGATAGTTGCGGTGGATTTCTTCAATATGGGCGCGATGGAGAACAAAGGGCTGAATGTCTTTAACTCCAAATTTGTGCTGGCGCGCGCCGAAACCGCGACTGATAAAGACTACCTCAATATTGAACGTGTCATTGGACACGAATATTTCCATAACTGGACCGGTAACCGCGTCACCTGCCGCGACTGGTTCCAGCTCAGCCTGAAAGAGGGGCTAACGGTATTTCGCGATCAGGAGTTCAGCTCCGATCTCGGCTCCCGTGCGGTTAACCGCATCAGCAACGTGCGCACCATGCGTGCTATGCAGTTCGCTGAAGACGCAAGCCCGATGGCGCACCCGATTCGCCCGGACATGGTCATCGAGATGAACAATTTCTACACCCTGACGGTGTATGAAAAAGGCTCCGAAGTGATC
This sequence comes from Cronobacter condimenti 1330, assembly GCF_001277255.1. NCBI lineage: Bacteria > Pseudomonadati > Pseudomonadota > Gammaproteobacteria > Enterobacterales > Enterobacteriaceae > Cronobacter > Cronobacter condimenti. The sequence goes on from NZ_CP012264.1 coordinate 1,567,738, forward strand.
CGCATGCTGCATACGCTGCTGGGCGAAGCCAATTTCCAGAAGGGCATGCAGCTCTATTTCGAACGCCATGACGGCAGCGCCGCCACCTGCGACGATTTCGTGCAGGCGATGGAAGATGCGTCCAATGTTGACCTGTCGCATTTCCGCCGCTGGTACAGCCAGTCCGGTACGCCGATTGTCACCGTACAGGATGACTACAACCCGCAAACCGAGCAGTACACCCTGACGCTAAGCCAGAGAACGCCGCCGACGGCGGATCAGCCGGAAAAACTGCCGCTGCATATTCCGTTTGATATTGAGCTTTATGACAACGAAGGTAACGTGATCCCGCTGCAAAAAGAGGGGCATCCGGTGCACCACGTGCTGAACCTCACCCAGGCGGAGCAGACCTTCGTTTTCGACAATGTCTATTTCCAGCCGGTGCCGTCGCTGTTGCGTGAATTCTCCGCTCCCGTGAAGCTTGAATACAAATGGAGCGATCAGCAGTTGACGTTCCTGATGCGTCACGCACGCAACGATTTCTCCCGCTGGGACGCGGCGCAGAGCCTGCTTGCCACCCATATCAAACTGAATGTCGCGCGTTATCAGCAGCAGCAACCGCTGTCGCTGCCGCTGCACGTCGCGGATGCCTTCCGCGCGATCCTGCTTGATGAGACCCTCGATCCGGCACTGGCGGCAGAGATCCTGACACTGCCGTCGCAGAATGAAATTGCCGAGCTGTTCCAGACTATCGACCCGCAGGCTATCGCCGCTGTGCATGATGCACTGACGCGCACGCTTGCCACTGAACTGGCCGATGAACTACTGGCGGTCTACAACGCCCATAAGCTGACCGGTTATCGTATCGATCATGCGGATATCGGCAAGCGCGCGCTGCGTAACACCTGCCTGCACTATCTGGCGTTTGGCGATGCACAACTGGCCGATAAACTGGTTGCGATGCAGTACCACGAGGCGGACAACATGACCGACGCGCTCGCGGCCCTTGCAACGGCCGTGGCAGCACAGCTGCCGTGTCGCGATACGCTGCTTGCCGAATATGACGACAAGTGGCATCACGACGGTCTGGTGATGGACAAATGGTTTATGTTGCAGGCCATGAGCCCGGCGAAAGCGGTGGTGACCAATGTCCGTGCACTGCTGGAGCATCGTTCATTCAGCCTCGGTAACCCCAACCGCGTTCGTGCGCTGGTCGGCGCGTTTGCCACCAACAATCCGGCGGCCTTCCATGCCGAGGATGGCAGCGGTTATCGTTTCCTGGTGGAGATGCTCACCGAGCTCAATACGCGCAACCCGCAGGTGGCGTCACGTCTGATTGAGCCGCTGATCCGCCTGAAACGTTATGACGACAAACGTCAGGCGCTGATGCGTGCGGCGCTGGAAGAGTTAAAAGCGCTACCGAAGTTATCTGGCGATTTGTATGAGAAAGTGAGTAAAGCGCTGGCGTAACCGGTAAACATGAGCGGCGGGTCGCATTACGCTTACCCGACCGACACATTTATCGTACGGTCCATCACCATGTCAGGCGGGTGCACAACGCACCCGCCTTTTTCTGGTCACCCCACCTTTACTGCCCGTACGGGCGCAGGCGTTTTACGCATCACACGGTTCAACACCTCGGCTTCAAGCTCTGCAAGATGCGGCGTGCCGTGACGGCGCGGGTGCGGTAAATCGACGGTCAGGTCAAAGCCAGTTTTTCCGTCTTCAATCAATAACACCCGCTCTGCCATCGCCACTGCTTCGCTCACATCGTGCGTCACCAGCAGCACCGTAAACCCGTGTTCGCGCCACAGCGATACAATCAAATCCTGCATCTCAAGACGTGTCAGCGCGTCCAGCGCCCCGAGCGGTTCATCAAGCAGCAGCAACCCCGGACGATGAATCAGCGCGCGCGCCAGCGCCACGCGTTGTTTCTGTCCGCCCGAAAGCGCTGCAGGCCAGTCGCCCGCACGGTCGCCAAGTCCCACTTCGTCCAGCACCTGCCGTGCCGCCGGCTGCCAGCGACCTTTAAGGCCCAGCCCCACGTTTTCGAGGACCGTTTTCCAGGGCAGCAGGCGCGCATCCTGAAACATCATGCGGGTATCCTCCCGGGCGTCGGCAAGCGGCGCGTTGCCAGCGCTCAACTCGCCCTCGTTTGGGGCCTCAAGCCCGGCCAGCAGCCGCAACAGCGTGCTTTTTCCACCGCCGCTGCGCCCGACTACCGCGACAAATTGTCCGGCGGGAATATGCAGGTTCAGCCCGTTGAGAATAGTTTTGGCGCCGTAGCGTTTGCTGATGCCTTCCAGCAGCAGCGGTGTGCCCTGGTTAAGTCGTGCGGTAGTCATGCGTTCGCCTCCTTTAACTGGTAAGCGGGGTGCCAGCGCAGCCAGAGGCGTTCCAGCGCCCGGGCGCTGAGGTCCGCCAGCTTGCCAAGCAGGGCGTAGAGAATAATTGCCACCACGACGACATCAGTTTGCAAAAATTCGCGCGCGTTCATTGCGAGATAGCCGATGCCCGAGTTCGCTGAAATCGTTTCTGCGACGATAAGCGTCAGCCACATCAACCCGAGTGCAAAGCGCACGCCAACCATAATGGAGGGCAGGGCGCCTGGCAGAATGACCTGCCGGAAAAGGCTAAAGCCTGACAGTCCATAACTACGCGCCATCTCCAGCAGGCCGCTGTCGATATTACGTATGCCATGCCAGGTATTGATATAAATGGGAAACAGCGTGCCGAGCGCCACCAGAAAAATTTTGGCGCTCTCATCAATGCCGAACCACAGAATCACCAGCGGGATCAGCGCCAGATGCGGCACGTTGCGCAGCATTTGAATCGAGCTGTCGAGCAGCCGCTCGCCCCAGCGCGACAGGCCGCTGATAAGCCCAAGCGTGAGCCCAATCAGCCCGCCGATGGTAAAGCCCACCATTGCGCGCCAGCTGCTGATAGCCAGATGTTGCCAGAGCTCGCCGCTTGCCATCAGCCGCCAGAAGGTTTCCACCACGCTCTGTGGCGACGTCAGGATGCGTGTTGAGAGCCAGCCCGTTTGTGAGGCGAGCTGCCAGAAGGCTATTACGCCCACTGGCACCACCCACGGCGCGGCGCGCTCGAGCCATTTTTGCGAAGCGCTTGCCATGTGGCCTCCTTAACTCTGCGCCACGCGGCGCGGAATAAATTCGTTGGCCACCGCCTCGCCCTGCGCCGCGAGCGTACGCGGCTGGGGCACTTCGGGGATGGTGACGTCCAGATGCGGGAACAGCAGCTCGCCCACCCGGTACGCCTCTTCAAGATGCGGATAGCCGGAGAGAATAAAGCTGTCGATGCCGAGTGCCGCGTATTCATTGATCCGCGCCGCCACCGTTGGGCCATCGCCCACCAGCGCCGTTCCCGCGCCGCCGCGTACCAGGCCCACGCCCGCCCAAAGGTTAGGGCTAATTTCAAGCTGGTCGCGACGCCCGCCGTGCAGCGCTGCCATGCGCTGCTGGCCGACCGAATCCTGACGCGCAAACGCCGTCTGGGCTTTCGCTATCGTCTCGTCATCCAGATGCGCAATCAGCCGGTCGGCGGCCTGCCACGCCTCGTCATTCGTTTCGCGGACAATCACATGCAGACGGATGCCAAAGCGCACCGTACGTCCGTGCGCCGCCGCTTTGGCGCGAACCTGGGCGATTTTTTCTTTCACGAGTTCAGGCGGCTCGCCCCAGGTGAGATAGAGATCTACCTGCTCGGCAGCGAGATCCTGCGCGACATCAGACGATCCGCCGAAATAGAGTGGCGGGCGCGGCTGCTGTACTGGCGGGAAAAGCAACTGGGCACCACGCACCTTAATATGCTTGCCATCAAAATCGACTTTCTCGCCTTCCAGCAGGCGTCGCCAGACACGGGTAAATTCGGCTGAAGCCTCATAGCGCGCAGTGTGATCGAGGAAAACGCCATCGCCCGCCAGCTCCTGCGGATCGCTGCCTGTCACCAGGTTAAACAGGGCACGGCCATTGGAAAGCCGGTCGAGCGTTGCGGCCTGGCGCGCTGCCACGGTCGGTGAGACGACCGACGGGCGCAGGGCCACCAGAAACTTCAGTCGCTGCGTCACCGGAATCATCGAGGCGGCGACCAGCCAGGCGTCCTCGCAGGAGCGTCCGGTTGGGATCAGCACGCCGGTGAATCCCAGACGGTCCGCGGCCTGGGCTATCTGCTGTAAATAGCCGTGGTCCACCGGACGAGCGCCCGCATCGCTGCCGAGATAATGCCCATCGCCGTGGGTCGGTAAAAACCAGAACAGATTCAGACTCATGATTTCTCTCCTTCGGTTGCGCCCGCCCAGATGCGGCTGCGGATGTCGACTTTTTTAGGGACTAAATGGTTGTCGTAAAACAGATCGGCGGTGTGTTGCTGGCGCACGGCCGTCTCTTCATTAACAGGCGTAATACGGGTCGGCGGCCGGTGATCAAAATAGAGCGCAATAACCGGCTCCGGCAGACCAATGCTTTTGGCAAAGAGTGTGACGCTCGCGGCGCGCTGGCTGCGCGTCAGGGCGTCCGCTTCGCTGAAGCTGTCCAGTACGCCTGTCAGAAATTGCCCATACTTCTGCGCATAAGGGCGTGCGGCAAGATAGAACGAACCAGTGAGATTGAGATCGGTGCCATCGGTCAGCACACGCACGCCACCCTGACGAAGCGCGGCAGAGTAGTACGGATCCCAGATAGCCCAGGCATCGACATTGCCCTGCGTGAACGCGGCGCGCGCATCGGCCGGGGTCAGGTATACGGGCTGAATATCGCTGAAGCTCAGCCCGGCTTTTTGCAACGCACGCAGCAGTAAGTTGTGGGAGCTGGAGCCTTTCTGAAACGCCACCTTATGGCCTTTGAGATCGGCCACCGTTTTGATCGGGCTGTTCTCTGCTACCAGCAGCACTTCTGCTTTAGGCTTCGGCGGCTCGCTGCCGATGTAGACCAGATCCGCGCCTGCCGCCTGGGCGAAAATAGGCGGGATATCACCGGTGCTGCCAAGATCAATGCTGCCTACATTGAGCGCTTCCAGCAGTTGTGGGCCTGCCGGGAATTCCACCCAACTGATGCGCGTGTTCGGATAGCGTTTCTCCAGCAACTGGTGGCTTTTGGCGAGCACCATGCTCACTGAGCCTTTCTGATAGCCGATGCGTAAGGCCTCCGGCTGCGGCGGGGCGGCCTGCGCGGCGGTGACAAAGAGTGTCAGGCCTGCGGCCAGTAGCGTCACGGCGTGACGGCGCAAAAAATTAAGCATGTAACGTTCTCCTTGTGAAATGTGGCGCAGGGGTCGCCAGATGGCGGCGCGTCAGGGCCTGCCAGAAACTTTCCAGTGCGTCATCGAGACGGGTTTGCAGCAGCGGCGAAAAGCGCGGCTGATGGTGGTAATCAAGCACCTGGCTATCGTCGGCGAAGACGCCGTGGAGGATCTCCTGCGCTTTCAGCGCATTGAGCACAGGCTTGAGGGCGTAATCGAGCGCCAGTAAATGCCCGACCGATCCGCCTGTTGCGAGCGGCAGCACGACTTTTTTCTCAAGCGCCCGTTCAGGCAGAAGATCAAGCAGCGTTTTCAGCGCGCCAGAAAACGAGGCTTTGTAAACCGGCGTGGCAATAATGACGCCATCCGCCTGCTGGAGCTGCTCAATCAGGGTCAATAGCGCCGGACTGTCGAAACGGGCATAGAGCAAATCTTCGGCGGCGAAATTGTGGATATGCCAGTGGCAAACCTCCACGTCGAGCCGGGTCAGTTCATTAGCAAGCCAGGAAAGCAGGGCGCTGGATCGCGACGGGAAGCGCGGGCTTCCCGCCAGAGTAATAACTGCATACCACCTCCTTATAACCAAAAGTTTGTTTATATTTAACATTAATAACAATATGACGAGATAGTGGCAGAGGGAGGCGGGGGGAGAAACTAAAAATTTCGGGGATGCTTTGCCGGAAATCGCATAATCGTGGTTAAAAAAGAAAACGTTTGCGTTCAACGGCGCTTTTTTGCCGCAGGTCAATTCCCTTTGTGAAGCGGATCGCAGATAATAGCGCCCCGGTTTGCACACCGGGAATCCAGGAGAGTTCATGTACTACCCCTTCGTTCGAAAAGCCCTTTTCCAGCTCGACCCAGAGCGCGCTCACGAATTTACCTTCCAGCAAATGCGCCGCGTCACCGGTACGCCGCTTGAGGCGCTGCTGCGCCAGAAAGTGCCGTCCAAACCGGTCACCTGCATGGGACTGACATTTAAAAATCCGCTGGGTCTTGCTGCGGGCCTCGACAAGAATGGGGAATGCATCGACGCGCTTGGCGCGCTGGGTTTCGGCTCCCTTGAAATCGGCACCGTGACGCCGCGCCCGCAGCCTGGCAACGACAAGCCGCGGCTGTTCCGCCTGGTAGCGGCGGAGGGGCTAATTAACCGTATGGGCTTTAATAACCTCGGCGTGGATAACCTGGTTGAGAACGTCAAAAAAGCGCATTTTGACGGCGTGCTCGGCATTAATATCGGCAAAAATAAAGATACGCCGGTCGAGCAGGGAAAGGATGACTATCTGATCTGTATGGAAAAGGTTTTTCCTTACGCCGGTTATATCGCGATTAATATCTCTTCACCAAATACGCCAGGTTTGCGCTCACTGCAATATGGCGAAGCACTGGATGATCTTCTCGCTGCGATTAAAAATCAGCAACAGATCCTTGCTCAAAAGCATCATAAATATGTCCCTGTGGCGGTGAAGATCGCGCCCGATCTTTCTGTCGATGAATTGATCCAGGTTGCCGACAGTCTGGTACGTCATCACATTGATGGCGTTATTGCGACCAATACCACGCTCGATCGCAGCCTGGTACAGGGCATGAAACATTGCGATGAAACCGGTGGTTTAAGCGGGCGTCCGTTGCAATTAAAAAGTACGGAAATCATTCGACTTTTAAGCCAGGAATTAAAAGGCCGCCTGCCGATTATCGGTGTGGGGGGCATTGATTCTGTCATCGCCGCGCGCGAAAAAATGGCCGCTGGCGCTTCGCTTATTCAGATCTATTCCGGCTTTATTTTCAAAGGCCCCCCGCTCGTTAAAGAAATTGTGACCCATCTTTAAGCATTTCCTTATCTAAGAGCACCAGGGCTTTATTTTCAGCCCTGGTTGTTTTATATTCCGCGGTTGTTGCTAATTTAAACGTCATAGTCTTAGATTAATGAGGGAATAAACGAAGCGGCAAAATAAGGGAAATATTTTTGAGTTTCAGAGCGGTAGGGGGATAACAATGCGTATAAAGCCGGATGATAACTGGCGATGGTATTATGATGAAGAGCACGACCGAATGATGCTCGATCTCGCCAACGGCATGCTGTTTCGCTCGCGTTTCGCACGCAAAATGTTGACGCCTGATGCGTTCGACCCTGCTGGATTCTGCGTCGATGACGCTGCCCTCTGGTTTTCCTTCGACGAAAAATGCCGTGACCTTCCTCTCTCCGCCGAGCAGCGCGCTGAACTGGTGCTCAATGCGCTCGTTGCTATCCGTTTTCTCAAACCCCAGATGCCGAAAAGCTGGCACTTTTTAGCCCACGAAGAGGCTGAATGGTTGCCTGGCTGTGGCGATGCCGCCTGTGTGTGGCTTAGCGACAGCGGCGAAGCTGTCAGTTTGCTGGTGGTGGAACCTGGCGATAACGCAACGTTGTGCCTGCTGGCGCAGCCATCGTTAACGCTCGCGGGACGCGCGATGCAGTTAGGGGATGCTATAAAGATTATGAATGACAGGCTCAAACCGCTGGCGTGCGCGCCGCAGCTGAGCCTTGATCAGGCCGTTTAACGGGCGAGCCTCACCGCACCCGCCGGTACGCAGCTACAGCTTAAAAACGTCCCGTCATCGCCCAGCGCGCTTTTCTTAAGCGGCGTCACTTCACCTTCCAGTAACGTCACGCGGCAACTGCCGCAAATACCGGCGCGGCAGGAATACGGTATACGAATGCCTTGTTGTTCAAGCTGCTCCAGTACGACCTGCTGGTTGTTGCCAATAAACGGTTTTCCTTCCCATTCAATAGCGACCTGCGCGGCGAGCGTGGCGGCGGGCGCTGCGCGCTCTTCGACCACGCCTGCGCCGTAGAGACGCGCCGGGCCTGTCGCCAGCACTTCAACGCGATCGCCCGCGCGGATGACGCCACTGTTACGCGCAATCAGGTTCTGGCCGAAATCAACGTCGCCGTTATCAAGCGCTGTACGGAATTTTTGCAGCGTCGCCAGCGGCTCGCCGCTGGGGTGTTTGCGTCCGCGCTCGGGGCTGACCGTTGTGAAAATGCAGCGGCTGCACGGCTTGGCAACATCAAAGATCACCTCGCCGATGCGGATAACTTTCCAGGTATCTTCCGCCCAGGCCTCAACGCCGGTGACAACCAGATTAGGGCGAAACTGATTCATGGCAACGCCTGCGGGGCAGCGCTTTTGCAGATCACGCAGGGAAGCCTCGTTGGCCAGTAAATAAGGAAAACCGTCAGCGAAACCGAGCGGCACGCCAGGATGGTGTTTTACGCGGCGCGTAAGCGACGGCCCCACCCAGCGCAACTGCACGTCACGACTAAAAAAAGTGCTCAGCCACTGGTTAATTTCGGGCGGCGCAATGCGTGCCGTAAAATGATTTCCCCAGACTTCAGTCGGCGCGGGAGTGGGCTGAAAATCGACGAAACGAATGGCGGCGCTGCTGCCATCCGGTGCGGTAAGGTGCAGACCTTCCGGTAACAGGGCAGGCGTAAAGAGCACCATCTGCGGATGCTGACGTGCGGTAATAAAGGTGCCATCGGTTTCCGTCACCATGAAGGCGCGGTCACCTGCCAGGCCGCTGACGTCTGCCAGCGCGTGAGAGACCTGCAACCCACGCATTGATTTCACCGGATGAATAAAAAGCTGCGATAAAACCATGGCGTGCGCCCTCCCGGCTAAGAAATAGAAGGGCAACTTTATGACATGCGTGGCGGATTGGCTATAATGCGCCACAATTTTCTTTTTACTGAAGTGACGATATGAAAGCTTTGTTTGCCAGTACGGCGCGTGGGCTCGAAGAGCTGTTAAAAACTGAACTGGAAAACCTGGGCGCGCAAGAGTGCCAGGTTGTTCAGGGTGGCGTGCATTTTCAGGGCGATGCGGCTCTGGTTTATCAAAGCCTGATGTGGAGTCGCCTGGCGTCACGTATCCTGCTGCCGCTTGGCGAATGCGGGGTTTACAGCGATCTGGATCTCTATCTGGGCGTTCAGGCTATCGACTGGACGAGCATTTTCGCGCCTGACGCCACATTCGCGGTTCATTTCAGCGGCCTTAACGACACTATTCGCAACAGCCAGTACGGCGCGATGAAGGTCAAAGACGCTATCGTCGACGCGTTCACCCGTAAAAACCTGCCGCGCCCGAGCGTTGACCGCGAGCAGCCGGATCTGCGCATTAACGTCTGGCTGAATAAAGATACCGCCAGTATTGCCATCGACCTTAGCGGCGAAGGCTTGCACCAGCGCGGCTACCGCGATCGCACCGGACAGGCGCCAATTAAAGAAAACCTGGCGGCGGCGATTGTGATGCGCTCTGGTTGGGAACCTGGCACGCCGCTGCTGGATCCGATGTGCGGCTCCGGCACGCTCCTCATTGAAGCGGCGATGATCGCAACCGATCGCGCACCAGGCCTGCATCGCACCCACTGGGGTTTTTACGGCTGGGCCCAGCATGATGAGAGCGTCTGGAAAGAAGTGAAAACCGAGGCGCAGGTTCGCGCACGTCGCGGTCTTGCCGATTACGCCACCCGCTTTTACGGCTCTGATAACGATCCGCGCGTGATTGAGCGCGCCCGCACAAACGCCCGTCGCGCAGGTCTTGCCGACATTATTACGTTTACGGCGCAGGATGTGGCCCACCTGACCAATCCGCTGCCGGAAGGGCCTGGTGGTACCGTCATCAGTAACCCGCCGTATGGCGAGCGTCTGGAGAGCGAACCGGCGCTGATTGCGCTGCACAGCCTGCTCGGTCGTATTATGAAAAACCAGTTCGGCGGCTGGAATCTGTCGCTGTTTAGCGCTTCGCCGGAACTGCTAAGCTGTCTGCAATTGCGTGCCGATCGTCAGTTCAAAGCGAAAAACGGCCCGCTCGATTGCGTGCAGAAGAACTACCGCCTGGCCCCGACTCAGCCGGGCGCAGCACCCGCCCAAATTGCAGAGGATTACGCTAACCGCCTGCGTAAAAATCTGAAGAAGCTGGAGAAGTGGGCCAAACAGGAAGGGATTGCCTGCTATCGCCTGTATGATGCCGACCTGCCGGACTATAACGTCGCAGTAGACCGCTACGCAGAGTGGGTAGTCATTCAGGAATATGCGCCGCCGAAGACCATTGAGCCGGAAAAAGCGCGCCAGCGTCTGTTTGACGTTATCGCCGCCACGCTTTCAGTGCTGGGGCTTGCGCCTAATAAGCTGGTGCTGAAAACCCGCGAGCGCCAGAAAGGCAAAAATCAGTACGAGAAACTGGCCCAGAAGGGCGAGTTCATGGAAGTGCAGGAATTTAACGCACGCCTGCTGGTTAACCTGACGGATTATCTCGACACCGGACTGTTTCTCGACCACCGCATCGCGCGTCGTATGCTGGGCCAGATGAGCAAAGGTAAAGATTTCCTTAACCTCTTCTCGTACACCGGCAGCGCCAGCGTTCATGCCGGCTTGGGCGGCGCGCGCTCCACCACAACGGTGGATATGTCTCGCACTTATCTGGAGTGGGCTGAACGTAACCTGCGCCTTAACGGTCTGAGCGGCCGTGCGCATCGCCTGATTCAGGCAGACTGTCTGAACTGGCTTAGCGAAAGCGACGAACAGTTTGATTTGATCTTTATCGATCCGCCGACGTTCTCAAACTCCAAACGTATGGAAGAGACCTTCGACGTGCAGCGCGATCATCTGCGTCTGATGAAAGATCTTAAACGCCTGTTGCGTCGCGACGGGACGATTATGTTTTCCAACAACAAGCGTGGGTTCCGTATGGATCACGAAGGGCTTGCCGCCCTGGGCCTGAAAGCGCAAGACATCACACAAAAAACGCTCTCTCAGGACTTCGCGCGCAACCGCCAGATCCATAACTGCTGGCTCGTAACCCACCAGACCAAGGACTAAAGAATTATGTCGTTAATCAGTATGCATGGCGCCTGGCTCTCTTTTAGCGACGCGCCTCTGCTCGATAATGCCGAACTGCATATCGAAGAAAATGAGCGTGTGTGCCTGGTTGGTCGCAACGGGGCGGGTAAATCGACCCTGATGAAAATTCTCAATCACGAACTGCCTCTGGATGACGGTCGCCTGATCTATGAGCAGGATCTGGTCGTGGCGCGTCTGCAGCAGGATCCGCCGCGTAACGTTGCAGGTAGCGTCTATGACTTCGTCGCGGAAGGCGTGGCCGAGCAGGCTGAATACCTCAAGCGCTACCATCAGATTTCCCATCTGGTGATGACCGACCCGAGCGATAAAAACCTCTCAGAGCTGGCGCAGGTGCAGGAGATGCTGGAGCATCATGATCTGTGGCAGCTGGAAAACCGCATCACGGAAGTACTGGCGCAACTGGAGCTGGACGCTGATACGCCGCTCGCGTCCCTTTCCGGCGGCTGGCTGCGTAAAGCCGCGCTGGGCCGCGCGCTGGTGAGCGCGCCGCGCGTGCTGTTGCTTGATGAACCAACCAACCATCTGGATATCGAAACGATCGACTGGCTGGAAACGTTCCTTAAATCGTTCTCCGGCAGCATCGTGTTTATTTCGCATGACCGTTCCTTTATTCGCAATATGGCGACCCGCATCGTCGATCTCGATCGCGGTAAACTGGTTTCTTACCCTGGCGATTACGATAAATATCTGCTCGCAAAGGAAGAGGCGCTGCGCGTCGAAGAGCTACAGAATGCCGAGTTCGACCGCAAGCTTGCGCAGGAAGAAGTGTGGATCCGTCAGGGGATTAAGGCGCGCCGCACCCGTAACGAAGGCCGCGTACGTGCGCTTAAGGCGATGCGCCGCGAGCGTGGCGAGCGCCGTGAAGTGATGGGCAGCGCGAAGATGCAGGTAGAAGAGGCGACCCGCTCCGGCAAAATTGTCTTTGAGCTTGAGGATGTGAATTATCGTCTCGGCGATAAAGTGCTGGTTAAGGATTTCTCTGCACAGGTGCAGCGCGGCGATAAAATCGCGCTGGTGGGGCCAAACGGCTGCGGTAAAACGACGCTGCTCAAACTCATGCTCGGCCAGCTTAAGGCTGACAGCGGGCGCGTACATTGCGGCACCAAGCTTGAGGTGGCGTATTTCGACCAGCACCGCGCAGAGCTGGATCCGGAACGCACGGTGATGGATAACCTCGCCGAAGGTAAACAGGAAGTGATGGTGAACGGCAAGCCGCGCCATGTGCTGGGTTACCTGCAGGACTTCCTGTTCCATCCAAAACGCGCCATGACGCCAGTGCGTGCGCTCTCCGGCGGTGAACGTAACCGTCTGCTGCTGGCACGGTTGTTCCTTAAGCCCAGCAACCTGCTGATCCTCGATGAACCGACCAATGACCTTGACGTAGAAACGCTAGAGCTGCTGGAAGAGCTCATCGACAGCTATCAGGGCACTGTACTGCTGGTGAGCCACGACCGTCAGTTTGTAGATAACACCGTGACCGAATGCTGGATTTTTGAAGGCGAAGGGCGGATCGGCCGGTATGTCGGCGGTTATCATGATGCTCGCGGTCAGCAGGCCTCATCGCGCGCTGTGCTGCAATCCACCGCCAAAAAGGCGGAGGCCGTCGCGGACGCGAAGGCAGAAACTGTCAAACGAGGCAGCAACAAACTAAGCTATAACTTGCAGCGCGAACTGGAGCAGCTCCCCGCCCGGCTTGAAACGCTGGAGGCAGAGCTTGAAGCGTTACAGACGAAAGTCAGCGACGCGGCGTTCTTTAACCAGCCTCATGACGTGACACAGGACGTGCTGGCGCAGCTCAGCGCCGCTGAAGCCGCGCTGGAAGAAGCGTTCGAGCGCTGGGAGTATCTTGAGTCTCTCAAAAACGGCTGATTATTCAGGAACCCGCATGCATGAACGTCATCACGCGAGCGAGCATATGCTCTGCCCGCAATGCGACCTTCTGGTTAAGCTCCCGGCGCTCGCGCCGGGGGAAAAGGCGCAATGTCCCCGCTGTGACACGACGCTGACCGTCGAATGGGCCGCACCGCGTCAGCGGCCTACCGCCTATGCGCTGGCGGCGCTGTTCATGCTGTTACTCTCGAATCTCTTTCCGTTCGTCAATATGGAAGCGGCGGGTGTCAGTAGCGAAGTGACGCTGCTTGAAATCCCCCGCGTCCTGTTCAGTGAAAACTACGGCAGCCTCGGCACCCTGTTCATGCTCTTTGTTCAGTTTGTGCCAGCGTTTTGTCTTGTCACTATTATTTTGCTCGTTAATCGCATTACGCTGTCGCCGCGGCTCAAACTCGCCATGGCGCGTGTCCTCTTCCAGCTACGCGCCTGGGGTATGGCGGAGATTTTCCTCGCGGGCGTGTTAGTCAGTTTTGTGAAACTGATCGCCTATGGCGATATCGGCATTGGCAGCAGCTTTATCCCGTGGTGCCTGTTTTGCCTGCTTCAGCTGCGGGCGTTTCAGTGCGTGGACCGCCGCTGGCTCTGGGACGATATCGCGCCTATGCCGCAGCTCGCCCAGCCGATGAAAGTGGGTATGTCGGGCATTCGTCAGGGATTGCGCGCGTGCCCGTGCTGCACGGCTATTCTGCCAGGCACTGAAGGCCGCTGCCCGCGATGCCATACGCATGGGTATGTCCGACGCAAAAATAGCCTTCAGTGGACAGTCGCACTGTTGGTTTGCGCCATCATGCTCTATCTGCCTGCCAACCTGCTGCCTATTATGATCACCGATTTGCTGGGCGACAGAATGCCGTCCACGATTATCGCAGGCGTGATCCTTATCTGGAATGAGGGGTCTTATCCGGTCGCGCTGGTGATTTTCATCGCCAGTATTATGGTGCCGACGCTAAAAATGATAGCGCTTGGCTGGCTATGCCTTGATGCCAAAGGCTACGGTCGCCAGGAGCGCGAGCGTATGCATCTGATGTATGAGGTGGTGGAGTTCGTTGGCCGCTGGTCGATGATCGATGTCTTTGTGATTGCGGTGCTGTCTGCGCTGGTGCGCATGGGCGCGCTGATGAATATTTACCCGGCCTGGGGCGCGGTGATGTTTGCTATGGTGGTGATAATCACCATGTTCGCCGCAATGACCTTCGACCCGCGTCTCTCGTGGGACCGCGAGCCTGATTCAAGTTATGAGGAGTTACCCGAACATGGAAAATAAACGCGGGGAAGCGAAGATTAAGAAGGTGAAAAACTGGTCGCCAGTCTGGATCTTCCCGATTATTACCGCGCTTATCGGCGCCTGGATCCTGTTTTATCACTACAGTCACCAGGGGCCGGTCGTGACGCTGATGACCACGAATGCGGAAGGTATTGAGGGGGGCAAGACCACCATCAAAAGCCGCAGCGTGGATGTCGGTGTAGTGGAAAGCGCCGTGTTAACAGACGATCTGCATCACGTTGAGATCAAAGCACGCATGAACCCTGGCATGGAAAAACTGCTCTATGAAGATTCCGTCTTCTGGGTGGTGAAGCCACAAATCGGCCGTGAAGGGGTGACAGGCCTGAATACGCTGCTTTCTGGCTCCTACATTGAGTTGCAACCAGGCTCAAAAGGTAGCGCGCCGGAATCCTATAAACTGCTTGATTCGCCGCCGCTCGCACCGCCGGATGCTAAAGGGATCCGCGTGCTCCTCGACAGTAATAAAGCTGGTCAGCTTAATCCAGGCGATCCCGTATTGTTTCGTGGTTATCGCGTCGGTTCGGTTGAAACCAGTACGTTCGACCCGCAAAAACGCACTATCAGCTATCAGCTCTTTATCAACGCGCCAAACGATCGTCTGGTGACAAGTAACGTACGCTTCTGGAAAGACAGTGGGATTGCAGTCGATCTCAGCTCATCCGGTATGCGGGTCGAGATGGGGTCGCTCAGCACACTCTTTAGCGGCGGCGTCAGTTTTGATATCCCGGATGGCTGGGAGCTGGGGCAGCCGGTTGCTGAGAAAACCGCCTTTACGCTTTATGACGATCAGCGCAGCATCCAGGAATCGCTTTACACCGAACATATCGATTACCTGATGTTCTTCAAAGATACCATCCGTGGGTTACAGCCAGGGGCGCCTGTTGAATTCCGCGGCATCCGTCTTGGGACGGTTGCGCAGGTGCCGTTCTTCGTGCCGGGCCTGCGTCAGGCGGTGAATACCGATTACCGTATTCCGGTGCTGGTGCGCATTGAACCTGAACGTCTGGCAAATCAGATTGGCGAGGATCCGGACATCGCCAGTCATATGCATGATCTGATGAAAAGAGGCCTGCGGGCGACACTGAAAACCGGCAACCTGGTAACTGGCCAGTTATTCGTTGACCTCGATTTTTACCCGAAAGCACCGCCGGTTGAAGATATGAATAGTTTTAATGGCTATCCAGTCATTCCAACCGTGAGCAGTGGACTGGCTCAGATCCAGCAGCGCCTGATGGATACGCTTGATAAGATTAATAATCTGCCGCTCAATCCAATGATTGAACAGGCAACTAATACGCTTTCGGAAAGCCAGCGCACCATGCGCCGTCTGCAGACCACGCTTGATAACCTGAACCAGTTGACCTCCAGTCAGTCGGCGCAGGATTTGCCAGCGGATATGCAGAAAACGCTGCGCGAACTGAATCGTAGTATGCAGGGCTTCCAGCCAGGCTCTGCGGCCTATAACAAGATGGTGGCGGATATGCAGCGTCTGGATCAGGTGCTGCGCGAGCTTCAGCCGGTGCTGCGTACGCTTAACGAGAAGAGCAACGCGCTGGTATTCGAATCAAAAGAGAAAAAGGATCCGCAGCCGAAGAGGGCAAAAGAATGAAAAAATGGCTCCCGTTAATCGTCGTCGCGTTGCTGAGCGCCTGTAGCAGCACGGAGCAAACGACCTGGTATCAGCTCCCGGCGTCTACAGCGCCTGTGGCGCACAACGTACCGATGAACAGTCAGCACCTGCTGTGGATAGAGCAGGTCGCAGTGCCCGATTATCTGGCGGGCAATGGCGTGGTCTATCAGACTACGGATGTGCAGTATGTGATTGCCAGCCAGAATTTATGGGCGAGCCCGCTGGATCAGCAATTGCGCAATACGCTCGTGACAAATCTGAGTGCGACGCTGCCGGGGTGGGTGGTTTCCGCCCAGCCCCTTGGCGCGGAACAGGATACGCTCAACGTCAACGTGACGGGCTTTCACGGACGCTATGACGGACGTGTCATTGTCAGCGGAGAGTGGCTACTCAAACATAACGGGCAGCTCATCAAGCGGCCTTTTTACACTGAGCTGAAGCAGCAGCAGGATGGTTATGACGCAATGGTGAAAACGCTGGCGCAGGCCTGGCAGCAGCAGGCGAAAAGCATTGCGGATGAGATTGCACGTCAGCCATAAAAAAATTGTATGACGCGCAAAGCCGTCGTCTTCTTCTTAAAGAGGGCGGCGGCTTTCTCTTTTATGCCAGTCAGATAACCTCATCGCGCCCTCGTTTTTTGTATAAATGTTATCCAAAGTAGCTCACAAATATGACATTGGCGTGAATGTTGCGCATTGACGTTCTTCAGGTTTGCGGGTATTCGTAAAGGGTGATTGCGCAAAATGTAATCACTGTTTTCTTTTCCACCAGACCTGAAATGAGGGAAACGAGGCATGAAGAGACAAAAACGAGATCGCCTGGAACGGGCACATCATCGTGGTTATCAGGCCGGTATTACCGGACGCTCAAAAGAAATGTGTCCTTACCAGACCTTGAATCAAAGGTCTTACTGGCTCGGAGGCTGGCGAGAAGCCATGGAGGACAGGGCTCAGATTGCTTGAGCTTGTCTCTTTAAAAAGAAACCTCCGCATTGCGGAGGTTTCGCCTTTTTGAAAGCCTGTCTGTCAGGCTATCAGAATACAGAGGTGTCCTGGAACAGACCTACTTTCAGGTCAGTTGCAGTATAAATCTGTTTGCCGTCCACCAGCACTTCGCCATCAGCGATACCCATGACCAGACGACGGTTCACTACACGTTTGAAGTGAATACGGTAGGTGACTTTTTTCGCGGTCGGCAGAATCTGGCCCGTAAATTTCACTTCACCAACGCCCAGCGCACGGCCTTTACCTTCGCCGCCAAGCCAGCCTAAATAGAAGCCGACCAGTTGCCACATAGCATCAAGTCCGAGGCAGCCCGGCATCACGGGATCGCCGATAAAATGGCAGCCAAAGAACCACATGTCAGGATGGATATCCAGTTCCGCTTCCACGTAACCCTTATCAAAGTTACCGCCGGTTTCGGTCATTTTCACGACGCGGTCCATCATTAACATGTTGGGAGCCGGCAACTGCGGGCCTTTCGCGCCAAACAGCTCGCCGCGCCCGGAGGCAAGAAGGTCTTCTTTCGTATAGGATTCGCGTTTGTCTACCATGTTCTCTGTATGCCTTATTTTAGTGAAGCCCGCAGGTTAGCTAACACGTGTACGCTGAACAAGTCCGATCAGTTGTGGTTAAACCAGTTCATCCACCGTAACGGCCACGGACGCTGGCGGATATCCTGCTGCGTCGCCTGTGCGATACGCTCGCCGATAACCCCAAGTAATGTCGTCTGACCTTCGCCATCCCACGGAAGCGTGGTTAATAAGGGTAGCGCATCTGTGACATCATCAATGGCCCAGATAGAAAATTGCCCCTGATCGACCGCGTCCAGGATCTCCTGGCTAAGCGATAAATGACGCACGTTAGCGCAAGGGATAATCACGCCCTGTTTGCCCGTTAAGCCACGAGCCTGACAGACGGTAAAAAAGCCTTCGATTTTTTCGTTAAGCCCGCCGACCGGCTGCGCGCGACCAAACTGATCGACCGAGCCGGTGATTGCGATCTGCTGATTAAGCGGCGCGTTCGAGAGAGCACTGATAAGCGCGCACAGCTCGGCCATCGACGCACTGTCGCCATCCACTTCGCTGTAGGACTGTTCGAACGTCAACGATGCGGAAAAGGGCATCTGTTGCTCAAGATCCAGTTCGGCCATCAGAAACGCCTGCATGATCATCATGCCTTTGGCGTGAATGTTTCCACCCAGTTCAGCCTTGCGCTCGATATCAGTGAATTCGCCGTCGCCAATATGTACGACGCAACTGATACGCGACGGTTCGCCAAAGGCGCGGGGATGGCCCGGAAATTCAACCACAGAAAGGGCGTTAATCTGGCCGATGCGCTCGCCTTCCGTTTCTACCAGCAATTGACCGAGCAGAATTTCATCCTGCATACGCTCTGCAAGATAGCCTTCACGCCAGGCGCGGCGCTCCAGCATCTGGGCGAATTGCGCTGCGCTAAACAGGCTTTCATCGCAAAAGGTGGCGGCTTCGCTTAGCTGTCGTACCATCCAGAGCGGATCTAACGGCAGCGTCTCCTGGTCGCCGGTATAACGGACGGCTTCGCGGATCAATAGCGGCCAGGCGTCGCTTGCGGGGGCAGGCAACTGATGCTGATGTGCGAGCGCACAGACCCAGCTGCACCAGAGCGACATCTCTTCTTCGTCGGTGATTTGCAGATCATCTTCATATTCGCTGTAGATAGCCTGTTGAGCGAGAACAGGTTCCATCTCCTGAAAATCCGCCAGCGATTCGCGATCGCCTACCAGCACGAGGCGCAGATCAAGCGGCAGTGACGGGATGGAAAGCGGCAGTGGACGTGATTCGTCTGGTGCGATCCAGTCGAAGCGTTTCGTAACGACCATCTGTTTCAGGCGCAGCCATAGCAATGGCTGCATGAGCAGCGTTTTCAGTGAGAGAACCAGAATGCCGCCATTCGCCTTATGCACCAGACCTGCCTCAACCGCAATACGACCTGCAAACTGCCGCACGCAGCCGAACAACTCGTTCGCTTCGGCCCACGTGGTAACCACAACATCGGGGCGGACGGCGAACTCGCCGGGTATTTCATTTGGTGGTGTAAGCGTGACGTTGGATTCGTCAATAATATAGTGCCCACCGACAAGGCCAGCCTGCGGCAGAAGCAATGTTTTTGCGGTGTGGGCAATCAGTTCCAGCAAAGGTTTTTCTTCGTCTGCCTTTACCAGCATGAAATCACTTAAAGGACGCGGAGCGCACAGCTGGCTCAACCCGTCGTGGAGGCGAGGCTGAAGGGCCTCGAAATCAAGCGCACCAGTAAGAGTGGCATCGATGTCATTAAACCGGGACTGGAAGGTCTCCGTATCAGGTACGAGCGCTTGTGATGTAAGTCTGTTAATGGTCAATGTCGAGGTTTTTTAGTCTGATGTAAAAGGCGAGATTATAGCGTAATGCGCGGTTCAACACACCGGAAATGCCGATATTGCCCCGCAGAATCTCCCGACGGGTCACAGACGGTTATTTCCCCTCAGCGAAACGAAAAAAAACTGTTATCCTGAAATGAGTTACACGGTCATCCTGAGATCGCAATGAAATACCAACAACTCGAAAACCTCGAAAGCGGCTGGAAGTGGAAATATCTGGTGAAAAAGCATCGCGAAGGCGAGCTGATAACCCGCTATGTTGAAGCCAGCGCGGCAAAAGAGGCAGTGGATCTCTTGCTGGGCATGGAAAACGAACCGGTAAGAGTGCTGACCTGGATCGAACAGCATATGAATCCGGCGCTGCAAAATCGCCTGAAGCAGACGATTCGCGCGCGTCGTAAGCGGCATTTCAACGCCGAGCATCAGCATACCCGTAAAAAGTCTATCGACCTGGAGTTTATGGTCTGGCAACGGCTGGCTGGCCTTGCGCAGCGCCGTGGTATTACGCTTTCCGAAACGATTGTGCAGTTGATTGAAGATGCCGAACGTAAGGAGAAGTATGAAAACCATATGTCGACGCTAAAATACGATTTGCAGGCATTGTTAGGCAAGAAAGAATAAATAGCGAAGCGTAATGCGCAGGGGATTTACGCCAGTCCGGCTAAAGCCTTCCCTGAAGACCTTTTCACCGATAACGGCGTACGGTACGGCATTGCGGTGCTGATTAAGCAACTACACCTTTTGTCTGTTTTGTAAAAACAAAAAACCCCGCCATAGCGGGGTTTTTTATTAACGTATAACTTAAGCCTGCGGCTGAGTTACAACGTCTTTAACGCCTTTAACTTCGATCTCTACGCGACGATCCGGACCCAGGCAGTCGATCAGAGCTGCACGAGCTTTCACGTTGTCACAGGTGTTGCCAGTGACCGGATTGGATTCGCCCATACCACGTGCGGAGATCTTGTTGGACGGGATACCTTTGGAGATCAGGTAGTCAACAACAGACTGAGCACGTTTCTCAGACAGACCCTGGTTGTAAGCGTCAGAACCGATACGGTCGGTGAAGCCCAGAACCACTACGGAACCGTCTTTCGGGTCCAGGTTGCTCAGCTGGGAGTACAGCTGATCCAGTGCCTGCTGACCTTCCGGTTTCAGAGTGGATTTGTTGAAGGTGAACAGAACGTCAGACTTCAGAGTGAAGTGTTTGGTCTGTACTTCCGGAGCCGGAGCCGGAGCCGGTGCAACAACCGGTGCTACGTTGTCTTCCTGACCGAAACGGTAGGAAACGCCAACGCTCAGCATGCCGTTGTCCGGACGGGTGCCAACAGTCTGTGCGTCGCCGATGTTGTTAACCCACTGGTATTCCAGACGGGTAGCGATGTCACGGGTAACTGCCCACTCAACGCCGCCAGCGAATACCGGAGAAACGCCAGTGTCATGGTCGTCGCCGCCGATGTTAGAAGAGGAGTCAGCACGCCATACCATGCCGCCCAGACGGGTGTAAACGTCCAGATCGTTGGTTACCGGGTAACCCAGTTTAGCGGTCAGCTGTACGCCCTGAGCTTTGAAAGCGCCGTTTACAGTGTCGCCTTTATACGGCATGCGGCCCAGCCAGTCATAGCCCATTTCGAAACCAACGTACGGGTTAACCTGGTAACCACCGAACGCGCCTGCGCCCAGCTGGCTTTCGTGGGTCGGGCCATCGTTAGGAATAAAACCGGTATCGTGGAACTGGGACCAGCCCAGTTTGCCGCCTGCATACCAGGTGTTATCTTTCGGTGCGGCCTGCGCTACGGTAGCGAAGCCAGCCAGTGCCACTGCAATCGCGATAGCTGTCTTTTTCATTTTTTGCGCCTCGTTATCATCCAAAAAGGCCATGCGCTTTTCCGGGGGGAAAAGTTCACGGTTAAATCCTTCACCGGGGTTATAGCTCAATGGTTACTCTACCGATATTGTCGGTTTATTGATGAGCACCCTGGCGAGGTAAAGTCTACAACGTAGTTGAAAACTTACAAGTGTGAAGTCCGTCAGGCATATGAAAAAAAACAACTTGCGAAAGCAAAATTTAACATTTTTGAGGTAATTTTAAACACTCGTAAAGTACATAACCGGACTTCGATGCCCGTCTGGCCGTTCATTCGCCACTATCGCTTCTGCTAAAGAGACACAGACAAATTCGTACCAGGATTTATCCTAAAAAATATCAATGCACCATTCTTGAGTGAATTCTTAAGCCAGAACGTGGTCGTTCACCACCGAGCGAGGGTTGCACCGGGCGCATTAAAAATCCCATCGCATTTCCTTTTTCTGCCGCCTCCGTGAGAAGGCGGTGTTCTTCATCCGTTAAATCATCATGCAGCCAGGCGATCACTACGCTGTAGTTGCCGGTTTCAAGCGCGCGAATCATGGAACCGAGGGTAACTTGTGGATCCATCTGGCTCACCTGCATCACTTTCGTCAACGGAAGCCCTGCGGATTCAACCCACTCACGACTCAAGCGTTGCTGAGGCGTGAGCCACAGCTGCCAGCGGGATTGTTGACCGAGCTGCTGCAATAAGGGCAGCAACACCAGTTGTGTCATCCATGGCTGGTCTTCGTTGTACATCACTTCACTTATCAATCCCTTGGTTTCAGCCTGAGCCAAAGCGCCAGCCGTTTCTTTTGCCAGACGACGTGTGCCATGCGCGCGATTTTGATGAGAAAAGTACATAAAGGTCCAGCCTCGCTAGTTACTGTATGCATATACAGTAATGCTGTGGGGGCCAAAGATCAATCTAAATTTCTGAAAGCATCTCGCAAATTTCGCATCTTAATAGACTCAAAAATGAAATTCGGATTGCTCATGAGGCACAACTTTCATATGTTCCTCTTAAGGGAAAAGCTAATGGGATTTTTTATCCGTTACTTGTTGATATAAAAAGGAATAATCATGGATAAATGTTCATCTGACACGCTTCTGCGGGTGCAGAATACTCTTTCATCTTTGGGAACTGTTACCCATCGTTCACTGTTTGGCGGCTATAGCCTTGCCATTGATGACGCCGTATTTGCCATGCTGGTGGAAGGGCGTTTATATCTACGCGCAAGCGACCTCAGCCGTGACTATCAGCATACGCATAGCCCCGAAATGCTAAGTTGTACCCGCCGCGGCCGTAACATCAGCCTTAATTATTATCTGGTCGATGATGAGTTGTGGGGATCGCCTGCATTGCTGCGCGATCATGCGAGGGTTGCGCTAGCCTGCGCGCGAGCGGAGAAAAGCGAACGTGCCCGCGAACGCCGCGTGAAAGATCTGCCTAATCTGAATGTGCAGCTTGAGGTGTCGTTATGGGAGGCCGGGATTCGAGATGTCGATACGCTCTGCGCCTTCGGGGCAAAAGAGTGCTGGCTTAAATTACGTAAGGCTCGCAAAAACCTGGGCCTTCATGTGCTTTATGCGCTTCAGGGGGCCATTACTGGCACCCATGAAGCGGCATTGCCCGCGCAAATCCGCGAAGAGTTGCTGGAGTGGTTTATGCAGCTCTCCGTACAGAATCAATCCTGAACAAGCTGACGCTGCAGACGGCTTAACTCGGGCAATAAAGAGATAAGCAGACCAATTTGCTGGAGTACCAGCGGCTCTTTGCTCTCCTGACGCGGTTCGATCTGTTGAATGCGCTGCGCTAGCGCCTGTAACGACTTTTCAACTCGCGCTTCATCGGCAGGCTGGTGATGAAGCGCGTCATCGACGTAGCAGACCGCATCATCAAGCAGCGCGAGGATCTCCTGGCGCGTCAGTTTTTCGCGGTGCGCCCCGAGCGCAGAGATATAGCTGGTGAGCGTGTGGTTAAGACACAGCAGGCGAAAAGCTGTATCGCGCATCGTAGTACTCACTCGCGGTTCGCTGGACATATTCGAGACGACTGACGCCAGCTCTGCATCGCTGTTATGCGCATCGCGCCGGGCGATACGATAAGCCAGTCGGTTGTCACGGCCCTGATGGTACTGCTCGAGGATAGCGTCAAGATACCGGCAGTTGGCATTCAGCGCACGTTCGAGCACCACCGGGAGTCGACGAAACCGCCAGTCGGGCCAGATAAAACTCACCGCAAACCAGGCAATCGCGCAGCCGATGACCGTATCCAGCACACGCGGCAGTGCCACTTCAAATCCCTCACCCAGCAGGTTAAAGCACAGCAGCACTAACAGCGTGATGAACAACGTGGCATGCGCGTACTGCACGGTGCGGAAAACGAAAAACAGCACGCCAGTTATCACAATCAGTACCAGTTGCCCTTCCAGTGACGGAACGAAATAGAGGACGGGAATGCCCACTGCGACGCCCGCCAGTGTGCCAATAATACGCAGCGTCAGACGATGGCGTGTGGCGTTATAGTTTGGCTGGCAGACGAAAAGGCTGGTGAGCAAAATCCAGTAGCCATGGTTGAGGCCCGTAAACTGGATAAAGGCATAGCCTACACACAGCACGACGGACATTCGCACAGCATGGCGGAACAGCGCTGACTGTGGCGTCAGATTGCGGCTCAGTCGAAACCAGATATCGCTAAAGCCGTGCAGGCTATCGTCCGCCAGACGGTGTTCACTTTCGCTTGCGGCAGGCTGGGTAAACGGCTGCTCCGACTCAATAGTGGCAAGCTGGGCGTCGATGGCTTTCAGGTTCGCGACCAGAAAGCGCACCGCTTTGAGATGCATTGCTGAGCCGCCTGCGGCAGCGGTGCGATCAAGAGCCGCATCAAGATGCGTAAAGGCGCGCTCGAAACGCGGGTCGTGCTGGTATGGCTTACGCAACAGTACCGAGCGCGCAAGCTGCTGGCAGGCCTGTGATTGCATGGAAAGTAGCCGCTGAAAGCGGAACATCACGTCGCTGTAGCGGAACGTGTCTCGCAGCGTCTGGTACTGGATGTGGGATGAACTGGCGCGCTCATGAATATCCTGTGCAACAAAATAGTAGTGCAGGGTGCGTCGGGTGCTGCGTTGCCCGCGATCGCCGCGCAGGCGGGTTAACAGGGATGCCTTGGTCTGGTTCAGCGTGGCGACCAGTTGGCTGTTGGCCATTGCAAGCTCCAGCATTGGCACCTGGCTTTCATCTTCAATATCCGGGTCGAAGAGCCGCGATTTGATATCCAGATACTGCGCGAGCTGTTCATAGCAGCGGGCCAGGTTTTCCTGTAGCGGACGCACCGGGAAGAGCAAATGGCCGGCAAGCGTCAGCAGGTTATACCAGACTGCACCTGCAAGCAGCAGCAGCGGCTGCTGATACCAGTGCTCATATAACGATACGCCGAGCATCGTGTAGATGGCTATCAGCAGCGCGCCGAAGGCGATAGTGGCGTAGCGCTGCCCAAGACCCCCCAACAAAATAAAGCCGATGGTGGAAACGGTAAGCCCGGCGGCGAACAACCATGGCCACGGAAACAGCAATTCCACGGAGGCGGAGGCGATAAAAAAGCTGATAAGTGTAATCAGCAAATTGCGCAGACGACCCGTCAGGCGATCGTCAAGATCGGTCAGGGCGGCGGCCACGACGCCGAGGGTCAGCGGGATGGTCAGCTTCGCCTCGCCAAGCCACCAGGGCAGCGCCGCCGTACCGCAAAGCGCGATAAAAATGCGCACATTGGTTAGCCACGCGCTGGTCCAGGCATGGCGTTGAAGCAAGAGGTTTCGCATCATGAGCGCATCCGGTTTTACTGGAAACGCCGACGGGCGTTCGCTTCGCGGGCGGCCTGCGCGGTCTCTACGGACACCACGCGACGGCCAACTGGCCAGAGCGCTATCCCGGCGATTTTAAAGTTCGCGATGCCGACCGGAATACCGATAATCGTCAGACACTGTGCGATGCCCGCCGTAATATGCATCAGGCACAACCACCAGCCGAAAAATACCAGCCAGAAGAGATTCAGTAATGTGCCACCAGTATTCAGCAGCGCGTTTTTCCCCGCGGGTTCAAGTTCGTCGACATGCACCGCTTCATTGCCATAAGGCACCAGCGACAGCTTCGTTATCTCCCAGCACGAGCGCGTCAGCGGCAGAGTGATCACCAGAACGATGCTGATAAGCGTTGCAAAAAGCCAGGAGAGCGTAGTGGCGAAGCCGCCCAGCACGAAATTAAGAATATTTAAAACAGTACGCATAAAACCTCAGAAGCGTCGGCAGAGCGCCGTAATGTTAACCACAACAATTGTAACGCGTTTTGGGTCTGGAGCGTGATATCGCAGGCGGGTAAACTTAGCGCTATTACACCATTCACTGGCAGCCTCATGGAACTGAAAGCAACTTCTCTGGGTAAACGTCTGGCGCAACACCCTTATGACCGCGCGGAAATTCTCACCGCCGGGGTGAAAGTCTCCGGCGATAAACATGAATACCTGATCCCGTTTAATCAGTTGCTGGATATCCAGTGTCGTCGGGGACTGGTCTGGGGGGAGCTGGAATTTGCGCTACCGGATAATAAAGTGGTGCGCCTGCACGGCACCGAGTGGGCCGAAACGCAGCGTTTTTACCACCACCTGACTACGCTCTGGCAGCAGTGGAGCGAA
The DNA here is from genome assembly GCF_001277255.1 of Cronobacter condimenti 1330. Taxonomy (NCBI): domain Bacteria; kingdom Pseudomonadati; phylum Pseudomonadota; class Gammaproteobacteria; order Enterobacterales; family Enterobacteriaceae; genus Cronobacter; species Cronobacter condimenti. The sequence continues at coordinate 1,593,612 of NZ_CP012264.1, forward strand.
GAGATGAGCGAGGTGGCCGCGGGCGTGCTCAATGCCTGGCAGGAGAGGCTGCGCAGCAGCGAAGCTCAGGACAAATGGCTTAAGCGCGACGAAAGCGAGGCGTTGTGTCACGCGCTGCGTCGGGCATTACAGGCCCTGCCGATGCCTACATCACGCCTTGAGGCGTTCGACAATTGTCGTGATGCCTGGCGCGAGTGTCAGGCGTGGCTTGCCGACAGCGAAGCGAAACGCCTTGCGCATAATCAGGCGTTTACCGATGCCATGCTGACACGCTACGCCGATTTCTTTTCACACATAGAAAGCTCGCCGCTTAACCCTTCACAGGCGCGGGCGGTGGTCAATGGCGAAAGTGCACTGCTGGTGCTGGCGGGTGCGGGCAGTGGCAAAACGTCGGTACTCGTAGCACGCGCAGGCTGGCTGATAGCGCGCGGCGAAGCGACGGCGGAGCAAATTCTGTTGCTGGCGTTTGGGCGTCAGGCCGCGAAAGAGATGGAAGAGCGGCTTCAGGCGCGCCTGCACACCGATGAAATCACCGCGCGGACGTTTCATGCGCTGGCATTGCAGATAATCGGACAGGGCGGGCGTAAAACGCCGCGCGTCAGCGAGCTTGAAAGCGACACGACGGCGCGGCACGAATTGTTGTTGAACGCGTGGCGCGAGCAGTGCCGTGAGAAAAAAGCACATGCGAAGGGCTGGCGGCAGTGGCTGAGTGAAGAGCTGGAATGGGAGATCGACGACGGCGAATTCTGGGAGGACGAGGCGCTTGGCAAACGGCTCGCCAGCCGTCTCGACCGCTGGCTCGGGCTGATGCGCATGCATGGCGGTTCACAGGCGGAGATGATTGCCGCTGCGCCTGATGACGTGCGCGATGTTTTCCAGAAGCGCGTCAAATTAATGGCACCGCTGCTAAAAGTCTGGAAGGCTGCGCTCAAAGCTGAAGAGGCCGTCGATTTCTCCGGGCTTATCCATCAGGCAATAAATGTGCTGGATAAAGGGCGCTTCGTCAGCCCATGGAAACACATTCTGGTGGATGAATTTCAGGATATTTCGCCGCAACGCGCAGCGCTGCTGGCGGCGCTGCGCCGGCAGAATTCGGCTACCAGCCTCTTTGCCGTCGGCGATGACTGGCAGGCCATTTACCGCTTCAGCGGCGCGCAGCTCTCACTTACGACCGCCTTTGAACAACATTTTGGCGAAGGGGATCAGTGCGCGCTCGACACCACCTACCGTTTCAACGGGCGAATCGGTGAGATTGCGAACCGGTTTATTCAGCAAAACCCTTATCAGCGTGAAAAGCCCCTTAATAGTCTGCGCGCAGGCGATAACAAAGCCGTCACGCTACTGGCGCAGACGCACCTGGAGGCGTTGCTCGACAAAATGAGCGGCTACGTGCGCCCCGACGAACGCGTACTGGTGCTGGCGCGCTATCACCATTTGCGTCCCGCGGCGCTGGAAATGGCCGCAACGCGCTGGCCGAAGCTGCAACTCGAGTTTATGACTATCCACGCCAGCAAAGGGCAACAGGCGGATTACGTGATTATTCTGGGGCTCAACGAGGGCCGGGAAGGGTTTCCGGCACCGGCGCGAGAATCCATTATGGAACAGGCGCTGCTGCCGCAGCCGGAAGATTTCCCGGATGCCGAAGAACGCCGGCTGCTGTATGTGGCGCTGACGCGCGCGCGGCATCGTGTCTGGCTACTGTATGACAAAGCAGCGCCGTCGGCGTTTGTCGAGGCGCTGACGCGCCTTGGCGTTCCGACGGCCCGCAAGCCTTAAGTTATTTCAGGCGTTCGGCAAGATAGCGCGGATAGTCAGGGATCAGCACATCCAGTGTGTCGCCAAAGGTCGGAGACTGGATAATAAAATCCGCAGTCGAGAGGTTAGTCGCCACGGGGATATTCCAGACCGTGGCGAGACGCAGCAGCGCTTTCACATCCGGGTCATGCGGTACGGCATTCAGTGGGTCCCAGAAGAAAATCAGCACGTCGATTTTTCCTTCGGCGATCATCGCGCCGACTTGTTGATCGCCGCCCATTGGCCCGCTCAGCATAGCGTTAACATCAAGCCCGGTGGCGCGCTGCACCAGGTTGCCGGTCGTTCCGGTGGCGTAAAGCGTGTGGTTCGCCAGTAGCGCTTTATGGCGCTCGACCCATTTCATCAGCATCGATTTACAGTGATCATGCGCGACCAGCGCAATTTTCTTTTGGGCTGGCAGAGTGCGTGTTGTCAGTTCCATATCATTTTCCAGATTAAATAACTGGATACAGATTACTGTAAGTGATGGATGCTGCAAGCGAAGCCGTTAAAAACTGCGCGTTTAGCACACCGTTCAGGCAAGCAAGGGGAGGCGTGGTGAGCGGCGTTTCTTTGGCATACACTTGGAAAGACGGATTTATGGGGGAGAGAAAATGAAAGAATCTGATATCGCAGATATTTTGCAAAACACCAAAACCATCGCGCTGGTGGGCGCAAGCGACAAGCCGGACCGTCCGAGCTACCGGGTGATGGCCTACCTGCTTGAAAAGGGCTATCACGTTATCCCCGTCTCGCCGAAAGTGGCAGGCAAAACGCTGCTTGGTCAACAAGGGTACGCCACGCTTGCTGACGTACCGGAAAACGTCGACATGGTGGATGTGTTCCGTAATTCTGAAGCGGCCTGGGGTGTGGCACAGGAGGCCATTGCAATTGGTGCGAAAACACTCTGGCTACAGCTTGGCGTAATTAACGAGCAGGCGGCGGTGCTGGCTCGAGACGCGGGGCTCAATGTGGTGATGGACCGCTGCCCGGCGATTGAAATTCCACGGCTTGGGCTCTCCCGCTAATAAAAAACCCGGCGTTGCCGGGTTTTTTTAGTTGCGCAGACGGGGCGCCTGGAGCTGCTGGCGAATGGAGCGCGCCAGTTCATCCATTGAGGGTTGCTCTGGATGTTCATCCTGCATCTCACCGCTCAACTGGGCTTCTGCAAGATAGGTGTGCACGGGTTGGCCGTCGTCGTCTTCCATCACAACGTGATACCACGGCGCATCGCGCAGCTCGGCGTTTACCGCCATGTCATCGTCGTCGGGTTCGTCCAGCGAGTATTCAGGGTCAATGTCAACGACAACACCTAAATACCCTAACAGAGAATGACGGACCTGCTGGCCGATACCGAATTTGCTGGCAATCATTGTCACCTCCCGGGAAACGTTCATACCCTCTATATGAGGACGGAGCATTTCTTTTCAAGTTACATGACGCGACAGGCAAACCCTTTCAGATAAAGACCTTCCGGGTAGCTCGCGATCACAGGGTGATCGGCGGCCTGACGGAACTGCTCTATAAATTGTACATCACGCCCGGCATCTGTTGCGGCATCGGCAATAATTTTCTGGAATAAATCGGTTGTCATCAGGCCGGAACATGAGAATGTCAGCAAGATGCCGCCTGGATTAAGCAACTGAATAGCCAGCATATTGATGTCTTTATAACCGCGGCATGCACCCATCAACTGGCTTTTATTCTCCACGAATTTTGGCGGATCCATCACGATAACGTCGAATTTCTCGCCCTGATCGCGGTATTTGCGCAGCAGCTTAAACACGTCGTCGCGCACGAACTCCGCTTTGCTGAGATCAAGCTGGTTGAGTTCGACGTTTTGCTTTGCCACGTCCAGCGCGTCCTGGGAGGTATCGACACTGATCACCTGGCGGCAGCCGCCCATCAGCGCGGACACGGCAAAACCGCCGGTATAAGAGAAGCAGTTCAGCACGCGTTTGTCCTGCACGTAGCGGCGCGTGGCGAAACGGCTGTCGCGCTGGTCGAGGTAATAGCCCGTTTTATGGCCGCCTTTGATATCGACCAGTAACTTCATGCCGTGTTCTTCAATCGCCAGCAGGTCCGGCGGCAGTTCACCACTTACCAGGCCTTGTGCCAGTTCCATGCCTTCTTTTTTACGCACCGCGACATCAGAACGGTCATAAATAGCGCATTCCGGGTAGAGTGCCTGCAACGCCGATACCAGCGCCGGACGCTGGTATTCTGCACCGGCCGAGAGCAGTTGTAGCACCAGGAAATTGCCGAAGCGGTCGATTGTCACGCCCGGCATTCCGTCAGATTCACCGGCAATCAGACGGTAGCTGTCGAGCCCGTCTTTTTGCGCAAGCCAGTCGCGCCACTGCTGAGCCTGTGTCAGGCGACGGGTGAAAAAGGCGATATCAATGGTTTCATTCGGGTCGAACGTCCATACGCGCGCGCGGATCTGCGAGGCGGGGGAGAGGGCGGCACGGGCTAACCATTTTCCCTGATGGTCGACGACGTCGATGGTTTCACCCGGCGCGGCTTTACCTTCCATACGCGCGACAGCGCCGGAAAAGACCCAGGGATGGCGGCGCAGCAGAGACTTCTCGCGCCCTTTGGCTAACACTAAACGTACGCTCATAATTTGCTATTCTGTGAATCAAAGAAAATGGGCGCCATTCTCCCGACTTCAGCCGGGAAATGCAACGCTACTGCAAAGGAGAACAGCTATGGCTCAACAATGCACGATGGCCTGGGTTCATGGGCAGGTACAGGGTGTCGGTTTTCGCTATACCACACAACACGAAGCAACGCAGCTTGGCGTCACCGGCTACGCCCGCAATCTGGATGATGGCAGTGTAGAGGTACTGGCCTGCGGCGAGGCCGAACAGGTTGAAAAACTTATTGCCTGGCTAAAAGCGGGCGGGCCGCGCAGCGCGCAGGTGGACAAAGTGCTGACTGAGCCGCACGCGCCCGCAGAAGATTATCGCGATTTCCGCATTCGTTATTAAATGCACTTAACCGGTTTTGGCAGGCCTGCAATCTTTGTTGCCTGCTTTGCCGGGCCTTTTGGGAACAGGCGATAGAGATAGCGGCTGTTGCCTTTCTCTTCGCCAAACTTTGTCGCCATCGCTTTTACCAGCATACGAATCGCAGGCGAGGTATTAAATTCGATATAAAAATCGCGGACGAAGCGCACGACTTCCCAGTGTTCTGGCGTAAGCGTAATACCTTCTTTCTCTGCGATAACCTGTGCCAGTCCTTCGCTCCATGCGTCGAACACCTTCAGATAACCTTCGGCGTCGGTTTCAAACTCTTTACCTTCAAACGTTAACATACGCACTCATGCCCTCATTCAAACTGCGCGCAGTGTAGCAAATTCCGCACGCCAGAAAAAACAAAGCCCCGCACGGGCGGGGCTTAGGTAAGGCATCAGTATGTCGTTAGTCGCGGCTTGCGAAGCCCAGAATGCTCAGCAGGCTCACAAAGATATTGTAGAGCGACACATACAGGCTGACGGTGGCGCGAATGTAGTTGGTTTCGCCGCCGTGAATAATATTGCTGGTTTCAAACAGGATCGCGCCTGATGAAAGCAGAATAAACACGGCGCTAATTGCCAGGTGCAGCGCAGGCAATTGCAGGAAGATGTTGGCCACCATACCGATAAGCACGACAACCACACCCGCCATCAGCATACCGCCCAGGAAGGACATATCCTTGCGGGTGGTCAGCACGTAGGCAGAGCAGCAGAAGAACACCAGCGCGGTACCGCCGAGAGACAGCGCGATAAGATCGCCCATCCCGGCAGAGAGATACGCGTTAAGCATCGGCCCCAGGATATAGCCCAGGAAGCCCGTGAAGGCGAACGCCGCGATAATACCGCTCGGCTTATTGGCCAGACGATAGGTCAGGAACATCAGGCCGTACATACCGACCAGCGTCAGGATAAGACCCGGCGAAGGCAGCGCCAGTACGGTGCTGGCGGTCGCGGTGATCGCGGAAAACGCCAGCGTCAGGCTCAGCATAAAATAGGTGTTACGCAGAACCTTGTGAGTGCTAAGCAGCGACTGTCTGTCGCGCGCAGAGGTAATTAAGCGATCCATGAGTTTTCTCTCATTACAGGTGTTTAGTTTCCGAGCATAGAAGTTTGCACGCAACGGGAAAAGGGCTTTTACCCATCTTTACGCTGTTTTATCTCTCTAAAAACAAGGACTCAGTAAGCACATTTATCCCCTGAAAAAACGGTGCTGGCGGCACGCTTTCAGATCGCCCTCTTATATATGACGTAAAATCGTTGCGCGAAAGCCGGCACGCGTCTATCTGTGTAAACGACAGATCACAACAACACACAAGGCGTGGAAAATGAAAGCAAAACATAAGGCCCTGACTTTTTCTCTCATCGCGGCCGTTATTTCCGGCACAGGCGCGACGGCGTATGCGGCGCAGGTGCCGGCAGGCGTTGAGCTTGCTGCTAAACAGGAACTGGTGCGCAATAATGGCAGCGAACCTGCCTCTCTCGACCCGCATAAAGTGGAAAGTGATGTTGAATTCAACGTTATTAGCGATGTTTTTGAAGGCCTGGTAGCGGTGCGTAAGGATGGTTCCATTGAACCGCGTCTGGCGGAAAGCTGGGAAAATAAAGATAACACCGTCTGGGTTTTTCATCTGCGTAAAGGCGTCACCTGGTCAGACGGCGAGCCTATTACGGCAGAAGATGTGGTCTGGAGCTGGCGTCGTCTGGTCGACCCGAAAACCGTTTCACCGTACGCCAGCATGCCTGGCAACATGCACATTGAAAATGCAGCCGATATCGCGAACGGCAAAAAACCGACGGAAACGCTCGGCGTCAAAGCGCTGGATGACAACACTATCCAGATAACGCTAACGCAGCCTACTGCGGCTTTCCTCCCGATGCTGGCGCATCCGTCGCTGGTGCCGATTGATAAAACTGCCGTTGAGCGTTTCGGTGATAAATGGGCGCGCCCGGAGCATTTCGTTTGCAGCGGCGCGTATAAAGTTGTCGACTGGGTTGTAAACGAGAAAATCGTTGCTGAGCGTAATAAACGCTACTGGAACGATAAAGAGACAGTCATTAATAAAGTGACCTATCTGCCGATCGCTGCAGAATCAGCAGATTTAAATCGTTATAAAGCAGGCGAAATCGACATCACCAGCACCGTGCCGCTTAACCAGTTCGCGCAACTGAAAAAAACGATGCCTGAGCAGGTAGACGTCTCGCCACTGCTTGCCACGTACTACTACGAATTTAATAACAGCAAAGCGCCCTTTAACGACCCGCGCGTGCGCCGCGCGCTGAATATGGCGCTGGATAAAGACGTCATCGCCGAAAAAGTGCTGGCGCAAGGGCAGCGTCCGGCGTGGGTGATCAGCCAGCCTGAGATCGGCGGCGTGAAGATTTCTCCGCCGGATTACGCCAGTTGGCCGCTTGAAAAACGCGTCAGCGAGGCGAAAAAACTGCTGGAAGCCGCAGGCTTTAATGCACAGCATCCGCTTACGTTTAATCTGCTCTATAACACGCTGGAATCGCATCAGCGCATCGCTATCGCGGCAAGCTCCATGTGGCAGAAAAACCTTGGCGTGGTGGTGAAACTCCAGAATCAGGAGTGGAAAACTATGCTTGATAACAAACACACCGGCAACTTTGATGTGGTGCGCTACGCATGGAACGCCGATTACGATGACGCGTCGACGTTCCTGAATAACTACCGTACCGGCGACAGTCAGAACACCTCGCGCTTTACTAATAAGGCGTATGACGAGGCGCTGGCAAACGCGGCGAAAGCGGCTGACGTAACGGCGCGCGGCAAATATTATCAGCAGGCAGAAACCATTTTGAGTGAAGAAGTGCCCGCGATCCCGGTCTATCACTATGTGCGCACCCACATGGTCAAACCGTGGGTAGGGGGGTTTTACTCGAATAATCTGGGTTATTACTACACCAAAGATATGTATATCAAAAAACATTAACCGTAACGCGGCGTTGTTAGCGCACGAAAAACTGCTGTAAATGTGATCGTTGTGCCGATATTTCAGTCGATTAGCGCGCTTTTGGCTGTTTTTACGGCAATCGAACACATTCGGGCTTTACACGGCGCAGGGGGATGTTTATAGTTCGCGTCATTGCGGAAGTGTGGCCGAGCGGTTGAAGGCACCGGTCTTGAAAACCGGCGACCCGAAAGGGTTCCAGAGTTCGAATCTCTGCGCTTCCGCCAACCAATTTAAGGGGATGCCGAAAGGCGTCCCCTTTTTCATTCTGGCGTTTATTGCCACGCTATTTTCCCCTCAGTCATTTCTTAACGGTTTACGCAGCGTTTGTTACTGAGGACAACATGTCTGCCGCAAAACGTGCAGCCCTGGCGCGCTCCTGAACGATAACCCCGAAAAGTCTGTTTACATCTGGCGCGTGCGCAGCGCTTGTACGCCTTGTCTTCGTGCGTAGCATCTGCGCCTTGAGCTGGCCCGGACTGTACCTATCGCTGTAACACCGCAGGGCTGGCAGTGTCAGGGAGAGAAACAATGGCATCGCTGCAGACTATCGTTGAGAGTTGTCAGGCAGACGCGGAGGATCTGGCGCAACAGGCGCAACAGCGTCTTGTGCGCTGGGAGAGGTGGCTGAAACCGGTTTTTACAGATAACGCGACAGGCGACGATCCGGGTTATGACGACGATTTCCAGCGCATCCGTGAGGAGGTCAATAAACTTTCCGGCGCGGATACGGGGCTTATCGGCGAGCTTGCCGAAAAAGTCCTCACCACCGCGTCAAAAGATATCCGTGTCGCTACGTATTACGCCTGGGCGCGGTTGCATCGCGATGGCGAAGCGGGGTTTGCTGAGGGGCTGGAGCTGCTCGCAGCGCTGCTGCAACGCTTTGGACCGGCGCTCCACCCACAGCGTGCCCGTAGCCGTCAGGCGGCGCTGGCGTGGCTTGCAGGCTCACGCGTGCTTGACAGCCTCTCGCGCTACCCGGAAGTCACTCGCGAGGATGCCCGCCGCACCGCAGGTGCTCTGGAGTTAATTGAACAGGCGCTGATGCAGGAAGATAGCGCGGCGCACCCGCCGCTTTCCGCGCTTTACGCCGCGCTTGAGGCGAGGCTAATAAAAGCCGGTGGCGTTGATGCCGTGGTACCGCAGACCACCAGCGACAGCGACGCGTCGTTATCTGCGTCCGCGCCGGCCATCCGCGCTATCACATCCGGACGCGATCTGCTCGATCAGGCCCGACAGCTTGCCGATTATCTTCGCAATCAACCCGATGGTTGGCTCGCCGCGCATCGCATGATGAAAAGCTTGCGCCACGATACGCTTCATCAACTGCCGCCGCTCTCAGGCGACGGGCGCTCCCGCATCGAACCGCCGAAACCCGAACAGCGGGCACAGCTAAAACGTCTGTGGCTTCAGCAAAGCTGGCTGGAACTACTGGAACAGGCCGACAGTCTGTTTTCACGCGGCGCCTGCCATTTATGGCTTGATTTACAGTGGTACATTCATGAAGCGCTAATGAAATCCGGACAGGAAACCTACGCCGGGATAATTCGCGATGACCTTAACGGGCTATTAAACCGTCTGCCGGGGCTTGAGACGCTGGCGTTTAACGACGGCACGCCGTTCGCCGACGACGTCACCCGACACTGGATGGTGCAGCAGGTGAAAGACATCACTTCTGCCAGTGACGCGCAACCTGTCGCGCTGCCGCAAAGCAGCGACGACGATGTGTTGCAACTGGAGGCAGAAGTCATCGTGCTAGCCGACAGTCAGGGCATCGAAGCCGCGCTTGGCTGGCTGCAAACCCGGCCTGCGTTGACTTCAATGCGCCAGCGCTGGCTGGTGCGTCTGCTCATGGCGCGCCTTGCCGAGCACTACGGCAAAAACGATCTGGCGCTGCACCTGCTGGCTGAACTGGAAACCTCCGCGCAGCAAATTCCGCTGTCGCAATGGGAGCCTGCGCGGCTCTTTGAAGTAGGCGCCAGACGGTTACGGCTGTTACGCATGAAAGCCGCGCGCAGCGATACCGATAAAGCGCGCCTGCAAATGGATATGGATCGTCTGCTGGCCGGGCTTATCGCTATCGATCCGGCGCGTGCGGCGGTGCTTTGTAGCTAAGCGGCGCATACTTTAACTCAGGGAAGGAGAAACCGATGCCTGACACCCACCATGGGCCCTCGCTCTATGAAATCCTCTACGGTCATTTTGCCGGCGGTCTGGCGCTTAACGAGATAAGCGAAGAGCACCAGGTCATTTTGTCCGTGCTCGACAATATGCAGCGTATTCTCAATACCCGCGCGGGCAGCCTGAAGCACCTGCCAGATTACGGTCTGCCCGATATGACCAAAATCCTGCAGGGAATGCCCGGCACGACGCATGAACTGATTAGCACGCTCTCGGCGGTACTGCTGAAATATGAGCCGCGTCTTAAGCGCCTGGACGTCGTGCTGCTGGCGCAAACGACGCCTGGCGAATTGCGTTACGCCATTGATGCCGAGCTAAAAGGCGCAGGGCTGGTACGTTATGGCACGACATTTATGCCGGAAGGTCGGGTGCTTATCCGCCACCTCAAACAACAGCAGCTAATGGATAACCGCGCCGCGTTCTGAGTGGCGTTAGTGACAAGGACCGCCATGATGACTACTTCTGAACGCCATTTTCCTGTCGGCGGCGATCCGCGCCTGTTGTCCGACTATGCCGCGCTTCGCGACGAACTCGGCAAACTGACTCACCCGGCGCGCCCGGATGTTGACTGGCGTCGGGTTGAGCAACTCTCGCTGTCGCTCTTTGAACGCAATGGCGTTGAGCTGCAAACGGCGGCGTGGTACACCGAGGCGCGTTTGCGCTTACTCGGCGTGCCAGGTCTCAACGAAGGGCTTGCTATGCTTGAGGCGCTTATCACGCGCCAGTGGGCTGCGCTGTGGCCGCAACCGGTACACGCGCGCACCGAAATAATGCGCCACCTCAGCCAGCGTGTGCAGCAAGCGCTGCGCGCCATGTCGCTGTGCTATGCCGATCTCGGTGCGTTGTATCAGGCGGAGCAGCACCTGACGCAGATAACTGCCGTACTGGAGCGGCTGGATCTCAAGCATGTAAGCCAGATGGCTGCGCTTCGTGAGCACCTTCATCACGCCGCTGTGCGTCTTGAAAACGACGCTTGCGAAAACAGCGCAATCCCTTATGCGATTACGCCTCCTGAGCCGGAAGATGAGCTCGCTGCCGATAACGCCCACCGGGTTTGTGTCGCCGGGCCAGCGCCTCAGCCGGTTCGCACAAAGGCTTCCGCACGGTGGCAGCCTTTTATGGCCGGTATGTTAACAATGCTGGTGGCGGGAGGGGCACTGCTGTTGGGCTGGCACATTTTTAACCCCCACGAATCAGCGCAGGCGCAGATAACCGCCTCGCTGCGTGAATGGCCGGAAGTGACAACGCAAACCGCACTGGCGCCTGAACAGGCTCACGGGTTGATGCCCGAAGCAGTCATCGCGCAAACGCGCCAGCGTATTGACTGGCTGGCCCGCCAGCCGCCTGCGCGTCATATTCGTTACGCCGGTGAACTGGCGCGTCAGGCGGGCGCGCTCTGGCCGCGAAACCCCGAGGCGCAGGCGCTGATGCGCCAGTGGCGTCAGCAAATGAGAACTGCCGCTCTGCCGCCACGGGATCTGGATGGCTGGCATGAGGGTATGACACAGCTTGAGCAACTTGCCGCGCGGCTTAACGCGCTGGATGAGCGACGCGGTCAATACCTGACGGCCAGCGAGTTAAAAACACGGGTATTTACTCTTCAGCAGGCGTTTGCCGCCACGCCGCCTGCTGAAGAGCTATTGCGCCAGATGGCTCATGAGCACCAGCAGGGCGCGGTGTCACCAGCGCTTCGCGTACAAACCGAGATCCGGCTTAACCAGTTGCTTTATCGCTATGTACTGCTGACGTCCGATGTGCCTGATAAAGTGTCGCCCTAACGTGCGTGACACCAAAACCTTCCATCAGGCATTCTCATCAGAGTCCTTTCTTGATCCAACGTACCGGGGAGCCTACGCCAACGGCTCATGTGCTGCCCCCACAGGCCGTGAGAGCATTTCACACATACCAGGGGATTAACGTCTGACGCACGGCGCCTGTCAGGCGTTTTTTCCATGCCACGGTGGACGTTCGGTATTGCAAAAAAAGCTGCCGAGTGCTTTTTCATCGTCCAGCTCCAGCTGATGAAGCTGCGCGTTATTTTTTAGTGTGGCATACCACGGCCACGGCACGACAGCCAGTAGCGGTGCCTCGCGCAGCGCGGCGGGGAGTTGCGCGTCATCGGTGCAGATAAAGGCGAGCTGTCGCGCAAGCCCCGCGCGGGCAAGCTGACGATCGAGTTCGTTTACAGGCTGTGGCCACGGGTTGATATTTTTCTGGCGAATAAAGGCGAGCGGTTTGGGCTTCGTGAGAAAACGGCGTTTATCGACGCACACGGGCTGGCACACTATGTCGCGCAGTCACGTGCGGCTTTTGAGAAACAGCTCTTAGAAGAGCAGCAACGGCCATAAAACAGCGGCCCTCTGCGCAGGCAGAGGGCCGAAGGGTCAGACGTTTTTACGTTCGATCGTCTGCTCACCCCAGAAGAGCGAGTCTTTATCGGTTTTTTTGAAGGCGCGGATCAGCACTTCGTCGCTGCCTTCTTCCCAGATTTTCTCTGCCACTACCTCATCGTAATCGGCCACTTCGAAGATCGCCTCGGCGATTTCCGGCGACGTGTTACGCAGGCTGGCCCATTCTCCCACTCGATGGTTTTTCGATTCTTGTGTCGGCATACGTTCCTCCAGTGAAGTGCGTGAGTTAGCCTTTCATTTTGACGGCGAGACCTGCCACGTATTCGCCCTGATAACGGGCGATCGCCAGTTCTTCCTGGCTTGGCTGTCGAGAGCCGTCGCCGCCTGCGATGGTGGTCGCGCCGTAAGGCGTTCCGCCGCGAACCGTAGAAATGTCAAACAGCTCCTGCGCCCCGTAACCAATGGGCACAATGATCATTCCATGATGAGCAAGGGTAGTCCAGGTTGAGGAAATAGTATGTTCCTGGCCGCCGCCGGTACCGGTTGAGCTAAAGACGCTCCCCAGTTTCCCGTACAACGCGCCGGACGCCCAAAGGCCGCCGGTCTGATCAAAGAAGGTGCGCATCTGACCGGACATATTGCCAAAACGGGTCGGCGTACCGACGATAATTGCGTCGTAATCAGCAAGTTCTTGCACGGAGGCCACCGGGGCGTTTTGCGTTTTACCGCCAGCTTTGGCGAAGGCTTCCGCCTGCATGGTTTCAGGCACGCGCTTAATGGTCACCTCCGCGCCCTGGACCTTTTCTACGCCTTCCGCGACCGCGTGCGCCAGCGTTTCGACATGCCCGTACATGGAATAATAAAGCACCAGAACTTTCGCCATCAGCCTTGCTCCTGTATCAGTGTTTGTCCGGCAGCGGCTATCGCTGCGTTCATCCATAAAGAATATGCCTCTGGCGTCAGAGTGCAAATTATCGGATAAAAAACCTTTAAAAATAAGAATTTATCTATAGCAAATCCATTTGTAGCATTAGGTCACATTTTTCCCGCTCCGGAATTTTTTAATCATAAGAATGCCTTATTAATCGTTTCGTCAGATTCCTCGTCGAAACGACAGATTGATGTTGCAGAATGTTTCTGGAGAGTGGCGGTAGGGGCCGTTCTGGCTAAGCTTTTAATCACGCGGCAACGATAATGGCTTCGGCCCAACGCCGTGAGGTGAAAGAATCCTCTTTTACTGAATGCAGTATGATGTCTAATGATTCACACAATCTGGAGGTCAGAAATGGCAAACCATCGTGGTGGTTCAGGTAATTTCGCAGAAGATCGTGACAGAGCATCAGAAGCAGGTCGTAAAGGTGGCCAGCAGAGCAGCGGGAACTTTAAAAATGACCCGCAACGCGCCTCCGAAGCTGGGAAAAAAGGGGGCAAAAATAGTCATGGCGGCGGCCGTAGTTAGCGCCACACATGACCGACATTAACCGCCCCATCTGAAAAGAAACGGTTAATCGCAAACCCCCTGCCGCCGGGTATCCCGGCGGTTTTTTTATGCCTGTGAAGGTGGGTCCTGCGGGGCGAGAATCGGCTCGGGCGTGCTCTTTGGCTTGCGGCTTAGCAGCGCGTTTAATGCGATAGCCCCAAAGGTCGCCGTGCCAATGCCCCCAAGCGTAAAGCCGCCCAGCGTCAGCGCAAAATCGCCCGCACCCAGCACCAGGGTCACCGCCACCATAATCAGATTGCCGTTCTGGCTCAGATCCACATGGTTTTGCACCCAGATCCGCGCACCCGCCACTGCAATCAAGCCGAACACTACAATTGATGCGCCGCCGATGACCGGGGCCGGGATGGTATGAATAAGCGCGCCGAATTTGGGCGAGAAGCCCAGCAGGAGCGCGATCGCGGCGGCCGCTACAAATACCAGCGTCGAATAGACTTTGGTTACCGCCATCACGCCGATATTTTCCGCATATGTCGTTACGCCGCTGCCGCCCACCGCGCCGGAAAGCATCGTTGCCAGCCCATCACCGACGAACGCGCGCCCCATGTACGGGTCCATATTGTGCCCGGTCATCCCGGCAACGGCTTTCAGATGGCCGAGGTTTTCCGCCACAAGAATTACCGCCACCGGCGCGATTAACATAATTGCCTGGACGTTAAACGTCGGCGCGGCAAAATGCGGCAGACCAAACCAGGCGGCCTGAGCCACCAGTGTGAAATCCACCGGCTTACCCAATCCCAGCACGTTAGTGAAGAGCGCATAAAGTGCCCAGGCGGCAATCAGCCCCATCAGAATAAGCAGCCGCTGGATCATGCCGCGTGTAAATACCGCGACCAGGCCAATACAGAGCACGGTCATCACCGCCATCCAGCCATCAAACCCGCTCGCCGAGACACCTTTTACCGCAATCGGCGCGAGATTAAGCCCAATCGCCATCACCACCGCGCCGGTGACCACAGGTGGCATGAGCCGCTCTATCCAGCGGGTCCCCGATTTCATCACCACCACGCCGATAAGCGTGTAGAGCAGCCCGCAGGCGATGATGCCGCCGAGCGCCACGCTCATGTTCGGGTTAAGCCCCTGACCGCTGAACCCCGTTGCGGCAATAACCACACCGACAAAGGCGGCGCTTGAGCCGAGATAGCTTGGCACCCGTCCGCCGGTTATCACAAAAAACAGCAGCGTACCGATACCAGACATCAGAATCGATAAATTCGGATCAAGCCCCATCAGTAGCGGCATCAGAACCGTGGCGCCAAACATCGCCACCGCGTGCTGCACGCCCATTACCAGCGTCTGGCCGGGAGAGAGCGTTTCGTCGGGAGCCACTACGCCGCCGGCGGGGCCGGCAGGTTTACGCCAGTGAGGAAACCAGGAATTGGCCATGTTTATCTCCTGTGGAGCTAAGAGGCGAGCCCGCAGACGGGGCGTGCCAGGGCGTGATAGCAGCGGTCAAACCACACCAGACCGTGCGTATCGTCGGTGCGTGCAATCTCCAGCACGCGGCACAGCAGCACATCATGGGTGGAGACCGGCACCACCTGTTCCACCTGGCAGTCGAATGAGACCACCGCGCCTTCCAGTTGCGGACAACCGGTGACGCCGTATCGCCAGCGGGCCGCGGCGAAGCGCTCCGCCATCGGCGTTTTGCCGCCGAAGAGCCCGGAGAGTGCTTCATGCCCGGCGGCGAGCGTGTTAACGCAAAGCGTGCCGTTGGCCTGGAATATCGGCCAGACGGAGGCATTGCGGTTCAGGCACACCAGCAGCGTTGGCGGGCTGTCGGTCACACTACACACCGCCGAGGCGGTAAATCCCGCTATACCTGCCGGACCGTCTGTGGTGACGATATTGACGGCGGCCCCGAGCCGGGACATGGCATCGCGAAAAGCCTGTTGTTCACTCATAACCCCTCCTTAAATCACGGCGCACGCGTCGTCAAAGCGAAGACGCGGCAGGCGCGGGTGCAGCTTGTCCGCATCGCCATAACCAATATTGATAAGCAGATTGCTCTTCCAGGTGGTGCCGCTGAAAAACGCGGCGTCGACGGCGTCCCGGTCAAAGCCGGACATCGGGCCGGTGTCGAGTCCGAGCGCCCGGCAAGCCATGATGAGATAGCCCGCCTGAAGCGAACTGTTGCGAAAGGCGGTTTCCTCAGCGACCGCCGGGCTTGAGGTAAACCAGGCGCGGGCATCGGCGTAGGGAAAGAGCTGTGGGAGTGCCTCGTAAAACGCGCTATCCCAGGCGACGATAGCAGTCACCGGCGCACGCATCGTTTTCTCGACATTCCCGCTGGAAAGAGCGGGTTTAAGGCGCGCTTTCGCCTCGGGCGTTTTGACAAACAGCAGCCGCCCCGGTGAGCAGTTGGCGGAGGTTGGCCCAAGCTTGACCAGATCAAACAGGTCGCGCAGTTGCGCATCGCTGACGGGCGTATCACGCCAGGCGCTGTGGGTACGGGCATCAGTAAATAACGTGGCGAGCGCGCTGGCGCTCAGAGCTTCGCTCATACGGTCTCCTTGTGGGGCTGCGGGGTGAGCGTCGCAAGCCCGGCTAACAGCAACGAATTAAACACCGCGGGCGCGGTGACGTTACAGGCGTGGCCGCCTGTGGCCATGATGTCGAGACGGCTTACGGGCAGCGCGTCATGCAGTGCCTGTGAACATGTATATGGCACCAGCAGATCATCGCGGGCGCAGATGAGCTGCACAGGCGTAGTGATGCGCGCGGCGGCGTCGCGATAATCCGCGCTTTTCAGCGCCCACAGACGGCGCAGCAGGTTTTCGGTGCCCTGAAAATGGGCGTTGTGTAATGCTTCTTCGGCCTCAAGCCGTGGCTGGTTCTCCTGGGCCCATTGCGGCGGGTAGAGAAAAAGCGGTTGTGCCGCGACCCAGGCCGCCGGCCCGCTGTCCAGCAGCAGGTGCTCGCGGGTGTCAAAACAGCGACGTGTCCAGGCACTCGGCGTCAACCAGCCGTTGACGATAACCAGCGCGCTCACCGCCTCGGGGAACGCCAGCGCCAGTTCAAGACCGACCAGCCCGCCAAGCGCATGGCCGACCACTGCATAGCGACGAACGCCATGGACAAGCAGCGCCTGGTGCAGCTCCTGCGCCATATCGGTAAGCGAATACCCTTCAGGGAGCGTATCCGCGTTCTCACCGGTGCCGCGCTGGTCGTACACCACCGTCTGATAAGCGCGGGCCAGCGCGCTGTGTTGCGACAGCCAGTAGCCGCCAAGCCCGCCCAGGCCCGAAATCATTACCACTACCGGCGCGCCGGGGAAGGGCGCCTCGCCAACGCGCAGTTTCATCATGCGCCTCCCGCAGGGCCGATATGGGCCACGGTTGCGATTTCCACCAGCGCCTCGGGTTTTACCAGCCCGCACTGAATACAGAAACGTGCTGGTTTATCACCCGGGAAAAACTCGGCGTAGATTTCATTAATCGCGGCGTAGTTTTTCCAGTCGGTAATAAAAATCGAGTTGAACGTCACGTCCTCCATCGTCCCGCCCGCCGTTTCGATAACGTGCCGTATGGTCTCCAGCACATGGCGGGTTTGTGCTTTTGGGTCGCCGGGGTACACCACATTGTTAGCGTTATCAAAAGGCAGCGTGCCGGAGACATAGACCACGCCGTCCGCCAGCGTGCCGGGCACGAACGGGGCGATAGGCGTACTGGTGCCGGGTGGGATAATGACCTGTTTTGGCATAAAGCCTCCTTACGCGATGCGGGCCAGGGCAGCGGGTGAGAGCGCGTCGCAGAAGCGTTGTACGTTGCTCACCCAGCCGAAAAAGGTTTCGATATTAAAGAGTGCCGCTTGCTGGGCGAACGGCGGCCCGGCCTGATGGGTGGCGTCTTCCAGCACGATGCCGAAATACTCAAGGAAAAAACCGTCGCGCAGCGTCGACTCCACGCAGACATTGGTGGCGATGCCGGTAAAGACCAGATGGCGGATATTGCGTGCGCGCAGCATGCTGTCGAGCGGCGTGTTGAAAAAGCCGCTGTAGCGCGGTTTCGGCAGCACAATGTCGCCAGGCTGCGGCGTGAGCTCATCCACCAGTTGGTAATCCCAGCCGCCTTTCGCCAGCAGCTTGCCGTGCAGCTCCGGGCGGCGGCGCATGGTTTTCAGCGCGTTAGATTTATGCCAGTTCGGCGAGCCGGGCCCGCCTGCCTCCAGATAATCGCTGTCCCAGCCATTCTGAAACCAGACGATGGTCATACCCGCTTCGCGCGCGGCCGCAACGGCGATTTTGATGTTTTCAATGACAGGCCTGGTGGCCGAAACGTCAAATCCCGCCAGATCCAGATAGCCGCCCTGGCTTGCATAGGCGTTTTGCATATCCACGACGATAAGCGCGCTCTGCTCAGGCGGGAAGGTGAGCGTCTCGGGGCGCGCCGTCAGAGTTACCGTTTTCATCAGGCCACCTCTTGCGTCACGCGCAGATGATCGCGACAGCGCATCAGCGGCTGGATATGCTCGCCAAAGGCGTCGATGCCGGTCAGGAAATCGTCAAACGTCAGCAGCACGCCTTCGGTGCCGGGCACAGCAGCGACTTCATCGAGCATGCGGGCGACGGTCGCATAAGAGCCGACCAGCGTGCCCATATTGATATTGACCGCCGAGGTCGGGTCCGCCATCTGCCGCACGTTGGTGTCCGTGCCGGAGCGGGTGTCCTTCTGGCTTTGCTCGGTAAGCCATGACAACGCCTCTTCATCGGCCCCGGCTTTGTAATGCTCCCATTTAGCGCGCGCCGCCTCGTCGGTTTCATCCGCGATCACCATAAACAACACGTAAGAGCCAACATCGCGCCCGGCTTCCTCGGCGGCAGCCTTCATGCGCGCGGCGGTAGGGGCGAAAGCGGCAGGCGTGTTCACCCCTTTGCCAAAGCAGAAGTTGTAATCTGCATATTTCGCGGAAAACGCCATGCCCGCATCGCTTTGACCCGCGCAAATCACCTTCATCGGCTGTTGGGGTTGCGGGCTGACGCGACAGTCATTCATTGTGAAGTAGTCGCCTTTGAAATCACTCTGGCCGGTGTCCCACAGGTCACGCAGTACCTGAACATACTCGGTGAGGTAGTCATAGCGGCGCGCAAAATAGTCATCCCCTGGCCACAGCCCCATCTGCTCATATTCCGGTTTCTGCCAGCCGGTCACGAGATTGACGCCAAAGCGCCCGCCGGAGATAGAGTCGATAGTTGACGCCATGCGCGCCACGATGGCGGGCGGCAGGGTGAGCGTGGCGGCGGTCGCGTAAATCTGGATGCGTGACGTCACGGCCGCGAGGCCCGCCATTAACGTGAAGGATTCCAGGTTGTGATCCCAGAATTCAGTCTTACCGCCGAAGCCGCGCAGTTTGATCATGGAGAGCGCAAAATCGAACTGCTGCTGCTCCGCCTTCTGCACGATGGCCTTATTCAGCTCAAAGGTCGGCATGTACTGCGGGGCATGGGTGGAAATCAGCCAGCCGTTATTTCCGATGGGAACGAAGACACCAATTTTCATCACGAACCTCTCTTTTGCGGGTAAAGGAACCGTCGCGTGGCGTTGCATCCTGCACGTCCCGTGCCGCGCTCAGAGAGTGAATTGCAAAGCGAATGCCAGTTTTGAAAATGTCTTTGTTATCATTGTGTTGTCTTTATGTATAAATTTTGGTCGTTAAAAACCAGACTAAACGGTCAAAAACGTTGCACAGAAAACAGGCAGCGTTGCGCAATCAAAGTGCAGAGAGTAGGGGCTAATGTCGAGCCGCCGCCGCGCTTTTGCTATGCTTGAGCAAAACACAAGGAGAGAGCGCATGGCACAAGGCGCGCAGAAAGAGACGGGCAAGCGCTCGAAAGCGGTGGCGGCGAAAAAACAGGCGATCCTGGACGCCGGCCTGACACTGTTTTCGCAGTTTGGCATTCACGGCACCAGCCTTGAACAGGTTGCCGAGCGCTGCGGTGTGTCCAAAACGAATCTGCTCTACTATTTCCCCTCCAAAGAGGCGCTGTATGTGGCGGTGCTAAAGCACATACTGGATATCTGGCTGGCGCCGTTGCGGGCGTTTCGCGCCGATTTACAGCCGCTCGCGGCGATAAGTGAATACATCCGGCTCAAGCTTGAGGTGTCGCGCGATTACCCGGAGGCTTCACGGCTGTTCTGTCTGGAGATGCTTCAGGGCGCGCCGCTTTTAATGGCGGAACTTCAGGGTGACCTGAAAGCGCTGGTGGAGACGAAATCCGCCATCATCACCGGCTGGGTTGCGAGTGGCAAGCTGGCGCCGGTTGACCCACACCATCTCATTTTTATGATCTGGGCTACCACGCAGCACTACGCTGACTTCGCCACCCAGGTGGAAGCCGTCACCGGCGCCACGCTCGCCGACGAGGCGTTTTTTAACCGCACCGTCGGGAATGTCCAGCGGATGATCATTGAAGGTATTCGGGTGCGGTAGTGCCTGCTTTTGGTTTCAAAGAAAAAGGCGCCCGTGGGCGCCTTTCGTTTTACTGACTGTCAGCCAGGTCAGCCGATAGTCATCAGACTGGCGTTGCCGCCGGCGGCAGCGGTGTTAACGCTAAGCGAACGCTCAAGCCACAGGCGCTCAAGCAGCAGGTTAGTTTCCCCGCGCCCGAAGCCCTGCACCGAGACAATCGCGCCGTCGCGTGCGGCCACTTTTTCGCACAGCGCGCGCAGCTGGTCCGAATCACCGTGATAGATAACGGCGTCGAAGCTCTGGCGGTACAGCACGTCCGGTTTCGCGAAGTCGATAATCGCGTTGACCGCGGCCGGAAGCTGTTTGGCCAGCGTGCGCTGCAACGGCTCGTCGGCCCACAGTACACGGCTGCCCGCACTGGTGACGGCGGCAAGCTGCACCAGCAGATCCTGCTCGTTATCGGCAAGGCAGAGTACGCGCTCGCGCGGCAGCAGGGTATAGGTGTTGCGCTCGCCAGTCGGTCCCGGCAGGGTGCGTTGCACGCCGCTTTGGGAAAGCGTAAGGAAGTGTTCGCACAGCGCTTTAAGCTCCGGACGGCCCGCAGCCCATTCGGTCAGCGCCTGATGCGGGCGCGTAATCAGCGCCTTCACCTGCGCGTCCTGGGCGTAATGTGTGTCATGACGCTCAAGCGTCGTCTGCACCGCCGCCTCAGGACGGCTCGCCAGCAGGCGGTAAAGATAGAGCGGCCCGCCCGCTTTCGGCCCGGTGCCAGACAGCCCCTCGCCACCAAATGGCTGCACACCGACCACGGCGCCGACCATATTACGGTTCACATACAGGTTGCCGACGTGCGCGTTGCCGGTCACCTGCGCGATAGTTTCATCAATGCGCGTATGCACGCCAAGCGTCAGGCCGTAGCCCGCTTTGTTGATCTGCTCAATCAGCCCCGCCAGGTTATTGCGGCTGTAGCGCACCACATGCAGTACCGGGCCGAAGACCTCTTTTTTCATCTCATCAAAGCTTTCCAGCTCAATTAGCGTCGGCGTGACAAAGGTGCCGGTTTGCCATTCACGCGCGTCGATGCTGTTGTCGCGCACCGCCTGGAAGACTTTACGGCCTTTGGCGCGCATGGTCTGAATATGGCGTTCGATACCGGCTTTGGCATCGGCATCAATCACCGGCCCGATGTCGGTAGTCAGACGGCCAGGGTTGCCCATCCGGCACTCGGCCATCGCGCCTTTCAGCATGGTCAGCGTGTGATCGGCAATCTCGTCCTGCAGGCAGAGCACGCGCAGCGCCGAGCAGCGCTGGCCGGCGCTGTCGAAGGCCGAGGCGACGACATCCACCACCACCTGTTCGGTCAGCGCGGAGGAGTCGACAATCATGGCGTTCAGCCCGCCGGTTTCCGCAATAAGCGGCGTGGGACGACCCTGCGGATCGAGGCGGTCTGCGATGTTACGCTGAAGCAGCGTCGCCACTTCGGTTGAACCGGTAAACATCACGCCGCGCACGCGCGGGTCGCCTGTGAGCTGCGCACCCACGGTTTCGCCGCGCCCCGGCAGCAGTTGCACCACCCCTGCCGGTACGCCCGCCTCCAGCAGGATCTGAATGCCCTGGGCGGCGATAAGCGGGGTTTGCTCTGCCGGCTTCGCCAGCACGCTGTTACCAGCGGCAAGTGCCGCAGCTATCTGGCCTGTAAAGATAGCGAGCGGGAAGTTCCACGGACTGATACAGACCACCGGACCAAGCGGGCGGTGGGTTTCGTTATCGAAATCATCCCGCACCTGGCCTGCGTAATAGCGCAGGAAATCGACGGCTTCACGGACCTCGGCGATAGCATTGGCAAAGGTTTTACCCGCTTCGCGCACCAGAATGCCAATAAGCGTCTGGGTCTGGTCTTCCATCAGCACAGCGGCGCGCTCAAGAATAGCGGCACGCTCCTGCGGCGGCGTGGCGAACCAGATAGGGGCGTTGTTGACGGCGTTTTCAAGTGCCAGGGCCACTTCGGCTTCGTTCGCCTCACGGGCGTAACCGACAATATCGCGCGGCTCGGCCGGATTAACGACCGGGGCCAGTTCACCTTCGTCCACTGCGTCTTCAAGCATGGGCAAAGCGCGCCATTTTTGCAGGGCGCTGTTGAGCAGTGACGATGAGAGAGACGCCAGGCGGTGTTCGTTCGCCAGGTCCAGACCGGCGGAGTTAACGCGCCCCTGTCCGTAGAGATCCTGCGGCAGCGGGATTTTCGGATGCGGCAGGCCGACGCGGCCTTCCTGCGCTGCCAGTTTTTCAACGGCGAGAACCGGGTCCGCAACCAGATCGTCAAGCGACAGCGTGTTATCGGCGATGCGGTTAACAAAGGACGTGTTCGCGCCGTTTTCGAGCAGACGGCGCACCAGGTATGCCAGCAGCGTTTCATGGGTGCCGACCGGCGCATAGATGCGGCACGGGCGGTTGAGTTTGCCCTCACTGATTTTGCCAACGACCTGCTCATAGAGCGGCTCGCCCATGCCGTGCAGGCACTGGAACTCATACTGACCGGGATAGTAGTTCTGGCCTGCCAGGCTGTAAATCGCCGCCAGCGTATGGGCGTTGTGGGTGGCGAACTGCGGGTAGATGAGGTTCGGTACCGCCAGCAGTTTCTTTGCGCAGGCGAGGTAGGAAATATCGGTGTAAACCTTGCGGGTGTAAACCGGATAGCCTTCCAGCCCTTCCATCTGGGCACGCTTGATTTCGCTGTCCCAGTAAGCGCCTTTCACCAGACGGATCATCAGGCGACGGCGGCTGCGGGAGGCCAGATCGATGAGGTAATCGATAACAAACGGGCAGCGTTTCTGGTAGGCCTGAATCACAAACCCAATGCCGTTCCAGCCTGCAAGCTCTGGTTCAAAGCAGAGTTTTTCCAGGAGATCGAGGGAGATTTCCAGGCGGTCGGCTTCTTCGGCATCGATATTAATGCCGATGTCATACTGGCGCGCCAGCAGCGTCAGGGATTTCAGACGCGGGTACAGCTCTTCCATCACGCGGTCATACTGCGCGCGGCTGTAGCGCGGGTGCAGCGCCGAGAGCTTGATGGAGATACCCGGCCCTTCATAAATACCGCGACCATTGGAGGCTTTGCCGATGGCGTGAATCGCCTGTTGGTAGGACACCATATAAGCCTGCGCGTCGGCGGCGGTCAGCGCCGCTTCGCCGAGCATATCGTAAGAGTAGCGAAAGCCTTTTTCTTCAAGCTTACGGGCATTTGCCAGCGCCTCGGCGATGGTTTCGCCGGTCACGAACTGCTCACCCATCAGGCGCATTGCCATATCCACGCCTTTGCGGATAAGCGGCTCGCCACTCTTCCCGATAATGCGGTTCAGCGAGCGCGACAGACTGGCTTCGTTATGGGTGGAGACCAGGCGGCCAGTAAACAGCAGGCCCCAGGTGGCCGCGTTTACGAACAGCGACGGGCTGCGGCCAATGTGTGAATGCCAGTTGCCGTTGCTGATTTTGTCGCGAATAAGGGCATCGCGTGTCGCTTTATCCGGAATACGCAGCAGCGCCTCGGCAAGACACATCAACGCCACGCCTTCCTGAGAAGAGAGCGAAAACTCCTGCAGCAGGCTCTGCACCATACCGGCGCGCCCGGAGGCGGTTTTCTGGTTGCGCAGCTTTTCAGCGAGGCTCCAGGCGAGCTGATGGGTTTTTTCGGCAACCGGCTGCGGCAGGCGCGCCTGTTCCAGCAGCATTGGCACCGCGTCGGTTTCTGCACGACGCCAGGCGGCAGTAATGGCCGCGCGGCTGACCGACTGCGGCTGAATTTGCTCGGCGAATTCTAAGAATGGCTGGTGATTTTCCTCAGGCGGCGCGACGGCGTCGTCGCTTTCATTGGCCGCGCCCGCGAGCAGCGCAGGCAGCTCCGGCAGGCCGTCGCTGTTTTCCAGCTGTTCAAGATAATTAAAGATGGCTTGCTTAATCAGCCAGTGCGGTGTGCGGTCGATTTTCGTCGCGGCGGCTTTAATGCGCTCGCGGGTGGCATCGTCCAGCTTGACCCCCATCGTGGTGGTGCCCATGCCCTTACTCCTGTGTGTCGCGTCGGTAAAAAACGGTGATGATCGGCAATATCTATCATGTTGCAACTTTGTGCAACCTTGTTAAATGTGACCTCGCCAGCAAGCTTAAAAATGAATGAAATGTTAAATATGAAATTGCTATGACGCAGCCGGTAAAAGGCAGTTATAAGCTCAGAATTCGGGCCTGGTTAACATTTTTAACAGGTGCAACCAGGAAAAGCGTGAGCGAGTGCAACCTCTCAAAAAATGGTCAGGTTTCACAGATGCAAAACATGTGAATGGTGTGTTAAATCGATTGTGAATAAAAAACGCTTCCGGCAGGATACTGCCGCCACATAACAAGACAATAACGCCACCGCTGCGTTCCGGCGGTGATAAAACGGGGCGACCCGGTAATAACGCGGAGAAGTGAAATGACGACGAGTACACCGATGTTGGTGACTTTCATTATCTATATTTTGGGGATGATACTGATTGGGTTTATTGCGTGGCGCTCCACCAAAAACTTTGATGACTACATTCTCGGCGGGCGCAGTCTGGGGAGCGTTGTCACCGCGCTTTCCGCAGGCGCGTCGGATATGTCTGGCTGGTTGCTGATGGGCCTGCCGGGCGCGGTATTTCTCTCCGGTATCTCCGAAAGCTGGATTGCCATTGGGCTTACGATTGGCGCGTGGATTAACTGGAAGCTGGTGGCAGGGCGCCTGCGCGTTCACACCGAGCACAATAATAACGCCCTGACGTTACCGGATTATTTCACCAGCCGTTTTGAAGATAAGAGCCGTCTGCTGCGTATTATCTCGGCGCTCGTTATTTTGCTGTTCTTTACTATCTATTGTGCCTCCGGGATTGTTGCAGGCGCGCGCCTGTTCGAAAGCACCTTTGGCATGAGCTACGAAACCGCGCTCTGGGCAGGGGCGGCTGCGACCATTCTTTATACCTTTATCGGCGGTTTCCTGGCGGTGAGCTGGACCGATACCGTGCAGGCGAGTCTGATGATTTTCGCGCTGATCCTGACGCCAGTTATCGTCATTTTCGCGGTCGGTGGCCTTGGCGATTCGCTGGAAGTCATCAGGCAGAAGAGCATTGAAAACGTCGATATGTTCAAAGGCCTGAACCTGGTTGCGATCATCTCGCTGATGGGCTGGGGGCTGGGTTATTTTGGCCAGCCGCATATCCTGGCGCGCTTCATGGCGGCGGATTCGCATCACACTATCGTTCATGCGCGCCGTATTTCTATGGCGTGGATGATCCTCTGCCTGGCGGGTGCGGTGGCGGTCGGCTTCTTCGGTATCGCCTACTTTACAGATCATCCCGATCAGGCAGCGGCCGTGAACCAGAACGGCGAGCGTGTCTTCATTGAACTGACGCAAATCCTGTTTAACCCGTGGATTGCCGGTATTTTGCTGTCGGCTATTCTTGCGGCGGTAATGTCCACCTTAAGCTGCCAGCTGCTGGTCTGCTCCAGCGCGATTACCGAAGACCTCTACAAGGCATTCCTGCGTAAGGGTGCGAGCCAGAAAGAGCTGGTGTGGGTTGGACGTATGATGGTGCTGGTGGTGGCGCTGGTCGCGATTGCGCTGGCAGCGAACCCGGAAAACCGCGTGCTGGGCCTGGTAAGTTACGCGTGGGCGGGCTTTGGCGCCGCGTTCGGCCCGGTGGTGTTGCTCTCAGTGATGTGGTCGCGTATGACGCGCAACGGCGCGCTCGCGGGCATGGTAATCGGTGCGGTGACCGTTATCGTCTGGAAGCAATTTGCCTGGTTTAACCTCTACGAAATCATCCCCGGCTTTATCTTTGCAAGCCTCGGCATCGTGGTAGTGAGCCTGATGGGCAAAGCGCCGTCAGCCTCCATGCAAGGACGCTTTGAAAAAGCGGATGAGGAGTACCATACTCCTGCGCCGTCGAAACTTCGCGCCAACTAAGCGCAGTTAAGCGAAGAAAAAACCCGCCGCCCGGCGGGTTTTTTCTTTCCCATCAACTAAATGAATGGCGCACCGCTTGCCAGATGCCGCGATTTACGATTTCATCCTGGTGTTCACCCATAACAAAAAAGGACAGGATGATGGCAATTCGCAGAGTGATGCTTTCTCTCGCGCTGGCGGGGACGCTCGCAGGCTGCGCCCCGCATGATGCCGCCAGGACCGCGACATGTGCGGCGCAAAACCAGATGATGCAAACCACGCTCTATTTCGGCCTTAACCGGCCTGCCGGCCCGGTGATCACCGCCGGGGAGTGGCAGCAGTTTGTGGACAACGACGTGACGCCGCGCTTTCGCGACGGGCTAACGGTGTTTGATACCCGCGGCCAGTGGCTTGGCAACGACGGGAAAGTGGCGCGTGAGCCAGGCAAGGCGCTGATGCTGATCCACGGCAACGACAGCGCGAGTGAGAAAGGGATCGAAGCGCTGCGCGGCATTTATAAATCCCGCTTTGCACAGGAATCGGTGATGCGGGTCGATCAGGGCGTGTGCGTACAATTCTGATAAAAGGCGGGAAGACCCCGCCTTTTCTTTTACAGCACGAGACCTGCAAACGCGGCGGAGAGCAGGCTCACCAGCGTTGCGCCGTAGACCAGACGCAGGCCGAAGCGTGATACCGCGTTACCCTGCGATTCGTTCAGGCCCTTAATGGCCCCGGCCACGATGCCGATAGAGGCGAAGTTCGCAAATGACACCAGAAACACCGAGAGAATACCGAGGCCGCGCGGGGAGAGGGTGGTCGCGATTTTTTGCAGCTCGATCATCGCAACAAACTCATTCGCCACAAGTTTGGTCGCCATAATACCACCCGCCGTCAGGGCGTCCGCCGCCGGAATGCCGATAAGCCAGGCGAGCGGGTAAAAGACATAGCCCAGGAGCTGCTGGAAGCTCATTCCGAAGAGTGTCAGGAACAGGGCATTCACGGCGCTGATGATAGCGATAAAGCCAATCAGCATCGCGAGAATGATCATCGCCACCTTAAAGCCCGCCAGAATGTACTCGCCGAGCATTTCAAAAAAGCTCTGGGATTCATGCAGCTTTTCAAGCTTCACTTCCGGCTCGTCCTGCGGGCGCGTCGGGTTGATAACCGACAAAATAATAAAAGTACTGAAGAGGTTAAGCACCAGCGCTGCCACAACATATTTCGCCTCGATCATCGACATATACGCGCCGACGATAGAAAGCGACACGGTGGACATGGCGGTCGCCGCCATCGTAAAGAGACGCCGCGAGGAGAGATCCCCCAGCACGCCTTTATAAGCGATGAAGTTCTCCGACTGACCGAGGATAAGCGAGCTGACCGCGTTGAACGACTCAAGCTTGCCCATGCCGTTGACCTTTGAGAGCAGCGTGCCAATGACGCGAATAAAAATCGGCAGAATGCGCCAGTGTTGCAGAATGCCTATTAGCGCCGAGATAAAGATGATAGGGCAGAGCACGCCGAGAAAGACAAAAGCGAGACCTTTCTGGCTCATGCCGCCGAAGACGAAATCAGTGCCCTGGGCGGCATAATGCAGCAGGGAGGAGAACGCACCGGCAATCGACTGGATCACCGCAAGCCCGGCCTGCGCGTGCAGGAAGAACCAGGCGAGTAACGCTTCGATAATAATCAGCTGGAGAATGTAACGCAGGCGGATCTTTTTACGGTCAAAGCTTGCAAGCCAGGCGAGCGCGAGTATCGCCATGACGGCGAAAATAAAATGCAGTATGGTTGTCATAGTTACGCAGGTGTCTGAAAGAAAAATAGTTAGCCATACAAATACCGGCCGGTAAACAGCGCGCTAAGCATAATTTCCCGCATCGTTATCTGGCAAATGGAATAAGAAAAAACGATGACCGGTTATTTTTGTGGTGAATGTTTTTAGAGGAATGGGCGGGCGGTAATAGCGCGTGACAGACGCTGCCGCCACGGCAATGATTTACCTTAGTGACTACTCAACTTCGCAACTTTTACACTTAGTCATACTTATCCCCACATTTCGCTTGTTTTTCTTTTGGCGGTAATGATAATCACTTTCACTCCCGTTTACGTTTCTTTGCATCAGTTGACCTGATTTCACATTTACAGGTGCGCCACATGTTTGTTCCTTTTCTGATTATGCTGCGTGAAGGTCTTGAAGCCGCACTTATCGTCAGCCTTATCGCCAGTTACCTCAAGCGCACCCAGCGCGGCAACTGGCTTGGGGTGATGTGGATTGGCGTGTTTCTCGCCGCCGCGCTCTGCTTAGGCCTTGGTATTTTTATCAATGAAACCACCGGCGAGTTCCCGCAAAAAGAGCAGGAGCTCTTTGAGGGCATCGTGGCGGTCATTGCGGTCGTGATCCTCACCTGGATGGTGTTCTGGATGCGTAAAGTCTCGCGCAATGTGAAAGGCGAGCTGGAACAGGCGGTGGATCGCGCACTGAAACGCCCCGGCGGACACGGCTGGGCGCTGGTCATAATGGTCTTCTTTGCCGTGGCGCGTGAAGGCCTGGAATCGGTCTTTTTCCTGCTGGCCGCGTTTGGCCAGGATGTTGGCATCTGGCCGCCGCTTGGAGCAATGCTTGGCCTCGCAACCGCCGTCGTGCTCGGTTTCCTGCTCTACTGGGGGGGCATTCGCCTAAATCTCGGCACGTTTTTCCGCTGGACCAGCCTGTTTATTCTGCTGGTGGCGGCTGGGCTTGCCGCTGGTGCCATTCGCGCGTTTCATGAAGCGGGACTGTGGAATCATTTCCAGAGCGTGGCCTTTGATCTCAGCGCCGTGCTCTCTACGCACTCGCTCACCGGCACGCTGCTGGAAGGGATTTTTGGCTACCAGGAAGCGCCGACCGTCAGCGAAGTGGCAGCATGGTTTATCTATCTGATCCCGGCAGTGGCGTTTTATGCACTGCCTGCCCGCACCGAGGCGCGGGTTTCCGGGAATGCCTGATTTTTTGCTGCGTCTGTACGTGGCTTAGTGACAACATACTTTTAGAGGGACAGGTCATGACGAAACAACTTCGCCGTAGCGCGCTTTCCGTGACGCTGCTGGCGCTTATCAGCGCTGCGTTTACCGCAAAGGCGGCTGATATTCCGCAGGTGAAAGTCACCGTTAACGATAAACAGTGCGAGCCGATGACGCTTACGGTGAACGCGGGGAAAACCCAGTTCACCATCCTGAACCACAGCCAGAAAGCGCTGGAATGGGAAATTCTCAAAGGCGTGATGGTGGTGGAAGAGCGTGAAAATATCGCGCCGGGCTTTAGCCAGAAGATGACCGCTAACCTTGAGCCGGGTGAATATGAGATGACCTGCGGCCTGCTGAGCAACCCGAAAGGCAAGCTGATTGTCAAAGCGGCAGAGGGCGAAAAAGCGGCGGCCAAAAACGAGCTGATGTCGCTTGAAGGTGCGGTGACGGAATACAAAACCTGGGTGAGTGCTGAAACCGCCGCGCTGGTTGAGAACACGAAAGCCTTTACGGACGCCGTAAAAGCAGGGGATATCGAAAAAGCGAAATCCCTGTACGCGCCGACGCGCCAGCACTACGAGCGTATCGAGCCGATTGCCGAGCTGTTCTCTGATCTCGACGGCAGCATTGACGCCCGTGAAGACGATTATGAGCAGAAAGCGGCTGATCCTAAATTCACCGGCTTCCACCGTCTGGAAAAAGCGCTGTTTGGCGACAACAGCGTGAAGGGCATGGAAACCTATGCAGACAAACTCAACAGCGACGTGCTGGATCTGCAAAAACGCATCAGCGAACTGGCGTTCCCGCCGGGTAAAGTGGTGGGCGGCGCGGCTGGCCTGATTGAAGAAGTGGCGGCCAGCAAAATCAGCGGTGAAGAAGATCGCTACAGCCATACGGATCTGTGGGATTTCCAGGCCAACATCGATGGCGCGCAGAAGATTGTGAACCTGCTGCGTCCGCAATTGCAAAAAGAACATGCGCCGCTACTGGCGAAAGTGGATGCGAATTTCAAGAAAGTGGACGCTATCCTCGCGAAATATCGCACTAAAGACGGTTTTGAGACCTACGACAAACTGACTGAAGCCGATCGCAACGCGCTGAAAGGGCCGATTACGTCGCTTGCTGAAGATCTCTCCTTACTGCGCGGCGTGCTCGGACTGGACTAAGCGTAATGCAAGAACATGATACTCAGGGCGTGCCGCAACCGGCGCGCCGCCGTCTGTTAAAAGGGCTCGGCGCGCTCACTGGCGCGATGGCCGTTGCGGGCGGCTGTCCGGTGGCGCATGGCGCGCAAACCAAAAGCGCGCCAGGCACGCTCTCACCGGATGCGCGTCAGCAGACGCAGCCGTTTTACGGCGCGCATCAGGCCGGTATTCTGACACCGCAACAGGCATCGATGATGCTGGTCGCGTTCGACGTGCTGGCGACGGATAAAGCCGATCTCGAACGGTTATTCCGCCTGCTTACCGACCGCATCGCATTTTTAACTGCGGGCGGCCCGGCGCCGCAGACTCCGAACCCACGTCTCCCGCCGATGGATTCCGGGATCCTGGGGCCGATTATTGCGCCGGATAACCTGACCATAACCGTGTCGCTGGGGCGTTCATTGTTTGATGAGCGCTTTGGACTGGCGCCGCAGATGCCGAAGAAGCTGCAAAAAATGGTGCGTTTTCCGAACGATTCGCTGGATGCCGCGCTCTGTCATGGTGATCTTCTGCTGCAAATTTGCGCCAATACCCAGGACACGGTTATTCATGCGCTACGCGGCGTGATTAAACATACGCCGGATCTGCTGAGCGTCCGCTGGAAGCGTGAAGGGTTTATCTCCGATCACGCGGCGCGCAGCCGCGGGAAAGAGACGCCAGTTAACCTCCTGGGTTTCAAGGATGGAACGGCGAACCCGGACACGCGCAACGCGCCGCTGATGGATGAGGTCGTCTGGGTAACGGCAGATCAGGGCGAACCCGCGTGGGCGGTGGGCGGCAGCTATCAGGCCGTGCGCATCATTCAGTTCCACGTCGAGTTCTGGGACCGGACGCCGCTTAAAGAGCAACAGACGATTTTCGGTCGCGACAAGCAGACCGGCGCGCCGCTCGGCATGCAGCATGAGCACGACGTCCCGGATTACCACAACGATCCTGACGGCAATGTGATTGCGCTCGACAGTCATATCCGGCTTGCGAACCCGCGCACGCCGCAAACGCAGTCGAGCCTGATGGTACGCCGGGGATACAGCTATTCGCTGGGCGTAACAAACGCAGGACAACTGGATATGGGCCTGCTGTTTGTCTGTTACCAGCATGATCTGGAAAAAGGGTTTTTAACGGTGCAAAAGCGTCTTAACGGCGAAGCGCTGGAGGAGTATGTGAAACCCATCGGCGGCGGCTATTTCTTCGCGCTGCCAGGGGTCGCAGATAAATCCCGCTTTCTGGCAGACGGTTTGTTGAAGGCCTGACGTTAAGCCCCGCACCGCAAGCGGGGCTTTTTTATTGTTTCATTTGCTAACAATTTTACCGCTCCTGTGGCAGGCCGTTTTCGCGGCGGCTATTCTGTTGATACATTTCTGTAATATTTCTCTGTCATAAAAGACTCACCGTCAGGCAAGCCTCAGAAGTTATCTTTAAGTAAATTTTATGTTGCAAGTTTGATAATTTTTGTTGTACTTAAAGTGTTAGCGGTAGTTCCCCGACTGTGTCAGCAGTAGCACGATGGAGATCGCGAATGGTAGCGTCCAGAACTGGACTTAAAAGGAAATCAACCCGCACTATCCGGCGCGGAGGAGCCTCCTCCGGCATTGCCATCTCCACCCTCTCAAACCCGTTTCAACCTTCTTCCACTGTTCCAGACGATGCGGTAAGCGGTGCGCGTAGCCGTACTACCGCGTCTTTTCGACCGGCAATTCATGGCTTAAAAGGAAGCCAAACCTCAGACGTTCGTGCGCATAATCGCGTCCATCATCAGGATGCGGCTCATGTAAACCAACTTATCAAGGTGCCATCCATGGGAAGACAGAAAGCAGTGATCAAAGCTCGTCGCGAAGCCAGACGCGTTCTCAGACGAGATTCACGCAGCCACCGGCAGCGTGAAGAGGAATCGGTCACCACGCTTGTGCAAATGAGTGGCGTTGAAGCAATCGGCATGGCGCGGGACAGCCGCGATAATGCCCCGATTGCGGCTCGTACCGACGCTCAGGCGCATTATCTTGAGGCTATTGAGAGCAAACAGCTGATATTTGCCACCGGCGAAGCCGGATGCGGCAAAACGTTTATCAGCGCGGCCAAAGCGGCTGAGGCCCTGATTCATAAGGATGTCGACAGGATAATTGTCACCCGCCCGGTGCTGCAGGCCGACGAAGATCTCGGCTTCCTGCCCGGCGATATCTCAGAGAAGTTCGCGCCCTATTTCCGCCCGGTCTATGACGTGCTGGTGCGCCGCCTTGGCGCTTCCTTCATGCAATATTGCCTGCGCCCGGAAATCGGGAAAGTCGAAATTGCGCCGTTCGCGTATATGCGCG
The DNA here is from genome assembly GCF_001277255.1 of Cronobacter condimenti 1330. Classification (NCBI taxonomy): domain Bacteria; kingdom Pseudomonadati; phylum Pseudomonadota; class Gammaproteobacteria; order Enterobacterales; family Enterobacteriaceae; genus Cronobacter; species Cronobacter condimenti. The sequence goes on from NZ_CP012264.1 coordinate 1,626,302, forward strand.
GACGTACCTTTGAAAATGCCGTCGTGATTCTGGACGAGGCCCAGAACGTGACTGCCGCGCAGATGAAAATGTTTTTGACCCGCCTCGGGGAGAACGTGACGGTGATCGTCAATGGCGACATCACCCAGTGCGATTTGCCGGCGGGGGTCACCTCCGGTTTAAGCGACGCGCTGGCGCGTTTTGAGGAAGACGAGATGATTGGCATCGTCCGGTTTGGTAAAGCCGACTGTGTGCGCTCCGCGCTCTGCCAGCGCACGCTTAACGCTTACGATTAAACGTATTGAACATGCAATGAAAAGCCCAACGTCTGTTGGGCTTTTTTCGTTGTGGGACGTAGGGAAGGGGGCGCGTTTGCACAATACCGGGTAGCGCTTTGCTGATTTATTCTACAAACCAACGCCGGTTTTCATGTGAAAACCCCTAATATTTGCCTGCTTTTTTCCTTATCTTTTTTATCGTCTGACCGATAACCCTTACCGAAAATGCCAAATCGTTAACTGGCTAACTTTAATGACATTCAGGTAAGGACATCTTATGAAAGCATTGTACGCACTGCCTCTTTTCTTGTGTTCGCTGGCGTTAGCCGGGTGCAGTAATCAACCGCCACCACCTTCAGAAAAAGTAGTCAGTACCAGCACCATCAAAGGAGATGGTGGGGCATTATTGTCGATTGATAGCTACGAGCAGCTCAGAACGGATACGCATCAGCCAACCGATACGTCGCTGCGCTATATTACCCGCGTCGATACCAGCAAAGTCGTGGCGCTAAAGACGCTGCATTTTATTGTAAGCCTGGCTGCGGGCGGCGCCCAGGAATCAGGTTTTACGAAAGATCAGTTGGTCGGCACGCCGATCGCCACGATGAATAACCCTACGCTTACCTATTTTTCTGATGCCGTGAAAAAATCACTTGAGAAAGATATGGCGAAGCTGCCCGCCGGGCAGATAAAAAACCCCATAGAGATCCGTCCTTATACCTGGATGCTAGTCTATGAAAACCTCTCTGGCGGTGATAGTTACGAGCTTCACTATCAGGCGGCGCTCAGACGCACCAAAACGGCGCTGGTAAACGGCCATGAAGCGTCTGCCTCGGTGTCGTGTTCTCCAGAGGCAGTAAAAGCGCCGCTGGCCCAGTGGCAGGCGAATAACTACCAGAAAGTGACTGAGGTCACCCGTGGTTTTATGGAGACGTGCATGAAGGATTTTGAAGCCCATAAGGCCGAGTTTCTGCAATAACGAAACGGGTAGAGAAAAAAGTCTGGCGGTAACGCCGGACTTTTTTGCTTTTCGCTCAGGAGAAATAAGGCGTCCTGGCGGGTGGTTTCCCTGGTGCGGCGAGATATAAATGCAAAAAAAGCCCGTACTTGCGTACAGGCTCTTTCTTTAAATATGGCGGTGAGGGAGGGATAGATTCGGCCCTTTGGGTCTCCCCCTTCGGGCGGCATGCCCGCAAGCGGCCCTGCCGTCCAGGCGGTAAACCGCCTGTCGAACCCTGGTCGAGGATTCTCATCCCTCCCCGGTGCGGCGAGATATAAATGCAAAAAAGCCCGTACTTGCGTACAGGCTCTTTCTTTAAATATGGCGGTGAGGGAGGGATTCGAACCCTCGATACGTTGCCGTATACACACTTTCCAGGCGTGCTCCTTCAGCCACTCGGACACCTCACCATATTGTCTTGCTACCACGCTTAGCGGGGCAACGGGGCGCTACTATAGGGATCTGCATGAAAACGGTCAAGCAGATTTTTTTCTTTCTTATTCGTTCGATTAAGGGTTAAACGAAAAGCCCTTTTCGCCGCCTGCACCCGTCAGAAGGGCGGCGCGCACGACCGGACAAATCCGGGTCTGCTTCGCGAATTCCATTTTCTGTACCAGACTTAAAACACAACAATGAGACAGACAATGTGGAGCATTATGAAAGAGCGAAATCGCACTATTGGCATCGCGCCTTATGGCGGTTCGGCCGGCGGCTGGGGGGCACTGAAGGCCGTTGCCGATGCCATCCGCGGCCAGATGTCAGTGAAGCAGGACGTGATTGCCCTGTTCAAAGTCAATCAGCCGCAGGGGTTTGACTGCCCGGGCTGCGCCTGGCCTGATCCACAGCACGCCTCGTCGTTCGAGTTCTGTGAAAACGGCGCGAAAGCGGTCTCCTGGGAGGCGACCAGCAAGCGCACCACGCCCGAATTTTTCGCCGCCCACACGGTGAGCGAACTGTGGGAGCGTAACGCCTTTGAACTGGAAGGCGAGGGACGGCTGACGCACCCTATGAAATATGACGCGGCGAGCGATACCTATCAGCCAATTGAATGGGACACCGCGTTTCGGGAAATCGGCGAGCGCCTGCGCAGCTATGACGATCCTGATTGCGTCGAATTTTACACCTCAGGTCGCGCCTCGAACGAAGCGGCCTTCCTGTGGCAGCTTTTCGCACGCGAATACGGCACAAATAACTTCCCGGATTGTTCCAATATGTGCCACGAGCCGACCAGCGTCGGGCTTCCTGAGTCTATCGGCGTCGGGAAGGGAACGGTTGAGCTGGACGATTTCGACCACTGCGATCTGGTGCTCTGCATCGGTCATAATCCCGGTACGAATCATCCGCGTATGCTCGGCACGCTGCGAGAAGTCTCGAAACGCGGCGCGACCATCGTTGCCATTAATCCGCTGCGTGAACGCGGCCTTGAGCGGTTTACCTCGCCCCAAAGCCCGATTGAAATGCTGTCGCTGAGTTCTACCGCGCTTGCCTCGACATACTATAAAGTGCGGGTGGGCGGTGATTCGGCGATGCTCAAGGGCGTAATGAAAATCCTGCTTTCCATGCATGAAGAGGCGCTGGCAAACGGCGAACCTGGCGTGCTTGACGAGACGTTTATTCGCGAACATACCGAAGGATTTGAGGCGCTGAAGGCAGATATCGAGGCCACCGACTGGGCGCATATCCTGAAAGTCTCCGGTATGGAGCGCAAAGAGATCCAGAATATTGCCCGTCTTTACGCCAGCGCGGAGCGCACCATTATCTGTTATGGCATGGGCATCACCCAGCACCAGTACGGCACACAGAACGTGCAGCAGATTGCGAATCTGTTATTGCTGCGCGGTAATATCGGCAAAAAAGGGGCCGGTATTTGCCCGCTCCGCGGTCATTCCAATGTGCAGGGTGACCGGACGGTAGGCATTACGGAGATCCCGCCGCAGTCGCTTCTTGATAATCTGGAGCGGGTGTTTGGCTTTACGCCGCCGCAAAAGCACGGGCATGGCGCGGTCGCTGCTATTCAGGCAATGCGCGACGGAAAAGCCAAAGCGCTGCTGTGCCTCGGCGGCAATCTGGCCGAGGCGATTTCTGACCCACAGGTCACCTTCCCGGCGATGCGTAATCTCGATTTAGTGGTGCATATGGCGACCAAGCTGAACCGCTCGCATCTGCTGCTCGGCAAGCATAACTATATTCTGCCGGTGCTGGGCCGCACCGAAATGGATGTGCAGGCCTCAGGCGAACAGAGCATCACCGTTGAGGATTCGATGTCGATGGTGCACGCCTCGCGTGGCATGCTGCAACCGGCCTCGCCGCATCTGCGCTCGGAACCCGCTATCGTGGCGGGGCTTGCGAAGGCGACGCTGCCGAATACGGTGGTCAACTGGGACAAGATGACAGGCGACTACAGCTTTATCCGCGATGCCATTGAAGCGGTATTCCCGGCTTTTGCGGATTTTAACGAGCGGGTTAAACAGCCAGGCGGTTTTCGGTTACGCAACGCCGCTTCCGAGCGCGTCTGGAATACGCCAACGGGGAAGGCGCAGTTTAAGGTGATGCAGGGAATTAATGAGGATCCGCGCTCCCTCACATGCCACGATCTGGTGTTAACCACACTGCGCAGTCATGACCAGTACAATACGACGCTTTATGGTCTGAACGACCGCTACCGCGGCGTAACAGGACGGCGCGACGTCTTGTTTATCAACCCCGATGAGGCGGAGAAACGTGCGTTGCGCGTGGGCGATCAGGTTAACGTGACCGCGCTCGACCCTGACGGCAACCCGACCTCGCGACGGTTGAATAACCTGACTGTCGTGGTTATCGATATGGCGCCCGGCTCGGTCGGCGCGTATTACCCGGAGGCAAATGTGCTGGTGGCGCTCGACAGCCACGATACGCAAAGTGGGGTGCCAGCTTATAAAAGCATTCCGATCATGATGGAACGTGTCGCAGAGCCGGTAGTGATGCCCGGCGCGCGGCGATAGATAACACCTTAAACGACAGGTGTGGCGGCGCTTATCCACCTTGCGCAGAGTAGAGTGGGGAAGCAACGTGTCACTCGCCCTCTTTCTTGGGGCCACGAGATATAAATGCAAAAAAGCCTGAGGGTTAGCTCAGGCTCTTTCTCTGAATATGGCGGTGAGGGAGGGATAGATTCGGCCCTTTGGGCGGCATGCCCGCAAGCGGCCCTGCCGTCCAGGCGGTAAACCGCCTGTCGAACCCTGGTCGAGGATTCTCATCTCTCCCCGGTATGGCGAGATATAAATGCAAAAAAGCCCGTACTTGCGTACAGGCTCTTTCTTTGAATATGGCGGTGAGGGAGGGATTCGAACCCTCGATACGTTGCCGTATACACACTTTCCAGGCGTGCTCCTTCAGCCACTCGGACACCTCACCATATTGTCTTCCCGACGCCGTCGGGACGGGCGCTAATGTAGGGGAAAGGCCCATAGTCGTCAACGTAAATTTAGCGCTTTCTGGAGCGTTTAAACAAACTTCATACAATATGCCTTTAAAATAACCATTCAATCTTGTTAACCGTGTCCGTATCAGGAGTGAAGGTGCGTAGATAAGTGAATCCAGAACATTTACGCACTCTGCCTTATGTGCTTCGTAATAAAACAGCATGAATAAATGACCAGACTGATAATGCATGGGCGTGGAATTAATTTCCAGAATAACAAAAGGATACAAGGTGATATCTATTCGCAGATATATATATTTGCACTGCAAATGTTCGATTCAAAGATACTATAAATACAATATATACGTCCATTGAATGATTTGCTGTAACACCGGTCAGTCAGGCTTTGCTATTGAACGCGAAAAAAGAAATAAAAATTCACTGCGCTAATTGTCAGGCTATTTAAGTGGGGATAATATGCGCGAGCTTTAATTTAGGACGAGTATTTATTCGTTAAATATATATATTGGAATAATCAATCATGGAGAAGATATGAAAAAATATCTTTATTTGATGACGCTCGCTGGCGCGCTTGCAATGAATGCGGCCTCAGCGTTGGCAGCAGATGGCAAAATCAATTTTTCCGGAAAAATCACCGATCAGGCCTGTGAAATTGATGACGATGATAAGATCCTCGACGTGGATATGGGTGTCTATTCAGTAAAACAATTTAACGCGACGGTGGGCGTAAAGACGCCGCCGATCCCGGTGAAAATTAAGCTTAAAAATTGCCCGGTTGTCGAGGCAGGAGACAATCCCCATTTCAGTATCTATCTGACGGGTGATGCTGATCCGGTGAATAAAGATTACCTCAAAGTGGCTGATGGCGGCGCGACGGGGGTTGCGATTGTTATTACCGATGACGAAGGAACGCTGATTCCGATGAATCAGTTCTCCCAGCGCAAGTTTGAGATAACCGATGCGACGATGGATCTCAACCTTATCGCTTATTATGAATCCACCAGTACGACGATTGGTGCAGGCGCGGCCAATGGTACAACGGATATCACTTTTGATTATCGTTAATCGCTTACCCGGTTAACACCTGTTAAGCCGTTAGCATTAGCTAACGGCTTATTATTCCTTTTGGACGTGGGTTGACTATGCGTGCAATAAGAAAATGCATTCTCAGGATGAATATTTTTATCCTGTTGTTGTTTATTTGTCATGCTGCATCCGCTGGCGGCATTGTGGTGGGCGGTACGCGGGTGATTTATGAAGGTAGTAAAAAAGAGGCGGCCCTGGGTATTAAAAACAACAGTGCAACGAGCCCCTTTTTATTGCAATCCTGGGTGGATAATGGTGACGGAAAAACGCGCGGGCCCTTTATGGTTACGCCGCCGCTGTTTCGTATTGAGCCTAATGAAGATCATGAATTACGCATCGCGAAAACAGGCGCTCTGCCTGACGACCGCGAATCGCTATTTTATCTGAATATTCGCGCGATTCCGCCTTCATCACAGGAGGCAATAAATACGCTCAAGCTGGTGGTCAAAACGCGGATTAAGCTCTTTTACCGGCCCCAGGCGCTCATATCTGGCGCGCAAACGGCCTATAAACAGCTCACGTTTCATCTTGCGCAAGGACAACTGGTGGTCGAAAACCCGACACCAGTCTATGTCGTGTTCGATAGTCTGCAGATTGGCGCGACACGTATTCAGAACGCAGACATGTTGGCCCCATTCGCCAGCCTGCGTTTCCCGCTGCCGGCGAGTGAAACCGGGCGAATGGTGAGCTGGCGTGTGATTAATGATTACGGCGGCGTAACCAAACCCGAGACGCGCCAGTTGTGAGCCGCATTGCAAGGAATGCTGTTGTGAAAAAAACGTCCTGTACGACACAGAACCGCCTGCAAGGAGGCGTTTGCCGTCTCGCCGCGACGGTCAGCGCCGCGCTGGCGTTGACCATGAGCGGCCCCCCTCTTGTCATGGCGCAAGAAAAGGTCTGGTTTGACCCCCTGTTAATGGAACAGGGTGATCCTGGGCAACGAGGCGTCGACCTCTCCATTTTTAGTACCAAAGATCAATTGCCGGCGGGCAACTATTCACTACGTATTCGGCTTAACGGTGAGGAACGCTTCACCCGGACAATCCCGCTTACGGTCGATGCGCGGGGACAGACCCAGCCGGTTATTACGCCCGCGCTTTTACAGGAGCTGGACGTAAAAACCGACGCGTACCCGGCGCTTGCGGCACTGTCACCGCTTGCGCCCATTGACGCCATCGGCGCGCTTATTCCGGCAGCCTCGGTGCGACTGGATACCCATAACATGTCGCTTGAAGTCAGTATCCCGCAGGCGGCATTGCGGCATACCGCCCGCGGTTATGTCGACCCTGCGTACTGGGATGATGGCATCCCGGCGCTTTTTAGTAACTACACGCTGAATGGTTCTGAAACGCATAGCGATGTAGGGGCGGGGGACGCCTCTCACTATCTCAATTTACAGAACGGGTTAAATGTCGGGCCGTGGCGCGTACGTAACTATTCGACCTGGAGCAAAGCGGATGACGCGTCGCACTGGGATTCGCTCTATACCTATTTGCAGCGGGATATTAAACCGTGGCGCTCGCAGCTCACGCTCGGGGAAAGCTATTCGCCATCACTGATTTTCGACAGCGTAAAGTTCAAAGGCGCTCAGCTTGCGACTGACGATAACATGCTGCCGGACAGCCTGCGTGGGTTTGCTCCCGTTATTCGAGGCATCGCGAATTCCAATGCTGAGGTGACAGTACGCCAGAACGGCTACATCATTTTCCAGGATACCGTCGCGCCCGGCGCGTTTGAGATAAGCGATCTCTACCCCACCTCGCACAGCGGCGATCTTGACGTCACGATTAAAGAAGCGGATGGCAAAGAGCGGCATTTTATTCAACCCTTTTCCGCCGTACCGATTATGCAGCGGCCAGGGCAGGTAAAATATAGCCTGACGGCAGGGCAATACGATTCGAGCTGGTCGGACGATGCGACACCCGGGTTTGCGCAAGGCACAGTGATTTATGGCCTCAATAACCAGTTAACGCTCTATGGCGGCGCGATGGGGGCAGATACGTATCAGGCGGCGGCGCTTGGGGTCGGCATCGGGCTCAATGAGTGGGGCTCGGTATCAATAGATGTCACGCATGCGCGCAGTCAGCTGCAAAATGACACGACCTCTACAGGCCAGTCCTATCGTTTTCAATATTCCAAAAATATTGAGGTGACGGATACGTCTATCACCCTTGCAGGCTACCGCTATTCCACCAGCGGCTATTTCAATTTTGACGAGGCGAATCATGCGCAATCCTGGTATGACGACCGCTACAGCGGCTATTACCAGCAGCGCAGCCAGTTACAGGTCAGTATTAACCAGTCGCTGAGCGGCGTCGGTTCATTCTACCTGAATGGTTATCAGCGTGATTTCTGGAACCGGTCTGATAAAGAGCAGAACCTCTCCACGGGCCTCGCGTTCTCCGTCTCCGGCGTGACCTGCACGCTCTCCGCCGCGTGGAACAAAACAGACGATCAGACTGACCGGCAAGTCGCGCTGGGCGTCAGTGTTCCGCTGAGCCGCTGGCTAAGCAATAGCTGGGCGACATTTAACGTAAGCCGGGATCAGGATGGCCGCACACGCTATCAAAGCGGGCTCAGCGGCACGCTGATGGATGACGGCAGGCTCAGTTATTCGCTTCAACAAAGCTATAACCACGCGGGCCAGCAGGGCGAGGATGCGACGGACAGCAGCGCCGATCTCAATTATAAATCGCGTTTCGCTAACCTGAGTCTGGGCTATTACCAGTCCGATGATTCGCGCCAGTGGAATTACGGTGCGTCCGGTGCGGTTATTATGCACCCGCATGGCGTCACGCTATCGCAGCCGCTTGGTGATGCGTTCGCACTGGTGGATGCCAACGGCGCCAGCGATATCCGCTTTAAAAACCAGTCCGGCGTCGCGACTGACTGGCTGGGTTTCGCGGTCATTCCCTGGCTTTCTCCGTATGAGCGAAACGAACTGTCGCTGGATACCACCACATTACCCGCAGGCGTCGACGCAGATAACACGCACCTGACGCTTATCCCTAATAAAGGCGCGATGGTGTATGCGCACATCGATGCACGCGAAGGCCATCGACTCTTACTGACGCTGCGCCGGGCGAATAATGAACCGGTGCCGTTTGGCGCACTGGTGACTCTCAATGGTGTCGATGGTTATGAAAGTATTGTCGATGAAGGTGGCATCGCCTATGTGACGGGCGTTAAAGAGAATGGTCAGGCCCTGGTGAAATGGGGCAACCGCGCCGATCAGCGCTGTCAGGCCGCGATTGTTTTACCCGACACGGCGTCAGCGCAAGGCGATCTCCTGCCTCTGACCGCGACATGCCGATAAGGAAGGAACCAAATTATGTTGAAAAGACTATTCAGCGGGTTATTGGTCTGCATGATACTTACCATGCCGCTTTGCCGCGCCGCCACAGGCTTTTGTAATACCACGGGCGGCCCGAAAATATTTAATGTTGATGCCAGTACAACAGTCGCTAACCCTGACGATAACCAGAGCGGAAAAAGCTTTTCGGAGCGGTTTGGCTCATCTGAGAATTACACGGCGCATTGCGACTGCGATGACAGCGATCTTAGTAAAGACCCGCACCCGGGGGCCTATTATAAAAGTGAATATCTGGCGCCAATGACGCAATATGGCGACGCCGCATTTATTCATGTTAATGATGATATTGACCTGTCGGCGGCAATAAACATCGCCAACGTCGGCGATGTGAACGTACCGTTTACCGACATCTGGAATAAAAAAAATAACGGCTGTTCGCTAAATAGTTTTACAACCGGACAGAGCGGCTCGCTGACGTTTCGTATTAATAAACCGTTTCTGGGGCAATCGGTAATCCCACAAATGGCCGTAGCAGCTATTTATGGCACCGTCAGACCCGGCCAGTATGCTACAGAGCCTATGGCGAAAGTCTTTGTACAGGGGACGGTAACCGTGCCGCAAAGCTGCGAGATAAACGCCGGTGAAGTCATTTCCGTTGATTTCGGCACCATTTTCGCCAGCAATTTCACCACGCGCGGTCATAAGCCGGACCAGTTTATTGATAAAAAAACGGTCATTGCGTATGTCTGTAAAAATATCAGCGATGGCGTCACGTTAACGATGACCTTTTCGGGGGCAGCAGCTGACGGGATGCCGGAGGCGCTTGCCACCACCAATCCTGATATCGGTGTACTGATGAAGAACAGCAGCGAGCAAGTGCTCCCGATTAATACGAGCGAACTGCCGATGCCGCTTAATCCGTCGACAGATATTTCACGACGCACCGGGTCGGTCAACCTTTTCACGGCGCCCGTCAATCTCAGCGGTAAAACGCCGCAAAATGGCGCGTTTTCAGGCTCCGCCGCGATTACCGTCAATATTCGCTAAGTCCGTTCGCATTTCTTTTGAAGCCGCCACAAAGGCGGCTGATTTTGTTATGGTTAATGCCAGTGACTTATCAGGAGAAGTGCCGTGGAGATTCTTTTTTACCATCCGACTTTTGATGTCCGGGACTGGGCCCCGCTGCTGCAACGCCATTTGCCCGATGCGCGATTACGCGCCTGGCAGCCCGGCGATGACGAACCTGCGGAGTATGCGCTGGTCTGGCACCCCCCATATGAAATGCTGCGCGGGCGCACCGATCTTAACGCGATTTTTGTCCTCGGTGCGGGCGTTGATTCCCTGCTAAGCCGCCTTGATGCGCACCCGGATCTGCTGCCGGCTGGCGTCCCCCTCTACCGGATGGAAGATACCGGGATGGCGGCGCAGATGCAGGAATACGCCGTAAGCCAGGTGCTGCACTGGTTTCGCCGCTTCGATGACTATGCGAGGCTTCAGCAAGAGGCTTGCTGGCAGCCGCTTGAGGAATATCGCCACGCTGATTTCACTATCGGCGTGCTGGGCGCAGGCGTTCTCGGCGGACAGGTTGCACAACGCCTCAGCGCCTGGGGCTTCCCGGTACGTTGCTGGAGCCGCAGCCGTAAAGCCTATCCCGGCATCGCAAGCTTTGCCGGAGCAGGTGAGTTGCCCGAGTTTTTACAGGGCACCCGCGTACTGATAAACCTGTTGCCTAATACGCCAGATACGGTCGGCATTATTAACGCCAGCCTGTTGGCATCGCTTGCCGATGACGCCTTTGTGATGAATCTGGCGCGCGGCGCGCATCTCGTTGAAGCGGATCTCCTGCTTGCGATTGAGCGCGGTAACGTGAAGGGGGCAATGCTGGATGTGTTTCATAAGGAGCCGCTGCCTTCTGAAAGCCCGCTCTGGCGCCACCCTCGTGTACGCATCACGCCGCATGTGGCTGCGGTCACGCGTCCTGATGAGGCGGCGGCGTTTATCGCACAAAGCATCACGCGGATTGCGCGTGGCGATATGCCGCAAAATCAGGTAGATGTGACGCGGGGTTACTAGCCTTCAGCCGCCTCGCACCCGGCGATTCGGCTAAAAATCGCCGTGGATACCTGTTATCCTTGATGAAAATCACAAAGGAGAGCGCCATGTATCCCGTAGACCTGCATATGCACACCGTCGCCAGCACCCATGCTTACAGTAACCTGCATGATTATATCGCTGCGGCAAAGCAAAAGGGCATCCGGCTTCTGGCCATCACCGATCATGGCCCGGATATGGCGGATGCGCCGCATCACTGGCACTTTATTAATATGCGCATCTGGCCACGGGTCGTTGACGGCGTCGGCATCCTGCGTGGGATCGAAGCGAATATCAAAAATCGCGAAGGCGAGATTGACTGTACCGGCCCGATGCTTGATTCGCTCGATCTTATCGTCGCGGGCTTTCATGAGCCGGTTTTCGCGCCGCAGGATAAAGCGGCAAACACCGAGGCGATGATCGCCGCGATGGCGAGCGGGGCCGTGCATATCATCAGTCATCCCGGTAACCCAAAATATTTTTAGATTCCAATCCCCAGAAACGACAAAAGGCCGACCCGTTAAGGCCAGCCTCTTTAAAATTCAATGTGTTAGTTACTTCTTGTGACGCTGTTTTGCCAGTAGGGCGTTAAGCGCGTATTCAAAGCCGTGCTGCTTCTCCAAACGGCTAAAGATCACGTTACACAGGCCCAAGGCCCTGCACAGTTCTTTACGGTTTACGATCTCCGCCGCGCCAGATACATAGATTTGACCAGCGCCGGGGATATTGATTGAAACTTTCATGTGTTACCCCAGTGTAAAAGTAAAAATGAATATGACCGGAAGAGATAACCCCCAGCCGGAGCCGGGGGAAATGTGCATTACTTCAGCTTGACGTTCAGCGTGTAGTTCGGGCGCAGGTTCAGAGGAATGTGACTAAATTCCTGCTTAATGGTGATCATCCCGTCCTTATCAGTGGTGATCCACTGGTACAGGTCAGACACTACACCTTTAGCGGCAATATTCTGATTACGGGAGCATGGACCCTTAACCAGTTTGAACGGGTTACGGTCAGCGCCGTTAAACTTAGGAACGAACAGGCCGGAACCTTCTTCGATTTCGTAGCGGTCATCGTCCGCCAGAATGAAAGTAATGTTGCCAATGCTGAAGGAGTCATAACCCGCCGTGTTAATCGGGATCAGAGCGCCTTTTGCAGCTTCCGCCACCTTGTTGGTGATCAGGCTGGTTACTTCCGGGTGGCTCGCCAGTGCGTCATACAGATCCGGGGAGCAGAAGACAAAGAAGCGATCCAGATAAGAGCGGCTCGCGCCGTACTCTTTAACCAACATGCGGCGAATTTTCGCAAGCTGTGCATAGACGTTAGCGCCTGCTGATCCGTCCAGGTCGAAACTCAGCGGAGCGGCCCCCATCGCCGCGCGGAAGTCGATATCACCGTCGTCAGTCTTAGAGGCTTTGGCTACCTGTTTGAACAGGGCGCGGGCCAGTGTGCTTTCAACGGTTTCCAGTTTAGCGTCACGCATACGGATCGCTTTCTGTGCAACGATTTCCATTACGGTGGCTTCAACGTTTGGATCTTGTGCAGAGGTAAGGCCCTGCCAATCCGCTGGTTTAACGTCCGCAGTGGTAAGCACGGTTGGGATCTCCTGGTCGCGCAACAGCGGCTTGGAGATCTGAATGGCGTTTGTTTCGGTGCCGTAGCGTGAAACCTGTTCCAGTTCAGAAACTTTAGTTTCCACAATGTCCAGGATCTGGGCGTGTGGATTCTGAGAGATTACCGGGGTAAAAATACCCAGATCAGTGATCAGGTGATTGCCTGCCGGGACATCCTTAATAGCTGTAACGGTGTCCAGCTTTTCAAACTTAGAAATATCAATTGCCATTATGTGATTTCCTTATGCTTTGTAGAAATTGGCGTTGATAGCCAGGCGAACATCACCGGATGCTGTCAGCGCTTCCAGTGCGGCTTTTTTGCTCGCGTCATCTTTGGCGCGTAGGGCAAAATCGGTAATCACGAGGTGTCTGTCACAAATGACTAGGGTTTTGGGCTTGCCATCGGCGGACATATTGGAAAGGTTAATGATCGGCTTGCCAGCGTCAGCGGCGGCGGAGTCGAACAGGGCAAAAGTTTTGCTGTCCAGAATATCCCCACAATAGACATCAGCCGGGAGGCTTGGGGCGGTTACTTCGGTGCGGTCAAACAGGCTGGAGGCGTAGTCTACGATTACGTCACCTTGCGTTACCGGGTAGCGCTCGGAAGTTTTCATAAAGGTTTTCCTTATGGAGGGTTTTAGACGTGGAGAGAGTCCACAGGGTGATCCGGCGTTGCACCGGATATAAGGACCGCCACAGAGGACAATCCGAATTGTTGGAAGATGGGAGGCCGTGGGGTGAATAGAAGAGGGCGGCATCATGCCGCCCTTTCTAATCTGGCTCTCTCTCACCCTCTCAGGGTGGGGGGAGGTGTAAACCTCTTTTTTGTGGTCACTCGCCCGCCAGCGTCACGGGAGCAACCGCCAGCCGTTGGACAAATAACCACAAAAAAGAACCCGGTAGGAGAGACCGGGCTATGCTAATAACTTACTGTTTTATCACTTTTTTCCTGTGTAGCCTCAGAGCCTTACATGATTTGCTTTCATGGTTTAGCAAAGAAGCCACAGAGGAAAACGGACGCCTGAAATACGCCCGAAAACCATCGACGCAAATCAATAGTTTATCGTTGCAACCGGGTAACCACTCCCGGCCCAACTGTGGACCCCGTGGAGGGTCGCTACAATCGAAGGAGACTCGCTTGTATTCTGAAGAGCCGCAGTGAGCGACGCTTTAGAATAAGCCCTGTTGGCGCAAGGCTTATGAGTAGAGGCTTTGAAAAGGAGGTATAACAATTGGCGGAGCTTGAGGAGAGGACCGCACACAAAGCATTCTGGCAAGTGGAGTTGAAAGAACGCTTTGGGTGAGGGCCGGGGCGGGGGAGAAGTCCGCCCGGCTCACTCAGTACAGACCCACAGGGGCTGGCTAAAGCACACGTTAATGAAAGTTCTGTACAGGTGCGGGGTGGTAAGCTGCAAAACGGCGATTTCGACATACTCACCACATCCCACACCATGTATAATATCTTAACACGAATGATTATCATTTGCAATAAAAATTAATTGACAGATTGATTATAGCCCGGTATGAGGCGCGCCGGAGGTGTTTCCACAGGTTGGAGTAGTTAACGAAAATTACAGGAGAGGTCCGGGAAGATGCCCGGGGAGATTCCACAGGGTTGGAGTAATCCCACAGGATGGGATCGACGGCGACACAGAAGCACAGCCACGGCGTTTTAATGGGGTAAGATGATAAATGGCCTTGCCACAGTGGCGGACGCGCTGGAGAGCTTTACAGGAGGTTGTAGAGGGTAGGGGATTATTGATTGATAATTGAACAGGTGAGGGCGTAATTAATTTTTATTGACAGACTATAAAGATCATGTTATTTGCGTGTGCATACGCACTCACGCCCGCGCCTCCGCGCACACCCACACGTCTTAAATAAAAGATTTTTATTATAATCGTTCAATCGGACTTTGACAAGTCCTCTTTCACTCTTAAATAAAAGATCTTTTATATAATATATATCGTTCAATAATTAATCGCTTAGGCTCTTAATTATTTCACTCATATATTATTACCCTTAAAACCTTCTCGGCCTGATCGGCCTTACCAGGTTTTAGGCCGTGGGCCTGTTCCCACAATGTGGAGTCTCGCCTGTGTGGCTCACTCCAGACAGGGACCCCGGAAATATTTTCCGGGCAGGGTGGAAGATTTTTCCGGCCTGTTAGGAAATATTTTCCGACAATAAGACTATATATAAAACTACCCATAAGACTAACACCCAGGGGCCAGGTCAAGATCTTTAAGGGAGTGTTGGGGAAATCGTAGATTGATTGGTAAGAGACTGATCTCTGTTAAGCGTCTTACAGACGCGCCTCTTTGGCAGCGCTCGCACCAGCGAGCAAGACCCCTTTGGAACACCGCACGATGTAAGGTGACCTCTGGGCGGCGGGGTGGGGTCCCCGGCCCGGCATAACGTACAGAACCACAACCCACAGGAACCCACCTAAACGCGCCGCTGTGGCGCTCTCTCCTACGTAGACAAGGAAACACCTTATAAACGCCCTCCGGCGCTCTGAGAGCCTTACAGGGGCTTTCTGTGTCCATAGCACAATAAACAACTGATCGCAAGATAAATCAATAAAGTTATTGCGAATCATTGTCAAATAGTGTAAAATAGATATTGTGATGAGGCAGTTAATCAGGCATGTAAATCCCCATCATACTGTAACCCACCTAACAGGAGAATGCAATGAGTATTTACCTTGATGTTGAAAAAATGGTTGAACGTGTCGATCAGCGTGATCTGACCCGTAAGACCCTGACAGAAACCCGCAGCCGGATGAAAGCCGCCGGACGTATGAGAGAAGTAGAAGCGATTACGCAGGCCCTTGAATTGACCAAATCCAGCGCCTCCGGCGTTATGCGCCAGTCTCAGCGCCTCACAGGGAAAATTACAGAGATGGACGCAGAGAAGGCATTAGAGCTTAAAGCAACCGTTGCGCTGTTCGCTTCCAAGTCTACGGATCTGCAAGCCTCCATTGTACTGGCGTTCCAATCCCTCTTTGAGGCTAAAGGCGTCCCGATGGAATATGACGAAGTGATGGCCTACATCATGTTGAATGCGGCGGATCAGTTTGAGCGTATCACCGGAGAGCTACCCGTAATCGTACATTAATTTTTAACTTACTTTTTGGAGAGGAAACAATGAGCAAATATCAGCCTTATGTTGATTTGAGTGATTCCCCTGTGTTGTCAGCGTATGCACAACAGACGATCAACCAGTTGGACCCGACTCTGTATAGCGACATTTACGAAATGTTGACGCAGGTTAGCCCCTCCCAAATGGTGACGATTGGCAACCCGGCGATCACCGCCCCGGCGCACTGGTGGGGCGATTGGTTCGGCCTCAACCTCACCGCTGAAGACATCGCAGAATTAAAGGAGATTTGCCTGTGAGTAAAAATAAAGAGTTGGGGATCAGCTTCGATCCCTATGTGATGGAGCAGCTTTTCGCGTTGGCCTCCACCCGTGAACATGGCAGCGTTCACACCATTGTTAAGAAAGCCGTTAGCCAGTACCTGAAAACCGTTAATTCCACCTCTGTTAAGGATTCCCAAAATGACAGCAGCCGCAGTAAGTAAGCCGTTTACCGCAATCCCGCATGACCTTGCGGACATTGAACAGATCAGCGGCAAGGCGTTTACCATGAACATGGTTTACACCTACAGCCTGATCAAAGGTTACCAGGACAATGGGCAAACGGCCTATTTCTCACAAGATCTTTTAGCCCGTCGCCTGGGGGCCACAGATCGAACCGTCCGCAACCTGTTGCGCGATATGTTGGAGATGGGTCTGATTAACAAGACCGGGCAGATCGGCGGCAAGACCTGCCATTACACAGTTAACCCGATCACCCCGGAAATGGTGGGAACCCCTGAAGCCGCCAAACCTGAAGTAACCAAACCAACCGCAGCACCCCAACCGAAGGAGACCGTAGAGAATGCAGGAAGTAACCAGCCTGGAATTGTTAAGTGTGGATCTGAAAGTGTACATAGAAGCCGCCCGGCGTCGCCTGGAGCTTCTCCTGTGGACCACAGCGGGGGCGCTGTTCGTCCCGCTCCTGTCCCTGTGCCAGTAGAGCAGGGGGCCGCAAACGATGATTTACGCAACCCTGTTATTAATTTTGTGGCTGGCTCTAATGTGATGATGGTCAACGGCTTGCCTGTTGAATATCTGGAGCCAGAAGAAAGCGCCGTTGATCAGTTTGGTGATGCTTTCTAAAAGCCTGCAATTAATTTCCCACCAATAACACTCTACACCAAACCCCCGCGCTTTACAACCCTCTGGAGACTCTCGCATGAATGAATTTATTACAACCAAATTCAAAGCCTTATCCTCTGAGGAAGAGGCCGCAGTTAACGCACTGGCTGAGAAATTGGCAGCAAACAAGCCCCGCCGGATTATGGATGAGAGCCACTTAACCCCGGATCAAATCCTGAAGATCAAGCGGGCCTGTATTCAGGGCCACAGCGCTAAAGCCATCCAAGCGGCGTTTAATGTGTCACTGGCTTACGTCCTGAAAGTAAAGCGCAACCACAACCCGCAGAAGTACCAAAAGACCCCGCTAACTTTGGCTGAAAAAGGCGTTATGGCTAAACAGATGGAAGCCGACGGCCTGAGCCTCTCCAAAATGGCGGAACTTCTGGGGATTAACAGTAAGATGGTCTCCCTACTTCTTACCCAACCTTCACCCCGTTACCTGGTGGAGCAAATGCTCCCGTATGACCAAGTTTTGCAGAATCTACGCAGCGCCCGCTATGTGGAAAACCCTGTATACAAAGAGGGGACGAATAAGCGCCGTGTGCGTCTAATCGTTTCTGAAGCACGTCAGCAGACCCGCCAGGCAATCATTAAATCCCGGTAATTATGCCCAACCCAACGGAATGGGGTCTAAAGGATTATTTAGGCTCCAAACTGGTTAAGCGTCAGACAAGACTCTCTAACTTTCTCGCCTCACTCCTCTACATCCCCTTTAAGCCCGCCTCCCTCTTCCTGTGGGGTGTGGTAATCACTTTACTTATAAGGACCCTCTCACATGGAAGCATTTAAGAACCTCCTCAATCAGTTGGAAATTCAGAAGGCTGAACAGCGCCAGCGGGAAGCCCAAGAGGCAACCAAACAGAACGAACTCCGCAAGGCACAGGCCGATCTGTCACTGGATGAGGCTATCGCTCTGTACGCCACACAGTTGGAAGCCTCCACCGGGGCCGCAGACAGCGCCCAGAAGGGCCGCGCCATTAAGAGCCGGGGAATTGCTCTGTGTCACAAGGATCAGGGATTCAGCGCCAACGGTCGCCCGGTCTCTCTCCTGACCAAATCCGCAGACCTGCCAGCAGGTAAACGCCGGGTAATCATCAACAAGGCAGCAGGGCGCACCCTGAAGGCCACCAAACTGGAAGGGGCTGAATAATGAGCGGTAACGTGATTCTGACGAAAACCGTAAATAGAACGGTTTTTACTATAGATTCAGCAAGTTACAGAAAGACGGTTGACCGTATCAAACAGGTGGGGAAAGAGTGGGATAAAGTCTCCTCTAAAATGAAGCCTCTACGGATGAAATTTGAGGAAAACGCCTACACCAAGATCCGCCGGAAACAGCAGGACGCCGCCGCAAAAGCAGCACTGGCAGAAGCCAAAGCCAAAGCGGCAGCGGAGGCCAAAGTAGCCAAAGCACAGATCGCAGCGGAGCGCAAACTCCAGACAATCCGAGCTAAAGCCATCCGCTTTAATACCGCAGCGGCTAACGCCAACGTGACCCCGGCCCAACGTGCTGGACACCTCCAGGAGTTTGGACAGCTTACTAAAGAGTTTCATCGGGGTAGCATTGCCCTTTCCGAGTACAACGCCCGTGTGTCACGCCTTCAGCAAACCATGCGCCAACAAGGCCGGGTAGGCATGAGGGGAGCCACAATTCCCGTAACCGCCAAAGTTAACAAACTGGACACCTCCATGATCGAGGGTGCAGGCGGGGCGATCACAATTGCCGCCACTGTGGCACTCTCCGGTAAGATCATGACCACCGGACAGGATTTTGAATCCGCTATGTCTGGTCTTACAGCGATCACCGGTTCCACAGAGAAAGCCGCTAAAGAGTTTGAGTATCTCAAAGAACAGTCCAACCGTTTGGGGCTGAACCTCCTGGAGACTTCCCGTGATTACACTCAGTTTGCCGCCGCTGTTGGTGACAAACTCCCTAAAGACCAGATGAGATCCATCTTTGAGGGTGCCAGTGAATGGGGCCTTGTTACTGGTGCCTCCGCAGATGAGCAATCACGCGCTTTGCGTAGTTTGAACCAGATGATGTCTAAGGGAACGGTGATGAGTGAAGAACTCAAAGGCCAGCTTTCCGAAGCTCTCCCCGGCGCTGTGGGTCTGTTCGTTAAGGCTCTCAACCAGATGAAAGGGACAACCAACCTTACAGAAAAGGATCTGTTTGACCTGATGCAACAAGGGAAGCTGTTCTCTAAGGACATCCTCCCGGAAGTGGCTAAACAGATGAAAGCCGCAGCTCGTAACGGCGGCGCTCTGGATAAGGCTATGAAGTCCAACCGGGCAAGCTGGCAGCGCCTGCAAACCAGTATGCAGAACGCTATGAATATCTTCTTTACTTCTGGCTTTGGTAACTCACTAACCAGCGCTTTCGACGCTATTAGCGCCGCTGTTAACGGCTCTGGTGGGGCCTTTGAGATGTTCGGGCATATCGCCGGGAAAATCGTTGAGGGTGCCACAGATGCGTTTACAGAGTTGCACGACACTGTGATCCTGACCTTCCGCATTATTGAGTATTACGCCGCCAAAATGGGGATTACTGGTGAGCAGCTTAAATCCTGGGGCGAAATGGCAGCATACGCCGCCGGGGTGGCTCTGTTCGCTGGCTCTATCTGGAAGTTGGGCGGGGCCTTTAAATGGTTGTTGACCATGCTCAACCCGCTTACAAAGCTGTTGGGGGTCATGAAAGGGATCGCCGCTATTGGTGGCATTGAAGCCGCTACAACTGGCGGATCTGGTGGGGAAGGTAAAGACAAGCCAAACAAACCGGGCCGGGGTCCGAAAGTTGGCAAGGTAGGCGGCGCGGCGGCTCTCTCTGGCGGTCCTGTTGGCTGGAGCATTGCGATCGGTTCGGTAGGTGGGGATTATGCCTGGGATAAAGTCATGGACGCTAACGACGCCATGTATGGACAGGACACCACCGCCGGGGGCAATCTGAAGAAAGATAGCCCGCTGGGTAAACTGTGGGATTTCCTCCACAGTCCATCCCTTCCGACTAATCCAGACTTTGCCAAACCAGCAGAGAAAACAGGGTGGGTTAGCTCTTACTCCAATCCGGGCTATGTACCTCCTACGCCGACGATTACAGCGCCGCAGCTTAAAGTTGATATGGCAGGTAATCCACTGATGACGCCGCCAGCGTGGCTAAACCAGCCGCTTAACGTGAACGTCAATGTGAAAGTGCAGGAGGGGCAGATCCGGGATCTGGTCCGCTCTGAAGTTGAGACCAATAACCAGCACGCTTTCAATATGCTGATGCAGGGCGGACAGTAACCGCCCATACAATAAAGGCTCCCCTGGTGGGAGCCTTTTCTTTTTGGTACTCTGTAACAGCTTACTATCTGGTAAGTGTGGCGCGGTCTGCTATCTTGCCGGATTCTTTCCGCGCCTCTTCTCTTTCTGCCTGTTGGACAGCTAACCTTACGCCGGACGGCATTAGATGTTTGAATATCTTCCGCCCCGCCAGCGTGATGTAAGTCGAATACACGACCACACGCGCCCCACAGTAAACAAATTCAAACCTGACTTGCTCCTGTTTCATTCTGATTCCTCTTGTGGCTTTAGCCATGAAACTTTGTTTCACCGAAATCATTCGGCATCTTCTGTATCAAACGTTTTGCTGTATGGGCAATTCTGGGACCGGGTAACCGTGGTAAACGTGTAAATACTGTTGGAGTAAATACAGACGTGCTTACCGTCCGCTGTGGTCTCCTCCTGTGGGTTACTCATGGTAATACGCCCGGCTTTAGCCTCATCGGCGGAAAAGGTCCCCATCATTACCACCGCCAGCAATATGACCATGTTTTGGCGACGTGCTTTGCGGGCAGAATTACGGACAGCCTGACTTTTCATAACAGATCCTCTATTGAATATTTATCACTAAAATCATCTACTTTGCGTTGTGTGGCCCCAATGTAATGGAGCGTACTGGATAACGATTTGTGCCCTAATGCTTTACTAATTACGGCTATATCCTCCCCATTGTCATAACCAATCGTTGGTTTACTCTTCCTCATGCTGTGGGTCGAAAGATTCAGCCCCAGCTTTTCCCCGGCGTAGCTAATTTCCTCATGCAATTTGGAGCGGCTCACAGGTTTTCCCTTGCTCCTGTGGCTGTCCAACTGTAAGAGGTACACATGATCAGGGTTCGCCTCTCTCCGGGCCGCTATGATGCGTTTAGCGGTATCGGTGAGCCTCACCCGGACAGATTCACCCGTTTTCTGTTGGGACAGGACAAGGTGATCGCCTTTGATGTCGTCATAACGGATAGAGCGCAGATCCGACACCCTCAGCATTAATTCATAACCTAATAACCAGGCGTCACGGTAAAGCGTCAGCCCCTTGCCCTGTTTGAGTAGCTCTGTCGCTACCGCTTTAACTTCCTGAACTGATTTACAGCCCTCTACGAAATTCATTCTGTACCCTCCAGATCCTAACTGTGATCAATTCTTGATCAAAAACAGGCACTTGTAAACGACAAAAATGATTAATTTTATGATGTGTCTTTTTAGTGAATTAAATCGGGTTTAATCGCGTTTAATGGTACAGTAATGACCCGGCAGGGGAGGTAATGGGCTGTTTAAGTGGGTAAATGATGGTTACTTAATGTACTATCACCACAAGGCGGGTAAGGTGATTTGACTCCCCCAGCGCCTTTAAGTTATTGTATTTGTGGGCAATTAATTATTATTTCGTTATAGCCTTGCCAGGCAAATTTTAAATTTTCAGTCAAGAAATTTTTAAAAGAATTTTTTATGAGAATGAAAATCAATCTCATCTGCAAACAAGAATCAATCCGATAGTGCAATGGTAATCATTCTCATATACGGAATGACGGGCAGGGTCGGTTCTCTCCGAAACTGAATCGGCTACCGTGTGGCGTATGTTGGGGTTACAATTATCTCATGATGTTCTCCTCCCGT
The DNA here is from genome assembly GCF_001277255.1 of Cronobacter condimenti 1330. NCBI lineage: Bacteria > Pseudomonadati > Pseudomonadota > Gammaproteobacteria > Enterobacterales > Enterobacteriaceae > Cronobacter > Cronobacter condimenti. The sequence continues at coordinate 1,648,276 of NZ_CP012264.1, forward strand.
TTGAAGTCAGTATAACACAACCACATTACAGATCAATCTTTAATCACCAATCGGGGCGAAATTCTTCGCCCCTCATAAGGGCCGCTCTATGCGCCTGTGGCGCTACCACTCTTAACCCTGTGGGTTTGTATTGCTTGCCACAAGATAACGCGCCACAGGCGCACAGGGGAGGCGGTCGCCTCCGGGGTGGCCCGGCGGGGCCACTGGTCCACAGGGTAAAACAACAGAATGGTATTGTGTATTTACTAAGTTATTGAATCCAAAGGAATGGCCTGAAGAGTCGGATCGGTGTGGGTCTGTAATGTCAAGAAGTGTAAAGAGTGGATGGGTGGATGAATGATCAGTATTGACAAGTCCAGATATTTGTGAAACATAATCAAGGCCCCCTGGGGGGTCGGTTCGTGGTGCCTGGCAGCTATATCCGAACACTAAGATATTTTCCCACACAAGATAAGGCGCTGGGGGAGTCGGACCTGTACCACCCCCTGGATTTGGTGATCTGTTAAGTTATTGATTTTGATCGATTTTAGATCAATCATCCGTTGGCGGGAATACCCCCACACAGACGGATGACACATAATTGAATAACGATAAGTCTACCCACCCTAAACGCTTCCCCTATGGCGGGCGCATGGTTACCGCTTACCCTACATACATCATTATTGACGGTATCAAGATCAGCCGCTCCCGCCTGTCATTTGCTTTTCAGTTGGAGTTAGCGAAAGCGCTACGGCTCCACGAGGAAAAGAGCCAATAAAAAACCCCGCACAGAGGCGGGGTTAGTCATTACTTGCGCTTGCGGCGTTTGGCCCGGCGTTTCTGTTCGGCGATGTACGCACCCACCAGACTGATCACAGCTTGCCGCCCATAGTCAGATCCAACCCGTCACGCTCCTTAAACAGCCAGAAGGTTAGAGAGTCCAGATCGCGGCTTGTCTTACTCACACGTTTACCGTTCACCATGAAAGCGGCGCGGTAATATCCTCGGCTGTCCTGTGTGATCCCACGGGGCAGGGTGGACACTCCACGGGGTCCACTGGCAGCAGCAGCGCGGGCCGCTCTACGGCGTTCTGTGGCTTCCTCTTTGGTAATCAGTTCTGTGTTACCGATCCGCCCGTCTGCCGGGTCCTGAAGGGCCACAGTGTAACCGTCTGGAATGTCCCCATTGTGGAGAATCCAGGAGACAACCCCGGCGCGTGGTCGGTCGCCGTTCGGCAGCGGGATGACAGCCGCGCCATTCTTCAGGCTTCCCACTGGTTTGGGGCCTGTGGTCTTAAAGTGTCGCACGACAGCATACGGGGCGCTTTCGTCGTACTCGTAGCCCCATGCGATCAGGTTGTCACGGGTCAGGGTGTTGATAGTTGCTTTCATAGCCATGTTGGGCGCTCCTTGCTGAATTAGTGAAGAGTAGAAGAGGATTTGATCTGGACGTCTGCCTGTACAATGCGATCAGAGTCAGGCCAGGAGAATAGATTCCCGTACACCGGGCGATAACCTGTTTTAGGGTTAACCGTTTGGACAGTAACGGACGGCGGCGCGGTACGGTGTGACAGTTTGGAAGGTGCAGTAAACATAAGCGGATCTCCTGAAAGTGGTTAGGGTTCAGGAGTTAGGGCGGTGGGTGGCTCTGTGGCCTGTTTGGTAATCTCTAACTCATACTGTATATTTTAACAGTGGTTGTTGCAATTTGCAATACACATTTTTCATTACAATGCAATAAAAATTAATTAGGTTATTTTATGTACAAAAAAGGCCCCATAAAAGGAGCCTATGTATATGATTTTACAGGTTAATTAAAATTTCAGCGTTTTCCAAAGAAGTGGGAGCCAACCGGGGCCGGGAAGCCCGCCAGAATCTTAGAGATTGCTTTGTGGTATTCCTGTTCGGCGTCCTGTATCACACCGATCAGCCGTTGAGCCTCCTCGTTATCCTCTGTCCCGTTGATCTGAATATCCCCGTTTACCACCTCCAGCGTGTATCCCTTCTTACCCTCTGCTGTAAGCGTCCCTGTGTACACGTAAGCCGTTTTATCCTGTAATTCATAAGACAGGATTAGCGCTTTGTCGGGGCCTTTGGAGAGCGTCACAGAGCGCACAACAGCCCGGACCACTTCCCGGACCTTTAGCCGCCTTTCGTCTGTGGTATCTTCCAACAGATCCGGGGTCAATAGCTCGTAGAAGTCAACCATACTTTCAAGTTGGTGATCCTTTCCATCCTGTAGGGCCTGGCGCTGGGCGAGGCGCTCCAGTTCAACCAATACGCCGGATTTTGTATGCTCCAACGCCTGAAGAGAGGCAACCAACGCCGGGATATTGCCGCCCATTGTAATGGCGCTCGTTATGTTGCTGATCTGGCTCTCTATCCCGTTCAGTTCTCCCCGTTTGGCCTCTATGGCCTGTGTGAGATCCTCCCGCTTGCCTTGCTTACCCATCATTAGATCCATATAGCCCCGGATAAGCGGGGCAAGGAGACAACGCTCCACCAGTAAGCCGGAGACAGACCACACACGACAGGCGGAGGTCTTATTCTTCCCGGTCTCACACACATATCTGATCCGCCCCTCTTTGGAAAAGAAGCTCATAGAGCCGCCACAGTGACCACAGCGGAGGAGACCCAGACCAGAAAGGAGGGTGATTGTTTGGCGAACCTCTCCAACCTTGTGGCGGTTGCTACAGGCCACATCCTGAAGCCGTGCAAAGTCTGTTTGGCTACATACCGCCGGGAAGTAATTAGAAAGCCTGTGCGTAACGCCGTCGATGGTGATCACTTTCTCACCGTACAGCGCCCGGTTGCTCCTCATTGCCTTGAGGTTAGCCACAGCCCAACATTCTGATCGCTTCTTGCCCTTGCCACGGTTCCCCCTCGGCGGTGGGTATAAATCAGGGTTATCAGTGAGATAAGAGGCCACACGGAAACAGCCCCAACCCTCTAACATTAGCTCTACTGCCTTCTGTGCGGCTTTCCAGTGGACCGGGTGAGGCTTTACCGCCTCATATGTTCCCATGCTGGCATCAATCCACCACGGGGCCGATCCGGCGCTTTTAATGTTTACAGGTAGCCCGGCGCGGTGGCGGTCTATTAGTTTGAGGGCGGTCTCATGCGCTCGCTTCTGTTTGGTGAGTGATTCCTCATTGGCCCGGGAGAATAGAAACAGGGACATCATGAGATCGGTCACATTATTTTTTACGCTGTCCTGGGAGTAAACTTTCCCATCCATCCCCGTGACTATGGTTAGCCCCAGCGATAACAGCCCCGTGAACAGGTTAAGCGCCGTCATAACGTCCTGGCGCGTCAGTCGGTCCAGGTTTTCCACATACAAGTAAGAATCGTTTGGGATTGCCCCAGCCTTAACAGCCTCAATAAAGCCCGCTAAAGCCCCCTGTGTGGTATTCTTACCCCTGAAGGCGCTGATCCCAGCGTCCAGGATTTGGACATACTCCAGACCGTGAAGAGAGGCGAACGCCTTCGCCTTGTCTGTCTGCCTGTCTAATGATGTATTGCCGGATTGCTTATCTGTGGACCAACGGACATATGAATAGAGCCTTGTCGCCATTATTTTTCCTCGTTACTTCTTGCTGTGAGGGGATAATATCATGATTGGCATCTATTTGAAGTTGGGCAACCCGAAATATCCGGTCGATATTCCGGCAATTGCTGCCGCTGCCGCCAAATATCAGGTGGCGCTTGAGATTAACAACTCCTCTTTTACCCATTCTCGTAAGGGGAGCGGACCCAACTGCAAAGCCATCGCTGCCGCAGTGCGTGAGGCAGGCGGCTGGGTCGCGCTGGGATCGGACTCGCATACCGCCTTTACGCTTGGCGATTTTCACGAATGCCGTAAGGTACTGGATGAGGTCGGTTTCCCTGAAGACCGCATCCTGAACGTGACGCCTCGTCGTCTGCTCGATTTTCTTGAAACCCGCGGCATGACGCCGATTGCTGAATTCGCCGCCTTTTAATATCGCCTGAAATGGAATCTGTAAATGAATGAGTTTTCAATAATTTGTCGCCTGCTGGGCTCTCTCTGGTACCGTGCGCCCCAGGACCCGGTGATGACCCCGATTTATGATCTGATCCGCGAAGGCAAACTTGCGCAAAACTGGCCGCTTGAGCAGGACGAGTTGCTGACGCGTCTGCAAAAAAGTGTGCAGCCAGGCGAGGTGCAGGCTGATTACGAGGCGCTGTTTGTCGGCGAGGATGCCCGCGTCGCACCGACCCGTTCCGCGTGGGTCGAGCAGAGCCGTGAACAGGATGTCCGGGGGTTTTTAACCGCACGCGGCATGCCGCTTGGCGAAGCGCCCGCCGATCATTTCGGGCTGTTGCTGCTGGCAGCCTCCTGGCTTGAGGATCAGTCTGCAGAAGATGAAATCGAGGCGCAGGAGACCTTATTTGGCGAGTACCTGATCCCGTGGTATGAAACGTTCCTCGGCAAGGTGGAAGCCCATGCCACTACGCCATTCTGGCGCACGGCCGCCCAGATTACCCGCGAAGCTATCCAGGCAATGTGGGAAGAGTTGCAGGAAGAGGAAGAAAGCGAGCAAGACGGTGATGAACGTTAACCTTTAAATGTGATGTGCATCACATTTAAAATGTAACTCACAGTGCGTTATTTCATATGACGTGCGCCAGATCGCATTTCTCAGGCGGCGTTTTGCTAAGATACGCCGCCATGAACAGACACTTTTCTCTCGCATTCACAACCGGCTTACTCTCTGCCCTCTGGGCGTGGGCGGCCGTCGCACTCGGCCTGCCGTCCTGGGCGGGCTTCCTTGGTTGTACCGCCTGGTTCGCCAGCCCAAAGGGCGGCATCAGCGGTTTTTTGACTATCCTCTTTACCTTGTGCAGTGGTGTGCTGTGGGCGCAGGTTATTATCGCCGGCAGTGCGATGGCGCCTGCGCTCTCCGGCTTGAGTTACGCCATGACAGGCGTCGTCGCGTTTCTGATGTGCATGCAGGCCCGCCAGGCGCTGCTGGCTTTTGTGCCAGGCACGTTTATCGGCGCCTGCGCGACTTTCGCAGGGCAGGGCGACTGGAAAAGTGTGGTGCCAGCGCTGCTTCTGGGGCTGCTGTTTGGCGTGGCGATGAAGTGCAGCGGTAACTGGCTCGGCGCGCGGCATGAGGCGAAAAAAACGACCGTCACCGAATAAAAAAGCAAACCCGCGTAAGCGGGTTTTTCGTATCAAGTCAGGCCGCGGGCACGGCGATATCGCGATATTTCCTGAGTACTGGATCATTTACCGCTCCTGGATCGTTAAGCTCCCACAAGCCACGGTTGATCCCGTCGTTAATTAAATAGATGACGGCGGTTTCGATAGCTGACATCAGGCACTGCATCACAGGTTCATTAGCCGTATATCCCACCTCGCCCTCAAGCAGCCGTTGGTATTCAATAAACCGGAATACACCCGCCTGAACTTCATAAGAGAGAATCGTTTTACTGGTATTTACGGAGGAGAGGATCTCCCCGGTGCTAACATTCACGACCCGCAAATTCACCGCGACCTGATCGAGCTGATATTGCGTATCGGCACCGATGCCGAAATATTTCGCGCCAGCGCCGCCCGATTTCACATTACTCTCATAACCAATGATCGAGCCTTCAATCATCACATTAGCAGACATAAGTGACTGAAGCGGCATACGGTTATTATCACCCACCGTACCGTTTTCCTGGGAGGCGCGAATAATTTTGCGCTCATTAAGGAGGTTCTGAAGTCCCTGGCGTTCCAGCGGAATAAACCAGCGCGAATCTTTTAACGCCGTGACCAGCATGGCGGTGGCGCTTTGCGGTACGGCGGTTGAGAAGTTACTGGCAGGGTAGGGTTTAAATTGCCCCGTCTCATCCTGAATATTATAAACCGAGACGTAGAGCTTACCTTTTGGATAAGGCAGGTGAATCAAATCCTGATAGCTTTGACCACGCGGCATCAGCGTGGGGCTGGCGGCTTCCTTCGGCGGTGCGGTCAGACATCCGCTTAACAGAATGGTAGCGATAATGACAATCAGGCGCTGCATGGTAGTCATCCTTCTGTTATCACAGCGGTTAAAAATTGGTTGAGCCGGACTGCAAGCCGGATACCTGAATCGTGGAGGTTTTGCCGGTTTTACGATCGGTGACGTTCAGATAAAGCTGACCGTCACGATTGGCGATATCGACGATAAAATCGTTGGTCACCATGCGACCCGGCTTACCTTTATTAATGTTGGTTAACAATCCGCCTAAAAGTTGAGACTGAATCGCCTGCGTGAAATTATCGAGCGCGGATGGCGTGTCGATTTTATAATCGTCGTAAGACGGGTCTTTATAGGAATTTTGCGCCTGCGCGCTGTTTAACAAAAAGGGACCGTTATTAGGATTTCCGCCGAAACTGGGGTTACGAAACTGGAAGGTCATATTTCCGGCCAGACCCGGGTGTGACAGCAATAATAATGTCATAACAGCAATTGCCCGCCGCATAGCAGCCTCCATCATTCAGTGAATTAAAATTCATCGCCGGTTAAATCGCCGGTGCTGAGTAACGCTTTATCAATCTGCCGCTGTTGTAACGCCTCATTCGTCTGCGCTATCGCCATCTGCACTTCTTTGTCCGCCCCCCTACGGGAAGGAAAAAGAAAGGTCTGATAAATCACATCCTGATCGAGCGTGATGGTTATCCAGCTTCCCCAGCGAGCGCTCGGTTTTTCATTAACCGACAGGTTGCCATCAAACGGGGTATCCCATTTCTCCGCAAAGTCGCGGTAAAAATCATGGCCGACAGAAGACACGGTGCGGTCGGTAATAAGCCCTGGAATTTCCGGCTCAACGGCGTGTCCGCAGAACGCTACGCCGCAAAGCACTACCGCGAAACACCAGAGAGGCCAACGTTTCATGGCTTCACACTCTCATGTGATGATTCGCCCAGGTCACTGCCTGCGTGCGGTTTTTCACGGCCAGTTTCTTGAAAAGGTTATAGAGGTGAGTTTTTACCGTGTTCTCGCTTATAAACAGCGATCGCGCGATTTCGAGATTAGAGGCGCCGAAGCGCAGCTTATTAAGGATCTCTTTCTCGCGGTGCGTCAGCAGCACGCAGTCACAGTTGAGAAAATGATAAAAGCCGGAGCGGGTGATCAGATAGCTCGCCAGCCGCTGGTTAAAGAAACACTCGCCGCGCTGAATGCATTGCATACCTTCAATTACGCGGTTTTCATCATCTGTTGCGTAAAACACACCGCTAATGTGCGGCCATTTTTCTATTTCCTGAAAGGGGTATTCGTCTTGCACATTTAGCAGGATCACCTTTGAGGCGTGATGGCTGCGTCCAAGATTATCTTTCCAGTACGCCATGCTTTTTTTATCGGCCTCCGCCATATCCAAAAGAATAAGCGTTCCTGTGGTGATATCTTCCAGAGAACGTTGGATATTATGGATTTTTCCATCCAGGTTGAGCGCTGCTTTAAAATTCTGCAATAAAGCGCTGGCTTGCAGGGACGGTTTGGTGATCAACAATAATGACTGACCATGTAAAGCATGGAATTCAGTAAGCATGATGAAACCCCGTTTTATTTACACATGGCCGCTGAAACGAAGACAACAGCCTTTCGTATCGGTATGGATTGTTATGTAGTAGCTAAAAAATAAATATTTCATTCCGCCAAGGGCTGGCGAGAAAAAAAGAAAGCAAGAAAATTCTTATTAGTCCAATCTAACTATTGCGGTGTTTAAAGCAAGCGTTAAAAAAGTAACAAAATGTAACTAAAAATGGTTAAATGTTTCTTATGTTTTAGTGTTGCTTAACACGACGTGTAGCGAAGCAATAGCTTCCCTGTTTATCAGCTTCAGTGCATCCAGATATAATTCATTGAATTAAAAGTATTTAAAGGGTGGTTGGGTGAGTGGCGTAGGCTTATCCTCTCATCTCTGGGATGTTCGATAACAAGGCGCAGGCGCAGTCATGATACCCCATCCGGATCTCAATAAATGTCATGCTGTGAAGCAAGTTAAATAATTAAAAAAATAAAACAGCCAATGACATTTTTATTAATGAAGTGATGCGCCCTCGCACAAGGTGTTTATAAATGCATCACGCGTAAAGCGCAGCGTCATTTTTAAAATACGAAAAACAGGTGAGATATTTTATAAATCGCTCAAGACATACTGCTTCCCGAGGCGACGTAATCACCGCATTGCGGTAATCACTGATGCCTGTGGCGTGAGGTTTAATCAGTTAAGCCTTCAGGGCCAGGAGTAATATGAACAAATTATTGCTAAGCAGTGTGATGGTTTCTTTTTTCGCATCACCAACCGTGTTTGCGGTTAACCCGGATATGGCTGGGGCTGAATATAACTTTGCTGTGAATGAAATAAGTCGCGCGTCGTTGAATCAGGCGGCAGTGATTGGTCAGGAAGGCACGCGAAACAACGCGCTGATACGCCAGGATGGCGCGAAATTACAGGCAACGATTGTCCAGAACGGCGCCGCCAACCAGGCAAGCATCGATCAGCAAGGCTATGCCAATGTGGCCGCTGTCATGCAAACCGGCGCTGCCAATCTGGCCACGATTAGTCAGGAAGGCTATGGCAATCTCGCCTCCGTTACGCAACAGGGAGTGGGGAACCGGGCGAGCATTATCCAGGCAGGGACGCAGAAAACCGCAGTTGTTGTGCAAAGGCAGTCAATGATGGCCGTTCGCATCATTCAGCGTTAACGCCATTTCGTGTTTTCACTATTTTCCAATGGGGGTTGTCTCATGAAATTGATTAAAATCGCTGTTCTCGCCGCACTGGTCGCTTCCGGTAGCGCAATGGCTTTTCCTTTCCATCAGTCCGCTGAAAACTCAACGCTGAAAATTTATCAGCAAGGCGTTAATAACAACACGACCGCTCTGCAGTCGGATGCTAAAAACTCCACTACAGAAATTAACCAGCTTGGCACCGCCAATGGTGCGGATGTCGGTCAGGGCTCTGCTGACAGCAAAATCCTGCTCAATCAGAACGGTTTCGCCAACAACTCAACGATTGATCAGTGGAATGGTCGTGATTCCGGCGTAACGGTAAACCAGAACGGCGTACAGAACGGCGCGCTGGTGAACCAGACGGCGTCCGGTTCGCAGGTTTATGTGACCCAGACGGGCTACAGCAACCACGCCAGCGCTTCTCAGTACTAACCACATGAAAGCAGGGCTTCGGCCCTGCTTTTTAAGGAGGCGCAATGCTCGATCTACTGATGATCGCGGCGTTCAGCGGGCAGGTCGCGTTTAACGCCCAGCCGCAGGGCGTGGGCTGGCAAGTAACGCCGATGGTGACCGTGGCGCACCCTTGTCTTTGCCGCATCGAGATAGAACTGCACCGCCAGGGCGGTTCTGGCAGCATTGTTACGCATCAGAAAAGCGTGCTTTCGCTTTCACCTGACGCGCCCCGGACGTTATCGACCTTCTTTTTAAGCGTTTCTGCAGACGATATTGTCACGTTGCGGGTTACCGTCAGCGACAGTGGAACGGCGAGCTTTACCGGGCAATGGTCGCCGCCTCAGCGAACGTAACCACAGCGTGCTGATTTAACGTGCGTTTTCTGCTTTTCTCACGTCAATAATTTCTCCGGGATTGGCTTTAATTATTCTGATTTGTAATTTATATGTTAATTGCAAGTTAAAATAATAACGCCTCTGCAGGAGCCATTACTATGCGCAAGCCGCTTTTCGCTACGCTTATCATCGCAGCATCCGTTTTTTCATCCCTCCCAGTACTGGCCAGTTCGGGAGGGACGCTCACCTTTCATGGCGCTATCGTCGAAGAGGTGTGTTCCGTCACGCAGGCTACTGCACGCATTGATCTTCGCTGCCCTCGCGGCCATCGCCTTCATCGCCAAACGCTCTTCCTGCGTGGCGACGGGCCGCACGAGCATGATTCCGCATGGGTGCACAGTCGTTTTGATTACCTGAACGCGACACACACGCTGGGTATTCTGACCTTGACCTATCGCTAACCAGGTTTCGCTATAAATCACCCTGCGTGCTGTTCTACACTGAAGGAACAACAGAAGGTAGTCAGGAGAGAAGTATGTCCGGGCGTATTACAGTGGTGCAGGGCGATATAACCCGCATCGATACCGACGTGATTGTCAATGCCGCTAATCCTTCACTGATGGGCGGCGGAGGCGTGGATGGTGCGATTCACCGGGCCGCCGGGCCTGCGCTGCTTGCCGCGTGTAAAGTCGTGCGTCAGCAACAGGGGGAATGTCAGCCGGGCCACGCGGTTATTACCGAAGCGGGCGACCTGCCCGTAAAAGCCGTGGTGCACACGGTAGGGCCAGTCTGGCGCGGCGGGCAGGATAACGAACCGCAGCTGCTGGCGGATGCATATCGCAACAGCCTGGCGCTGGTCACGGCAAATGGATATAGCTGCGTGGCGTTCCCGGCTATCAGCACCGGCGTTTACGGTTACCCGAAAGCGGCCGCGGCGCAAATTGCCTTCGAGACCGTTTCGGATTATCTCACCAGGCGGCCTCAACTTCAGCAGGTATACTTTGTTTGCTATGACGAAGAAAACTTCCTGCTTTACCAGCGGTTACTGGGACAATACAACGAACAGCCGGGCGCATAATACCCGGCTGGGCCGCGCTATTGCCCCGACCACGGCGCAGCATCCCCACCACAGCGGTTTACATCCGCTTGATGACAGTCTCGACGCCTTCGCCGCCCGCTATCTGCTGGCGGAGATGGCGGAGCAGACTATCGATGTGCAGTACTACATCTGGGAAGACGACATGTCCGGCCGGCTGTTATTCGGCGCGCTGCTGGCAGCGGCGCGACGCGGCGTGCGGGTGCGTATTTTGCTGGATGACAACAATACGCTTGGCATGGACAGCACGCTGCGTCTGCTCAACGCCCATCCGAATATCGAGATCCGCCTTTTTAATCCGTTTTCTTTTCGCACACTGCGCGCGCTGGGCTATCTCACCGATTTCGCCCGGCTCAATCGCCGCATGCACAATAAAAGTTTTACGGTCGATGGCGAGGTGACGATTATCGGCGGGCGCAACGTGGGTGATGCTTATTTCGGCGCGGGAGAACAGCCGCTTTTCTCCGATCTTGATGTGCTGGCGGTAGGCCCGGTGGTCGCGGATGTCACAAAGGATTTTGAGCGCTACTGGAAGAGCCGATCCGTGTCCACGCTTGATAAAGTGCTGGAGGTTGAGACGCAAGAGATAGACGCCCGCGTCCAGTTGCCCCCGGACTGGAAGGACGACCCCGTGGCGCAGCGCTATCTGGAACGCCTGGAGAGCACCCGCTTTGCCAGTTATATCGAAACCCGCACGCTGCCGCTGGTGTGGGCGAAAACCCGACTGCTTAGCGACGATCCGCGTAAAGGGCAGGGGAGGGCGCGCAATCATACGTTGCTGCCACAGCGGATGATGACGCTTATCGGAGAGCCGAAAACCCAGTTCGATATTATCTCGTCCTATTTCGTGCCCACGCGCGGCGGGGTGGCGCTGCTGCTCGCGCTGCGTCGCAAAGGGGTAAGAATTGCGATCCTTACCAATTCGCTTGCCGCAAATGATGTTGCGGTCGTGCATGCAGGCTATGCGCGCTGGCGTAAAAAACTGTTGCGTCACGGCGTAGAACTCTATGAGCTTAAACCCACCCATGACACCGGGCGTGTTCCGCACGACCGTGGACTAACCGGCAATTCCGGCTCCAGCCTGCATGCCAAAACCTTCAGTGTGGACGGTAATCAGGTCTTTATTGGCTCGTTTAATTTCGACCCGCGCTCGGCGATGCTCAATACTGAAATGGGATTTGTGATTGAGAGCGAAACGCTGGCGGGCGCTATCCATAAGCGCTTTACGCGTACGCGACGCGAAGCGGCCTGGGCGCTGCGCCTTGACCGCTGGGGGCGAATAAACTGGATAGAAGAGAAAGACGGTGAAGAGGTCGTCTGGAAAAAGGAGCCGAAAACGCGGTTCTGGCAGCGCCTGCTGGTGCGGCTCGTCTATCGTTTACCGGTTGAATGGATGCTGTAAACACACGCGCCACCAGGGCGCGTGTCAGAGATGTCACCCCGTTGCCGTTCCCGGTGTCGGGGTTTTATTTTGCGGTTTGCCGGAGAAGAGAAAGCGCAGGAGCGGAATACGCAGGTGCGCTTCATACAGCAGAACCGCGATGCCAATCACAAACACCAGTCCGGAGATAAAGCCCAGCGCGTTCGAGTGGATATGCGGCGTGATATAGGCGCCGAAGAAGAGCGTCAGCGGGTGATGCACCAGGTAAATGAAAAGCGAGGCGTTGACGAAATAGGTAACGCGCGCCGATTTAAAGTTCAGCAGGCGGTGGCCGAGCGAGAACACCACATTCACCATCCACAGCCCCATCAACATGCTAATGAGGTTATCCGTTTCATACATCCAGGCATCGCCGCTGCCGTAGCGCTGGTTTAGCAAATAAGCGATAAACGCTGCCGTCGCGCCGAGCGCGCAGCCTGGCGAGAAGGTCGTGAAGCGGACCTTCAGCGCGGCGTGCTTAAACGCCAGCGCGCCGAGAAGGAAAAATGGCGAATAAAATAAGGTTTGCATCACCACGAAATTAAACAACCCGTCGCTTAATATCGGCGCATAAACGATAAAAATAAGACGACGTAGCGCGGCGTAGGCGAGGCCAAAAACGAGAAACAGCGCTGAGAGTTTTCCTAATGTCAGGCTTTCGGCCAGCGCTTTACTTTTCTCTTCCGGCCACTTTTTGATTTGCTGAAACAGCCATAAACCGGTTGTCGTAAACACCACCAGCACTAATAAAAACCACAAATGCGAGGTCAGTTCCCACACCAGCGTGTTGTATTTATCGTAGCCGGAAAGCGAGTGCCACGCGTCGGTGCGGCCTTTAACATACTGCAACATGAGAAATTGCGGCAGCGTCAGCAATGGAATGGCAGTTAGCATCGGGATACCGACGCGCTCCACGCGCACTTTCCACCAGCGTTTACGCGGGTAGCGCAGGAACAGCATGTAGGAAAAATAGCCTGAAATAACAAAGAATACCTGCATGCGGAAGGCGTGGATAAAATCGTTGAACAGCGTCAGGCTCGCCGAAGGCGTCAGGCTGTTGACGTGCCACTGGTGCGTGGAATAAATCAGCGAAATATGAAAAGGGATGCCTAACAGCATCAACCATGCGCGGATGGAATCGAGAAAAAATTCTCTCTGTGTCGACGTTGTCATATAACTCCATAAATCTCGGACTATTCGCCTTATCCCTTAGGCTGATTGTGTTTTAGATTCGGCCCCCACCCTACAGGAAGGCCGACACACTGTCTCCAGGACAAATTCGCAAAGCGAAAATGGCGCGCATTCATTTGCTTAATCCCTGAACCGGCGTGCTGAACAAAGCGGGGATTGTGTTGTCGGAAACCGCAAGTTTCCATTAAAATGGATCGGATTGATTTAAGCACACAAAGGGGGAAGTGCTTAGTTATATGAAACATAAAACACAGATGATGAAAATGGGTTGGCTGGGTGCAGCAGTAATGTTGTCACTTTATACCACTTCAGGTTGGGCCTTCACTATCGACGACGTCGCAAAACAGGCGAAATCCTTAGCGGGCAAAAGCTATGAAGCGCCGAAAAGCAACCTGCCCTCCGTTTTCCGCGATATGAAATACGCGGACTACCAACAGATCCAGTTTAATCACGACAAAGCCTACTGGAGCAAACTTAAAACCCCGTTCAAGCTTGAATTCTACCATCAGGGTATGTACTTCGACACGCCGGTTGCCCTTAACGAGGTGACGGCCAATACGGTTCGCAAAATTAAGTACAACCCGGATTACTTCAATTTCGGCAATGTTCAGCACGATAAAGACACCGTCAAAGACCTGGGCTTCGCCGGTTTCAAAGTGCTCTACCCGATCAACAATAAAGATAAAAACGACGAAATCGTCAGCATGCTCGGGGCGAGCTATTTTCGCGTGATTGGTCAGGGCCAGGTTTATGGTCTCTCTGCGCGTGGTCTGGCTATCGACACCGCGCTGCCGTCCGGCGAAGAGTTTCCGCGTTTTCGCGAATTCTGGATTGAGCGCCCGAAAACAACCGACAAACGCCTGACCATTTACGCGCTGCTGGATTCTCCACGCGCAACCGGCGCCTACCGCTTCATTATTACCCCCGGGCGCGACACGGTTGTTGACGTACAGTCCAAAGTTTATCTGCGCGACAAAGTAGGCAAACTGGGCGTTGCGCCACTGACCAGCATGTTCCTCTTTGGGCCGAACCAGCCGTCACCGGCGACGAACTACCGCCCGGAGCTGCATGATTCCAACGGTCTGTCTCTGCATGCCGGCAACGGTGAGTGGATTTGGCGTCCGCTGAATAACCCGAAACACCTGGCCGTCAGCACCTTCACCACCGAAAACCCGCAGGGCTTTGGTTTGCTGCAACGTGGCCGTCAGTTCTCCCGCTTTGAAGATATTGACGATCGCTACGATCTGCGTCCGAGCGCATGGGTCACGCCGCAGGGCCAGTGGGGTAAAGGGAAAGTCGAGCTGGTGGAGATCCCAACCAACGACGAAACCAACGATAACATCGTGGCTTACTGGACGCCGGATCAACTGCCGGAGCCGGGTAAGGAGATGAATTTTAAATACACCATCACCTTTAGCCGCGACGAAGACAAACTGCACGCGCCGGATAACGCCTGGGTGCTGCAGACTCGCCGTTCGACCGGCGACGTGAAGCAGTCCAATCTGATTCGTCAACCGGACGGCACTATCGCGTTTGTGGTGGATTTCACCGGGACGGACATGAAAGCGCTGCCGGACAATACCCCGGTAACCGCGCAGGCGAGCATTGGCGATAACGGCGAAATCGTGGAAAACAGCGTGCGTTACAACCCGGTCACCAAAGGCTGGCGTATGACGCTGCGCGTGAAAATCAAAGACGCCAAGAAAACCACTGAAATGCGTGCTGCCCTTGTGAATGGCGATCAGCCGCTGAGTGAAACCTGGAGCTATCAGCTACCTGCCAATGAATAAGTCTACTGAGTATATCGACCTGTTGCCGCTTTCTGACACTGAGAAAGCGGCACTGCCGACATCGGACATGCAGGCCCTTCATCAGGCGCTGGACGCAGAAGGGCGCGTCTGGACCCGCGAGGATGATTCCCCGCTGGGTTCAGTAAAGACGCGTCTCGAACAGCGCTGGCCAGACTCGCTTAACGGCGAGCAACTGATCAAAGACGACGAAGGCCGCACCCAGATCCAGGCGATGCCGAAAGCAACCCGTTCATCCATGTTCCCGGACCCGTGGCGCACCAACCCGATTGGGCGCTTCTGGGATCGTCTGCGTGGTCGTGAAGTCCTGCCGCGCTACATGGCGGGCCTTTCGAAAGAAGAGCGCGCCGCGGAGCAGAAATGGCGTACGGTTGGCACTATCCGCCGTTACATTCTGCTGCTCTTGACGCTCTCGCAGACCGTCGTTGCCACCTGGTATATGAAAACGATTCTGCCGTATCAGGGCTGGGCGTTAGTCAACCCGGCGGATATGGTGGGCCAGGACTGGCTTGTCTCGCTGATGCAGTTACTGCCGTATGTGCTGCAAAGCGGCATTCTGATTCTGTTCGCAATCCTGTTCTGCTGGGTGAGCGCCGGGTTCTGGACCGCGCTGATGGGCTTTTTACAGCTGCTTATCGGCAAAGATAAGTACAGTATTTCAGCCTCAACGGTTGGGGATGAGCCGATAAACCCGGAACACCGCACCGCGCTTATCATGCCTATCTGCAACGAAGATGTGGATCGCGTGTTTGCGGGACTGCGGGCAACGTGGGAGTCGGTGAAAGCGACGGGCCAGCAGGCACATTTTGACGTTTACATCCTGAGCGACAGCTACAACCCGGATATCTGTGTCGCTGAGCAGAAAGCCTGGATGGAGCTGATTGCTGAAGTGCAGGGCGAAGGGCAAATTTTCTACCGTCGCCGCCGCCGTCGCGTGAAGCGCAAGAGCGGTAACATCGATGACTTCTGCCGTCGCTGGGGCAACCAGTATAGCTACATGGTCGTGCTGGACGCTGACTCCGTGATGACGGGTGACTGTCTGACCGGTCTGGTGCGCCTGATGGAAGCGAACCCGAACGCGGGGATTATCCAGTCGTCGCCGAAAGCGTCCGGTATGGATACGCTCTACGCTCGCTGCCAGCAGTTCGCCACCCGCGTATATGGCCCTCTGTTTACCGCCGGCCTGCACTTCTGGCAACTGGGTGAGTCACACTACTGGGGCCATAACGCGATTATCCGCGTGAAGCCGTTCATCGAGCACTGTGCGCTGGCACCGTTGCCAGGTGAAGGCTCTTTCGCAGGTTCCATCCTGTCTCATGACTTCGTGGAAGCGGCGCTGATGCGTCGTGCGGGGTGGGGCGTGTGGATTGCCTACGATCTGCCAGGCTCGTATGAGGAGCTGCCGCCGAACCTGCTGGATGAACTCAAGCGTGACCGTCGCTGGTGCCACGGCAACCTGATGAACTTCCGTCTTTTCCTTGTAAAAGGGATGCACCCGGTACACCGCGCGGTGTTCCTGACGGGCGTGATGTCATACCTGTCGGCGCCGCTCTGGTTCCTGTTCCTTGCACTGTCGACGGCGTTGCAGGTCGTTCATGCGCTCACCGAGCCGCAATACTTCCTGCAACCGCGTCAGCTGTTCCCGGTCTGGCCGCAGTGGCGTCCTGAACTCGCGATTGCGCTGTTCGCCTCGACGATGGTGCTGTTGTTCCTGCCGAAACTGCTGAGCGTCATTCTCATCTGGTGTAAAGGCCCGAAAGAGTATGGCGGCTTTTTCCGCGTCACCCTCTCTCTGCTGCTGGAAGTGCTGTTCTCGGTCCTGCTGGCGCCGGTGCGTATGCTGTTCCACACCGTATTTGTGGTCAGCGCGTTCCTGGGTTGGGAAGTGGTCTGGAATTCACCGCAGCGTGACGATGACTCGACGCCGTGGGGCGAAGCGTTTCTGCGTCATGGCTCGCAGCTGCTGCTGGGCCTGGTGTGGGCGGTCGGCATGGCGTGGCTTGATCTGCGCTTCCTGTTCTGGCTGGCGCCAATCGTGTTTTCGTTGATCCTGTCGCCGTTTGTGTCGGTGATTTCAAGCCGTTCGACGGTCGGTCTGCGCACGCGACGCTGGAAACTGTTCCTGATCCCGGAAGAGTATTCGCCGCCGCAGGTGCTGGTAGATACTGACCGTTATCTGGAGCTGAATCGCACCCGAACGCTTGAAGATGGTTTCATGCATGCCGTGTTCCATCCGTCGTTTAACGCGCTGGCGACCGCCATGGCGACCGCGCGTCACCGCGCCAGTCACGTGCTGGAAATCGCGCGCGATCGTCACGTTGAGCAGGCGCTGAACGATACGCCGGAGAAACTCAACCGCGACCGTCGTCTGGTGCTGCTGAGCGACCCGGTGACCATGGCGCGTATGCACTATCGCCTCTGGGCGCACCCGGAGAAATACTCTTCCTGGGTGGACCATTACGAAGAGCTGAAGCTCAACCCGCAGGCGTTAAGTTCGCGGTAAACGAGTCTGTGCGTTGATATGAAAATGCCGGCCTGATGGCCGGCATTTTTTTTGCCTCTCTGACGGGCTGTTATACTTGATGCATTACGTTGAAACGCGAGGTCGCTCTTGAGAATTGTCGCCGTTCTGCTTGCCGTCTGGCTGCTCTGCGGTTGTGGCAGCATTATCAGTCGCGCTGTGCCGGGGCAAGGGCACGGCAACCAGTATTACCCCGGCGTGCAATGGGACGTGCGGGACAGGCCCTTACGCTTCATCCTGATGCTCGACCTGCCGTTCTCCATTATCTTCGACACGCTGTTACTGCCGGTCGATATGCATCATGGCCCGTATGAGTAACGCTTAACGGGTGGTATCCCACTCATCTGCCGCCGTGCGCCCCTCTTCGGTATCCAGCGGTGGTTCCAGCTGATATTCGCCCTCGTCCCATTCGTGCAGGGTATTTTCTTCCTGCCACTCCTGGCGCAGTTCGATCTCATCGAAATCGCCGTCAAAGACGCTCTGTGCCGCATCACCGGTTAATACGGCGAGGCAGTCGCCTTCGCCATTTTCATCGGCGAAGAACTCCACCTGCCACATAATTTCCCCGTCCTGCAGCACATATTTTTGCATACTGAACAGCTGGACAACCGCGTCCTCTTCCTCAAGCCCCGGATTGGCGGCGAGGAACTCTTCGCGTGCTGCATCAATGGCTTCTTCAAGCGTGGCGTACATAGTCATTGCTTTCTCCCTGAACGGACATGGTTGTTTCAGGAAAGAATAGTCGAAGATTGAGACTTGCAAGAATGAATGGAAAAAAATGGCGAAAGAAGAGGGGCCCGAAGCGTAAAGGCGCTACGGGCAAAAGGTTTAGTAACGCGAGGGCACGCCTTCTGGTCGCGTTTTGAAGCGGCGATGCAGCCACATATATTGATCAGGCGCCATCAGAATGCATTCCTCTACGACTTTATTCATCCAGGCGGCGGTCTCTTCAGCGCTGCCGACCGGCGGTGCGCATTCCGGCTCCAGCACAATCAGCTCGTAGCCGCTGCCATCGGCTTTACGGCGCGGGACAAACGGCACAATACTCGCTTTCGACATTTTCGTGAGCATCCAGGTGCCTGAGGTTGTGGCGGCCTGATCGACGGCGAAGAACGGCACAAATACGCTGTTGCGTGGGCCATAATCGTGGTCCGGCGCGTACCAGATAATTTCGCCGCCTTTCAGGGCGCGGATCATCCCTTTAAGATCTTTACGATCGAGCATCGTTTTATTGGAGCGCAGGCGGCCCCAGGTTTGCAGCCAGTCGAGCAGCGGATTGTCGTTCGGGCGATACACCCCGATCCCTGGCGTATGCATCCCGAAAATGCGCGCGCCCAGCTCCAGCGTCAGAAAGTGAACGCCTATCAGCAAAATGCCCTGCTGCTGCGCGAGCAACGCTTTTACCGGCTCAATGCCGGAGACGTCAGTCCAGCGGGCGACACGCCAGTTGGGCCAGAACCAGGCCATGCCAGTTTCCATCAGCCCCATGCCGACAGACTCGAAATTTTTCACCACCAGCGCCTCCCGCTCGGCTTCGCTCATAGCGGGAAAGCACAGCTCCAGATTACGATGCGCGATGCGCGCACGGCGTTTCATCAGCCGCATCGCGAGGCGCCCAAGCCCACGCCCGAGCCGCCAGATGACCGGGTAGGGGAGCAGCACGACGAGATACAGCAGGCCGATGCCAAGCCAGGTCAGCCAGTAACGGGGATGGAGCAGTGCGCGAGAAAATTGCGGTAAATGCGTCATGAAAATTCCATTAATTTGCAGGCGAAGCCCTTTCACGGCCTGTATTGTGACATTTTTTTGCGAGCGACCAAAATTCTCTGCCGCTCGCGCCGTGACGCCTGTCTGAAGAAAATATTCGCTAAGGTGTGGAAAATGTAGCGCAAAATGTAGGGATGTAAATTAACGGTAATTGCTATATCATGCCGGCCGTTATTTATTCCCCCCACCGATAGCAGGAACGTACACCATGCCAGTGTTACACAACCGCATATCGAATGAGGAGCTGAGGGCGCGAATGCTCGCCGAAACCGAGCCGCGTACCACTATCTCATTCTATAAGTATTTCACCATCGACGATCCGAAAGCCACGCGCGACGCGCTCTGGCAGGCGTTTACTGCACTGAATGTTTTTGGCCGTATCTATCTAGCCCATGAAGGTATCAACGCGCAAATCAGCGTGCCGGAAAGTCAGGTGGAGGCGTTTCGCGCCACGCTGTATGGCTTCCATCCGGCGCTAAACGGCGTGCGTCTGAATATTGCGCTGGATGACGACGGCAAATCCTTTTGGGTGCTGCGCATGAAAGTGCGTGATCGTATCGTCGCAGACGGTATCGACGATCCGACCTTTGATGCCAGCGATGTCGGCGATTATCTGAAGGCGGCGGAAGTCAACGCGATGCTGGACGATCCGGACGCGGTGTTTATTGATATGCGTAACCACTATGAATATGAAGTGGGGCATTTTGAGAACGCGCTGGAAATTCCGGCCGACACCTTCCGCGAGCAACTGCCGAAAGCGGTAGAAATGATGCAGGAGTACAGGGACAAGAAAATTGTCATGTACTGCACGGGGGGGATCCGCTGTGAAAAGGCGAGCGCGTTCATGCGCCACAACGGTTTCCAGAAAGTCTGGCATATCGAAGGCGGCATTATTGAGTACGCGCGTAAAGCGCGTGAGCAGGGGTTGCCGGTGCGTTTTGTCGGTAAAAACTTCGTGTTCGACGAACGTATGGGCGAGCGTATTTCTGACGATGTTATCGCGCACTGCCACCAGTGCGGCACGCCGTGCGACAGCCACACCAACTGCAAAAATGACGGCTGCCACCTGCTGTTTATCCAGTGTCCGGCCTGTGCGCAGAAGTTCGACGGTTGTTGCAGCGAGCTGTGTAAAGAAGAGATGGCGTTGCCGGAAGATGAACAGCGCCGCCGCCGCGCTGGACGCGAGAACGGCAACAAAATCTTCAATAAATCCCGCGGTCGGCTCAACACCACGCTCGGCATTCCAGACCCGGAATAACCCGCAGCCAAAAAAACCGGTCTGATGACCGGTTTTTTTATACCCGTAACGGGATTATTTCTGCTTCACGCCTTCAACCGAAATAATCAAATCCACTTCCTGAGACGCAGGCCCCAGATCGGTGGTGATGTTGAAGTCCTTAAGCTTAATCTTGCCCTCGGCTTCAAAGCCTGCGCGTTCGCCGCCCCACGGATCTTTACCCTGGCCCAGCAGTTTCGCTTCCAGGGTAACCGGCTTCGTCACGCCGTTCAGGGTCAGGTCGCCGGTAATATCCAGGTCGTCGCCATCTTTCTTCACGCCGGTTGAGGTGAACGTCGCTTTCGGGAATTTCGCCACGTTCAGGAATTCCGCGCTGCGCAGGTGTTTGTCGCGCTCGGCGTGGTTGGTGTCGACGCTATTGGTATTGATGGTAACGTTAACTTTATCCGCCGACGGGTTTTTCTCATCAAACGTGAACGTACCGTCGAAGTCGCGGAACGTTCCGTACAGCCAGCTATAACCCAGATGCTGAATGCGGAAATTAACGAAGGCATGCTGCCCTTCTTTATCAATCTTGTAGTCAGCAGCAACGGCTGAACCGGTCGTGAACAGCAGGGCACCCAGAGTAACCCCCAGCAGGCTTTTCTTCATATTTCGCTCCATGGTTAATGTGACGCTTTCCCGAGCATCCGCTTCAGGGTGACGTCTTTGTCGACAAAGTGATGTTTCAGCGCGGCCAGCGCGTGCAGGACCGAAAGGACCACGACGCTCCAGGCGAGCCATAAATGAATGTCCCCGGCGAGATCGGCCTGCTCTCCCGCGCCGCTCACCAACGCGGGCACGTCGAACAGGCCAAAGACAGAAATCGGCTTGCCTTCCGCCGTCGAGATCAGATAGCCGCTGATAAGGATCGTAAAAAGGATCAAATAGAGCATGATGTGCGCGGCGACCGCACTGTAATGGGTCAGACGCGAATAGCTGGCGAGTGGCGGTGGCGGAGGTGAGATAAAGCGCCAGACCACCCGCACCAGCAGAAAAACAAACAGAATAATGCCGATGCTTTTGTGAATTTCCGGCGCCTGGTGATACCAGACATCGTAATAGCCGAGCGATACCATCCAAAGCCCCAGCGCAAACATGCCGTAAACTGTCAGCGCCATCAGCCAGTGAAGAAGTACCGAAATATGTCCATATCGAGTTGGTGAGTTACGCCACTGCATGTTTATGCGTCCGTCAGAAATAATGACTCAAACAGTGGCGTTTAGGGACTTTAAAAGCAAACCAAAAAAACGGAACAAATTATTCAAATAATTTGATTTTAAAGTTACATCGCATAAAAGTGGCTAATTGATTGTTTAAACCGCTATAGCCAGCGGGAATATGCCCCGTGTGTGAGGTTATAACCGTTAGTCTGCAAGATGAAGGGGGTATTTTTCAGCGAAATAGTTTAGCGCGTTATCAGGTTTTGTCAGTTTTACGTCAATATTTTTGATATCTAAACCTGGGGGCCTGGCCAGTGTGATCACCCGGCCAGGCGTGTTGTCAGGCAGGAGAGGTAAAACGCGACAGCGAGAACGGCGTAAGGTCAACATCATACGGTTTGTCAGCAGCGAACTGCGTGGCGATTTCCCCCAGCACCGATGCGAACTTAAAGCCGTGACCACTCAGGCCGGTTACCAGTAGCACGTTTGGCGCATCTGGCAGTGTGTCGATAATAAAATCTTCGTCCGGCGTGTTGTCATAGGTGCAGGACGCGCCATAAAGACAGCCGCCGATGCCCGGCAGGAAATGGCGCAGGAACGGGAAGGCTTCAGCGCCATCGGTGGCCACCGCGCCGAAGGGCACGCGTTCTTCCGGGCGCGAAATCACCTGCCCGCCATTATGTTTACCGATTTTCAGCTCGTTATTTTCCGCAGGGAAACCGTAGAACTGATCGCCGTTCGGCATCTCGCCGGTGAAAGCGGGAAACCGGTTATTGGTGCTGTAGCGGCCATCGGCCTGATACCAGGCGAAAATTTTACGTACCGGCGTCACCGGCAGGCCCGGCACCAGACGCGTGACCCAGGTACCGGCGCTAATCAGCGCCTTGCGGGCGTGGTAAACGCCATCGATCGTGGTCACGCTGACGCCCTCGGGTGTGGCACTAAAATCGCTGACAGGGCAGTTGAAGAGCTGTGCGCAGCCCGCCTCTTTGGCGAGACGGATGTAGGTGGCAATGGCTTTTTCACTGCGTAACACGCCGGAATTGGGCTCAAACAGGCCAAGATAATTTTCCGGCAGGCGGATTTCAGGCCAGCGCGCCATCACCTCGTCACCCGTCAGTTTCTCAAGCGGGAGCTGCCAGCGCGCCGCGCTGTCGGCAACATTCGCAAGAAAGGTGGAGTCAGCCGGGCCGAGATTAATAATGCCGGTGCGCTCGAAAATACGCTCGCCGCCTTGCTCCTGAAGCTCTTCCCACAGCGTCTGGGCACGTAGTACCAGCGGAACATAACGCTCGCCTTCGCCATAGGCGTGGCGGATAAGCCGCGTGTCGCCATGGTGGCTGCCTTCCTGATGCGGCGGGTGGGCGCTGTCTATCATTAATACGTTAAGCCCGGCGCGAGTTGCATAATAACCGGCCGCTGCGCCTGTTGAACCGCTGCCGATGATAATCAGATCGTATTCCATGAAATTACTCCGCGAAAAACAATGGTTAGCAGAGTAATTAAGAGCAGGACAATTCTCAAGCAGGAAAAAATAAAGGCGCCCCGGAGGACGCCTTTGAGTTATAAGAAAAGCACGGTATCAGTGCTTGCGATAATCGCTTTCCTGGTACTCACCGGATTCAATTTTTGCAATGCCGGCTTCTAAGATAGAAATAAATTGTCGTGCTACATCGGTCGTAAGCCATAAAGTCTGGCCAACTTCGGTTGCTTCGCGATCCACCTGCGGAGAGGTCTGATAGTGCAACCGCAGCATCAGTGCGTCATAGCTGTCGACGGTGCTGATGTCCCATCCAACAAGGGGATGCGTCTGTATTACTTCATTTTTTTCCATCATAACCCCCTTATACGTGTTTATAGACAACGACTCATGAGGTTCAATGCGTGTTTTCTTATCTCTGAAGCAAATAAAGTATATCAATCAATAAGGGAAAATGGGGCAGAAATAAATACCCTGAAACACATTTTTTTCACATTTTGAATTCACTGAACAATAAAACGGCAAATTATTCGCAAATTTTTGTTAAGGCGTGGGATCAATGAGATAAATGCTTAAAAGAAAAAAATCGTCTATCGCAGAAAAAGGCGCAGCAAATAAAAGAAAAAAACCGGGCGGCGAAGCCCGGAAAAACTGACACCATAGAGAAGACGGGAATGAGGGTTAATCGGCGGTAAACCAGTCGTCAGCGCTCTCCCAGGTTTCCTGGAGAATTTCACTGATGCGATCTTTATCTTCTTTCGCACCACCCAGAACCGACAGCTGATTGGCAGCGGCATAGCGCACGCTGACATGGTTCGGCATTTCCGGATAATGGCTTTCAATACGGCGGGATAGCTCGCAGGCCAGCGCGTCAATAGCGCCTGGTGGCAGCGGCGTGGTTTTGGCGATAGTCACTTCAATACGCATAACAACCCCCTGTTCATCATACTGTATATATATACAGGCTCATGGCGCGCCATGCAACAGGGGGGTTAAGTTTTTTTGCGGGTTAGCGTTTCACCGTCCAGCGTACGGCTTCACCTGCGAGAAAAGGCACCAGCGTGTCGTCGGCGATATCAATCACTTCTGGCATCACGCTCTCTTCACGCACCAGCTCAACCGTGCCGTCATTAACCGGCAGGCCGTAAAAACGCGGGCCGTTGAGTGAGGCGAACGCTTCAAAGTGTTGCAGTGCATTCATCTCTTCAAACACGGTGGCATACGCGCCAAGGGCTGAAGGCGCGTTGAAGCAGCCTGCGCAGCCGCAGCTTGCCTCTTTGCGATGGCGCGCGTGCGGTGCGGAATCGGTGCCGAGGAACACGCGCTCGCAGCCGCTTGCCACCAGTTCGCGCAGTGCCTGTTGATGCACATTACGCTTGAGGATTGGCAGGCAGTAGAGGTGAGGGCGAATGCCGCCCGCGAGCATATGATTGCGGTTAAACATCAGGTGCTGCGGGGTAATGGTCGCAGCAAGCCGGGCATTGCCTTCGCGCACATAGTCGGCGGCATCTTTGGTGGTGATATGCTCAAACACGACTTTCAGGCCCGTCAGGCGCGCCCTGAGCGGCTCCATCACCGTTTCAATAAATCGCGCTTCGCGATCGAAAATATCCACCTCGCTGTGGGTGACTTCGCCATGCACCAGTAGCGGCATGCCGAGTTTCTCCATGCGCTCAAGCACCGTCATGATGTTATCAATGCTGGTGACGCCGTGGCTCGAGTTGGTGGTCGCGTTAGCCGGGTAAAGTTTTGCTGCCGTAAACACACCTTCCTGAAATCCGCGCTCCAGCTCGTTCGCATCCAGCGTGTCGGTGAGATAGCAGGTCATCAAGGGTTCGAAGGTATGATTTTCCGGCACGGCGTCGAGGATTCGCTGACGGTAGGCGATGGCGGCTTCCACGGTTGTGACCGGCGGTGCCAGGTTTGGCATGACAATAGCGCGCCCGTACGTTTCACTGGTATAAGGCACGACGGTTTTCAGCATATCGCCATCACGCAGATGAACGTGCCAGTCGTCGGGGCGGCGGATTTTTAAAACCTGGGATTGTACAGTCATGGAAGGCTCCGGCTTGGGGAAACAGTCAGTAATGGCTGGTTTTATGCCGGGCACTAAGGATAAGCGTAAACGTTTTCCTTTGCATCCTTTTCCTGAAAATTCGGGGGCATTGCGCCCCCGGTGCGGTATTAGTCGGTCAATGGAATAACGATTTCGCCGGGTTTCACTTCAAGCCCTTTGGCGAATTTTTTCGCGAGTGCCTCGCCTTTGGTGCGGTCTTCGCTCAGCACATAAGCGGGGCGCTGCTCAAAGTAGCTGCGCAGCGATTTATTGAGATAAGGCATCAGTGTCGAGAGCACCGGCGCCATTTTATCCGGCGTTATGCTGCTGTCGACAACCTCCATCTCGCGCAGGTAAATCGCGCCCTTTTCTTTGTCGAATGTAGGCAGCGCTTTCAGTTTCAGTTTCACCAGCGCTTTCTGATTGCCGAAGAGCGACGTCATGTCGAGGCTCGCATCACCGGTCAGGGTAATTTTGTTCGGCTCTTCGCGGCCAATCGCGCTGTTGAGATTCGTTAAAACGATATGAGCATCGGCTACGCCCGGCAGGCCAATGTCTTTGGCGTAATTATTTCGCTTCGCCAGCGCCTGGTTAATATCCTGTTCGGTAACGGTGTACTGTGCAAGCTGGTTACATCCCACCAGCAAACCGCTGACGATAAGCGCCGCGGCGACAAACATTTTTTTCATAAGCTTCCCTCATTCTGGTGCAGTCGGGCGATCCTGACACAAAGGAGGATGACCTGCCAGTGGAAGCGGCAAAAGCGGATTCGGCTGAAAACGCCGGTGGAAGCCACCGGCGCGGTCGTCAGATAGCCATTGAGGAGAGCAGATTAACTTGCGTCTGCTTGGCCATATTGTCGCGGTAATCCGCGACGCGGGTAGGGTAGTTGACGCCTGCGACCAGCGTCAGATTGCGCAGGACAGGGAAGAGATGAATATCATCTTCCGAAAGCTCGCCGTTCACGGCGTTCGGCTGGACAATGAGTTTGTCGAGGGCGCGCAGGTCATCACTGATGTTTTTAATCAGCCCCGCGGAATGCGCCATGTGCTCTTCAAACGAGCCGATGGATGCCTCTTTTTTCTCCGTAAAGTAACGGCGCGCCTCGGGCGTTGCGAATTCATCAAACGCGGCTTTGGCAAAACGCGGCAACAGCAGACGATTGACATACCCGTTGACGCGGCGCAGCCACTCTTCAATGGCCGGGTTGCGCTTGCCGGTCAGCAGCGGTTTGCCGTCGAGTTTGTCGACGTAATGGACGATATCCATACTTTCCGGCAGGTAACGGCTGTCATCTTTTTGCAGAATCGGGGCCATTTTCTGGCCAATCATGCGGGTGGGAGTGGCTTCGTCATCGTTTGACATTACGATAAGCTCCACTGGAAGGTTCTTCAGCCCGAAAATCATGCGCGCTTTCACACAGAACGGACAGTGATCGTAAATATATAACTTCACGTTTCTCCTCCTGCTCAGGTTACTGATTTTTCAGTATGGTGGAGAAAACCAAGGGGAGCAAATCGCCCCCCCTCTCTTACCCTTCTTGCTCAAGCAAACCTGTCGCGAGCCGTTTCTGGCTGAATTGCCACCAGAGCATCATAAACGTACCGATGCCTATTACGCCGAGCATCGCCCACGGCAGCTCTGGTGTATTGAGCGCACGACCTGCGTCAAAGAGCCAGCCGCCGCCGGCGTAACCGAGCGCGCCGCCAAAGGCGAGCCCGAGGCGGCTAAAGCCCATATAACTGCCACGCGCACGTGCGTCAGCGAGGGAGGCGCTCAGCGTTTCACGCGCCGGCTCGGCGATGATCGACCCCATATAAAACAGGCAAATTAAGGTAAACAGCTGTTGCAGGTTACTGGCAAGACCGATTGGCACGAGGCTGAAGGTCATCACCAGCAGGCCTGCCATCAGGCGCTGCTCCAGACGAAAGCGTTTTTCGCTCCAGCGCGCCAGCGGGTAGAGCAGCGTCAGCGATAACACGGCCTCGATGGCGTACATCCATTTGACGGCCGACGGTTCGCCCGCAATATCGTTAACCATCACCGGCAGCATCAGCATCACCTGTACCGCCAGCATGTAATAGCCGGTGAGCGTCAGCACATACGTGACAAAACGTTTATCGCGCATCACGCGGCCCATGCCTTCACGCAGCGGCGTGCGAACGGTAGAGAGTTTCCAGTCGGGTAGCAGCCAGGCGTTAAAGCCCGCGCAGAGCACAAACAGCAGCGCGCCAACGCCGCACACCAGCCGGAAATCATATTGCAGCAGCCAGCTGCCGATAAGCGCGCCTGTGACGGCGCCGGCGCTATCCTGCATCATTAGCAGCGAGAAGAAGCGCCCGCGCTCCTGAGGGCGCACGAGTTTAACCACCAGCGCCGAGCGCGGGGGATCAAAAAGCGTGCCGCCAAGCCCCGACAATACGCAGGAGAGCCACAGCACCCACGGCTCGTGGGCGACAGCCATCGTCGCGAAACCTGCGGCGCGCAGCAGCATACCGGTCACTATCATGGGGCGCGCGCCCAGCCGGTCGGCGATAGCGCCGCCGAAAATACCAAGCCCTTGCTGCACAAGCTGGCGCAGGCCGAGCGCAATGCCCACCATCAGCGCGGCCCAGCCGAGGCTATCGACGAAGCGGATGGAGATAAGCGGAAAGACGACAAAAAAGCCCAGAACCACGAGCATATTGTCAATTAACAGGAAATATTTACCCAGGCTTCTTGCCTGCGACACGCTGGACATTTCCCCTCCAGGGAAAAAAGCGAAGAGACCGCTCTATCTTAAGGCCTGGCGCGTGCAGTGGTGATGTTTTGCGCGACAATATTTTTTTATCGATCGCTATGATTGATTCATGAAATTCATCGTTCGGGCGCGTGGCGCCTCAAAGAATGGCATGTTGCTGTTTTCACTGTTTTGTTCACCGCGGTTATAGTAAAACGTAAGGCCCGCGATGGCGCGCTGTCCGGGGCTGGAGTCAGGAATAATGCCGAGAAAGGAGTAGGGTATCGATGTTTGGCTACCGAAGTAACGTGCCGAAGATAAGGTTAACGACAGACCGGCTGGTGGTGCGCCTGGTCCACGATCGCGACGCATGGCGGCTTGCGGACTATTACGCCGAAAACCGCCAGTTCCTCAAACCCTGGGAGCCGGTGCGCGATGAAAGTCACTGCTACCCGTCAGGCTGGCAGGCGCGTCTTGGCATGATTAATGAACTCCACAAGCAAGGCAACGCCTTCTATTTTGCGCTGCTTGATCCCGATGAAAACGAAATTCGCGGCGTCGCCAATTTTTCCAATGTGGTGCGCGGCTCGTTCCACGCCTGCTATCTCGGCTATTCACTCGGCGAAAAGTGGCAGGGGCAGGGGCTGATGTTTGAAGCCCTGACCAGCGCCATTCGCTATATGCAGCGCAGCCAGCACATGCACCGCATCATGGCCAACTATATGCCGCACAATCAGCGCAGCGGCGACTTGCTGGCGCGCCTCGGGTTTGAAAAAGAAGGCTATGCCAAAGATTACTTACTGATTGACGGCGTCTGGCGCGATCACGTGCTGACCGCGCTTACCGCGCGCGAATGGACGCCGGGGCGTTGAGGAGAAAATCATGAAACATCAGTTCAGCGCGCTGGAAGCGCGCGTCATCGGCTGCATGCTGGAAAAACAAGTCACGACGCCTGAGCAATATCCGCTCTCGGTCAACGGCCTGGTGACCGCCTGCAACCAGAAAACCAACCGCGAGCCGGTGATGAACCTGAGCGAGGCGCAGGTTCAGGAGACGTTAGATAACCTGGTGAAGCGCCACTATCTGCGCACCGTCAGCGGGTTTGGCAACCGCGTCACCAAATATGAGCAGCGTTTTTGCAATTCAGAATTCGGTGACCTGAAATTCTCGCCCGCCGAAGTGGCGCTGGTGACCACCCTGCTGCTGCGCGGCGCACAAACGCCGGGCGAGCTGCGCAGTCGTGCGGCGAGAATGCATGAGTTTAGCGACACGGCGGCGCTGGAGCGCGCGTTGCAGACGCTCGCCACCCGCGAAGATGGCCCGTTCGTGACGCGTCTTGCGCGTGAGCCGGGCAAGCGCGAGAGCCGTTATATGCATCTTTTCTGCGGCGAGCCCGAGGCGGCCGTGCAGGCGAATGACAGCGAGGCGCCGGTAACCGATACCGACGCGCTGACCGCCCGCGTCGAGGCGCTGGAGCTTGAGGTCGCGGAATTGCGCGAGCGCCTTGAATCACTGTTGGGCCATCTGGGGGAATAACCGTGGCAAAATTACGCGTTGGGGTGGTAGGGCTTGGCGGCATCGCGCAGAAAGCGTGGCTGCCGGTATTGTCGCAGGCAACGGACTGGACGCTGACGGGCGCGTTTTCGCCCACGCGCGCCAAAGCGCTGCCGGTGTGTGAGGCATACCGTATTCCGTATATCGATTCGCTGTCCTCGCTCGCCGCACAGTGCGACGCGGTTTTCGTACACAGCGCCACCAGCAGCCATTATCAGGTGGTGAGCGAGCTGCTTAACGCGGGCGTGCATGTCTGCGTGGATAAACCGCTTGCGGAAAATCTGGCTGACGCGGAGCGTCTGGTCGCGCAGGCCCGGGCACGCAACCTGACACTGATGGTCGGCTTCAACCGTCGTTTCGCGCCGCTGTATCGTGAACTCAAAAATACGCTGGGAGACGCCGCTTCACTGCGTATGGACAAACATCGCGCCGACAGCGTCGGCCCGCACGATCTGCGGTTCACGTTACTCGATGATTATCTGCATCTGGTTGATACCGCGCTGTGGCTGGGCGGTGGTGAGGCGACGCTTGCGAGCGGCGCGCTGCAAACGACCGGGCAGGGCGAAATGTGGTACGCCGAACATCACTTTCGCAAGGGCACGCTTTCCATCACGACCAGTATGCATCGGCGTGCAGGCAGCCAGCGCGAATGGGTACAGGCGGTGACCGATGGCGCGCTGATTGACGTCACGGATATGCGCGACTGGCGTGAAGAGCGCGGTGCAGGCGTGGTGCACCGGCCGGTGCCGGGCTGGCAGAGCACGCTTGAGCAGCGCGGCTTTGCCGGTTGCGCGCGGCATTTCATCGACTGCGTGCAAAATCAGACGGTTCCGGAAACCGCAGGCGAGCAGGCGCTCCTCGCACAGCGCGTTGTGGAACGCCTGTGGCGCGAGGCGATGCGCGAGTAACCGCGGCGCGCAACTGCCAGTAGTATTTCCCTTTCAGTCGAGTAGACTAAGCGCTTCGCTGAAAAGCCCCTGACGCCTGCCCTGCAGGCGTCGGTGTTTATGGGAAAGTACAAGAATGAATTTACTGAAGTCGCTGGCTGCGGTCAGCTCAATGACCATGTTTTCCCGCGTACTGGGATTTGCGCGCGACGCCATTGTGGCGCGGGTGTTTGGCGCGGGCCTCGCGACCGACGCCTTTTTTGTCGCCTTTAAGCTGCCGAACCTGCTGCGGCGCATCTTTGCCGAGGGCGCGTTTTCACAGGCCTTTGTGCCAATCCTCGCGGAATATAAAAGCAAGCAAGGCGAAGACGCCACACGGGTGTTTGTCGCTTATGTCTCGGGTTTGCTGACGCTTGCGCTCTTTATCGTGACGGTGGCGGGGATGCTGGCAGCCCCTTGGGTGATTCTGGTGACGGCACCGGGTTTTGCCGACACGGCGGATAAATTCGCGCTGACCTCCTCACTGCTGCGTATCACCTTTCCTTATATTCTGCTGATTTCGCTGGCCTCGCTCGCCGGCGCCATCCTGAACACCTGGAACCGCTTCTCGGTACCGGCATTCGCCCCGACGCTTCTCAATATCAGCATGATAGGCTTCGCGCTTTTTGCCGCGCCGTACTTTAACCCGCCGGTGCTGGCGCTGGCCTGGGCGGTAACGGTGGGCGGCGTGCTGCAACTGCTCTATCAACTGCCGCACCTGAAGAAAATCGGCATGCTGGTGTTGCCGCGCATCAATTTAAAAGATGCAGGCGCGATGCGGGTGGTAAAGCAGATGGGCCCGGCGATCCTCGGCGTCTCGGTAAGCCAGATCTCGCTTATCATTAACACCATTTTCGCTTCGTTCCTGGTTTCCGGTTCGGTCTCCTGGATGTATTACGCCGACCGCCTGATGGAGTTTCCGTCCGGCGTGCTGGGCGTCGCGCTTGGCACAATTTTACTGCCGTCGCTGTCGCGCAGTTTCGCGAGCGGCAACCATGATGAATATTCGCGCCTGATGGACTGGGGCCTGCGCCTGTGCTTTTTACTGGCGCTGCCAAGCGCCGTCGCGCTGGGTATTCTTGCCAAACCGCTTACCGTGTCGCTGTTCCAGTACGGGAAATTTTCCGCAACCGACGCGATGATGACCCAGCGGGCGCTGGTGGCGTATTCGGTCGGGCTGATGGGGCTTATCGTGGTAAAAGTGCTGGCGCCGGGGTTCTACTCGCGACAGGACATTAAAACGCCGGTCAAAATCGCCATTGTGACGCTTATCATGACGCAGCTGATGAACCTGGCCTTTATTGGGCCGCTGAAGCACGCGGGCCTGGCGCTCTCCATTGGCCTCGCGGCCTGCCTTAACGCGGGCCTGCTTTACTGGCAGTTACGCAAGCGCAAGATTTTTGAGCCGCAGCCGGGGTGGGGCGCCTTTTTAGTGCGTCTTATCATAGCCGTGGTGGTGATGTCCGCCGCCCTCGTCGGTGTGATGCAGTTTATGCCTGAGTGGGCGACCGGTACGATGCCGGTGCGTTTGCTGCGTCTTGCGGCGGTGGTGGTGGCAGGGGTTATTGCCTATTTCGCCACGCTAACGCTGCTTGGCTTCCGGTTCCGCGACTTCGCGCGCCGCACACGATAAGCAACGCTGTTTTACATCACGACACGCCGGGGTAACCCGGCGTTTTTTTGTTTTTATAAGCGGGCACCAGCGTATCCGTTGCCAGTATTCAGATGTAAAAAAACCTTCCAGCAGGGAAACCCTGCCGGAATAGTCTTTTTTACCCCATCAACCTTGCGGTCAGATAGCTATCTTTTTCCCGCCGCGATGCATATTTGCGGAAGTCTGCCCGTTCGCGCCGTAAAGCGCGGGCTCCTGATGCGGCTTTAATACCGCCAGAGCTTGCTGGTTACGCGTCATTTGCCCTTCGAGCAACCAGCCGTTATGCAGATTCAGATCGCGCAAGTGCAGGGTTTTCTGAGTGATCGTCTGCCAGCGCTCAGCCATTTCAGGCGAGGCGGCACGTTGCGTGTTTTGTTCGCTGCGGCGTTGCTGCTCAAGATAGTCCAGCGTGGCCAGCAGCGAGCTTTTCTCTTCGGTGATGCGCTGAAGCGCACTGCCGTTAAGACTGCCCGCGGATAACTGATACTGCTCCGCGTCCATCACAGACTTCAGCGAATTCAGTACAGTTGTCATTTGGTCTAACACTTCTGACAGACGGCTCATAGATTATTTATCCTGCAAGAAACTCTGAGCTTCCTGGATAAGCGCATCGGCAATTTTGCCGGTGTCCATTTTCAGGTCACCATTACGAATGGCGGCCTTCAGCGCTTCCACACGCTCAACGTTGATATCATCAGCGCCTGGCTTCATCAGTTTGGCCTGGGCGCCGCTTAAGGTGACGCTGGCACTGCCTGCCGCGGCGGTTTCCGTCGGACGGGCTTTTGGTGCCTGCGGTTCACTGTTTTCGCGCGGTTGCACCGTACTCACTGGTTTCAGGGGGGACGTGCGTTCAATAGTCATGGATTTTTTCCTCATAGAGGGGCTCGCGGCATAGAGCCGATAGTCATCGTTAGTTGATTAACTATATCGGCAGCCACAATGAATTCTTTAAAAGATTACAGGTTAATCAGAATAATCCCATCAGAACCCACGATGCCGCTTACCACCTGGCCTGAGGCCATTCTTACCCGGGCGTTTTGCGCCACCGCCGCGTTGTTTAGCGCTCGGCCTTCGCCATTAATGCTAAAGCCTTCGCCGTTGGCGATAATCTGTACCTGTTGACCCGCTTTAACACGCCATGACTGGCGTACCATCGACAGCATGACTGGCTGGTTTGGCGCGAGGTCACGCAGCGTAACAGCTTCACGTGCCTGGTCAAGATTGAGCATAGCTTTTGGGGGCAGGAGATCCAGCCGACCGCGTTCAAGGCGGAGGTTGGATTCGTTCAGCGTGCCGCCGCGCGCGACAGGCTGACTTGCCACTACATAGTTCCCGAAGGCCTGAACATTCACCTGCATATACCGTTTTTCATTCCCACAGCGCACCAGCACGCTGAGATTGCCCCACAAACGGGCGTTGCCCGGCAGGCTGAAATCAGGATTGTCGCAAGTCAGTCTCTGCGGCTCCGGCGTTTTCACCGTTACCACCACCGCATCACTTATCCCCGTCAGACGCTGAAGAAAGAACGGCGTCAGTTGGGCATTGAGCATATCGGCGAAAATTCCGGGGCTTAACAGCAGCAAAACCGCGGCGAGACAGTATTTCAGGCTCTTCATTGCACTTCTCCACATTTGGAACAGGAAGGATTCTACTCCGCTCTGTTTTTGTTCAAGGCAACAAATAGCGACGCATTTTGCGTTTATTCCAACGATAACGCACGCGTGTGGGGCAGTAAGATTTGCACACTTACCAGACTAATTGGAGGAATCATGCTCGATAAACTGGACGCCGCGCTGCGCTTTCAACAGGAAGCTATCAATCTACGCGCTCAGCGTCAGGAGATTCTGGCGGCCAATATCGCCAACGCCGATACCCCAGGTTTTCAGGCGCGCGATATTGATTTCGCCAGCCAACTGAAAAAAGTGATGGATCAGGGCCGCGCGTCAGGCAGCACCATGACGCTCGCCATGACCTCATCACGCCATATACCGGCTCAGGCGTCGACCGGCGCTTCTCTTGATTTGCTTTACCGCGTGCCGGATCAGCCGTCGATGGATGGCAACACCGTCGATATGGACCGTGAGCGCACCCAGTTTGCCGACAACAGCCTGAAGTATCAGACCGATCTGCAGGTTCTTGGCGGCCAAATCAAAAGCATGATGTCCGTGCTGCAGCAACAGTAAGGGTTAAGAAGCGATGGCGCTTTTAAATATTTTCGACATTGCCGGCTCAGCGATGACCGCGCAATCCAAACGCATGAACGTGGCGGCAAGTAACCTTGCCAACGCCGACAGCGCGACCGGGCCGGATGGTCAGCCTTACCGCGCAAAGCAAGTGGTCTTCCAGGTAGATGCAGCGCCGGGTGCGGCGACAGGCGGCGTGAAGGTAACGGATGTGGTGGAAAGCCAGGCGCCGGACAAGCTCATCTATGAGCCAGGCAACCCGCTGGCCGATGCCAAAGGGTATGTCCGTATGCCGAACGTTGACGTCGTAGGCGAGATGGTGAACTCCATGTCTGCCTCACGCAGCTATCAGGCTAACGTCGAAGTGCTGAACACCGTGAAAAGCATGATGCTCAAAACGCTCACGCTCGGTCAATAAAGGAGAGAGTCATGTCGATTACGCCAGGCATTAGCGACAGTTATAGCACCAGTAGTACCAGCAGCGCGACGTCCGGCAGCAGCCTGACCGGGAGTAAAGCGTCGGATCTGCAAAGCAGCTTCCTGACGCTTTTGGTCGCGCAGTTGAAAAACCAGGACCCGACCAACCCGCTGCAGAATAACGAACTGACCACGCAGCTTGCGCAGATCAGTACCGTTAGCGGCATTGAAAAACTGAATACCACGCTCGGATCTATCTCCGGCCAGATTGATAACAGCCAGTCGCTTGCGGCGAGCGCGCTTATCGGTCACGGCGTGATGATCCCGGGCAGCTCAATTCTGACTGGCAAAGACACCACAACACCGTTTGGCGTTGAGTTGCAACAGGCCGCAGATAAAGTTACCGCCACTGTCACTGATAAGAGCGGGAAAGTCGTTCGTACCATCGAAATCGGCGCGCTGAGCGCTGGGGTCCATACCTTCTCTTGGGATGGCTCGATGAGCGACGGCACTAAGGCGCCGGATGGCTCCTACAACGTCTCCATCGCTGCAAGCAACGGAGGCACCCAGCTGGTCGCTCAGCCGCTTAACTTCGCGCTAGTGAACGGCATTACGCGAAGCAACGGTTCGAGCCTGCTGGATCTGGGCACCTACGGGACTGCCTCACTCGACCAGGTACGGCAAATTATTTAAGCCTTCAATCTTATCAGGAGTAAGAAATGGCCTTTTCACAAGCGGTCAGCGGTCTGAATGCTGCCAGCACTAACCTCGACGTTATCGGCAACAACATTGCCAACTCCGCCACTTATGGTTTTAAGTCTGGCACCGTCTCTTTCGCCGATATGTTTGCCGGCTCAAAAGCGGGTCTTGGCGTTAAAGTTGCGGGCATTACTCAGGACTTCGGCGACGGCGTGACCACCAACACCGGTCGTAAGCTTGACGTCGCTATCAGCCAGAACGGTTTCTTCCGTCTGGTCGACTCTAACGGCGGCGTATTCTACAGCCGTAACGGCCAGTTCAAACTGGACGAAAAAAGCAACCTGGTCAACATGCAGGGCATGCAGGTCACCGGCTATCCGGCAACCGGCACCCCGCCGACCATTCAGCAGGGCGCAGACCCGGTTGCGCTGACCGTTCCAACCGCGCAGATGCCGGCGAGCAAAACCACCAGCGCAAACTTCGTAATGAACCTGAACTCGTCTGACGATGTTCCGGCGCAGTCCCCGTTTGATCCGGCTAACTCCAGCACCTTTAACAAAAGCGTGCCGCTGACCGTTTACGACAGCCTGGGTAACGAACACAACCTGAAGCTGTACTACGTGAAAACCGCTGACAACAAATGGGATGTCTACAACATGGACACCAGCGTTGGCTCCGCGACGCCGACCGCGCCGCTGACCAGCCTGACCTTCAGCGACAGCGGCGCCCTGACCGGCATCACTAACGCTGCACCGGCGGGCTCTCAGCAGGTACCGGTTGCCGTGGCTGCGCTGAACGGCTCTGCGGCATTCAGCTTCACCATGAACATGACGGGCACCACCCAGCAGAACTCTGGCGCGAACGTCATCCTGACCTCCAACCAGAACGGCTACAAGCCGGGCGACCTGGTCGGTTACTCCGTGAACGAAGACGGCAGCCTTGTTGGCAACTACTCCAACGAGAAGAGCCAGCTGCTGGGTCAGATCGTTCTGGCGAACTTTGCGAACCCGGAAGGTCTTGCTTCTCAGGGCGACAACGTATGGTCAGCAAGCACCGCTTCTGGTGTGGCACTGCTGGGTTCTGCTGGCACCGGTAACTTCGGTAAGCTGACCAGCGGCGCGCTCGAAGCCTCGAACGTCGATTTGAGTAAAGAACTGGTCAACATGATCGTCGCGCAGCGTAACTACCAGTCGAACGCGCAGACCATCAAGACTCAGGATCAGATCCTCAATACCCTGGTTAACCTGCGTTAATTGTCTGAAGGGATGGCTTAATGGATCACGCAATTTATACCGCCATGGGCGCAGCCAGCCAGACGCTGAATCAGCAGTCTGTTACGGCGAGCAACCTGGCCAACGCCTCAACGCCTGGCTTTCGCGCTCAGCTCAACGCGCTGCGCGCCGTGCCGGTAGAAGGGCTGTCATTGCCAACCCGTACGCTGGTCACGGCTTCCACCCCTGGCGTCAACATGAGCCAGGGCTCGCTCGACTACACCTCGCGTCCGCTGGACGTTGCCATTCAGGGCAGCGACGGCTGGCTGGCGGTACAGGCGCCGGACGGCACCGAAGCGTATACCCGCAACGGTAACATCCAGCGCACCGCGACCGGCCAGCTGACCATCCAGGGAAATCCTGTGATGGGCGAGGGCGGTCCGGTCGTGGTGCCGGAAGGCGCAGAAGTCACGATCGCCGCCGACGGGACTATCTCCGTGCTGAACCCGGGCGATGCACCCAACACCATTGCCCCGGTTGGCCGCCTGAAAATGGTAAAAGCCAGCGCGCAGGAAGTGGTGCGTGGCGATGACGGGCTGTTCCGTTTAAACCAGCAGGCGCAGACCGCCCGCGGTGCGACGTTGCAGGCCGACCCGACCATCAGCCTGATGTCAGGCGTGCTGGAAGGCAGCAACGTGAAACCCGTGGAAGCAATGACCGACATGATAGCCAACGCCCGTCGCTTCGAAATGCAGATGAAAATCATCAGCAGCGTCGATGAGAACGAGCAACGCGCTAACCAGTTATTGTCGATAAGTTAATCAACAGGACGACACTATGATCAGTTCTTTATGGATTGCCAAAACCGGTCTCGACGCCCAGCAAACCAATATGGACGTTATCGCCAACAACCTGGCGAACGTAAGCACCAATGGTTTCAAACGTCAGCGCGCGGTATTTGAAGATCTGCTTTATCAAACCATCCGCCAGCCGGGTGCGCAGTCGTCTGAACAGACGACGCTGCCTTCCGGTCTGCAGATTGGTACCGGTGTGCGCCCTGTCGCCACTGAACGTCTGCACAGCCAGGGCAACCTGTCTCAGACCAACAACAGTAAAGATGTCGCTATTAAAGGCCAGGGCTTCTTCCAGGTTCTGCTGCCGGACGGCACCTCCGCGTATACCCGCGACGGTTCTTTCCAGGTAGATCAGAACGGCCAGCTCGTGACCGCGGGCGGCTTCCAGGTACAGCCTGCTATTACTATCCCGGCGAATGCGCTGAGCATCACCGTCGGTCGCGACGGCGTGGTGAGCGTGACCCAGCAGGGAACGGCAGCGCCAGTTCAGGTCGGCCAGATCAACCTGACCACCTTTATGAACGACAGTGGTCTGGAAAGCATTGGTGAAAACCTCTACACCGAAACGCAGTCCTCCGGCACGCCGAACGAAAGCACGCCGGGCCTGAACGGTGCAGGGCTGCTGTATCAAGGTTATGTCGAAACCTCTAACGTCAACGTGGCGGAAGAGCTGGTCAACATGATCCAGGTGCAGCGCGCTTACGAGATTAACAGTAAAGCGGTTTCCACCACTGACCAGATGCTGCAAAAACTGACGCAACTCTAAAGCCTGTTTCGGTGTGGCGATAAGCCACACCGAACGCCACTACTGAAGATGAAAGCAATGCAAAAGACCGGTGCGCAACTCTGCCCTTTAGCGATAGCTCTCGCAATGACCCTTTCGGGTTGTGCGTGGGTGCCTTCTACTCCGCTGGTTCAGGGCGCGACGACCGCGCAGCCCGCACCTGCCCCCGCGCCGGTGGTTAACGGTTCCATTTTCCAGTCGGTACAGCAGATTAACTACGGTTATCAGCCGCTGTTCGAAGACCGTCGTCCGCGTAATGTCGGCGACACGCTCACGATTGAGCTGCAAGAAAACGTCAGTGCGAGCAAGAGCTCGTCGGCGAACGCCAGCCGCGACGGCAAGACCAACTTCGGTCTTGATACCGTACCGCGCTATCTCCAGGGCCTCTTTGGCAATGCGCGCGCCGATGTCAGCGCGTCCGGTGGCAATACCTTTAATGGTAAAGGCGGCGCTAACGCCAGCAACACCTTCAGCGGCACGCTGACTGTGACCGTCGATCAGGTTCTCGCCAACGGCAACCTGCACGTGGTAGGTGAAAAACAGATTGCCATCAACCAGGGCACAGAATTTATCCGCTTCTCGGGCGTGGTTAATCCTCGCACCATTAGCGGCAGCAACACGGTACCGTCCACGCAGGTGGCGGATGCCCGAATCGAATATGTCGGCAACGGCTATATCAACGAAGCGCAGAACATGGGATGGCTACAGCGTTTCTTCCTTAATTTATCGCCGATGTAACAGAGGTGAAAAATGTTTAAATCGCTCCCAGGACTCCTGCTGCTGCTCGTCGCGACCTTCGCGCAAGCTGACCGCATTCGTGACTTAACCACCGTACAGGGTGTACGTGAAAACTCCCTGATCGGCTACGGCCTGGTGGTAGGCCTTGACGGCACGGGTGACCAGACGACCCAGACGCCGTTTACCACGCAGAGCCTGAATAACATGCTCTCCCAGCTTGGGATCACCGTCCCGGCGGGCACAAACATGCAGCTAAAAAACGTGGCGGCGGTTATGGTGACCGCTTCTTACCCGGCGTTCGCGCGTCAGGGTCAGTCCATTGACGTTGTCGTTTCCTCGATGGGTAACGCCAAAAGCCTGCGCGGCGGTACGCTGCTGATGACGCCGCTGAAAGGCGTCGACAACCAGGTTTACGCACTGGCGCAGGGCAACATTCTGATAGGTGGCGCGGGCGCATCCGCTGGCGGCAGCAGTGTTCAGGTGAACCAGCTTAACGGTGGCCGTATCACTAACGGCGCGGTAATTGAACGTGAACTGCCGACCCAGTTTGGTAACGGCAACACGATCAACCTGCAGCTGAATAATGACGACTTTACGCTGGCACAGCAGATCTCTGACACCATTAACCGCGCACGCGGTTATGGCAGCGCCATGGCGCTGGATGCCCGTACCGTGCAGGTGCGTGCGCCAGGCGGCGGCAGCTCTCAGGTACAACTGCTGGCAGGCATCCAGAACCTTGAAGTGAATGTCGCGGTTCAGGACGCCAAAGTCATCATTAACTCACGCACCGGCTCCGTGGTAATGAACCGCGAAGTGTCCCTCGACAGCTGTGCGGTCGCGCAGGGCAACCTTTCCGTGACGGTTAACCAGCAGGCGAATGTGAGCCAGCCGGATACGCCGTTCGGCGGCGGCCAGACGGTTGTCACGCCGCAAACTCAGATTGATATGCGCCAGAGCGGCGGTGCGTTGCAGCGTGTGACCTCCAGCGCCAACCTGAACAGCGTGGTGCGCGCCCTGAATGCGCTGGGTGCAACCCCGATGGATCTGATGTCAATTCTGCAATCCATGCAAAGCGCGGGCTGTCTGCGCGCCAAACTGGAAATCATCTGATGCTGACTGATAGCAAATTACTGTCCAGCGCCGCCTTTGATGCGCAATCGCTCAATGACCTGAAAGCTAAGGCTGGAAAGGATCCGAACGGCAACCTGAAATCGGTTGCCCGCCAGGTGGAAGGGATGTTCGTGCAAATGATGCTGAAGAGCATGCGCGAAGCGTTACCCAAGGATGGGATGTTCAGTAGCGATCAGACACGGCTTTACACCAGCATGTACGATCAGCAAATCGCCCAGCAGATGACCGCGGGCAAAGGCCTCGGCCTTGCTGACATGATGGTCAAACAGATGGGCGGCGATCCGTCTGCGGCTGCGGAGCCTGCGCAGGCACAAACCACGTCTCAGGTGCCGATGAAATTTGATATCGACACCATGAATAGCTACCGCAACCAGGCGATCACCCAGATTGTGCGTCAGGCCATGCCGAAGGCGCCGTCGAATGAAGAGCCGCTCTCCGGTGACAGCAAAGACTTCCTCGCGCAGCTTTCACTGCCGGCGAAACTGGCGAGCCAGCAGAGCGGTGTGCCCCATCACCTGATCCTCGCCCAGGCGGCGCTCGAATCAGGCTGGGGCCAGCGCCAGATCCGCAAAGAGAACGGTGAGCCGAGCTTTAACATTTTCGGCGTTAAAGCGACCTCTTCCTGGAAAGGGCCGGTGACGGAAATCACTACCACCGAATATGAAAACGGTGAAGCGAAGAAAGTGAAAGCGAAGTTCCGCGTCTACGGCTCGTATCTTGAAGCGCTGTCCGATTACGTGGGCATGCTGACGCGCAACCCGCGCTATGCGGCGGTGACCAGCGCAGGCTCAGCGGAAGAGGGCGCGCAAGCGTTGCAGGCCGCGGGCTACGCGACCGATCCGAACTACGCCCGTAAGCTCACCAGCATGATTCAGCAGATGAAAGCGGTCGGTGAAAAGGTGAGCAAAGCGTACAGCCAGGATATCTCGACGTTGTTCTGAAACGGCTCAAGTTCTCGTAAGGGCTGCCGATAATTATCGTCAGGACCCGCGTATGAATGTTCAAAAGGAACCTCCATGTCCAGTAGCTTAATTAATAGCGCCATGAGTGGCCTGAGTGCGGCGCAAACCGCACTGAGCACGGTGAGCAATAACATCTCTAACTACAACGTCGCAGGCTATACCCGCCAGACCACCATTCTGGGGCAGTCTAACAGCACCATGACGCAGGGCGGCTGGGTTGGCAACGGCGTGTATGTGTCCGGTATTCAGCGTGAATATGATGCATTTATCACCAATCAGCTGAACGCGGCGCAAAACCAGAGCAGCGGGTTAACCACCCGTTATGAGCAGATGTCGAAAATCGACGATATGCTCTCTGGCACTACCAATAACATCTCTACCACGATGCAGGATTTCTTCAAAAGCCTGCAAACGCTGGCCAGCAACGCCGAAGATCCGGCCGCGCGTCAGACTCTGCTTGGCAAAGCAGACGGTCTGGTTAACCAGTTCAAAGTGGTGGATCAGTATCTGCGTGACCAGGATAAGCAGGTCAGTACGGCCGTTACCGCAAACGTCCAGCAGATCAATAACTTCGCGACCCAGATTGCGTCGCTGAACGAACAGATCACCCGCCTGACCGGGATGGGTGCGGGCGCATCGCCAAACGATCTGTTGGATCAGCGCGATCAACTGGTGAGCGAGCTGAATAAAATCGTCGGCGTTGATGTCACCGTTCAGGATGGCAACACCTTTAACGTCACGATGGCGAACGGCTACAACCTGGTGCAGGGCAGCAAAGCCAGCCAGCTTGCCGCCGTGCCGTCCAGCGCCGATCCGGGCCGTACTACCATCGCGTTCGTGGATAAAATTGCGGGCAATATTGAGATCCCGGAGCGACTGGTGACCACCGGGTCGCTGGGCGGTCTGTTCGCTTTCCGCTCTCAGGATCTGGATCTGGCGCGTAACAACCTGGGCCAGTTGGCGCTTGCGTTTGGCGACTCGTTCAACAAGCAGCACGAAGCGGGCTTTGATGCTAACGGCGATCCCGGTAAAGCGTTCTTTAAGCTTGGCACCGCAGCGGCGATGAGTAACACCCGTAACACGGGAACGGCCTCGCTGACCGCGACTATCACTGATAGCAAAGCGGTGAAAGCCAGTGATTATCAGATGGCGTTTGACGGTGCTAACTGGAAAGTGACGCGTCTGTCTGACAACGTTATCGTCAACGCC
This sequence comes from Cronobacter condimenti 1330, assembly GCF_001277255.1. Classification (NCBI taxonomy): domain Bacteria; kingdom Pseudomonadati; phylum Pseudomonadota; class Gammaproteobacteria; order Enterobacterales; family Enterobacteriaceae; genus Cronobacter; species Cronobacter condimenti. The sequence goes on from NZ_CP012264.1 coordinate 1,690,593, forward strand.
ACGCCGACGCTGGATGGTTCTGGCAACCTGGCTTCACTGGCATTTGACGGCCTGAAGGTCGACATTACCGGTGCGGCGGCGAACAAAGACACCTTTACCGTGAAACCGGTCGCGAACGTCATCATCAGCATGGATGTGGCGGTACACGACGAGGCGGAAATCGCGATGGCGTCGGATGCGACGTCTGGCGAGAGCGACAACCGTAACGGTAAAGCGCTGCTGGATCTGCAAAACAGCAAAACCATCGGCGGCAGCAAAACCTTTAACGATGCCTATGCGGCGTTTATCAGTAACGTGGGTAACACCACGAATACGCTGAAAAGCTCCAGCACGACGCAGACTAACGTGGCCACGCAGCTGACCAAACAGCAGCAGTCCATTTCCGGGGTAAACCTGGATGAAGAATACGGCAACCTGCAGCGCTTCCAGCAGTACTACATGGCGAATGCCCAGGTGCTGCAGACCGCGTCCGCGCTGTTTGACGCCCTTCTCCAGATTCGCTAACAGGGAACCGAACAATGCGTATTAGTACACAAATGATGTATCAGCAGAACATGCGGGGCATTACCGACTCGCAGAGTACCTGGCTGAAATACGGTGAGCAGATGTCCACCGGCAAACGTGTGAACCGTCCGTCTGATGATCCTATCGCCGCGGCACAGGCCGTGGTGCTTTCTCAGGCGCAGGCGCAGAACGAACAGTACACCCAGGCGCGCACCTTCGCGACCCAGAAAGTATCACTGGAGTCGAGCGTGCTGAGCCAGGTGACCAGCGTTATCACCTCCGCGCAGGAAAAAATGGTATACGCCAACAACGGTACGCTGAGTGACAGCGACCGTGCGTCGGTCGCGACCGACCTGCAGGGGATGCGCGATCAGCTGCTGAACCTCGCGAACAGCGCTGACGGTAATGGCCGCTATATTTTTGCCGGCTATAAAACCGATGCGGCGCCGTTTAGCGGCACGCCGGGCAACATTACCTATAACGGTGGGCTGGATAACATCACTCAGCAGGTGGATTCCGCGCGTACGATGGTTATCGGCCACAACGGCAATACGGTATTCAACAGCCTCACCAGTAACGCCACGCCGGAGCCGGACGGCTCGCCGAGCGAAACCAACGTGTTCAAAATGCTTGATTCCGCCATTGCTGCGCTGAAAACGCCGCTCGAAGGCGCGGATGAAACCACGCAGCAGAATGCGCTGAATGCGATTACCAAAACCTCTCGTGGTCTTGGCAATGCGCTGGATAACGTCGGGACGGTACTGGCGGAAGTGGGGACGCAGATGAAAGAGCTGCAAAACCTCGATGAGCTGGGTGCTGAACGTACTCTGGGTCAGACCGCGCAGATGAGTAGCCTTGTGGATGTGGACTGGAACTCGGCCATCTCCTCCTATGTGATGCAGCAGGCAGCGCTTCAGGCTTCCTATAAAGCGTTCAGTGATATGCAAGGGATGTCGCTGTTCCAGTTGAATAAGTAACTTTTTATCGATTTGAAGCATGTCATGAAACTGGGCGTGCTTTATGTGCCCGCTTCATCACCCCGAAGCGGGCTTTTTTTTGTCTACCGTTCTGCTGCCTGCCCAGCGGCGAAACCAGCCGGACGTGATTTTTGCATCAGGCGGATGGCCAGCGCCACTCCGCTTACGCCTGTGGCCAGCGCCACCACCGCAGACCAGCCGCCAAGCTCCCAGGCTTTACTGCCAAGCAACGACCCCAGCGCCATACCTACAAACACCCCGGTGAAGAGCAGGGCATTCAGACGGCCACGCGCTTTTGGCTCAAGGCTATATACCAGCGTCTGATGCGCAACCAGCGAAGACTGCAAACCTAAATCGAAACCAACGGCCGCAAGCGCAATCAGCAGCAGTTGCATGGTGGGCGAGAGCAGCGGCATGGCGAACATGGCGGCGAATGACACCATTACCAGCAGACTACCGAGCTGCGTGACGCGCGCCGGGCCGAAGCGGTCAGAGAGCGCGCCGGAGAGCGGTGCGGCCAGTGCCCCCGCTGCGCCTGCCAGACCAAATGCTCCGGCCACTGCGCTGCCCATGTGGAAATGTTCACTGAGCATTACCGCAAGCATTGACCAGAAAGCGCTAAAACCGATGGAGAGAAAACCCTGCGCCAGCGCTGCGCCGCGAAGCGTCGGATAGCGTTTCCACAAACCGCCCATGGAGTGCAGCAGCGCCGGGTAGCTCAGCGTCGCGTGGGTTTCAAAGCGCGGCAGCACACGCCACAGAACCAGCCCAATCAGCGCAATGCTCGCGGCGGCAAGCTGATACATGACGCGCCAGCCGAATGCAGCGCTGATAACGCCGCTCACCGAGCGGGAGAGCAGAATACCGAGCAACAGGCCAGTCATGACGGTGCCGACAATTTTCCCCTGCTGCCCTGCAGGCGAAAGAATAGCGGCGGCGGGCACGATATCCTGCGCCATGGTCGCCATCATACCTACCAGCAGGCTGAGTATGAGCAGGCTGTGCAGGCCGCCGCTAAAACTGTAGAGCGCAAGCATGACGGCCAGCGCCAGACATTTCACCAGAATTAATGTACGACGGTCATGGCGGTCGCCCAGTGGCAGCAGAAACAGAATGCCGAGGGCGTAGCCCGCCTGGGTCAGCGTCGGGATAAGCCCCATGCCGTCAACACCAAGATGAAGCTCGCTGCCTATCAGCGGCAGAATCGGCTGTGCGTAGTAAATAGATGCGACGCTCAGGCCCGTCGCGATAGCCAGAATCAGTATTAACAGGCGTGAGAGCCCAGGGGCGCGGTGTGCAGTGTCATTATGGTTATTCATGGTCAAACCCTCGTGAGTAATCAGTACGGGTTGATTGTCAGCGAGCAGCGGCTGGCGCGGTAGAGGCCGACATGATAAAACGGTTATACATGTAACGTATAACCAGAGAAAAATTCATGGGCATTGAGCGTATAGATCGGGTGGAGCTGATGCACACGTTTGTGCGCATTATTGAGAGCGGCTCGCTCTCGGCGGCGGCCGTGCAGATGAATACCACGCAGGCGACCGTCAGCCGCCGTCTGAAGTCACTCGAAGATCTGCTGGGCGCCAGGCTATTGCTGCGTACCACGCATGCAATGAAGCTCACTGATGACGGTGAGCGTTGCTATCAGCATGCCCGCAGCGTCATGGCGAGCTGGCAGGCGCTGGAAGATGAAATCAAAAATGCTGAAGGCGAACCCGTCGGCGTACTACGCGTGCGTGCGCCACATGCCTTCGGCCAGGACCAGCTTATTGATCCACTGACGGAATTTTTAACACGCTACCCAGGGCTCTGCGTGGAGTGGATGCTCAACGATAAATCGCCAGATTTTATTGGGGATAATATTGACTGCGCACTGCATGTCGGGCCGGATGTCGATCCGTCCGTGATTGCCGTACAGCTCGCTGAGGTGCCGCGTATCGTCGTGGCGACGCCGGCGCTGCTGGCGCGTTATCCGGCGGTGAACGCGATTGAGGATCTTGCGGCACTGCCGTGGGTGGCGCTCAGTACGTTTTATCGTCGCGAAGTCGTGCTTAATCATGCCGTGACCGGCGAGCGTCAGGCATTCCCGGTTGTGCCGCGTTTAAGCTCCGACAGCCTGTACGCGGTGCGCCGCACTATCCTGAACGGGCTGGGCGCGGGCATGGTCTCCGCGTGGGTGGTAGAGGATGATCTGCGTGAAGGACGGCTGGTGCAACTGTTGCCAGCCTGGCAGGCGCCGCCGTTGCCCGTATATCTGCTCTACCCGTGGGCGCGCTATTATCCAGCGCGGCTGCGGCGTTTTCTCGAACTGATGAAAGCGGTAATGCCCGAGCTTGCAGGCATGCGGCAGGTCACCACACCAAAACGTTAGCGTAAAGCAGACAATAAAAAAGCCGGTCAGAGACCGGCTTTTTTGTGCGGGGAGGGTTACTCCACCGGCTGAGGACGCGTTGCAGGGGCTGAGGCCTGTTGGGTGGCGCTGTGGCCGCCCGCTGAACCTTTACCGCTGAACTCGAATGTCGGGCGAACCCAGTCGCTGTGACGCGGCGGCTCAGGCACATAGTCCGGTGCCGGTGCGCGGGTCATCGGCGCAGAAGCGACGACAGGCGCTTTCACTTCGATAACCGGTGCTTTCGCTTCAGTGGCCGGTGCGGCTTCAGGCGCTTTTACCGGTTCGTCAGCGATGGCTTGCGGCTGCGGTTCCTGCGACGGCGCGCTTTCTGCCATCTCAGCGGCGGCGTTAACGCGGGTGGCGTCATCAGCAACCGGCGCGTCAGCCGCAACGGCTTCCTGCGCAACCTGTTCGGCGACGGCCTGATCCTGCGGCTCGATGAGCTGCGGCTGTGCGTCAACCGGTGCTTCGATCGCTTCAGGATGGGTCGTTTCCACGACCGGCGCCTGCGGCGCGCTTTCTGCAACCGACGGCTCCACTACTACGGCTTCAGCGACTGGTTCAACCGGCGCGGTTACCGTTGAGGTTTCAGCGACCGGCGCGGTGTTCTGCTCCAGCGTCTGCTGCTCATCCTGCTCCTGCGCACGCGGCAGTGGGTAGCGGATCCAGACTTTACCAGAGGCCATCTCCGGCGACGCGCATGCGACGGTCAGCGGCATCGGCGACTGTGTCGGGTAACGCTCGTCACGATAGCGACGGCGGCGCTGGCCGCTGACACGCAGGTGACGCGGAGAGCGACGTGAACGACGCGGCATACCGGCGTTCTCACTGCCGGAGTGGGCGTTCTCGTCAGAGGCAGCTGGCGCTTCCACATTCGCTGGCAGCGCCAGTGGGGCAGTGTCTTCCTGTTGCGTTTCGGCAACCGGTGCTGGCGCCTCGGCCTGCTCAATAACATCCGATACCGATTCGATACGCACTTTCTGGCTCAGCTGACGCGGTTTACGGCGCGGCATCACCTGAACAACGCGATCTTCCTGTTCGGTCTCTTCAACAGCCTCGTCACGGTTCAGCTCGCTGACTTCCTGCTGCGCCTGACGTTTCTCTTCAGAGCGGCGACGGTTGCGATCGCGGCGAGGTGACTGCTGCTCGTCACGTGCTTTTGGTTTCTCAGCGGCATCTTCCGCAACCGGCGCGCGGCTTTCACGCACTTCGGCGTTCTGCTGCTGTTTCTCACGGCGGTTACGGCGGTTCTCTTCGCGCGCTTCGCTGTTGTCACGGTTATCGCGATTATCACGGGACGGACGCTCGCCACGGTCGCTGCGATCATTACGGTCGTTGCGATCGCGACGATTATTCTGACGGCGGCCATTACGACGCTCTTGCTGCTTCTCGTCGCGGTTTTTCGCTGGCTGCTGTTCCGGCTCGCTTGCGGCAGGCTGTACCTGTGGTTCGCTGGCGAACAGGCTCTTCAGCGCGCTGATAGCGCGGCTCAGGAAGCCTTCTTTCGCAGGCGCTTGCGCTGGTGTCGGCTGGGCTACCGGTGCGGCGGCTTTCGGGGCGCTGGATTCTGGCGGCGCTGGCGGCACGTCTGGCATGACGAAGGTAGCCAGTGCCGGCTGCTCAGGACGTTTACGCTCGGCGTATTCTTCTTCAGACGGCAGCGCCATCGCTTCTTCATGCAGTTTCGGCAGCATGTAACTTAGCGTATGGGTCTCTTCGCCTTTACGCACGCGCAGCACGGAGTAGTGCGGAGTTTCCATCTGATCGTTTGGCACGATCACGCAGCGCACGCCACCCTGGCGCGTTTCGATAGCCGTAATGGCTTCGCGCTTTTCGTTGAGCAAATAAGAGGCGATAGGCACGGGAACGATAGCGTGAACTTCCTGCGTGTTCTCTTTCAGCGCTTCTTCTTCAATCAGACGCAGAATAGAAAGCGACAGAGATTCGTTATCGCGGATGGTGCCGGTGCCGCTACAACGCGGGCAGACATGATGGCTGGATTCGCCAAGCGACGGGCTCAGGCGCTGGCGGGACATCTCCAGCAGACCAAAGCGGGAAATATGGCTGATTTGAATACGCGCGCGGTCCTGTCGTACGGCTTCGCGCAGGCGGTTTTCTACCGCGCGCTGATGGCGTACCGGGGTCATATCGATGAAGTCGATAACGATCAGACCGCCTAAGTCGCGCAGGCGCAGCTGACGGGCGATTTCATCTGCCGCTTCCAGGTTGGTGTTGAACGCGGTTTCTTCGATATCGCCGCCGCGGGTTGCGCGTGCGGAGTTGATATCGATTGCGGTCAGCGCTTCGGTGGTGTCGATAACAATCGAGCCGCCGGACGGCAGACGTACTTCGCGCTGGAAGGCTGACTCAATCTGGGATTCAATTTGATAGTGGCTGAACAGCGGAATTTCACCGGTGTAGAGCTTAATTTTGCTGCTGAAATCCGGACGACCCAGCGCGGCGATGTGCTGACGGGCCAGCTCAAGCACTTTCGGGTTATCGATAAGGATTTCGCCGATGTCCTGACGAAGATAGTCGCGGAACGCGCGTACGATAACGTTACTTTCCTGATGGATAAGGAACGGTGCCGGACGGTTTTCAGCGGCTTTTTGAATGGCTTCCCAGTGCTTAAGGCGGAAGCTTAAATCCCACTGCAGCGCTTCGGCAGATTTACCAACGCCTGCGGTGCGCACAATCAACCCCATGCCGTCAGGCAGTTCGAGGCTGGAAAGGGCTTCTTTAAGCTCGGTGCGATCGTCACCTTCAATACGGCGAGAGATACCGCCTGCACGTGGATTGTTCGGCATCAGCACGAGGTAACTGCCCGCAAGGCTGATAAAAGTTGTCAGCGCCGCGCCTTTGTTGCCACGTTCTTCTTTATCGATCTGAACGATGACTTCCTGGCCTTCGCGCAAGACATCTTTAATGTTCGGACGACCATGAGAGGCATAGCTGGCAGGGAAGTATTCGCGGGCGATTTCTTTTAAAGGGAGGAAACCGTGTCTTTCGGCGCCATAATCAACAAATGCGGCTTCGAGACTGGGTTCAATGCGGGTAATTTTGCCTTTGTAGATGTTCGCTTTTTTCTGCTCGTGTCCAGGACTTTCGATATCCAGGTCGTACAGACGTTGCCCATCCACGAGGGCGACGCGCAACTCTTCCTGCTGAGTTGCGTTAATTAGCATTCTTTTCATCGTAACTTACTCGTTATTCTTACATTGACGACAAAGCTGCGGGCATGGTGACGCTGACCGGGAGTGAACCGATGGCCTCGTGACTGTTCGCGCCGTCAACCTCCCGGTTGTCGAACGCTTAAGAGGCGCAGAGTGTCGGTAGCCTGTATTTCAGGTGGAAATACAGCGCAATTATCAGAGGAATGACCGGGATTGTTTCTCCGGAAGCTTCCCTTTACCGGCCAGGCTGCAACCCGCAGCCCGCTAACTGCCTGAAAGTTCAACACGTCTTACGCCATTGCCGCGTGGAAGGACTGTCAGGCAAAACTGGTAATTCCGCAAAATTCCTTGTCTAAACAAGTCTCAACACGGAAAACAGTCGCATTATTCCATTGCTAAGCTTGATATAGCAAGCTGACTTTTGCCCTTTATCACCGACTTACTCACAGTTTTTTAACTTCTTGTTCGTCGGTTCCGCCGAAGCGGTGACAAAAAGAACTCATTAGCTGTGTGAATCGATGAGTTACTAAATATAAGCATATAAAAATGTGTGGCGCTACGGGCATCCGGTATTTAGAATCGCGCACCATGAAAACAGAGACGCCATCCGTAAAAATCGTTGCCATTTCCGCCGATGAGGCAGGGCAGCGTATCGACAATTTTTTGCGCACGCAGCTTAAAGGCGTGCCCAAAAGTATGATTTACCGCATCGTTCGCAAAGGCGAAGTGCGGGTGAACAAAAAACGTATCAAGCCGGAGTACAAGCTTGAGGCGGGCGATGAAGTGCGCATCCCACCGGTTCGTGTGGCGGAACGTGAAGAGGAAGCTGTTTCTCCCCACCTGCAAAAGGTAGCGGCGCTAAGCGACGTTATCCTTTATGAAGATGATCATATTCTGGTGCTGAATAAACCGTCCGGTACGGCGGTTCACGGCGGCAGCGGGCTGAGTTTCGGCGTGATTGAAGGCTTGCGCGCGCTACGCCCCGAAGCACGTTTTCTGGAGCTGGTGCATCGACTCGACCGTGATACATCCGGCGTGCTGTTGGTAGCCAAAAAGCGCTCGGCGCTGCGTTCACTGCATGAGCAGTTACGCCAGAAGGGGATGCAGAAAGATTATCTGGCACTGGTGCGCGGCCAGTGGCAGTCACATGTGAAAAGCGTCCAGGCGCCGCTCCTGAAAAATATTCTGCAAAGCGGCGAGCGTATTGTGCGTGTGAACCAGGAAGGCAAACCGTCAGAAACCCGTTTTAAGGTCGAAGAGCGGTTTGCGAACGCGACGCTGGTACGCTGTAGCCCTGTGACGGGTCGCACCCATCAGATCCGTGTTCACACCCAGTTTGCCGGTCACCCTATTGCTTTTGACGATCGCTATGGCGATCGGGCGTTTGATGCACAGTTAGCCGCGACTGGTTTGAATCGCCTGTTTCTGCATGCGGCAGCGCTGCGTTTTGAACACCCAGGCACTGGCGAGACGATGCGCGTAGAGGCGCCCATGGATGATGAGCTTAAGACTTGTCTGAAAGTGTTGCGTGCGGGCGGCTGAAAGCCTCCTGAATGTAGTAGTTCTCGTCTGGCATCCCCGCGCTGCGTTATGAAATGAACTACACTGAACACCCGGCTCCGGCCGGGTGTTTTTTTATACATATACAACCGCATGGAGATAAAAATGGCCTGGTTACATTCCCGGACATGGAAACGTGTTTTCTTTACCCTGTTTCTGACAGGCATGGTGTGGCAGCTCGCAGGGTGCGATAACAATAAAGAACCGGAACAGCGTAAAGCCTTTATTCAGTTCCTTCAGACCCGTATTCTGCCGTCCAAAACGCTGTCGGTTCCGACGCTGACCGCGCAGGAAAAAGAGAGCTTTGGCAAGTACGCGGACGATTACGCGATCCTGAGTGATTACTCCAATGAAATGACTGCTGCGTTTTCAGGCAACGATCAGGCCATGCGTCAGATGCGCGGCGTGTCCAGCGCAAAAGATATGGTGGAAAAACGCGAGACTATCGAAAAATCCCGTAAAGAACTGGGGAATATCGAAACGAAACGCGCGGATACCATGAAAAGCGTGGAAGACCGTTATTCCAAACTGAAACAGCCGGAGGACCTGAAAACGGTCTTTGATCAGGCTTATCAGAAAACCGTGGTGCGTCCTAACGCGCTGCTGACCCAGACGCTCTCTCTAACCGACGCCATTCTTGGCCAGGCGCTGGATATCGGCAACTACCTGAACAGCCTCGGCAATAAAGTACAGTACACCGGCGCGATGGCGCAGTTTACTGACCAGAAGCAGTTGGATCTGTTCAACGAAAAACTGACCGCGATGCGCGAAAAACAGCAGGAACTGCTGGCCGTTGCACGTCAGCTGGCGGAAATGCAGTAAGCCGCCCTGTAATAAAAAAAGCCCTGCGATGCAGGGCTTTTTGCTTTCTGGCATCTAACGGTGGGAGAGGGGATCGACACCTTCGCGGCGGAGCATTTCACACAGGCGAATCAGCGGCAGGCCAATCAGGGTGTTCGGATCACGTCCGTCGAGCCTGTCAAAGAGCGTGATACCAAGCCCTTCGCTTTTAAAGCTGCCCGCACATTGCCATGGCGCCTCACGATGCAGGTAGTTTTCAATTTCTGTCTCGCTGAGTGTGCGAAAATGGACGTGAAAAGGTTCACAATCACATTGCTGCACACCGGTGGCGCTATTATAAAGCGCAATGCCGGTATAAAAGGTGACAACCTGTCCGCTTGCCTGACGCAACTGCTTAACAGCATTTTCAAACGTGTGCGGTTTACCGGTAATGGTATTATTCAGCACGCAAACCTGATCGCTGCCAATAATCAAATGCCGGGGATAATTCTCCCGCAGCGCTTGCGCTTTTTGTAAAGCCAGTCTTAATACTAATTGTTGTGCAGTTTCCTTCGCGAGTGGGGTTTCGTCAGTCTCGGGTGCTGCGGTTTCAAACGGTAAGCCCAGCTTTTCTAAGAGAGTGCGGCGAAACGGCGATGTGGAAGCCAGTACGATTGAGGTCATATTTTTCAGTGAAAGATAGCGTATCGATGAGCGCTATTTTAAACTGTCGGCCGCAATGTGTGCGAATAAATGGTAAAAGGTGTTTCAAACCCGCCTTTTTCTTTGACTCTATGACGTTACAAAGTTAATATGCGCGCCCTATGCAAAAGGTAAAATTACCCCTGACTCTTGATCCGGTTCGTACGGCTCAAAAACGCCTCGATTACCAGGGTATCTATACTCCTGAACAGGTAGAGCGTATCGCCGAATCTGTGGTCAGTGTGGACAGTGATGTCGAATGCTCCATGTCGTTCGCTATCGATAACCAGCGTCTCGCCGTGTTTAAAGGTGATGCAACGGTTACGGTAACGCTCGCATGCCAGCGTTGCGGTCAGCCGTTTAGTCATCATGTTCACACAACGTATTGTTTCAGCCCGATCTCTAACGACGATCAGGCAGAAGCACTCCCGGAAGCGTATGAGCCGATTGAAGTGAATGAATTCGGTGAAATCGACCTGCTGGCGACGGTTGAGGATGAATTAATCCTCGCCCTGCCTGTAGTTCCGGTGCATGATTCTGAACACTGTGAAGTGTCCGAGGCGGACATGGTCTTTGGTGAACTGCCTGAAGAGGCACAGAAACCAAATCCATTTGCCGTGTTAGCCAATTTAAAGCGTAAGTAATTGGCGATTCCCGCGCGAGCAGGAATAAGCCGTAATTGAGGAGTAAGGTCCATGGCCGTACAACAGAATAAACCCACTCGTTCCAAGCGCGGTATGCGTCGTTCTCATGACGCGCTGACCGCTGTCACCAGCCTGTCTGTAGACAAAACTTCTGGTGAAACCCATCTGCGTCACCACATCACCGCCGACGGTTACTACCGCGGTCGCAAGGTTATCACTAAGTAATCGCGCGTAAGCGTGATTAAGCTTAGTGCGCTTTCCCCGCTCAAGCGGGGATAACCGTAACCTGGCGATACCTTGACACCTCTAACCCTGGCGTTAGATGTCATGGGCGGGGATTTTGGTCCTGCCGTGACAGTGCCTGCAGCATTGCAGGCACTGAATTCTGATCCACATTTGCATCTTCTTTTAGTCGGTGATCCCGACGCCATCACGCCATTACTTGCCAGAGCTGATTTTGAACAACGTTCGCGGCTGCAGATCATTGCGGCAGAATCGGTTATTGCCAGTGATGTCCGCCCTTCGCAGGCTGTACGTAACAGCCGTGGCAGCTCGATGCGTATTGCGCTTGAGCTGGTCAAAGAGGGACGCGCGCAGGCCTGCATCAGCGCCGGAAATACCGGAGCGCTGATGGGACTTGCCAAACTTTTGCTAAAGCCTATTGACGGCATTGAGCGCCCCGCGTTGATGACGGTGTTACCGCACCAGCAGAAGGGGAAAACGGTGGTGTTGGATTTAGGCGCCAACGTCGATTGCGACAGTACAATGCTCGCGCAGTTTGCGATCATGGGTTCGGTGATGGCGGAAGAGGTGCTGGGCATCGAAAATCCGCGTGTCGCGTTGCTCAATATCGGTGAAGAAGAAACGAAGGGGCTTGATAGTATCCGTGAAGCTGCCGCGTTGTTAAAAGCTGTGCCATCGTTAAATTATATCGGTTATCTCGAAGCCAATGAATTACTGACCGGCAAAACGGATGTCCTGGTTTGCGACGGTTTTGTCGGTAACGTCACGCTAAAAACGATGGAAGGTGTTGTCAGGATGTTTCTTTCGCTGCTCAAATCGCAGGGCGAAGGGAAAAAACGGTCGTGGTGGTGGCTTTTATTAAAGCGTTGGTTACAAAAAAGCCTTTCAAGGCGATTCAGTCACCTCAACCCCGACCAGTATAATGGCGCCTGTCTGTTAGGATTGCGCGGCACGGTGATTAAGAGCCATGGTGCAGCCAATCAGCGAGCTTTTGCGGTCGCGATTGAACAGGCAGTGCAGGCGGTGCAGCGACAAATTCCTCAGCGGATTGCCGCTCGCCTGGAATCTGTATTACCCAAGAGTGACTGAGCGTACATGTATACGAAGATTATTGGTACAGGCAGCTACCTGCCTGAACAAGTGCGGACGAACGCCGATCTGGAAAAAATGGTGGAAACCTCTGACGAGTGGATTGTCACTCGCACCGGTATTCGCGAGCGTCGCATTGCGGCGCCAGACGAGACGGTCGCCACGATGGGCTACGAAGCTGCCTTGCGTGCAATTGACATGGCCGGCATCGACAAAACACAGATTGGCCTGATCATCGTCGCCACGACCTCCGCCACGCACGCTTTCCCGAGCGCGGCGTGCCAGGTACAGGGCATGCTGGGCATTAAAGGCTGCCCGGCATTTGACGTCGCCGCGGCATGCGCCGGTTTTACTTATGCACTGAGCATTGCGGATCAATATGTTAAATCTGGCGCGGTAAAGAACGCGTTGGTGATCGGATCCGATGCACTGGCACGCACACTTGATCCTAACGATCGTGGCACGATCATCCTTTTCGGTGATGGTGCAGGCGCTGCTGTACTTGGCGCGAGCGAAGAGCCAGGTATTCTTTCTACGCATCTGCATGCTGATGGCAGCTACGGCGAGCTTTTAACCCTGCCAAACCAGGATCGCGTGAATCCGGACAGCCCAACCTTCCTGACCATGGCCGGAAACGAAGTGTTTAAAGTCGCGGTGACTGAACTTGCCCATATCGTCGACGAGACGCTGGAAGCGAATCAGTTGGATCGCGCTTCTCTCGACTGGCTGGTGCCGCATCAGGCGAACCTCCGTATTATCAGCGCGACGGCAAAAAAACTCGGTATGTCGATGGACAATGTCGTTGTGACCCTCGACCGACACGGCAACACCTCTGCGGCTTCCGTGCCTTGCGCGTTGGATGAAGCGGTGCGTGACGGGCGTATTCAGCGGGGCCAACTGGTCCTGCTTGAGGCGTTCGGCGGCGGCTTCACCTGGGGTTCCGCGCTGGTTCGTTTTTAATCGAGAAGGATAAAAAAATGACGCAATTTGCTTTTGTATTTCCAGGCCAGGGCTCTCAGGCTGTGGGAATGCTGTCTGACATGGCGGCAAATTTTCCCGTTATTGAAGCGACCTTTCGCGAAGCTTCTGCGGCGCTGGGCTATGATCTTTGGGCGCTGGTGCAGCAAGGCCCGGCAGAAGAACTGAACAAAACCTGGCAGACGCAGCCTGCGCTGCTGACCGCTTCTGTCGCGCTGTGGCGAGTATGGCAAGAGCAGGGCGGTAAAGCACCTGCGCTGATGGCTGGTCACAGCCTTGGTGAATATTCCGCCCTGGTATGCGCGGGCGTTATCGATTTCGCTGATGCGGTGCGTCTGGTTGACCTGCGTGGCAAATTTATGCAGGAAGCCGTGCCGGAAGGCACCGGTGCTATGGCTGCGATTATCGGGCTGGATGACGACGCAATTGCAAAAGCCTGTGAAGACGCGGCAGAAGGCCAGGTCGTTTCACCGGTGAATTTCAACTCACCAGGCCAGGTCGTTATCGCGGGCCATAAAGAGGCCGTTGAACGTGCAGGCATCGCCTGTAAAGCCGCAGGCGCCAAGCGTGCGCTGCCGCTGCCAGTAAGCGTGCCTTCACATTGCGCGCTGATGAAGCCCGCGGCTGAGAAACTGGCTGCAGAGCTTGAAAAAATTACATTTAACGCCCCGCAGATTTCGGTCGTTAATAACGTCGACGTGAAATGTGAAACGTCGGCAGAAGCGATCCGCGACGCACTGGTGCGCCAGCTCTACAACCCGGTGCAATGGACGAAAAGCGTCGAGTACATCGCGGCGCAGGGCGTTACACAGCTGTATGAAATCGGCCCAGGTAAAGTGTTAACTGGCCTGACGAAACGTATTGTTGACACCCTGACGGCAGCGGCAATTAACGAGCCAGCCAGCCTGTCAGCGGCACTTGCGCAATAAAACGAGGAAAACCATGAGCTTTGAAGGAAAAATCGCGCTGGTCACTGGTGCAAGCCGCGGTATCGGCCGCGCCATCGCAGAAACCCTGGTTGCACGCGGCGCGAAGGTTATCGGCACTGCTACCAGCGAAAATGGCGCGCAAGCGATTAGCGATTATCTGGGCGCTAATGGCAAAGGCCTGATGCTGAATGTGACCGATGCGGCATCCATCGAATCCGTTCTGGAAAATATTCGCGCAGAATTTGGCGAAGTGGATATTCTGGTCAATAATGCCGGGATAACCCGTGACAACCTGCTAATGCGAATGAAAGATGACGAGTGGAACGATATTCTCGAAACCAACCTGTCATCGGTTTTCCGTCTGTCAAAAGCGGTAATGCGAGCTATGATGAAAAAGCGTCACGGTCGCATTATCACAATCGGTTCTGTGGTCGGTACCATGGGAAATGCCGGTCAGGCCAACTACGCTGCGGCGAAAGCGGGTCTTATCGGTTTCAGTAAATCGCTGGCTCGCGAAGTTGCGTCCCGCGGTATTACAGTAAACGTTGTTGCTCCGGGTTTTATTGAAACGGACATGACGCGTGCGCTGTCTGACGACCAGCGTGCGGGTATTCTGGCGGAAGTTCCTGCGGGTCGTTTAGGCGACGCAAAAGAAATCGCCAGCGCGGTTGCATTTTTAGCCTCTGACGAGGCCGGGTACATCACTGGTGAGACCTTGCACGTCAATGGCGGAATGTACATGGTTTAATCACGAATAAAATTATTTGCGTTATCAGGGCAATTGCCCGCAAAATAGCGTAAAATCGTGGTAAGACCTGCCGGGATTTAGTTGCAACTTTTTCAACATTTTATACACTACGAAAACCATCGCGAAAGCGAGTTTTGATAGGAAATTTAAGAGTATGAGCACTATCGAAGAACGCGTTAAGAAAATTATCGGCGAACAGCTGGGCGTTAAGCAGGAAGAAGTTACCAACAATGCTTCCTTCGTTGAAGACCTGGGCGCTGATTCTCTTGACACCGTTGAGCTGGTAATGGCTCTGGAAGAAGAGTTTGATACTGAGATTCCGGACGAAGAAGCTGAGAAAATCACCACCGTTCAGGCTGCCATTGATTACATCAACGGCCACCAGGCGTAAGTGAACATCTCCAGGCGGTCGCTCGACCGCCTGAGTTTTATCTTTTAGTCCCACAAGTATCTACTAATATCATCCCTCCCTGGAGGACAAACGTGTCTAAGCGTCGTGTAGTTGTGACCGGACTGGGCATGTTGTCTCCTGTCGGCAATACCGTAGAGTCTACCTGGAAAGCTCTCCTTGCCGGTCAGAGTGGCATCAGCCTGATCGACCATTTCGATACTAGCGCCTATGCAACGAAATTTGCTGGCTTAGTAAAGGATTTTAACTGTGAAGAGATTATCTCGCGCAAAGAACAGCGCAAGATGGATGCCTTCATTCAATATGGAATTGTCGCCGGCGTACAGGCCATGCAGGATTCCGGCCTTGAAGTAACGGAAGAAAACGCTTCCCGTATCGGCGCGGCTATCGGTTCCGGCATCGGCGGCCTTGGCCTCATCGAAGAAAACCACAGCTCGCTGGTTAACGGCGGCCCGCGGAAAATCAGCCCCTTCTTCGTGCCATCAACGATTGTTAACATGGTGGCAGGTCACCTGACTATCATGTACGGTCTGCGCGGTCCCAGCATCTCAATCGCTACTGCTTGTACTTCAGGCGTGCACAACATCGGCCATGCGGCGCGTATCATCGCCTATGGCGATGCTGACGTGATGTTGGCTGGTGGCGCGGAAAAAGCCAGCACGCCGCTTGGCGTTGGCGGTTTCGGCGCGGCGCGTGCGCTTTCCACCCGCAACGATAATCCGCAGGCTGCAAGCCGCCCGTGGGATAAAGACAGGGATGGATTTGTGCTGGGCGACGGCGCAGGCATTATCGTACTTGAAGAGTACGAACACGCGAAAAAACGCGGCGCGAAGATTTATGCCGAGCTGGTTGGTTTTGGGATGAGCAGCGATGCTTATCACATGACTTCTCCGCCGGAAAACGGTGCGGGCGCAGCGCTGGCTATGGTTCATGCACTGCGTGATGCGGGTATCGACGCCGGCCAAATTGGCTACGTGAACGCACACGGCACTTCAACGCCGGCAGGCGATGTTGCTGAAGCACAGGCAGTGAAATCGGTATTTGGTGATGCGGCAAAACGCGTTATGGTGAGCTCCACCAAATCAATGACCGGCCATCTGCTTGGCGCTGCGGGTGCAGTAGAATCTATTTACTCCATCCTCGCGCTGCGCGATCAGTCCGTTCCGCCAACCATTAACCTGGACAATCCGGACGAAGGCTGCGACCTTGATTTCGTTCCGCATGAAGCGCGTCAGGTGAGTGGCATGGAATACACGTTGTGTAACTCCTTCGGCTTTGGCGGCACCAACGGTTCTCTGATCTTTAAAAAGGTCTGATAGCCGTCTCAAAGGCCCGCTTCGCGCGGGCTTTTGTACATATCTCCTTCCTCTTGCTCCCCATCGATCATCCTGCGAGACTACTGTGCTACTCGTTCAGGAGCCCCTATGTTGTTAATTAATGGTATCGCTCAGGATTATCTGCCAGCGACCGATCGCGCTGTCCAGTTCGGTGATGGCTGCTTTACGACAGCCTGCGTACGCGATGGTCAAATTCACCTGCTGGAACACCATTTGACGCGTCTGCTTGAAGGTTGCGAACGGCTGGCGATCCCGATACCGGATATCGGGGTATTGCGAGATGAAATGCGTCTTGTCGGCCAGGGGCAGAGCCGGGCGATCGTCAAAGTCATTATCACACGTGGCGTGGGTAAACGCGGTTACAGTATTGAGGGATGTGATACGCCAACACGCATTGTTTCACGTGCACTCTATCCGACCTTTTATGACGAATGGCGTGAACGCGGTGTAAGCCTCGCTTTAAGTCCCATTCGGCTTGGACGTAATCCCTGTCTTGCGGGCATCAAACACCTTAACCGGCTGGAGCAAGTTCTTATCCGCACGCATCTTGAGCAGACACCCGCTGATGAAGCTCTGGTACTTGACAGTGAAGGGTGGGTTACGGAATGCTGTGCGGCTAATTTATTCTGGCGTACAGGAAAAGCGGTGTTTACCCCCCGTCTCGATCAAGCCGGTGTTGATGGCCTTATGCGGCGACATATTATTAGACTGCTGAATCAGTCATCCTGGCGATTGTCTGAAATTTACGCCCCTGTCAGCGCGCTGGAAGAGGCCGATGAGATCTTTATCTGTAATGCGCTGATGCCTCTGGTACCGGTGCGTGAGATTGACGGTCACGCTTACGCCTCGCGCGAACTGTATAACTACCTCATTCCCCATTGCTGATAACCGGGTTCCCATGAAGAAAATGTTGCGCGCCGCGCTACTACTGGTTCTTGTGCTTGCCATTGCGGCAGGCGTTGGTTACTGGAAAGTACGCCAGCTGGCGCAAAGCCCTTTGCCAATAACGAAAGACACGATTTTTACGCTTAAACCGGGCACGGGGCGCCTGGCGCTTGGCCAGCAGTTATATGATGAGAAGCTCATCAAGCGCCCGCGTGTGTTCCAGTGGTTACTGCGCATCGAACCTGAGCTTTCGCATTTTAAAGCGGGCACTTATCGATTCACGCCGAAAATGACTGTACGTGATGCCCTGAAGCTACTCGCAAGCGGTAAAGAGGCGCAGTTCCCCATTCGCTTCGTTGAGGGTATGAAACTGAGCGACTGGCTAAAACAGCTTCGTGATGCACCCTATATTAAACATACGCTGAAAGATGATGAGTACGCGACGGTCGCTGAGGCGCTAAAGCTTGAACATCCCGAATGGGTGGAAGGATGGTTCTGGCCGGATACCTGGCTTTATACCGCCAATACTGCCGATGTGACGATCCTCAAACGCGCTCACCAGCGCATGCAGAAAGCGGTGGATGAAGTGTGGAAAGCCCGCATGGAAGGGCTGCCTTATCAGGATCCGAACCAGCTGGTGACAATGGCATCTATCATCGAGAAAGAGACCGCGGTTGCAAGCGAACGTGACCGCGTGGCCTCAGTCTTTATTAACCGGCTGCGAATCGGCATGCGTCTTCAGACCGATCCGACCGTGATTTATGGCATGGGCAAGAATTACAACGGCAAGCTATCCCGTAAGGATTTGGAAACTCCAACACCGTATAATACTTATGTCATTAGCGGCTTGCCGCCAGGTCCCATCGCAATGCCGGGAGAGGCCTCGCTGAAAGCGGCAGCGCACCCGGCGAAAACACCGTATCTCTATTTTGTGGCGGACGGTAAGGGCGGCCATACGTTCACCACTAATCTTGCCAGTCATAATCGAGCAGTACAGGATTATCTCAAGGCGCTTAAGGATAAAAATGAGCAGTAAATATATTGTCATCGAAGGCCTGGAAGGTGCCGGAAAAACCACCGCGCGTAATCTGGTAGTAGAGACGCTGAAATCGCTGGGCATCACTGAGATGACGTTCACCCGCGAGCCTGGCGGCACAGTGCTGGCAGAAAAGCTTCGCAGCCTGGTGCTGGATATTAAATCGGTGGGCGATGAAATTATTACTGATAACGCCGAGGTACTACTGTTTTACGCGGCGCGCGTGCAACTTGTGGAAACGGTCATTAAGCCTGCGCTTTCGCGCGGCGAATGGGTGATTGGCGATCGTCATGATCTCTCAACACAAGCCTATCAGGGCGGCGGACGCGGTATCGATCGTGAGCTACTGCGTACGCTGCGACAGGCCGTGCTGGGTGATTTCGCACCGGATTTGACGCTTTATCTTGATGTCGATCCTCGCATTGGGCTTGAGCGCGCGCGCGCGCGCGGCGAGCTTGACCGCATAGAACAAGAGTCACTCGACTTCTTTAACCGCACGCGCGCCCGTTACCTTGAGCTGGCTGCAGCTGACCCACGTATCATGACCATTGACGCCAGCCAGCCGCTGGAGGCCGTCAGCCGCGATATCCGCGCCGCGGTCACGCGCTGGGTGCAGGAGCAACAATAATGAAATGGTATCCATGGCTGCGCCCCTCGTTTGAACATCTGGTCGGCAACTGGCAGGCTGGAAGGGGGCACCATGCGGTATTGGTTCACGCGCTGCCAGGCATGGGCGACGATGCGCTAATCTACGCCTTAAGCCGCTGGCGTATGTGTCAGCAGCCGCAAGGGCAGAAAAGCTGTGGTGAGTGCCGCGCCTGCCAGCTTATGCAGGCGGGCACGCATCCGGACTATTACCAGGCGGAGCCAGAAAAAGGCAAATCCACGCTTGGCATTGACGCTATTCGCGATATCAGCGAAAAGCTCTACGATCGCGCGCGGCTGGGCGGCGCGAAAGTCGTCTGGATCAAAGAGGCGGCGCAACTGACGGAGGCGGCAGCGAATGCGCTGTTGAAAACGCTGGAAGAGCCGCCGGAAAACACCTGGTTTTTGCTGGGCTGCCGTGAGCCGGAGTTGCTGCCTGCGACGCTTCGCAGCCGCTGCTTCTGCTGGCATCTCGCTCCCCCTGAGGCACGCTACGCTCAGGCATGGCTTGAGCGAGAAACGCAGGCAGAGCCGTCGCGTATTCATGCAGCATTACGCCTGACGGGCGGCGCGCCCGCCGCCGCGCTTGAGCTTCTCCAGCCTGAACAGTGGCAGCAACGCGAGGTACTTAGCGAGAAGATCTCGGCTGCGCTTGCAGGTGGCGACTGGCTATCATTATTACCCGCCCTTAACCATGAACAAGCGGCGTTTCGTCTGCACTGGCTGGCCGCTTTTCTGATGGACGCGCTGAAATGGCGATATGGCGCCCATGGTGCGCTGGTCAATACGGATTATCCGACGCTCGTCGGTGAGCTGGCCCACCGTTTCACGCCCGCTGTGCTGCAAGCAATGGTCGAGTCGCTTTTCCGCTGCCGCGATCGCCTGCTTAACGTCGCCGCTGTCAACCGTGAGCTATTGCTGACCGAACTATTACTTACCTGGGAGCACTACATGCGCCCTGACGCCCCACTTCCTTCTTTTCACCTCTGAGAGAGACGTTATGTTTTTAGTCGACTCACATTGCCATCTTGATGGCCTGGATTATCAATCTCTGCATCATGATGTGGATGATGTTCTGGCGAAAGCCGCCGCCCGCGACGTTAAATATTTTCTGGCGGTCGCCACAACGCTGCCAGGCTACAAGGCGATGCGCGAGCTTATCGGCGAGCGTGAAAATGTCGCCTATTCCTGCGGCGTGCACCCGCTGAATCAGGATGAAGAGTACGATCCAGAAGAATTACGCCGTCTCGCCGCCGACCCACGCGTGATCGCGATGGGGGAGACGGGCCTGGATTACTACTACACCCCGGAAACCAAAGTCCGTCAGCAAACCTCTTTTCGCCACCATATTCGTATCGGCCGTGAGCTGAATAAACCGGTTATCGTGCACACACGTGATGCGCGGGAAGACACGCTTGCTATCCTTCGCGAAGAAAAAGTGACGGACTGTTCAGGCGTACTACACTGTTTTACGGAAGACAAAGAGACGGCGGGCAAGCTGCTGGACCTGGGGTTCTACATCTCCTTTTCCGGCATCCTGACGTTCCGTAATGCGGAGCAAATTCGCGATGCCGCGCGTTATGTTCCGCTCGACAGAATGCTGGTGGAAACCGACTCGCCGTACCTGGCGCCGGTTCCGCATCGCGGTAAAGAGAATCAGCCGGCGCTGGTGCGCGACGTGGCGGAATATATGGCGGTGCTGAAGGGCGTCAGTGTTGATACCCTTGCGGAAATCACCACCCGTAACTTCTCCACGCTGTTCCACGTTGACCTCTCTGCGCTGCAATCTGCCTGATAAACCGAGTTATTTTAAAGCTCGTAATTAATGATCAAAGCGAGTAAAGTTCACCGCCAAAATTCAGGCGGTGAACGGCGATTTATAAACATCCTGAAACACTTAATGTAAAGAATCGCAAGTTTTCGGCCAAGGGTTGTTTGAAACGTGATAGCCGTCAAACAACAATCGCGGGATTTATTTTACTCTGCGTAATAAATAAAGGGCACTCAGATGCCCTGTTTATGGCCCGTTTCTCCCCCCGGGCTGATGCGTATAACGCGTAAAAAAAGCACAAATACTCAGGAGCACTCTCAATTATGTTTAAGAATGCATTTGCTAACCTGCAAAAGGTGGGTAAATCGCTGATGCTGCCAGTCTCCGTACTGCCTATCGCAGGTATCCTGCTGGGCGTCGGTTCTGCAAACTTCAGCTGGCTGCCAGCCGTGGTTTCTCACGTCATGGCGGAAGCGGGCGGTTCTGTTTTCGCAAACATGCCGCTTATCTTCGCTATCGGTGTCGCGCTGGGCTTCACCAATAACGACGGCGTATCCGCGCTCGCGGCAGTCGTTGCCTACGGTATCATGGTGAAAACCATGGCGGTGGTCGCCCCTCTGGTGCTGCACCTGCCTGCCGAGGAGATCGCCGCCAAACACCTGGCGGATACCGGTGTGCTGGGAGGTATTATCTCCGGTGCGATTGCGGCGTATATGTTCAACCGCTTCTACCGTATCAAGCTGCCTGAGTATCTGGGCTTCTTCGCGGGTAAACGTTTCGTTCCGATCATCTCTGGTCTGGCGGCGATTTTCACTGGCGTGATCCTGTCCTTCATTTGGCCGCCGATTGGCTCTGCCATCCAGACGTTCTCCCAGTGGGCAGCGTACCAGAACCCGGTTGTCGCGTTCGGTATCTACGGCTTCATCGAGCGTTGCCTGGTGCCGTTTGGTCTGCACCACATCTGGAACGTACCTTTCCAGATGCAGATTGGTGAATATACCAACGCAGCAGGTCAGGTGTTCCACGGCGATATCCCGCGTTACATGGCAGGCGACCCGACGGCGGGCAAACTGTCTGGCGGCTTCCTGTTCAAAATGTATGGTCTGCCGGCTGCTGCTATTGCTATCTGGCATTCTGCGAAACCAGAAAACCGCGCGAAAGTGGGCGGTATCATGATCTCCGCTGCGCTGACCTCGTTCCTGACCGGTATCACCGAGCCTATCGAGTTCTCGTTCATGTTCGTGGCGCCGATCCTGTACGTTATCCACGCGATTCTGGCAGGCCTGGCCTTCCCGATCTGTATCCTTCTGGGTATGCGTGACGGCACCAGCTTCTCGCACGGCCTGATTGACTTCATCGTTCTGTCTGGTAACAGCAGCAAACTGTGGCTGTTCCCGATTGTCGGTCTTTGCTACGCCGTGGTGTACTACACCATCTTCCGCGTGCTGATCAAAGCGATGGATCTGAAAACTCCGGGTCGTGAAGACGCTACCGAAGACGCTAAAGCTGGCGCAACCAGCGAAATGGCTCCGGCTCTGGTCGCGGCGTTTGGCGGTAAAGAAAACATCACCAACCTTGACGCGTGTATCACTCGTCTGCGCGTTAGCGTCGCTGACGTTGCCAAAGTGGATCAGGCTGGCCTGAAGAAACTGGGCGCTGCGGGTGTGGTTGTGGCTGGTTCCGGCGTTCAGGCGATTTTCGGCACCAAGTCCGATAACCTGAAAACCGAAATGGATGAATACATCCGTAACAGCTAATCCTGGCTGTCGGGGAGATAAAGGGAGGCATAAGCCTCCCTTTTTTTATGCCTGCAGGCTTACGCATGGGCGATACGGCAACGTCGGGCTGGATGCGCCATGAATCGCTATCATCCTGGGACAGGCTGGCTGCGTTTACTTGCCGCTCTTAGATATCACCGAACCAGTAAAAAAGGGAGCCATATGGCTCCCTTTTTAATGCGCAACAATCACCTCAGAACTGGTAACGGGCCGTAATGCTCAGGTTACGCGGCTCGCCATAGACAATCGAACCTTCAACGTTGGTGTCATATTTCTTATCGAACAGGTTATTAACGTTCCCCTGGAGAGAGAAATTCTTATTCACCTGGTAACGTGTGAAGAGATCGACCAGCGCATAACTGCCTTGCTCCGCACGCCAGGTGCCGTAAGGCGTCTCGGTATCTTTATAGACACGATTTTGCCAGTTAACACCGCCACCGACGGTCAGCTGCGGCATTACCGGCAGGCGATAGCTCGTAAAGAGTTTTACGCTGGTGCGCGGCAGATAAGGGTTAAATGCCTTGCCTTCGTTGTCTTCAGCCACATAGCGAGTCGCGCCAAACGTCATCTGCCAGTTATCGGTGATGGCACCATTAACCTCAAATTCAACGCCTTTACTGACGGTACCGTCCACAGCCCGATACGCTGTATCGTTATTACTGCCGATAATCGGGCGGCCTGTATTCTGGCCAACATTGTCTTGTTCAATGCGGAAAATAGCGAGAGTCGTGGTCAGGCGACTGTTCATCCAGTCAGATTTCAGGCCGACTTCATAGTTATTGCCAGTGACAGGCGCAAGATATTTGCCTGAACTGTCGCGATAGTTTTGCGGCTGGAAGATGGAGGTATAACTGGCGTAGGTCGACCAGTTATCATTGATGTCATAGACCAGGCCCGCATAAGGCGAGGTATGATTTTTCTCCATGCTGTAGGTCAGCGTATCGATGCGCCAGTTAGTGTAGCGGGCGCCCACAATCAGATGCAGCGGATCGGCAAGGGAAATGCGGGTTGCGGCATACAGCGATTTCATGTGCGTGGTATCTTCCTGCGCCAGGCTTTGTTCGCCCCAGCGGGTTTCCGGGAAGTTACCGTTATAGTCAGAGAAGCGGCCAATCTCATTCGGGAAGACGTTGGCCCAGGTATTGACGTAACGGTTGTTTTGTTTGGTATAACTTCCACCCATCATCAGGTTATGCTCACGACCCAGCAGCTCATAACCGCCATTAGCGAAGAGATCAAGCGCATCAATTTTACGTTTGCCGCTGTTCCAGCCGGTTCCACCGACGTAATCAAAGCCTGGCCCAAAACTGGCGTAAGGGCCTACGAGCGAACCATCCGCTTTGTTGACAAAGGCATCCACATACATCGTTTTGCTGTCAAATTTCACTTCGGAATGCGTGGCGTTAAGCGTTGCTTCCCAGGTGTCGGCAAAACGCTGTTTGAATGTCACATAGACTTTATCAATATCTTTGTCGTTATAAGCCCAGTCCGGAGCCGTGCTGCGGGCACGATCGTAGCTTCTTCTCGAGCCGTCCGTATTCCAGCGCGGTAAGCCGCCCCAGGTGGGACTATCAACGTCAATGCTCTGATGCTCATAACCGGCAGAAAGGCTGGTGGTGTCACCCAGATCGGCATCAACGATACCGGAGAAGAAGGTTTTTTCATTGGTATAGCGATCAAGCCAGGAATCATTATGCTGATAACCGGCCACGATACGTCCACGGACGTGGCCATCTGGCGTGAGTGGGCCTTGTAAATCAGCGACATAACGCTGCTTATTCCAGCTGCCATATTCTGCCGAAACCGTGCCGGTATAGTCACGACTGGTGGCGTGCTTACGAATCATATTAATGGAGGCAGACGGATTACCTGTCCCGGTCATCAGGCCATTCGCACCGCGAACCACTTCGACCCGCTCGAATAAAGCCGTATCAGAGAGCGCATCGCCTAAATTCCAGCGGGATTCAAAATAAGTCGGAATACCATCGACCATATAGTTATCTATCTGGAAACCACGGGAATAATAACTGCTGCGGTCGGAATCCGCCTGGCTCTTGCTGATGCCGAGCGTGTAATCCATTACATCTCCCAGCGTATCAAGCTGCTGGTCCTTCATGCGCTGTTCGCTAATGATGCTGACCGATTGCGGAATATCACGCTGGATCATAGGCATTTTGGTGCCTGCGCTGGTCACCTTAACGCTGTAATCCTGCGATTCAGCAGGCGCGGCATTGTCTGCCGCCGCATCGACCACAATAGTGTCGTTAGTGACAGGGGCTGCGTAAACTGCAGGTGCTGCGAGCGCGCTGGCAATACTTAATGCCAGCAGAGAGGGAAGGGAAGACGCCGGAAAGGCGCCCTGACGGAGTGCATGCTTAGCCATGTGTTGCCCTTAAAAATAATAAATTGCCGTATGTCAGGCTCTTGAGTTACGACTCTCATCACTGGCGTCCAGCCTGATGAACAGAAATCGCGGGACTAAAACAACGTTCCATTGTCAATAAAAATGAGAACTATAATCATTTGTTTTTGCGGTGTAAACAAATGTAAGAGCCGTCACAAACAGACATCGGGAAGTGAGAGAAAAAAAAGCAGGTGACACGGCACGACAGCGCATTGGATCGGTGCTATAAGCATCCGCTTTATAAAGAAAAATCAGGCCAAAGGTTGAAAGGAAGCGATCATCTCGCTCATACTCTTAGCGTTTATCCCATAAGGAAAAAAACCATGGCCGAAGAAACTATTTTCAGCAAAATTATTCGCCGCGAAATCCCGTCCGATATCGTTTATCAGGATGAACTGGTAACCGCGTTTCGCGATATTTCTCCCCAGGCCCCGACTCACCTCTTAATCGTCCCGAATGTGCTGGTACCGACCGTTAATGACGTGACGGCGGAACATGAGCAGGCGCTGGGGCGTATGTTCACCGTTGCGGCAAAAATTGCACAACAGGAAGGCATTGCAGAAGATGGCTATCGCCTCATCATGAACTGTAATCGTCACGGCGGGCAGGAGGTTTACCATATTCACATGCATCTGGTAGGTGGTCGTCCGTTGGGACCGATGCTTGCGCAAAAAGGCCTGTAAGATGAACGGCGCACGCACAGGCTGGCTGCTGGCCGCACTGCTGATGGCAGGCTGCCGCTCCGCGCCGACGATTCCTGTCAGCGACGATCAGGCGCTCGTCATGGAATCCAGCGTGCTGGCGGCAGGCATCACCGCTGAAAAACCAGACTTTTCTCTGCAAAACGGCAAGCCTGGCGCTGCTGCCACCATTTACAATAACAAAGACGCGCCTGTGACCGTGCATTATCGCTTTTACTGGTACGATGCCCGTGGGCTGGAAGGCCAGCCGCTGGAAGTCCCGCAAACGGTGGTGATCCCGGCCCAGGGCCGCGTGACGGTAAATGGCCAGACTGACTATCTGGCGGCACGTAAAGCCCGTCTTTATCTCTATCTCTGAAGGGGGAAACGTTGAACAAAATGTATCGCTACGCGCTGCTGGCGACCGTCGCCCTGGCGCTGTCGGGTTGTATTTTGCCCGGCGAGCAGAAACCGGCGCCAGTAGAAGAGGCGCAGCCAGGCACACAGCAACCTGCGCAGCCCGTACCACCGCCGACACAACCTGTGCCTACCGTGCCGTCCGTACCGTCAATCCCGGCTCAACCTGGCCCGATTGAACATCCGGCTGAAAACGCTACGCCGGAGCCGAAAACACGCACTTATGACTGGAACAGCGCGATGCAGCCAATGGTGGGCAAAATGCTTCAGGCAGATGGGGTTAATGCAGGCAGCGTGTTACTGGTCGATAGCGTAAACAACCGCACAAACGGTTCGCTGCAAACTGGTCCGGCAACCGAATCCCTGCGCGGCGCGCTGGCAAACAACGGTAAATTCACGCTGGTCTCGGCGCAGCAGCTTTCTATGGCGAAACAGCAACTCGGGCTTTCTCCTCAGGACAGCCTGGGATCACGCAGCAAAGCTATCGGTATCGCCCGTAACGTGGGCGCGCAATATGTGCTTTACGCCAACGCCAGCGGCAACGTGAATGCGCCGACGCTACAGATGCAGCTGATGTTGGTACAGACGGGTGAAATTATCTGGTCGGGTAAAGGTGCAGTTCAGCAAACCCAGTAATCAAAGCCCGGAAGGGTTTTTAACACAGAGTTTTCCGGCGGCTTCGGCCGCCGGTGTCGTTTGCGCGCTCCCCGGCCTCAGCGAAGGGGCCTGGCGTGTGTTTGTCGATGATGAACCGCTGGTGGTGCGACGCGACACACGTAAAAGTCGCGCGCGAAGCCCTCGTCAGTACCGCGCGCTGAAAAGATTGCCGACAACGCTCGCGCCGCGTCCGCGACGTTGCACCAACGGCTGGCTGGCGGTTAGTTTTTTACCAGGCGATATACACGACGTGCTGCCGCCGGTGCCGCAATTAAGCATGCTGCTGTATCATCTGCACCGCCAGCGCTGTTTCGGCTGGCGTATTGCGCTAGTGCCGCTGCTAATGCGCGACTGGCAGCAGTGCGCGCCATCGCGCCGCACGCCGTTCTGGTTGCGCCTTCTGCATCAGTTACGCCGCTCAGGTGAGCCGCGCCCGCTGCGCCTCTCGCCGCTGCATATGGATGTGCACCCCGGTAATCTGGTCTGGCAGCAAGGCCAGCCGATGCTGATTGACTGGGAATATGCAGGCGATGGCGATGTGGCGCTGGAACTCGCCTGCGTCTGGCTTGATGAGCCCACACGACAGAGGCTCATCGCAGATTATGCGCAAAAATCACATATTGACGAGTCGTCGCTGCGCCGGCAGGTGGCACGCTGGCGTCCGTGGAGCGGATTGTTGATGGCGGGCTGGTACGAGCGCCGCTTTCAGGAAACCGGCGACCGCACATTTATGACACTTGCAGACGAGGCCTGGTGCCAGTTGCAACAATGCGAACATGAAGGGAGAGAAACATGGGTCCGGTAATGCTGGATGTGGAAGGCTTTGAGCTTGATGCTGAAGAGCGCGACATTCTGGGGCACCCGCTCGTCGGGGGGCTTATCCTCTTTACGCGCAACTATCACGATCCGGAGCAGTTGCGTGAACTGGTACGTCAGATCCGTGCGAGTGCCCGTAATCCTTTGCTGATAGCCGTTGATCAGGAGGGCGGACGCGTCCAGCGTTTCCGTGAAGGCTTTACCCGCCTGCCTGCAGCTCAAAGTTTCGCAGCGCTGCTTGGGATGGAAGAGGGCGGCAAACTGGCGCAAGAGGCGGGCTGGCTAATGGCCTGCGAAATGATAGCGATGGACATTGATATTAGTTTCGCGCCGGTGCTTGATGTCGGACACCTCAGTGCGGCGATTGGCGAGCGCTCTTTTCATGATGACCCGGCGAAAGTACTGGCCATGGCGAAACATTTCATTACCGGTATGCAAAGTGCTGGCATGAAAGCGACCGGCAAGCACTTTCCAGGCCACGGCGCCGTCAGCGCCGATTCACACAAAGAGACGCCGCGCGATCCGCGCCCGGCAGCAGACATTCGTCGTCACGACATGCTGCCGTTTCGTGAACTTATTAGTTACAACATGCTAGATGCAGTGATGCCAGCACACGTCGTCTATAGCGATATCGATCCACTGCCGGCCAGCGGCTCGCCTTACTGGCTTAAGCAGGTCCTGCGTCAGGAACTCGGTTTTGACGGCGTGATTTTCTCTGACGACCTGTCGATGGAAGGCGCGGCGATCCTCGGCAGCTACGCTGAGCGCGGCCAGGCGGCGCTGGATGCCGGTTGCGATATGATCCTGGTCTGTAATAATCGTAAGGGTGCCGTTAGCGTTCTGGATAACCTGTCGCCGATCAAAGCAGAGCGTGTTACACGTTTGTATCATAAAGGTGTAATTACGCGTCAGGAACTGATGGCGTCAGCGCGCTGGAAGCAGGTAAGCGCAGAGCTTACCGCGCTGCATGAGCGCTGGCAGACGCACAAGGCGGGGTAATAACGCTTGCCCTTAAGCTGCTACGCTGGGATGAAAATGCAATGATTATCTACTTACACGGTTTCGATTCAAACAGTCCGGGTAACCATGAGAAAGTGCTGCAACTGCAGTTTATCGATCCGGATGTGCGGCTTATCAGCTACAGCACACGCCATCCGAAACATGACATGCAGCATTTACTGCGCGAAGTGGACAAAATGCTGCAACTGAATGTCGACGAGCGACCGCTTATTTGCGGCGTAGGCCTCGGTGGCTTCTGGGCAGAGCGCATCGGTTTTTTGTGCGATATGCGGCAGGTGATTTTCAACCCGAATCTGTTTCCGTATGAAAACATGGAAGGCAAAATTGATCGCCCGGAAGAGTACCTGGACATCGCGACCAAATGCGTAGAAAACTTTCGCGAGAAAAACCGCGACCGCTGCCTCGCTATCCTCTCGCGCGAAGATGAAGCGCTGGACAGCCAGCGTTCGGCGAAACTGCTGCATCAGTTTTACGAGATAGTCTGGGACGAAGATCAGACGCACAAATTTAAAAACATCTCGCCACATCTGCAACGTATCAAAGCTTTCAAAGCGCTCGGTTAATCTCGCACGCGCTACACCTTATCCCCTAAAGAAAAACGGGTCAGCCAAATGCTGGCCCGTTTTGTTTAACTTTAATGCATAAAATTTGATGTACATCAAATTTGGTATGACCAATGCACCGTTCATGTTATGCTCATTCTCGTTGTCGGCCATGTTGCTAAACTGTTGTTAATTAAAAGCTATTTTTAATAACTTTGAATTAACAATTAGTTAAACACTTTAAGGGGGTCACGTTGACTACGCCATTAAGAAAGATCGTTATCGTGGGCGGCGGCGCCGGCGGGCTTGAGCTGGCGACACAGCTGGGGCACAAACTGGGCCGCGGTAAAAAAGCGAAAGTCACGCTGGTGGATCGCAACCATAGCCACCTGTGGAAGCCGCTGCTGCACGAAGTCGCAACCGGATCGCTTGATGAAGGCGTCGATGCGTTGAGCTATCTGGCGCACGCACGCAACCATGGTTTCCAGTTCCAGTTGGGTTCGGTGGTCGACATCAACCGCGACGCCAAAACCATTACGCTTGCTGAACTGCGTGATGAGAAGGGCGAACTGCTGGTCGCAGAGCGTAAAGTGCCTTATGACACGCTGGTCATGGCGCTTGGCAGCACCTCCAATGACTTCAACACACCGGGCGTCAAAGAGCACTGCATTTTCCTTGATAACCCGCATCAGGCGCGTCGTTTCCACCAGGAAATGCTGAACCTGTTCCTTAAATACTCCGCTAACCTTGGCGCGAACGGCAAAGTCAATATCGCTATTGTCGGTGGCGGCGCAACGGGCGTTGAGCTCTCGGCTGAACTGCACAACGCGGTAAAACAGCTGCACAGCTATGGTTATAAGGGGCTGACTAACGAGGCGCTTAACGTGACGCTGGTCGAAGCGGGCGAACGTATTCTGCCTGCGCTGCCGCCGCGTATCTCTGGCGCGGCGCACAATGAACTGACCAAGCTTGGTGTCCGTGTGCTCACCAACACGATGGTCACCAGTGCGCAGGGAGATGGCCTGAACACCAAAGACGGCGAGTTTATTCAGGCTGACCTGATGGTCTGGGCGGCCGGTATCAAAGCGCCAGATTTCATGAAAGAGATTGGCGGACTGGAAACCAACCGCATCAATCAGCTGGTGGTCGAGCAGACGCTGCAAACCACGCGCGACCCGGACATCTTCGCCATCGGCGACTGTGCGTCTTGCCCGCGTCCGGAAGGGGGCTTTGTTCCTCCGCGCGCCCAGGCGGCGCACCAGATGGCGACTTGCGCACTGGACAACATTCTGGCGCAAATCAAAGGCAAACCGCTTAAACCTTATGTCTATAAAGACAAAGGCTCACTCGTGTCACTGTCGAAATTCTCGACCGTGGGTAGCCTGATGGGTAACCTGATGCGCGGCTCTATGATGATCGAAGGACGTATTGCACGCTTTGTGTATATTTCGCTTTATCGTATGCATCAGATTGCACTGCACGGCTACTTCAAAACGGGCCTGATGATGCTGGTCGGCAGCATCAACCGGGTGATCCGCCCGCGCCTGAAACTGCACTAAGTCTGAATCAGCCCCGGTGTAATACACGCCGGGGCTGATGACATTTTATTTCTGACCCGCTTTCCCTTCAGACTCCTCTCAATCCGCTGATCTCTGCCACAAAATCCCGCTTTTTGGGTCGTTTTCCGATTTGCTATACGCCATCTCAATTGCAAAATTGTTACCAATTGCACAGCCGGGAGGAATTCCTGTGAATAAATCAATGTTAGCGGGTATTGGTATTGGGGTGGTTGCTGCGCTTGGCGTGGCGGCAGTGGCCAGTCTGGATGTGTTCAGCCCTTCGCCGAAATATGCCCAGGTAGTTTCTGCCACGCCTATCAAAGAGTCGGTAAAAACGCCGCGCCAGGAATGCCGTAATGTTACGGTGACGCACCGCCGTCCGGTACAGGATGAAAACCGCCTGACCGGTTCGGTACTGGGTGCTGTCGCAGGCGGCGTTATCGGCCACCAGTTCGGCGGCGGTCGCGGTAAAGATGTCGCTACGGTCGTGGGTGCACTGGGCGGGGGCTACGCAGGCAACCAGATCCAGGGCCACCTTCAGGAAGGGGACACCTACACCACGCAGCAGCAGCGCTGTAAAACCGTTTATGACAAATCAGAGAAAATGCTGGGCTATGATGTGACATACCGCATCGGGGATGAGCAGGGCAAAATTCGGATGGAAAACGATCCGGGCAGCCGTATTCCGCTGGACAGCAATGGTCAGCTGGTGCTGAACCAGAAAACCTGAAAATAACATGGCGTCATAAACAAAAAGCCCCTCTCGCACTCAGACGGAGGGGCTTTTTTTACCTGTACCCGCGCAACGGTGCAGGAAGGCTGAATAAGAAAACGCTCATGTTCCACGAGGCAGCAAAACATGAGCGTTTGAATTACATAGCATTGTGTTGTCTGAACAAAATAAAACCAGTGATCAGCACTGATAAAAATGCATAAAGAATGGAACCACCGCAGAACAACCAAAGGCCAAATAACAATGTTATTACTATTAGCACCTTAAATAATGGTAATAGCAAAGCCATGTTCATCTTCCTTCTGTAGGTGTATAGCCAAAAAGCGTCTCTTGTCTTCCATATTTGAAACTCGATACACCACGGATACTGTGTGGAAAAAAACCTCGTCCCTGCACGGCCCCGTCTTCATGACGTCAATAACTCCAATTCTAATAATTGATGGTGCTAATTAATTAGCACACGAATAATCATTTCTTTGACCGTACAAGAGTAGCTACTCTGGAGGATATATTTGCCAGTTTTTACCTATTAATAAACGGCACTGAAACGGGCAGGGAAAAAGGGAAAGTATTCATGTAGTTAATGGATTAAAGCGTGAGCGACAGGCGCCGCTCACGAAGGCAGTAGCAATTATTGAATAAGCTGCGGCCATAACCGCATAGTCATATTCACAATCTGAATCAATTCTTCCGGGGTGGCGCCTTCACGTGCGCTCACAGACATCCCGTGAACCAGGCAACTGATGAAGCGGACCAGCGCAGGCAGGTTGCAATTTTCCGCAATTTCATTTTTCGCCTGACGCTCGCTCAGAAAACGCAGCAGAATAGCTTCGCGCTGCGTATGACGCGCTTTCAGCGTGGCGGCAATTTCCTCAGAGGACGCAGCAAGCGCGGCGGACGTCGTTACCATGAAGCAGCCGGCTGGCGTCTCTTTACTGGCAAAGCAGTTCGCGACGGCACACAGATAATCGTGCAGCGCTTCATCGACACGTTTGTCGGTGCAAAACAGTAACGTTTCCTGTTGATGCGCAAAGCGCGCGATATAGCGATCGAGTACGGCGCGGAACAACCCTTCTTTGTTGGTGAACTCCGCATACAGCGTTGGCGCTTTGGCCCCGGTTGCTTCTACCAGATGCGCCAGCGACGTGGCTTCGTAACCGTGCTGCCAGAATAGTGCCATGGCCTTATCAAGCGCCGCTTCCCTGTCGAACACTTTTGGACGGCCACGGCTTTTTTTTGCGCAACTTTTGGCTTCTGTTGTCATAGTGCCGTTTAACCTCTTGTGAAAACCTGCCCTCAAAATACCCCTTTTTGCACCAGGAGTACCAGTAAAACCGGGTGGTCAGCGCAGTGGACGCCGTATGGAACAGCGTGGAATTAATAAAATAATGATCATTAAAAAATAATATTGACATGTGATGTAGATCACAACTATCATTTCCTTATCGATCGTTAATTAATAATTTTAACGACCTCTGTCACCCATTTTGCATGAATGATAAACAAGGTTACCCCTATGAAAAACGTTAAAATGCTGTTCGCTGCTGCCGCGCTGAGTTCATTGCCTTTCGCAAGCTTTGCTGCCGTTCAGGTGCAATCTGCGCCGGCAGGTCAGCATAAAGCGGGCACCATCTCCGCGAGCGCCGGTACTAATCTGTCATCGCTGGAAGCTGAACTTGCGCAAAAAGCAGATGCGGCGGGCGCAACATCGTTTCGTATCACCTCCGCTAACGGTGATAACACCCTTCACGGCACCGCCGTACTTTATAAATAAGCCTTACGTACACACAGCAAAAGGCCCTGTCTTCGGACAGGGCCTTTTTATTTGCGCATCAGATAGCGTTCGTTGACGGGGCAGGCAATGGCACAGTGACGTTGACCGGCACGCCGGAGCGCAGGCGCAGCGCGTGCGCCATCACGTCACGGTCAGTTTGCGCGGCGGACTGAAAACGTTGCAGTCTGGCATCCAGCACGATGGGTAGCGTCTTCGGGTCGTCCTCAATACGTTTTGAGA
Organism: Cronobacter condimenti 1330; assembly: GCF_001277255.1. Taxonomy (NCBI): domain Bacteria; kingdom Pseudomonadati; phylum Pseudomonadota; class Gammaproteobacteria; order Enterobacterales; family Enterobacteriaceae; genus Cronobacter; species Cronobacter condimenti. The sequence continues at coordinate 1,724,018 of NZ_CP012264.1, forward strand.
GCGGCTGGTGCACCTCAACCAGATGACGCCCGTCGGGCTCCACTGACGCCTTCACCGGCGCATTAATAATATTGACGCGCGTACCGACGGGCACCACGCTGAATAAATGTTTGATATCGTCATCACGCAGGCGAATACAGCCGGAGCTGACGCGCATACCAATGCCGAAATCAGCGTTGGTGCCATGCAGCAGATATACGCCCCCGTAGGCCGCAAGGCGAATGGCATGATGGCCCATTGGGTTATCTGGCCCCGCAGGCACCACGGGCGGGAGATCAATACCCTGTGCTTTATACCGCGCGCGGATATTCGCCGTCGGTGTCCAGGTCGGGTTAGCGCGTTTTTGCGAAACAGAGGTCTGCATCGTCGGGGTTAGTGTGTCGCCATCCAGCTGGCCGATGCCAATCGGATAAACCGTGACGCTATTTTCACCCGGCGGGAAGTAATAGAGCCGCAGTTCGGCAAGATTAATCAGAATGCCTTCACGCGGCGCATCGGGCAGCAGCATCTGGCGCGGGATAGTCAGTACGCTGCCTGCACGCGGCACATAAGGATCGACGCCAGGGTTGGCCTGCAACAGCGCCAGAAACCCGACGTTATAGCGTTTAGCGATGGCTTCCAGCGAGCCGCCATCGTCCGCCACCGTATGGTAAAGCGTCTCGCCAATAAGCCGACTGCCTGCCGACGGTAACGGATAGGTGTTCGCGAGCGCGTGGCTTGCGCCAAACGTCACACTCGCTGCGAAAGCCAGCCACGACAGCCAGCGGGTAAAACGCACATGTTCTCTTTTCATTTACCGCACCCAGAGAGAAGTTTTGTTATTGATTAATAAAGAGAGAAGTATGGCGGGGCTTCGTCCAGAGAAACCCTGGACGAATGCAAAGGATTGTAAAGTTACGCCCCGGTAGCGGGGCGTAGAGGATCAGGGAAGGGTATGTTCAGCAAGTTGCGCCATAAACTGACGCACCCACTCCATGCGGTTTTTGCGCTCTTCCAGCTCGCGGAAGAATTTCAGACGCGTCGGGCCGTCGAGGCGGTAATGTTGCGGCTCTTTTTGCAGAAGACCGATAAGCCAGCCCGGATCGATATGGTTCTTCTCGGCAAACTCAATCGTGCCGCCTTTCTCATTGGCTTCGATTTTACGCACGCCAAGTTTCTGCGCCTGCTGGCGCAGCGCGGCGATATCCAGCAGATTGCGCGCCGGGTCCGGCAGCAGGCCGAAGCGGTCAATCAGCTCCACTTTGATCTCTTCGAGTTCCTGTTCTTTTTTAGCACTGGCGATGCGCTTATAGAACGACAGACGCGTATTGACGTCCGGAATAAAGGCCTCCGGCAGCAGCGACGGCATGCGCAGCTCTACTTCAGTCTGTTGGCTGGTGAGATCTTCAAGTGACGGCTCACGCCCGGCTTTCAGGGCGTCGACCGCGTTTTCCAGCAGCTCCATATAGAGCGAGAAACCGATGGTTTCCATCTGTCCGCTCTGATCTTCGCCCAGCAGTTCGCCTGCGCCACGAATCTCCAGATCGTGCGTAGCGAGCGCAAAGCCCGCACCGAGATCTTCCAGCGAGGCGATTGCCTCCAGGCGTTTCTGCGCGTCGGTGGTCATCGCTTTTGGCGGCGGCGTCAACAGCCACGCATACGCCTGGTGGTGCGAACGGCCGACACGACCACGCAACTGGTGCAGTTGCGCAAGGCCAAAGTGGTCGGCACGTTCAATGATAATTGTGTTAGCGGTCGGAATGTCGATACCGGTTTCGATTATCGTGGTACAGACCAGCACGTTAAAGCGCTGATGGTGGAAATCATTCATCACCCGTTCCAGCTCGCGCTCGCGCATCTGGCCGTGACCGATGGCGATACGCGCCTCCGGCACCAGATTCGCCAGTCGCTCGGCGGCTTTCTGAATATTTTCAACATCGTTATAGAGGTAATAGACCTGGCCGCCGCGCAACACCTCACGCAGGATGGCCTCACGCACGACCAGAGTGTCATACTCGCGCACAAAGGTTTTGACCGCCAGACGACGCGCGGGTGGGGTGGCGATAATCGACAGATCGCGCATGCCGCTCATCGCCATGTTCAGCGTTCGCGGAATCGGCGTTGCGGTGAGCGTCAGAATATCCACATCGGCGCGCATCGCCTTGATGCGCTCTTTATGCCGCACGCCAAAACGGTGCTCTTCATCGACAATCAGCAGACCGAGGTCTTTCATTTTGACGTCGCTTTGCAACAACTTATGGGTGCCGATAAGAATATCAACTTTCCCTTCTGCGGCCTGTTCCAGCACCTGTGCCTGCTCTTTGGCGCTGCGAAAACGCGACAACAGCTCAATGCGCACTGGCCAGTTGGCGAAGCGATCACGGAAATTATCGTAATGCTGCTGGGCGAGCAGGGTGGTTGGCACCAGCACTGCGACCTGCTTGTTGTTATCGACCGCGAGAAACGCCGCGCGCATCGCCACTTCCGTTTTACCGAAGCCGACATCGCCGCAGACCAGACGGTCCATCGCCAGCGGCTGGCACATATCGCTCAGCACCGCGTTGATGGCCTGTGCCTGATCCGGTGTGGTTTCAAACGGGAAACCTTCGCAGAACAGCCGGTACTGCTCTTTGTCATGCTTAAAGGCGAAGCCCGTTTTCGCAGCGCGCTGCGCGTAGATATCCAGCAGCTCCGCCGCCACATCGCGTACTTTCTCCGCCGCCTTCTGGCGTGCTTTGCTCCACGCGTCGCCGCCAAGCTTATGCAGCGGCGCGTTATCTTCTGCCCCGCCCGCGTAACGGCTAATCAGATGCAGCGACGACACCGGCACGTAAAGTTTGGCGTCGCTGGCGTAAGTCAGCATCAGGTATTCCGCCGTGATGCCGCCTGCCTCAAGCGTCGTCAGTCCCGCATAGCGGCCCACACCGTGCTCCAGATGCACCACCGGCTGGCCGGGGCGCAGCTCCGCCAGGTTGCGAATAAGCGTATCGGGGTTAATGGTGCGGCGGCTCTCCTGACGGCGGCGCGTCACGCGCTCGCCCAGCAGATCGCTTTCGCAGATAAAGGCGCGGTGGCGCAGGGTGTCGATAAACCCGCGTTCCGCCGCGCCGATGCTCAGATAACGCCCGCCGTCTTCGGCATCGTCAAGCCGCAGAAGACGCTTCGGCGCAACTTTAATGCGTGCGAGCAATTCCGAGAGCGCCTCGCGGCGGCCCTCGCTCTCAACAGAAAAAATCACCGGCCCGGTAAACGATTCAAGGAAACGGCGCAGGCTGTCGAGCGGTGCTTTCTGCTGAGCCTGGACGGCGATATCCGGCAGAGGCTGATAACCAAGATTGGTATGCGCGGCTTTTTCTGCCAGCGGCTCGGTGTTCAGTTGCACCCGCGGCCAGGCTTTTAACTGGGCATAAAGTTCATCCGTGCGCAGCCAAAGCTCTTCGGGCGGTAACAACGGACGCATCGGATCGACGCCGCGGTTTTCAAAACGCGCGACGGCATCGGCCCAGAAACGGTCGGCACTGGCCTCAAGATCGCCGGTGCTCACCACCAGCGTGTTTTTCGGGAAATAGCTAAAGAGCGCCGGCAGTGGCTCGCTGAAAAAGAGCGGTTGCCAGTACTCAATGCCGGCGGGGAGGGTGCCTTTACTGACCTGCTGATAAATATGTTCCGGATCGCGTTTGACCTCGAAACGGTCGCGCCACTGGCTTCGGAATAATTCAATGGCCGTTTTGTCTGTCGGGAATTCGTGCGCGGGCAGCAGGTTTATCGCGTCGACTTCTTCCAGCGTGCGCTGGGTGTCGACGTCGAACAGACGCAGACTGTCGATTTCGTCATCGAAAAAGTCGATGCGGTAAGGCTGTTCGCTGCCCATCGGATAGAGATCAAGCAGCGCGCCGCGGGTAGCGTATTCGCCATGCGCCATCACCTGATCCACATGGCGGTAACCCGCCTGGTCAAGCTGAGTGCGCAGCGTATCGCGTGAGAGCTGCTGGCCTTTATTCATGACCAGCGCGTGGCCGTGCAAAAAGCTGTGCGGACAGACGCGCTGCATCAGGGTATTCACCGGCAGGATAAGCACGCCGCGCTGCATGCCGGGTAGCTGATAGAGCGTAGACAGACGCGAGGAGATGATTTCCTGATGTGGTGAGAAGCTGTCATAAGGCAGTGTCTCCCAGTCGGCCAGGTTCATCACCATGCTGTCAGTAAACTGTTGAATTTCATCGTGCAGACGCAGGGCATTTTGCATATCCGGCGCGATAAGCACCAATGGGCCGGCGTGGCGTTCCGCCATTTCCGCCACCTCGACGGCGCAGGCCGCGCCGGTCAGTTCACCCAGTTGACGCTGATCGCCCGCTTTGACGGGCAGAGAGTAACGATATTGTTCAGGCATAGAAGGCGAAGCGTGCTCCGGTTGTGCCGCTTGTCCGGGATAAAAACCCGTCGACAGAGTGGGTTAGTGGTTCCATAAATCAGATCTGGGCTTTATTATCGTTGATCACTTTGCATTAGCAACCGTACAAGACGGATTTCATGTATCAACCTGTCGCGTTATTTATCGGCCTGCGCTATATGCGCGGGCGTGCAGCAGACCGCTTCGGCCGTTTCGTCTCCTGGCTCTCCACTATCGGCATCACGCTTGGCGTGCTGGCGCTGGTGACAGTGCTTTCCGTGATGAATGGTTTTGAGCGTGAACTGCAAAACAACATTCTCGGGCTGATGCCGCAGGCGCTCATCAGTTCATCCAAAGGCTCCGTCAATCCGCAGCAGTTGCCTGCAGACAGCCTCCACTTACAGGGCGTTAACCGCATTGCGCCACTCACCACCGGCGATGTCGTGCTGCAAAGCGCACGCAGCGTGGCGGTGGGCGTAATGCTTGGTATCGACCCGCAACAGCGCGATCCGCTCACGCCGTATCTGGTGAACGTAAAACAGCAGGACCTTACCGCCGGGAAATACAACATCATCCTTGGCGAGCAGCTTGCGAGCCAGCTTGGCGTTAAACGCGGCGATCAGCTGCGCCTGATGGTGCCGTCGGCAAGTCAGTTCACACCGATGGGCCGCCTGCCGAGCCAGCGTCTCTTTACCGTGATCGGCACATTCGCCGCCAACAGCGAAGTGGATGGCTACCAGATGCTGGTCAACATTCAGGATGCTTCGCGTCTGATGCGCTATCCGGCGGGGAATATTACCGGCTGGCGTCTTTGGCTGAACGAGCCGCTGAAAGTCGATGTGCTGAGCCAGCAGCCGCTCCCGGCGGACACCAAATGGCAGGACTGGCGCGACCGTAAAGGCGAGCTGTTCCAGGCGGTGCGCATGGAGAAAAACATGATGGGCCTGCTGCTAAGCCTGATTGTCGCCGTCGCCGCGTTTAACATCATTACCTCGCTTGGGCTGATGGTGATGGAGAAGCAGGGCGAGGTCGCTATTCTCCAGACCCAGGGCCTGACGCGCCGCCAGATCATGGCGGTATTCATGGTGCAGGGCGCGAGCGCGGGCGTTATTGGCGCGCTGTTCGGCGCGCTGCTGGGCGCGCTGCTCGCAAGCCAGTTGAATAACCTGATGCCGGTTATCGGCGCGTTCCTTGACGGCGCCGCGTTGCCGGTGGTCATTGAACCGTTGCAGGTCATCGGTATTGCGCTGGCGGCGATGGCCGTCGCGCTGTTGTCTACGCTTTATCCGTCCTGGCGCGCCGCCGCCACCGAACCCGCTGAGGCTTTACGTTATGAGTAATTCTGTGCTGTTACAGTGCGACAACCTGTGCAAACGCTACCAGGAAGGCAAAGTGCAAACGGATGTGTTGCACAACGTCAGCTTCAGCATCGATGCGGGTGAAATGATGGCGATTGTCGGCAGCTCCGGCTCCGGGAAAAGTACGCTCCTGCATCTGTTAGGCGGGCTTGATACGCCAACATCCGGCGATGTGGTGTTCAGTGGCCGCCCACTGAGTACGATGTCATCGTCCGCAAAGGCGGAGCTGCGTAACCGTGAACTGGGCTTTATCTACCAGTTTCACCATCTCCTGCCCGATTTTACGGCGATGGAAAACGTGGCCATGCCGCTGCTTATCGGGAAACAGCCGAAGGCCGATACCGAGCGCCGCGCGCTGGAGATGCTGGACGCCGTGGGCCTGGCGCACCGCAGTAATCATCGCCCGTCGGAACTCTCCGGTGGCGAGCGCCAGCGTGTCGCCATCGCCCGCGCGCTGGTGAATAACCCGCGTCTGGTGCTGGCGGACGAACCGACCGGCAACCTTGACGCACGTAACGCAGACAGCATTTTCGACTTGCTCGGCGAGCTGAATAAAACCCAGGGCACCGCGTTTCTTGTCGTCACGCACGATTTGCTGCTCGCGAAGCGGCTGTCGCGCCAGCTTGAGATGCGCGATGGCCATCTGAACCCTGAACTGACCCTGATGGGGAGGGCATAAATGGGTTCCGCGTTATCGTTACTGATTGGCCTGCGCTTTAGCCGGGGGCGTCGACGCAGCGGCATGGTGTCGTTAATTTCTGTTATCTCAACCGTCGGCATCGCGCTTGGTGTGGCGGTACTGATTGTGGGCCTGAGTGCCATGAACGGGTTTGAGCGCGAGCTGAATAACCGTATTCTGGCGGTCGTGCCGCATGGCGAAATCGAGCCGGTAGAACAGCCCTGGCGCGGCTGGCAGAATGTCGTGACACGCGTTGAGAACGTTAACGGGATTGTCGCGGCCGCGCCTTACGTGAATTTTACCGGGCTGGTCGAGAGCGGGGCGAATCTTCGCGCCATCCAGGTGAAAGGCGTTGATCCGGCCCAGGAGCAGCGTTTAAGCGCGCTGCCGTCCTTCGTGCAGGACAACGCCTGGCAGCGTTTTCAGGCGGGCAAACAGCAAATCATTATCGGCAAGGGCGTGGCGGATGCGCTGAAGGTAAAGCAGGGCGACTGGCTTTCCATCATGATCCCCAATTCTGATGCTGAACATAAGCTGCTACAACCCAAACGCGTGCGTTTACAGGTCGCCGGTATTTTGCAACTGAGCGGTCAGCTCGACCACAGCTTCGCGATGGTACCGCTCGCCGATGCGCAGGGTTATCTGAACTTAGGTGACAGTGTCACGGGTATCGCTATCAAGGTGAAAGACGTTTTCAACGCAAACCAGCTGGTGCATGACGCAGGCGAGGTGACCGATGCTTACGTCTTCATCAAAAGCTGGATCAACACCTATGGCTATATGTACCGCGATATCCAGATGATCCGCGCCATTATGTATCTGGCGATGGTGCTGGTGATTGGCGTCGCCTGCTTTAACATTGTCTCGACACTGGTTATGGCAGTGAAAGATAAAAGCAGCGACATCGCCGTACTGCGTACGCTCGGCGCAAAAGACGGCCTGATCCGCGCGATTTTCGTCTGGTATGGTCTCCTCGCGGGGCTGCTCGGCTCGGTCAGTGGCGTAGTGGTAGGGGTGCTGGCCTCATGGCAGCTCACCGCCATCATTCACGCGATTGAAAAACTGATTGGTCATCATTTCCTCTCCGGCGATATCTATTTTATCGATTTCTTGCCGTCCGAGTTGCATGCACTGGATGTGGTCTATGTGCTTATCACCGCGCTGGTGCTGAGCCTGCTGGCAAGCTGGTATCCGGCGCGGCGCGCCAGCCGTATCGACCCGGCACGCGTGCTGAGCGGACAATAATTCAGGGAGCGGGGAATGTATTACGGGTTTGACATTGGCGGCAGCAAAATCGCCCTCGGGGTTTACGATGAAGCGCGGCGTCTGCAATGGCAAACCCGCGTCCCGACGCCGCATGACAGCTACGACAACTTCCTTGAGGCGCTTTGCGCGCTGGTGGATGATGCCGACCGCCGCTTTGGTAAAGCGGGCAGCGTCGGCATAGGCATTCCGGGTATTCCGGAAACCGATGCGGGGCTGCTTTATGCCGCCAATCTGCCCGCCGCCAGCGGCAGGGCGGTGCGTCGTGACCTTAGCGCGCGACTGGGGCGCGACGTACGCATCGATAACGATGCCAACTGTTTTGCGCTCTCCGAGGCCTGGGATGAAGCGTTTCGCGCCTATCCGGTCGTGATGGGGCTTATCCTTGGTACGGGCGTGGGCGGCGGGATCATCGTTGACGGCGCGCCGGTGACCGGGCGCAATTTCATCACAGGCGAGTTTGGCCATATTCGTCTGCCGGTAGACGCGCTGGCGATTCTGGGCCGCGATATCCCACTCATTCGCTGCGGTTGCGGCCAACATGGCTGCATTGAGAACTATCTTTCCGGCCGGGGCTTTGCATGGCTCTGGCAACACTTCTACCATGAATCACTGGAAGCGCCGGAAATTATCGCCCGCTGGCAGCGTAATGATGCCCAGGCGAAGGCGCACGTTGAGCGCTACACTGACCTGCTGGCAGTTTGCGTGGCGAGTCTGTTAACCGTGCTGGATCCGCATCTTATTGTGCTGGGCGGGGGGTTATCGGCGTTTACGCATCTGACTGCGGCGCTCACGGCGAAGCTGCCTGCGCACCTCCTGCCTGTGGCGAAAGTGCCGCGCATTGAGCAAGCGCGCCACGGCGATGCGGGGGGTATGCGCGGCGCGGCTTTCCTTCATCTCACACGCTCACGGAGTTGAAATGCAATCGCGTCGTCTGCACCGGCTGGGCCGGTTTCGAAGGAATAAACGTCGCCTGCGCGAGCGGTTGCGCCAGCGAATTTTTTTCCGGGACAGAATTATGGTACCTGAAGTGATGAATAAACCAGTGGTAGTGGTGTTAACCGGGGCGGGGATCTCCGCGGAATCGGGCATTCGCACGTTCCGCGCCGCCGACGGGCTGTGGGAAGAGCATCGGGTCGAGGATGTGGCGACGCCGGAAGGCTTCGCGCGCAATCCGCAGCTGGTGCAGGATTTTTATAACGCCCGGCGACGTCAGCTCCAGCAGCCGGAGATCCAGCCTAATGCGGCGCATCTGGCCCTGGCGCGTCTGGAAGAAGCGTTCGGCGACCGGTTTTTACTGATAACCCAGAATATCGACAATCTGCATGAGCGCGCGGGCAATAAAAATGTGGTGCATATGCACGGCGAGCTTTTGAAAGTGCGCTGCTCACAGAGCGGGCAAGTGCTGGAGTGGACCGGCGATGTCACGCCAGCGGATAAATGTCATTGTTGCCAGTTCCCTGCGCCGTTGCGCCCGCATGTGGTGTGGTTCGGCGAGATGCCGCTCGGAATGGATCAGATTTACGAGGCGCTCGCGCGCGCCGATGTGTTTATCGCCATTGGTACTTCCGGGCATGTGTATCCAGCCGCCGGATTTGTGCATGAGGCGAAGCTGCAGGGCGCGCATACGGTTGAGCTAAACCTTGAGCCAAGCCAGGTCGGCAGCGAATTCGAAGAGAAGCATTATGGGCTGGCAAGCCAGGTCGTGCCGGAGTATGTCGAGAAACTGTTGAAGGGACTGTAAGCGGTGCTGTTATGAGAAGGTCTGGCGGGGGGCGAGGTTTGCCCGCAAGACCTTGTCGCGCTTTGGCCTGACATCCCCGGAAGGTGGGTAAACAATGCGCACCCACCTTCCGGGTGGTTCCTTAACGGCCTGCTTTTAACTTCTGATAATACGATTCGTAAATCGCGCTGGCGTCGCCGACATCATTCTGCCACTCACCTTTCTGAATGGTGGCTTCATCCGGGTAGAGCGATTTATCGTTCGCTACTTCTTTCTTCAGAAGCTTACGGGCTGCGAGATTCGGCGTCGGGTAACCGATGGTTTCGGCAACCTGCTTTGCCACATCCGGGCGCAACAGGAAGTTAATCAGCTTATGCGCACCCTCGACGTTTTTCGCATTCGCCGGAATCGCGAGGCTATCCATCCAGAAAATGCCGCCTTCTTTCGGCCACACCACATCCAGCGGCGCGCCCGCCTGGCGCGCAACCCACGCTGAGCCGTTCCATACCATCCCGAGATTCACTTCGCCTTCCAGGTACGGGTTCGCCGGGTTGTCGGAGTTAAAGGCCGCCACGTTCGGCATCAGCTTTTTAAGCTCGTTATACGCCGCCTCAATCTCTTTAGGGTCAGTCGTATTGCCGGAAAGCCCAAGCTTACGTAGCGCCACCTGGAACACTTCGCGCGCATCATCGGTTAGCAGCAGGCTGCCTTTATATTCCGGCTTCCAGAGATCCGCCCAGGCGGTCACACTTTTCGGATCGATAGCGTCACTGTTCACGCCAATCGCCGTCGCACCCCAGATATAAGGCACCGAATAGTCATTATTCGGGTCGAACGGCTTGTTCAGCATGGCTGGGTCAAGGTTGTGAAAATTCGACAGCTTGCTTTTGTCTATCTTCTGGATCATCCCTTCCTTGCGCATCTTATCGACAAAGTAAGTGGACGGAACCACCAGGTCGTAAGCGCCCTGCTGATAGGTTTTCAGCTTCGCGTACATCGTCTCATTCGATTCATAAGTCGAGTAGATAACTTTGATGCCGGTCTCTTTCGTGAACTGCTCCAGCAGGCCTGGCGGGACATACTCCGTCCAGTTATAGAAATAGAGCGTTTTACCGTCGTCGGCGTGCGCGGCGCTCATGCCGATTGCCAGAGCACCCGCTGCAAGCAGGTGGCGTGACCATTGTTTCATTTTACGTCCCCTGAGTTTAAGGCCTGGCGAGGCAGGCTTTTGGTTTTATCACGAAGTATCAGCTGGCTCGCCAGTACCAGCACCAGCGAGAGCATCAATAAAATAGTGGCGAGCGCGTTCACCTCTGGCGACACGCCTACTTTCACCATTGAGTAAATCTTAAGCGGCAGAATTTCATAGCCCGGCCCGGTGACGAACGATGACACCACAACGTCATCCATCGACAGCGTAAAGCTAAGCAGCCAGCCTGCGGCCACCGCGGGCATCGCCAGCGGCAGAATGATTTTGCGCAGAATAGTGATTTCGCTGGCGCCTAAATCGCGCGCTGCCTCCAGCATCCGCACGTCGAAACCTTTCAGGCGCGAGTAGACGGTCACCACCACAAACGGCAGGCAGAAGGTGATATGCGAGAAGAGCAGTGACCAGAATCCCAGATGGATCCCAACGACCATAAACAGCACCAGCAGCGAAATCGCCATCACGATATCCGGCGACATCATCACCACAAACAGCATGCCGCTGACAAACGCTTTACCACGAAAATGGTAGCGATAGAGCGCCACAGCCGTCAGCGCGCCAATCAGCGTGGCGAAGGTAGCAGAAAAGACTGCCATCGTCAGCGAATGTTGCGCGGCCTGCAACAGGCTGTCGTTGTTCACCAGCAGGCTGTACCAGTTGGTAGTAAACCCCTGCCAGTTAATACCGAACCGCGAACTATTAAAGGAATTCACGATAAGGATAACGATCGGGATATAAAGGTATGCGTAAATGGCGGCCATAAAACCGCCGCGCAGCAGTCGGCCTGTCATTCCAGTTCTACCTTCTTGTTAAGCAAGCGCGCGGCGCGCCAGTACACCAGCAGCATCAGGCCCATCACCAGCGTCAGCGTGATACTGGTTGCCGCGCCAAACGGCCAGTCGCGAATATTCAGGAACTGGCTTTTAATCACATTGCCGATAAGCAAGTTTTTCGCACCACCCATGAGATCCGAGACGTAAAAAAGCCCCATTGCGGGCAACATCACCAGCAGACAACCGGCAATAATACCTGGCATGGTCAGCGGCAAAATAATGCGCACAAACGTTTGCAGCTTACTCGCGCCAAGATCGCGCGCGGCCTCAAGCAGCGGTTTGTCGAGTTTCTCAATGCTTGAGTAGAGCGGCATCACCATAAACGGCAGCAGAATATAGACCAGCCCGATAATCACCGCCGACGGGGTGTACATGATGCGCACCGGCGTGTCGATAACGCCGAGCCACAGCAGAAACTCATTCAGGTAGCCGCGAGTGCTGAGAAACAGTTTCAGCCCGTAGATGCGGATAAGCGAGTTCGTCCAGAAGGGGACAATCAGCAAAAACAGCAACAGCGGGCGTATTTTCGCCGGGAGCCTCGCGAGGAACCACGCAAACGGATAACCGAGCACGAGACACGCAAGCGTCGCCTGCAACGCCATATTCAGCGAGTGCAGCAGCACCTGGAAATAGAGCGGGTCGAGCAGGCGCGCGTAGTTATCCAGCGTAAATACCAGGCTTACGAAATGCGCGTCGTCGCGGGTCAGGAAGCTGGTGGCGATGATCATCAGATTGGGCAGAAATACGAACAGCACCAGCCAGCCGACGATCGTGGCGATCACCACATTCTGGAATTTACGCGAGCTCTTCATCGGCCAGTACCACCTCCCAGCTTTCGACCCAGGTCACGGCCATTTTTTGATCAAGCGAATGGTCGAAATCGGGATCGTCTTCATTGAAGAATTCACTGACTAACACCACCTTGCCGTTTTCCAGTTCGACGACTGACTCCAGCGTCATGCCTTTATAGTTGCGCTCGCGCACAAACCCTATCAGGCCGTCGGCGTCGCCTTCATCGTTAATTTCTTCGACGCGCAAATCTTCCGGGCGTAACAGCACATTAAGTTTCTGGCCCGCTTTTACCGGGAAGCTTACATACAGCACACATTCGCGGCCTTCGACGGTTGCGCGCACCCGCTGGGCATCCACACGTTCGATAACCGTCGCATCGAAGATATTGATCTCGCCGATAAAGCTCGCCACGAAGAGGTTTTTCGGCTCTTCATAGATTTCCCGAGGCGTGCCGTCCTGCTCGATTCGCCCATTGCGCATGACCACGATGCGATCCGACATCGTCAGCGCTTCTTCCTGATCGTGCGTCACAAACACAAAAGTAATACCAAGCTTACGCTGAAGCGCTTTCAGCTCGTTCTGCATCTGTTTGCGCAGTTTGTAGTCGAGCGCGGAGAGCGATTCATCAAGCAGCAACAGACGCGGTTTATTGACCACCGCGCGGGCGATCGCCACGCGTTGTTGCTGGCCGCCGGAAAGTTGATGCGGTTTGCGCTGGGCAAATTCCTCAAGCTGCACCATCTTTAATGCATCTGTTACGCGCGGCGTAATGTCAGCGGCGGGCGTTTTCTGCATGCGCAGGCCAAACGCGACGTTTTCAAATACCGTCATGTGTGGAAACAAGGCGTAGCTTTGAAAAACAGTATTGACGTGGCGATGTTCCGCAGGAACGTCGGTGATGTCCTGGGCATCAAGCGTAATGCGCCCGGCATCGGCATTCTCAAGGCCCGCGATAAGGCGCAGCACGGTCGTTTTACCGCAGCCGGAGGGGCCAAGAAGCGTCAGGAATTCACCATGATTGATGGTCAGCGAGAAATCAGAAATGACGGTTTTACCATCAAAGCTTTTCCCGATATCCGCAAGTTGCAGAAGCGGGGAAAGCGAGCGCGGCTGTGTATTCAATTTTTTTACTCTGTCCCGTAAAAAACGCATCAAGAAGAAACTGGATGCGGGGTTTGTGATGAACCACCTTTGGGTCTGGCACGTAATAAGGGCAGGCATTCTACGGCAAACCATTGAAATCGCCAATGCCACAGACGCTTTCTTACCAGTTTCGCGTGTTTTTCCGCGTGATTCATTCATCACAAGCGATTAGGGAGCAGATACCCCTTTTTTCCCGGCAGGATTATTCCGCTTCGCCGGGCGAAAGGTGACCTGAAACAATATTTGTCTTTTAATGCTTAATGATAATAACGTCACAAAATAACAGGGGTGAGAACATGGATAAATTACTCGAGCGTTTCCTGCAATATGTCACTATGGATACCCAGTCCCGTGCCGGGGTGAAGCATGTTCCCAGCACCGAAAGCCAGTGGAAGCTATTAAATCTGCTCAAAAACCAGATGGATGCGCTTGGCATGACCAACGTGTCGCTGAGCGAGCACGGAACGCTGACCGGGACGCTGCCCTCAAACGTCGATAAACCCGTCCCGCCTATTGGATTTATTTCTCACGTCGATACATCACCGGATTTCACGGCCAAAAACGTGAACCCGCAAATTGTTGAAAACTACCGCGGCGGAGATATCGCCCTCGGCACCGGCGAAGAGGTCCTGTCACCGGTGATGTTCCCGGTGCTGCATCAGCTGCTCGGCCATACGCTGATTACCACCGACGGTAAGACGCTGCTCGGTGCGGATGATAAAGCGGGCGTTGCGGAAATCATGACTGCGATAGCAACGCTTAAGCAGAATAATATTCCCCACGGCGATATCCGCGTGGCCTTCACGCCGGATGAAGAAGTCGGCAAAGGGGCGAAGCATTTTGATGTTGAGGCGTTCGATGCGCGTTGGGCGTATACGATGGATGGCAGCGGCATTGGCGAGCTGGAGTATGAGAATTTTAACGCGGCCTCGGTAACCATCAAAATCGTCGGTAATAACGTGCACCCTGGCACAGCCAAAGGCGTGATGGTGAATGCGCTGTCGCTGGCGGCGCGCATTCATGCTCAGGTCCCGGCTGACGAAAGCCCCGAGTGCACCGATGGTTACGAAGGTTTTTATCATCTGCACACCATCAAAGGGTCCGTGGATCGCGCCGAGATGCATTACATCATCCGCGATTTTGACCGCGAGAATTTCGAGGCGCGTAAACGCCGTATGATGGATATCGCCAAACAGGTGGGTAAAGGGTTGCACCCGGATTGCTATATCGAACTCACCATCGAAGACAGCTATTACAATATGCGTGAGAAGGTGGCTGAGCATCCGCATATTATCGAGATTGCTCGTCAGGCGATGATCGATTGTGGCATTGAACCGCAGATGAAGCCTATCCGCGGCGGCACCGACGGCGCGCAGTTGTCGTTTATGGGCCTGCCGTGTCCGAACATTTTTACCGGTGGGTACAATTATCACGGCAAGCATGAGTTTGCGACGCTTGAAGGAATGGAAAAAGCGGTGCAGGTAATCGTGCGTATCGCCGAGTTGACGGCGCAGCGGGAAGGGTGAGCCGTTGTTGAAAAGGGCAGGTGGCGCTAATGCTTACCCGCCCTTCAGGTTTGTTAATTAAGACATGGCTAACAGTGGGTGGTGAAAGACAGGGGCTGTACGAGGCGCCACTCATCGCACTGGCACCTCATCCCCCGCCTTTAGCGCGAGGGGTTAATCCTCGAAATACCAGTAGCCGCTGTTCACCAGCGCCGCCAGCATCGCCAGGAATGAAGGATCGTCCAGCGCGTCGCCAAACATCGCCTCGTTCAACACCATCTCATTGGCCAGCTGATGAAGAGCTGGGCGATGCGGCGTGTCTATTTTCTCACCGTTTACGAACACATCTTCGCCGAGGCGCAGCACGCGCAGACCACCGAGACGTACCAGCGAATCGCCCTGTTTCAGCGCGTCATAGATTTCATCCGGCTGATAAGGCGGCTCCGGCGGCGACACATCCAGTTCATGTCGCGACTGGGTGATAAACTCACCAAACCACTCGTTGAAATGCGCCGGTTCGCGGATAAGGTCCAGCATCATCTCGCGCAGTTTATCCACTTCGGCAGGCACAATATCCGCTGCAAATTCGCGGGCCGGCACGTCGGGATCGCTGTAGCGCTGGCTGCCAAGCTCACGCTGCAACACATAATCGGCGAAACCGCTGATAAGTTCGCGGCCGCTCGGCGCCCGAAAACCGACCGAATAGTTCATTGAGTTTTCCAGCGAATAGCCTTCGTGCGGGAAGCCTGGCGGAATATAAAGGATATCGCCTGGCTCCAGCTCTTCGTCAATCAGCGCTTCAAACGGGGCGACCTGCAGGAGATCAGGATGCGGGCAATGCTGTTTCATCGGCAATTTTTCGCCCACACGCCAGCGGCGACGGCCTACGCCCTGAATAATAAAAACGTCGTATTGATCCAGATGCGGCCCCACGCCGCCACCCGGCACGGAGAAAGAGATCATTAAATCGTCAATGCGCCAGTCCGGTAGCGCGCGGAAAGGGCGCATCAGCGCGGCGCTCGGCTCATGCCAGTTGTTCACCGCCTGCACCAGAAGCGACCAGTTATTTTCGCTTAAATGATCGTAGCTCTGGAACGGGCCATGGCTCACTTCCCATTTACCGTCCTGATGACTGACCAGGCGGCTGTCCACTTCACTCTCCATCGCAAGACCGGCCAGTTCGTCCGGTGAGAGCGGGTCGACAAAGTTCTTGATGCCGCGCTTTAAAACCACCGGGCGTTTTTGCCAGTAGCGTTCGATAAAATCGGGCCAGTTAATCTCTACGTGGTAGTCCATATTGTTTTCCGCAGGCTCTGAAGATGAGTCGGATTATAACGGACGCGCGTCACTCTGCGTGGCTGTCGGGCAGGTTTTTTCGCAGACTGGCGGAAGATTCGCCGATGGGCGGTTGCTGGCGTGCGAAAATCACTTCCATATGCGCGCCGCCGAGCGGGCTACTGCCAGTGAGGATCTGGCCGTTGTACTGCTCCACCACTTCGCGGGCGACCGACAGCCCGACGCCCTGGCCGGGGCGCAGCGTATCGGCCCGCTGGCCGCGATCAAACACCAGCGCGCGCTTGCTTTCAGGGATGCCGGGGCCATCATCTTCCACAACCAGATGCAGCGTATCGTCCGCCACCCGCGCGGTCACTTCGACGAATTCCAGACAATATTTGCAGGCGTTATCCAGCACATTGCCCATGACTTCGAGAAAATCGTTTTTTTCGCCGATAAAGACTATCTCCGGCGAGATATCGAGCGTAATGCTCACGCCTTTGCGCTGGTAAACCTTGTTCAGCGCAGAGGTCAGGTTATCAAGCAGCGGTGCCACAGGATGCAGTTCGCGGCTTAGCAATATATTGCCGCTGCGCATACTGGCGCGGTGCAGGTAGTAGCCAATCTGCTGGGAGATACGGCTTATCTGCTCAAGCATTACCGGCTCGGCCTGCTCCACATCCGTTTTACCGGTGCGCAGTGACCGTAACGTGCTTTGTAGCACTGACAGCGGTG
This sequence comes from Cronobacter condimenti 1330, assembly GCF_001277255.1. Classification (NCBI taxonomy): domain Bacteria; kingdom Pseudomonadati; phylum Pseudomonadota; class Gammaproteobacteria; order Enterobacterales; family Enterobacteriaceae; genus Cronobacter; species Cronobacter condimenti. The sequence continues at coordinate 1,740,900 of NZ_CP012264.1, forward strand.
TCTTCAGGCTGTGAGTGAGGTCGGTAAGCGTGGTGCGGTATTTCTCATACCGCTCGCGCTCGCTTTTTAGCAGCCGGTTAAGGTTATGGACAAGGCTTGTCAGCTCGCGCGTGGTGTACGGGTTTAACTGTTCGCGGTGATGTTCTTCAAGCTCGCGCACTTCTCGCGCCAGCGCCTCAATCGGTCGCAGGCTCCACCAGGCGGCGAGCCACAACAGCGGGATAACCAGCAGCAGATTGGCAGCGAGCACATAGATAAACCAGTTCCAGACGCTCCACGAGCTTTTCAGCTCATCGGGAATGGTATCGACGACCACCACCGTCAGCGCGGGCAAAGTGGATGTGGCCGGGTAGATATTCACCGCCACCGAATGGGTGGTTTCATCGTCTTTGTCGGGGTCGTAATCGTTCAGCCGCTTTTGCAGCGCGTGATTGGTGCCCAGCAGCAGGCGGGTGTCGCTAAAGCGCGTTTCCAGTTCGTGAAACCCGTTGGTGGAGAGCCATTCAGGCCGGATCTCTTTTTTTAGCCACGGTACCTCACGCTGCGACCAGAGCAGTTTGCCTTTTTCGTTATAGATAAACGTCAGCGTCGGGCTTTGACGGTCGATATGATCGGGGATCTCAACCGTCAGTTTGCCATTTTCAAAGCGGGCAAGCGTATAGAAAAGATTGCTCTCGCCGCGCAGCAGGCGGAAGGTGGTTTTATCGAAGCTGACGCTGTAACCCACCAGCGCCACCACGCCATAAGAGAGCGACAGGACAAGCACGACGGCGGCCGTCGCCAGCAAAAAACGGACCCGCAAAGAGAGCGGCAGAAAGTGGCGCAGGACATTTTTCATTTAGCGCAGATCAAACCGGTAGCCCTGGCCACGGACCGTGGTAATCGCCTCGCCCGGGTATTCGGCCTGAATTTTTTTGCGCAGCCTGCCCATTAACACGTCAATGGTATGGCTTTCACGCAGTTCGGCATCGGGATAAAGCTGAAGCATCAACGAATCTTTGCTCACCACTTTGCCAGCGTTGCGGATAAGCGTTTCCATGATGGTGTATTCAAACGCGGTAAGGCGGATCAGGTTGTCATTAATGGCCACTTCACGGCGCGAGAGATCCACTACAAACGGCGGCATCGAGATCACCTGCGAGGCCAGCCCGCTGTTGCGACGCAGCAGCGCCTGCATTCTTGCCACCACTTCTTCGATGTGAAACGGCTTGGTGACGTAATCATCGGCACCAGCGCCCAGCACTTCGACTTTATCCTGCCAGCCTTCGCGGGCGGTCAGCACCAGTACCGGCAGCGTAATATCGTGCGAGCGCCAGCGTTTGATGAGGCTCAGCCCGTCTTCGTCCGGCAGACCGAGATCGACAATCGCGACATCCGGCAGATGTTCATTGAGGTAATAATCGGCTTCTTTGGCATCTTCGGCCGCATCCACCTGATGCCCCAGCTCAGAGAGCTGCACTTTCAGATGATGCCGCAGCAGAGCGTTATCTTCGACGACCAGCACGCGCATGCGACGTCCCCTTATTTATTAATTTGATAAATAGTTTAGCGCCAATTATTACCAAAAGGGCATAAACATTGGATAAACCAGCAGGGGATCGTGCAGGGGGTGAAATTGCGGGGAAAAGACAAGAAAGCTGCAGAAAAACGCCACCCGAAGGTGGCGTCACGAGCGGTTTATTTCAGGTCATCAACCATCTGAATAGCGCGACCGATATAGTTGGCAGGCGTCATCGCTTTCAGACGCGTTTTCTCGTCTTCCGGCAGCGCAAGGCTGTCAATGAACTGCTTCATGCCTTCTGCATCAACACGCTTACCGCGGGTCAGCTCTTTAAGCTTCTCATACGGCTTTTCGATGCCGTAACGGCGCATCACGGTCTGGATAGGCTCGGCCAGGACTTCCCAGTTGTGATCAAGCTCGTCCAGCAGACGATCGCGGTTCACTTCCAGTTTACTCACGCCTTTCAGTGTCGACTGATACGCAATCAGCGAATAGCCCACGCCAACGCCCAGGTTGCGCAGTACGGTAGAGTCGGTGAGGTCGCGCTGCCAGCGGGAAACCGGCAGTTTGCTTGCCAGGTGTTGCAGCATGGCGTTCGCAAGACCCAGGTTGCCTTCGGAGTTTTCGAAATCAATCGGGTTAACTTTATGTGGCATGGTGGAGGAGCCGATTTCGCCCGCAATAGTCTTCTGCTTAAAGTGGTTCAGCGCGATATAGCCCCAGACGTCACGATCGAAGTCGATGAGGATCGTGTTGAAGCGCGCCATGCAATCGAACAGCTCGGCGATATAGTCGTGCGGCTCGATTTGCGTGGTGTACGGGTTCCACTGGATCCCGAGCGAGGTCACAAACGCTTCGCTGAACTGGTGCCAGTCCACTTCCGGGTAGGCGGCGATGTGTGCGTTGTAGTTACCCACCGCGCCGTTAATTTTGCCCAGAATCTCGACCTGCGAAAGCTGGCGGAACTGACGCTCCATGCGATACGCGACGTTTGCCATCTCTTTGCCCATCGTCGACGGCGTGGCCGGCTGGCCGTGGGTGCGGGAGAGCAGCGGGATATCGCGATACTGGTGTGCCAGATCTTTCACCGCGTCGATGAGCTTGCGCCAGAAAGGCAGGATCACCTCGTCACGCGCAGTAGAGAGCATCAGCGCGTGCGAGAGGTTATTGATGTCCTCAGAGGTGCAGGCAAAGTGGATGAATTCAGAGACGGCATGCAGCGCCGGGACCTCCGCCACTTTTTCTTTCAGGAAATATTCAACGGCTTTCACGTCGTGGTTGGTGGTGCGCTCGATGGTTTTGATGCGCGCCGCATCTTCTTCGCTGAAGCCCGCAACAATCGCATCGAGGAAATCGTTTGCGTTTTTGTCAAAAGCTGGAACTTCCTTGACAGCAGCGTGTGCGGCCAGCTTTTGCAGCCAGCGTACTTCAACCTGTACGCGGAACTTCAGCAGGCCAAATTCGCTGAAAATGGCGCGCAGCGCGCTGACTTTGTCGCCGTAGCGTCCATCAACGGGGGAAACGGCGGTCAGTGAGGATAATTCCATCAGTCACTCCTGAGAGGTTAGCATTGAGCAAGAATTTGTTTCGCCTGGGTGGTCAGACGATTACGGGAAAACATCAGTTGCAGGCGTCCGCCGCCGACCTGCTGCCAGAGCACCGCGGCGCGAATGCCCGCCAGTAGCGTGGCGCGAACTTTTGCCTGGATTTGCGGGCTTTGCAGCACCGTTGGCGAACCGTTGACCTGAATTCGCGGGCCGAGCGGGCTAATCACATCCACATAGATGCCAGCCATCGCGTTCATCAGCGTGTCGGACTCAAGATCAAAGTGTTCAAGCTGGCGGCTTAAATCCGCGATGCGGTTGCCAAGCGTATTCATTGCGCCTTTACTGGCGGCAAGCTTACGCTCAAGCACCATCAGGCTTAGCGTATAGCGGGTCAGTTCAGCGCCCGGGCCCTGACGGCTGCTGGAGTTGAGCATGCCAAGCAGCGTTTCCAGGCCCGTCTTCAGCCCGGCTTCTTCGCCGCCAAAAACAGCGAGGGTGGAATCCGGATTCTGGTCAATGACGCTCTTTAGCGATACGCGTAACGCCTGCGCATCGCACGTGCCCTGGTGCGCGAGCTCCTGAACCAGACGCGCCGACTGGCAGATACCGGCCAGCGCAAGGGTGATGTCGTAGAAGTTCTTTGCCACACGTGCTCCTTTTTTACCGCGGCGTTCACGCGAAAGCCGCCTGGCGCGGCTTCTTATTCATGCCGCACAGGCGGCGTCTTTCTTAAACCGGCAGCGGCAGTCGCTGTTCGATAATCCCACCGCCCAGGCACACTTCGCCCTGATAGAACACGGCGGACTGGCCCGGCGTCACGGCAGCGACCGGCTCGTCAAAGCGCACTTCAATGCGGTCGTCGCCAAGCGGGCGCACGGTGCAGGGAATATCCGTCTGACGATAGCGGGTTTTCACCGTGCAGGTAAACGGCGCGGCGATCGCCTCGCGATTCACCCAGTGCAATTGCTGCGCGATAAGCCCGACAGACATCAGACGCGGATGATCGTGGCCCTGCGCGACAATCAGGATATTGTTTTCAACGTCTTTATCGACGACGTACCACGGCTCTTCGCCGCCATCTTTAGTACCGCCGATGCCAAGGCCTTTACGCTGGCCGAGGGTATGGTACATCAGCCCCTGGTGCTCACCGATAACATCGCCGTCAACGGTCACGATTTTACCCGGCTGCGCAGGCAGGTAGCGGCCCAGAAATTCGCGGAATTTGCGCTCGCCGATAAAACAGATGCCGGTCGAGTCTTTTTTCTTCGCCGTCACCAGATCCAACTCTTGCGCGATACGACGTACTTCCGGTTTTTCCAGCTCGCCGACGGGGAAGAGGCTCTGGGCAATCTGCTCATGCCCAAGCGTGTAGAGGAAATAGCTTTGATCTTTATTTCCGTCGAGACCACGCAGCAGACGGCTTTTACCGTCGACATCCGCACGGCGCACGTAGTGACCGGTCGCGATGTAATCTGCGCCCAAATCTTCTGCCGCGAACTCAAGGAATGCTTTGAATTTGATTTCTTTATTGCACAGGATATCCGGGTTTGGCGTGCGTCCGGCTTTATATTCCGCCAGGAAATGCTCAAACACGTTATCCCAATATTCTGCCGCGAAGTTCACGGTATGGAGTTCGATGCCGAGTTTGTCGCACACCGCCTGGGCGTCTGCAAGATCAGAGGCGGCCGTGCAATAATCCTCGCCGTCATCCTCTTCCCAGTTCTTCATGAAGAGACCTTCCACCTGATAGCCCTGCTGTTGCAGCAGGTAAGCGGAAACGGAGGAATCGACCCCGCCGGACATTCCGACGATGACTTTTTTCTGGCTGTTATCAGACATTGCACCACTCACGACATAAAACAAAGGCGGCGTATTCTAGCACGCGCGGGCGGCGCAAACACCCCCTGAGCGCGCCGGGTTTCGCCCTGAGCACCAAGAAAAGCGTTTAACGGCAAGAATTGCGATATGCGGTGAGGCGGGGTAATGCGCAGCGGCGTGGCCGCGTGAAAGGGGCGAGGGCGCGGTAGCGCCCTCGCGAGGGGTTATGCGTAACGTTCGTCGAGACTGAACTGCTCGACGGTTTGCGCCAGCTGCTGCGCCTGCTCTTCGAGCGAGCTTGCAGCGGCAGCCATCTGCTGTACCAGCGCAGCGTTCTGCTGGGTAACACCGTCCATTTCGTTGACAGCGATGGTCACCTGGCTGATGCCTTTGGACTGCTCGTCAGACGCGCTGACAATCTCGCCGATAATGGTCTGTACCGAATGCACCGCCTGCGTCATCTCCTGCATGGTTTTCCCGGCGTCATTGACGAGCTGTACGCCGTTGGCGACGCGCTGGCCCGATTCTTCAATCAACCCGGCAATCTCTTTAACCGCGTTGGCGCTGCGCTGTGCGAGGCTGCGCACTTCGCTTGCCACCACGGCGAAGCCGCGGCCCTGTTCACCTGCACGCGCCGCCTCAACCGCGGCGTTGAGCGCCAGGATATTGGTCTGGAAGGCAATGCTATTGATCATGGTGGTGATGTCGCTGATTTTCTTCGAGCTGTCATCAATCTGCGCCATGGTCTGCACCACTTCGCTGACCAGCGCTTCGCCGCGGCTCGCAATCTGCGTGGCGTTGGCGGTGAGCTCGGTGGCGTGATGAGCGTTAGCGGCGTTATGTTTCACGGTCGCGCTGATCTGCTCCATGCTGGCGGCGGTCTGCTCCAGCGCGGCGGCTTGCTCTTCGGTACGCGAGGAGAGGTTAATGTTGCCACTGACTATCTCGCCCGCGCCCTGACGCACCGAGTCGCTCGCTTCTTTGATCTGCCCGACAATGCCACGCAGCTGCGCCTGCATGGTGTGGAGTGCGTAGAAGAGGCTGCCGCGGTCGCCCGGTTTAACCGGCACCACATTGTCAAGCTTGCCGTCGGCCACGGCCAGCGCGATGGTGGCTGCTTCCAGCGGTTCCCCGCCGAGCGGTTTCAACACTTTGCGGCTAAAGACGATGCCGAGCAGCGCGCTCACCAGCAGAATGCTCACGATCATCAGAATAATGGCATTCATCAACTGGCGGTTGGCGGCGTCCATCACCTGACTTACCGGCGCGACCACGCCGAGATACCATTTGTCAGTGCTGTTGCCAATGCTAACCGGCTGCCAGGTCACCAACGCCTGTTCGCCGAGGATAGGATCTTCCTGCTCCACGACATTGCTGGTGAAACCGTCGGTATCGCCAGGGAAGGGCTTGCTGGTCAGCTTTTTATCCGGATATGAAATCACTTTGCCTGCGGTAGAGAGCAGCACAGCGTAGCCGCCGCCTTCCCACGGTTTGATCTGGTTAACCTTTTGCTGCAACGAGGCGAGCGAAATATCGGACGTCACCACGGCCTGCAGTTTGCCGTCGACCACAATAGGCGCGGCCACGGAGGTGAGCAGCGTCGGCACGCCGTTATAGGCGTAGCTGTAAGGTTCGATCAGCGTATCTTTCTGGGTTTTCTGCGGGATCAGGTAATAATCACCCTGGCCCGGTGTGAGGTAAGAGAGCAGGGGATGGAATTGATAATTCCCCGCCTGGTCGTGATCGACAAAGAACGCGTAGCGGCCTTTTGGCGCCTGGCCGGGTTTGCCGTCAAACTCCGCATCGCGCCCGTCATAGGCGTTCTCTTCAAAGATGATCGACATCGACAGGTAGTCGGGGTTGTCGCGCAGCGCGCCTTCCAGCAGCTTATCGGCAACCTTACGGTCGGTAATGCCCGCACGCGGCAGCGCCGCCATGCTGTGTCCGACGCTGTGTGCGACATCACGTGCATAATTCAGCTCCTGCTGAATTTTTAACGCCTCACTCTGAGCTATCTGTTTTAAATAGCTTTCTGCCAGGGATTTTTGCTCGTTGCTGGACTGCCAGCTCAGCACGCCGATGGTCACAACAAAACCCAGCGTGATGGTTAAAGCGCCCGTCAGCAGCATCTGCGCGCGGGTACTCATTTTTTTATTAGCGGATTGTCTGGCCATCACGGCTCCTCAGGATCAACCACGAAATATCAATACTGTCCCTTCGTTAAGAGCCTCCTGGTCAATGCTCTATCGGCGTTTATTTTTTGTTCTTTAATGGCATTTGTAGCGTGTGATGTGGCGCAAAAAGAGGTGTTTTACAGACGAAACAGCGGGCGTATGTCGGCCCAGGCGGCAGAAATGGCAGAAGGTGCTGACTGTAGCGGTGGGCGGCAGCACGTTAAGCTGCCGTTAAAAGTTTCGTAACGAAACAAAATTGTGGAGGCGGTAGCGAAATGCTTAGTGGAACGGCCAGTTGAACGCACCGATAAGCGAGAGCGGGTAGCGTTCGCCCTGCTGCCAGGTACGAATACTTTCGGCTACCAGCGCTGAACGCAGGTGAGGGGCGTTCAGGATCTCGTCTGCGCTCACCCAGCGACAGCAGTCGATATCGCTGTCGTGCGGCTCGGTTGGCAGCGGCGCATCAAGCTCAATACTGAACAGAAAGCGCAGAAACGGCGTGTTGTCCGGCGCCAGCCACTGGTGCAGACGCAGAAAATGTTGGGGCTCGGCGCGGATACCGGTCTCTTCCCACAGTTCACGGCGGGCGGCTTCCACCAGCGTTTCGTCGGCTTCCAGATGGCCCGCAGGCTGATTCCAGAGCGCCTTGCCGTTGATAGTCTCTTCGACCACCAGAAATTTCCCCTGCGCATGAACGACGCAGGCGACGGTGACATGCGGTTTGAACATCCGGTTCTCCTTATTTTTTGAGCGGAATTTCTCGCCACTGGCCGCAGGCCAGCGCGTCAAGAGTATAGTCGCCCATCGCATAACGAATCAGCCGAAGTGTCGGGAAGCCCACATGTGCAGTCATTCGTCGCACCTGGCGGTTACGGCCTTCATAGAGCGTAACTTTCAGCCAGCTCACAGGAATCGATTTTCGCTCACGAATCGGCGGGTTGCGTGGCCAAAGCCAGGCAGGTTCGTCGACGCGTTCGACGCCCGCAGGCAGCGTCGGCCCGTCGTTGAGCGTCACGCCGTGGCGCAGCTGTTCAAGCGCCGCTTCCGTCGGGTCGCCCTCCACCTGAACAAAATAGGTTTTGCCGGTGCGCTTCCCGGGCTGGGTTAATTTTGCCTGTAGCGCGCCGTCGTTCGTGAGCACCAGCAGGCCTTCGCTGTCGCGATCGAGGCGGCCTGCCGCGTAAACGTCTGCAACGGGAATAAAGTCTTTCAATGTCTGGCGACCCGCTTCATCGGTGAACTGAGGCAGCACATCATAAGGTTTATTAAAGAGGATCAGCCGTTTCGGGCCTTCAGGTTTGCGGCGCCTGGCGGAATGTTGTGAGCTGAATCGCTCAAGCTGGTGATTTCTAAAAGAAGTTTTCTTCATACTATTTTCAGACTTTGTCAATTGCCGCATTATAACCTAATCATAAGGGCGTGGCATGGGGCACAACATTAAGGTAGTATTATCACGCCTATTACAAATCATTAACAAAATGAGTCACAACCAGAAGCGCTCGAAGGAGAGGTGAATGGAAAGCAAAGTAGTAGTTCCGGCGGAAGGTGAAAAGATCACAGCGCAAAACGGCAAGCTGAATGTACCCCACAACCCGATCATCCCGTTCATTGAAGGCGACGGTATCGGCGTGGACGTTACCCCAGCGATGCTGAAAGTGGTCGACGCCGCGGTTGAGAAAGCCTACAAAGGCGAGCGTAAAATTTCCTGGATGGAAATTTACACCGGTGAGAAATCTACCCAGCTTTACGGCCAGGATGTCTGGCTGCCCCAGGAAACCCTGGATCTGATTCGTGAATACCGCGTTGCCATCAAAGGCCCGTTGACCACGCCGGTTGGCGGCGGTATTCGCTCCCTCAACGTTGCCCTGCGCCAGGAGCTGGACCTTTACGTCTGCCTGCGCCCGGTGCGTTACTACCAGGGCACCCCAAGCCCGGTTAAACATCCGGAACTGACCGACATGGTTATCTTCCGTGAAAACTCCGAAGACATCTACGCAGGCATCGAGTGGAAAGCCGACTCCGCAGACGCTGAGAAAGTGATCAAATTCCTGCGCGAAGAGATGGGCGTGAAGAAAATCCGCTTCCCGGAACATTGCGGCATCGGCATCAAGCCATGCTCGGAAGAGGGGACTAAGCGCCTGGTGCGTGCGGCGATTGAATATGCCATCACCAACGATCGTGAATCCGTGACCCTGGTGCACAAAGGCAACATCATGAAATTCACCGAAGGCGCGTTTAAAGACTGGGGTTACCAGCTGGCGCGTGAAGCGTTCGGCGGCGAGCTTATCGACGGCGGCCCGTGGGTGAAAATCAAGAACCCGAACAACGGTAAAGACATCATCGTTAAAGATGTGATTGCCGACGCCTTCCTGCAGCAGATCCTGCTGCGTCCGGCGGAATATGACGTCATCGCGTGTATGAACCTGAACGGTGACTACATCTCTGACGCCCTGGCCGCGCAGGTTGGCGGTATCGGTATCGCGCCGGGCGCGAACATCGGCGACGAATGCGCCCTGTTCGAAGCGACCCACGGCACCGCACCGAAATACGCAGGCCAGGATAAAGTGAACCCGGGCTCCATTATTCTCTCCGCTGAGATGATGCTGCGTCATATGGAATGGTTCGAAGCGGCTGACCTTATCGTGAAAGGTATGGAAGGCGCTATCAACAACAAGACCGTGACCTATGACTTCGAACGCCTGATGGAAGGCGCTAAGCTGCTGAAATGTTCAGAGTTTGGCGACGCAATCATCGCGAACATGTAATCCGCTGGCGGGTTAAAGAAGAACGGGAGCCATCGCGCTCCCGTTTTTTTTGTCGTGGCAATTCGTTGGGTTTAAGAGACTGTTCACATCAACGGGGGATCTATTAACGGGGGATCTATTTCATACAGCAGAACCCGTGCTCAGGACGTTAATTTACGCTGACTTTTGCCTGTAATTCTTTAATGATGCCTATAAATGCAAGACCAACAGGCACCAGTGAACCCCACAAGACGGCATTCCATCCGTAGAGACTGAGTAGCGCTCCTGAAGAAAATGACCCGACAATCATCACCCCAAACACTACGAAATCGTTCAGGGACTGGACCTGGGTTTTCTCTTCAGGGCGATGATAGTCAATGATCTTCGCCGATGCGCCGATGCGCCGATGCGCCGATGCGCCGGTGAAGCCAAAATTCCAGCCAAGCCCCAGTAAAATCAGCGACAACCAGTAGTGGAAAATATCGGTTCCACCAGGACCGGCCAGCACAGAGCATGCGGTGATAAGCTGACCCGTAGCGGCGATACGCATTGCACCAAAGCGGTTAATTAATTTGCCGGTGAAAAATCCCGGGCCGTACATAGCAATAACGTGCCACTGGATCCCCAGGTTGGATGCCTCCTGAGAAATGCCGTGCATGTGCATCGAGAGCGGGGCAGCCGTCATCAAAAAGTTCATTACCATATAGGTTACCGCACCACTTATCGGCGGTGCTGAACTGCTGCTTCTGGAAGGGGCATTGATGGCACCGGAAGGCCGCTACGAACAGGGGAGCTGGCTACGGTTTCCGCCTGGCGACATGCCCGCCCTGACAGCCACCGCCAGTGGCGCACTTTTTTATCTGAAAACCGGGCACCTCAGCCCTGCCACCCTGACCGGAGCCACATCATGAGAAGCAGCGTTATTATTATCGGGGCAGGCGTTAGCGGGCTCTGTGCCGTCACGCTACTGGAAAAAGCAGGCGTAGATTATGTGATTCTGGAAGCGCGGGACAGTTGAAATTCACGATGTCTCCGAACCTGATTCGGGAAAAACGGTGATTTTTGGTTTTATTGGCGTACCGGCCAGAACGCGATGGACAGTGAGCGAAGACGTCCTCAGGCAACGTTGTCGTGATCAGCTTGCGTGCCTGTTTGGTCCGGATGCGGTCGACCCTGAAGCGGAGTGTCTGAAAGACTGGGCAGCCGATCCGTTTACGGCCACGGAATCCGACCTGCTGCAGAATGTGGGGCATGCCCTGCCTGAGCAGCTCCCGGCTCGCGGTGAGTGGGCGGGGAAAATAACGGGGATTGCCAGCGAATGGTCAGCGCAATTTTCAGGCTATCTCGCCGGCGCAATCGACTCCGCCTCTGTGGGCACTGAGCACTGGCTACGGCAGTAATAACCCGTATTATCCTGTACGAACCGAAGGTCTTTTGCCTGAAAGCATGCGTTTTAGGTTTGAAGGTGACCCAATTTAACGGCAAGGACTGGCTTCAGAAACGTCCGCTTAGGGTACGTAGCGGACTGGCTAACTGGACAGAAAGTCTTTTTTGAGCGAGAAGCAGACATCGTTAATGAGTACCAGTTGGCTATGAGTTGTTTAATGATAAGGATTAACTTCCAAAGGTAGAAAAATTATATTAATGCTATACAAATAATCACCGCACAGGAATTAAACACGATGCGATTTAAAGAAATGACAGAAGAACAAATACAACTGGATATCGAAAAAATCAATGGCTATCTGTCGGCAATTGAAATGATGAACATCGCCGCTAATATTTGCGTTGACTACACATTTATTCGTTTGCCACAAAAACATACTTTGCTTGAGTCTGTTGAGAGCGAAATCGCTCAGATATATCCGGATACCATCATTTCGAACTGGCACATTAAACTCGAGCAGATTTGTGAAAGTCAACTTTCCGACAGCATCAATATATGGTTTTTCCGTTTCGGTAAAGCAGTGGTTTTGAGCGATGAATTATCGGATCTGTGCACAGGCTTTATGGATATGATGAAACAACTTATTTATACACCTAATATCTACCGTGTAACTATGCGCCCGCCAGTCTGGTATGCAATAGACTGGGAAATATTTGTCTTCGAGACGAAGAATGGTTTATTCTTACTGGAATTTAACTTCGACTCGTGATTAATAAAAATAGCCGTTCCCAGCGCCCCGATTGTAAGTCTTACGCTTAATGGCCATATACAATTACAGATTTCTTACCTGAAGAACCTTAGCATTTACGATGTCCGCTCCTGGCACAAAGCGGACTGAGTCAGAAAGCAGGCGTCATCGTCTAGTAAGCAATAGATTTACCGTCCTGACACTGATCATGTCAGTTTCAGGACGCTATTACGTATAAGCAATATGCACTGCCAGGCCCACGTGGTATGCGGCCTACGGCGCGCGCCGACGAGCTTCGTGAACCGCTGCAGCATGCATTAGCCGCTATCCAAAAAGTGATCGCTCCTTCAGGTACCTTCAACCCAGCTCTGGCAAATCAGCACTGGCATGTCGCTGCCTTTGATTATGGTGCAATGACTATCCTGGAGCCCGCTCTGGCAATGCTACGCATTGCTGCGCCAGCTACACGTATGGCTGTTGTACAAAGTCTTCCTTCACAAGTAGCAAGGAAAGCGGAACAAGGAGAGATCGATCTTGCTTTTATGACAGGTGATGAAGCGCCAGTGAATTTACATCGACGCACGTTGTTCACTGAACGTTATGTGCTTGCTGGTCGCGCAGGACATCCTCATTTGCATAGCCCACTTTCACTCGAGAAGTTCTGTCTGCTTGAGCACGCCATTGTTTCACCGGAGGGGGCCGGGTTTCATGGTGTTACAGATATCGCCCTGGCCGAAAGAGGTATGACGCGCCGTGTATCACTCTCTGTGCCAAATTTCCTGCTGCTTACTGCGGTCCTGAAGAGCACCGATCTGGTTGCAATGGTGCCGTGGCGGCTGGTTTGTGAAAACGATGCGCTGCAGATCATTGAGCCGCCTGTTGAGGTTCCGGGATTTGAGATGGTTATGCTCTGGCCTGAACGTGTTCACCGTGACCCCGCTCATCAGTGGCTACGTGAGCGCATCGCCTGTTCGATATAAATACTAATTGAAGCAAAGTTCTCGCAACGCCCTGCTAAGACTGGCTCCATGTGCACCGGCTCACCGTTTGCACTTAAGTGCACTTTTCAGGCAAAAGCAGTCAGTTTAAAAACAGCATTGAATGACAGTTGTGGGAGTAAAACGGACATTGGTAATCGTTCTGCCGTAGCTTAAAGCAATATTAACGTCACGTTCTATGCGATTCACGACCACAACTGATGCAAAAAAAGGGCGCGGCAGGCCGTTTTAAGTAATTTATCATCATTATGATAAAGCTTTATTTTACCCGCATAACACGACTGGCAAGCTTCCCAACAGTCATGCCCTGTACAAGCACTGAAAACACCACTACAAGATAGGTCAGAGATACAACCGTATCCCGATACTCTCCAACGGGCAGTGAAAGCGCCAGAGCCACAGAAATGCCACCGCGCAAGCCGCCCCAGGTAAGCACCGCCCAGGAGCCGTTCGGCAACCGAAACAGGCGGTTAAACAGTCTGACAGGGAGCCCCACAGTTAAAAGACGGGTAAAAAGCGTAAGAAGAATGACGACACCTGCTATGCCCACAAGTGCATGAGTAAAGTGAAGCACTATAACTTCCAGCCCGATTAATACAAAAAGCACGGCATTGAGTATTTCATCAATGAGTTCCCAGAACATATCAACGTGACGTTCCGTCTCTTCGGACATCGCATTTGAGCGGCCCTGATTGCCAACGATTAGTCCCATCACTACCATGGCAAGCGGGCCTGACACCCCAATGTAAGTAGCAAGGGCATAGCCACCCAGCACAGCAGCTAGTGTAATCAACACCTCTTCCTGATAGCTGTCGATGCTTTTAAGCATTAAATAAATAATGTACCCAATAAGGCCTCCCAGCAGAGCACCACCTCCTACCTCTTTGATGAGAAGGAAACCAGCCTCCTTAAATCCGGGTGTTTCTGCGCTGGTGAGCATGGAGAAAACCAGTGAAAAAAAGACCACACTGACACCGTCGTTAAACAGTGATTCGCCTGACATTACAAGCTCAACATTTTTGGGTGCCCCGGCGGAACGTAAAATACCGATCACGGCAATAGGATCGGTGGGGGAAATCAAAGCACCAAATATTAGGCAATAAGCAAAGGGCAAATCCAGACCGGTAAATGTCAAAATTCCCCACAGAGATAACCCAATGATGATTGTTGATAAAGCCGTACCAATGAATGCCAGCGAAGCGACCTGCCATCGATAGGTACGCAACTTTTGCAGATCGATGTGTAAAGCGCCAGCAAAGAGCAACAGAGATAGCATCCCCTGCATCAGCAACTCGGAAAAATCCAAAGATTTCATCAGAGACTGCTCATAAATCTGTAAGAAATGGAGTCCCATTGAATCAGCAACCATGTTTAGCAGAGATATCAGCAGCGCAATGGCCATGACGCCGATAGCCGATGGTAATCCGATATAACGTCGATTGAGATATGCCAGTAAAGCTGTCACACCTAAGAAAATTGCTGCAGTGTTAAGCATATGTTCCCCTTTTAATTGGAAATTCTGTGCATGAGCTACCTGATTTTTCGAATGCCTTGCAAAGACGTGACGAGTTACACTGCCTTGTAAGCCACAATCATTTTAGCAGGGGCTTTTAAATGCCTGTCCTGATGGCGATAAATATAGTGAACTGCTCTACGACAAGTAACTACCGTTGACATGCACCCTGATAATTATTGCATTGCGGACCTGTCAACGTCCGCTTCTGGCGAAAGGAGAGAAGAGCTTTATTCATTAATTAAACGCGATGACAATGTGCAAGCGCCAGATAGTTATTTAGAGAAAATGTCAGCGCTATCGCTAATAGCCTATTTTATCCATCAAATTTCCTCGGCGCGCACAGTAATGTTCGTTTATATCATCATGGTGAAAAGGTAATGTGTTAACTATTTGGCGGGATAAATCAAAAGCGGGCCGTAAAATACTCACGTAAAAACGTAACATAAAACGCTTTCTTAATGTGCTTATCGTCGAACGACGCGTTTTCGTTTCCCGAATGGAAAAAAGATGCCTTAACGATGTGGCTTATTCGGGTTGGTAAAAACTCACGGTGTCTTTAATGGCGCATGTTTTAAGCGCGGGATAATGCGATTTCTTTGGCCGGAAAAGCCAGCGACCAACCCGGTGAAAGCGGTGTTTTTCTCTTCACCGGGTTGGGCAACGCGGGCATACATGACATCTTTCAGGCGCCTGGCGCCGGATTAAGTCTCGATTTTGGTCGTGCTGGAAAAGTGTTGCGATTCCTGTGTTCACGCCGGGCTGATCGCGCAGCATCTGGCGACGAAAAGACGACTTACTCTTCGTTAACCCAAATCCGCATTTCACTCTCTCCCCGGTTGGCCCAGCAAAACCACGGGATAAAGATTAATGTCTGCGACTCCCTGGCTGATGGCGCATGGTCATAGTGCCAGAGCAATTGTTGCTCAGGATTCGCCGACGTGCGTTTCATGCCCTCGGCCTGAATTAAAACTTTATGCGAGAACAGGCCCTTGCCTTCGAACGTTTTGAAGGTCGCGCTTTGCGGTAACCACAGGTTATGCAACTCCTCACCGTTATCGGCCTGCTCAAGGCAATACACCAGAGGCCCACGCTGAATCGCCACCTTTCCTGCAACGTGGCGTAACAGCGGATTGCCGTAGATTCTTCGCACCGGCATAGGCAAAGTCAGGGTTAATGTATCGCCTTCCCGCCAGACCCTGGGAATATGCAAGTAACCTTTGCGAACCGATTTTTCTACCTCTATGCCATTAAGCGTGACCTGCGGCGCATCGCACCAATCAGGCATGCGTAAAGCAAGGGTATGCTGCACCGGCAACGGCGAATCAATTGCAATTACTACCTTCTCTTGCCATGGGAAATTACCGCTGACGCGCAGCCGCAATACGTTTTCCCCGACGGGGACTTCAATGCTGTTGCCCACATAAAGGTTGATATAGAGCGCATCCGGGCGTGGGGTATAAATATAATGACCGAGCGATGTCAGTAAACGCGCGATGTTAGGGGGGCAGCAGGCGCAACCAAACCAGCGCTGGCGAACCGGTTTAACATGATCATAGATATGATTAAGGCAGAGCGTTTTCGGGTGAACCTCCAGCGGGTTAACGTAAAAGAAGTGTTTACCATCCAGCGCCATGCCGCCCAGCACGGTGTTATACAGCGCTCGCTCCATCACATCTGCATACTGGCTGTCTGCTTCCATTTCCAGCATACGTCGGGCGAACATCATCAGGCCAATCGACGCGCAGCTTTCGGCATACACGCTGTCGTTTGGCAAATCGTAATCACTACTAAACGCTTCACCGCTGCTTTGCGAACCGATACCACCCGTAATATAAAGCTGACGCTGGGCCATGTTATGCCATAAACGCAGGCAATCTTGCCGTTTTGCCTCATCCTTGCTGAGCCGCGCCAGGTGTGCCACGCCGGTCATCAGATAGACAAAACGTACCGCGTGACCGATAGCGGTTTGCTGTTCGGCAATGGGTTGATGCGCCTGGCTGTAAGCTTTGTCCTTAACCATCCACGCCGGGCCATAGGTGTTCCAGTAAGACGTTCTGCCACGCTTTTCATATTCGATATCGTAAAAATGCGGCTGCGTTCCGCGCTGCTCAATGAAGTAATTCACCAACGCCAGATAACGTGGTTCCTGCGTTACGTCATGCAAGCGCATCAACGCCAGCTCAATTTCGGGATGCCCTGGATAACCGTGCAACTGTGTTTCACCCGGTCCGAACACGCTGTCGATATGGTCGGCAAGTTTACACACCACCTCTAACAAGCGGCGTTTTCCGGTGGCCTGAAAGAAGGCCACGCCGGCCTCGATCATATGTCCGGCGCAATACAGCTCATGGCATTCCGCCAGGTTAGTCCAGCGTTCGTTGGGAGCTTTAACGGTGAAATAGGTATTGAGATAGCCGTCGTCACACTGGGCGGCTGCCACCAGTTCAATCACCTCATCGGCGGTTTTTTCCAGTTCCGCATCCGGATTTTGGCATAGCGACCAGGCGACGGCTTCCAGCCACTTCGCCACATCACTGTCCTGAAACACCATGCCGTAAAATTCCCCCTGCTGTAGCCCGGCGGCGATACGAAAGTTTTCAATCGCATGGCTCGGATCCGCCTCGGCGATCCGATCGTTCAATGCATCCCATTGGTAAGGGATCACGACATCCCTTACCAGTTGCTGATACTGACCCAGAAAGGGATCATTAATTTTCAGCTTATGCAGATCGACTTCCATCACAGACATATTATTCTCCTCAGGCCGGAGCATGGCGAATACGCAGCTCGCTGGCGATGCGCGCCATGAGTGGGTTATTAAGTTTGCAGGCGAGAATGGTGAACGCCAGCAACAAGTGGAATAAAGCAGGCAGCAGAGTTTCCATACTGGTGATGCCATGCAGCGATGCCGGCGTCTGGTGCCCCGCGCCTGGGTGATAAGCGACGAAAATAAACACCAGGCTAATGATTCCGGCGCTTGAGGCCCAGGCCAGTTTTATGCAGAAGAGATTAAAGGCGAAGTTCATCCCTGAGGATCGCACGCGAGTTTTCCACTCGCCATAGTCATCGGCGAAGGCCATCAACGTAAAATGCAGCGGCAGGGTGAAGCCAAGAATAATACCGTTGCCAAAGATCACTGCCAGCCAGAAAGTTTGCCATGCTGGGCCTGTAGGCAAGAACCACATCAAGATTGCCAGCGCAGCCAGGATGAGGTTGGTCCAGTAATACAATCTGACGGTATCCACGCGTTTGGACAGCGGGCTGACCAGTACAGAGCCAAGAATCGAGGCAAACGTCACCATAGTAAAAAACAGCGAGGTATAAGCTATACTGCCCTGCAATACATAGGTGATGAAATACATATAGCCACCACCACGAATGTTGAACACGTTGATCAACAGGAATGACATCAGCAGCATCAGCAGTAGCTGATCATTCTGGCGCAACCCAGCGAAATGCTCACGCAGTGTAAATTTTCCCAGACTATCCAGTGGGATGCGCTCGCGTACCCAGAAAAAGCAGCAGAGAAACATCACCACCGCCACGCTACACAGAAGGCCAACCCCCAGTTGATAACCTTGCGCGGTGTTACCTTTGCCCAATACGGATACCAGCCAGGGCAAGCCCACCGAGACCAGAAAACCCGCCACGCCGCATAGCACAAAGCGCCAGGACTGGCAGGCAATCACTTCGGTGTGGCGGCTGGTCATGGTGTTTATAAGAGCGCAATAGGGCACATTGATCGCGGTATAGCTGACGGAAAGCAACAGATAGGTGCCGAACGCCCAGACGATCTTCAGGTTCATGCCGACATCAGGCGTGGTAAAGGCTAGCACGCCGATCACGCCGATCGGCACTGCAATCCATAGTTGCCATGGACGGAAGCGCCCCCACCGGCTCTGCGTGCGATCGGCCACAATGCCCATAATTGGATCGGACACCGCGTCAAATACGCGCAACCCCATAAACAGAGTTCCGACCAGCGCTGGGGTAAGGCCAAATACATCGGTGTAGAAAAATGTCAGGAAATTCATGATAAGGCAGGTGATTACCGTACCACCGGCATCACCCAACCCGTAACCAATTTTCTCGCGCAGGGAAAGGGCATCGCTCGCGTCCTGCTGCGTCAGTTCGGTTTGCGTAATCGGGCTAGCAGTCATAATAAACTCCTCATCAGGGTCAGAGTCCATTGCCCGTGTCAGGACGGGCTTATTTGCAGATACGGATCTATTTTGCCCGGAATACAGTGTTCAACAAGAGAAGGGAAAAGTATAAAAAGAGAGCGATTCCGACCTGTTTTAGAAAGTGTGAGCTGGATCGGGAGGGATGGTGTTTTATAGTTAATAATCAGTTAGAAAGCTTAATTTATATCACTTAAAAAGCGAGAAATTGATTATCGATGCTCGAATTATCCATAGCGTTTCCGGTTCGTGTACAAAATGGTGGATTGTTTATTTCTCGCGGGATAGGGAGCCATCCCGTACGTACGCTGACTTCATGGGAAATCATTTTTGTGGAACGCGGAGAGCTGCAAATCCGCGAAGACGATCACCTGTTTATCATACAGGCGGGCGAGAGCTTGCTGCTACGCCCCGGGCATCGGCATATGGGCGAGGGCGCTTTTCCAGCCGATCTCAAATTCTACTGGCTGCATTTTGATTGGCTACAAGGCGTGGCCGAAGAGGGGTTGCATGCAGCGCTGCTGAGCATCCCACAATACACGCGGGTGAGCGATCCGCAATATGTCATTTCCCTGTTTCGCCAGTTTCTCAGCGAGCAGGAAAATATTCGCCGCACTATTTCGCTGGAGTGTATTTTACTGCTGCTCTTGCAACAGATTAACGCCCCCGACTCGCAGGAAAGCGGCAATGACAGCCCCGGAATAGCGCTGGCGTGGAAGGCTAACCAGATCATTCGTACCCAGTTCCATTTGCAGATCACCACTTCTTCGTTGGCAAAGGAGTTGCACTGCAACGCGGATTATCTTGGCCGCGTTTACCGCCGTGTTTTTCGCCAGACGCTGACGGAGGCCATTCATCGCCAGCGCATACTGATGGCAGAAAAGTTGCTAATCAATAATTCGTTGTCGCTCACCGAAGTTGCTAACCAGTGTGGATTTAACGACACCAGTTACTTTCGGCAGATCTTTCGTAAACTCACCGGGCTGACGCCAACAGGCTGGAAACGGCTTTATTGCCGTGAGCACGTCAATTCATAACCCAGAGCAGAAAATATAACGCCTTGGCTTGCTAACCCAGGTTCCTTCCCGGGCGTAAGAAAGCTCCATTTATGGTATGGAGAGGATGAAATTTACAGATATACTGTTCGCTTTGAGCGAAGAGCGGACATCATTGTTCGGGCACGAACCCTGTTATGATAAAGCATTGATGGAAAAGCATTGAACTGATAGAAACCGGCGACTGTAATAAAAGGAAGGTATGATGTTTACCTCAGATTTCATTAATGAAGGGCGTGGAGAGTTTATAGTGGTAGCTAACCACAGCCTGGCATCCCCGGAATCTATACAACTCAGTATTGCGTACAACATTGCCAGAATTACCTACGGGCTATCGCAGCTTCCATCGCACATTCAAACTTGCCGGGTCGTCTATGACATTAGAGGCCAGTCAATCCCTGACCTTGTCCTGGCTCAGGTCAGACAAGCGTTTGAGCAGGTAGCCATTGTGGAGTTTAAATGCTGATGGGACTTCAGTTAATTCTAAAAGCAGATCGTAAGAAGATAGAAAAAACTTTAGGGGCACTGGTGTTAGAATGTGAAATATTCTCGGTCTCTGAAGGCCTTTTCGGTATTTCAATCCCGGAGCGAATTCTCTCATCCGTGGGTGAAGATGTTGTTCTACACAAACTTAAAAAATTTAAGCGTTTTGACCTTTGGCAGGGGGCCTGGCAAGAACCCAAGCGATGGTGATCTTGTGAGTTTCAGCTTTAAGCGAGGAGCGGACTGCATAAATGCTACGGCTGTTTTTTCGTAAGAGAAAAACTGCGATTGCCGTCAAAATGCTTATCCAGGTCATCGTGCCATCACCTGCTAACAAAAGTTACGCTGAGTTATTCGATTATCACTGCGAATAATAAAAGACGGTGAATCGCCACAGATTTAACAGGTACCTCAGAGTCATTTAAGATGTCTTAAAGAGAGGTAATTATAAGCGGTAAGCGTTATCCCGCAGAGTTTAACATTGAAACAGTCAAACAAGTTGTTGAGCGCAGTCATTCTGTTTCCAGCGTTGCACTACGTCTCGATATCTCCACCCACAATCTTTACGCCTGGCTTCAACAGCCTTACTCACAATGTTACCAGCGGGATCGGAGACTCACAGGACAGATAAAACAGTTCTGGCTGGAGTCGGGATGCGTTTATGGGTATCGCAAGATCCCTCTCAATCTGCGAGTCAGCGGGCAACAGTGCGAAGTGGACAGCGTGTTGCGGCTGATGAAGCGTGCCGGGATAACGGCTCAGGTCGGGCACCGACGCCCACGAGCGGGTAAAGGGGAAGCGAGTATCGCGACACCCGACAGGATCCAGCGGCAGTGCAATCCGAAAGCACCGGATGAACGTTGGGTAACGGATATAACTTACATCCGAACCCACGAAGGCTGGCTGTATCTGGCCGTCATTGTTGATCTGTACTCGCGCAAAGTTACCGGCTGGTCAATGCAACCCCGTATGACAAAAGTTATAGCCCTGATTCGCGTCTGATGACCCTGTGCCGGCGTAACCCTCAAAAACAGGCGCTGGTTATTCTGAGCAAGGTAGTCAGTACACAATGCATCGTTTTTTATAGCCTGTGGAACAGCCTGGCGAGTTCTTTCAATACCAAAAACGCCTTCTTCTGTTCCTGAAATCCCGCTTTATGCTCTAAAACATCCCTGACAATGGACAAAAAAATTACCGGCTCTTTACCTACCTACCGGTAGGTAGGTAAGATGGCGCACGTTGTGTCAGTCACGTCTCAGTTATCACTTTTCAGGGGCAGCTTTCCTGATGACCCACAAAAGAGATACACGATTTTTTTGAACGCCTTTAACGCCGGTTCTGCCGGCCACTTTGCAGGGAACGATATGAACAAATACCGGTTTTCGCGCAACGGCAGTCTCAGTCTGTCGCTCATTTTGCTTCTGGCGCTGCTTACTGCTCTGGATGCGATGGCAATAGATATGTATCTGCCGGGCATGCCTGATATTGCCGCTGAGTTTGGTGTTCCAGCAGGCCGGATCCAGCAGACGCTGTCCATTTTTCTGGCCGGGCTGGCGATAGGTCAGGGGATATATGGGCCTCTGCTCGACCGTTATGGTCGACGTGTGCCGCTACTGGCGGGCGCGGTCATTTTTACTGCCGGTTCAGTTCTTGGCGCGGTTGCGCCTTCGGTTGAATGGCTTTTATTTGCTCGCTTTGTGCAGGCGATTGGCGCAGCGGCAGGGCTTGTCGCCCCGCGAGCTATCGTGGCCGATATTTGCACGCTGACAGAGTCAGCCCGCATCTTTTCGCTACTTATGCAGGTGATGATGATTGCGCCCATACTGGCCCCCGTTCTTGGCGGTTATCTTCTGGGCCATGGGGGATGGCGGTTTATATTCTGGATGCTGGCGGCTTTTGGCGCCGCAGGATTTGTATGGGGTTGTCGCACCATTACCGATACGCTGCCGGCGCATAAGCGCGCCAGGCTTAACCCTGGGGCCATAATGCGCGCTTATAGTCTCCAGTTACGTAATACCGTATTCATGGCCTATACGGTTTCAGGTGGGTTTATCCTCAGTTCATTGTTCGTCTATATCAGTAGTTCTGCGTTTATCTTTACCCGGCACTTTAACGTTTCGCCTGCGCAGTTTAGTTATATTTTTGCCGCCAATTCTGTAGGGCTGGTGATGGGCGGAATGCTCAGTAACAGACTCGCCAGTAAAGGCCTCTCGTCGTCAAAAATTCTGACCGCAGGATTAATTATCCATACGCTCGCAGCCCTGGGATTGTTTGTTATCGCAAGGTCTGAAATCGGGGGAATGGTAGCCTATGGTGGCGTGCTCGCTATTATTATCGGCTCGCTTGGGCTGGTATTTGGTAATGTCACCGCCCTTACCATGAACAATGCCGGGCCACAGGCGGGTACAGCCTCGGCATTAATGGGGATGTTGCAGTACTTTATTGCAGCCGTTGTTGGTTATATTGCGACGTTTTTTGTTCAAAGCCCGGCCTTAATGCCTGCCGTTATCACCCTGTGCGGCGCGCTGGCAGTGCTTTTTCAGCGACTGGCAACCCGCGTCTCGCTGAAACCAGGTACACTGCAGGAGCGCAACAAAACCCTATAAGATAATGGTCAGTGATGTGGTCAGTCTTCAGAGCAGGGTCAAGGGGGAAGACTGGCCATTTCTGAACGCAATCATAAGATAAGGATGATGATTTGACAGCTTTACGGTTACAGGAAGCCGCACTGGCAAGATTTGCATTACAGGGATTTGATGCCACGACGATGAGTGAAATCGCCAATGACGTGGGTATAAAAAAACCGTCCATCTATGCCCATTTTCGTAATAAAGATGAGCTTTTCCTGAGCCTTATTCCTCTCGTCATCGAAAAAGAGTTAGACCATGCGCGTCATGCCCTTCGGGGCGGCGCTGATATCAAATTACAGATGAAGCTGTATTTAAAAGGCATACAGGAACGCTATGAACAATCGCATAGCGTAGGGTTTTGGTTACGGAACCTGTTCATGCCCCCAACCCATTTGTATGACGCCGTGATGGCTCCGTTGCATGCTTTTATGGACGAGCTGGAGAATATCATCAGACTGGCAATTGAGCAGTCGCCGCTTAGCGCAGATTCAACGTCACTGGACGTGGAGACGCTCACGCTTACGTTCATGAGCATGATAGACAGTCTGCAAAGTGAGCTGCTTTATGGGGGGCCTGAAAAATACCGGCGTCGGCTGGATGCGGTGTGGGCCGTTTTTGAAGCAGCCACCCGTGGCTCATAATAACCAGAACCGATCTTTTTTCGTTTCACAGGGTTATCCAGAACTGATCTGTACATAAAATGAACGAAAGGTGGGTTGAGCCGGAAACGGTGCTGGCAGAAGAGCGCACACCGTTTCCGGGCCATCGCTAACGCTCCCGCAAGTTCGCTATGTGGCTTGCGGGGACGTCGCTATCAGAACGTGTAATTAAGCGACATCCAATAGTTGCGGCCAGGCGTGACATAGCCGGTGGTTGAGGCCAGCGTCTGGAAGTAATCTCCGGCATAAATGCTGCTGCGGCCTGACTGATAGCGCTTCACTGCCGAGAAGTCTTTATCGAAAAGGTTGTTAATCGTGCCGTTGAGGGTCAGTTGCGGCGTAATGCGGTATGCCGCACCCATATTAACCACCGTCCATGCTTTCAGGTAAGCGCCGCGATCGTCATACACCTCTTTTTCAATAGCACTGAGGTTGTTGACGTTGCTGGTATAACGCGGCGTTTTGCCGTGATATTCCGCCGCCACCCATGATGTTAACGCATCATTCATCTCCCAGGACAACCTGGCGTTGGCCATATGACGCGCAGTATTGGTCAGCGGTGCGCCCGGATTATCCCCGCCGCGCTGCTGGCTGTCGGTATAGGTGTAATTCAGGTTCATTGTCAGTTCCGGGGTCATCACCGGGAAGGAGGTCGCGAACTCAATGCCCTGGTTAATCGCCTTGCCGACATTACGGTAAGAATAGGTGGAATCGTCGAGGGTTTCGCTATCAATGGCGTTGCGGAAATTGCTGATAAAGCCAGTGATATTGGCTTTTACATTGTTGGCATTCTCGTAATAGAGTCCGGTTTCGTAGTTAACGCTGGTTTCCGGTTTCAGATTCGGATTACCAATGGTGGTAACCAGACCATTACCGGCCACGCCGCTGACGCCGTTGTGTAACTGGCTCAGCGACGGGGTTTTATAACCGGTGCTGACGCCGCCTTTGACTGTCCAGTCGTCGAGCATATTCCAGACCAGATAGGCGCGCGGGCTAACGTGGCCGCCAAAACTGTCGTGTTTCTCATAACGCGCGCCCCATGTCAGTGAGAGCGAATCGAGAAGCTGCCAGTCATCCTCGGTAAACAATGCCCACGAGTGCTGGTGGAATGTCTCGCCGCTGTTGGCAAGCACGATGCCATCTTTCAGGCTCGCATCCCAGTATTCCCCACCAACGGTTACCAGATGATCGGCCCCGACCGGCGCCACCAGGCTGGTGTTGAAAAGGGTATTGGTGTTTTTTAACTGACGATCCTGGCCGCTCATGTTACTGTGGACACCCGACAGCGTCCGGGGTGTCAGGACGCGGCCTTTGTTTTCCGTCGCCGTATACGAGAGGCTGGAACTCCAGCGGCCAATGCTGAGATCGCTGTCGTGGCCGACCACCACTTTATTACGCTGGTAGCGCAGCTGTTCACGATAGCCGCCGCCGCTGGTGCCCACCGGGCCAAGCTGGCCGTTGCGGTTATCGTACTGTTGCTGTGACGTTTCGCCGTCAATCCAGACGGTGTTTTTATCGCTGGTGTGGTAGTTCAGTCGACCACCGACCGTGTAATTATCGCTTTTGGTCGGGTAGGGGATACGCGTGTTGGTGCCGCTATCACTCAGGCTGGTGACGCTTGAGCCCTGGCGATGTTCCACGTTACCGCGCAGCGCCAGATCCAGCGTATTCGGGATCAACGTACCGCTGGTGTACATGCCGAAGGTTGAACTATCCCCCCATTTGCTGTGCTCTTGCACCGAATGCGAAAGGTTGATGCCGCCGTGCCAGCCGTCGGTATTTTTTTTGGTAATAATGTTGATGACGCCGCCCATCGCATCGGAGCCGTACAGCGTCGACATCGGCCCGCGGATCACTTCTATATGATCAATGGCTGACAGCGGCGGCATCATGGCCGTATTCAGGGTATCGAAACCATTTGGCGTGGTATCAGCGCTTGCATTCTGCCGCACGCCATCAATCAGGATAAGCGTATAGCTGGCTGGCATGCCGCGAATCGAAATATCCAGTCCGCCGGTTTTACCTGTTCCGCCGCGGACATCCACGCCTTCAATGCCGCTGAGCGCTTCGCCGAGATCGCTGTAGTTCTTTTGGGCGAGCTGTTGCTGGTTAATGACTGAAATCGATGCTGGCGCGTTGGTGAGTTTTTGTTCATATCCGCTGGCGGTGATCACCATGGTGTCATCCTGAGCGGCGGCAGGCATTGTCACAGCGATGAAAATCGCGGCGGCGAGTTTATTTTTTTTCATACCAGGTCCGTTGATTAAATAAGAAAAAACGCGTGGCTACAATAATCAACAGAACATAAACGGATGGTTAACGATAATGATAATGATTGCTATTACCACTGATTCTGGGCGCTGAATTACCATGAATGCGCATGAGGCTTAACTGTGACCTGCGTGGCGTAGAGAACGCCTCTGGCTCTCATCTTCTGTGCAAAAAAGCCTAACGGGCGTTTTCAGACGCCGTATGTGCCGAAAGCGCCAGATACCTTTTGAATACCGCACCACGTTTCACCCCTTTTGGATCTGACACAAAAGGGAGCCTTAAACGTGGGACATCCGACACCGTGACAGTCCAGCGAAAATCCCCCATAAATCTGAAGGTGATGCCTTCAGCCGTTACAGATAACATTTCAAAAGTTCCGGTGGAATAGTCATTACCCACCCGGACAATCTCTTTGATGCCTTCATCAAGGTCAATAAGAGCCAGGGTCAGTGATTCTTCGAATATGACGTCATCCGTCAAAAAAAGAACGTAACGCTCTTTATTAACCTGTACAGCCGCTTCCAGCACGTGCCCTGGTATAACAATACCTGTCATCTTTCCATTGAATATAACTTCAGAGCGAGCCTGTGATAAATCAGTCTCTTGCTGAACCTTTATTAAAGATACTGAATTAACCTGTTGCATCATGTACATGTTCCCTTGCGCTCTGGATTTGCCAGCTGTTAAAAAACGTTCAGCGTATTTTTAATTTTTCGTATTTCATACAGGGAAATTAACGTTAATTCTGGAGCCAGCGAGTGGCTTTGCGTTTTACCATTAACGCTGAAACGTTGCTTTGATTTCACACGTCCTACCCTGGCGCTGTCAAGAGGGCGCACCCATACCCATTATTACATTGTGGGTTTGCGGTGATTCTCCTGCAGCCTGTTATTAGGCCATCAAACCGGCACTGGTTTATATCCTTATAAAATACGAGGCTTATTTAAGACGCCTTGCGGATGCTCACCGCCAGCGAGAATCTATCATTAGCCCGGCCATCACAGTGAAGGCGGCGCTTTGCAGGGCTTTTATCGCGCCTTCAAGCTCATCGTAGTCGTCAGTGTTTAGTGCATTCAGTAATGAATTTCTCACAGGCGTGTGGGGCGCTTTACGTTGCGCCGCCAGTCACCAACAGCTTAATTTGTTGTTTTGGTGAATGTACCTAATTGAAAGCAGTAACAAAAATACGGCATGGGAAGATATATTTTCCGGTTGCAGTATTTTCCTGGGTTTTAGTTAAAGTCATAAATGTGTCTGCCGATAACTTATTTGTATTCCGGGCCCTGAGGCGCCCAGTTAAACCATGTGGAACGAGGTTGAAATGTTCAGGAACTTACCAATTAAGAAAAAATTCTATTTGGCGTTTGGCGCGGTTTTGGTTTTGTTGCTGTTACTCTGCGCAATGTTCTACAAAAATTTTTCCGGCATTGTAGATACCAATGCCTGGAATATTCATAGCTGGCGCGTCATCGATAAAAGCCGGGGCCTGACCCAAAGTCTGGTGAATATGGAAACCGGTCTGCGCGGCTATGCGATTAATGGTAAAGAAGAAATGCTGGCTCCGTGGAATTCCGGCAAAGAAGATTTTGGTAAACTTTTGCAGGAAACGAAAGCGTTAACTGCGGATAACGCTTCCCAGCAGACGCGCCTCAATAATTTACTTAAGCAGGAGCACGAGTGGCACGATAAGTTTGTGACTGAATTGCTTAATCATCGTCGCGCGCTTAATGCCGGAACAATGACGCAGGTTGAATTCAATGCCGCTTTCGAAGCCAACACCGGCAAGCTGCAAATGGATCAAATGCGTAAAACCATTGATGACATCGTCAATGCCGAGAAAAGCCTGCTTACCGAGCGCCAGAGTTCTGTCGATTCCGTTGAGACGCAGACCCGGCTCACCTTATTGATGGGGGCGCTGCTGGGGGTGTTCATCGCTTCCGCGTTAGGCTATGTCCTTGCCCGTTCCATCACTCATCCGCTTGAGGAAGCGGTAAAAGCGGCCCAGGCGATTGCCGCAGGCGATCTTTCTACCCATTTAGTGGCTCGTTCTAAAGATGAAACCGGCACGCTGATCGTCACCCTTACCGCCATGCAGGAACAGCTCAAAAAGGTGGTCTCTGATATTCAAACCGCGGCTTCCTCTATAGACAGCGCATCTAAAGAGGTCGCAATGGGCAATACGGATCTCTCTGCCCGAACGGAACAACAGGCCGCCTCGCTGGAGGAGACCTCAGCCAGCATGGAACAACTGACGGCGACCGTGAGGCAAAATGCTTCTAACGCATCAGATGCCAGCAGCCTCGCGTCTGACGCATCCGACATCGCGCAGCAGGGAGGCGAAGTGGTGGATAAAGTCGTCACCACCATGGCGGCGATTTTCGACAGCTCAAAAAGCGTGGTCGATATTATCGGGACAATTGAAAGCATCGCGTTCCAGACCAACATTCTGGCGCTCAACGCGGCGGTGGAAGCGGCGCGTGCGGGCGAGCAGGGCCGCGGCTTTGCGGTGGTGGCGAGCGAAGTGCGCGCACTTGCACAGCGAAGCGCGACAGCGGCAAAAGAGATAAAGTCGTTAATTGAAACGTCAAATGACCGGATATCGGAAGGCACCGATCTGGTAGCGCAGGCGGGCAAAACCATGACCGGAATCGTCACCGCGATAAGCAATGTCTCAGCAATTATGTCAGAAATCTACACGGCTTCTGGCGAGCAGGTGAATGGTATCGAGCATATCGGCATCGCTATCAACCAGATGGATGAAGTGACGCAGCAAAACGCCGCGCTGGTTCAACAAGCTGCCGCGGCTGCCGCGTCGCTTGAAGAGCAGGCCGCTCAGCTTAGCCGCTCCGCTGCGATTTTCAAGCTTGCCTGATAACGCAGCCATCGTAAAAACCCCGCAAAAGCGCAGTTATTTTATTAGCTGCGCACAATGGCGATTAACGCTGCGGGGAAATCACTGGACAACGCGCTAAGGGTAATAGCGCGTTGTATTTTTCTGAGGGCCGCCGAGCGCAATGACCCTCTCAGTTCACTTTGAAGATATCCACGGTTTGCTTTAGCAGGTGAGACTGGTCTTTTGCGACAGTGCGGCGGACGACGCTTGCTCCACCAGCGCGGCGTTTTGCTGTGTGACGGCATCCCTCTGCGTCACCGCGATGGTCATCTGTTCAATGCCGCGGCTCTGCTCACGCGTTGAGAGCGCCAGTTCAGACATCAACACCGATACCTGATTGATTGCGTTGATAATCGCCTTCATGCTTTCACCCGCGCGGGTGACTTTCTCACTGCCAGAAATAATGTGAGTGCCTGATTGTTCAATCAACTCTTTTATCTCTCGGGCGGCTGCAGAAGAACGCTGCGCAAGATTACGCACTTCGCTTGCAACAACGGCAAACCCGCGCCCCTGTTCACCTGCACGCGCCGCCTCTACGGCCGCATTCAGCGCCAGAATGTTGGTCTGAAAGGCAATCCCTTCAATGATGCCGGTAATCGAGTCGATGCGTCGGGCGCTTGATTCAATCTCCGTCATGGATTCGACTGCCTCTTCCATAATCTGATTCCCTTCCTGTGCCGATGCGCGCATTGAACTTGCCAGAATATCTGCATTATGCGTGTTCTCAGAGGTGAGCTTCACTGTGGAAGATAACTGCTCCATACTGGCCGCCGTTTCGCCAAGCGAGGCCGCCTGTTCTTCCGTTCGGGCAGAAAGATCGCTATTTCCGGCAGCAATCTCATCGGCCGCACAGGCGACGCTGCTGCTGGAATCGCGAACCTGCATAATGATTTCTCTGAGGGACTGACGCATTTGCTCAAGCGCACGGAGCATTTTGCCAATTTCATCTCCGGAATGAGAAATAATTGGTTCCAGTAAATCTCCTTCGGCCATTTTCTGGCAATGCGTGTGAGCAATAGCTAAAGGCGAAAGGATCCGACGGTGGATTAAAATAAAAGCAACGATAAGAATAAGAGTAAACGCCAAGGCAAACCCGATTAGCAGCGTAATGCTATATTTAAACTGATCGCGCGTGTCCAGATTACGCTTATGCGCATAATCTTCATGGAAGGCGAGGAGTTTCAGTAATTCATTCTCAAACTGATAATCCAGTGCAGGGACAGTATAACTGGCGAGCTGATTAAATTTCTCTGAGTCGTTATTCTTCGCTGCTTCCATCATTGGCCGCAGCCCCTTTTCAAGATAGTTTTGCCAGGTCTGCTGATAAGGAATGACGAGCGCTTCTTCACCGGGCGCGCGTGGCGTTGCAAGATACGCATCAAAGGTTTCTGTCGCGTGCTGCAAAAAATTCATTTGCGCCGGCAAGTGACGTTGCGGCCCGGGACGTGTTGCCTGAAGCGTGATTAATCATGGCTTCCATCAGGCGCACGCGGACCGTCCGGCTGTGGTTTATCGGGTCAACCACAGAAAGCACGACCCGAATTTCCTTATTCACATCATTCAGCGCCTGATTGCTGCGCATTAATGACCACAAATTAGAGGATGAACTGACAAGGAAAATAAGTATTAACGCCCCCAGCGTGACAAAAGAAAAGAGTCTTACGGTCATATTGATTCTTTTTAAACCTGTTTTCATATTTAACGATGTCTCTCCAGCATGATAAACAGACAAACCAGGGATTTTATCGGCGCAAGTGAATAAAGTGAAAAAGTAAATAAAAGCAAAGAAATGCATGTGCAACTTTTGTGTTGTTAATAAACAGGTGGATTTTGGAAAAATATTAACGAATTGATAGTGCAGGTATGAACACGGTGTGTCATGTCTTTATTTATGATGCACAAACACGCACAGAAAATGCTATGGGCTGGTGGACATGACATCGGTGCAACGCCGCAGGAGGCCTGCCTTAACGCGGCAGCGCTGCTTTGACCGTATCCACAAACAGCCGCAAGGCGACGGGCATATGGCGGTTTGGCGGAAAGTAGAGCGCGAGGCCTTGCGAGGCGATCGTCCAGTCTTCAAGCCGGGTGACCAGCTGTTGCGTCTCAAGCCAGGGCCGGGCGTAGATCTCCGGGACATAAGCGATGCCTAACCCGGCGACAGCCGCTTGTACCATTAATGCACTGCTGTTGAGCGTCAGGCTGCCTGGTACGTCTAACGCAAGTTGTTGTGCAGATTGTTGATACTCCCAGTGATAACGCTTACCGCCCGGCAGACGCTGGCGCAAACAGGTGTGCTGCATGAGATCTTCCGGGTGGCGAATCTCATGCCGTCCGGCTAAATAACCGGGTGACGCCACGGTCACAAAGCGCAGTGGCCCGCCAAGTGGAATGGCCACCATATCTTTAGGAACATCTTCTGTCAGCCGAATCCCTGCATCAAAACCTTGCGCGACGATATCAACCAGCGCTCCCTGCGCGACAAGGTCTATTTCGATTCCTGGCTTTTGCTGGATGAAGAGCGGCAATACCTTTTCCAGCAGGAGGCCGATCGCGGCATCGCTGGCGCTGATGCGCAGTATGCCGTAAGGCTGATGGCCGCTGGCCGAGACATCATTCAGCGCGTCATCCATCTCCGCCAGCAGCGGCGTCAGGCGCGCAATCAGCATTTCCCCCGCCTCGGTCAGAGCCACACTGCGTGTGGTGCGATGGAACAGCTGTACGCGCAGTCTCGCCTCCAGTCCCTTAATGGTATGGCTTAGCGAGGAACGTTTAAGGCCGAGCACGTCCGCCGCGCGTCGAAAACTGCGCTGTTCGGCAATGACTTTTACTGCCTCCAGCTCACTCCAGGAAGGTCGCTTCATTGTTGAATTTTTCCCACCACCGCATTCCAGTTTGTGGAGATTATGCCATCAATCATCGGGGCTATGATGATTTCCTGACCACAAGACAAAGAGGAAGCAAAATGAAAACCTGGCTAATTACTGGTGCTTCAGGCGGGCTTGGCCAATTGATGTGCGAAAAACTGCTGGCCCGTGGCGATCGTGTTTTTGCTGCGGTGCGCAACACTCAGGCGGCAGACGCGATGGCGGCTAAGTACGGCGAGCAATTGCAGGTGTTGCGCCTTGATCTCAGCGAACCGGCGACCATTCAACCTGTCGTCGAGGCGGCGTTCTCCCGGGCAGGGCGTATCGATGTTGTCGTCAGTAACGCGGCGTATGGCCTTTTTGGTGCCGCTGAAGAGCTGAGCGATACACAAATCGCACAACAGATAGCCACCAATCTTACCGGCTCGATTGCCCTAATCCGCGCGGCGATCCCCTTTCTGAGACAGCAGG
Organism: Cronobacter condimenti 1330; assembly: GCF_001277255.1. Lineage (NCBI taxonomy): Bacteria > Pseudomonadati > Pseudomonadota > Gammaproteobacteria > Enterobacterales > Enterobacteriaceae > Cronobacter > Cronobacter condimenti. The sequence goes on from NZ_CP012264.1 coordinate 1,772,843, forward strand.
GCGGCGGGCGTATTGTGCAGGTTTCTTCAGAAGGCGGGCAAATCGCTTATCCCTGTTTTAGTTTGTACCATGCGACGAAATGGGGCATTGAAGGCTTTGTCGAAGCGGTACGGCAGGAAGTCGCCGCGTTCGGTATCGATTTTTTGCTCATCGAGCCGGGGCCGACTGCCACGCAGTTTGGCGTGCGCCTGGATATAGCGCAAGCCTTACCGGCTTACGCGCATACCGCGGCGGGGGAGATGCGAGCAGCACTGATGTCCGGAAATTTTGAGATTAAAGGTGATGCCGACAAATGTGTGACGGCGATGATGGCTGCGGCCGATGCCGTCAACCCACCGCTACGTCTGGCGCTCGGCAGCACCGCCTATGACAATATAGAAGCGGCGTTAACACGGCGGCTGGAGGCGCTGCGGGCAATGAAAGCGGTGGCATACGGCGCCGATCGCGAAGATGTCAGGCCGATGGGATAACAGAGACATCGCGCACGCTGAAATAAGAACGCGGGGGCTGATATGCTTCTTTGCAAAACAAGGGGGCGCCTTAGCCCATTTATAATGCGCTCGCGGCAATAAGGTGCTTTCCTGATGCGATTAACATGACCCGGACAAGCGTGGGCAAATATAATCGCTATCCTGATACTTTCATTTTTCGTGAATACGTAGATGATGTAAGCCTGCTTATTTTCGGGAAACACTATGAAGATCGATTATTGGGGTATGAAGAAAAAAGGGACAGGGCTTCTTTTCGCTTCGCTTTTGTCAGGTGGTTGCGTTCAGCACCCGCCGGTCAATGCTGAGGTGGATAAACTTTTTGAAGATTACAAGATGAACAGCGCTTCAGAAACGCCTAAAGAGAGCTATGCGTTACAGCTTTATCACGCTATCAACGCGCATCTTGATGAAAAAAGGTTCCCTGGCAAACAGTGCAGCGTAAAGATAAAAATGGCCCCGGATGGGCTGTTGTTAGATGCACGTGTTACAGCAGGCGATCCGGATTTTTGCCATGAAGTTCTGAACGCAATGGCTAAAGCCAGACTGCCCAAGCCCCCTACGCCTGAGGCGTATCAGCAATTTAAAAATGCGACGCTTGATTTTAACGCGTGAAGTCTGCACATCACTTAATCAATAAGAATATAACGGCGCGCGTAACACTCTGCGTTACGCGCGTCATTGCAAGCTTTAACCGGCGACAGGCTGACATTTACCTGCTTAAGCGGGATAAGGATTTAACATCGGCGTCAGGGTTCGCCTGTTTTACCTCTATTAAAAATTGCGCAAAATTGTGATTAAAGAACGTAAGGTTAGGATAAAAATACACCTCTTTTTTTTGCCCGTAGAGGAGATAAACCACTACCACGCTACGTCGATTACTTATCTTGGTAAAACCCGGCTTAATCTCAATAATATCGCTGAAATCAATTGTTACGGTGCTGTTTCCTTTGATTTTATATAACACATTATCTTTATAAAAAAACTGATCCCTGCTCGTCTCCGAGCCAAATATCCAGGGGTTAAGCGAGATCTTCTTCCTTCCCTGGCTGTCCGTGATTATCCGTGTTGGATTGCGAGGCATGCTAAGCAGCCACTTATTTGCCATAAGAAGCAGAACGAACATCAAAAGTGCGAGTACAGCGGTGAGGAAACTGTCCATATTCATCCCTGGGCGTTGTGCCGCGTCATGATTAACGCAGTGTGGCTTAAAAAGTCTTACGTTTATGGTCTTACTGAAAGCCATGTGCGTCAAGGCCATAGTGGTTCGCGTGTTCAGGAAAACGCCGCCCAGATTATCGATGCGTTATATTCTGAGAGCACCTCAGATGTGGCTCATCGCAGGGATATTGCACAGAGTCTTGATGGCGGTGGGAAAATTGCCTGCGTATTGCTGGCCAGAAATTTCGCTTACGACAAAATAGCCTGCTAAAACAGGTGGGGCAGGGAATATTAGCTTGATTTTTTCAACTATCTATTAAAGATCGTCTGGTCTTATCCAGAGCCACAAAAAAATGAAAACGTTGATTTGTCTTTTTTGCGCCGCGCAGCTGTTGTGCAGCCCTGTTTATGCCGTGTTCCAGCAGCGTGAATTTAACGTCTGGTACGAAAAAGATGCGGTCTTATACGATATGACCCAAACCTCTGACGGCCGGCCAGTAATGATCAGTATTTCACAGCCGGGCCATAAGAACGCCAATTTGGTTATTTCTTATCTGAGCCCCGGCGCGTGTCCGGCTGAACCCGGCAGGCTCGCTATTAACAGCGACAACGTTTACTCACAGTATGTCTGTGTGCCACACGGCAATGAACGCATTGAGCACTTTCTGGTAACCAATGCCGATGCGGTGAATGATGTTATCAATAAACTTCAGTCGGATTTCACCGTGTTACTGCAGGGGGATATTAAAGTGTGGGCTGCGAATATTAAATCACCAAAATATGGGATGGCGCCCGCACTCTGATAGGGGATATCGACAAGGAAGGGCGGCTACGTCTGGAATAGCGGTGTAATGAATATCTGTCAGCGGAACGTATTTACACGCGCTTAGGGTGTTGCCGTCATGGACAGCCCCGTTTCACCGGCAAAGGAAAAGCACCTTTCACCGGTGCTTTTAACCGGGTTGAGGGATGACAGATTAATTTTGATTAACAGGAGTTGGCGCGGAGACGAATAAATGACTGCAGGAGGGGCAGATAAGCGTTTTTTTCTTGTTGACGCGGGCGGAGCTGTGCTCAGATTTTTCGTTGCATTTTGGGCAGGTAACGCGGCTTAAGTAACTGTCTTGCGATTTTCTTTTATGAATAGCCATAAGTATCTTCTTTGATGTGAGAAGGGGGCACCTTACACACTTCCAGGAGCAATAGCCCGCAATTTCTGTTTTTATTTGGCTATGGTGTATTTTTTATACAGGCTGAGTCTGAAAGCACTGACCGCGACTTGCCCTGCGAAGGCATGGTCACCGCAGGCACAACGACCTTTCTGGTAGCTTAATTCGGACGGGGCTTCCCGATAAACTTTATGCAGTACAAAAATAATGCAGCACATAAATAAAAGAGGGAATGCGGGGATGAACAGCGGCTACTTTATCTGGCTTAAAAATACCTTTCGCTGGGGTTACCGGCTCAGTATTAAGCAACTGTTCAGATTTATTTTTTATAGCGCGCTCGCGTACTGCCTGTTGACTGGCGTATTACTGGTTGCCTTCCAGATTATTGCCCGCACACCGCTTATCAACTATCTGACGGTAGATGATGTTATGACTACCGTGACATGGGGAGGTCGGACCATTCAGGCACTGGTCGGAATTCCGGTGGCGCTGAATGCCATCAAAACGTTTATCTGGCTCTTTACCACTGCGCCACACGGGCTGACGGCGATACCAGCTACTACACCGACACCACCCATCACCCCGGAACGAACCACGGATCGAATGATTCAGCCTTCACGTCATCGCACACTTCTCATCACGGTAGCGAAGGGGATAGCTGCCATTCCGACAGTGGTTCAGGCGGGGATTCTGACAGCGGTTGCAGCGATTAACGCGTAAGCCCGGTCTGACGCCGGGCCAGTAATAGCAATGGGGAATTTCTTAGCCATGCGGTGTTAATTAAGATTCATCGCCATAATAAAGCGTGCCTATTTTAATCAGTGGCCGCCCCTGCGATTTGCGGTGCAGGTTTGAATCACGCAGTGAATAGACGCAGCCGCAATATTCCTGCTGATAAAACCGCTCGCGCTTGCTGATTTCTATCATTCGCGCCGCACCGCCCTGTTTACGCCAGTTATAATCCCAGTAAACCATGCCTTCATAGGGCGCGGCTGCGCGGTGACCGCAGTCATTAATTTGCTGCATGTTTTTCCAGCGCGAAATACCCAGCGAACTGCTGATCACCTTAAAGCCATGCTCGTGTGCGTAAAGCGCCGTGCGTTCAAAGCGCATATCAAAACACATAGTGCAACGGACGCCGCGCTCCGGCTCCCATTCCATGCCTTTTGCGCGCTCAAACCAGTTATCGGTATCATAATCAGCATCTACAAAAGGAATACCGTGTTGCTCAGCAAAGCGGATATTTTCCTCCTTGCGCAGCAGATATTCCTTTTGTGGGTGGATATTCGGGTTGTAGAAAAAAATAGTGTAATCGATACCTGAGGCCTGTAGCGCCTCCATCACTTCCCCCGAGCAAGGCGCGCAGCAGGAGTGGAGCAGTAATTTCTCTTGCTGCAGGGGGAGCCTCAACATGGGCCTGGCATACGTGTTCATGGTTACCTCGTCCAGTATCGTCATCAGATAAACCTTAACAATATTTCCCTGTGAGCGCACGTCACAGGCCTGATTTTATGCCCGACAGGGTTAAAGCGGGTGGCGGTTTAAATAATGAAAACATGCATGTTAAAAAAGAGGCGGGCGACGCGAAAGAATATATTTTTAAAGCGTCACACGGCGTCTGTTATTACCGCTTCGCGTTTAAAATTTTATTTTACATGCATACTGGCATTAATTAAAAAATGGTCTAGCAGCTTATTTTATATATAGTTTTGTAAAAGGAGGAGTAATGCTTGCTTAAAAAACGGGGACGTGCGTTAATGGACTCCTCGGTTTGATAAGCAGAATCCGTGTGCAGTTGGAGGTATGAATCCTCCGCTTCAGTTGTGCTCATTTCCAGATGTTATCCTTTGATATCTCTTCTCTTGAGTTTCCTCTTAAGCACTGAATATTTCTGTCATTCAAACCATTTTTCGCCGTAAGGCTCAAGTATAAAGGTAATAGTATGGCTAACAGAATGAATGGTTCAGTGAAATGGTTTAACTCGGATAAAGGCTTTGGTTTTATCGCTCCGGCTGACGGTAGTAAAGATGTGTTCGTACACTTCTCTGCAATCCAGAGCGATAATTATCGCTCGCTGAGTGAAGGCCAGCAGGTAGAATTCTCGGTTGAAAATGGTGCCAAAGGCCCGTCAGCCGTGAACGTGGTGGCGCTTTAAAGACAACATGATAGTGGCAGGTTTGCATTTCAGGTGTCCTGCGTGTCATGGTTCGCAGTACCGTACTTCCCGTTTCGACGTGACCGATAAAAACCCGCATGGCGCAAAATGCATATTTTGCAAATCCGCCATGCTGGTGGGTAATGCGGCGGCGGAACGTTATGACAGTTATGCGATGAGACATTCAGAAACGAATACGCATCGTTAAAAAGACCCCCAATTCTGTAAAAAAAGCCCGCTTGCGGGCTTTTTCTTTTTGTTTTTCAGACCGTCAGCCCTTTTGAGGTTAATACCGCAGCGTAACCCGCACGAACGCGAAAAAGAAAAACGCGACGCCGGGGCGTCGCGCTCAATCGGTCACGAGACAATTAATGTTTGCGGGCTAACAGTTGCTCCACCACAGCGCGGGCAGCGGTAATTTTTTGCGCCCGTTCCGGGTCGCTGTTTACGCCCGCCTCAAGGCCTGCGAAGTGATGGCGCGCGTTATCAACCACACGCTCTTTCAGCACGGCGGGCACTTCTTCCAGTAATGACTGGAACAGAATTTCGTACGCCAGGATGCGCGTCTGAAGTTTTTCAATAATTTCGTCAATTGAGCCCGTCATTTGTACCTCTTCTGGTGAGTGCGTCGGTGCTACGTTTCACTTTAGCCGCTCGGCAGGACGTTGGCGAGGGGAAAGGCAGAAAAGCGCGGTCGCGCGCAGGCCAGGCTACACTTTTCCTGTCTCCCTTCAAAATGAGGAAAGAACAATGTCTGACAACCGCCACGCCGACAGACCGCTTGCGGATGATAATGAGCATCATGGATTGCCGGAAGACGCGCCGGATGTTCTCAACCCGTGGGAAGAGGATGACCTGCCGGAAAAAGGGGAAGAACACGGGCGGGAATCGCTGCGCGACGCATGGCGCAAGGCGCCGTAGACCCCATTTTATGCCACTTCCCTTAAGCCGCCTGCGGGCGGCATGTTTATTTTTTGCGCTTGCTCTCCTTTTTACTCCCTGCTCGCATTTTGTCTTCTATGACCCCCTCTATTTTTTCCAAAAGCTGCCGATAACGATTTAAAGCAAATTCAGGCGCCAGGCTTGCCTGAAACCAGGCACCAGCGCGTTTTCCCTTTCGCAGCATGAGCCACCACCCACAAGCGTACCTTTGAGGTCAATATGGATAACTTCCAGAAAGATATAGATGAGAGGGCGAATCTCGCTTTATCGAACAAATTCGAACTGCTTCTCTTCCGGCTGGGCTCTGCGAGTGAAGAGGAGAAACCTGAGCTGTACGGTATTAACGTGTTCAAACTGCGTGAAATTGTGCCGATGCCAACCATTACCAAGGCGGCAGGCATGCAGGCACCGCTGCTCGGTATGGCCAATATTCGTGGTCAGATAATCCCTGTGGTGGATCTGCCTGCCGTTACCGGCTGCAAGCCGAGCACCGGGCTGAACCTGCTGCTGGTAACTGAATACGCGCGTAGCACCCAGGCGTTTGCCGTGGAGTCGGTAGAAAACATCATTCGCCTCGACTGGAGCCAGGTCCACACGGCGGAATCGGGCGTGAGCTCTCGTAACATCACCAGCATCGCGCGTCTTGACAGCGACAACCAGAGCAACGAACTCGCGCTGGTACTGGACGTAGAACAGATCCTCTATGACATCATCCCGTCCGTACGTGACGGCCAGCCGAACACCGTAGTGCAGGAGCGTAGCTTTAAACTCAAGCCTGGCTCGGTTGCTATCGTCGCAGAAGACTCCAAAGTCGCTCGCTCAATGCTGGAGCATGGCCTTAAGAGCATGGGCATCCCGGCCATCATGCACACCACGGGCCTGGAAGCGTGGGAGAAAATCAAGCTGATGGCGAAAGAAGCTCAGGCAGAAGGGCAGTCGATTACCGATAAAATCGCGATGGTGCTGACCGACCTTGAGATGCCGGAAATGGACGGCTTTACCCTGACGCGTAATATCAAAATGGACGCCAACCTGAAGAAAATTCCGGTGGTGATTCACTCTTCGCTCTCCGGCAGCGCGAACGAAGATCACGTGCGTAAAGTCGGCGCGGATGGTTACGTAGCGAAGTTTGAAATCAACGAACTGTCGTCGATTATCCAGACGGTGCTCGACAAAGCGGCAAGCTGATCGCCAGGCTCCGGTGATCCCGGAGCCCGTGTTTTCAGACAGACGGTAAGCGTACTCGCCTGCGAAGGCTTTCTGGTCAGCTACACTTAATGTGTTAACTCTGATGGATACAGGAGGTCATCATGTTTTTTGGTTTCGGATATTTCGGTGAATCGCAAAAAGAGCAGGCTTTTCGCTTACAGGCGGAAGAGCAAGGGGGCGGCACGCCGGGCCCGGAAGGGGAAGTGACGCGCAAGCGTGACGACAGCGATGACGACGAAAAAGGGCCGTACCGCTCGGAAGATGACGCCAAATAAAAAAACCGCCGCCAGGCGGTTTTTTTATGCGTGTAAGGGGTCAGAGAAGCTTATCTTCTGCCTCGTCCAGCACCGCCTGCGCATGGGCGCGAATCAGCGCAACGGGTGAGGTCAACCCGGCGCGGGCAGCCGGAACCTCCTCTGGCGTGAGGCGGCAATAACCGCGCCCTGGCTGGAGCTCATGCGCCACAGCGGCTTCAAGCTGCGGGTGCTGTTCCAGCGCCGCTTCGAGTGGGCGGTAGTCAAGCGGCTGAAAACGCCCTTCGTCGCGAAAGCTGCGATACGGCGCCGTGAGTCCTGCGGCCGCAATATCGGGTGCCAGACCGGGCACCCGAGCGACGATGGCCGCCATATTGCCGAGCCGCGCCAGCGCGCAGGCCGCCCAGCAGCGGTCGCTGTTGTCCGCGTTATCGTCATCCATCAGCCCGCAGAGCGCGCTGATGGCCTCATCGGTGGCCTCGTTAATCTCGGCGATCAGTTTGCAGGCCTGCCAGCGCGGGCCAGGCGCCTCTGCGCGTACCACTGCCGCGAGCGGCGCAACGGCACGGAGCCCATGTGCTTTCAACAGCGTTTCATAGCCTTCATAAAGCGTGCCGCGCGTGACGCCGAGTGCCAGCGGCACCAGTTCGCACAGTTGTTCTTCCGGGGTGAGGGCGCCAATACGCCGCCGCTCTTGTTCATCCGCGTCATAGTGCGGGAAGTGGCGCAGCAGTTGCGCGCGGGTGAGGCTCAGCGGGATAAGTTCACCCGCTTCATCATCGGCAATGATGATAAAGCCTTTATCGACAAGGCCGTCGCGCACCAGTTGCTGACGGGCTTTTTTAGCGGCTTTTGGGAAAAGGCGCATAAATCGGGCGTATGTTTTTTCCCAGATGCTGAATTTCCCTTCACGTGAGCCAAACTCGCAGCAGTCCAGCGCCAGCCCTTCCAGCGCCTCGTCCGGCTCGACGTTATAGGGCAAATCTGCCGACGACCAGCGCAGGTCAGCCGCCAGCGCCTCAGTGGGCGTCGCATCGCCATTGTCCTGATAGCGCGCGACGCAGCGGGCAAGACTCTCTTCCGTGCCTACAGCAATACACGGCCAGTAAATAACCGTGCCGTCGCCATAAAACGCGTGAAACGTGGCGCCGTAGAGCTGTTCCTGCGGGTGCTGCTCGCGCACATCGCGCACGGCTGCGATCATCATGGCCACAGCAGCGTCTTCAAGCTTCTGCCAGTCAAAAGCGTGTCCGCTCATTATATGTCCTTGTAAAGGGCTGCAAAGAGAAGGGAGTGTAGCAGTGCATGGCAACAAGAATAAGCCACGAAAACGCAGGGGACAGGCCAAAAAAAAGCGGCCCTCAGGCCGCGTAGTATTTATTGCGCGTTCACGTCGCGCCACTGCTGCGCCAGTGAATCGAGAAGGTCATAGCGCTTGCGGTATTCCGAGCGTTTCTTACTGGCGACCTCTTCGAGCGGCTTACGTGCAGCCGTGAGCGGCAGCGCGAAATAACGACCGCGAGGCGTACCGCCGATCGATTCCCAGAACTCATCGTAGCTTGCGAAGAAATGCCGTCCTTTGCTGAAGCGATAACGCAGCCCGCGGAATACGTGGCCATTATTACTTACGGCCTCGAAATGCGTCATACCGAACTGATCCATCATCAGCCACAGCACTTCCATCAGCAGGCGTTTCGGAAACACGCCGTAGCAAGCTTTGGTGGCGTCACGGATGGCTTCATGCGGCACGCTGCGCCGCGGCCCCTGTAAGCCGCCAATGGCGATGCCATAGCCGCTGGCGTCGCGAACCACGCTGAACGTAAGGCTTGCGAGTAAGACATCGTCACAGCGAAGCCACAGCGTGCTTTCACCTTCGCGCTCGGCTTTATGGGCGGACGAGGCGCTGATAACCACCTGCTTATCTTTAGCCGCAAGCGTAAAGAGTGGTTGCGGGCTGGTAGCGCTAAGCGCATCAGCAAGGCGTGGCGAGGCCTGCTCATTCATAAACTGGTAGTGGTTAATAATGGCGCTGGCGCGTTCGCCTGCGCTTAACCCCAGGCGCAGGTAGTGACGATGGATCTTACCCGGCAGCGTTTTCTGTACGCTCAACAGCTGTTCAAAGCGTGGGTTGATCGCCAGCGAATCCATAAAACGCAGCGTGGCAGGCAGGTAAATGCAGCTGCGCAGTGCGAATTTCAGACGATAGCTTTTTTTCTGCCATAACCCGCCGGGCATCAGCGTGCCGGTGGTCAAAGCTTTAATAAGATCCATGCCGCTGCGCGACGTTTCGGCAGCGTGAGAGGTAATGACCGACATAAGAAAAACCTGAAAAAGCGCGAATCGCCGAAGTATATCGACCAGGCGTAACCGCTTTCTAAACGGCACCTCAATGCAATGCATTCAGGCAAATTCCAGGGGGGATCACAAAGAGAAAAAATACCCCGCCGATGCGCAGGAGGACATAAGGGCGATCGTTATGCGCAGGACGGGCAGGGCAATTGCCACGACGGCGCGCTTATGTGGCGCCAGCCTTTCCTGCAGCGGGGTAAGATGAGGCGAAAAAGGCAATGCTGTGGGTTAGCACAGCAAGAGCGAAAGCATAGCGGATAAGCGAAGCGGAAAAATGAAGAAACCAGGGAGATTCGCCGCGAACTGCACATTTTTTGATTCAGAAATCTTTACATCGCGACATAAGAATGTTCTGATCTGCGTGTTTTATTATCACGAACGCGGAAAGACCCCATGCAACCACTCAAGCCAGGCGCTCTTGCCATGATTATCGGCGCCCGTACCACCGCCGGACGGGAAAACATTGGTAAATCTGTTGAACTGTTCAGCCTTTGTCAGCCAGGCGAGCGCTTTATCAACCCGGTTACCGGTTTTATGACCGAGCTGCCGATGGCCTGTGCTCGCCCGCTGTGGCTGGTGACCGGCGATGTCGTGGCTGCCGACGGGCAGACCGGGTTTGCTTTTGTGCGCGCCGAACATCTGATGCCGCTGGACGGCCAGATGCTGCCGCTTGAAGAAACCACGTTACACTTCAGCTAATCCGCTTTCGTCTCACCAGCCAGTTCTCTGAGCCACGCCGCCAGGATCTGCGCGTGGTTCTGGCTCCGGTCTTTCGCGCCGTAGAGCAGCGTAAGCGTGCCGTTACGCGCGATTGCCGCGAGCCGTTCGCCTTCTTGCGTCTGCTCTGCGAGTTCTTCGCGATAGCGCGCGCTAAAGTGCGCGAAGTCGATAACTTCCCCGTGCAGCGCTTTGCGAAGCGGGGTGGAGGGGGCCAGCGTTTTATTCCATTCATCGAGCGGCAGCCGGGCTTTTTGAATGCCGCGCGGCCATAGCCTGTCTACCAGTACCCGGTAGCCGTCCTGCGGTTGCGGTTCATCATAAACGCGTTTTAAAGTAATCATCCATGCCTCCTGGCTTCTTGTTATGACCTTACAAATTATGCGCATACCGGGAAAATGAGGCAAATCGGCGGTGCGATTGACCGAGACATCTCGCAAAACCGCGCACGATACCCTGCTGAATTTTGGTGTTGTTAGACAGCGCGCAGATCAGTATGCTGATGTTCCTTATGTTGTGCATAATTCGTTCTGGCATAAGGAAAACCTCATGGAAACCTCTCCGCTTACCTCCACGCTGCGTATTGCGCTTGTTGGCGACTACCACTCCGAGACTGTCGCGCATCAGGCTATCCCGCTTGCGATTGACGACGCCGCCGCGGTGCTGGAACTGACCGCTGATTACGACTGGCTGCCGACAAAAGATATTACGAGCACAGAAGACCTGGTGGGCTATGACGCCATCTGGGTCGTACCCGGCAGCCCTTATGAAAACGAAGATGGCGCGTTTACCGCGATTCGCTATGCGCGCGAAAATGCCATTCCGTTTCTTGGCACCTGTGGTGGCTTCCAGCATGCGGTCATTGAATACGCCCGCAACGTGCTGGGATGGGACGATGCGAACCATGGCGAAACGGCACAGGGCGGCAGACAGGTGATTTCACCGCTGAGCTGTTCGCTGGTGGAGCAAACCGGGGAAATTGAGTTACGTCCGCATACGCTTATCGCACGCGCCTACGGGCGGGAGATGATTGAAGAGGCGTACCACTGCAATTTTGGTGTAGCCCAGGCATTTATCGATGCGCTGAGCGCAGACGCGCTAAAAGTGACCGGCTGGGATAACGAGGGCGACGTGCGCGCCGTCGAACTTACCACCCATCCTTTCTTCGTGGCGACGCTGTTCCAGCACGAGCGCGGCGCGCTCGACGGGCGGCCCGTGCCGCTGGTGCGCGAATTCCTGCGCGCCGCCCGTCGGTAATGACTACGGCGCGCCGATTTCCCGCGCGCGTCCGGCAAAACCGCCTGCAATGGCCATGACGACGGCCAGTGCAGCACACACCATCAGCGGCAGGCTCCAGCTTTGCAACAGGTCATGGAGCCTGCCGATAGCAGGCGGCCCGCACGCCGCCAGCAAATACCCCACCGATTGCGCCATCCCCGACAGCGCCGCTGCCTGATGCGCTGAGCTGGCGCGCAGGCCGATGAACGTCAGGCCGAGGATCATGGTCGCACCCGAACCAAAACCGAAAATCACGACCCACCAGGCGGCGAGACCTGGAAAAAGCCACAGCCCGATGGGGCTTATCGCGCAAAGCAGTGCCGTCAGAATGGCGATGCCGCGCTGATCGCGCAGTCTTGCCAGCAGCAACGGCACAGCAATACCGGGTATGGCGGTTGCAAGCTGCATTAAGCCATGCAGCGAACCGGCCTGCGCTTCGCTAAAGCCGCTGCTGATAAGGATCGACGGCAGCCAGCCGATGACGATGTAATAGATAAGCGAGTTGACGCCAAGAAACAGCGTGACCTGCCAGGCGAGCGGTGAGCGCCAGATGCCGCGCCCTTGCTGTGCCGCATGGCCGCCTACGGCATCGCGACGGGCGGCGCGCAGTTGTGGGAGCCACAGCAGCAGCGCCAGCAGGGGAAAGACGATGAGCGCAAGTAGCGCGCCGCGCCAGCCGCCGGTGAGTGTGGCCACTGGCACCACCAGCGCTGAACCCGCTGCGGCCGCAAGCCCCATTGTCAGGGAGTAGGCACCCGTCAGTTTCGCGACATGGCCTGGGAAGTCACGTTTGATCATGCCAGGCAACAAAACGTTGCCCAGGGCGATGCCACAGCCAATCAGCGCGGTGCCCGTAAAGAGCGCCGCCACGCTGCCTGATGAACGTAGCGCGATACCCGCGCAGATAAACAGCAGCGCGGCGCACAGGCTGCGCTCCATGCCGAAGCGCCGGGCGCTTCCCGCCGCGAGCGGTGACACCAGCGCAAAGGCCAGTAGCGGCAGCGTGGTCAGCAGTCCGGTGGCGGCGGTGGAGAGTGTGAAGTCAAGGCGAATGGCGTCAAGCAGCGGCGCCGCGCCGGTAAAGGTTACGCGAAGCGTGGTGGCAATCGTCAGTATGCCCGCCAGCAGCAGCCAGCCGCCGCGACGTACAGAAATTAGTACAGACATGGATCCCTCATGAGCGCGTCAGCGTGGTGGCGCTGCGCGAGGACGTCAGGTGAAAAGAGAGGACATTATGCACGGCTACTGGCGGCCTATCAGTAAAGAGACCAACCCCGCAGCGATAAGCGGCCCGACCGGCACCCCGCGAAAGAGCGCCACGCCAAGCACGGTGCCGACCAGCAGGCCCGCGACAATCGACGGCTGGCTGCCCATCAGCGCCACGCCTTTGCCGCCAAGCCAGGAGACAAACACGCCGACTGCGATCGCGACCAGCGATTTCCAGTTGAGAAACGCCTGAAAGAGGGTGGAGGCGGGCAGCGTGCCGCTCGCGATGGGTGCCATCACGCTGATGGTCAGAATGATAATACCTACGGTAACGCCCTGTTTTTCTACCCACGGAAACCAGGCGCTGAGCGGCGTCATCCGGATGACGATAAGCACCAGCACTGAAACCGTCACTGCCAGGTTATGGCTGACAAACCCGAGGCCAGCCAGCGCCAGCAGGATAAGCAGCGTCATATCGAACATAGTCAAGCTCCTTGCCAGACGACCGCCGCGGCCTGTCGTCATTATTTTGCAATTAAATGCCGGTATCTGTGGGGGCAGTCTACCCCTGATGACTTTGCGACACCTCCGGAGAAACGATGAACGATTTACTGTCGCCCGATGCGCTCTGGATAGCCGCGTTCTTCTTCACCACCGCCGCCACGCTGATTATTGCGGTGCGGTATCTGGAAAAGCGTTGGTAGACGGCGCCCGGTGAAATGCGACAAGCGCAGGTTTTGCAAGACGCAGATAGTCAGCGGTGCTCATGATAATCGATTTTTCGAGCAGACCGGCGTTGAACGCGATTTCATCGTGGCGCTCGAATAACAGCGGGTCGGCAACCAGGTGTAGGTCCGGGTGAAAACTAAAGGGCGGGATTGCGCCAAAAACACAGTGGGTGAGGGTATCGACCTCGGCAGGGCTCGCCAGCGAGGCTTTGGTACCGCCACGTTGCTGTGCCAGTAAGGCGAGATCGGCCTGTAGATCGGCGCCAAGCACCGCCAGCACTACCTGTTTCACGCCATTGCCTTTGATTTTACAAACGAGGGCTTTCGCGCCCTGGCTTAATGCCGTGCCGCGGATAGCTGAGACCGCTTCGCATTTTCCTACGGCCTCATGCTCCATAACGCGAAACCGCGCCTGACCGTTGGTCAGTAACGCCACCAGTTGCTCATGTATATCCATACCTTTCATTTTGTCGCCTCGCTTATATTTATGTATTCCACCTTACTGGCGGCTCGCTTATTTTGCAATGCCACGAAATTTACACACAATAAAAAACGAATAAAATAAACGAGGTAATTTAATTTCACACAGAAAATAAAAATCTGTCGTTTGGCTTACTTCGCAAAGGTGTATTAAGGTCATAAGAGTGTCTTATGAAAATGTCTGCTGTAAAAAAGAGAAGTAATGGCTTCAGCCAGCCGGTGTATCGTAAACACAGCGCCGGAAAGTAGTGAGATAGTTTCACAATCGCGGCCCGGACGGCAGTGCGCCGAACTGAGCGACGTTTGAGAAAAGCAGGAAAGCGCGCTTGACCGGTAGGCGTAAATGATACCTTCGGCAAGTGATGCTGTATTAACCATTGACGTTTTTTCTGGTAACACTAACCCAATCTCGGAGGCTGTTATGGCTGAACATCGTGGTGGTTCCGGCAATTTTGCCGAAAATCGTGAAAAAGCATCAGAAGCGGGTAAAAAAGGCGGGCAGCAGAGCGGCGGGAATTTTAAAAATGACCCGGAACGCGCCTCTGAAGCAGGTAAAAAAGGCGGACAGAATAGCCACAGCGGCGGACGTAAATAATCTGCATCGCGCTTTTTACTTGTCATCGCAGCAGCCTCAGGGCTGCTGTTTTATTTTGCCTGCATGGTCAGCAATAAGCGCAGCGCCTGGCTGTCGATAGGTCTGGAAAACCACCAGCCTTGTCCGTAGCAACCCGGAAAATTATCCTGAAGGTAATCGACCTGTAACCGCTGTTCCAGCCCCTCAAATACGATCTGCTGCGGCATCGCTTTTAACATCAGAATCAGATTCACTAACAAGGTCTTATTCAGCGACGGGGTGCCAATGGCATCGGTAATACTTTTATCGACTTTCACTTCGTCAATCGGCAGACGCGACAGCCAGGATATTGTCGAATATCCGGTGCCAAAATCATCAAGCGCTATCAGAAAACCCTGACGTTTAAATAATAATATTGCCGCTTCCATGTGAGCAAGGGTGGCATTTTCCCGCTCGGTTATTTCAAGCATAATGCGATGAGTCGCAAGTTCGGTTTTTCGCGTCAGTTCTGTCAGGAAATCGAGATAGTGACGAGAGAAAAGATCCGCAAGACTAATATTAATGCTGAGCGTCAGGTCGTATCGCGTCAGTAAGGGGGCCATTTCAGCCACCGCTTGTGTTGTGACAAACTCGGTAATTTTCCCCATCAGCCCTTCTTTTTCGGCGAGCGGAATAAAAACGTCCGGTGAGATAGCCTCGCCATTATTATCGTGCCAGCGTAACAATGCTTCCATGCCTTTCATGCAGCCGGTTTCAATCTCATAAATCGGCTGGTAGACCACGCGCATGTCCCCATTTTTTAAGGCATTTTCAAGCAGCATCGACAATGAAGATTTTTTTCGTTGATACAGGGCAAGCGCGGCGCAAAGGGAAAGCCCGAGCACCAGACCCAATGCGATGAGAAGGGCGAGATGATACCAGCGAGCCTGCAACAATCCATAAGGGTGCGTACCCGCAATGACGCAGAGATCGTATTGCGTATTACATTGCTGCTGCGTAATGAAATACCAGGCGTAGTGGGAGGTGGCATCCGCATCAGTTAATAGCGCCTGGGTAGGTCCCAGCGTAAACCAGCGGCGGTCATGATCCCCGTTGGTGATAACGGCGCTGTAGCGTGCGGTGACGGCGTCTTTTTCAAAGCGGGTAAAGATAAACGGAGAAAATATCACCAGCAGATCGTTGCGCCACCAGCCCGTGACCTGGATGGTGTCGGTTAACGGCAGGTTTAATAGCCAGCGGGCACCCTGGCGGCCGACAAAACTTTCCGATGCGCTCAGTGGTTGTGGAATAGGAAGGCGGCCCCAGAGCGCCGAGCATAAAATGCCACGGGCGCCGGTGCGGCCGACATCTTTGATCATCTGGTAATTCCAAAGCAGCGTGCGCAATGCATTGAGATCGGCTTCGCTACAAGTGGAATAATGTGCCATTTTCGCCTCGCGGGCGGAAATATCATTCGCCTGTTGCACCAGCGTCACGCTGCGTTCCAGCACAGCCCGGCTGTAATCATTTAATCTGCTGGCTTCTATTCGCCAGCACATGATTTGCGCAACGGCCAGAACAGCAAACAAACTGGCGATGATTATTCCCGCTGTCCCGGAAGTTTTATTCAAGCCCAATGAGACCCTGTTAAACATGATTCATGGTGGTCCTGCGACGGCGCAGCGTCGTTCTTATTTAATGCCGCTCACTATAACTGATAGCGAACCGGCTGTAAGTAAATTCTGTAGGGTTATTAATACGGCGCTCATTCCTTGCTTAATATTATGGACGATAATGACGAATTAATTAAGCAGGGCTGATATAAAAGTTAAGCAGTGCTTTAATTTGTGATAGGGAAATAAGAAATGTCAGGGCCGACAAGCGGCCCTGCGGTTAGCTGTAGTTTTCACTGGCCTGTTTGTGAAACAGTTCGCGGAATACCGGATAGATATCTTCCTGATCGCGAATATGCTGCATAGCGAAATTCTCATATTTCGCCTGCAAATCTTCATATTCACGCCACAGAGTTTGGTGGGCACGACGAGTGATTTCGATATAACTGTAATAACGAACGACAGGCAGAATTTTCTTCGCCAGAATGTCGTGGCAAAGCGGGGAGTCATCCGCCCAGTTATCGCCGTCTGAGGCCTGTGCGGCGTAAATATTCCACTGCGCCGGGTCGTAGCGTTCTTTAACAACATCATCCATGAGCTTCAGCGCGCTGGAGACAATGGTGCCCCCGGTTTCCTGCGAATAGAAAAACTCATGTTCATCGACTTCTTTCGCCTGGGTATGGTGGCGGATATAGACCACATCGACGTTTTTATAGGTTCTGCTCAGGAACAGATAGAGCAGGATATAAAAGCGCTTGGCCATATCTTTGGTCGCCTGATCCATGGAGCCTGATACGTCCATGAGACAGAACATCACGGCCTGGCTTGACGGCTCCGGACGTTTCTCAAAGTTTTTGTAACGCAGGTCGAAGGTGTCAATAAACGGCACGCGTTCGATTTTGGCGCGCAGTTCGGCGATTTCCCGGCGCAGACGCTCTTCTTCGAGCAGTTGCGCGGGTTCGCTTTTCAGCGCCTCTTCAAGATTTGACTCCAGTTCGCGCAGTTCACGACGTTTACCCGCCGTCATCGCCGTACGGCGCGCCAGCGAGTTTTGCAATGAACGTACCACGCTGATGTTCGCCGGCACGCCATTGGAGGTGTAACCGGAGCGGTGGGTTTTATATTCGTTAAGCTGTCGGTGCTGGTTTTTTTTCAGATTCGGCAGCGCGAGATCTTCGAACAAGAGATCAAGGTATTCGTCTTTGGAGATCTGAAACACGAACTCGTCCTGGCCTTCGCCGTCGGCGCTTGCCTGGCCCTGACCGCCGCCGGACCCGCCGCCGCCCCCCTGAGGCCGTTCAATACGATCGTTTTGCACGAAATGGTCATTACCCGGATGGACGCGATGGCGCAGGCCGCCGCGTCCCTGATGAAACATCGGTTCGCTAATGTCGTCGTTCGGAATCGACACCGACTCGCCGCTCTGAACGTCGGTCACCGAGCGTTTATTGATAGCTTCAGAAATTGACTGTTTGATTTGTGCTTTGTAACGGCGCAAGAAGCGCTGGCGATTCACCGTGCTTTTGTTTTTGCCGTTTAGACGTCGGTCTATGAACCAGGTCATATGCCCCCCGTACTGCATTTGCCAACTTTGCGCGACGCCTGTAGCGCCGGATACGCGTGGCGTACCCGGCCTGCGGTTCGCGTCGTTGTAAGCCCGGTGAGCGCGAACGCTCCCGGGTGATGGTTTAAGACGATTTACGCACGCGCAAATACCATTCGCACAGCAGACGCACCTGCTTGCGGGTATAGCCTTTTTCCATCATGCGATCGACAAAATCATCGTGTTTTTTCTGCTCATCCGTGGACGTTTTGGCGTTAAAGGAGATAACGGGCAGCAACTCCTCGGTGTTCGAGAACATTTTCTTCTCAATAACCGTGCGCAGCTTCTCATAGCTGGTCCAGTTCGGGTTGCGGCCATTATTATTAGCACGGGCGCGCAGCACGAAGTTGACGATTTCATTACGGAAATCTTTCGGGTTGCTGATGCCGGCCGGTTTCTCGATTTTCTCCAGTTCCGCATTAAGCGATTCGCGGTCAAAGAGCTGGCCGGTATCCGGGTCACGATACTCCTGATCCTGGATCCAGAAATCCGCGTAGGTTACGTAACGGTCAAAGATGTTCTGACCATATTCGGAATAGGACTCCAGATAGGCTGTCTGGATCTCTTTGCCGATGAACTCGGCGTATTTCGGAATGAGATAGCCTTTCAGGAATTCGAGATAACGCTCCGCGTGCTCTTGCGGGAACTGCTCACGTTCTATCTGTTGCTCCAGCACATAGAAGAGATGAACCGGGTTTGCCGCCACTTCGATGTGATCGAAGTTAAAGACGCGCGAAAGGATTTTGAATGCGAAACGGGTAGAGAGCCCGTTCATGCCTTCGTCCACGCCCGCGTAGTCGCGATACTCCTGATAGGATTTCGCTTTCGGGTCGGTATCTTTAAGGCTTTCCCCGTCATAGACGCGCATTTTTGAATAGATGCTGGAGTTTTCTGGCTCTTTCAGGCGCGACAAAATAGAGAAGCGGGCGAGCGTTTCCAGCGTGCCTGGGGCGCACGGCGCGTGCGACAGCTCACTGTGATTAAGCAGTTTTTCGTAGATTTTGATCTCTTCCGAGATACGCAGGCAGTAAGGCACCTTGACGATATAAACGCGGTCGAGGAACGCTTCGTTGTTTTTGTTATTACGGAAAGTAACCCATTCAGATTCGTTGGAGTGCGCCAGAATAATGCCGTTAAAGGGCAGGGCAGAGATGCCTTCCGTCCCGTTATAGTTCCCTTCCTGCGTCGCGGTCAGCAACGGGTGGAGCACTTTAATCGGCGCTTTGAACATTTCAACGAATTCCATTACGCCCTGGTTTGCGCGACACAGTGCGCCGGAATAGCCGTAGGCGTCCGGATCGTTTTGCGCGTGATGCTCAAGCTTACGAATATCGACTTTACCCACCAGCGCCGAAATATCCTGGTTGTTTTCATCACCAGGCTCGGTTTTCGCAATCGCGATTTGCTCAAGAATCGACGGCCAGACTTTGACGACGCGGAATTTGGTAATATCCCCGCCGAACTCATGTAAGCGTTTCGCGGCCCACGGCGACATAATGGTGCCGAGATAACGGCGCGGGACGTTATATTCTTTTTCAAGAATTTGGGCATCTTCCTGAGGGTTAAACAGACACAGCGGGTGATCGTTGACCGGGCTGCGCTCGCCGTTGGCGCTTAATACATAAATCGGCACGCGCTGCATCAGTGATTTCAGACGCTCAGCAAGTGACGATTTACCGCCCCCCACCGGGCCCAGCAGATAGAGGATCTGTTTCTTCTCTTCCAGACCCTGTGCCGCATGTTTCAGGTACGACACAATCTGCTCAATGGCCTCTTCCATGCCATAGAATTCCTCAAAGGCCGGATACCGGGCAACCACCCGGTTCGAAAAGAGACGGGAAAGCCGTGGCTCCTGGGCAGTATCCACCATCACTGGCTCACCAATGGCCATCAATAGCCGTTCCGCCGCATTGGCATAAGCACTGCGATCCTGCCGGCAAACGGTAAGAAATTCCTGCAGTGTGAACTCTTCGTCCTTGGCAGCTTCATAACGCTGACGATAGTGATCGAATATATTCATGGCATGCCGTCCTTTCGTTTTTTAGCACAGGTTGAAGAGCCGTTCATATGAATAGTGGAGGCTCCCGGAAGACGTATTCTGAGTACAGCAACCCTTATGCCAACTGAAGCATTTATTTTGCGCGTTGCACTGTGCTACTGCGGTCAGGGTAATGCACCTTCTTAATTTTAAGCGTAGATGGCATTTGAAAAACTTGCATGCCGCCCTTTTAGGGATCCAGTGATTTATCAAGCACTCATCCCGTTGTTTCTACGCAAGCATTTACACACAAGACACGGATTCACCGCAAAGTCATAAAATTGCAAGGCCGCTGTAACGCGAAAATGCGACGCTGCGCGATCGAATGATGTAAAGAAGTGAGAAAAAATTTGGGGTGAAGAGTAAGGGACGGTTACACTTCGCGAGCTGATTATTTGACTAAAGGACTTGATGGATTGTGAGCACATTCAAATTTCTGGCACTGGGTGCCCTCATGGCTTCCGCCGCTACCGTTGCGCATGCCGAGGGCAAGCTGTCCGTTGGCGCGGGTGCAGGATGGGTAGTCAATCCCTATAAACAGTACGACAGAGACGTTTATCCTCTGCCGGTTATCAACTATGAAGGCGATAACTTCTGGGTGCGTGGCCTGGGCGCGGGTTATTACCTGTGGAATGACACCGCCGATAAGCTCTCGATTATGGCGTATTACTCGCCGCTGCACTTTAAGCCTGGCGACAGCGATAGCCGTGCGTTACGCCGTCTGGATGAGCGTAAAGCGACGCTGATGGCGGGGCTTTCTTACGTGCATAACACGCAATACGGTTTCCTGCGCACCTCGCTTGCGGCCGACACGCTGGATAACAGCAATGGCATCGTATGGGATCTGGCCTGGCTCTATCGTTATACCAACGGTGGCCTGACGTTAACGCCAGGTATCGGTGTGGAGTGGAGCAGCGAAAACCAGAACGATTATTACTATGGCGTAAGCGGGCGAGAATCTCGTCGCAGCGGCCTGAGCCGCTACGATGCTGACGATGGCTGGGCGCCGTATGCCGAGCTGACTGCGACCTATCGTCTGTCTGACAGCTGGAGCGTCTACGGCAGTGGTCGCTATACGCACCTGAGCGACGAAGCGAAAGACAGCCCGATGGTGGACCGTTCCTGGTCTGCGCTGCTGTCGACCGGCGTGACTTATACGTTCTGATACGCAGACATCGTTTCGTGGGGCGCCTTGTGCGCCCCTTTTTTATGGCGCGAAAGTAAAAACCGGGAAAGTTAATGCAGGGGAGGGGGGAGATAACGGCCCCGTCAACGAGGCCGTCATGTGTCAGGCTTTTTTCACAACGCGCAGCGTCTGAGAGAGGCGCGACGGTTTGTCTTCCCGTGTCTGCTGCGGTTTGGTCACGCAGGCGCTTTCTACGCAAACAAAGGTCTTATAGCCGTCATCTGGCATATCGCTCATGCTGACGGACAGCGCCGGGCCTGGGTTCCAACCCACCACGTTGCTATTGTGATGGTGGGTCACCTCAATGGTGCGGTTCAGTGCGCCATCATGGATCAGACTGCACCCTTCCGGGTTCAGATAAACACGGTCGGTTCGGTCCGGGAAAGTCTGAACACCGTCGCCAAGCGAACCTTGTTCCCCGCCGTTAACTTTATCGATGTAGGTGTCACCAAGACCGCTGACTTTAACGTCGGCGATGTCGCCTACGTTGAAATAAGTGTGCAGCGCGGAGGTGGTTTCAAATTCGCCGTGCGCTTCGAGTTCCATTTCGCAGGTTTTGCCGAGTTTATAACGTGCGTACAGCGTGAAATCGTGCGGCCAGTACTGGCGGCTTTCGTCATTCGCATGCAGTTCAAACGTCAGCACTACGCCGTTGTCATCTTCATTGTGAGCGCTTAACGACCATGGAAGATTGCGGGCGAAACCGTGAGACGGCAGTGCGTTATCGGCTGATGGGCCAAACCACGGCCAGCAAATCGGCACGCCGCCGCGGAGCGCAACGCCTTTTTTAAACGGCGTGTTGTCGCTCAGCCATAAAACCTCTTCTTCGCCGGCAGGCTTCCAGCACAGCAGATGCGCGCCTTGCAGCGCCACGGCGGCGCGGACGCTCGGATGATCGATGACAACCACGTCCAGCTCGTCATGCTGACGACGAGAAAGGTAGGGAGTTAACTGTTCAGACACCGGCAGGGCAAAAATCGTGTTAATCATTTCTGGCAATCCTCTGTCTTTAAAGCCAAATAAAAAGGGCGACCGAAGTCGCCCTTAAAGATCACATTCTCATCTCACTTATTTGGAGATGTGAGCGATCAGGTCCAGTACTTTGTTAGAGTAGCCGGTTTCGTTGTCGTACCAGGAAACCAGTTTCACAAAGTTGTCGTTCAGTGCGATACCTGCTTTAGCATCGAACACGGAAGTGCAGATTTCGCCGTTGAAATCGGTAGAAACAACGTCGTCTTCGGTGTAACCCAGAACGCCTTTCATTTCGCCTTCAGCGGCTTTCTTGATAGCGTCTTTGATCTGCTCGTAGGTCGCTGCTTTTTCCAGGCGAACGGTCAGGTCAACAACAGAAACGTTCGGGGTCGGAACGCGGAACGCCATACCGGTCAGTTTGCCGTTCAGTTCCGGCAGTACTTTACCTACAGCTTTAGCAGCACCGGTAGAGGACGGGATGATGTTCTGTGCTGCGCCGCGGCCGCCGCGCCAGTCTTTGTGAGACGGGCCGTCAACGGTTTTCTGAGTAGCGGTGGTCGCGTGAACGGTAGTCATCAGACCTTCGATGATGCCGAAGTTGTCGTTGATAACTTTCGCCAGCGGTGCCAGGCAGTTGGTGGTGCAAGACGCGTTGGAAACGATGTCCTGGCCTGCATATTTATCAAAGTTAGCGCCACGAACGAACATCGGGGTGTTGTCTTTGGACGGGCCAGTCAGAACAACTTTTTTCGCGCCAGCGGTGATGTGTTTACGTGCGGTTTCGTCGGTCAGGAAGATACCGGTTGCTTCAGCAACCACGTCCACGCCCACTTCGTCCCACTTCAGGTTAGCCGGGTCTTTTTCAGCGGTAACGCGGATTTTTTTACCGTTAACGATCAGATGACCGTCTTTAACTTCAACGGTACCGTCGAAACGACCGTGAGTAGAGTCATACTTCAGCATGTAGGCCATGTACTCAGCGTCTAACAGGTCGTTGATTGCAACGATCTCGATGTCAGAACGTTTCTGAGCAGCACGGAAAACAATGCGACCGATACGGCCAAAACCGTTGATACCTACTTTGATAGTCATATATTCCACCAGCTATTTGTTAGTGAATAAAAGGTTGGCTGTAAAATTACAAAAACCTTACGCAGCGTCAAGCGGAATCGTGTCAATCATTGCGACAAATCAATCCTATGGACAAGCTTTGCACGACTGACTCGCCTTACTCTTCCTTTTGGGCTTAGGTCCATATGGGGACACCGCCAGGAATTTAAAAGGGCGTCGAAAATAAAAGTGTGACTTGCGTCACGTTTGCTTGTTCGCTGCATTTTCAGTGCTAAGTTTAGACCAAAAGTGTACGCGTTACTGTTAATGTTTTGTTAGAATATTGCAGGTAATGTAACTGCTTAAACCTCCCCGAGATGTCACCTTATGGCCAATCAAAACTCCCAGGACGATCTGAAAAACACCCTGACGGAAATGCAGTTTTATGTCACCCAGAATCACGGCACGGAACCGCCGTATACCGGGCGCCTGCTGCATAACAAGCGTGATGGCGTCTACCACTGTCTGGTGTGCGATGCGCCGCTATTTAACTCTGAAACCAAATACGATTCTGGCTGCGGCTGGCCGAGTTTTTACGAGCCCGTCAGCGAAGATGCGATTCGTTATCTCAATGACTACTCGCACGGTATGCAGCGCATTGAAATTCGCTGTGGAAACTGTGAAGCACATCTGGGTCACGTTTTCCCGGACGGCCCGCAGCCGACCGGCGAGCGCTACTGCGTTAATTCCGCCTCGCTGAGCTTCAGCGACGATGACAATGGCGAGCAAATCAAAGGCTGAAGAATCGATTCAGCAAATTATTCCACTGGAGCGCGATTTTATGAACCTGGAAGACCTGATTAGCAGCATGACGCCAGAAGTTTATGAGCGGCTTGCGACGGCGGTAGAGCTGGGTAAATGGCCTGACGGCGTAGCGCTGACGCCTGAACAGAAGGAAAACAGTCTGCAACTGGTTATGCTCTGGCAGATGCGCCATAACACCAATCCGCAGCACATGACTATCGGCACCGACGGTCAGCTGGTGATGAAGAGCAAGCAGCAATTGAAAGCCGAATTTGGCATTAATGCGCAGCCTATCGCCACGCTGAAACCACAGTAAGCTGAAATTTGCTGAAGCGCATAAAAAAGCCGCAGGTTACGCTGCGGCTTTTGTTTTTCTGGTGCCTTACGCCTGCGTTTCGCGCCAGTCGTCGAGCGTGAACAGTGTCGCGCCGCCCGCCGCCATCTCCTGAAACGCCAGCATACTCGCCTGCGGCGTCAGATTAACGCCCCGACAACCGTCGGTAATGACATTCACGTCATACCCAAGGCTCAGCGCATCCAGCACCGTATACTTGACGCAATAATCCGTGGCGAGGCCCATTACAATAATCTCGCTGATGCCGCGGGCGCGCAGCCAGTCGTCAAGCGCGGTTTTCTGGCGATGCCCATTATCGAAAAACGCGCTATAGCTATCGATAGTCGGGTTCTCGCCTTTAAAAAAACGCTGTTCAATGGCTTTCTGGTTCAGAAGCGGATGGAGCGCAGCTCCGTCGCTGTTCTGAATGCAGTGATCCGGCCACCACGTTTGCGGCAGGCCATCCAGCGTGCCTTGCGTGAACGGCGCGGTTTGTTGCACCGACGCAAAGCTGCCGTGGTTGGCCGGGTGCCAGTCCTGGCTTGCCAGAATCGGTTCACCGCGGCTCTGACACCATTCAATCATCGCGTTGGCGATATCCACGGTGCTGTCACCCTCTGCGACAGCCAGTGCGCCACCAGCGCAAAAATCGTTTTGCAGATCCACCAGCAGCAGGGCGCGTGAATTCATAACGGCTCCTTTTACTCGTCCGGGGTCAGCTCGCCACGCAGGTTACGCATCATCGCATCGCGGATTTCCTGCGGCTCCAGCCCCTGGCTTAACAGATAATGCAGTTTAGTCAGCGTCGCCTCGACAGTCATGTCGAAGCCGCTAATCACCCCGGCGTGTGCCAGCGCGTTGCCCGTGGCGTAACCGCCCATATTCACCTTGCCGGACATACACTGCGTCAGGTTTACCACCACAATCCCGCGTGAACAGGCTTCCTGAAGCTCCTTCAAAAAGTCGCCATGCTGGGGGGCATTTCCCACGCCATAGGAGCGCAGGATAAGCGCCCGCACCGGCTGGCGCAGAAAATTACGCACCACGTCGGCGGAGATCCCCGGGTAAATCGTTACCACGCCGATAGGCTGCGGTGTAATCGGGTGCACCACCAGTTCGCCGTGGCCGTGCGGGGCGGGAGGTGTATTCAGGCGGCGAATATGAATACCTGCTTCGAGCAGCGGCGGCAGGTTAGGGGAGGCGAAGGCGTCAAAGCCGTCGGCATGCGCTTTGGTGGTGCGGTTGCCGCGATAAAGACGGTTATTAAAGAACAGCGTTACTTCGCTAATCGGGTAGTTCGCCGCGACATAGAGCGAATTGAGCAGGTTAATCTGTCCATCAGAGCGCAGTTCCGCCAGTGGGATCTGCGAGCCAGTCACGATAACCGGCTTGCTCAGGTTCTCCAGCATGAAGGAGAGCGCCGAGGCGGTAAACGCCATCGTGTCAGTGCCATGCAGGATGACAAAACCGTCATAGTCATCGTAATGGGCTTTGATGTCTTCGGCGATATGCTGCCAGTCCTGCGGCGTCATATCCGAGGAGTCCATCAGGGGTACATATTCATGGATAGTGAAATCGGGCATTTCGGGGCGGTGGAATTCCGGCATCTGTGCAAGCTGCTGCTGGAGATGACCGGAAACCGGAATATAGCCGTGTTCGGAGCGTTGCATACCGATGGTGCCCCCGGTATAGGCAACGTAAATCGATTTCTTTTGCATAGGATGGTTTTAGTTGTGCATAAACCCGCGCAGTATAGTGGCGGTCGACAAAAAAATCAGCCCGGCATAAGCCGGGCTGTGACAGAAACGAGGCCTGCGCGTTAGCGCACGTCGCCGCAGGTCAGGCAGAACGCGTACCGATTTTGCGGATCGTTAAAGGCGGCAAGCTTATCGCCTTCCTTTTTCGCCGCCAGTGCCGCATCAGCGACCGGCGCAGGGAGCCACGCCTGAAGCGCCTGCGGCAGCATCGCGTGCACCGAGCCGGTCAGGTTCGCGAACACCATATCGATAAAGCTGGGTTCATCCTGATAGAAATCGAGATGCCAGCTTT
The DNA here is from genome assembly GCF_001277255.1 of Cronobacter condimenti 1330. Taxonomy (NCBI): domain Bacteria; kingdom Pseudomonadati; phylum Pseudomonadota; class Gammaproteobacteria; order Enterobacterales; family Enterobacteriaceae; genus Cronobacter; species Cronobacter condimenti. The sequence continues at coordinate 1,799,181 of NZ_CP012264.1, forward strand.
TCAGCTTCGCCAGTTCAGCGGCTTTTTTCACCGCGTCGTCGAAGTCGCCGAGGCTATCCACGAGACCGTTGTTCTTCGCATCTTCACCGGTCCAGACGTGGCCCTGCGCAATCTGGTCAATCTGCTGCGGCGTCTTGTTACGCGACTGCGCGACCAGGTTGATAAAGCGCTGATAGCCGTTTTCGATAGTTATCTGCATCAGTTTTTGCACTTCCGGCGGCAGCGCTTTGGTCACCGCCACATCTGCAAGCGCAGAGGTCGCCACACCATCGGTATGCACGCCAATCGCGTCCAGGCTGTTTTCCATCGTATTGATCACACCGAAAATACCGATAGAGCCAGTGAGCGTGCTCGGATTCGCCACAATGTAGTTCGCAGGCGTGGAGATCCAGTAGCCGCCCGAGGCCGCCATACCGCCCATCGACACCACCACAGGTTTACCGGCTTCTTTCGCGGCCGCCAGCTCCTGACGGATGGTTTCAGAGGCCGTCACGCTGCCGCCAGGGCTGTTCACACGCAGCACAATCGCTTTCACTTTCGGGTCGATACGCGCATCGCGGATCTGCCCGGCCGTGGTGTCGCCGCCAACGTTCCCCGGCGTCTCCTGACCGTCCATGATCGCGCCGTTCGCGAACACCACAGCGATGCTGCCGCCCTCGTCAGACGGTTTATTCACCGGGTAGTCGTAAATGCTGACACCGCGGAAATCTTTGTCTTTGTCGCTCCAGCCGAACTGTTTCACCAGCGCTTTATCAATGGTTGCGCTGCTCGCCAGCTCATCCACCAGCTTATGGTCGAGCGCATATTTGGCGGTATCGCCACCTGCGGCTTCAAGGCCTTCAATCATCGCCTGGGCACCCGGGAAAATCTGGCTTGCCGGCACCTGACGATTAGCCGCGAGCGTGCCGAGATAGTTCTGCCACAGCTCGCCAATCCAGCGGCTGTCGGCCTCGCGCGCTTCCGGCGACATATTGTCGCGGATAAACGGTTCGACGGCGGATTTATACGTCCCGACGCGGAAGACGTGCGTCGTCACTTTGAGCTTATCAAGCAAGGATTTGTAATAGAGGCCATTCGTGGCGAAACCGTGAAGATCGACGGTGCCCTGCGGCGAGAGCCAAATTTTATTGGCGAAGCTCGCAAGATAATACTGGCTCTGGCTGTAGCTCTCGCCAATGGCGTACACCGGCTTACCGGCGTCGCGGAATTCGCGCAGCGCCTTACCGATATACTGCATCGAGGGCTGATCGGCCCCGGCGAAATCTTTCAGATCCAGCACGATGCCCGTAATGTTACGGTCCTCTTTCGCCTGGCGAATCGCGTTGACGATATCAAAGAGTGAATTTTCCTGCAGGCGGTCAGAGCTTGCGCCAAAAAGCTGGCGGCCAAGCGCGCTAAGCTTATTGTTGACCGACGGTTTATCCACCACCACGCCGCTGATATCGAGCAGCAGGGCGCCGCGCCCCGGCTCCGACGGGCCGCTGTTAAGCTGCATCCAGATACCGACGCCCACCAGCACCAGCAAAAGAAACAGCAGATTCATCACCAGCTCTCTGATGAAGTTGAGCAGGCGCCAGGTCCACTTAAAGAATCCGGCAATAATTCGCCAAAGGGTACGCATTTACTCTCCCTAATCCGTGAATAACGGGGAACCCCGTAACCTCCCGCTACAGGCGGGACGCCGACAAAGTGTAAATACCCCGGGCGGCCTTGTCAGCAGGAAACGCCGGCAGGGTGTAACAAAACATACCGCTGTGTTAATTTTATGATTAAAAATCATCACAGGAGAGTTGAGATGGATGCATTAGATATGCTGGTCAACCGCCGCAGCGCCTCGCGTCTCGCCGAGCCTGCGCCGACGGGCGAGGCGCTGGAAAACATTCTTCATGCGGGCCTGCGCGCCCCGGATCACGGCACGCTACAGCCGTGGCGCTTCTTTGTTATCGAAGGGGAAGGGCGCGAGCGCTTCAGCGCCCTGCTGGAGAAAGCCGCCCTTGCTGACAACCAGGAAGAAAAAGCCGTTGATAAAGCCCGTAACGCGCCGTTTCGCGCGCCGCTTATCATCACTGTGGTCGCCCATTGTCAGGAGCACCACAAAGTGCCGCGCTGGGAGCAAGTCGTCAGCGCCGGTTGCGCGGTCATGGCGATGCAGATGGCGGCGCTCGCCCAGGGCTTTAACGGCATCTGGCGCAGCGGCCCGTTTACCGATAACCCGCTGGTGCGCGAGGCGTTTGACTGCCGCGAGCAGGATCAAATTGTCGGTTTTCTCTATCTCGGCACCCCGCAACTGAAGGCGTCCACCACCATTAACCTGCCGGACACCGCTCCCTTCGTGCGTTATTTCTGAAGCCCTCGCGCAAAACTGTCTGGATTGTGAGCAAAAGCGGCGCAATTCAGACAGCCATACTTACCACTCCGCCTTTCAGGCGCTACCATAAGCGCGCGTTATTTATCGAATGATGTCGATCACCTGATTCTGACCAAACAAGGAGCGGTCCATGAGTGAGCAAGCGATTCGTCTGACCCAATACAGCCACGGAGCAGGTTGCGGTTGTAAAATTTCCCCGAAAGTGCTGGAAACCATCCTGCACAGCGATCAGGCGAAGTTTATCGACCCCAACTTGCTTGTCGGCAACGAAACCCGCGACGATGCGGCGGTGTATGACCTGGGCAACGGTACGAGCGTTATCAGCACCACCGATTTCTTCATGCCGATCGTGGACAACCCCTTTGATTTTGGCCGCATCGCGGCGACAAACGCCATCAGCGATATTTTTGCCATGGGCGGCAAACCGATTATGGCTATCGCTATCCTCGGCTGGCCGGTCAATACGCTGGCACCGGAAATCGCCCGCGACGTCGTTGAAGGTGGGCGCTTCGCCTGCCAGCAGGCGGGCATCGCGCTGGCGGGTGGGCACTCAATCGACGCGCCGGAGCCGATTTTTGGCCTGGCGGTGACGGGCATTGTGCCGACGGAGCGCGTGAAGAAAAACAGCACCGCCGAGGCGGGTTGTAAGCTCTTTCTCACTAAACCGCTGGGCATCGGTGTGCTCACTACGGCTGAGAAGAAATCACTGCTGCGCCCGGAACATCAGGGCCTTGCCACTGAAGTGATGTGCACCATGAATAAAGCAGGCGCGGATTTTGCGCAAATTAACGGCGTGCGGGCGATGACCGACGTCACCGGCTTCGGGCTGCTTGGCCACTTAAGTGAAGTGTGTCAGGGGGCAGGGCTTCAGGCGGAGCTCTGTTATGAGTCCGTGCCGAAACTGCCGGGCGTGGAAGACTATATCGCGCAGGGCGCGGTGCCAGGCGGTACCAGCCGCAACTTTGCAAGCTATGGTCACCTGATGGGCGACATGCCGGACGCCTGGCGCAGTCTGCTGTGCGACCCGCAAACCTCCGGCGGTCTGTTGCTGGCAGTTGACCCGGCGGCAGAAGCCGAGGTTCAGGCCGTCGCAGCGCAACATGGCATTAAGCTCAGCGCCATTGGCGAGCTAAAAACCGCGCGTGGCGGCCGCCCCATGGTGGAGATTCGCTGATCGATGCGGTTGTTTATTGCCGAAAAACCCAGTCTGGGGCGTGCCATTGCCGATGTGTTGCCTAAGCCGCACCGCCGGGGCGATGGGTTTATTGAATGCGGAAACGGTCAGGTGGTCACCTGGTGTGTCGGGCATCTGCTGGAGCAGGCCCAGCCGGACGCCTATGACAGCCGCTATGGCCGCTGGAATCTCGCCGATCTGCCTATCGTGCCGGACAAATGGCAGTTGCAGCCAAAACCGGCCGTCGCAAAGCAGCTTAACGTCATTAAAAAGCTGCTGCGCGAGGCGCAGGAAGTGGTCCACGCGGGCGACCCGGACCGCGAGGGGCAACTGCTGGTAGACGAAGTACTCGACTACCTGCAACTGCCCCAGGAGAAACGCCAGCAGGTGCGCCGCTGCCTGATTAACGATCTCAACCCGCAGGCGGTTGAGCGCGCCATCGACAAGCTGCGCGAGAACCGTGAGTTCGTGCCGCTTAGCACCTCAGCGCTCGCCCGCGCTCGCGCAGACTGGCTTTACGGCATTAACATGACCCGCGCCTATACGCTGCTTGGGCAGAACGCGGGCTACCAGGGCGTGCTCTCGGTAGGCCGTGTCCAGACGCCAGTGCTTGGGCTGGTGGTGCGGCGAGATGAAGAGATAGAAAACTTCATCGCCAAAGATTTCTTCGAGGTGAAAGCGCATATCGTCACGCCCGCGCAGGAGCGATTTACCGCGCTCTGGCAGCCGAGCGAAGCCTGTGAGCCTCATCAGGACGAAGAAGGTCGATTGTTAAACCGTGCGCTGGCGGAACATGTCGTCAAACGCATCGATGGCAAGCCCGCGCGGGTCACAAGCTATAACGACAAACGCGAGAGCGAAGCCGCGCCGCTGCCGTTTTCGCTCTCAACGCTGCAAATTGAGGCGGCCAAACGCTTCAACTTAAGCGCCCAGACGGTGCTGGATATCTGCCAGAAGCTCTACGAAACCCACAAACTCATCACGTATCCGCGCTCCGACTGCCGTTACCTGCCGGAAGAACACTTCGCAGGCCGCCATGCGGTGTTAAACGCCATTGGCGTGCACGCGCCGGATCTCAATCCGGGGTCTGCGGTCGACCCGTCGCGGCGCAACCGCTGCTGGGACGATAAAAAAGTGGACGCGCACCACGCCATTATCCCGACGGCGCGCAGCGCGTCGGTCTCGCTTTCTGAGGGCGAGGCGAAAGTTTATGGCCTGATTGCCCGTCAGTATCTGATGCAGTTTTGCCAGGACGCCCAGTTTCGTAAATGTGTGATAGAGCTCGAAATCGCAGGCGGCAAGTTCATCGCCAAAGCGCGCTTTCTCGCTGAAGCGGGCTGGCGTACGCTCCTTGGCGCCAAAGAGCGCGATGAAGAGAACGACGGCACGCCGCTGCCGGTGGTGGCAAAGGGGGATGAACTGCTGTGCGAGCGCGGCGAGGTTGTTGAGCGCCAGACGCAGCCACCACGCCACTTCACCGACGCCACGTTACTCTCGGCCATGACCGGCATCGCACGTTTTGTACAGGATAAAGATCTGAAGAAAATCCTGCGCGCGACCGACGGGCTCGGCACCGAAGCGACCCGCGCGGGTATTATCGAACTGCTGTTCAGGCGCGGTTTTCTGGAAAAGCAGGGGCGCTACATTCACTCCACACCTGCCGGGAAAGCGCTGATCCATGCGCTGCCGGAGCTTGCCGCGCGTCCGGATATGACGGCGCAGTGGGAATCGACACTCACCCAAATCAGCGAAAAGCAGTGTCGCTATCAGGATTTCATGCAGCCGCTGGTACAGACGCTCTACACGCTGATTGACCAGGCGCGCAGTGCGCCGGTTCGGCAGTTCCGCGGGCTGGTCGCGCCACAGAAGGCGCAAAAAGGGCGCGCGGGGAAGGGCGGCAAAAAGCCGACGTTTCGCAAGCGCAGCGGTGCGCAGCCAGCAACCGAGTAACGCAGGGATAAACCTTACGCCCGCCTGGCCGATACTCTTTAAAGGAAACCGCGACGCGCCAGAGTGAAAACAGGCGTCGCGCAGCGGCGTCATCACGCAACAAGAGGGGAAACAGGGTGTCAGTGAAACAGAGTTTATTCGCAGTGCTGGCGCTGCTTGCGACACTGCCGGCCGGTGCAGACAGGCTGCGCCCGGATGTGCAGGTCAATGTGCCGGAAGAGGTCTTTAACACCGGGGGGCAGCGTTCACAGCAATGCATCCAGTGCTGCGTCTATCAGGATCAGAACTACTCGGAAGGGGCGGTCATTAAGGCCGATGGCGTGCTGCTGCAGTGCCAGCGCGATGAGAAAACGCTCAGTACGAATCCGCTGGTCTGGCGTCGCGTACGGACATAAACGCCTCCAGCAAGGGAATATCCGCCGGGGCGAGCGCATAGCCGAACGCCTCGTGCGGCTCGCACCACGCAAGCGCGCTATGACACAGCGCCTGCGGCTCGCCCGCGAAATCCTCCACGCACCACGCATGTAACCGAATGACGCGCCCGGAGACCTCCCGCGTGTGGCTTGCGACATACGCGCCAATGCGCGCCTCAATCGACAGTTCCTCCAGAAGCTCACGTGCGAGTGCCGACGGCTGGCTTTCGCCAGCTTCAACTTTGCCGCCAGGAAACTCCCACAACCCCGCTTGATCGCTCTTTGCTGAACGCTGCGCGAGCAGAAGACGGCCATCGCGAACGATAATCGCTGCCACAACGTCAATCATGTGCATAGTGATGACTCCGAAAGGCTCCTCCTGCAGGAGGAGCCATGCGCATTACAGCGAGAAGGTCGCCCAGACGGGCGCGTGATCGGAAGGTTTTTCCATGGCGCGGATATCGTAATCGATGCCCGTTTCCACCAGACGCTCCATCAGCGGCGCGCTCGCCAGCAACAGGTCAATACGCAACCCGCGATTATCGTCAAACCCTTTCGAGCGGTAGTCAAACCACGAGTAACGGTCAGCGGCGTCCGGGTTCGCGTGGCGGAAGGTATCCACCAGGCCCCAGTTCAGCAGACGACCCATCCATTCCCGCTCTTCCGGCAGGAAAGAACATTTGCCGGTGCGCAGCCAACGTTTGCGGCTCTCTTCACCAATACCGATATCCAGATCGGCGGGGCTGATATTCATATCGCCCATGATAAGCACCGGGTTGTCTTTGGTGAGCACGGTTTCCAGATACTGTTGCAGATCCTGGTAAAACTTTGCTTTCGCCGGAAACTTCACGGCGTGATCGCGGCTTTCGCCCTGCGGGAAGTACCCGTTGATCACCGTGATGTTGCCAATGGCGGAGGGAATTTCTGCCATGATGATGCGACGCTGCGCGTCTTCATCGTCACCCGGAAAGCCGCGGCGCACCGCAACCGGCGTCGCTTTGGTCAGCAGCGCCACGCCGTAATGGCCTTTCTGGCCGTGATAAAACACGTTGTAGCCCAGTTTCGCCACCTCTTCGAGGGGAAACATATCATCATGGACTTTGGTTTCCTGCAGGCCAATGACGTCCGGCTGATGCTGTTCCACCAGCGCGGCAAGCTGGTGAGGGCGGGCGCGCAGGCCATTGATGTTAAAAGAGATGAATTTCATAGTCGCGAACACACTGGATAAACAAGAGTGGCGCGATGGTATCAGAAAAAACGGCGGCGCGTCTCCCGGCCCGGTACGGTTATACCAATGGCTGCCAGCGATGAATGACACCTTTTCCTGCACTAAAACAGCGCTTGCGCCCTGAAATGGGGCATATTTTCACGACAAATCCCGGCTACGATCACAAATCCAGAACAATATTTTATCAATGCATAATAGTGCGAGTTTTTTTACCACCAGAGCCGTTTTCGCTTAAAAGTATTCACTTTTTATGCATTAAAAGTGAATAGAGAAGGCGCGTAACCTATTGATTTATAGTTTTTCCCTCCCGGGTATGCATTTTCTTCGCTGGCTGGCATGAAGCGTGCAATCTACAGTAAGAGCGCAAATGAATCATTTCATTAACAAATAAACAACCATTTTTTTACCGGACGAGGTCGCTATGTCGCAGTCAATTACCCGCCAGAACTTTGATGAGTGGATGATCCCCGTTTACGCCCCGGCAGCGTTTATTCCTGTGCGGGCTGAGGGGTCTACGCTCTGGGATCAGGAAGGCAAAGAGTATATCGATTTCGCCGGCGGCATCGCGGTAAACGCGCTCGGACATGCGCATCCGAAACTGCGCCAGGCGCTGGAAACCCAGGCGGCGAAAATCTGGCATACCGGCAACGGCTACACCAACGAACCGGTGCTGCGTCTCGCCAAACGGTTGATTGACGCAACCTTCGCTGACCGCGTCTTTTTCTGTAACTCCGGCGCGGAAGCTAACGAAGCGGCACTAAAACTCGCCCGCAAATATGCTCACGACCATTACGGACCGCAGAAAAGCGGCATTGTCGCCTTCAAAAATGCCTTTCACGGCCGCACGCTGTTTACCGTATCGGCGGGCGGTCAGCCATCTTACTCTCAGGATTTTGCACCGCTGCCGCCGCAAATCAGCCATGCCGCGTTTAACGATCTCGATTCCGCCGCTGCGCTGATTAATGACGACACCTGCGCGGTGATTGTCGAGCCGGTGCAGGGCGAAGGGGGCGTGGTGCCTGCCGATAAAGCCTTCCTGCAGGGGTTGCGCGAGCTTTGCGATCGTCATAACGCGCTGCTGATTTTCGATGAAGTTCAGACCGGCGTCGGGCGCACCGGTTCGCTCTATGCCTACATGCACTATGGCGTGACACCGGATGTGCTCTCGACCGCCAAAGCGCTGGGCGGCGGTTTCCCGATTGGCGCGATGCTAACCACCGAGCGCTGCGCGGCGGTAATGGGTGTCGGCACCCACGGCACCACATACGGCGGCAACCCGCTGGCCAGTGCGGTGGCGGGTGAAGTGCTGGATCTCGTTAACACGCCAGAGATGCTGGAGGGTGTGAAAGCCCGCCACGATGCGCTGGTCGAACAGCTCAACGCCATTAACCAGCGACTCGGCCTGTTTAAAGAGATCCGCGGTCTGGGCCTGCTGCTTGGCTGTGTGCTGAAAGACGAGTACGCCGGTAAAGCGAAGGCGATTTCGCTCGCGGCGGCACAGGAAGGCGCGATGGTATTGATTGCGGGCGCCAATGTGCTGCGCTTTGCGCCTGCGCTCAACATCAGCCATCAGGAAATTGAAACCGGGCTTGGCCGCGTGGCGCGCGCCTGCGAAAACTGGCTTAAGGAGGGCGCATCATGATGGTCATTCGCCCCGTTACGCATGACGACGTGCCGGCGCTGTTAAAGCTTGCCGCAAAAACCGGCGGCGGGCTGACCTCACTGCCAGTGGATGAAAAAACGCTGAGCGCGCGCGTCGAGCGTTCGTTACAGACCTGGCGTAATGCACTGGAGCCTGGCGATCAGGGCTATGTCTTCGTGCTTGAAGATACCGACAGCCGTACAGTTGCCGGGATCTGCGCCATCGAAGTGGCCGTCGGCCTCAGCGAACCCTGGTATAACTACCGCGTCGGCACGCTGGTGCACGCCTCGAAAGAGCTGAATGTCTATAACGCGCTGCCGACGCTCTTTCTCAGTAACGATCACACCGGCAGCAGTGAGCTGTGCACGCTGTTTCTTGACCCGGACTGGCGCAAAAACGGCAACGGCTATCTGCTCTCTAAATCCCGGTTTATGTTCATGGCCGCGTTTCGCGACCGTTTTAATGAAAAAGTGGTGGCTGAAATGCGCGGGGTGATCGACGAGCATGGTTATTCGCCGTTCTGGGAAAGCCTTGGTCAGCGCTTTTTCTCAATGGAGTTCAGCCGCGCCGATTACCTGTGCGGCACCGGCCAGAAGGCGTTTATCGCCGAGCTGATGCCAAAACATCCCATCTACACCCAGTTTCTTTCCGAAGAGGCGCAGAGCGTGATTGGCCAGGTCCATAAAGACACTGCGCCGGCGCGCGCTGTACTGGAGGCCGAAGGATTCCGTTACCGCAACTATGTGGACATCTTTGACGGCGGCCCGACGCTTGAATGCGATATCGACCGCGTACGTGCCATCCGCAAAAGCCGCCTGGTTGAAGTGGCGGAAGGCCAGCCAGCGACCGGCGATGATCTGCCTGCCTGTATGGTCGCGAACGAAAGCTATGACCATTTCCGCGTGATGCTTATTCGCGCCAGACCTGACGCCGACAGGCTCATTCTGGACGCCGCCACGCTTGAAGCCCTGAAATGCCAGCATGGCGACCAGGTTCGCCTGGTGCGCCTGTGCCCTGAGGAGAAAAAAGTATGAGTCTATGGATTAACGGTGAGTGGATAACGGGGCAGGGCGAGGTGCTGGAAAAACACAATCCGGTCGGTGGTGAGCGGCTCTGGCAGGGGCGGGCGGCTGATGATGCCCAGGTCAACGCGGCGTGCGCCGCGGCCCGCGCGGCGTTTCCGGCCTGGGCGAAGCGTCCGTTTGCCGAGCGTCAGGCGCTGGCTGAGCGTTTTGCAGCCCTGCTGGAAGAAAACAAAGCTGAACTGACCCGTATCATCGCGCAGGAAACCAGCAAACCCCGCTGGGAAGCAGCCACCGAAGTTACGGCGATGATCAATAAAGTGGGGATTTCGCTCAAGGCCTACCAGACTCGCACCGGTGAGCAGCACACGCCGATGCCGGACGGCGCGGCCACGCTGCGCCATCGCCCGCATGGCGTGCTGGCGGTATTCGGGCCGTATAACTTCCCCGGTCATCTGCCGAACGGGCATATTGTCCCGGCGCTCCTCGCGGGCAATACGCTGGTGTTTAAACCAAGCGAACTGACGCCCCATACCGGCGAAGCCGTAATCAAGCTCTGGGAGAAAGCGGGCCTGCCCGCAGGCGTGCTGAATCTGGTGCAGGGCGCACGCGCGACAGGCCAGGCGCTGTCGGCGCAGCCGGATATCGATGGTTTACTGTTTACCGGCAGCGCTAACACGGGCTATCAACTGCACCGTCAGCTCGCCGGACAGCCGGAGAAAATCCTGGCGCTGGAAATGGGCGGCAATAACCCGCTCATTGTTGAGGATCCGGATGACATTGATGGCGCAGTACATCTGACTATTCAGTCGGCGTTTATCACCGCGGGCCAGCGCTGTACCTGCGCACGCCGTCTGCTGGTGAAGCGTGGCGCGGCGGGCGATGCCTTCCTTGCGCGGTTGGTCGAGGTGGCAGCACGTCTGCGCCCTGGCGCGTGGGATGCCGAACCGCAACCGTTCATGGGTGGGCTTATCAGCGCACAGGCAGCGGAGCGGGTGCTGGAGGCGTGGCAGGGCCATCTGACGCGTGGCGGCAACGCGCTGTTAACGCCGTCGCTGGTGCAGGCGGGCAGTTCGCTCCTGACGCCAGGCATTGTCGAACTGACCGGCGTGGCGGAGGTGCCGGATGAAGAAGTCTTCGGGCCGCTGCTGGGCGTCTGGCGCTATGATGACTATCAGGAGGCCATCGCGCTGGCTAACGCCACGCGTTACGGCCTCTCCTGTGGGCTTATCTCACCGGTGCGCGAAAAGTTTGACCAGCTCCTGCTGGAAGCGCGTGCAGGCATTGTGAACTGGAACAAACCGCTGACGGGGGCGGCCAGTACGGCGCCGTTTGGCGGTGTGGGTACTTCGGGCAACCATCGCGCCAGCGCCTGGTATGCGGCAGATTACTGCGCCTGGCCGATGGCGTCGCTTGAAAGCCCGAGGTTCGCTCTGCCCCAGACATTGAACCCGGGGCTCGATTTTGGCGCGAAGGAGCAGGCATGAAAGCACGCGAAGTCAACTTTGATGGACTGGTGGGGTTAACCCACCACTATGCGGGGCTGTCATTCGGTAACGAAGCCTCGACAAAACACCGTTTTCAGGTCTCTAACCCGAAGCTTGCGGCGAAGCAGGGCCTGGCCAAGATGAAAGCGCTGGCGGACGCGGGCTTTGCGCAGGCCGTGATCCCGCCGCAGGAGCGCCCGAATCTGGCCGCGCTGCGCCAGATTGGGTTCACCGGACGTGATGAGCAGGTGCTGGAGAAAGCCTGGCGTGCAGCCCCGCATCTGCTTTCTGCCGCCAGCTCCGCTTCCTCAATGTGGGTGGCGAATGCGGCGACCGTTTCGCCGTCTGCCGACACGCTTGATGGCAAGGTGCATCTGACGGTCGCAAACCTGAACAACAAATTCCATCGCGCCAGCGAGGCGCCCGGAACCGAGCGTCTGCTGCGCGCGATTTTTCGCGATGAATCGCGCTTTATCGTGCATCCGGCGCTGCCTCAGGTAGCGATGTTTGGCGACGAAGGCGCGGCGAACCATAACCGGCTCGGTGGCGATTACGGCGAGCCGGGTATGCAGCTTTTTATTTACGGTCGCGAAGAGAGCGGGGCGCTAATCCCGGCGCGTTACCCGGCCCGCCAGACGCTGGAGGCCTCGCAGGCCGTCGCGCGGCTCAATCAGGTCGAACCCGATCGCGTTATCTTCGCCCAGCAAAACCCGGCGGTGATTGACCAGGGGGTTTTTCACAACGACGTGATTGCGGTATCAAACCGTCAGGTTCTGTTTTGCCATCAGCACGCGTTTTTGCATCAGCAGGCGCTGCTTGAGCAACTCGCCGCGAAAGTGCCGGGCTTCACGCCGCTGGTCGTGCCCGAAAACGACGTCTCGGTGCAGGACGCGGTTGAAACGTATCTTTTTAATAGCCAGTTGCTAAGCCGCGATGACGGCTCGATGGTGCTGGTATTGCCGGAGGAATCACGCCGCCACGAGGGCGTATGGCGTTATCTGAACCAGTTGCTGGCAGCGGATAACCCCATCAGCGAACTGAATGTTTTTGACCTGCGCGAAAGCATGGCGAACGGCGGCGGCCCGGCGTGCCTGCGCCTGCGCGTCGTGCTGACCGATGCCGAACGTCAGGCCGTGAACCCGGCGGTCATGATGAATGAGACTCTCTTTACGCGGCTCAACGCCTGGGTCGATCGTCACTACCGTGACCGGCTGACGCAGGAGGATTTAGTCGATCCGCAATTGCTGCGAGAAGGGCGCGAGGCGCTTGATGCGCTGACGCGTCTGCTTGATCTTGGCAGCGTTTATCCGTTCCAGCAGTAAGGAGCCTTGGGTGGAAGATTTTATCGCGCGAACACTCGCAGGCGAAGCACCGCCTGTACAGCGTTGCCAGCGTGGGCCGGTGCGGCTTGAATGGCTGGAAGAAGGCGTTATGCAGCTTACGCCGGCAGGCCCGACGCGTGGCGCGCTGGTGGTGAGTGCGGGCATTCATGGCAACGAAACCGCGCCGGTGGAGATGCTCAGTGAACTTCTTGCGCCGCTACTGCGCGGCGAGACACCGCTCGTCTGGCGGCTGTTAGTTGTGCTGGGCAACCCCGCGGCGCTGCGGGCCGGTCGTCGGTTTATCGATTACGATCTCAACCGGCTTTTCGGCGGGCGCTGGCAGACGGCTGAGCCTGGTACGGAAACCGCGCGCGCCGCGCGGCTTGAGGCAGCGCTGGAGACATTTTTCAGCGCGGGCGACGAGGCCATCCGCTGGCATCTGGATCTGCATACGGCGATTCGCGCATCGGCCTTTCCGCGCTTTGGCGTGCTGCCCGCCCGCCCGCGCGCCTGGCCGGAGGATTTTCTGATGTGGCTTGGCGACGCCGGGTTACAGGCGCTGGTGTTTCACCGCACGCCGGGCGGCACCTTCAGCCACCTGTCCTGTGAGCGTTTCGCGGCGCTGAGCTGCACGCTGGAGCTTGGTAAAGCGCTGCCGTTTGGCCAGAACGATCTCAGCCGGTTTTCGCTGACCCAGCGGGCGCTCGCGGCGCTGCTTGATGGCTCACCGCTGCCTGCAAGCGACATTGCGCCGCGTCGTTTTGAAGTGGCGCAGCAGCTGACCCGCCGCAGTGAGCATTTTGTGTTGCATATGACCGGCGACACGGAAAATTTCACGGTATTTAACGCCGGGACATTGCTGGCTGAAGATGGTGATGAGCGTTATTACGCGCAGGAAAATGAACGTGTGTTATTTCCTAACCCGTCCGTCGCGCTGGGGTTGCGGGCAGGATTAATGCTGAAAGAAATAAAATAATTTACGGCTCCGTATGGGGCCGTAGAAATAATGCGGAAAATTCTTAGCGGTTTGCTTTTATTTGCAGCGTGGTGCCTTTATACTGCGCTCAATAAATCTTCATAATCAATGCATTGTAATATCTTAAAAACGTTATCCTTTCTTTTTCCTTATTTCCTCCATAATCGCACAATCTTTGTTTTTTATGCTTTCACTGTTTTACTCAGACTCTGACTTATTGACGAATCTGCCCGTAGAATTAATCTCGTCAAGGCGACAACCTGTTGCTGAATTAACTGAAAGTAAGGACAACATTATGCGTAAATTAACGGCTATCTTCGTTGCTTCCACACTGGCTCTCGGCGCGGCAAACCTGGCGCATGCGGCGGACGCCCCGGCGCCTGATGCGAACGGCAAGCCAATGATGCAGCATAAAGGTCCGCGCGGACCGCATCACGATATGATGTTCCAGGGCCTGAACCTTACCGATGCGCAAAAACAACAGATCCGCGACATCCGTAAAGCCGAGCGTGAAAAATTCGAGCGCCCGTCGCTGGATGAACGTCGTGCAATGCATGCGCTGATCGCAAGCGACAGCTTCGATAAAGACAAAGCGCAGGCCCAGATAGACAAAATGGATGACCAGCGTAAAGCCCGTATGCTTGCCCATATGGAAACCCAGAACAAAATCTATAACGTACTGACGCCTGAGCAGAAAAAGCAGTTTAATGCCAATTTTGAGAAGCGTCTGACAGAACGTCCTGCTCCTGAAGGTAAAATGCCTGCAGATTCAGAATAATTTCTGACACTGCTTAAGACCGCCGGTTTTGTCCAGTTCCCTTAGGGGCGCAGGCCAGAACCGGCGGTTTTTCTTTTCCCGCGCCTCTTGCCACGTAATTTCTGTTGGTTATCATTCTCATGCCGCTGCGCTGTTCCGCACGAGTGCCGTTTAAGGATCCGCTACAGCAATCCTCTGGCGTTGCCGATAACGATGCCAGTGAAACTATACCGATAATTTTTGCGCCGCAGCCCGTCTGCGACGTTTTGCGCACCATGCGTTTTTCCAGGAGTGGGGATGGAATTTTTCGACGTCAAAAAAATGCCGGTGAACCTGTGGCGTAACGGCGCAGGCGAAACCCGCGAGATCTGCTGCTTTCCGCCGACCCGGGATTTCAACTGGCGCGCCAGTATCGCCTCGCTTGCCAGTAACGGCGAATTCAATGTTGTGCCGCAGGTTGACCGTGTAGTGATGCTACTGGACGGCGGCGAAGTGACGCTCCACAGCGGCGGCGGGTTTCGCCATACGTTAAAGCGTCACCAGCCCTTTACCTTTGCGGGCGAGCATCCGGTGCGTGCTGAGCTCACTGACGGGCGCATGTCGCTTGATTTCAATCTGATGACCCGACGCGATCGCTGCCGTGCGCAGGTGCGCGTTGCGGACCGCACGTTTACCACCCGCAACGCACGCGGCGGGATTGTTTATGTGCTGAGCGGTGCCTGGCAGCTTAACGATAAACTGCTGACAGCCGAGCAAGGGGCATGGTGGCAGGAAGGGATGCATACCCTTCGGTTGCTGAAAACCGAAGGGCAACTGCTGTTTAGCGAAATTACGTATCTTTAGCCCAGGCGCGCGCTGCCGCCGATTTCGATAATCTCGTGCTCGCCGCTGATGAGCGGTTTGCAGAGAATACGATAGCCATCGTTGTCAAAGCCTTGCGGCGCGCGTGAGATTTTCGCCACGTCACTTAACGATTCGACCGAGCCTAACCAGTACCAGTTATGGATGATATGGTACTGGGTCATCTCGCCAAACGTTTCCCGCAGACCCACCGGCCCGTTCCATGGCCAGCAGATCACCCGCATTCTGTCCAGCGCGTCCATTAAACGGGCGTTGTGGTCGTCGAGCGGTTCTTTACCGCAACAGGCCCCCGCGCAGCGCTTGAGCGCCGAGCGGAAACAGGCACGCCCTGGCCGGACCGATTCCAGCCCAAGCAGGCCGTAGCAGAGCTGTTGTTCATCGGCTATCGACTGTAGTGTGCCGAGTGCCGCCCGACGGCTCGAAAACAGACCATACAGCCCCGGCTGGTGCGAGAAATCGACATCGCGCGCGTATACCACCTCGGGTTTTTCGCCTTTCAGTTGCAGCGAACAAAGCTGCCGGTTGCGACGCAGGCGTTTATTGAACAGCGGCTGCTGCTCTTTAATCATCTGGGCCTCCAGCAGCAGTGCGCCAATTTCACCCGCGGTGCGGATAAACGTGATGCGCCGCGACTGGCGCAGCATTGAGGCTTCGTCGGGCGTGCGCAGGTGCGAGAGCACCCGGCTGCGAATGTTGACGCTCTTGCCGATATACAGCGGCATGGTTTCGCTTTCGCCATGAAAGACATACACGCCAGGGTGTTTTGGCAAATCGTCGAGCCACGGACGCAGATGTTCGGGATATTCATAAATTGCCGCTTTTTCAAACTCCAGCCGCGGCGCGCCAGTACGCCTTACCACATCACTCTCCTGAATACTGTTTACTTATCCAGTCTATCAGGGAATGTGTGGTTGAAAAAGCATCATCTTCAGTTCAGCTTACGTGTCGCGAGCCAGCAGAGCAGGGAGCCTGCCACGACCATCGCCACGCCCTGCCAGAAGGCGATACCCGGCGCGAGGCCAAGCCACAGGCTCGCCAGCAGCGCCGAGAGCACGGGTGTGAAGTAAGAGGCAGTGGCAAGCAGCGTCATATTGCCGTGCTGAAGGCTGTAGTTCCACGCGGCATAAGCCGTGGCGGTGGACAATCCCATAAAGAGTAGTTGCGCGACAGCCCAGACGGAGAGCTGCATCGGCGGCTGCGGTGCGAGGAAATATTTCAGCCAAAGCGCCGCGGCAGTGGCGCAGAAAAAGAGCGCCACGCCATTCTGGCCGTTGCTCCAGCGGCGCGTGAGGTTACAGTAAAACGCCCAGACGATGGCGGCGCTGAAGGCGAGCGCATACGCGGTCGGATTATCCTGCACGTTGAGCCAGAGCTGGGCAGGCGACCAGTCGCCATCGCCTTTGAGAACCTGAAACACGCCCGCTACCGCCAGCAGCAGGCCCGGCCATAGCCAGACGCGGCAACGCTGGCCGTTAATCAGCACGGCCAGTAGCACCGTCAGGCTCGGCCAGAGATAGTTAATCATGCCCAGTTCCAGCGACTGCGCGCGGGTGTGCGCAAGGCCTATCGCCAGCGCCAGGCAGATTTCATAACCGACAAACAGGGCCCCGCCGATAAGCAGATAGCGGCGTGGCAGGCGTTTCGGGTGTATCAAACCCGGGGAGACCATCAGACAAAGAGAACTGACGGTGTAGATGAGCGCTGCGCCGCCCACCGGGCCAAACGCTTCGCTGATGCTGCGAAACAGGCCGACAGAGGTGCTCCAGAGCACAATGGCCGCAAGGCCTGGCAGCGTGGCGCGCTGCGTTGAAACTGACATACGTCATCCGTGAAAAATGCGCTGTCGCGCAAAAGAAAAACGACAAGAAAGCGGGGCGGCGCTACATCCCCGGCGAGCCGGGGATGTATCCGGGCGATTACTGTTTCCAGAAATCGTCGAAAACAGTGATGGGTGGACGACGTTTGTGTTCGGTTTTGACATACCAGCCGTCGATGATTTGGCTGATTTTTTCATCGACAGGTTTACCTTCCAGGTAATCATCAATGTTGTCATAGGTGACGCCCAGCGCCACTTCGTCCGGGAGCGACGGACGATCGTCTTCCAGATCGGCGGTCGGCACTTTCAGGTAAAGATGTTCCGGGCAGCCCAGTGTTTTTAGCAGCTGTTTGCCCTGACGTTTATTCAGGCGGAACAGGGGGTTGATGTCAGTGCCGCCATCGCCATATTTTGTGTAAAAGCCGGTTACGGCTTCGGCAGCATGGTCAGTGCCCACCACCACGCCTTTGGTCATCCCGGCGATGCTGTACTGGGCTTTCATACGCTCGCGCGCTTTCTCATTACCGCGAACAAAATCGCTCAGTTCGATTCCTGCCTCGCGCAGTGCTTTTTCGCTCGCCAGTACCGACTCTTTAATGTTGACCGTCAGCACTTTATCCGGCTGGATGAAGGCCAGCGCGTCTTGGCAGTCTTTTTCATCAAACTGTACGCCGAAAGGCAGGCGCACCGCGATAAACTGGTAGCTCTGATCGCCCGTTTCGTCACGCAGTTCCGTGATGGCAAGCTGGCTTAGTTTGCCCGCAAGGGTGGAATCCTGACCGCCACTGATGCCAAGCACCAGGGTTTTCAGAAACGGATAGGCTTTCAGATAAGCCTTCATAAAATCGACGCTACGGCGGATCTCTTCGTTTGCGTCAATCTGTGGTTTTACCCCAAGCGCCTGAATAATTTCTTGTTGTAATGCCATTTACCCCTCCAGTCTGGTTCGCCCGCAACGCGCAGGCATTGAAATGGTTATCTGTTAAAGCTAACCCGTTGTGAGCAAAACGACAAGTTGTCGCCGCTCTGCCGCCGTCGTGCGGGGCGCTCGCGGTTTTTAGGCAGGCAAAAGGCCTGCGAGGAATACTCTTAATTTCTGTGTGTTTCGGGTAACGAGTTGAAAAATGTTATTTTATATTCCAGGCTTATCTGCACACGCTGAAAAAAAGAGGATGACACAATGAACAAGAAGTTTGCAGGATTTCTGGGTGCAGCGGCAGTGATGACCATGCTGGCAGGGTGTACGGCTTACGATCGTACCGCCGATCAGTTTACCCAGCCGGTGGTTAAAGATGTGAAAAAAGGCATGAGCCGTCAGCAGGTCATGCAGATTGCGGGTAAACCTTCTTCTGAAGTGACCATGATCCACGCGCGCGGCACCTGCCAGACCTATATTCTGGGCAGCCGCAACGGCAAAACCGAAACCTATTTCGTCGCGCTGGACGAAACAGGTCACGTACTGAACTCTGGTTACCAGACCTGTTCTGAGTACGATACCGACCCGCAGGCACCGAAACAGTAATTGCGGTGAACAAAAAAAACCGGCTCCGGCCGGTTTTTTTGTGCCTGTCACACATACATTACGGGCCATAAAAAACGCCGCATTACGCGGCGTTTTAGCGTGTGACAAACGGCAATTAGGCCGGGATCGAGGCGACTTTCGGAGTACGCGCCCAGACGCGGTGGCAGGCGAGCTGGTGAATGAAATCATCCATGAAACTGCCTGAAGCATCATCGGCTTCAACGATCCCTTCTTCCCCCGTATCCGGTACGGCGAGCCGGCTTTTCAGGCCACGCGCATCGCCCATCAGGCCGATCGCTTTAAGGTGCTTGTAGGCCTCCAGCAGGTAGTACACGGCATCACCGTTATCGGCAAGCGCGCTTGCCGCACCCCCCGGTACCAGAACGGCGTCCACCGTGACGGACGGCGAACCTGAGAACGTACCTGCTATCTCAAGCTGTGAACCGTCATCGGCAGTGACGCTACCCATGCGGCTGTACAACAGTTTCGCGTGCACGCCGTGTGATTTCAGCGCCTGCAACATCGCGAGCAGATCGGCGGATTTCACCTTATCGTTGAGCAGTACGGCGACCACACGGCCTTTTACTGTGCCGCCTGGCATTGCATAAAGGCTCAAGGACGGATCTTTTTTCAGCCCGTTGACATCTTTTGGCGGCGCAACGTGCATCTGCTCATCCGAAAGCGTAATGCCAAGGTTGTTCGCCACCGGATTCGCCAGTGAAATATCGATATGGCAGAGGTGATCCACCACGCGCTCGCGGATATAGCTGCGCACTACTTTGCTGAGCTCAAAGCTGAACGCATCAATAATGTGGCGCTGCTCGACTGGCGTCTGGCTTTGCCAGAAGAGACGCGGCTGCGAGTAATACTCATTGAATGACGGGCTGCGCTCGCGGATTTTATGGCCCTCAACGCGCACCTGATGACTTTCAAACCCGCCGGCTTTTGGCGCAGACGGTGTTTCGCGCGGCCAGTTGTCGTTAATCGAGTTCGGTTCATAGTTGGCCGGGTTGGTGTCGATATCCATCCGGTGCATGCCGTCACGCTGGAAGTTATGGTAAGGGCAGGTCGGGCGGTTAATGGGGATTTCGTGGAAATTGGGCCCGCCTAAACGGCTTATTTGGGTGTCGGTGTAGGAGAAAAGACGCCCCTGCAACAGCGGATCGTTGCTGAAATCCAGCCCCGGTACGATATGCCCCGGGTGAAATGCCGCCTGCTCGTTTTCCGCGAAGAAGTTATCGGGGTTGCGGTTCAGCACCATTTTGCCGACCAGTTGCACAGGCACCAGCTCTTCCGGAATCAGTTTGGTGGCATCCAGCAGGTCGAAATCAAATTTGAACTCATCCTCTTCAGGGATCAGCTGCACGCCGAGTTCATATTCAGGGTAGTCGCCCGCTTCAATCGCCTCCCACAGATCGCGACGGTGAAAATCCGGATCGCGGCCGGTGAGCTTCTGTGATTCGTCCCAGAGTAAAGAAGCTTTGCCCGCCACCGGCTTCCAGTGGAAGCGCACAAACGTGCCTTTGCCTTCGGCATTGATAAAGCGGAAGGTATGAATGCCGAAGCCTTCCATAGTGCGGTAGCTGCGCGGAATGCCGCGGTCAGACATCGCCCACATCACGTTATGCAACGTCTCCGGCTGGAGCGAGACGTAATCCCAGAATGTGTCATGCGCGCTCTGTCCTTGTGGAATCGCCCAGTGCGGCTCCGGCTTCACGGCATGCACGAAATCCGGGAACTTATGGGCGTCCTGAATGAAAAAGACCGGCGTGTTATTACCTACCAGATCAAAAATCCCTTCTTCGGTATAAAACTTAGTGGCAAAACCACGGATGTCGCGCACCGTATCTGCCGAGCCCGCGTTGCCCTGAACGGTAGAGAAGCGCACAAACACCGGCGTGATTTTTTGCGGGTCGCTTAAAAAGGCAGCTTTGGTAATGTCGCTCAGGCTTTTGTAGGGCTGAAAGTAGCCGTGCGCGGCGGAACCGCGGGCGTGAACGATACGTTCAGGGATACGTTCATGGTCAAAATGCGTGATCTTTTCGCGCAGGATAAAATCTTCCAGCAGCGTCGGGCCGCGGGTGCCGGCCCGCAACGAGTTCTGATCGTCGGCGATGCGTACGCCCTGGTTGGTCGTTAGCGCCTCGTTCTCACCTCCTTTGCGAAAGGTTTCCAGCGCGCTGAGCTTATCGTTTGAGACCTGCGGTGCTTTCACGCTGCCCGGCGCGGTCGGCTGCTCGCCAGGCGGGGTCGGCGCCGGAGAAGGGCGGTGGGAGCCATCGGCAGGTGCCAGCGAACCCATACCTGGTTTAGATGACTGTGCGTCGTGGAACGGGGCCTGGTGGTTAGGGCGTTTCTCATCATTCGACATTGAACTCGTCTCCTTTCCTTTTCTTAAGCAGTCAGATGACTGCATGAAATGTAAGGTAACTATAGAACAGGCTTGAAGTTATTGCGGAAAAGAGGGCGGCGCAAAAAGCGGCAAATGAACGGTACATCGCACGCATGATGCGACGGAACGCCGTCCGATCCGCTATCATAGTGGTTTATCTTTTGTTTCCAGCCAGTGAATCCGACGCTTATGAAACCACTTCGTCATCAGAATCGTCCCGTTATCAGCTATGTTCCACGCGTAGAGCCCGCCCCGCCGGATCATGCGGATCGCATGGAGGGATTTGACGATGTCTGGGTGCTGAAGGGCAAATATGTGGCGTTTGTGATGTCCGGGGATAGTTTTCGCCGTTCGCCTGTGTTCAGCACCCCGGAAGCCGCCCAGCGCTGGGCGAATCAGCTCAAACAGGATGAGGTATAAGACGCATATCGTCGCGACGCGCCGAAGAAAAATGTCGCCTGACCTGAAAAAAAGCCCGCCGGATAGCGGGCTTTTTTACGTCCTGAGTCCGCACGTATGGATAGCGGCAAAAACAAAACCCCGGCACAGGGGCCGGGGTTTACAAAGATAACCTTTATTCTGCGATTAACGGTGCGCCAGTTCGGCTTCGTCGTCGCTGTTCAGAACGGTTTTATCCGTTTGCTTCAGCCACTGGCTGGTGAGCGTACCTGCGGTCATCGAACCACTGACGTTCAGCGCGGTACGGCCCATGTCGATAAGCGGCTCAACGGAGATAAGCAGCGCCACCAGCGTGACCGGCAGGCCCATCGCAGGCAGGACAATAAGTGCCGCAAAGGTTGCGCCGCCACCGACACCCGCCACACCGGCAGAGCTTAAGGTAACAATGCCCACCAGGGTGGCAATCCATACCGGGTCAAGGGGGTTGATGCCAACTGTCGGGGCGACCATTACAGCAAGCATTGTCGGGTAAAGGCCCGCGCAGCCGTTCTGGCCAATCGTCGCGCCAAAGGAGGCAGCGAACGAGGCGATCGATTCCGGCACGCCCAGACGACGTGTCTGCGCTTCGACATTCAGCGGAATGCTGGCGGCGCTGGAGCGGCTGGTAAACGCGAAGGTCAGAACCGGCCACACTTTACGGAAGTAGCGCAGCGGGCTGACGCCGTTCACGGCGAGCAGAATGCCGTGAACCACAAACATAATGCCGAGGCCCAGATACGAGGCGACCACAAAGCTGCCGAGTTTGATGATGTCCTGCAGGTTGGAGCCTGCTACCACTTTGGTCATCAGCGCCAGCACGCCGTAAGGGGTCAGCTGCATCACCAGACGTACCAGTTTCATTACCCAGCTTTGCAGCACGTCAATGGCGGCCAGTACGCGTTCGCCTTTCGGTGCGTCATCTTTCAGCAGCTTCAGTGCCGCCACGCCCAGGAAGGCGGCGAAAATCACGACGCTGATGATAGAAGTCGGGCTTGCGCCAGTGAGGTCAGCAAACGGGTTTTTCGGAATAAAAGAGAGAATCAGCTGCGGCACGGTCAGGTCGGCGACTTTCCCGGCGTAGTTGGTCTGAATGGCGTTCAGGCGCGCGGTTTCCGCGCTGCCCTGCACCAGACCTTCCGCCGTAAGGCCAAAGAGATTGGTGACCAGCACACCGACCAGTGCGGCGATAAGCGTGGTAAAGAGCAAGGTGCCGATGGTCAGCACGCTGATTTTACCAAGCGATGAGGCGTTATGCAGACGCGCGACGGCGCTTAAAATCATCGCAAATACCAGCGGCATCACGATCATCTGCAACAGCTGTACATAGCCGTTACCGACAATGTTAAACCACTGGATGGAGGTTTTCAGCGTCTCGCTGTCGGAGCCATAAATGGTATGCAGCGCCAGTCCAAAGACCACGCCCATCGCCAGACCGAGTAAAACTTTTTTTGCGAGGCTCCACTGCGTGTGACGCGTGCGCGCCAGCAATAGCAGCAGAACCACGAACGCAACTACGTTCGCTATCAGTGGAAGATTCATCCCCGTACTCCTGATGTCTTTATAACCGGCATAGCCGAAATGGCATGCCTTTATGTCGCAAAGGGTATCAGAATCAAAACAGCGTGCCTTATATCCAAATGGAATGGGTTATATCAAAACGCGATTTCAGCTTATTTACTGTTCCATCTGGTGATGAATAAAGCGATTAAACGTATTTTGCAGCGAATTGATTATCTCAGATGACCATCGCACCGCGCTGTTATCCGGCAGGCTCTGGGGCATCCAGACTGCCCAGACGAAAAGCGCCATGCAGAGCACCCGCTCCAGCTGGTTGCCTTTTTGCGGATAGAGCAGCGGCAGGCGAAAGCGCCAGCGACACGGCCAGAGCAGCGGCACGCCCGCAGGGGTAATCATGTCGGCAAGGATGTGGCTAAGGTAGCCAAGCACCAGCCCCTGCAGCGCATCGGCGGGGAGGATCCAGGTTTCCGGCACTTTGAGAAGAAAGAGCGTCAGCCCACCGAAAACGGCGAGCAGGCTGTGCGTAAAGCCCCGGTGGCCAAACATTCGCGCCACGGGTTTTGAGATCCACTTCAGCCGTTGCCCGAGAAACGATTTCGGGTGATCGATATCCGGCAACAGACAGGTCAGGATGGCGGAAGGAATAATATGCCACCAGTCGCCCTGCGCCAGCACAGGGGTCAGCTCGGCATTTTTGGCAAACACCGCGCAGGCAATCGAAAAAAGCAGGTGGCCTTCCGCCGTCATGATAAAACCCTGTAACTGTCAATCTATCCAGTATAGGGTTTTTATACAGTAGAGAAAAGTGGTGACGGTGTAACACTTTGTCACCGCAGGGCCCGTGACGCCTCGCTTTGAGGCTATCGGGCGAGCCAGCCGCCATCGACGGCGAGCGTATAGCCATTCACATAATCTGACGCTGCCGAGGCGAGGAAAATGACCGGCCCCTGTAAATCTTCTGGTTTACCCCAACGGCCTGCCGGAATACGCGCCAGGATCTCCTCGTTTCGCTCGGTATCTTCACGCAGCGCCTGGGTATTATTCGTCGCCATATAGCCCGGCGCGATGCCGTTAACGTTGATGCCGTAGGGCGCCCATTCATTGGCGAGCAGTCGGGTGAGGCCCAATACGCCGCTTTTCGAGGCGGTATAAGAAGGCACGCGAATGCCGCCCTGAAACGAGAGCATCGAGGCGACATTAATAATTTTACCGCCGCTGCCCTGAGCAATGAATTGCTTCGCGACCGCTTGTGAGAGAAAGAACAGCGCTTTGAGGTTGAGATCCATCACCTCGTCCCAGTCCTTTTCGCTGAAATTAAGGGCCTCGTCGCGACGAATAATCCCGGCGTTGTTGACCAGGATATCAACGTGGCCCAGCGCCTCGACGGTTCGGGCGACGAGCTCCTGTGGCGGTGCGCTGGCTAAATCTGCCTCAATGGCGACAAAACGACGGCCCAACGCATGCACTTTTGCGGCGGTTTCCAGTGCCGGACGGCGGCTGACGCCTGCGATATCACACCCGGCGGCGGCAAGCCCAAGCGCCATACCTTGTCCCAGGCCGGTATTGCATCCGGTCACCATCGCCACTTTTCCGGCAAGCGTGAATTTGTCCAGCATGTTCCGTTCCTCTTTGGCTCATCTACGCGGCGCAGGGAGATCTCCCTTTCGCATTCAAAGCAATGATAGGAGTCGCCTGAGCAAAAAACAAAAGTAAATGAAACTCTGTTTTAAAATTATGACAGAGGCAAGGTTTCGTCACAAAGCGCGTCATGAAGCCGCCACCGGTACGGCAGCGGTAAAGGTGGGATTAGCCGCGCAAATGCCAGGGTTCAAGCTCGATCAGCGAATGCAGTTGTACGTTAGCAAGCGCCCAGCGCGCGTCGGTGCGGTTTTCTTCGGCCGGCACGACAATTGAGCGCATCCGCGCGGCTTTTGTCGCGACCATGCCATTAACGGAGTCTTCCAGCGTTACGCAACAAAGCGGATCGACGCCGAGTTTCGCAGCAGCGTCCAGATAGACCTGCGGGTGCGGTTTGCTGTACGGCAGATGTTCGGCGGAGGCGAGCGCATCAAAATGTTCGCGCAGCCCGAAAATCGTTAACACGCGCTCCAGCATAAACAGCGGCGAGGCCGATGCGAGGCCCACCTTAAGCCCCTGCGATTTGCACAGCGCAATGGCATCCGCCACGCCCGGCAGCAGCGGGCGCTGCTCTTCCACCAGCGTCATGGCGCGGCTGATGATGCGCTGCGTCACCTCGGCGACTGACGGGCCGTTCCACGGCTGCTGCGCAAACCACAATTCAACGACCAGATCGATGCGAAGCCCTAACGTATCGGGCAGTTCATGACGGCGTGAGGTATCAACCCCAAGCGTCGCCATCACTTCAAGTTCCGCCTGGTCCCAGAGCGGCTCGGAATCAATCAGTAAACCATCCATATCGAAAATAGCGGCGAGAATCTGTCGCGGCGAAGACATCGTCTGTCACTCCTTCTTTTTACGCGGGAAAGGATAATCAATAGCCGGAAAAACCCCTTATGGCTACCGCTTTCCGCTTGCACGCCGGAAAGTTCAGGCGAAAAGGCGCGTCACGGGGTAAACTTAGGCGAATCTGTCGCGTCGCTATCAAGGGGAAAGCATGACGTATCAACAAGCTGGACGCATTGGTGTCTTAAAACGCATCGCCGGATGGGTGATTTTCATTCCTGCCACGCTCTCCACTATTATCTCCGTTCTGAAATTCATGTATCAGCACAGCGAGAAACAGCCTGGCATTAATGCCGTGATGATGGATTTTGCGCATGTGATGATTGAGATGGTGCGTTTTAACACGCCGTTCCTGAACCTCTTCTGGTACAACTCGCCGCAACCCGATTTCACGCGTGGCGCCAATATCGGCTTCTGGTTGATTTATATTTTAATTTTTGTCGGTCTGGCGTTACAGGCATCCGGCGCGCGGATGTGCCGTCAGGCGCGGTTTTTACGCGAACATGTCGAAGACAGCCTGATTCTGGAGCGTGCAAAAGGGGAAGAAGGACTCACCCGCGAGGCGCTGGATTCACGTATCGTGGTGCCGCGTCATACGATTTTTGTGCAAATCTTTCCGCTCTACGTCCTGCCTGTCATCGTGCTTATCCTGGGTTACGTGTTCTTTTCGCTGCTCGGCTTTCTGTAAAGATGGGCGCGCCGCGAAGGCGCGCCCGTCACACACCTAAAACGTGCGTTAACGCTTTCTGCGCGGTCACCAGATGTTGACCGCCGAAAAGCGTCGCGCGATTTAACAGGGTATAGAGCTGATAGAGCGGCTGGCGCTCCAGGAAACCGCCTGGCAGTGGCAGCACCGACTGATAGCCGTCATAAATTTGCGCGGGCTGTTCCGGGTGCAGCGGCAGCATCGCCAGATCACATTCTCGATCCCCCCAGTAACAGGCAGGATCAAAAATATACGGGCCATTGGGGCCTAATGCGCAATTGCCGGACCACAGATCACCGTGCAGCAGTGAAGGGGCGGGCTGATGAGAGACGAGTTGCTGATGCACCGCGTCGACAATTCTGTCGATATCCCCAAACTCCATGCCTTTTTCCGCCGCCAGTTCGAGCTGCCAGCCGATACGCTGTTCAGCAAAAAAGCTCGCCCAGCGGCGCTGCCAGGCATTAGGCTGTGGGGTGGTGGATAGCGTGTTGTCATAATCGAGGCCATACTGCGGCTGCTCGCTCCACTGGTGCAGGCGGGCAAGCTGCTGGCCCAGTAAAAATGCATTATGCGCATCCAGGGGTTTTGGCGGCAGATACTCAAGAAGCAGAAAACTGAAGTCGCGATCGCTTCCGACGCCGATGACGTCCGGCACCGTGACCGTTTTACTGCGCGCCAGCAGGGTAAGCTGATCGGCTTCGGCGGTAAAGCAGGGCAACAACGTGGCGTCGTCGCCTTTAACGAAAATCGTGCGCCCGGCCCAGTCGATACGCCACGCGGCATGAATTTCACCGCCCGGCAGTTCGGTTCGCTGGCTGATTTCACCGGCGCCCAG
The DNA here is from genome assembly GCF_001277255.1 of Cronobacter condimenti 1330. Classification (NCBI taxonomy): domain Bacteria; kingdom Pseudomonadati; phylum Pseudomonadota; class Gammaproteobacteria; order Enterobacterales; family Enterobacteriaceae; genus Cronobacter; species Cronobacter condimenti. The sequence continues at coordinate 1,826,092 of NZ_CP012264.1, forward strand.
CTGTTCGTTTAACAAACGCGTAATGGCATGCCACATGATTACTCTCCCAGGTTTCCCGTAAAGAAAGTCAGCTTAACGCGCCTGTGCAGAGGATAACCTGCGCGAGCGCACATCCCGCCGGGCGCAACGGGCCTCAGTTAACGTCGTTGTCGCGCACCCACGCGTCGAAGGTGGTCACGATCACCTGCGGCGTTTCCCCAAGCGCCGCTTCTCCAAGCCCCTGGGCCAGCGCTTCGACTTCCTCTTTACTGAGCGCGCTGACCAGACCAAACGTATTGGTGCCGAGCTCGTGAATATTGCCATCGTCATCAGCAAGCGTGAGCTGAAAGCCGCCGCGCGTCAGATGATTAGTGAGTTCATTAATATCGGTCAGGCTTTTTTCATGAAATTTAACGGTGACGACATAGCGGGTCACTTCTCCATTACTCATGGCGAACCTCATTGTCAGCAGTGAAACGCCAGCCCTTCGGGGCTGGCCAGAAAGTTAGCGTTGAAGCCAGTGGTAGATGCGGTCAGTGTTTTCTTGCGAGCAAAGCCGCGTGCCCTGATTAATGGTCGCGGCGCTGCCGGCAGCGACGCCGTAGCGCACCATGTCCGTCAGCGACGCGTCCTGCGCGAGGCGCAGCGTCATGGCGCCGACCATGCTGTCACCCGCGCCGACGGTGCTCTGGCTTTTCATCGGCGGCGGCACGACCTGTACGCAGTCGGTGCCGTCGACGCCGAGCGCGCCCTGTGGCCCCAGCGACACCACCACGCGGCGGGCTTTGCCTTTCTGGACCAGCTCCATGGCCGCCTGACGCACGTCATCCGGCGCGGTTAAATCCCGTTTCACCAGCGCCGCCAGCTCTTTCTGGTTCGGCTTCACCAGTTCGATATCGCCAATCTCAAGCGCTGCGGCCAGCGCTTCGCCGGAACTGTCGATAATCAGGCGAAGGCCTTGCTGGCGGGCCGCTTTAATCAGTTGCTGGAGTTTCTCGACACCCACGCCAGGCGGCAGACTGCCACTGATAACGAGGATTGCGCCAGGCTCAATCGCCAGCACTTTTTCTTCGAGTTTTCGAAACTCATCGTCCGTCAGGGTCGCGCCAGGCATAACAAAGCGGTACTGTTCGCCGCTTGATTCAACATGGACATGCAGATTCTGGCGCGTCCAGTCGCGGGCGCTGATCGTTTCAACCGTCACCTGCTCATCGTGAAGCAGCGAGACGAGATGTTCGCCTGTCGCGCCGCCTGCGGGGAAGAGGGCGGTCGCGTTGCCGCCAAGGTGCACTATCGCCCGCGCGACATTGATGCCGCCGCCGCCCGGTTCAAAGACCGGCGCGCTGCAGCGCAATTTCCCTTCCGGATAAATCTGCGGCGTGATCGTGGCGCTGTCGAGCGACGGCGCCAGCGTCAGCGTATAGATACGTACCATATCGCCTCCGTATTTTATGGACTGCCCTAAGCGTAGCACCCGAGAGCCAGACGGTGGGTGATTAACGTGCTGATTTTACCTAACTCCTGATTTAAATCCGGGATGGGTTTTTTATATATAAAAAGTTATTTTTCAGAGTGCGCTTATTCTTAAATGTCGAAAGGAATTCATTGCTAAGCCAAAAGGCTCTTTTTATAATTCGTTACCTTTCTGTGGGCGGATTTTATTGATCCAGAGAAAAAGTTACGGGACCGTAATGGTCCTTTTTTTTGTTGTATGGACCTGAAAATCAACATGAAGCTTTTTAAGACAGTGCCCCTGGCAATGCTGCTGGCGGGTGGCGCGCTGCTGAGCCAGCACGCGATGGCTGATAATACCGTTTTTACTGTCATGGACGATCCTTCCACCGCGAAAAAACCGTTTGAAGGTAATTTAAACGCGGGTTACCTGGCACAAACCGGCAACACCAAAAGTTCTTCCTTAACGGCTGACAGCAATCTGACCTGGTATGGCAATACCACTGCATGGTCGCTGTGGGGTAACGCCAGCAACACCTCTTCTAACGACGAACGCTCTTCCGAAAAATATGCGTTGGGTGGACGTAGCCGTGTGAACGTAACCGATTATGACTATCTGTTTGGCCAGGCAAGCTGGCTGACTGACCGTTATAACGGTTACCGTGAGCGCGATGTGATGACGCTGGGTTATGGTCGCCAGTTCCTGAATGGCCCGGTACACAGCCTGCGTTTTGAATTCGGTCCGGGTGTGCGTTATGACGAGTACACCAACGGCGAAACCAAAACCCAGGGGCTGGGCTATGCGTCCGGCATTTACACCTGGCAGTTGACCGATAACACTAAGTTCACGCAGGGCGTCTCTGTATTTGGCTCGGATGATACTAACGTTAACTCCGAAACCGCGCTCGACGTGGCGATTAACGAGCACTTTGGACTGAAAGTCGCGTATAACGTGACCTGGAACTCCAGCCCGCCGTCAACCGCTCCGGATCACACGGACACCCGCACCTCTGTGACGCTGGGTTACCGCATGTAATTGCGCTTGCGTACATCATGCTAAAGGCTGGCACTGCCAGCCTTTTTTATTCCTTTCTTTATCTCGCGCTTATTTTAGCAATGCGTGTCATTAAGCTTACGCACGTTCTTAATCTATCTCTTTTTAAATCAACGCGATGAATGCGGATTCAGTTTCTTTGAAATCACTCGACAAATAATTTGACTGTTCCAAAGTGTGATCTGGATCTACTATTTGCGTGCTGGTGGTGAGTATGACGTCACCGAATTTTTTGCTGCAATAAAGAGATAATAAAGATGAATACTTTCAAAACCGCGGCCGCCGCGCTGACGCTGAGCGTGCTTTCTTTCAGCGCCTTTGCTGCCCCGACTACCCAGACCACACAAGACAACGCCCCTTACGCCGGATGGCGTGTCAGCGATATCGAAGCAGGCTCGAATATTCAGCCAGGCGCGTCCTCTACAGAGCAGTCAATGAATGATGCGTTTAACGCACAAACGCTGGTGGCAGGCGACTGGTCCTAATGGATTGCTGGTCTGACTTACCCTACTAAAAACCGGATCACACGATCCGGTTTTTTATTATTAGCCCCGCTTAAATTCCTTTCTTTTATATTCCCGCGATAGCGTTTAACCGCAGTGATGCAAATAAGCGCATTCTTATCACCAGAATGTGTGAGGTTCCCCATGCTTACGGTTTATGCGCAGGCTTAAATGCAGTTGAAAATATCCCCACCATCTCCAGGCATTTTCATCTGGTATTGCTTAGTTGGCTAATGAAATATGCCGAATTGCTATCCAAAATCGCGATAAAATAAACCTGTGAAGTTGATCACGAATTTGTTCGCTGTTAGGGTAAAGAAGAGTCAGTTATCTGAAAAAGCAGGTAAGCACATTCAGATAGGTCATTACTAACAGCGGGAAGAGTTCCTGCTACGCTCTTAAAAGAAGGCCCGGAATGATAAGCCTTCTTTATCGCGAAGGAAGCGGACTGTGCGGTATATGGCGGCGTTTGCCACTACCCACGTCAAAGAGCGAATTCAACGAGGATGGATATGAAGCTTAAAAGAAAAAAAGTAGAACCGATCTCTTTGAGTGACGTCACGATTATTGATGATGCAAAACTTCGTAAAGCGATTACCGCCGCCTCTCTGGGTAACGCGATGGAGTGGTTTGATTTCGGTGTGTATGGTTTTGTGGCTTACGCACTCGGCAAAGTCTTTTTCCCGGGGGCTGATCCCAGCGTACAGATGATTGCCGCGCTGGCGACGTTCTCGGTTCCCTTTCTTATCCGTCCGCTGGGCGGTCTGTTCTTCGGTATGCTCGGCGATAAATATGGCCGTCAGAAGATCCTCGCGATAACCATTGTCATTATGTCCGTCAGTACATTCTGTATTGGGCTAATTCCGTCATACGCGAGTATTGGTATCTGGGCCCCTGTGTTGCTGTTGCTCTGTAAAATGGCGCAGGGGTTCTCGGTCGGCGGGGAATATACCGGCGCGTCGATTTTCGTCGCGGAATATTCACCCGATCGCAAACGCGGCTTTATGGGCAGCTGGCTCGACTTCGGCTCCATCGCGGGCTTTGTCCTTGGCGCGGGTGTTGTAGTGCTGATTTCCGCGATCCTTGGCGAAGAAAGCTTCCTGAGCTGGGGCTGGCGTCTGCCGTTCTTCCTTGCGCTGCCGCTGGGTCTGATTGGTCTTTACCTGCGCCACGCGCTGGAAGAGACCCCGGCATTCCAGCAGCATGTTGATAAGCTGGAGCAGGGCGATCGCGAAGGTCTTCAGCACGGCCCTAAAGTCTCTTTTAAAGAGATTGCGACCAAGCACTGGCGCAGCCTGCTGACATGTATAGGTCTGGTGATTTCCACCAACGTGACTTATTACATGCTGCTCACCTATATGCCGAGCTATCTGTCGCACAACCTGCACTATTCCGAAGAACACGGCGTGCTGATTATCATCGCCATCATGATCGGAATGCTGTTTGTACAGCCAGTCATGGGCCTGTTAAGCGACCGTTTTGGCCGCCGGCCTTTCGTGATTTTCGGCAGTGTCGCGATGATTGTGCTGGCAATTCCCGCCTTTATACTGATCAACAGTAATGTCATTGGCCTTATTTTCTCAGGCCTGCTGATGCTGGCGGTGATACTGAACTGTTTCACTGGCGTAATGGCATCTTCGCTACCGGCGATGTTCCCGACGCATATCCGCTACAGCGCACTCGCGAGTGCCTTTAATATTTCGGTGCTGGTGGCCGGTCTGACGCCGACCGTCGCTGCGTGGCTGGTTGAGGGCACCGAGAATCTGATGATGCCCGCTTATTATCTGATGGTAGTGGCGGTGGTTGGCCTGATTACCGGTCTGACCATGAAAGAGACCGCGAATCGTCCGCTCAAAGGCGCGACACCGGCGGCCTCTGATATTCAGGAAGCGCGCGAAATTCTGCGTGAACATCACGACAATATCGAACAGAAAATCGAAGATATTGATAAAGAGATTGCCGATTTGCAGGAGAAACGAACCCGTCTTGTGGATCAGCATCCCCGCATTAACGAGTAATCATAAAGCCCCTTCGGGGGCTTTTTTTTGCCTGTAATAACACCCCGTGACGTTGGCATCGTACGATGACGCCTGTTCTGGTGCGGTGCTATCCGCTTTATACTCCACGCGTTTTTATCACTCCCGCTTTGCTTAAGGATGAGAGTAATGTCAGCAAGTGCAGCAGAAATTATCGGTGCCGTGGTTTTTATTGTTCTCCTGTGCGCCGTCGCGGCCGTCTACAAGCTGCGTCGCGAAAAAGCGTTTCCTGCCGTAAGCGCCAGAAAGCAGGCGGCGGCAGTGGCGGATTTTTCCGCGCAGGCGCAAGCATTAGCTCAATTCTTAACGGCACACCGTAATCAGAAAGTTTTTATCAATGTGGTATTCGCGCCTGAGGTAAAGCTGGCGTTACCGGCAGAGGCTGACGACAGGAGCTTTGAAATTATGCTCTGGTGCGAAGCGTGCCCTAACGAGACGCAGGGCCGTGCGACTGGTCTCAATATCACCGTTGAAGATGACCGCTATAAAACGCGCGGCCCGGCAAACGGCGAGACCGGCTTCGCGTTAAAAGGGGAGTTTACCGTTTCTGCGTTTCATGGCGACGCTGAACCTATCACGCATATTATTCTCATCCCTGTTCAGCAGGGCTACTGGTAAGCCGCCCACCGAAAACCCGCACGTGGCGATAATGATAAAACCCCGTTTAACGCTATTTTTCAAAAGGTTATGGTTTTTTGGCCCATCGGTTTAGCGGTTGTTGTGTGTCACAATTACACATTCTGTAAAAAAACATGTACGACGCACGCCAGCCGAAACGGTCTTCTTTCGTGACATAAGATACTATCCCTATATAAAATTTCGGCGTTTTTATTGGTTAAATAAAAATTAAATGGTTTATTTGGCTGTTTTTTTAGCAGAAAAGGATAGTAAATAATGAAGAATATCGCAGCGCTGATCACGACCATGTTAACCATGGGCAGTGTCGCCACCGGTGCGCTTGCAGGCGAAAAAGCGCATGACAACCTGGCGCCATACCCTGACGCGCAAGCAGGCATGGTGCGCCAGGTTATTCAGTTACCGACTCGCCAGGATGAGGCGTCGTATAAAGTTGAGCTGATGATCGGGCAAACGCTCGATGTGGACTGCAACCGGCATCTGCTGAGCGGACAGTTTGAGCAGAAAACCCTGGAAGGCTGGGGTTACGATTATTACGTGTTCAAGACTTCTCAAAATGACGACGGCTCTGTGAGGCATGTTTCCACAATGATGGCTTGCCCGGACGGGAAAAAAGAAAAGCGATTCATTACCGCTTATCTCGGCGATGCAGGCATGCTCAGTTACAACAGCAAGCTGCCGGTGGTTATCTATACCCCTGCAAATATCGAGGTGAAATATCGTCTCTGGAAAGCACAGGAAACCATCGCGACTGCGGATAAAGGGTAACGCGCTACCTCCACAGCGGCATTTGTAACGCAAAAGGCAGGCCATGACAGGCTTGCCTTTTGCGTTTTGTCTCATCGTGAACGAGGGGCAAGGGGTCATGCCGTTCAACCTTCTCACCCTGCTTATTCCCCTCTTCGGTAGTCAATCCCGCCACGTGGCACGGGATGCGTTGACGACGCGGCACAGGATGGTGTAAATACATTAGCGCTAATGCATTTGATGGGGCCGAAGTGAAGAGATGAATTACGTCCACGGACTCGGCGAAATGCTGAGATATCTTACAGAGCTGATAGACAGCGGGTCGGAGAGAGCTTATCCCGAGTTGCCCGTTAATTATCGCAGCCGCTATACGCCCGTGCTGCGTGCTTTGCTCGCGGGAGCCTCAACGGTGAGTGAAATCAAGGCGGTGACGTTTTTGACGCAGGGCGCCATAAGCCAGACAGTTGCGCTCATGGAGCAGGACGGCATCCTGACGCGCGAGGCATTAAGCGACGGGCGAAAAAGCGCATTGCGCCTTACGCCGCTGGGGCAGTCGATCCTTGAGGCGCTGGAGCTTCACTGGCAGTCCATTTTCTTAACCGTTGAGACGCTTGAAAAAGAAACGGGCTGGCCGCTAATGCAGGTGCTTAAAACTACGCTCGATGCGCTGGAAACACGCGGTGTGGAGAGCAGGATCCAGGACGCGAAAATCGCGCTCACACAGGGGGTACGGTATGACGAAAAACACGACTGAGCATGGCAACTGGTTTGCCGCGGGGGGCAGGGCGTATTCCCGGTTCCGCCCGGAATATCCGCCTGAGCTTGCCGCGCATCTGGCCAGCATCGCGCCGGATAACCAGAAAGCGCTGGATGTTGGCTGCGGCACAGGCCAGCTGACGCGCCTGCTCTCGGCGCATTTCCAGGCTGTCACGGGTGTCGACCCGAGTGAAGATCAATTGCGCAATGCTCCCGAAACACCGGGTGTCCGCTATATGGCTTCGCCTGCTGAGAGCCTGCCGGACGATTTTCATGGCTTTAACCTGATTACCGCCGCGCAGGCTGCACACTGGTTCAGGCTGGATGCTTTTTATAAAGAGGTGCGGCGCGTCGCGTCGGCAGATGCCATCCTGGCGCTAATTAGCTATGGCGTACTCAGCATCGACGGCGCGGTGGGTGAGCGTTTCAGGCAGTTTTATGACGACGAAATTGGTCCTTTCTGGCCCCCTGAGCGGCAGTGGGTTGATTCGGGTTATCGGGATCTCTTTTTTCCCTTTGCGCAGATTCAGGCGCCTGCGCTGGTGATTGAGGCGCAGTGGGATCTCAACGCGCTTCTGGGCTATGTCTCGACGTGGTCTGCTGTCAGGCAGGCGCAGCAGAAAGAACAGGAGAATATTGTCACCCGTTTTGCTGCTGACCTGCACGATCTGTGGGGTGACCCAGGTCAGCACAAAACCATGACGTGGCCTGTCAATATGCGCATAGGCCGGATTTAGCGGTGAAATCACGCCGCCAGTCATCATGATGGCGCGCATCGGTATACATACCGGGTTGGCTGATTTTCTTTAACCCGGCCCACAGTTTTTTAAGGGAAATATGGAAAATAACGCAGGCGTAATAACCTTTCGCGCGGCATGTGAAGCGGATCTGCATATTTTAATCGATCTACTTTATGACGATACGCTTGGCGCAACACGTGAGACAAAAGACGACGCCGCTTATGAGCGTTATCTGGCGGCTTTTCGTCGGATCCAGGCAAGCCAGGATAACACAATCCTTCTGGCGCAACGCGATGAGGAGATTGTCGGAATGCTCCAGCTAACGATTATACCAGGCTTGTCACATCAGGGCGCGCTCAGAGCGCAAATTGAGAATGTCAGAGTAAAAAAAGCATGGCGCGGCGCCGGCATCGGGCGACAGTTATTCGCTCATGCGATCGCGTCTGCCACACAAGCAGGCTGCATAATCGTTCAATTGACGACAGACCGACAGCGTCAGGACGCTATTCGGTTTTATAAATCGCTGGGCTTCACCGATTCACATTTCGGAATGAAACTGAAGCTGAAGTGAGGTGCGGGTTATTTTCAGAAATGACGAATAATACGCGTCTGGCGTTCCACGCTCCGGCCTACCGTATGTGCCGGAGCCGCGAAACAGCGTGGCTTTAGTCATTATCGGTTCACGTCTGGAATGATGAAGAGGTGTCTGTTAAACCCGTGGCGATTCAGAAGCCGAAACAGTCAGCGAAGTAGCATGGCAGAAGCTTAAGCCTACCGTTCGCGAGGCTGGATCTGAAATTGTCGTGAAGAATACCATCTGAACAGAGTTTGCACTGGCGGAGACTGGTGATTACCTGCTGATTGGTATATCGACAGAGGCAGATCCGATTGTGGTCGACGCCGACGAGGTGCGGCAGGTTATCCGTTATGCCGACACGTCCGAGCGCGTAGTGGATGACTACGCCATCCTGACGGGCATATAATTTACCTTACGATACTGGATAAAAATCATTTAACGGGATGAAGAGTGATAGAAGGTAAATATTGGTTTGTGGCATGTGTATGCTTTTTAGTTAGCTCAATTCAGCTATATAGGTCAATAACATTTCTGTTTAGCGGCATCTATACATTAACCTTCAGAGGATCGCGGCAGAACGAATATATACATAAAAATAAAAGACCTTTTGCGTACTGGTTCCATTTAATTTTTGATTTGATAATGAGCGTAATTATGCTTTATGTGAGTTTCTGGTTTATAGACTGGGTACCCTCATTTAAAGAATTGTATGGAATGATAAAAACAATTTATATAAGCATGAAGTCTGCTTTTTGATGCTCGCCCAGTACCGAATTATAAATTATTTATCAAAAGCTTACATACATAAACTTCGCTCTGGCGGGGTTTTTTATTGCCTGAAGAAAACCATGGCGGGAAAAGTAGGGGGGATTGGTCAGGCGAAAGCCAACCTCGACAAACTTATAAGTGACGTGCAGGGGCGTAAGGTTGTCCGCGCCGTGCAATCGGCGCTGTTAATCGGCGGAGCTCAGGCAGCGCTGTACACACCCATCGACACTTCAACGCTTCTCAACAGCCAGTTTCGCGAGATGACGCCAACGGCACAAAGGTGCCTGGCAGGGTGGGCTACTCAGTCAACTATGCGGTTTATGTTCACGATCCGCATGTCACGCAAACCTAATGTAGCCGTAGTGAGGCCTGGCGACGGTTACGAGCAACGCCAGGTTAAAGGCATCAACCCGCTCATGGATAAGTACTCGCTCGTTATCAGAGGCACCGACGATAACTGCCGGATCAATCCAGTTAAGCTATCGACGCGTTCCTGAAAGCGAGAATAGTGGTCGAGTCTTTTTACTGGACTCCGTCTGATACCGGAGTACAGAAACTTTTTGTCTGTCGGTCATGGAGCACCGTTTAGACAGGAGGATACTACGAGTTAACGGCTACTTTTGAACACGTAGCAAGATGATTCAGGCAGGCGCATTTAACGCAACAATAAAGAGACCTTCTTTCAGGTCTCCTTATTAAAGGCAAGTCAGGTTATAACCCTTTGACCTTTTTAAGTACTGAAGCAACGATCTCTTTCTCTTTGGAAATTACTTCATCACCGATGTCGGAAGGGTCAAAAGTCGCATCTTCTATTAGTTTGTCAATAGAAATGCCTTTTAGCGAACCCGATGTTATGAGTGCGGACAGGGTATAGAGAGTAAGCTCACTTCGAATAATGAGATGCTGGGTGTTCCCTTTAATATTCTCGATTTCTGCTTCTATATTCTCTTTCCACTCGGAGAGCTCAAGGTTTTCTTTCTCAAGCGTTTCGATGCGTTTTTCAAGTTGGGCAATAAGCATATCGGAGGCCATAAAGTATCCTTAAGCAGAGGTAATCAGCCATCCCCCCTTGCCGATGTTCTCCAGCAAATTTTCGCTGAAGGGCTGAAACCACAACATATAGACTGAGTGGGATATATCCTACCCTGATATTTGATCAGTTATAGACAGGGCCACTTTCGGGTGGTTTTTTATGGGAGTATTTCGTGCGTGACATCCCAGCGGCACTGATTATCGAAAGCGTTGGCGCATTCATTGAACTCTCCGAGGCAAACCTTCAGTCCTATGGCGGCGATGTAATCCGCTTTCACTCCGGCACCAATGGCTATTACGGTGATGTTGTATGGAAGGGGGGCACCTGTCCGTCATACCCGATAGCCGTTGAAAGGTTTCAGAGCAATAACGAAGGGGCGTATGGCATGGATTGCTACACGCTTTTTCGTGATGCGTACCATCTGTGCGGCATCGACCTGCCTGATTTTAAGAGGACACAGGGGGGGCTTCGGGAAGAGAACCTGTATCTCAAAAACATGGAAGCCAATGGTTTCCATCGGGTTGAGCTGTCGGAAGCCAGGCCCGGCGACGTAATTATTCGCCAGCCTTTCCCTGGCGCTGACTCCTGCCACGCCATGATCCTCCTGCATGAAAATATGGTGCTTCATCACGACTGCGCAGGTCACCTGAGCCGCAGGGAGCCTTACAGGCCAGCGTTCATTAAGCAAACTCATTCCATCTGGAGACACGAAAGGTGCTCATCTTTAAACTTGCAGGGCATTTACGAAGACATTTCCGAAAGGTCGAGATGAATGTTGAGACACCTGCGCAGGGATTAAGGCGGCTGTTGGCACAGAGCCCCCATTTAAAAAGGACTTCCTGAAAACCCGTATACGCATCCGTATAGCCGGCGAGGAGTTTACTGAAGATTCAGTTCGCCTGTATATGGACAGGAAGCTTCCTGATGGTTCAACGGTGCATTTCGTGCCAGTAGTAGAAGGTGCCATTTCGGGAACCGTCGCCCTGGTGGCAACGCTCGTGATAGCCGCTGCTTCTGTTGCTTACTCCATCTATATGGCCCGCAACATGAAAACTAAGAATGCGGCTGAAGCAGCAGAAAATAACACCATCACAAACAACTCTTTTACCAGCGCTGAAAACTGAGTTGGTCAGGGGCGGCCGGTGCCTCTTCTTCCTGGAGAGATGGTAGTTGGCTCAAACATAATCTTCGTCGGTATCGACACATCGAACAACCAGGACTGAATCAATTAGCTAAGGTGGCGTTATGTCTTCAGGCGGCGGCAAAGCCAGCACTCCTAAACTTCTCGACGAGAACCTCAAATCAAAACAGTTTTACCGCGTTCTGGATCTTATCAGCGAGGGGCCAATTTACCGTCCGGTAGACCAGACGCACCCTTCGTCCTTCATGCTGAACAAAACGCCAATCACCACTCCAAACGGTAATATCAGCATCAACGGCATTAGTGCAGCATGGCGGCGTGGCTCAGGGACGCAGGCTCCTATGAAGGGATTCTCCGCGATAGAAGCGACCACAGTCGTCAACACAGAGGTGAAATTTGCAACCCCACTGGTGCGAACTTACAAATCCGGATGTAACGCGCGTACGCTTCAACGTTGGCGTTACCGGTCTGGTTCAGCAGGATACAAAGGGGAACCAGAAAAACACCTCTGTTACGCTAGTACTTGAAACAAGAACTGCATCGGCAGCCTGGGTCGCTGAATAAACTGTCACCATCAATGGCAAGATTTGTATGAGCTTAGCGATGAGTAAAGCCATCGTTGCGTTGATATCGCATTAATAGCTTTATGCATTTTAAAGATGTTACCATTGTCACAGGCGCAGAGTGACACAGTGATACGAAAATCGCTTTGTGTACCAAAGTGCGTACCAATTTGACGAGTGTTGGTCAGATGGTATCGTAACTTAATGAATGTAAACGCTAATTTTAATCATATGTGATCTTGCGTGTGGGTCACCACTGTGAATAAGGATTTATGATGCCTGTTATTACGCTTCCTGATGGCAGCCAACGCCATTACGACCACGCTGTCAGCCCCATGGATGTTGCCCTGGATATCGGTCCGGGTCTCGCGAAAGCCTGTATTGCCGGCCGCGTGAATGGTGAACTGGTTGACGCCCACGATGTTATCGAACAGGACGCTCAGCTCGCGATTATTACCGCGAAAGATGAAGATGGACTGGAAATTATTCGTCACTCCTGCGCGCACCTGCTGGGCCATGCCATCAAACAGCTGTGGCCACATACTAAAATGGCGATTGGTCCGGTTATCGACAACGGCTTCTATTACGATGTCGATCTCGACCACACCCTGACTCAGGAAGATATCGACGCCCTCGAAAAGCGTATGCACGAGCTGGCGGAGTCGAATTACGACGTTATCAAGAAAAAAGTTAGCTGGCAGGAAGCGCGCGAAACGTTTGTGAATCGCGGCGAAAGCTATAAAGTGGCTATTCTTGATGAAAATATTGCCCGTGACGATAAACCAGGTCTTTATCATCACGAAGAATATGTAGATATGTGCCGTGGCCCGCATGTACCGAACATGCGCTTTTGCCATCACTTCAAACTGATGAAAACCGCAGGCGCTTACTGGCGCGGCGACAGCAGCAATAAAATGCTGCAGCGCATCTACGGCACCGCCTGGGCAGATAAAAAAGCGCTGAACGCGTATCTGCAGCGTCTTGAAGAAGCGGCGAAACGCGACCACCGTAAAATCGGCAAGCAGCTTGACCTGTACCATATGCAGGAAGAAGCGCCTGGCATGGTGTTCTGGCATAACGACGGCTGGACGATTTTCCGCGAACTGGAAACGTTTGTTCGCTCTAAGCTGAAAGAATACCAGTACCAGGAAGTTAAAGGTCCGTTCATGATGGACCGCGTACTGTGGGAAAAAACGGGCCACTGGGATAACTACAAAGACGCCATGTTCACGACTTCTTCCGAGAACCGTGAGTACTGCATCAAGCCAATGAACTGCCCAGGTCACGTGCAAATCTTTAATCAGGGTCTAAAATCATACCGCGACCTGCCATTGCGTATGGCGGAGTTTGGTAGCTGCCACCGTAACGAGCCTTCGGGCGCGCTGCATGGCCTGATGCGAGTACGCGGTTTTACCCAGGATGATGCCCACGTCTTCTGTACGGAAGAGCAGGTACGTGATGAAGTGAACAGCTGTATTCGCATGGTTTATGACATGTACAGCACGTTCGGCTTCGAGAAAATCGTAGTTAAGCTGTCCACTCGCCCTGAAAAACGCATTGGCACGGACGAAATGTGGGACCGCGCAGAGGCTGACCTCGCTGTCGCGCTGGAAGAGAATAATATCCCGTTTGAATATCAGCCGGGTGAGGGTGCTTTTTACGGCCCGAAAATTGAGTTTACGCTCTATGACTGCCTCGACCGCGCATGGCAGTGTGGTACCGTACAGCTCGACTTCTCTCTGCCGTCGCGTCTTGGCGCGTCTTATGTGGGCGAAAATAACGAGCGCCAGGTGCCGGTGATGATTCACCGTGCGATTCTGGGCTCTATGGAACGCTTTATTGGTATCCTGACCGAGGAGTTCGCCGGGTTCTTCCCGACATGGCTCGCTCCGGTACAGGTCGTGGTGATGAATATCACCGATTCGCAGTCTGAATACGTTAACGAATTGACCCGTAAACTACAAAATGCTGGCATTCGTGTAAAAGCAGACTTGAGAAACGAGAAGATTGGCTTTAAAATCCGCGAGCATACTTTACGTCGTGTCCCGTACATGCTGGTCTGCGGTGACAAAGAGGTCGAAGCAGGCAAAGTTGCCGTTCGTACCCGCCGTGGTAAAGACCTCGGTAGTCTGGATGTCAACGACGTAATAGAAAAGCTGCAGCAAGAGATTCGCAGCCGCAGTCTTCAACAACTGGAGGAATAAGGTATTAAAGGCGGAAAACGAGTTCAAACGGCACGTCCGAATCGTATCAATGGCGAGATTCGCGCCCAGGAAGTTCGCTTAACAGGTCTGGAAGGTGAGCAACTGGGGATTGTGAGTCTGAGAGAAGCTATCGAAAAGGCTGAAGAAGCCGGAGTAGATTTAGTTGAAATCAGCCCTAACGCCGAGCCGCCAGTTTGTCGTATTATGGACTACGGCAAGTTCCTTTATGAAAAGAGTAAGTCTTCTAAGGAACAGAAGAAAAAACAAAAAGTTATCCAGGTGAAGGAAATTAAGTTCCGTCCTGGTACAGATGAAGGCGACTATCAGGTAAAACTCCGCAGCCTGATTCGCTTTCTCGAAGAAGGCGATAAGGCTAAAATCACGCTCCGCTTCCGCGGTCGTGAGATGGCCCACCAGCAAATCGGTATGGAAGTGCTTAACCGCGTGAAAGACGATTTGCAAGAACTGGCAGTAGTCGAATCCTTCCCAACGAAGATCGAAGGCCGCCAGATGATTATGGTGCTCGCTCCTAAGAAGAAACAGTAAGGCCTTCAAGTAGCATTTTCTGTGGAGCCTTTGGGCTTCACAGATTTTGTTCGCCTACGTTTCGTTTAATTAACAATGCGAAGTGGATGTAATTAAGATGCCAAAAATTAAGACCGTACGCGGTGCTGCTAAACGCTTCAAAAAAACCGGTAAAGGTGGTTTTAAGCACAAGCACGCTAACCTGCGTCATATTCTGACCAAAAAAGCGACTAAGCGTAAACGTCACCTGCGCCCGAAAGCCATGGTTTCCAAAGGCGATCTGGGTCTGGTCATCGCGTGCCTGCCGTACGCATAAGCCGTTTAACTTTTAACTTTTTTACAGAATAGAAACAGGAGAGCACTATGGCTCGCGTAAAACGTGGTGTGATTGCACGTGCACGTCATAAGAAAATTTTGAAACAAGCTAAAGGCTACTACGGTGCGCGTTCTCGCGTATACCGCGTTGCCTTCCAGGCTGTTATCAAAGCAGGTCAGTACGCTTACCGTGACCGTCGTCAACGTAAGCGTCAGTTCCGTCAGCTGTGGATTGCACGTATCAACGCAGCAGCACGTCAGAACGGTATTTCTTACAGCAAATTCATCAACGGCCTGAAAAAAGCCTCTGTTGAAATCGACCGTAAGATCCTGGCTGACATCGCCGTATTCGACAAAGTGGCATTCTCTGCCCTGGTTGAAAAAGCGAAAGCAGCTCTGGCATAAGCCAGTTGAAAGAGGGAGCTTGTCTCCCTCTTTTAATTTCTACCATATCAATCTGTTGACATTTTTACTGGCGGGCTTTTCAATAGTGGAATTCGCCATTCAGCCAGTCAGGGTAACGCAAGCATGAACGCTGCCATTTTCCGCTTCTTTTTTTACTTTAGCGCCTGAATTAAAGGGGCTTTGCGCGTAAGAAAAGAAACGGAAAATCAACGCCAGAAGCCTCCATCAGGAGGCTTTTTTTATATCTGCCGTTTATGGGTCTGTTTCAAGTGGCAGGCGACAGAACGCGCCGCAGGCTTGCGCTGGCCGTGCGTGTCACCTGAAACAGAGAATAACAAGACAGAGTTCAACAAACCGGCGCAAGCGCCGAATAACGAGGAAAATCATGCCACATCTCGCAGATCTGGTTGCCAGTGCAAAGGCGGCCATAACCAGCGCCCAGGATGTTGCCGCGTTAGATAACGTACGCGTCGAATATTTAGGGAAAAAAGGGCATTTGACCCTTCAGATGACTACTCTGCGCGAGTTGCCGCCGGAAGAGCGTCCTGCCGCGGGCGCGGTTATCAACGAAGCAAAAGAGCAGGTACAGCAGGCTCTGAACGCACGTAAAAATGAACTGGAAAGCGCTGCGTTGAATGCCCGCCTGGCGGAAGAAACTATCGATGTTTCGCTGCCAGGCCGCCGCGTTGAAAATGGCGGTCTGCACCCGGTCACGCGTACTATCGACCGTATCGAAAGTTTCTTCGCCGAGCTTGGCTTTACCGTGGCGACGGGGCCTGAGATTGAAGACGACTATCATAACTTCGATGCGCTGAACATTCCGGGCCATCACCCGGCGCGTGCGGATCACGATACCTTCTGGTTCGACGCTACCCGCTTGTTGCGTACGCAGACCTCCGGTGTGCAGATCCGCACCATGAAAAACCAGCAGCCGCCGATTCGCATTATCGCGCCGGGCCGTGTTTATCGTAACGACTACGATCAGACCCACACCCCGATGTTCCATCAGATGGAAGGCTTAATCGTTGATAAAAACATTAGCTTTACCAACCTGAAAGGGACGCTGCACGACTTCCTGCGTAACTTCTTTGAAGAAGATCTCCAGATTCGTTTCCGTCCGTCCTACTTCCCCTTCACTGAACCTTCCGCAGAAGTGGACGTCATGGGTAAAAACGGCAAGTGGCTGGAAGTGCTGGGCTGTGGCATGGTGCATCCGAACGTGCTGCGTAATGTCGGTATCGACCCGGAAGTCTACTCCGGTTTTGCCTTTGGTATGGGCATGGAGCGTCTTACCATGCTGCGCTATGGCGTGACCGATCTGCGCGCTTTCTTCGAAAACGATCTGCGTTTCCTCAAACAGTTTAAATAAGGGCAGGACAGAACAATGAAATTTAGCGAACTGTGGTTACGCGAGTGGGTAAATCCGGCCCTCGACAGCGAGGCGCTGGCGAATCAGATTACGATGGCGGGCCTGGAAGTGGACGGCGTGGAGCCAGTCGCAGGTGCGTTTCATGGCGTCGTCGTCGGTGAAGTCGTTGAGTGTGGCCAGCACCCGAACGCGGATAAATTGCGCGTTACTAAAGTGAACGTTGGCGGCGATCGTCTGCTCGATATCGTCTGCGGCGCGCCGAACTGCCGTCAGGGCCTGAAAGTGGCTGTAGCGACCGTGGGCGCGGTGCTGCCGGGCGATTTCAAAATCAAAGCGGCAAAACTGCGTGGCGAACCGTCCGAAGGGATGCTGTGTTCTTTTTCTGAGCTCGGCATTTCTGACGATCACAACGGTATCATTGAACTGCCGGCAGACGCGCCTGTCGGCACTGATATCCGCGAATACCTGAAGCTTGACGATAACACCATCGAAATCAGCGTTACGCCGAACCGCGCCGACTGCCTTGGCATCATCGGTGTAGCGCGCGATGTTGCGGTGCTGAACGCGCAGGCGCTCAACACGCCGGAAATCGCACCGGTCAGCGCCACTATCACTGACTCGCTGCCCATTCAGGTTGAGGCCGCAGACGCTTGCCCGCGCTACCTGGGCCGCGTGGTGAAAGGTATCGATGTGACCGCGCCGACCCCGCTGTGGATGCGTGAAAAATTGCGTCGCTGCGGCATTCGTTCAATCGATGCCGTAGTAGACGTCACCAACTACGTGCTGCTTGAACTGGGCCAGCCGATGCACGCGTTTGACCTTGAGCGCATTGAAGGTGGCATCGTTGTGCGTATGGCGAAAGAGGGCGAAACGCTGACGCTGCTGGATGGCAACGAGGCGACGCTGAACGCAGATACGCTGGTCATTGCAGACCATAACAAAGCGCTGGCGATGGGCGGCATTTTCGGCGGTGAACACTCTGGCGTGAATGGCGAAACCCGTAACGTTCTGCTTGAATGCGCATTCTTTGCGCCGCTCGCTATCACGGGGCGCGCGCGCCGTCACGGCCTGCATACGGATGCTTCTCACCGTTATGAACGTGGTGTTGATCCGCAACTGCAATACAAAGCCATGGAACGCGCCACGCGCCTGCTGCTGGATATCTGCGGCGGCGAAGCCGGTCCGGTTATTGATGTCACGAGCGAAGCGGCACTGCCGACACGCGCCACTATCACGCTGCGCCGCAGCAAACTCGATCGTCTGATCGGCCATCATATTGCGGATGCGCAGGTGACCGATATCCTGAAGCGCCTCGGTTGCGACGTCACTGAAGGGCAGGGCGATTGGCAGGCCGTCGCGCCGTCATGGCGTTTTGATATCGCCATTGAAGAAGATCTGGTGGAAGAAGTCGCGCGCGTTTATGGCTACGACAATATTCCGAACGAGCCGGTACAGGCTTCACTGGTGATGGGTGACCATCGCGAGGCGAACCTTTCTCTCAAGCGCGTGAAAACGCTGCTTAACGATCACGGTTACCAGGAAGTGATCACCTACAGCTTCGTCGATCCGAAAGTACAGCAGTTGCTGCATCCGAATGAAGAAGCGTTGATCCTGCCAAGCCCTATCTCCAGCGAAATGTCGGCGATGCGCTTATCTCTGTTGACTGGTCTGCTCACGACGGTGGTCTATAACCAGAATCGCCAGCAAAGCCGCGTACGCATCTTTGAAACCGGCCTGCGCTTTGTGCCTGATACTCAGGCGGACCTGGGCATTCGTCAGGATCTTATGCTGGCAGGCGCTCTGTGTGGCAACCGTTATGAAGAGCACTGGGATCTGGCGAAAGGCGGCGTTGACTTCTACGATTTGAAAGGGACGCTGGAGTCGGTTCTGGAACTTACGGGTAAATTATCTGAAATTGAGTTCCGTGCAGAAGCCAATCCGGCCTTGCATCCTGGCCAAAGTGCTGCCATTTATTTAAAGGGCGAACACATTGGTTTTATTGGCGTTGTGCATCCGGAGCTTGAGCGCAAGCTTGACCTGAATGGCCGTACGCTGGTGTTTGAGGTGCTCTGGAGCGCGCTTTCTGACCGTGCCGTACCGCAGGCACAAGAAGTTTCCCGCTTCCCGGCGAACCGCCGTGACATCGCGGTTGTCGTGGCAGAAAACGTACCGGCAGCAGATATTTTGGCCGAGTGTAAGAAAGTTGGCGCAAATCAGGTAGTTGGCGTAAACTTATTTGACGTGTACCGCGGTAAGGGTGTTGCGGAAGGCTATAAGAGCCTTGCCATCAGCCTGATCCTTCAGGATAACAGCCGTACACTCGAAGAAGACGAGATTGCCGCTACTGTTGCGAAATGTGTAACGGCACTAAAAGAGCGATTCCAGGCATCATTGAGGGATTGAACCTATGGCGCTTACAAAAGCTGAAATGTCAGAATATCTGTTTGATAAGCTTGGGCTTAGCAAGCGGGATGCCAAAGAACTGGTAGAGCTGTTTTTCGAAGAGATCCGTCGCGCTCTGGAAAATGGCGAGCAGGTAAAACTCTCCGGTTTCGGTAATTTTGACCTGCGTGATAAGAACCAACGTCCCGGACGCAACCCGAAAACCGGTGAAGATATTCCCATTACGGCTCGCCGTGTGGTGACCTTCCGCCCGGGGCAGAAGTTGAAAAGTCGCGTAGAGAACGCTTCGCCGAAAGAAAGTTAATCTGACCTGACCAAAAAGGCCGCATTGTGCGGCCTTTTTTCTTTGCCCTGCCTAAAGCGAGCCGTAAAATCAAAGGCATGAAACTTCAACTGGCCTCTCTTTCCCTCTGTATTCACTCGCAACGCCGTCGTGAACGTCGCGTGCTGACGGGTCTTGCGCTAGCGCTGGCGCTGGCGGTGATACTCAGCCTGTGCGCAGGCGATGTCTGGCTGTGGCCCACCGCATGGACGAGCGAGGCAGGTCGGCTTTTTGTCTGGCAGATCCGCCTGCCGCGGACGCTTGCCGTCGTGCTGGTGGGGGCGGCGCTCGCGCTGTGTGGCGCCATGATGCAGGCCCTGTTCGAAAACCCACTGGCCGAGCCTGGGCTGCTTGGCGTTTCTAACGGCGCAGGCGTTGGGCTGGTGGCGGCGGTGATGCTGGGCGGTGGCACGCTCCCTGGCTGGGCGCTCGGCCTCTTTGCCATCACCGGTGCGCTTATCGCCACCCTCATCCTTCTGCACTTTGCGCGGCGTCACCTCTCTACCAGTCGGCTATTGCTGGCGGGCGTCGCGCTCGGGATTGTCTGCAGCGCGCTGATGACCTGGGCGGTCTACTTCTCCACCAGCCTCGATTTACGCCAGTTAATGTACTGGATGATGGGCGGATTTGGCGGGGTCGACTGGCAGCAAGGGTGGTTGATGCTTGCGCTGCTCCCGGCGCTCGTCTGGGGAAGTTTTCAGGCGAAGGCACTGAATTTGCTCGCGCTGGGCGAAACCTCTGCCCGCCAGCTCGGTTTGCCGGTCTGGATGTGGCGTAACCTGCTGGTCATCGCCACCGGCTGGCTTGCAGGCGTCAGCGTTGCGCTGGCAGGCGCGATTGGTTTTGTTGGCCTTGTGGTGCCGCACGTTTTGCGCCTGTGCGGCGTATCCGATCACCGGACATTACTGCCAGCGGCGATGCTCGCCGGCGGCGGCGCGCTGCTGGCGGCCGACATCATCGCGCGCCTGACCCTGGTGGCGGCAGAATTGCCGATAGGCGTGGTTACCGCCACCCTGGGCGCACCGGTATTTATCTGGCTATTATTAAGGGCTGGACGCGAGGTCCATCACACCATTGTTTAAGGGGAAGCTATGCAACACGACATTCTGAATACCGAAGTGACCACCATTGACGGTGAAACCATTTCGCTTGAGCAATACAAAGGCAAAGTACTGCTTATCGTCAACGTCGCCTCAAAATGTGGTCTGACGCCGCAATATGAGCAGCTTGAGAACATCCATAAAGCCTGGGAACCTTCTGGTTTTCGCGTGCTCGGCTTTCCGTGTAACCAGTTCCTCGGCCAGGAGCCGGGCAGTGAAGATGAAATTAAAACCTTTTGTAGCACCACTTATGGCGTGACGTTCCCGATGTTCAGCAAAATCGACGTCAACGGTGATAACCGCCATCCGCTGTATCAGAAACTGATCGCCGCCGCACCTAAAGCTGTCGCGCCGGAGCAGAGCGGCTTTTACGAGCGCATGGCCAGCAAAGGCCGCGCGCCGCTCTACCCGGACGACATCCTGTGGAATTTCGAGAAATTCCTGGTAGGGCGCGACGGTCACGTGATCCAGCGCTTCTCACCAGACATGACGCCGGAAGACCCAATCGTCATGGAGGCGATTAAGCTGGCGCTGGCGAAGTAACGATGGCATTGATGCAGTTGCGTGACGTTGCGGTGGGAACGCGTCTTGGGCCTGTCACCGTGATGCTTCAGGCGGGCGATATTGTCCATGTGGTCGGCCCCAATGGGGCTGGCAAAAGCACGCTGCTGCATCGACTGGCTGGGCTGAGTAACGGCCCCGGCGACATACTTTTCGACGGAAAGCCGCTCACGGCGATAAGCGCCGCAGCGCTTGCCCGACAACGGGCATACCTTACGCAACAGCAGACGCCGCCGTTTGCGATGCCGGTGTGGCACTACCTGACGCTGCACGGCGGCTCACTGTGTGCGGCTGCGCTTGAAGAGGTCGCGCACAGCCTGATGCTTGCGGACAAGCTGTCCCGACCGGTTAATGCGCTTTCCGGCGGCGAATGGCAGCGAGTGCGGATCGCCGCCGCTATCCTGCAAATTCACCCACGCAACCACGCTGATGGCAAGTTGCTTATCCTTGATGAACCGATGAACAGCCTGGATGTCGCCCAGCAGGCGGCGCTCGACCGTTTGCTCTTTACGCTACCGCAGTCGGGTATCGCCGTGGTAATGAGCAGCCATGACCTGAACCATACGCTGCGCCACGCGCACCGCGTCTGGCTGATGCGAGAAGGTAAGCTGATAGCAGAGGGGCTGTGCGACGAGGTAATGACCCCTTCAAGGCTTGGCGAGGCCTATGGCGTGCCATTCCAGCGGTTACAGGTCGCAGGTCATAGTATGCTTATCAACCCGCTCTGAGCGCGGCCATCTTGCCAGCCGTCGCGCCGACGGCTACATTAGCGAAAAATCATAAGGCCAGAGGATTTGCCTGAAAAATGCGGCTATGGATCTTACTTGTTACAGCGTTGCTGCTGGCGGGGTGTAGCTCTCACCGGGCGCCGCCGCCGAATGCGCGACTTTCCGACTCCATCACCGTGATTGCCGAGCTCAACGACCAGCTTAATCACTGGTACGGCACGCCTTACCGCTACGGCGGCATGAGTCGCGGCGGGGTGGACTGTTCCGGTTTCGTGATGATGACATTCCGCGATCGCTTCTCGCTGAGGCTGCCGCGCGAAACCCGCCAGCAGGCGGAAATAGGCACCGAAATCGATAAAGACGATCTCCTGCCAGGCGATCTGGTCTTTTTCAAAACCGGCTCAGGGCAGAACGGCCTGCACGTAGGTATTTACGACACCGATAACCAGTTTATCCACGCCTCCACCAGCCGTGGCGTGATGCGCTCCTCGCTCGACAACGTCTACTGGCGCAAGAAATTCTGGCAGGCTCGCCGCATCTAATCTTCTACCCATCGCATTTGCGGTGGGTTTATTTCCCTTCGCCTCATCAATAAAACGCGCATTTTGTATTCGTTTTGAGAGCGCTCTCACTACCTGATTTGGCGCATAAGGCTAAAGTCAGTACCCATTGAGAGCGCTCTCATTTTGGTTCCCTACGGAGAAACTCGCATGAATCACATTACACGGGGTGGGATATGAGCCTCTATCGCGCACTGATGGCGCTGGTGGAGCGCCATATCGCGCCGCTCGCCGGACGTATCGGCACCCAGCGGCACATTATCGCTATTCGCGACGGCTTTATCTGCGCGATGCCATTTCTGATTATCGGCAGCATCATGCTGATCATTGCGAATCCGCCGTTTGATGCGGCCACTACGTCAGCCTTCGGTCAGCGCTGGCTTGGTTTTGCGAAAGTACACTGGAATACCATAACCATGCCGTTTTTTATGACGATGGGGTTGATGAGCCTCTTCGTCTCGATTGGGACGGCATATAGCCTTGCGAAATCCTATCAGCTGGACGGCCTGACGGCAGGGTTGTTGTCGATGAGCGCGTTTTTACTCGCCGCCGCGCCGCAGGTGGATAACAAACTGTCGCTCGAGTTTCTCGGCGGGCAAGGGGTGTTCACCGCCTTGTTATGCGCCATCTGGGCCGTTGAGCTAACGCGTCTTTTGAAGAAATATGGCATCACGCTGCGTCTGCCGGAACAGGTCCCGCCTGCCATCGCGCGGTCCTTTGATTTGCTACTGCCGCTGACCGGCATTTTGCTCACCGTCTACCCGCTAAGCCTTCTGATGCAAAACGAGTTTCAGATGCTCATCCCGGCGGCGGTAATGCAGCTGTTCCAGCCGGTGATTGCCGCAGGCGATAGCCTGCCTGCGATCCTCCTCTGCGTGCTGCTGGCTAATCTGCTGTGGTTTGCCGGTATTCATGGCGACAATCTGGTGCAGGGGCTGCTAAATCCGCTTTTCATGGCGAACATTGCCGCCAACGCGGCGCTGCTCTCACACGGCGAGGCGACGACGCAAATCCTCACGGCCCCGTTCTGGGCATTCTATATTTGCATTGGCGGTTCTGGCTCGACGCTCGTGCTGGCGATGCTCTATCTGAGAAGCCGTTCGGTGCACCTGAAAACCATCGGCAGACTCAGTCTCATGCCCGCGCTGTTTAATATTAATGAGCCGCTGCTGTTCGGGTCGCCTGTGGTGATGAACCCGACGCTGTTCGTTCCGCTACTCATGGTGCCGCTGGTGAATGCCGTGCTGGCCTACGTGGCGCTCAATATGGATCTGATACAGAAAATGGTGGCAATGGCCCCCTGGACCGCACCTGCGCCGCTTGGGGCGATGATCTCCGCAGCATGGGATGTGCGCGCCGCGCTGCTGGTGGCCGTGCTGCTGGTCGTTGACGGCCTGCTCTGGTACCCCTTCTTTAAAGTGTATGAAAAACAGCTGATTCAACAGGAGCGGGAGCAGGCGGGTAATGCCGTCACCGCACCAGTGAACGCAACAGGGAGAACATCATGACTGTACAGGCCATTAAAATCGCCATTATCGGCGGTGGCAGCAGCTATACGCCGGAACTGGTAGAGGGGCTGATTGCCCGCAAAGAGGCCATTGCGCTGCATGAACTGGCGCTGGTGGATGTCGAGCCGGGGCGCGAAAAAGTCGAGATTATCGCGGGGCTGACACGCCGGATGCTTTCGAAGAACGGGCTTTCGCATGTCCGCGTATCGGTGCATTTCACGCCGGATGAGGCTATTCGCGGCGCAAGCTTTGTGCTGACGCAACTGCGTGTCGGGCAGCTTCCGGCCCGCGCATGCGACGAACGGCTCGGGTTGAAGTATGGGTTAATAGGGCAGGAGACCACCGGCGTCGGCGGGTTTGCCAAGGCGCTGCGCACCATTCCGGTGCTGCTCGATATTGCCCGTAAGGTAGAAGCGCTGGCGCCAGAGGCGTGGATCATCAACTTCACGAACCCCGCAGCGATTGTCACCGAAGCGGTGCAGCGCCACAGCAAGGCGAAAATTATCGGGCTTTGCAATGTGCCGGTCACGATGCATCACATGATTGCCGCCATGCTCGGCGCGCCGTCGCAGGAGGTCGCGCTGCGTTTTGCGGGCCTGAACCATATGGTGTGGGTGCATCAGGTTACCGTGCGCGGCGAAGACCGCACGCAGGAGGTCATCGACAGGCTCTGCAACGGGGCGACGCTCACGATGAATAATATTCAGGAGGCGCCGTGGCCGGCCGCGCTGTTACGCGCGCTTGGCGCCATTCCGTGTCCGTATCATCGCTATTTTTACCTGAGCCGCCAGATGCTCGACGAAGAAGTAGAGGCCGCGCGAGGCCGCGGCACCCGCGCCGAGCAGGTGATGCAGGTGGAGCGTGAACTGTTTGAGCTCTATAAAGATCCGCAGTTATCGCACAAGCCCGAGCAGCTGAGCTTCCGTGGCGGCGCGTTTTATTCCCAGGTGGCGCTGGAACTCATCGACGCTATTCATAACAACCGCGGCGCGACGCTTGTGGTAAATACCGCCAACCGTGGCGCCATTCACGGCCTGCCCGACGACGCGGTGGTGGAAACCAACTGCGTGGTGGACGCGCAGGGCGCGCATCCGCTGGTATTCGGCGCACTGCCGCCTGCCATGCATGCCCTGACAGTGCAGGTGAAAACCTACGAGCGGCTGACGATTAAAGCGGCCGTGGAGGGCGATACCGCAAGCGGTCTGCTGGCGCTGCTGACCAACCCACTGGTGGGCGACGCAACGCTTGCACAGGCGTTGCTGGAAGAGGTGCTGACGCTCAACCGTGACTACCTTCCTCAATTCCAGGGATAAGCCCACCCACTGCGAAAATTTCGGGTACTATCGGGGAGCCTCATTCAGATAAGGGATCGCCTGATGGTTACTCTGGAAGATGTCGCCGCCCACGCGGGTGTCTCCCGCGCCACGGTTTCCCGCGTGGTCAACGGCGACAGTAAAGTCAAATCGCAAACCCGCGAGCGCGTCGAAGCGGCGATACAGGCGCTCGGTTACTCTCCTAATCCGGCGGCGCGCGCACTCGCCTCAAGCCAGAGTCACACTATCGGGCTTGTCACCACCTCTTACCGCGGCGGCTTTTTTGGCGCGCTGATGGATACCGTACAGAGTGAGGCGCAACGCCACGGCAAACAGCTTCTGGTCACCCAGGGCCGCGACAGCGCGCAAAACGAACGCGATGCCATTAATCAGCTCTATAACCTGCGCTGCGACGGGCTGTTGCTGCATATCCGTATGCTTGACGACGACGCGCTGCGCGATATGGCGGCGGCAGGTAAGCGTTTTGTCGTGCTGGATCGCGACGTGCCAGGGCTTGAAGCGCACTGCGTGACGTTCGATCATCGCGACGCCAGCGCCATGGCGACCCGTTACTTCCTGACGCGCGGGCATACCGCCATTGCCTGCCTTCATGGCCCGTTATCGCGTGCCTCCAGCCGTTTGCGTCTGCAAGGTTTTATCGACGCCATGGCGGCGGCGTCGCTCGCGCCAGTCGCGTGCCTTGAGGCGGATTACGATCTTCAGGGCGGTTATCTGCAGATGCAGGCGCTGCTCGCGCGCGCCACGCCGACCGCCATCTACTGCTGTAACGAAGAGATGGCCGTCGGCGCGATGCTTGCGATTAATGAAAAAGGCTTACGGATCCCGCATGACATTTCATGTATCTGTTATGACAGCGGCGAGCGCGCCGATTTTGTTCGGCCACGTCTGACCAGCGTACATTTTCCAATTACCGAAATGGCACGTTATGGGGCAAGAAAATTACTGGAAGAAGAAGGCGGGTTACAAATATTCACACCCAGAATAGTCGAACGCGATTCTGTAAAGGATCTCACTGGTGCTGGTGTCGAATGAAATACCAGGATAAGCTCTTTCTGTAAGGAGTAATCTGAAATTAGCGCCGAAACGGCGGGAGAAATACTTTAACAGAATCAACCTGGTTGCACGCGCCAGTGACTTAATCCAGTATAGCGAGCTCCTATTAATAACGCGCAGGGCAGACAATATGATTGTTTCGCTCGATACACGGTATCAGTCTCATCTGCTGTTCGCCCCGATCGCCCATCCGTCAGAGGGGCTGCTGGGGATGGAAGTCATTGCCAATTTCACCAGCCTGAATGCGCAGGTGCGTTTTCCCACGGAATTTATTATCCCGCGAATAAATGCTGAAGAAAGATTAATGCTTTTTTACGAAAAAATAAGTTTGATCGAAAAATGGCGCGAAGCATTTATAAAAAATTCCCTTTTTGCGGTAGTCAACATTGATCATAAGATAGCCAGTGCCATTTTATCGAGCCCGACATTACGGTCACGTCTGGCGCAATTACCTTTTCTCGAGTTAGGTATTAATGAGAATTTTCCTGAACTTAATAAAGGTAAAGAAAATAAAACAATGTTCTCGCTGTCTCGTTATTTCCCATTAATGCTAAGTAACTTTGGGGCGGGGGCAGCAACCGGGCGGGCGATTTTCGACGGTCTTTTCCGGCGCGTCACGCTCGATAAAACCTTCGTTCAGAAACGGCGCGCGGGGGGCATGTTCGAGCCGTTTATGTACGCTATCGCCAATCAGGTCGGGCCTTGCTGCCAGACGCTGGTCCTGCCCGGCGTCGATAACGACGAGGCGCTGTATGAGGCGCGTCGCCTCGGTTTTACTGGCGTACAGGGCGCGCTTTGGCCGTCAATGGATGGCGAAACCCTTGTACTGACGCTCGCGATGGCGCAATAACCTTAAACCTGCGCCGTGTTTAACTCCTGCATTACGCACTACACTTAACGCAGGAGGAGCCATGAGCCAAAACCCCCGTTTTACCGCGACCTGGCGCGATGAACTGCCAGGCTTTTATACAGAACTTACCCCCACACCGCTGGCTAACAGCCGCTTGCTCTGTCACAACGCGCCGCTGGCGCAGGCGCTGAAACTGCCGGATACGCTGTTTGACTATCAGGGTCCTGCGGGCGTCCTGGGCGGCGAAACGCTGCTGCCGGGTATGGCGCCGCTGGCGCAGGTCTACAGCGGCCATCAGTTTGGCGTCTGGGCCGGACAACTGGGCGACGGGCGCGGCATTTTGCTCGGCGAGCAAAGACTCAAGGATGGCCGCAAGGTGGACTGGCATCTGAAAGGCGCGGGTCTGACGCCCTATTCGCGGATGGGCGATGGCCGTGCGGTGCTTCGCTCGACCGTACGAGAATTCCTCGCTTCAGAAGCGATGCACGGTCTTCGTATACCCACCACGCGCGCACTCAGCATCGTCACCAGCGACACCCCGGTGCGCCGCGAAACCACCGAGCGCGGCGCGATGCTGATACGCATCGCCGAAAGCCATGTGCGCTTCGGCCATTTCGAGCACTTTTATTACCGCCGCGAACCGGAGAAAGTGCGCGAACTGGCGGAATACGTCATTGCGCACCACTTCGCGCATCTGGCGCACGATGAAGATCGCTTCGCGCTCTGGTTTGGCGAGGTCGTGACCCGCACGGCACATCTGATGGCGAGCTGGCAGTGCGTCGGCTTCGCCCACGGCGTCATGAATACCGACAATATGTCGATTCTCGGGCTGACGATGGATTACGGCCCGTATGGTTTTCTGGATGACTATCAGCCGGGCTTTATCTGCAACCACACGGATCACCAGGGCCGCTATGCGTTCGACAACCAGCCGGGCGTCGGCTTATGGAACCTGCAACGCCTGGCGCAGGCGCTGTCGCCGGTGATCCCGGCAGAGCGGCTTAATGCGCTTCTGGATGAATACCAGCCCGTTCTGCTACGCGAGTGGGGCAAACAGATGCGAGCGAAGCTCGGCTTTACGGTGGAAAAAGAGGGCGACAACGATTATCTGCGTGAACTGCTGACGCTGATGGCGCGCGAGGGCAGCGACTATACGCGCACTTTCAGGATGCTGAGCGTGACCGAGCAGCGCTCATCGGCCTCGCCGCTGCGCGATGAGTTTATCGACCGCGCCACCTTTGACGCCTGGTTTGCACGCTATCGCGCACGGCTGGCGGAGGAAGGCGTTGAAGATGACGCGCGCCAGACGCTGATGAAATCGGTTAACCCGGCGCTGGTGCTGCGTAACTGGCTGGCCCAGCGTGCGATAGAAGCGGCAGAGCGCGACGACCCGAGCGAACTTACGCGGCTGCTGGAGGCGTTGAGAGATCCGTTTGCCGATCGTGACGATGACTACACGCACCGTCCGCCAGACTGGGGTAAACATCTTGAAGTGAGTTGTTCAAGCTGAGTGCATAAAAAAGGGGAAACCGTCCGGTTTCCCCTTTGTTTTTAACGCGGCGCTCAGAGACGGCTTTCTACAGCCTGCGCCAGCCGTGCCAGTAAGATTTCACTGTCATCCCAGCCAAGACACGGGTCGGTAATCGACTGGCCATAAGTCAGCGGTGTGCCGGGGACGATTTTCTGGGTGCCTTCGGCAATGAAACTTTCAACCATGACGCCCGCAACCGCGGTGGAGCCTGCGCGGATCTGCTGACAGATGTCGTCGCAGACATCCAGCTGACGCCGGTGTTGCTTCTGGCAATTGCCGTGGCTGAAGTCCACCACCAGACGTTCCGGCAGATCAAACTCGCGCAGCGCCTGGCAGGCTTCGTTAATCGCCCCGGCATGATAGTTCGGCGTTTTGCCGCCGCGCATGATGATATGCCCATAAGGATTACCGCTGGTCTGGTAGATGGTCATGCGGCCATGCTTGTCGGGGGAGAGAAACATATGGCTGGTGCGCGCGGCGCGAATGGCATCCACAGCGATGCGCGTATTGCCGTCCGTACCGTTTTTAAAGCCCACCGGGCAGGAGAGCGCGGAGGCCATTTCGCGATGGATCTGGCTCTCGGTCGTGCGCGCACCGATGGCACCCCAGCTGATGAGATCGGAAATATACTGACCGACCACCATATCGAGAAATTCGGTGGCGGTCGGCACGCCCAGCGCGTTCACCTCAAGCAACAGGCGACGCGCCTGTTCAATGCCATGGTTCACGCGGTAACTGCCGTTGAGATCCGGGTCTGAAATAAGGCCCTTCCAGCCAACCACCGTGCGTGGTTTTTCGAAATAGGTCCGCATAACGATTTCAAGGCGGGCGTCATATTTCTCACGCAACCGCGCCAGGCGTGCGGCGTAATCCAGCGCGGCGTCGGTATCGTGAATGGAGCAGGGGCCGATAATCACCAGCAGACGGTGATCCTCGCCATTAAGGATTTTTTCAATACGGCGGCGGGCGTCCAGCACATGGCCTGCGACCGCCGGTGTGACGGGATAGCGTTCCGCGAGCTCAGCCGGAGTAATCAGGCTGTCGATGCGCGCAGTACGAAGTTCATCGGTTTTAATCATGGGTGTCTCAGAATCTGTTGCTTCATCGGCATCAGCGCCGGAAGTGATGGGCATCACGATAAACCAATCCGCCCTGAATACAAGGCCATTAAAAGATTCACCGGAGCGCGTGGCGCTACCCTAACACAGAATATCGCACCTTTGTACTAGTTTGTCAGTACATGCGACGACTCAGCCCCATAATGTCGAGAATTTTGGTCGCCATCTCTTCTACCGAATAGTTAGTGCTGTTGAGGTAGGGGATCTGATGCTTGCGGTAAAGCGCTTCCACTTCGGCCACTTCCAGACGGCACTGGCGCATTGAGGCGTAACGGCTGTTCTCACGGCGCTCTTCGCGAATGGCCGCCAGCCGCTCCGGGTTAATCGTCAAACCAAACAGCTTATGCTGGAAGGGGCGCAGCGCCGCCGGAAGGTTGAGGTTATCCATATCGTCAGCAATAAAAGGGTAATTGGCAGCGCGGATGCCAAACTGCATCGCCAGATAGAGGCTGGTGGGCGTTTTGCCGCAGCGCGAGACGCCAAGCAGGATCACCTGCGCCTGGTCGAGGTTACGCATGGAAATGCCGTCGTCGTGCGCAAGCGTGTAATCGATAGCCGCGATACGGGCGTCATATTTGGTGATATTCGCCGGGTTCAGGCCGTGGGTGCGATGGGCAACAGGGGTCGGGTCGAGGCGCAGCTCTTCCTGAAGCGGCGCGACGAGTGCCTGAACGATATCCTGACAAAATCCCTGGCTTTGCAGAATGATGTCGCGCACCAGCGGCAGTACGATGGAGTAGAACACCAGCGGGCGGACGCCAGTTTGCTGATAAATAGCGTCGATTTGCTCTTTCACCGCTCTTGCGCGGCTTTCATTTTCAACGAAGGGCAGGGTAATGCTGTTGATGCTGACCGGAAATTGCGACATGACCGCATGGCCTAATACCTCTGCTGTGATAGCGGTTCCATCGGAAATATAAAAAACCTGGCGATCGGCAACATTATCCATTGTATCTGTCCTTTATTAAGGTTGAGCATCATCTTAAGCATAAAATAATGCGGATGTACGCGGCATGGCGTTTCTCTTATTTTTAAAAATGAAACGCTGTTTTTAATTTTATTCGTAACCATACGCTGTCATGTAAATATCACCATAAATCATAGTTCAAAAGAGTAATCCAGCCTAATCAAGAAGTTACAAAATCCAGAATTTGTCTGAAAAGTTGAATATTTCAATTTGCTTGAACGATTCACCGTTTTTCCCGCAGCGTTTTCTATGCCAGGCTAAAACAGCTGTCAGGTGTTTCTTAATTCCGTTCATATATCATAAAAGGATTGCTTCGATGTCCAACAATGGCTCGTCATCGCTCATACTTTGGTATAACCAGCTCGGCATGAATGATGTAGACAGAGTTGGGGGCAAAAACGCCTCCCTCGGTGAAATGATTACTAACCTGTCCGGTATGGGCGTCTCAGTACCTAACGGGTTTGCGACGACCGCCGAGGCGTTTAATCAGTTCCTCGAAAGCCGTGGCGTTAACCAGCGTATTTATGAACTGCTGGATAAAACCGATATCGACGACGTGACCGAACTGGCGAAAGCGGGCTCGCAGATCCGTCAATGGATTATCGACACCCCGTTCCAGCCGGCGCTGGAAGAGGCGATCCGTGATGCGTACGCAAAACTGTCTGCCGATGACGCCGAAGCGTCCTTTGCGGTGCGCTCCTCCGCGACCGCAGAAGATATGCCGGATGCCTCCTTTGCAGGCCAGCAAGAAACCTTCCTTAACGTGCAGGGGATTGAAGCGGTCATGGTGGCGGTGAAACATGTGTTCGCCTCCCTGTTTAACGATCGCGCCATCTCTTATCGCGTACACCAGGGCTATGACCACCGCGGCGTTGCGCTTTCGGCGGGCGTACAGCGCATGGTGCGCTCCGATCTCGCCGCCTCTGGCGTGATGTTTTCCATCGACACCGAGTCAGGTTTCGACCAGGTGGTGTTTATCACCGCCGCGTATGGCCTGGGTGAAATGGTGGTGCAGGGCGCTGTAAACCCCGATGAGTTCTACGTGCACAAACCAGGGCTTGCCGAAGGCCGCCCGGCGATTGTACGCCGCACCATGGGCTCGAAGAAGATTCGCATGGTCTACGCTGACACCCAGGAGCACGGCAAGCAGGTCCGCATCGAAGATGTGCCGCAGGCAGACCGCGATCTGTTCTGTATCACTCCCGAAGAGGTGCAGGAACTGGCGAAACAGGCGGTGCAGATTGAGAAACACTATGGCCGGCCAATGGATATCGAGTGGGCCAAAGATGGTCACACCGGCAAACTGTTTATCGTACAGGCGCGCCCGGAAACCGTGCGTTCGCGCGGTCAGGTGATGGAGCGCTACATGCTGCACTCGCAAGGGAACGTGGTCGCTGAAGGGCGCGCCATCGGGCATCGCATCGGCGCGGGCACTGTGAAAGTTATCCATGACATCAGCGAGATGAACCGTATTCAGCCCGGCGACGTCCTCGTCACCGACATGACCGACCCGGACTGGGAACCTATCATGAAAAAGGCCGCGGCGATTGTCACCAACCGCGGCGGGCGCACCTGTCATGCGGCTATTATCGCCCGTGAACTGGGCATTCCCGCCGTCGTCGGCTGCGGCGACGCTACCGAGCGCATCAAGGATGATGAAAAAGTCACCGTGTCATGCGCCGAAGGCGATACCGGCTACGTCTATGCTGACCTGCTGGATTTCAGCGTGAAAAGCTCAAGCGTTGACACCATGCCGGACCTGCCGCTGAAAGTGATGATGAACGTCGGCAACCCGGATCGCGCCTTTGACTTCGCCTGCCTGCCCAACGAGGGCGTGGGCCTCGCGCGCCTTGAATTCATCATCAACCGCATGATAGGCGTGCATCCGCGCGCGCTGCTGGAGTTCGATGAGCAGGAGCCTGCGCTGCAAAACCAGATCCGCGAGATGATGAAAGGCTTCGACAACCCGGTTGAATTCTATGTAGGCCGCCTGACCGAAGGCATCGCGACGCTGGGCGCTGCGTTCTGGCCGAAGCGCGTCATTGTGCGTCTGTCTGACTTTAAATCTAATGAATATGCCAACCTGGTCGGCGGCGAGCGTTATGAGCCGCATGAAGAAAACCCGATGCTCGGCTTCCGTGGTGCGGGCCGTTACGTGGCCGACAGCTTCCGCGACTGCTTCGCGCTGGAGTGCGAGGCGGTGAAACGCGTGCGTAACGAGATGGGGCTTACCAACGTAGAAATCATGATCCCGTTTGTGCGCACGGTCGATCAGGCGAAAGCGGTGGTGGACGAACTGGCGCGCCAGGGGCTTAAGCGCGGCGAGGATGGGCTTAAGATCATTATGATGTGCGAAATCCCGTCTAACGCGCTGCTGGCCGAGCAGTTCCTTGAGCATTTCGACGGCTTCTCGATTGGCTCTAACGACATGACCCAGCTGGCGCTCGGCCTGGACCGCGACTCCGGTGTCGTCTCTGAACTGTTCGACGAGCGCAACGAGGCCGTCAAGGCGCTGCTGTCCATGGCAATCCGCGCGGCGAAAAAGCAGGGCAAATATGTCGGCATTTGCGGACAGGGGCCGTCGGATCATGAGGATTTTGCCGCCTGGTTAATGGAGGAGGGGATAGACTCACTTTCGCTTAACCCGGACACGGTGGTGCAAACCTGGCTTAGTCTGGCAGAGCTTAAAAAATAAATGCGATATATTTAAAAAACCCGCCAGATGGCGGGTTTTTTATTTGTAATGGTTAATTTGCACCGCATCACAAATACGGGAAAAAGCAAAAAATCATAAACTGGCTGTGGATTTCTGCAATTGTTGGTGAGCGGTGCGTTCACAATACTTAGGCCTGATATCGCACCCGTGGTTTGCGTGCGAGATAACACGCTTTCTAACGTTGATAAGGCCAATAATAATGAACCTCACCTCTGCTCTTACGACAAAAGATAAAATAGGATATGGCTTAGGCGATATGGCGAGTGCGCTGGTCTGGCAAACCGCGACGCTATTTCTCGCCTATTTTTATACGGATGTTTTCGGGCTGCCCGCCGCCATTATGGGCACAATGTTTTTACTGGTCAGGGTCGTGGATGCTTTTGTTGATCCGTGCATCGGTGCGCTGGTGGACAGAACCCGAACGCGCTACGGGCGCTTTCGTCCCTGGCTGCTCTGGTTTGCCATTCCGTTCGGCGCGAGCTGTCTGATTACCTTCTACGTCCCGCAGGCGAGCGAAACGACCAAAATCATTTACGCCTGCGTTACTTACAGCGTTTTGAGCCTGGTGTATTCGGCCATTAACGTGCCGTATTGTGCAATGCCGGGCTCGCTTACGATGGACCCTCGCGAGCGCCACTCGCTGCAATCCTGGCGCTTTGGGCTCTCTTTTATCGGCGGGCTTATCGTGACCGTGATTGCGCTGCCGATGGTCGACTGGCTTGGCAGCGGCAATGCGCAAAAGGGCTATTTCTACGCGATGGGGCTGATGGGCCTGCTGGGCGTCGTACTCTTTTTCTGCTGTTTTTTTATGACCCGTGAGCGTTATCTGCCCGTCAATGACGGCAATAGCTCGATGCTGAAAGATTTAAAACTGCTGGCCGCCAACAGCCAGTGGCGCATCATTTTTCTCTTCAATATTTTATTATTGACCGCCGTGGTGACGCGCGGTTCAGCGACCATGTATTACGTGAAATATGTTCTGCTGCGCCCGGATCTGGTGTTCGTATTTATTGTTTCCGGCATGGTGGCGAATCTTACCGGCGCGTTATTATCGGAGCGCCTGCTCGGTAAATATGACCGCGTGCGTTCATACCAGTGGACGATTATTAGTTTTGTGGTGCTGGCCGCGCTGATTTTCTTTATTCCCCCAACAGCCGTCTGGTTAATTTTTGCGATTAATATCGTCTTCAGTTTTATTCAGAACCTGACTACGCCGCTACAGTGGACGATGTTTTCTGACGTGGTGGATTATGAAGAACACCGCAGCGGGCGCCGTCTCGATGGCCTGGTCTTCTCTACCGCGCTGTTTGCCATCAAGCTTGGCCTGGCGCTCGGCGGCGCAGTCGTGGGCTGGATCCTCGGCATGGTCGATTACCTGCCAAACCAGGCTACGCAAAGCGCGAGCGTGCTGACAACTATCAACGCGCTGTTCACGCTGATTCCCTGCGCGCTGTTTTTACTGATGGCGCTACTACTCTGTTTCTATCAGTTAAGCAGCCGTCGTGTGGCTGCCATCGCGGAGGAACTGGTGCAAAAACGCCAGCTTCGCGAAGACTCGACCTCTCTCAAGCCTGCAATCCAGGAGTAACCGATGACTATTTATAAGGACCCAACCCGTCCGGTGGCTGAACGCGTCGCCGATTTACTCGCCCGTATGACACCGGAGGAGAAATTCGCCCAGATGCATGCCTACTGGCTGGTGTTGTCGCCCGACGGCGATCACCGGGAGCGCACCGATCTGAGTGATGAGTTTTCCGGCGCCACGCAGCAGGCGGCGCTCGCCGAGCGTCTGCAACGCGGTGCCGGGCAGATTACCCGCCCGCTCGGCACGCACATCGTGGCGCCGCGCGAAGGGGTACGCGCCGCTAACCGCCTGCAAAAAATGCTGGTGGAAGAGACGCGGCTTGGCATTCCTGCGATGTTCCACGAAGAGTGTCTGGTAGGGCTTTTGTGTAAAGACGCGACGCTGTTTCCGTCCTCGCTCAATTATGGCTCGACATGGGACCCGCAGCTGGTTGAGCAGGCGGCAGAGGCGATCGGCCGCGAGGCGCGGGCAGTCGGCTGTCATCAGGGGCTTGCGCCGGTGCTTGATGTCTCGCGCGATGTGCGCTGGGGCCGCACCGAAGAAACCTTCGGCGAGGATCCATGGCTGGTGGGCCTGATGGCGACGCACTATGTGAAAGGCTTGCAGGGGCCGCAGCGCGATCTGCTGGCGACGCTTAAACACTACGTGGGCCACTCCTTCAGCGAAGGGGCACGCAACCATGCACCGGTGCACCTTGGCTTTTGCGAACTCAATGATACCTTCCTGCTGCCCTTTGAAATGGCCGTCAAACTGGCGCACGCCGGTTCGGTGATGCCGGCGTATCACGATATCGATAATGTGCCGACGCACGCCGATGACTTTTTACTGACCCGCTTACTTCGCGAACAGTGGGGCTTCGACGGCATTATCGTCGCCGACTACGGCGGGGTGAGCCTGTTGCACCAGCATCACGGCGTGGCCGTGGATGCCGCGCATTCGGCGGCGCTGGCTTTCAACGCCGGGCTGGATATCGAACTGCCGAAAGATGACTGCGCGCGGCATCTCGCCGACGCGCTGGCGCGTGGGCTTATCTCTATGGAAAAAGTCGATGAAATCGTGGCGCGCGTACTCGCAGAGAAATTCCGACTTGGGTTGTTTGAACATCCTTATGCCGATGAAAACGCCATTTCTCTGCAAAGCGACGAAACGCGGCGCATCGCCCGCGAGGTGGCGGCGCGCTCCCTGACCCTGCTTGAAAACGACGGTGTGCTGCCCCTTTGCGGCGAACCGCGCGTGGCGGTCGTCGGGCCAACGGCGGACGATCCGCTGGCGCTGCTAAGCGGGTACAGTTTCCCGGTGCATCTTATCATCAGCGATATGCTGGAGCAGACAAACCAGGTCACGACGCCGCTCGCGGCGCTGCGCGAACAGCTTGGCGATGCGCGTGTGGGTTATGCCAAAGGCTGCCATATCATCGAAAAACGCATGGCGGGTGCGCCGGTGTTCCCGGGCGACAGCGGCGAAAAACCGATGCAGCAATCGCCGGTGTCTGACGATACCTCGATGATCCCACAGGCAGTGACGCTCGCCGCGCAAAGCGACGTGGTGCTGGCGTTTGTCGGCGACCTGTCCGGGTTATTCCAGAGCGGAACCGTCGGTGAGGGCTCCGATACTGATAGCCTGCAACTGCCCGGCGTTCAGCAGCAGTTACTGGAGGCGCTGATCGCGACCGGCAAGCCCGTGGTTGTCGTGATGACCGGCGGGCGGCCTTATCATCTGGGTGGGCTCGAATCGCGCGTTGCGGCCTGGGTGATGGCGTGGGCACCAGGTCAGGAAGGCGGGCAGGCGATAGCCGATCTGCTGACCGGTAAGATTGAGCCGCAGGGGCGTCTGGTGGTGTCGGTGCCGAAGAGCGCCGGTGCGATGCCGTACTACTACAACCACAAGCTCAAGAGCGGCGGCACGCCGTTCGCGTTTCATTTTGGCTCGCGTTATCCCTTTGGCTATGGCAAAACCTGGACGGAATTCGACTACGGCCCGCTGGAGATTGCCAGCCCGTCAGTGCCGATGGATGGCGAGGTCAACGTTTCGGTGACGCTCACTAACCGGGGCGCGCAGGCGGGCAGCGAGGTGGCACAGCTTTACGTGCGCGATAAGGTGGCCTCGCTGGTGCGCCCGGTGCAGGAGCTGAAAGCCTTTGGGCGGGTCTCTCTGGCCCCCGGCGCGTGCGCGCGTCTCACGTTTCGCGTACCGGTTGATATGCTCAATTTTACGAATCGCGAGGGGGCGCGCATCGTGGAGCCTGGCGAGTTTGAAATATATATCGGGGCGAACAGTGGCGATATTCGTCGTCGCGGTTTGATTACCGTAGAAGGTGACACCCGGGAACTCGGAAATAACTGGCGGATGCTCAGCTCATGTAATATTGAGCAATAAGTAATCAGTCGAAGAATAAAAAAAAGCCCATCGTGGGAGATGGGCAAAGACTACACACAGCAATTCGTTGTTTCACTCAGGGGATTTCCATGTTTATAAATCAAGGCGTTGATTTATAACCGTGGATAAATAGTAGGCTTATCCATTTTTTGCGTCGATCAGATTCGTCTCAATAGTTCAGCGTTAATGAATTATTAACGAGCCAAAGGACGGAATTTACGATAAATCACGGGTCTGACCAGTAGAATAGGGAGGTAATCAATAAGCAGCACTTAAGTAAAAGGCGGGTTTCCCCGCCTGCGTTTTATTGTTTTACTTTTTCCTGTTCGCTCTCTTCCAGCGCCTCGATCACAGTTTGCGAATTATCCTCCGGTAACGGCGCTTCGCGCACCCATACCGAGAACAATCGCCAGGATACCGCCAACAGTACCGGGCCGATAAAAAGACCAATCATGCCGAAGGCGATAAGCCCGCCGATAACGCCCGAGAGGATAAGCACCATCGGTAAATCTGCGCCCATCCGAATCAGCATCGGGCGGATAATGTTATCCAGCGTGCCTACCACGGCGCTCCAGATAAGCAGCACGGTGCCCCAGGTGGCATCACCGCTCCAGTAAAGCCAGATAATGGCAGGCACAAGTACGGGCAACGGACCAAGCTGCACCAGACAGCTTAAGATCATCACGACCATCAGGAGCGTGGCGTAAGGAATGCCAGAAATCGCAAGACCGATGCCGCCCAGCACGCCCTGAACCAGGGCAGTCACTACCACGCCGAGCGCCACGGCGCGGATCGCCTGGCCTGCCAGCAGCACGGCCGCGTCGCCGCGCGTAGAGGCAAGGCGAATCGCGAAGTGACGAATGCCGTACGCGACCTGTTCACCGCGCCAGTAGAGCAGGGCGCTAAAGAGCAGCATCAGGCCACAATGCATCAGCAAGCGCCCAAGATGCGCGGCCTGGCCGATAAACCAGCCGGTCGTCGTCCCCAGGTAGGGGCGCACTTTGGCCATGATGGCTGAACCGCCGCTCTCAACGAGGTTGTGCCAGCCGAGATACAATTTATTGCCGATATACGGAATGCTGTTGAGCCACGCCAGGTCTGGCATGGTCATCTGGCCGGAGGTCAGCCAGTGAATAAACGGCGCGCTGTTATCCACGAGACTGTTGACCAGCAACGCCACCGGAATAACAAACAGCATCATCAGGATGAGTACCATCACGATCACGGCCAGCGAGCGCCTGCCCCACAGCATCTTCTGCAGCCGCAGCAACAGCGGCCAGGTGGCGATAACCACCGTGCCTGCCCAGGCGAACCCCAGAATAAAGGGCTGCACAATCCACAGGCAGGCGATGATCATTACCGAGAGAAACAACACGGACAGCAGAATTTGCGGCACGTCCATGGGCTGTCGAAGTTTTACCATAAACCACATTCACCTTTTGTCATACGCGTTACGCCCGAAGGCGTTCCCGCCCCGGTCGGGGCGTGCTTATGATGAGTGATTTCGGGCCTTTTGAATAGCCGCATCCCCGGCGCATTTCTGGCGGGCGTGACATAAAAAAATGTGATACAACCTTGAATGCACAACGCAAACGATAACTTCCAACATCAAAATGTCAGGCAGGGTCAACGATCCATGATCCCACAAATTTCTCAGGCGCCCGGGCTGGTCCAGGTGGTGCTGAACTTTTTGCAGGCACTGGAGCAACAAGGTTTTACCGGCGATACCGCCACTAACTACGCCGATCGCCTCACGATGGCGACCGATAACAGTATCTATCAGCTTCTTCCCGACGCGGTGATTTTCCCCCGCTCCACCGCTGATGTGGCGCTTATGGCGCGTCTTGCCGCAGAACCGCGCTTTGCCTCGTTGATTTTTACCCCGCGCGGTGGCGGTACCGGCACGAACGGCCAGTCCCTCAATCAGGGGATCGTCGTCGACATGTCGCGCTACATGAACCGCATCATCGAAATCAACCCAGAGCAGTGCTGGGTGCGCGTCGAGGCTGGGGTTATCAAAGATCAGCTCAATGAATACTTAAAGCCCTACGGCTATTTCTTTTCGCCGGAGCTTTCCACCAGCAACCGCGCCACGCTTGGCGGGATGATTAACACTGACGCCTCGGGGCAGGGTTCGCTGGTTTACGGTAAAACCTCCGATCATGTGCTTGGCCTGCGTGCGGTGCTGCTGGGCGGCGATATTCTCGATACTCAGGCCATCCCGACGCCGCTTGCCGAAGAGCTGGGTCGCGCCCGCACGACGCTCGGTCGTGTTTATCACACCGTGCTGACGCGTTGCCGTGAGCAGCGGGCGCTGATCCTTGAGAAGTTTCCAAAGCTCAACCGCTTTCTTACCGGCTACGATTTGCGCCACGTCTTTAACGACTCACTTTCAGAATTTGACCTGACTCGCATCCTCTGCGGATCGGAAGGCACGCTGGCATTTATTACCGAAGCACGGCTTGATATCACGCCGCTGCCGAAAGTGCGGCGGCTCGTGAATGTAAAATATGACTCCTTCGACTCGGCGTTACGCAGCGCGCCCTTTATGGTCGAGGCGCAGGCGTTGTCTGTCGAAACCGTGGATTCACGTGTCCTGAACCTGGCGCGGGAAGATATCGTCTGGCATTCGGTGCGTGAACTGATAACCGACGTGCCGGATAAAGAGATGCTTGGCCTCAATATCGTCGAATTCGCGGGCGATGACGAAGCGCTGATCGATGGCCGCGTCGAGTCGCTCTGCGCCCGGCTTGATGAGCTGATGGCCGACAACCAGAGCGGCGTTATCGGCTGGCAGGTCTGCCGCGAGCTTTCAGGCGTTGAGCGTATTTATGCGATGCGTAAAAAAGCGGTGGGGCTGCTTGGTAATGCCAAAGGGCTCGCCAAGCCGATACCGTTTGCCGAAGATACCTGTGTGCCGCCGGAACATCTGGCGGATTACATCGCGGAATTCCGCGCGCTGCTGGATGGCCACGGCCTGAGTTATGGCATGTTTGGCCATGTGGATGCAGGTGTACTGCATGTGCGCCCGGCGCTGGATATGTGCGATCCGCAGCAAGAGATGCTGATGAAGCGCATCTCCGATGAAGTGGTGGCGCTCACTGCCCGCTATGGCGGCCTGTTGTGGGGCGAACATGGCAAAGGCTTTCGCGCCGAATATAGCCCGGCGTTTTTCGGGGAAACGCTGTATGACGAGCTGCGGCGGATTAAGGCGGCCTTCGACCCGGATAACCGCCTGAACCCCGGCAAGATTTGCGCGCCGTATGGCCTTGACGCGCCGATGATGAAAGTGGACGCGGTGAAGCGCGGCACCTTCGACCGGCAGATCCCGCTCGCGGTGCGCACCTCCTGGCGCGGCGCGATGGAGTGCAACGGCAATGGCCTGTGCTTTAACTTCGATGTGAAAAGCCCGATGTGTCCGTCGATGAAAATCACCAGCAACCGCATTCATTCGCCAAAAGGGCGTGCGACGCTGGTGCGCGAATGGCTGCGGCTGCTTTCGGATCGCGGTATCGACCCGCTGGCGCTTGAAAAAGCGCTGCCGCACAAGCGCGCCAGTCTGCGCTCGCTGATTGAGCGCACCCGCAACAGCTGGCATGCCGGGCGCGGCGAATATGATTTCTCGCACGAGGTTAAAGAGGCAATGAGCGGCTGTCTCGCCTGTAAAGCCTGCTCTACGCAGTGTCCTATCAAAATCGACGTGCCGGAGTTTCGCTCACGCTTTTTGCAGCTGTATCACACGCGCTATTTACGCCCGATGCGCGACCATCTGATAGCGACGGTTGAAAGCTATGCGCCGCTGATGGCGCGTGCGCCGAAAACCTTCAATTTCTTTATGCGCCAGCCGTGGGTGCGTTCGCTCTCCGAGCGCCATATCGGCATGGTTGATCTGCCGCTGCTCTCAACGCCGACGCTTCAGCAACAACTGGTGGGGCATCGCAGCGCCGGGATGACGCTTGAGGAGCTGGAGCGGCTGCCGGAGGCAGAGAAAGCGCGCACGGTGCTGGTGGTACAGGATCCGTTTACCAGTTATTACGACGCGCAGGTAGTGGCCGATTTCGTCAGGCTTTGCGAAAAGCTTGGGTTTACGCCGGTCGTGCTGCCATTCTCGCCCAACGGCAAAGCGCAGCATATCAAGGGCTTCCTTCAGCGCTTCGCCAGGACAGCGCGCAAAACGGCTGATTTCTTAAACCGCGTGGCGCAACTCGGCATGCCGCTCGTGGGGGTCGATCCGGCGCTGGTGCTCTGCTATCGCGATGAATATAAGCAGACGCTTGGCGAGACGCGGGGCGAATTCCACGTGCAGCTGGTGCATGAATGGCTTACCACGGCGCTTGCCGATCGTCCGGCCTCGTCGGTTGGCGGCGAGCCGTGGTATCTGTTCGGGCACTGTACTGAAGTCACTGCGCTTCCGGGTACGGCCAGCCAGTGGGCGGCCATTTTCGCGAAGTTCGGCGCAAGACTTGAAGGCGTGAATGTCGGCTGCTGCGGCATGGCGGGCACCTACGGACATGAGGTGAAAAACCACGCCAATTCACTCGGCATTTATGAGCTTTCCTGGCATCAGGCGATGCAGCGTTTGCCCCGTACCCGCTGCCTTGCGACAGGGTATTCCTGTCGAAGCCAGGTTAAACGCATCGAGGGCAGCGGTGTGCGTCATCCGGTTCAGGCACTGTTGGGGATCATCGTATGATTTGGCGGCGTAGCACCACGCTTGAGGCGCTAAATGCAATGGGCGCCAGTAATATGGTCGGGCTGCTGGATATCCGCTTCACCCGGTTAGATGATGCGCACATCGAAGCCACCATGCCTGTGGACAGCCGTACCCATCAGCCTTTCGGCCTGCTGCACGGCGGGGCATCGGTTGTACTCGCTGAAACGCTCGGCTCGGTGGCGGGCTATCTT
Source organism: Cronobacter condimenti 1330 (assembly GCF_001277255.1). NCBI lineage: Bacteria > Pseudomonadati > Pseudomonadota > Gammaproteobacteria > Enterobacterales > Enterobacteriaceae > Cronobacter > Cronobacter condimenti. The sequence goes on from NZ_CP012264.1 coordinate 1,868,512, forward strand.
TGCACTGAGGGCGAGCAAAACGTCGTCGGGCTTGAGGTCAATGCCAACCATCTGCGCAGCGTACGCAGCGGCCGTGTGCGCGGCGTCTGCCGTGCTGTGCACGTCGGGCGACGCCACCAGGTGTGGCAGATAGAGATTTTCGACGAGCAAGACCGGCTCTGCTGCACGTCGCGCCTCACCACCGCGGTTATCTGATACCGTTTCACACTAAACCCGGCGATGCCGGGTTTTTTATTACGTCCTTATCTCCCCCGCGATAACCGCCCTTTAGGACAACCCGGCGCCCGCAGGCGCGCTATTATATAAATAGGTATAAACGATACATCTTTTATTCAGGCGGCAGTATCGCATACTTATCTCTTCGTTTTGGTTGTTAACCCATTGAATATTCATCTCTTTTGAACGCTATCTTTGCCCGCAGCAGGCTCTCAGGGAGGGTCTATGCTTAATGAAAGTGTTCAAAATGTGCCGTTAACGGGAATACCCCTGATCCGCAGAGGTTGAAGTGATAATTATTATCACTAACATAGCGTTATCGCCCGCAAGGCATTCACTCCAGGAGACAGACCTATGGAATCACAAGCAGGTACGTTCAACCCCGCAGAGTTCAACTGGCAGGGCCTGACGATGACGCCAGACGCGGCCAAACATATTCGCGACTTAATGGCGCAGAAACCGGGTCTGCTGGGTGTTCGTCTGGGTGTGAAACAGAGCGGCTGCGCCGGGTTTGGCTATGTGCTGGACACGGTCAGCGAACCTAAAGACGACGATTTGGTTTTCGAGGCAGACGGCGCGCGCCTGTATGTACCGCTTCAGGCGATGCCGTTTATTGACGGCACCGAAGTGGATTTCGTGCGCGAAGGCTTAAACCAGATTTTTAAATTCAATAACCCTAAAGCGCAGCACGCGTGCGGCTGCGGTGAAAGTTTTGGGGTCCAGGCGGAGTAATTATGTCCCGTAACAGTGAAGCAACTGACGATGTCAACACCTGGAGCGGCCCCCTGAACTACAAAGAGGGCTTTTTTACCCGGCTTCAGACCGATGAACTGGCTAATGGCATCAATGAAGAGGTTGTGCGCGCGATTTCCGCGAAACGCAACGAGCCGGAGTGGATGCTGGAGTTTCGCCTGAGCGCCTATCGCGCCTGGCTTGAAATGGAAGAGCCGCACTGGCTGCATGCCCATTACGACAAACTAAATTATCAGGATTACAGTTATTACTCCGCGCCTTCCTGCGGCCATTGCGACGATGCATGTGCATCCCAGCCTGGCGCCGTGCAGCAGCCCGGGGGAAATAACAACAGCTACCTGACGCAGGAAGTGGAAGAGGCGTTCAACCAGCTTGGCGTACCGGTGCGTGAAGGGCGCGAAGTGGCGGTCGACGCCATTTTCGACTCTGTCTCGGTTGCCACCACCTACCGCGACAAACTGGCGGAGCAGGGCATTATTTTCTGCTCATTTGGCGAAGCTATCCACGATCACCCGGAGCTTGTGAAAAAGTATATCGGCACCGTGGTACCGTCGAACGATAACTTCTTCGCGGCACTCAATGCCGCCGTCGCCTCCGACGGCACGTTTATCTATGTGCCGAAAGGCGTGCGCTGCCCGATGGAGCTTTCCACCTATTTCCGTATTAACGCGGAGAAAACCGGCCAGTTTGAGCGCACCATTCTGGTGGCCGATGAAGGCAGCTACGTCAGTTATATCGAGGGCTGCTCGGCACCGGTGCGCGACAGCTACCAGCTGCACGCCGCGGTGGTCGAAGTCATCATCCATAAAGACGCCGAGGTCAAATACTCAACGGTGCAAAACTGGTTCCCGGGCGACAATAACACCGGCGGCATCCTGAACTTCGTGACCAAGCGAGCGCTGTGCGAAGGCGAAAACAGCAAGATGTCCTGGACGCAGTCAGAAACCGGTTCGGCCATTACCTGGAAATACCCGAGCGTCATCCTGCGCGGCGATAACTCCATTGGTGAGTTCTACTCCGTGGCGTTGACCAGCGGCCATCAGCAGGCCGACACCGGCACCAAGATGATCCATATCGGTAAAAACACCAAATCGACCATCATCTCGAAAGGGATCTCCGCCGGCAAAAGCCAGAACAGCTATCGCGGCCTGGTAAAAATCATGCCAACGGCCACTAACGCCCGTAACTTTACGCAGTGCGACTCGATGCTGATTGGCCCGGACTGTGGCGCGCATACTTTCCCGTATGTGGAGTGTCGTAACAACAGCGCCCAGCTGGAGCACGAGGCGACGACTTCGCGCATCGGCGAAGATCAGCTGTTCTATTGCCTGCAACGCGGGATCAGCGAAGAAGACGCTATCTCGATGATCGTGAACGGCTTCTGTAAGGATGTCTTTTCAGAGCTGCCGCTGGAATTCGCGGTCGAAGCACAAAAATTATTAGCCATTAGCCTTGAGCACAGCGTCGGTTAAGGCGAGAAAAAGGATAAGACATGTTAAGCATTAACGATTTACAGGTCAGCGTAGAAGAGAAGGCCATCCTGCGCGGTTTAAACCTTGAAGTAAAACCAGGGGAGGTGCACGCCATCATGGGGCCGAACGGCTCGGGGAAAAGTACGCTTTCTGCGACGCTTGCCGGGCGCGAAGATTATGAAATCACCGGCGGTGAAGTGCATTTCAAAGGCAAAGATCTGCTGACGCTGTCGCCGGAAGAGCGTGCGGGCGAAGGCATCTTTATGGCATTTCAGTATCCGGTAGAGATCCCGGGCGTCAGCAACCAGTTCTTCCTGCAGACCGCGCTGAACGCGGTACGCGAATACCGCGGCCAGGAAGAACTCGACCGTTTTGACTTCCAGGATTTGATGGAAGAGAAAATCAAGCTGCTGAAAATGCCGGAAGATTTGCTGACCCGTTCTGTGAACGTTGGCTTCTCCGGCGGTGAGAAAAAACGTAACGATATTCTCCAGATGGCGGTGCTGGAGCCGGAGCTGTGCATCCTCGATGAGACGGACTCAGGTCTGGATATCGACGCCCTGAAGATAGTCTCTGAAGGCGTGAACGCGCTTCGTGACGGTAAGCGTGCGTTTATCATCGTTACCCACTACCAGCGCATTCTGGACTATATCAAGCCTGATTTTGTTCATGTGCTGTATCAGGGGCGGATCGTGAAGTCTGGCGACTTCTCTCTGGTCAAACAGCTGGAGGAGCAGGGCTATGGCTGGCTTACCGAACAACAGTAACGCGCTGCAACAGTGGCATCGCCTGTTTGAGGCGCAGGGCGGGGAACGCTCTGAAGAGGCGCGCGAGCATTTGCAACAGCTGCTGCGTCTCGGGCTGCCCACCCGTAAACATGAAAACTGGAAATACACGCCGCTCGACGGCTTACTGAAGCACGACTTCGTCATGCCTGCGGCCCAGCCGCTTAGCCGTGACGCGTGCGATGAACTCGCCTTACCGGTTGACGCGCTACGCCTGGTGTTTGTCGATGGCCGCTTCGCCCCAGAGCTTAGCGACGCGCATGACGGCAGCGGATTTGAAATTAGCGTCAACGACAGCCGCAGCGGGTTGCCTGCGCCGGTTCAGCCGGAAGCGTTTTTACACCTGACGGAAAGCCTGGCGCACACCGTCACGCATATTCGGGTGGCACGTAACCAGCAGCCGCAAAAAGCACTACTGCTGATGCATATCAGCGCAGGCCGCGCCGGCGATGAAATCAATACCGTGCATTATCGTCATCATCTGGATCTTGGCGAAGGCGCGCAGGCGACGGTTATCGAACATTACGTCAGCCGCGATGCGCAGCCGCACTTCACCGGCGCGAGACTGACCATGCAGGTTGGCGCTAACGCGCAGCTTAATCACTATAAGCTTGCGTTTGAAAACCCGGTGAGCTGGCATTTTGCGCATAACGATCTGCTGGTCTCGCAGGACGCGCAGGCGGCCAGCAGCAGTTTTCTGCTGGGTGCGGGCGTCCTGCGCCACAACACCAGCACACAGCTTAACGGCGAAAACATTACGCTTCGGGTCAACAGCCTGGCGCTGCCGGTAAATAATGAAGTGTGCGATACCCGTACCTGGCTTGAGCACAACAAAGGCTACTGCAACAGCCGCCAGTTGCATAAAACCATCGTGCGTGACAAAGGCCGCGCGGTGTTTAACGGGCTGATTAACGTCGCGCAGCATGCGATTAAAACCGACGGTCAGATGAGCAATAACAACCTGCTGCTGGGCCGACTGGCGGAAGTCGATACTAAACCGCAGCTGGAAATTTATGCCGATGACGTGAAATGCAGCCACGGCGCGACGGTGGGCCGCATTGACGATGAGCAAATGTTCTATCTGCGCTCGCGCGGCATTAACGAACAGGCGGCGCAGCAGATGATTATCTTCGCGTTCGCCGCGGAGCTGACGGAAAGCATCCACGACGAGGCGCTCAAACAGCAGGTGCTGGCCCGTATCGGTCAGCGCTTTGCAGGGGGAGAGGCATGAGTTTTTCTCTACAGCAGGTGCGCAGCGACTTCCCGGTGCTGACGCGCGAGGTTAACGGCCAGCCGCTGGCGTATCTCGACAGCGCGGCCAGTGCCCAGAAGCCGCTCGCAGTGATTGACGCCGAGGCGGAGTTTTACCGTCATGGCTATGCCGCGGTCCATCGCGGTATTCACACGCTGAGCGCGCAAGCGACCCAGCGTATGGAAGATGTGCGTTCACGTGCGGCGCAGTTTATTAATGCGCGTCTGCCGGAAGAGATAGTCTTTGTCCGCGGCACAACCGAGGGGATAAACCTGGTGGCGAACAGCTGGGGTAACAGCCAGCTGCGCGCGGGCGATAACCTTATCGTCACCGCCATGGAGCATCACGCGAATATTGTGCCGTGGCAGATGCTGTGTGAGCGCACTGGCGCGCAGCTGCGGGTATTGCCGATAAACCAGGACGGCACACTGCAGCTTGATAAACTGCCCTCATTGATGGATGACCGCACCCGGCTTCTGGCGGTCACGCACGTCTCTAATGTGCTCGGTACTGAAAACCCGGTGGCGGACATTGTTGCGACTGCCCACCAGGCGGGTGTGAAAGTGCTGGTGGACGGCGCGCAGGCAGTGATGCACCACAAGGTGGACGTTCAGGCGCTGGATTGTGACTTCTATCTTTTCTCCGGTCATAAGCTCTACGGGCCGACCGGTATTGGCGTGCTTTACGTTAAAGAAGATATTCTCCAGGCGATGCCGCCGTGGGAAGGGGGCGGGGCGATGATCGCAACCGTCAGCCTGACTGAGGGCACCACCTGGGCTGCCGCGCCGTGGCGCTTTGAAGCGGGCACGCCGAATACGGGTGGAATTATCGGGCTTGGCGCGGCGATGAATTATGTTGACGCAATTGGCCTCGATAATATTCACGATTACGAGCGCACGCTGATGACCTATGCACTGCGTGAATTGCAGGCGGTGCCGGATCTGCATATCTACGGCCCTGCCGAACGGCTGGGGGTTATTGCCTTTAACCTTGGCAAACATCACGCCTACGACGTGGGCAGTTTTCTTGATAACTACGGTGTTGCGGTGCGTACCGGGCATCACTGCGCGATGCCGCTCATGGAATTTTACGGCGTACCTGCAATGTGCCGCGCGTCGCTCGCGATGTACAATACCGAAGATGAAGTGGACCGGCTGGTCGCCGGGCTTATCCGCATTCATCGTTTGTTAGGCTGAAAGGAGCGATAATGGCTGGTTTGCCGGAAAAAGAGAAACTGCTGCGTAACTTTAACCGTTGCGCGAACTGGGAAGAAAAATATCTCTATATCATCGAGCTTGGCCAGCGGCTGGCACCGCTCGATGACGCGGACCGTACGCCGGCGCATCGTATTCTGGGCTGCCAGAGCCAGGTCTGGATTGTGATGTCACCGCGCGACGATGGCGTCATTGAGATGCGTGGCGACAGTGACGCGGCCATCGTGAAAGGGCTTATCGCCGTCGTGTTTGCGCTCTACCAGCAGATGACCGCGCAGGATATCGTCAGTTTCGACATTCGCTCGTGGTTTGAAGAGATGTCGCTGACCCAGCATCTTACCCCGTCCCGCTCACAAGGCTTAGAGGCGATGATCCGCGCTATCCGCGCGAAAGCCGCCGACCTGAGCTAATCTTACAGCACGGCTTTCTCCTGTCACGCGAGGCCCGATGGGCTTCGCGGATGTTCAGCCTTCCGACGCCCGTCGGTGAAAACAGGTCGTGCTTATGAAACGCAATTTTTCCTGCCCATTGCTCGCGCTGTGGCTACTTGGCGCGGCGCAGGTTCACGCTGTGGATTATCCGCTGCCGCCGCCTGGCAGTCGTCTTATTGGCGAAAACCAGACATACCTTGTCCCGCGTGAGAGCCAAAACCTGGAAAAAATCGCCGAGCGCTATCAGACCGGCGTGCTGTTATTGCTGGAGGCGAATAATACGGTCGACCCGTATCTGCCGATGGCCGGCAGCGAGTTGATTATCCCAACGCAAATGATATTGCCCGACACGCCGCGTGAGGGCATTGTCGTCAACCTGGCGGAGTTGCGTCTCTACTATTATCCGCCGGGTGAACCTCGCGTTGAGGTCTACCCTATTGGCATTGGCCTGACAGGCCGCGAAACGCCGGTCATGTCGACGCGCATTATACAGAAAATCCCCAACCCGACCTGGACCCCGACGGCCGCCATGCGCGCCCGTTCGCAGGCCCACGGCGTCACGTTGCCAGCAGTGATTCCCGCCGGGCCGAATAACCCGCTGGGGCGCTTTGCGCTGCGTTTACAGCAGGGCGGCGGTGAATATCTCATTCATGGCACCAATGCCCGCAGCAGCATCGGGCTGCGGGCCAGCTCCGGATGTATACGTATGCGCGCGGCGGATATTAAAGCGCTCTTTAATCAGGTGGCGTGGGGAGCACGCGTGCAAATTATCAACGAACCCGTGAAATATTCTACCGAGCCTGATGGCGAGAGGTATGTTGAAGTGCATCAGCCGCTGTCGCGCAGTGACGCGGATAATCCGCAGACGATGCCGGTTGCCATCAATGCAGCATTTGGCCAGTTCATTGACGATGCGGGCACCGATACGCTCGCGGTAGATAACGCGCTGACGCGCCGTACAGGCTACCCGGTTATCGTGAGTGCATCTGGCGGAAAGCCGGCACCTGTGACACCGATACAGAGCGCCAGGGCTGCGGTGATTTCATCAGGCAGTGAGAGCGTTAATGAAGCTGTGGTGCAGCCATCGGTTCATATGACCGTACAGTGACGTGACAACGCACGTTTTCCACGCGCATAAAGCAGAAAGAGCATCAGTGTGGCAAAGGGAAAGCGCAAGAATAAGAGGGCAGAAGCGGGGCAAAAAAAATGGCGCACAATGTGCGCCATTTTTCTTTCACACGGTACTATTACTTACGGTATTTAGTAGCCATGTTGTCCAGACGCTGGTTAGCGCGAGCTGCGTCGTCTTTAGCAGCCTGAACGTCGGAACGCATTGCGTTCACGTCGTTGCTCAGCTGGTCAACTTTAGCGTTCAGGGTCTGAACGTCAGAAGACAGCTGATCGATTTTAGCGTTGCTGGAGCAACCAGCCAGCAGAGTAGAACCCAGGATTACCGCGCCCAGTACCAGTTTAGTACGATTCATTATTAATACCCTCTAGATTGAGTTAATCTCCATGTAGCGTTACAAGTATTACACAAAGTTTTTTAGGTTGAGAATATTTTTTTGATGGGAATACGCTTAATTTTGATCGTTCGCTCAAAGAAGCATCGACATTGCGCGAACCATTAAAAAAAATGAAAGAAAACAGGCGACTTTCATCGGATTCATCTTAGAAAAAATCAACGTTAAATAGTGAAATCCGATTTGCTTTTTTATTCACAGCGTCTATTTAAGCCAAATTAAAAGGCGCCTTTCGGCACCTTTTTAATCGTGTTTAAAAAAAGGTGGATATTATTACAGGACGTGCACAGAAGCGGTGTTAGTCGTGCCGCTCGGAACCAGCGCGCCTGACACCATCACTACCACGTCGCCTTTTTTCGCAAGGCCGCTTTCCAGCGCAGCGTCTTTACCAAGACGGTAGAAATCGTCAGTAGAGGAGATCTCTTTCACCAGCTGCGGTACCACGCCTTTGCTCAGCACCAGCTGACGCGCAGTCAGTTCGTTGGTGGTCAGGGCAAGGATAGTGGCATCCGGGAAGTATTTACGTACGGACTTCGCTGATTTACCGCCTTCAGTCGCAACCACAATCAACGGCGCTTCCAGTTTCTCAGCGGTTTCTACCGCACCACGACATACGGCTTCAGTGATGCGCAGCTTGCGGCTGTCATTGTTGAACTCCAGACGGCTGGTCATTACGCGGTCGGTACGCTCGCAGATAGTCGCCATGATGGTCACAGCTTCCAGCGGGTATTTCCCTTTAGCAGATTCACCCGACAGCATCACGGCATCGGTACCATCCAGAATGGCGTTCGCTACGTCGCCTGCTTCCGCCCGGGTCGGACGCGGGTTTTTAATCATGGAGTCCAGCATCTGGGTCGCAGTAATAACCACTTTGCGCGCGCGGATACATTTCTCGATCATCATTTTCTGCGCGAAGATGACTTCTTCAACCGGGATTTCAACGCCCAGGTCGCCGCGCGCAACCATGATGCCGTCAGACGCTTCGAGGATATCGTCGAAGTTATTCAGGCCTTCCTGGTTTTCGATTTTCGAAATAATCTGGATGTGCTCGCCGCCGTGCGCTTTCAGGTGCTGGCGAATTTCTTCGACGTCAGAGCGTTTACGAATAAAGGAAGCCGCAACGAAATCGACGCCTTGTTCACAACCAAAGATAAGGTCTTTTTTATCTTTTTCCGCCAGTGCCGGCAGGGCGATAGAAACGCCCGGCAGGTTTACGCCTTTGTTTTCGCCCAGGTCACCGTTGTTCAGCACTTTACAAATAACGTTATTGCCTTCGATGGCGGTAACTTCCATGCCAATCAGGCCGTCATCCACCAGCACGGTGTTGCCCACGGAAAGATCTTTCGTGAAGCCTTCATAAGTTACTGCAACGATTTCACTGTTGCCCACCACAGATTTGTCCGTGGTGAAAGTAAAGGTTTGACCGGCTTTCAGAGAAACGTCGTTACCGCCTTCCAGTTTGATGGTGCGGATTTCCGGGCCTTTGGTATCCAGCAGAATAGCGGCTTGCTTACCGGTTTTCGCCAGAACGTTGCGCAGGTTTTTGATGCGCTGACCGTGTTCTTCGTAATCGCCATGGGAGAAGTTAAGGCGCATCACGTTCATGCCCGCATCGAGCATTTTGGTCAGCATTTCTTCAGATTCGGTTTTCGGACCGATGGTGCAAACAATTTTCGTCTTTTTCATGACAGTCTTAATCTTTAGTTGAAGGATATGGAAATCATGCCCTGCGGCGTGCTTTGCCGGTCGGGTAAACTTGTGTTGCGAAAGTTGTGATGCCACAGCCTAAGGATAGGTGACATCAAAAGAGCGTGCAGGAGAAAGTGTGCTTGTGGTTCAGCCAGGCGGCGAGAGAGCAAATGTTCGACGGTAAAGGCGTTATCCAATGTGCTGAAACCATTCAAGTTAGAATGCCCGCATTATAGCTTCCGGCTACGCAGAAAGGAATTAAAAACGCTGTTTCATTATGGAAAAACCTCCACCGCTTCGTTTCTGTTGCTTATCCGTTAAGGAAGCATGACAAAACGTTATCAGCAAACTTTTATTGTACAAGTGTGTTGTGAAGGCTCTCTCAATTATCGATATTGCTGCTTAAATTATATTCATCGCCCCAAAACGTTTCGGAATCTTATTTTGGTTTATTCGCGAAACAAAAAAATAATTATTCTCATCTTAATTTATAACGTGCGTGTTTAATTTTTATTCGTTAATAAAACTACCGCGCTCATGAAACCCTACTAATATTTGCTGTGGGGCGGCGTGCATCGTTGCCGGTTTTCCTATTGAAAATAAACAAAGAGTATGTTTTTAGCGTCTGGTTGATGGTCAAAAAATATATTCTTTCCGCTTCGAAATAGCCTGATCTGCGTATTGCAAGGTGAGGATAATCCTAAAGTGGTGTCTCTATAAGAGTGCTAAATGCTTGTAAAGTTTAGCTTTAGTGAAAAGTCACTTACAGTGACATTTATCTATCTATTTGATAATAAAGGTTTTTTATATTTGGTAAAAATTTGCAATAAGTAACGATGTAGCTACACTAAAACCATCATTTTGTCTGCTCAACGGATTGGCGATATGTCGGATAAATAACTGCGTCAGACAGCACCTGTCTGAGCATTGACGTGTGTCTAAAACACGTTGGGTTAATTATTTAATAGCAGCATAACCCTGATACTGATAATTAAGGTAGGTATGGCGATGACATCTGTATCATCTGCCAGTAATGGCTACGCCTTTATTTTACCCCCGGATATACCCACGCAGCAGGGGCCGGAAGGCATTCTTTATGACTTTAACGATGGCGCGCGACTGCTTCTTCCGGCAGGCGACTGGCGCGTTGAAATAAGCGATAACGAAACGGGAAATATACTTTTTGCGAGTGATATCGCTGAAGGTTGGGTGATCAGCACCAAAAAATACTATGTCCCTTTTCGCCTGCAGGTCTGGAAGAAAGGGCAGGATGAACCGCTGCTCGATCATGCGCTCGACATGCGCGACAAACCCGTACTCATCTCCTTTCCCACCGGCACATTGGGCGACCTGGTCGGCTGGGTGCCATACGCCGAGCGTTTTCGTCAGACCTTTGGCTGCCAGGTGGAATGCACCATGGCACAGCCCATTATCGAGCTTTTCGCGCCGGTCTACCCGGAATTGCAGTTCTACGCACCGGACCGCTGGGCAAACGAACGCACCCATCGTGAACCACCTTACGCCACCTGGCGCGTCGGACTCTTTTTTCAGGGCGACCTCGACAAACAGCCGTTTGATTTCCGCGCCGTCGGCCTGCACCGCACCGCCGGTCACATTCTTGGCGTCGACCCCACGGAAATCGTACCGGATTTGCGTCAGAACGCGCCGCGTCAGATAGCGGAACCCTACGTGTGTATCGCCACACAATCCACAAGCCAGGCCAAATTCTGGAACAACGGTAGCGGCTGGCATGAAGTTATCGAATTTCTGAAAGCGCAGGGTTATCGCGTTTTATGCATCGATAAAGAGCGCGTCGTCGGACGCGGTTATGTCTGGAACCGGATCCCTCACGGCGTAGAAGATTTCACCGGCAGCCTGCCACTGCGCGATCGCGTGGCGCTGCTGGAGCACGCCGAATTCTTTATCGGCCTTGGCAGCGGGCTTTCCTGGCTTGCCTGGGGCTGTCGCATCCCTGTCGTGCTGATAAGCGGCTTTAGCCTGCCCGGCAGCGAATTTTATACCCCCTGGCGCGTCATCAATACCCACGTTTGTAACGGCTGCTGGGATGACGTGCGTCTGAATTTTGACCATCAGGACTATTTCTGGTGTCCGCGCCACAAAGGCACGGACCGGCAGTACGAGTGCACGCGTTTTATCACGGGTAAACAGGTGATAGGCCATATACGTCGGCTTATCTCCCTGAAAAGCAACCCATTCGACATCAAAACAACAGCATTGGCAGACCCAAATCAACACGCCGCCTGACGGCGTGTTGAGCGGGTTTCGAGGGCATCAACATGAAGAGAAGTCTTAATTGCAGTTACCGGCTGGTGTGGAGTGAAGTCCAGCGCGCGTTTATCGTCGTGTCTGAACTGACACGTGCGAAAGGCAAACGCGCCAGCGGGGCGGTGTTGTTGACGGCAGCGGTTGGAAGTGCGCTTGCCAGCGGCGGGGCGTTCGCTTATACGCCCGATGTCACCTCGCCAGTCCAGGATGAGGTGGTGCAAAATGGCGTCCAGCAAGTGCTGGTCGGCGGGACGACCACCAACCATGTCATTGGCGCGCTCGGCAAACAAATTGTTGCTGGCGGTCTTACACAGAACACCACGCTCTCCGACGGCGGTTTCCAGCTGGTGCGCCAGAATGGCGTCGCGACCGGCACGACCATCAACAACGGCCAGCAGGTCATTGAAAAAGACGGTCAGGCGCAGCGTACCGTTATCCTCAAAGGCGGCGTGCAGGGCGTCAACGGCACTTCGGTGCATACCGTTGTCGGCAACGGCGGCGAGCAGCATGTGTTCGCAAGCGGCACTGCAACCACCACGCTGGTTAACAGCGGCGGCACCCAGTCTGTTGACGGCACGGCGATTTCCGCCGTGGTAAACGATGGCGGCCATCAGGTCGTCGAGCGCGGCGGTTTCGCCCGCGACACCTCCGTCAATAACGGTGGTCTCCAGTACATCAGCGCAGGCGGCTCCTCGTCCGACGGCGTTATCTTCGGCGGCGGCATCCAGCAGGTCTCAGGCGTCGCATCCGGCACCAGTATCAACGACGGCGGCACCCAGCAGGTGCAGGTCGGCGGCCAGGCTCGCGATACGCAAATCAACTACCGCGGCACCCAGGCCGTTGACGGCACGGCGATTTCCGCCATCGTTAAAGACGGCGGCACCCAGCTCGTTAACAGCGGCGGTCTTGCGAAAAACACCCAGGTGAACCGCGGCGGTCTGCAACACGTTTCGCTTGGCGGCGCGTCGGCAGATGCGCATCTCTTCGGCGGAACCCAGCAACTGGCGGGCACGGCCTCTAATACCCAGATTGACGCGGGCGCGGAGCAGCATATCGAAGCGACCGGTAAATCGGTCAGCGCGACGGTCAACAGCGGCGGCTTACAGAACGTCGACGGCACCGCGAATTTCGCTACCGTGAAAGCGGGTGGCACCCAGCTTATCCAGTCGGGCGGTCATGCCAACAGCACCATCGTGCGTGAAGACGGCGTGCAGAATGTGAAACTCGGCGGCGCGGCTTCCGGCTCGATTCTGCTGGGTGGCACCCAGCAGCTGGCGGGCACGGCGGGTAACACCGTCATTGGCGACGGCGGCGTGCAGCATGTTCAGGTGGGCGCAAACGCCTCCGGCACGCTGATTAATGCAGGCGGTCTGCAGCGTGTTGACGGTACAGCGAAAACCACCACCATTAACGATCAGGGTATTCAACTGGTTAATCGTGGCGGCAAAGCCAACAGCACTGCGATCAACGACGGCGGCCTGCAGTATGTGGCAGAAGGCGGTTCGGCGTCTGACAGCGTGATTTTCGGCGGCGGCATCCAGCAGGTTTCCGGCACCGCGTCCGGCACCAGCGTTAACGCGGGCGGCTCCCAGCAGGTGCAGGTCAGCGGTAACGCGACCGGCACGCAGATTGGCGACGGCGGCACCCAGGCCGTTGACGGCACAGCGATCGCGGCGGTCGTGAAAGACGGCGGCGTTCAGCAGGTGAACCGAGGCGGTCTTGCGAAAGACACCCAGGTGAACAAAGGCGGTCTGCAGCATGTGTCGCTCGGCGGCGCATCGGCTGACGCACATCTTTTTGGCGGCACGCAGCAGCTGGCAGGCACCGCGTCCAACACCCAGATTGACGCAGGCGGCGAGCAGCATATCGAAGCGACCGGGCTTTCTGTTAGCGCGACGGTCAACAGCGGCGGCCTGCAAAATGTCGATGGTACCGCAAACTACGCAACGGTGAACGATGGCGGTGTACAGCTCGTTCAGACTGGCGGCCACGTTAACAGCACCATCGTGCGTAACGGCGGTATCCAGGACGTGGCGCTCGGCGGTTCGGCATCCGGCTCCATTCTGCTTGGCGGCACCCAGCAGCTCGCGGGCAACGCGGGCGACACCGTCATCGGTAAAGGCGGCGTACAGCACGTGAAAACCGGCGGCTCTGCCACCGGCTCGCTGATTAACGAAGGCGGCCTGCAGAATGTTGACGGCACGGCGAAAAACACCACCATCAACGACAAAGGCATCCAGCTCGTTAACAGCGGCGGTCTTGCGGATAACACCGCTATCCACAGCGGCGGCCTGCAATACATCGCCCAGGGCGGCGCGGCCTCTGAAGACGTGGTCTTCGGCGGCGGCATCCAGCAGGTTTCCGGCACCGCGTCCGGCACCAGCGTAAACGAAGGCGGCTCTCAACAGGTTCAGGTGACCGGTAAAGCCACCGGCACGCAGATCAACTATCGTGGTACCCAGGCCGTTGACGGCACGGCGATTTCCGCCATCGTCAAAGACGGCGGCACGCAGCTTGTTAACAGCGGCGGTCTGGCGAAAGACACCCAGGTCAACAGCGGCGGTCTGCAGCATGTCTCCCTCGGCGGCGCGTCTGCCGATGCCCATCTCTACGGCGGCGTGCAGCAGCTCGCGGGCACCGCATCCAACACCCAGATTGATTCAGGTGCTGAGCAGCATATTGAAGCGACCGGCCTTTCTGTTAGCGCGACGGTCAACAGCGGCGGCCTGCAAAACGTGGACGGTACCGCAAACTATGCGACCGTTAACGACGGTGGCACCCAGCTGGTTCAGGTTGGCGGCCATGCCAACAGCACGGTCGTGCGCAACGGCGGTGTGCAGGATGTGAAACTCGGCGGCGCGGCCTCCAACTCCCTGCTGCTCGGCGGCACACAGGCGCTGGCGGGCACTGCGGGCGATACCATCATCGGCGACGGCGGCGTGCAGCATGTGCAGGTAGGCGCGAACGCCTCCGGCACGCTGATTAACGCAGGCGGTCTGCAGCGCGTGGACGGTACGGCGAAAACCACTACCATCAACGACAAAGGCATCCAGCTGGTTAACCGCGGCGGCAAGGCGGACAGCACCGCTATCAACAGCGGCGGCCTGCAATATGTGGCTGAAGGCGGCTCCGCCTCTGACAGCGTAGTCTTTGGCGGCGGTATTCAGCAGGTCTCCGGCAACGCCGCTGGCACCAGCGTGAACGACGGCGGTTCTCAGCAGGTACAGGTTACTGGTATTGCGACTGGTACCCAAATCAACTATCGCGGCACCCAGGCAGTCGACGGCACGGCTATCGCTGCCATCGTGAAAGACGGCGGCACGCAGCTTGTTAACAGCGGCGGTCTGGCGAAAGACACCCAGGTCAACAGCGGTGGTCTGCAGCATGTCTCGGTTGGCGGGGCGTCTGCGGATGCACACCTCTTTGGCGGCGTACAGCAGCTGGCGGGTACCGCATCCAACACCCAGATCGATTCAGGGGCTGAGCAGCATATCGAAGCGACCGGGAAATCGGTCAGCGCAACAGTTAACAGCGGCGGCCTGCAGAATGTTGACGGTACCGCAAACCTGGGCACCATCAACGACGGCGGCGTCCAGCTGGTGCAAAACGGCGGTCACGCCAACAAAACCGTTGTGCGTGACGGCGGCGTCCAGGATGTGAAACTCGGCGGCGCGGCTTCCGATTCCATTCTGCTCGGCGGTATCCAGTCCGTTTCCGGCACGGCAGGCAGAACCGTGATTGGCGATGACGCTATTCAGCACGTGAAAACGGGTGGTCTGGCCTTCGCATCGCTGGTCAACGCGGGCGGTCTGCAGCGCGTTGACGGCACGGCGACCTCTACCGTGGTAAATGATGACGGCATTCAGCTGGTCAACAGCGGTGGTCTGGCGCGTGCCACCACCGTCCACAGCGGCGGTCTGCAGCACATCAACCTCGGCGGCGCGTCTTCCGATGGCGTTATCTTCGGCGGCGGCGTACAGGTGGTTGCGGGCATGGCGTCCGGCACCAGCATCAGCGACGGCGGTTTACAGCTCATCACCAAAACCGGTATGGCGAACGACACCCACGTTAACCGTGGCGGTGTTCAGAGCGTTGACGGTACCGTGACCTCAGCGATCGTGAAAGACGGCGGCACGCAAATCGTCAATAACGGCGGTCTGGCACGCGGCTCTATCGTGACTGACGGCGGTCTTGAGCACATCAATAAAGGCGGCGCCTCGTCAACGGCGAAAATCTTCGCGGGCGGCAAACAGGTGGTCGCAGGCACCGCGTCCGGCACCAGCATCGGCGACCGTGGTACGCAACTGGTGCAGGAAACCGGTAAAGCGGTCGACACACAGATTAATAAAGGCGGTACGCAGTCCGTCGATGGCACGGCGATTTCCGCTGTCATTAACGACGGTGGTCTGCAGCTCGTTAACGTCGGCGGCCTCGCGGCAGGCTCTATCGTGCACAGCGGCGGCGTACAGCATGTGAAACTGGGCGGCGCGGCGTCTGACGGCACCGTGTTCGGCGGCGGTACGCAACTGGTGGCCGGTACTGCTTCAGGGACCAGCATCAGCGACGGCGGTGTACAGGTCATCCAGGCGAGCGGCCAGGCGAAAGGCACGCTGGTTAACAATGGCGGCGTGCAGCGTGTTGACGGTCAGTCGTTTGACGCGGTTATCAACAACGGCGGCCAGCAGATTGTCGACCCGTATGGTCGCGCGGCAGGTACCGTGATCAACGCGGGCGGCACACAGCACCTCAGCACGGCGTCACTTGCGATTTCCACCGTGATGAACGGCGGCGAACAGCACGTGAACAGCGGTGCGAAAGCGCTGGATACGCGCCTGCTCGGCGGCAGCCAGAACATCGGCAATGGCGGCTATGCGCAGGGTACGCGTCTGGAAGGCGGTGTACAAAACATCAATGCGGGCGGCAATGCGGTTAAAACAACCGTAAACCGCGGCGGCATCCAGAACGTGGCAAGCGGGGGTAAATCCTTCGAAAACGCGGTACTGGATGGCGGCGTGCAGAACATCGCTTCAGGCGGGTATGACAATAACGGCACCGTAGCGGCGGGTGGTTTGCAGAACATCAGCGCAGGCGGCGTGACCGACTTCACCATTGTCGAAGGCAAGCAGATCCTGAGTGGGCGCTCTATCGTCACCGTACTGCAAAACGGCGGCTATCAGCGTGTGAATCAGGGTGCGACCGCAGATGTCACCATGATCTTCGATAACGGCGTGCAGGATGTCTATGGCACCACGACCGGTTCCGAACTCTATGACAACGGCGAGCAGCGCGTTTACCAGGGGGCGAATGTCAACTCCACCTGGCTTAACGACAATGCGAAACAGACCGTTTACAACGGCGCGGTGGTGAACGGCACGCGTAACCGCGGCGGCGAGCAGAACCTGCTGAACGGCGGTCGCGCAGTGAGCACCATCATGGACAGCGCTGCGGTCCAGAACATTGGCGCGGGTGCAACGGCTGAAAATACCGTGCTTATCAACGATTCCGTACAGAACGTGCGCGGGACCGCTGACGGCACTGAACTGGCAGCCAACGCGGTGCAGAACGTCTATCAGGGCGGTGTGGCGAAAAACACCAATCTGTTTGAGCGCAGCGTGCAGAATATCTACAACGGCGGTCAGACCTTCAACACCAACATTGCGGCGGGCGGCGTTCAGAACGTGCTGACCGGCGGTACGGCGAACAGCGCTACCATCAATCTGGGCGGTACGCAAAACGTCAACAGCGGCGGTACGGTTATCTCGACCATCATCAAGGCGGGCGGGATCCAGAACGTCAATGACGGCGCGATTGTTATCGACAACACCGTGGTGGGCGATCAGGTCGTCAACAACGGCGGTACGGTAGCATCGTCCACGGTGAGCGAAAACGGCAGCCAGAGCGTGACGCTCGGTGGTACCGCTATCGCGACCACCGTTACCAAAGGCGGCGTGCAGTTTATCCGCAAAGGCGGCGTAGCCGACCAGACCATCATTCACCAGGGCGGTATGCTGGCCGTGGCGGATGCGGCTGAGGCGACTAACATCGACCTGAACAGCGGCGCAGGCATTATCGCTGGCACCGACACCACGGTGGATGGCAAGAACGCGCTGGGTCAGTTCTCGATTGCGAACAAGCTCGCCAACAACCTGCTGCTGGAAAGCGGCGGCCTGCTGACGGTAGCGGCTGACGGCATCGCGAACAATACGGTTGTCCAGAACGGCGGTAAGCTTAGCGTGGCAAACGGCGGTATTCTGACCGGCACCACGGCGCTGAACGACGGTTCGGCGATTTCCGGCAACATAACCAACACCGGCAAACTGAGTGTCACCACGGATAAGAGCGACAACGCGATTGTGGCGAATATCAGCGGCACCGGTAGCCTGTATAAAGAAGGCGACGGCAAACTGACCCTCAGCGGCGTGCTTAACCAGACCGGCGGCACCTGGCTGCAAAGCGGTACCCTGGTGTTCAGCCGTCTGCAGGCGGTCACCGATATTGTTGCGCAGCTCGGCACCACGCTGCAGCTGACCAACGGCACTACGCTGTCGGGTAGCATTGACCCGACCGATCTGACCGTTGACGCAGGCTCGACCTGGCTTATGACCGATAACTCCCTGCTTAATAACCTGACGCTCGGCGGCGCTGTCGATTATCAGGTACCGACCGGAGCATTCGTACCGAAAACCCTGACGGTGACTAACCTGACGGGCAACGGCGGCACCATCACCCTGAACACCCTGTTCCAGGGCGGGACGGCCACCACCGACAGCCTGATCCTCAACGGCGGCACCGCGACCGGCAACACCCGCATCGCCATCCGTAACCAGGGCGGTCTGGGCGCACGTACCACCGGCGACGGTATCCAGGTTGTCAACGCCATTAACGGCGCGACCACCACTGACGACGCGTTTAGTCTGGCGAACAACCTGCAGGCGGGTGCGTATAACTACAGCCTGCGTCAGGGCGCTGGCAGCGAAAGCTGGTATCTGACCACGGCGGCCGGCAACGGCAACGAGAATGGCCCGCAGAACTACCGTTCGGCCATGTACCTCTACAGCTCGCTGTATGCACAGGCGATGGACTACGACAGCGCGCTGCTTGGCACGCTTGACAGCCGTCGTTACGCGGCGCGCACGCCTGGCGAGGATGGTAGCAACATGTGGGCACGCTTCCAGGCCGGTCAGCTGAGCCACGACCACGGCGCGTCTGATCTGCGTAACGGCAACACGCCGGAAAGCAAAGGCGGCTACACCTTCCTGCAGATCGGTAGCGACCTGTGGAGAGCGACAGCGTCTTCCATGGAATGGGGCGTGGGCATCTACGGTGCGGCGGGTCTCTCTGCCATCGACGTACAGCGCAGCGAGAAATCAAAAGCGGGTACGGTACGTGACGACGCTTACAGCGCCGGTCTGTATGTCAACGGCGTACATGAAAGCGGCTGGTGGGTTGATGTGGTGGCGCAAGGCACCCGTCATAACTTTGACACCAACCCGCGCGACGGGGACGGTCTGAAAACGCACGGCTGGGGCTATGTCGGCTCCTTCGAAACCGGCTTGCCGTTTGATATCGGCAGCGGCCTGGTGCTCGAACCGCAGGTGCAATACCAGTACCGTGGTGTGAACCTGAAAGATGGTGGCGACGACGCGGCTGATGTTCAGTTTGGCGATGGTCACAGCCAGCAGGTCCGTGCCGGTCTGCGCTTTGGCAACAACGCGACGCTGAAGACGACGAGCAACCCGCCGCCGGTTAGCTGGTGGGTGCGTCCGTCCTTCATCCAGACGTTCGACTCCAAAGGCGATGTTAACGTCAGCGCGCCAGGCGTGGCAGGCAGCGAAGTCTCCTTCAGTCCAGATCAGGACGGCACCGCCGCCGCGCTGGATGTGGGCATCGACGGCCAGATCCGCGACAACGTGACGCTTGGCGTACGCGCCGGCTACACCAAAACCATCGATGACGCCGGCACCGGCGGCTACGGCGGCCAGGTGACGCTGAAAGTCAGCTTCTGATAACAGTAAAATGACCACAAGCCGCCCCTCATAGGGCGGCTTTTTTTTGCGTGTAATAAAGGAAGGGGGAGGGGCATTTAAGCGCAGCGCATCCCCCTTTTGACGGGGAAATATTGGCCGGCTTTTTCGTTCTCCACATGGGGTTAGGGGAAATGAGAAGGGGCGGTGAAATCGTCCCGTTCGTCATCCAGACGCTCAAGGCTCTGGTGGCCGTAGCGCTCCCGGTTGGCTTTCTGCTCCATCAGGCCCAGATACGGTTTGCGGTTGAGCGCCACAAACAGCCCACCGGGCCGATGCGAACCCTTATCTCGTGATGTCTGCGGTGCTTGCAGGTATAGTGCACGGCCTGGAAACGACTAGCCGCTGCCCGAGGCGGTGGAAGGTCACGGTCTGGCGCAGGAAGGAACGCCGTTTCCTGTCCGTCAGAGTGACGCCCTGTACGAATTCCAGGTTCATCCGGCGATGCGCAAGCGGCTGGGCGCGCGTTTTTGCGAGGTGTTTCACGTCTGTAAAAACGATGAGCTTATCCAGTTTGAGCGGCCATCACCGAAACTGAAATCGAGTGGATGCTGAAAAACGCCTGACGGCCCGATGGAAACTTTCTCCGCTTTTATGGCAGGCGGGCGTTATCCAGGCTACAGGTTTACTTACCCGCAGCGGTATCAGCAGGCACTGCGTCGCGCCACAGAAGGCTGCGGCAAAAGCTCGCCGGGCCTGTTGCGCCGGCTTTTCCGGTGTCGCGCGAAGGAGTCTGTGCGACAGCGGTTTACAGACGACGTTCAGGATACGTTACGAGGATAATGAGATGGTGCCACTTTATATCTGTCCGCTGCGTGCGGGCGCTTGCCTGAGCCGCAGTCCTTACGGGCACGCGTTCCCGTATTTTTTGACGCCACCCACACCGCGCGCGCTACGACGACCCTCTCCGGCCTCTGTTTTGCAGCTCCTCACAGAGACGAAAGGGGGAACGTGCGATGGCGACTAACGTTGATCTCAACGTAGAGGCGGCGCGTCCGCAACTGCGCAAATCGCTAAAACTCTGGCAGGTCGTGATGATGGGCCTGGCCTATCTGACCCCGATGACGGTGTTTGATACCTTCGGTATCGTCTCTGGCATCAGCAACGGTCACGTGCCAGCCTCCTATTTACTGGCGCTGGCGGGCGTGCTTTTCACCGCTATCAGTTACGGCAAACTGGTGAAACGCTTCCCCACAGCCGGCTCCGCCTACACGTATGCCCAGCAGGCCATTAATCCGCACGTCGGTTTCCTGGTGGGCTGGTCATCGCTGCTGGATTATCTCTTCCTGCCGATGATCAACGTGCTGCTGGCGAAGCTTTATCTCTCCGCCATGTTCCCGGATGTGTCCCCGTGGATCTGGGTGGTGCTGTATGTCGGGATCATGACGCTTGCGAACCTCAAAAGCGTCAACCTGGTCGCAAACTTCAATACTTTTTTTGTGACGGTACAGGTGGCTATCATTGCGGTATTTATTTTCCTCGTGATCCACGGGCTGCATAACGGCGAAGGGGCGGGTACCGTGTGGTCGGTGCAGCCGTTTGTCAGTGAAAATGCGCAACTGCTGCCGATCATTACCGGTGCCACGATTGTCTGCTTTTCGTTCCTCGGCTTTGATGCCGTGACGACGCTTTCTGAAGAGACGCCGGATGCGGGTAAAACCATTCCGCGTGCGATTTTCCTCACTGCGCTGTATGGCGGCGTGATATTCATCGCGGCGTCGTTCTTTATTCAGCTCTTTTTCCCGACGATGGGACGCTTTAAAGAGCCGGATGCGGCGCTGCCGGAGATTGCGCTGTATGTGGGCGGCAAGCTGTTCCAGTCGGTATTCCTGTGCTGCACGTTCGTCAATACGCTGGCGTCAGGGCTGGCATCCCACGCGAGCGTATCGCGCCTGCTGTATGTGATGGGTCGCGATAATGTCTTCCCGGAAAAGGTGTTCGGCTATGTGCATCCGACCTGGCGCACGCCGGCGCTGAACGTGATCCTGGTGGGCGTGGTGGCGCTGAGTGCGCTCTCGTTTGACCTGGTGACCGCGACGGCGCTGATTAACTTCGGCGCGCTGGTGGCCTTTACGTTTGTGAATCTGTCGGTGGTCAATCATTTCTTCCTGCGCGAAGGGCGTAACAAAGGCTGGAAGGATCGGGTGAACTACCTCATTCTGCCGCTGGTAGGCGCGCTGACCGTTGCGGTGCTATGGCTGAATCTGGAGAAAAGCTCGCTGACGATGGGCCTTATCTGGGCTGCGTTGGGGCTTATGTATCTGACCTGGCTGACGCGGCGCTTTCGCCGCCCGCCACCGATGTTTAAAGGCAAGTAATGAAAAGGCGGGGGCGCTACGCTTACCCGCCGTATTTTACGTCGTTCTCACGCAGGGCGGGTGAAGCACCGCGCACCCGCCTGTCAGGTAACCCTCGCGCGACTACAGCGCTTCTTTATCGATCCCGAGCCGCTTCATTCTGGAAAGCAGCGTGGTGCGCTTCACACCCAGACGCGCGGCGGCGCCTTTCGGCCCGGCAATCACCCCGTTGGTCTCTTTTAATACGCGCGTGATGCGCGCCACCTCATCTTCACCTTCACGCACATCGGCGAGCGGCGCGGCGACGGTTTTCTTCGCCGCACGAAAGGTCAGCTCCGGCAACGAAAGCTGTAACACATTGCCGCGCGTCAGTAACACCGCGCGCTCAATGACGTTTTCCAGCTCGCGAACGTTACCCTGCCACTCCATCTCGCTTAACGCGTGCAGCGTTTCAGCAGGAATGCTGTCGATGCTGCGGCCAAGCCGACGCGCAATCTTAAAGGTGAACGCCTTCACCAGTAGCGGAATATCTTCAGGCCTTTCGCGCAGCGGCGGCAGGTTAATCGGAAACACGTTCAGGCGATAATAAAGATCGCTTCGAAACTCCCGGTCGGCCACCATCTGGCGCAAATCGCGGTTGGTGGCCGCGATAAGCCGCACGTCGGTCTGGATAACTTTGTTGCTGCCAAGCCGCTCGAACTCCTGCTCCTGCAAGACGCGCAGCAGTTTCGGCTGCAGTTCAAGCGGCATATCGCCGACTTCATCCAGAAAAAGGCTGCTTTTATCTGCCAGTTCAAAGCGGCCAATGCGCTGGGCGCTGGCGCCGGTAAACGCGCCGCGCTCGTGGCCGAACAGATCGCTTTCCAGCAACCCGGCTGGCATCGCAGCACAGTTTAGCTTCACCATTCGCCGTCCGTTGCGGTCGCTGAGGTTATGAATCGCGCGCGCGATAAGCTCTTTGCCGGTGCCGGTTTCGCCAAGAATAAGCACCGTACTGTCGCTTTTCGCCACCATCTCCACCTGCTTCATCACGGCCATCATGGCGTCCGAACGGCCAATGATTTCACCGAAATCCGCCGGCACGTTGTTGATCTGCTCGGTCAGCGCCAGGTTTTCATCCACCAGCCGCTCTTTCAGGCGGTGGATCTCCTGGTAGGCCAGCGCGTTATCCACGGCAATGGCAATACGCTCAGCAATCTGGCGCAGGAGTTTTAAGTTAGCGGCGGTGAAAATATGTTCTTCGCACTGTGCAAGCTTCAGCACGCCCAGCATTTTTTCGCCAAACATCAGCGGCAGCAGACAGATGGTCTGGATCTGGTTGTTCCACATCTCAAAGAGCATCTGTTCGTAAGGCGCCAGTTCATCGCGCTGATGCAAGTTCACCAGCAGCATTTCGCGCGTGCTGAATACGCGAGAGGAGAGCGTGCCTTTTTCGATAACTTCGCTCTGATCATGCAGCGGCGCGGCTTCATCGACATAATGCGTTGAGTAGACCGTCAGCTTACCCTTGCGCGCCGAGGGCAGCACGATACTGATGGAATCGATATTGAAATAGCGGTGAATTTCGTGGGAAATCTCGGTCACCAGCTCGTCGAGGTGCAGTTTGGAGAGCACCGCGTTGGTGATGGCGACCAGAATGCGAAAGTCGTCGCGCTCGCGGCACAGCAGCGCGTAATCCTGGCTGTTGCCAAGGCGGGTCTGGATCTGCTCGGCCGCCACGCTCACAATCTGTGTGAGGGTTTGCAGGCGCGAGAACTCTTTTTCTGTCCAGCTTTCATGGGCGTTGCGAATAAACTCGCAGCCGCCAAAAATATGCCCTTCAGCGGCAAGCGGTGTCAGACAGTAGTGGCCGAACGCCGGGTAAAGCGCAAGCGCCGCCAGCTGTGGCCAGGTTTCAGCGAATTCGTCATACCGGCAGTGCAGCACCTCCGGGCGAGACAGCAGCCGCCGCACCGGCCCATGTGAAAGCACCGTTTCGTCTTCATAGGTCACCGCGTTGCCGACGCCATCAACGCCGTAGAAGCAGGTGCGCTGGTGTTTGGGGTGATAAAGCAGAATGTTGACCCGATCCGCCATGCCGGTGGCATTGAGCAGCGTTTTCAGCGCCTCCGCCAGCGCGCACAGATCGGGCTGGCGCATCAGAGTGCGAGTGATATCGAACAGCCCTTGCTGGCCGAGATCGCTCATGGGTGTGTATGACATTAGGCTCATCCAGAATGATTTCGCAAAAGGCGAAAACGTAAATCAATATTGTATCCGCAGCCTGATTATCAGGTTCTTGCGCAGGAACAGGGTTTAGCAGATCCGGGGTAAAGGTTCGCTGTGCGGCAGATCAAGGGTGCGCGTGACGCCGTACAGCCCTGCCAGCCGCACGCCTTTTTGCGCGACGACATCGCCTATGATTGCAGCATCCTGCCCAAGCGGATGCGCGCGCAGGGCGTCAAGCGCCGCCTGGGCTGAATGACGCGCAACGCCTATCACAAGCTTACCCTCGTTCGCGAAATTAAGCGCATCGAGGCCGAGCAGTTCGCAGACGCCGCGTACCGCAGGTTTCAGTGGCAGCGCGCGTTCCTGCAATTCAATACCGCAACCGGCGCTTGCAGCAAATTCATGCACCACTGCATTAACGCCGCCGCGCGTGGCGTCGCGCAGCGCACGTATACCCGGCACGTCGCGCAATGTCGCAATCAGCGGCGCGAGCAGCGCGCAATCGCTTACAAGCTCGCCTTCAAGGCCCAATTGTTCGCGAAGATTAAGGATAGTCGCCCCGTGATCGCCAAGCGTGCCGGAGACCAGAATAACGTCGCCTGGCATAAGCGCGCGTGTGCCCCAGTGCAGCCCGGCGGGGATAGCGCCAAGCCCTGCGGTGTTAATAAAGAGTTTATCCGCCGCACCGCGCGGCACCACTTTTGTGTCCCCGGTGACTATCTGAATGCCTGCGGCCTGTGCCGTCGCAGCCATGCTTTGCGCCACCCGCTCAAGTGTCGCCATCTCAAGACCTTCTTCAAGAATAAACCCGCACGAGAGCCAGCGCGGCACGGCGCCGCTCACCGCCACGTCATTCGCGGTGCCGCACACGGCGAGCTTGCCGATATCGCCGCCCGGGAAAAACAGCGGATCTATCACATAGCTGTCGGTAGAAAAGGCCAGACGGTCGCCCGCCGCACTCAGTTCGGCAATGGGTAGCCGCGCCTGATCTTCCTGCTCGGCAAGCCACGGATTTGCAAACGCCTGCATAAACAGGCGGTCGATCAACTGCTGCATCGCCTGGCCGCCGCTGCCGTGGGCAAGGGTAATGGTGCTCATGCTTCACACTCCTCTGAACGATACTGGTGCCAGGCAGCGCAGGCGCCTTCTGAAGAAACCATCAGCGCCCCGAAGGCGTTTTCCGGGGTACAGCGTGTGCCGAACAGCGGGCACTGGGCGGGTTTGCAACGGCCGGTAAGCACGTCGCCGCAGCGGGCCTGCGGGGCGTCGCTGACCTGCTGCGGCGCGGGCGCAAAATGCGCTTCGGCATCGAATGTGTGATACGGCGCGCGAAGCCGCACGCCGGAGTGGCGAATCACGCCAAGCCCGCGCCATTCGCTGTCGCCCTCGACGCAAAACACCTCTCTAATCGCCCGTTGTGCCGCGGGGTTACCTGCATCCGGCACCACGCGGCGGTACTGATTTTCCACCCGGCTTTTTCCGGCTAACCGCTGTTCAACAAGCATCAGTACGCCCTGCAACAGATCGAGCGGCTCAAAACCTGCCACTACCAGGGGGCGGGCGAAATGCCCGGCGATAAACGCATAAGGTTCGGTGCCGATAACCATGCTCACATGCCCCGGTGCCAGAAACGCGTCTATCTGGTTATCCGGCTGCGCCAGCAGGCTTTGCAGCGTCGGGATAAGCGTGATGTGCTGGCAGAAAAAGTAAAAATTAGTGATACCGCGCGCTTTCGCCTGCATCAGCGTCAGCGCGGTAGCGGGCATAGTGGTTTCAAATCCTAAGCCGAAAAACACGACATCGCGCTGTGGGTGCCCTTCGGCGATTTTCAGCGCGTCCATCGGCGAGTAGACGATACGCACGTCCGCGCCCTGCGCTTTGGCCTGCAACAGCGATCCGTTTTTCCCGGGCACGCGCATCGCATCGCCAAAGGTGCAGAAAATCACGCCGGGGCGGTGGGCAATTTCGGTCGCATTGTCGATACGGCCCATCGGCAGCACGCAGACCGGGCAACCGGGGCCATGAATGAACTCAATATTGTCCGGTAACAGCCGGTCGAGGCCAAATTTAAAGATGGCGTGCGTGTGGCCACCGCACACTTCCATGATCCGCAGCGGCTTTTGCGCGGTGTTGGTGAGCAGGGCGGCCCGTTCGCGTAGCCGGTCGGTCAGGCGCAACACCTGGTCGGGGTTGCGGTATTCATCCACAAAGCGCATCAGCGATTCTCCTCGCCATAGAGCAGCGCGCCGACATCCGGCTCGACGTCAAACATGTTTTGCAGCGCCTCCAGCGTATCCAGCGCCTCTTTTTCATCGATAAGGCTCATGGCAAAACCCACATGCACCAGCACCCACTGACCAAGACGCGGCAGACCCGTATCGTCATGAGTGCCCACCAGCGTTAAATCGACCTCACGCCGCACGCCGCATACCGCGACGCGGGCGAGATTGTCCGTCAGCAGCTCGCAAATCTGCCCCGGAATGCCTATGCACATCGCTGTTCCTCCAGCCATGTAAGCCAGGCGTTCATACCGTCGCCACGGGTGGCAGACACCAGCAAAATGGTGATGTTCGGGTTCACATCGTGCGCATAAGCCATGCATTTTTCCACATCGAATTGCAGATACGGCAGGAGATCCACTTTATTGAGCAGCAGCAGCGAGGCGGCGGCAAACATATGCGGGTATTTAAGCGGTTTATCCTCGCCCTCGGTCACCGAGAGCACCGCCACTTTGTGACGCTCGCCCAGATCAAAGCCCGCCGGGCAGACGAGGTTGCCGACGTTTTCGATAAACAGCACGCCGCCATCGTCAAGCGGTAAACGCGCCATCGCGTCCTGCACCATTTGCGCGTCGAGATGACAGCCTTTGCCGGTGTTGACCTGTATCGCCGGGGTGCCGGTCGCGCGAATGCGCTCGGCGTCATTGACCGTTTGCTGATCGCCTTCGATGACCGCGCAGGGCGTATGGCCATTAAGGCGTTTGAGGGTTTCCGTCAGCAGGGTGGTTTTGCCGGAGCCGGGGCTTGAAACCAGATTGAGCGCGAGCTGTCCGTGTGCGGCGAGTCGCTCGCGGTTGCGCTGCGCGATCCGGTTGTTTTTATCCAGCACGTTGATTTCAATTTCCACCATTTTACGCTGGCTTAATCCCGGGGCGTGGGTGCCCGCCTCGCCGTGTCCATAATGTAAATCGCCCAGGGCGTCGGCATCAGGTGTAAAGGTGGCGAGGTTAACGGCTGTAATAGGCGATGCCGCGTGCGTGGCGGCGGCAAAAGGGGCGGCGCGAAACGGGGAATGCGGGTCGCGCTCGTCGCCTTCTATATAAAGGTTGCCATGCTGGCAACCGCAGGTCGTACACATGGTTTACTCCTGTTCTATTTCCAGACGCTTGATTTGCACGCTGTCGTCGGCGTCGATACGTAAATCCGCGCTGTGGCAATGTGGGCAGCGCCGGACAAGGGAAGTCAGTAACTGGACGCTGCGCTGGCACTGGCGGCACCAGCACTGCGCCTCCTGTTGCGTGAGATGCAGCGCGCAGCCCTCCGCGCAGGTGTCACGACAGACAAGGTCAAAGCAAAATTCCAGCGCGCCACGCTCAACGCATGAAAACGCGCCTATCTCCAGCCACACGCCGGTCACCTTACGCGCGCCGCAGGCCTGCGCCTGCTGTTCAATGATTTCTACTGCCCGCTGGCAGAGTGTGAGTTCATGCATAACGCCTCCGATACGATGCGCTCACTAATGCAATAAGGGTGCCAGCGCATAAGGCGGCGCAGTAGAGAGAAAAGGGCGGGTAACGGCTGTCACGGCGGGTGTCGAGGCTGTCGAAATGACATGTCATGACAGAAAGTGGATGCTGACATTTTTTATTAAGTCATTAATTAACAATGAGTTAAAAAATGGCATGGTTCCTGCTAAACAGGGCTATCTCTGTTAAACGAGCATAAAACCATGATCCTTTCTGAATTAAGCCAGAAGGCGGAATTTATCGCCGACCGTCACCGCAGCCTGCAGGCGCACTGGCACACCTACTGCAATACCCTGGTCCAGGCGATCACGCTGTCACGCCAGAAACTGCACCATTCGCTCGGCTGTGAACCGCAGAATGGGCTGTGCTTTTTTCTTTTCGAGCATTTCGCTATTCGCGTGGAGCAGGCCGAAGGCTTCCACTGCCGCACCATTAACTACCTGATAGCCCGCCGCGACGGTAGCGAAGAGACCCTGCTTGCCACCGCGCAGCTTGATGCGCAGGGCAACATGGACGGCACAGTCGATATCCGCGACCGCGAGCGCGTGCTGGCGCACTACCTCGACAAAATCGGTGCGGTCTATGACGGGCTGTATGACGCGGTGCAGCACGATGCGCCGCTGCGCATCAGCGAGATCCTGGCGTCGCGCGACGCGTCGTCACATTAAAAGGGCGAAGTGTCGGAGACTGTCGAAATCCGCTGTCTTCGTCACTTTTCGTCAAAAATGACTATCACCTGAGGAACCCCTGGTGAACCGTTTTATCATTGCCGACTCCACGCTCTGCATCGGCTGCCACACCTGCGAGGCTGCCTGTTCAGAGACGCACCGCCTGCATGGACTGCAATCCAGGCCGCGCCTGACGGTCATGCGTAACCAGAAAGACTCCGCGCCGCAGTTGTGCCATCACTGCGAAGACGCACCATGCGCGCAGGTCTGTCCGGTGAACGCCATCACCCGCGAGGCGGGGGCGATTCAACTTAATGAAAGCCTGTGCGTTAGCTGCAAACTGTGCGGCATCGCCTGCCCGTTTGGCGCGATTGAATTTTCCGGCAGCCGACCGCTGCACATTCCGGCCAATGTGAACAGCCCGAAAGCGCCACCTGCGCCACCTGCGCCTGCCCACGTCGGCGCATTTCTCGACTGGGTGCCAGGCGTGCGCGCCGTGGCGGTCAAATGCGATCTCTGCCAGTTCGACGAAGACGGCCCGGCCTGCGTACGCACCTGTCCGACCCGCGCGCTGAAAATGGTCGATAACCATGACATCGCGCGCGCCAGCCGCCGTAAACGCGAACTGACCATCAATGCCGAACTCGGCGATCTGTCGCTGCTCTTAAGCCCGCGCGGAGGAGAACAATGAACGCGATTTTCTTATATCAGGGCGCGCTGACAGCCTTTGGCGCGGGGCTTGTGCTGTCGCTGCTGACGGCCTGGCACAAACCGTTCAGCGCGCTGACGGCCGGGCTTGGCGGCGCGCTGGGCTCCCTCTGCGCGCTAATGGCCGGCGCGGCGCTGTTGCTACAAAGCAGCGCCGGGCCGCTCTCTGCCCAGATAGGTCATCTTGATGTGCGTCTGACCGCGTTTAACGCAATCTGGCTTGCCACACTCGGCCTGCCGGGGTTTTTCATTTGTCTCTTTACGCTTATCGCTCCGCGCGATGGTGAAAGACGCCCCGGCAGCGCGCTCATCAATCTGCTGCTGGGGGCCGCGACGCTTGCGGTCACCGTGCAGAACCTGGCGGCGCTGGTAGCCATGGCAGAAATTATGGCGCTTGCCGCGGTATTTATGACCGGCGACAGCGCGAGCGGCAAGCTGGTTTTCGCGCTGGGACGCCTTGGGACGTTACTGCTGGCGCTCGCTTGCTGGCTACTCTGGAGGCAGTACGGCACGCTCGATATTCTGGCGTTAAGTTCGCTTACCGCGACGGCGCCCTTCGGCGCAGGCGTCTGGCTATTGGGACTCGTCGGGTTTGGGCTGCTGGCCGGTATCGTGCCGCTGCATGGCGGCGTGGTACAGGCCCATGCGCAAGCCCCGGCACCCGCGGCGGCGCTCTTTTCCGCCGTGGTGTTAAAGGTCGGGCTGTATGGCATCCTGGTCGTGTCGCTAATGAACGCGGCGCTGCCGCTCTGGTGCGGCGTACTGGTTCTGCTGCTCGGCATGCTGACCGCCTTTATCGGCGGGTTGTATGCGCTGATGGAGCACAATATCAATCGGCTTCTCGCCTACCATACGCTTGAGAACATCGGGATTATCCTGCTGGGTCTCGGTGCCGGGCTTGCGGGCATTTCCCTTGGCGAACCCGCGCTGGTGGCGCTTGGTCTTGTCGGCGGGCTTTATCATCTCTTTAACCACAGCCTCTTTAAAACCACGCTGTTTCTCGGGGCGGGCGCCGTGTTTCATCGCACCGGGCACCGTGATATCGAAAAACTCGGCGGTATGGGCAAAAAAATGCCGCTGGTGTCGCTCGCCATGCTGGTGGGCTTGATGGCAATGGCGGCGTTGCCGCCGCTCAACGGCTTTGCTGGTGAGTGGGTCATTTATCAGGCCTTCTTTAACCTCGGCGCGCAGCCGCTCTTTATCGCCCGTCTGTTCGGGCCGCTCCTGGCGGTGGGGCTTGCGATAACCGGCGCGCTGGCGGTGATGTGTATGGCGAAAGTGTATGGCGTGACGTTCCTCGGCGCGCCGCGCACGGCGCAGGCGGAACAAGCCGCCGACGCGCCGTGGCTGATGCGTCTGTGTGTGGCGTTGCCAGCGCTGTGCTGTCTTGTGGGCGGGATTGGCGCGCCGTGGCTGTTGCCGCTGGTGGGCCGCGCTGTGCCGCTGCCGCTGACGACCGCAGGGACCACTGTGTCACAGCCTGCTGTCGCGCTGCTGCTGGTGGGCTCGTTGCTGTTGCCGTTCCTGCTGATGATGTTTTTTAAAGGCGATCGTCTGCCGACACGCACGCGCGGCAGCGCCTGGGTGTGCGGTTACGACCATGAGCCGGCGATGGTTATCACCGCACACGGTTTTGCGCGCCCCGTTAAGGCCGCGTTTGCACCGCTGATTACGCTTCGCAAAACCCTTAATCCGGCGCGCTGGCTGCCGGGCTGGCAGAGCGCCTCTCTGCCCGCGCTATGTCGCCGGCTGGCTGTGGTCGAACTGGCCGTGCTGCTGGTGGTTGTGATTTCCCGGGGA
This sequence comes from Cronobacter condimenti 1330, assembly GCF_001277255.1. NCBI lineage: Bacteria > Pseudomonadati > Pseudomonadota > Gammaproteobacteria > Enterobacterales > Enterobacteriaceae > Cronobacter > Cronobacter condimenti. The sequence goes on from NZ_CP012264.1 coordinate 1,899,583, forward strand.
GTCTGACATGCAACATTTCCTTTTTTCTCTCATCCAGGCGCTGGTGCTCTTTGCATGCGCGCCGCTGCTTGCCGGCGTGACCCGCGTTGCGCGCGCGCGCCTGCATAACCGCCGTGGGCCAGGCGTACTGCAGGAGTATCGCGATCTGATTAAGCTGCTGGGCCGCCAGAGCGTGGCGCCTGCGGCATCCGGCTGGGTGTTTCGCTTCACGCCGTTTGCCATGGTAGCGGTGATGCTGACCATCGCCGCCGCACTGCCGGTAGTGACTGTGCACTCGCCGCTGCCGGGCGCGGGCGATCTCATCACGCTTATTTATCTCTTTGCTATCGCGCGCTTCTTCTTCGCCATCGCCGGGCTTGATACCGGCAGCCCGTTTACGGCGATAGGGGCAAGCCGCGAGGCGATGCTTGGTGTGCTGGTGGAGCCAATTTTACTGCTCGGCCTGTGGGTTGCGGCGACGGTCGCTGGCTCAACCCACATCAGCAATATCGCCGCGACGGTCTATCACTGGCCGGTCGCGCAGAGCCTCACGCTTCTCCTTGCCCTGGCCGCCTGCGCGTTCGCCACCTTTATTGAAATGGGCAAATTGCCCTTCGATCTGGCCGAAGCGGAACAGGAATTGCAGGAAGGCCCGCTGTCGGAGTATAGCGGCGCGGGTTTTGCGCTCCTGAAATGGGGCGTCAGCCTCAAGCAACTGGTGGTGTTGCAGATGTTTGTCGGCGTGTTTTTGCCGTGGGGCCAGATGATGACGTTCAGTGCAGGCGGCGCGCTGCTCGCGCTGGTGCTGGCCGTCGTAAAACTGCTCGCGGGCGTGCTGATTATCGCGCTTTTTGAAAACAGCATGGCGCGTCTGCGGTTTTCCGCGGTGTCGCGCGTCACCTGGGCCGGTTTCGGCTTTGCCTTTTTAGCTTTCGTCTCCTTGCTGGCGGCGTGATGAAGAGAACTCAATGATGTCTGAAGAAAAAACAGGGCAACACTATCTGCGCGCGCTGCATGAAGCGTTTCCGGGCGTGGTGCTCGATGAAGCCTGGCAGACCCGCGATCAGCTTACCGTCACGGTGAAAATTAACTATCTGCCGGAAGTGGTGGAATTTCTGTACTACCAGCAAGGGGGCTGGCTGTCGGTGCTGTTTGGCAATGACGAGCGCAAACTCTGCGGGCGCTTTGCGGTCTATTACGTGCTGTCGATGGAGCAGGGCGTTAAATGCTGGATAACCGTACGGGTGGAGGTGGATGCCGCGAAACCAGAGTTTCCGTCCGTTACGCCGCGCGTACCGGCTGCCGTCTGGGGCGAGCGCGAAGTGCGCGACATGTACGGCCTGATCCCGGTCGGTTTGCCTGATGAGCGCCGACTGGTGCTGCCGGACGACTGGCCGGATGATCTTTATCCGCTGCGTAAAGACAGCATGGATTATCGCCAGCGCCCGGCGCCTACCAGCGATAAAGAAACATATGAATTCATCAATGAGCTGGGTGATGCCAAAAACAACGTGGTGCCTATCGGCCCGCTGCATGTGACGTCCGATGAGCCGGGCCATTTCCGGTTATTTGTCGATGGCGAAAACATTATCGATGCAGACTACCGGCTCTTTTACGTGCATCGCGGCATGGAAAAACTCGCCGAAACCCGAATGGGCTACAACGAAGTGACGTTTCTCTCGGATCGCGTCTGCGGCATCTGTGGGTTTGCCCACAGCACGGCGTATACCACGTCCGTAGAAAATGCGATGGGCATTCAGGTGCCCGAACGCGCCCAGGCCATTCGCGCCATTCTGCTGGAGGTGGAGCGGTTGCACAGTCATCTGCTGAACCTCGGCCTGGCCTGCCATTTCGTCGGGTTCGACTCCGGCTTTATGCAGTTTTTCCGGGTTCGCGAAACCTCCATGAAGATGGCCGAGATCCTGACCGGCGCGCGTAAAACTTACGGCATGAACCTGATTGGCGGCATCCGCCGCGATCTGCTGAAAGACGATATGGTCCAGACCCGTTTGCTTGCCCAGCAGATGCGCCGCGAAGTGCAGGATCTGGTAAGTATTCTGCTCAGCACGCCCAATATCGAACAGCGTACCGCCGGGATTGGCCGACTCGACCCGCAAATCGCCCGCGATTTCAGTAACGTCGGACCGATGGTGCGCGCAAGTGGCCACGCTCGCGACACCCGCGCCGATCACCCATTCGTGGGTTATGGCCTGCTGCCGATGGAGGTGCACAGCGAGCAGGGCTGCGATGTGATTTCCCGCCTGAAGGTGCGTATCAACGAGGTGTTTACCGCGCTCAACATGATCGATTTCGGGCTCGACAATCTCCCCGGTGGGCCACTGCTGGTGGAGGGGTTCACCTATATTCCGAATCGCTTCGCGCTTGGCTTCTCTGAGGCGCCCCGCGGTGACGATATTCACTGGAGCATGACCGGCGACAACCAGAAGCTTTACCGCTGGCGCTGCCGCGCCGCGACCTACGCCAACTGGCCGACGCTGCGCTATATGCTGCGGGGCAATACGGTTTCTGACGCGCCGCTGATTATCGGCAGCCTTGACCCGTGCTACTCCTGCACCGATCGCATGACGGTGGTGGATGTCCGCAAGAAGAAAAGCAAAGTGGTGCCGTACAAGGAACTGGAGCGCTACAGCATTGAGCGCACCAACTCGCCGCTGAAATAGGCGGCGCGGTTCTGGTATCCCTCACCCTGGCCCTTTTCCCACAGGGGACGGGGCAGGTTAGCACAGCGCGGGTAAGCGCAGCACCACCCGCGCTGAAATCGTCGCCCAGGCGACAGGAGTGAACATGTTTACGTTTATCAAAAAAGCACTCAAAACCGGCGTCACGACGCAGTCTTATCCGCTGGAGCCGATGCCGGTCGATAAAAATTTTCGCGGTAAACCGCAGCATAATCCACAGCAGTGCATCGGCTGCGCGGCGTGTGTGAACGCCTGCCCGTCGAACGCGTTGACGGTTGACACCGATCTTGAGCATGACCGTCTTAACTGGCAGTTCAATCTCGGACGCTGCATCTTCTGCGGTCGCTGTGAAGAGGTCTGCCCGACAGCGGCTATTCTTCTGACGCCGGAGTACGAACTGGCCGTCTGGCGCAAAGAGGATTTTCTCCAGCAGGCAAGCTTTGCGCTCTGCCGCTGCCGCGTCTGCCAGCAGCCGTTCGCGGTGCAAAAAGAGGTGGATTACGCCATCGCTCTGCTGGCACACAACGGCGACGAACGGGCAGAACGCCACCGCGCCAGCTTTGAAACCTGTCCTGACTGCAAACGTCAGCAGGGGCTGGCACCTTCAGAACTTATCGATCTGACCCGCGAAATGAAGGAGGCGGTGTGATGAACCTGCTCGGCCCACGCGACAGCAACAATATTCCGGTGCCCGTAACGGTGGAAGAATCCATCGCGCGCATGAAAACGTCGCTGCTTAAAAACATCAAACGCTCCGCGTATGTCTACCGCGTCGACTGCGGCGGCTGCAACGGGTGCGAAATTGAAATCTTCGCCACGCTCTCGCCGCTTTTTGATGCCGAACGCTTCGGGATCAAAGTCGTCCCCTCGCCGCGCCATGCCGATATTTTGCTCTTTACCGGCGCGGTGACGCGTGCGATGCGCTCGCCTGCGCTGCGTGCCTGGGAATCCGCACCCGACCCGAAAATCTGCATCTCCTACGGTGCTTGCGGTAACAGCGGCGGCATCTTCCACGACCTTTACTGCGTCTGGGGCGGCACCGACAAAATCGTGCCGGTGGATGTCTATATTCCCGGCTGCCCGCCGACGCCTGCCGCCACCCTTTACGGCTTCGCCATGGCGCTTGGGCTGCTTGAGCAGAAAATCCACGCGCGTGCGCCAGGCGAGCAGGACAACCAGCCCGCAGAGATCCTGCACCCGGACATGGTGCAGCCGCTGCGTGTGCGCGTCGACCGCGCCGCACGCCGCCTCGCCGGGTATCGTTATGGCCGCCAGATTGCCGATGACTATATGCGCCACCTGACGCTTGGCAACGACAGCCTGGCGGGCTGGCTGTCACAGGAAAATGACCCGCGCCTGAACGAAATCGTCGCCCGTCTCGACGAGGTGGTGGCCCAGGAGCGCATAGGATGAGCGAAACCGTCGTGTTCAGCCGCCTGTCACGTAAATTCGTTGATGAAAACGAGGCCACGCCGCCGCAGGCGCAGCAGGTCATTTACTACAGCCTTGCAATAGGCCATCACCTGGGCGTGATTGATTGCCTCAAGGCGTCCCTCGTCTGTCCGTTTGACGACTATCAGGCGTGGATTGCAACGCTCGCCCCCGGCGAGGCGCAGCGCAAAATGCTGGGCGTGCCACGCTACGGTGAGATCGTTATCGACCAAAACCACGTCTCGCTGCTGGCGCGGGCGTTTGACGAGGCGCTGGCGCGCCAGAGTGAGCAACAACAGGCGTGGAGTCGCGAGCTGCTGGGGCTGCTGCAGGCTATCCAGCGTGAACCGGCGGTGTATGTGATGGTAAGGAGAGATCGTGACTGACGTTTTGTTATGTGTGGGCAACAGCATGATGGGTGACGACGGCGCGGGACCGCTGCTGGCGGAAAAATTTCGCGCAGCATCACAGGGCGAATGGGTACTGGTTGACGGCGGTAGCGCGCCAGAAAATGACATCGGTGCTATCCGCGAGTTGCGCCCTGAGCGTTTACTTATCGTTGATGCGACAGATATGGGGCTCAGCCCCGGCGAGATCCGTCTTATCGACCCGGACGACATCGCTGACATGTTTATGATGACCACCCACAACATGCCGCTGAATTATCTGGTGGATCAGCTTCGTGATGATACCGGCGAGGTGATTTTTCTCGGTATTCAGCCCGATATCGTCGGGTTTTATTACCCCATGACCGACGCCGTGAAAACGGCTGTGGATACGGTGTACCAGCGTCTGGCGCACTGGGAGGGTAATGGCGGCTTTGCGTCGCTCGACGTCGGGGAGAACGCGTAGTGCTGATGGCGGGTACGGCGTTGCGTGCCCGCCTTGCAAACCCGAACCATGAGCGAGTCGTAAGACGCATAAGCGAAGCCGCAACCCTCTTTTATCATCCACACCTGCCAATATTTTTTTAAAATCACTCTTCCTGCTTATTGCGTCCATTTTCCGCTCAATTTCCCAATAACATCAATGGCCAGGCCCGGTGGCGCACCCTGCCAGAACTCTCTGAAACCGCCAGTTTTGCGCCAGGAATCTTCTGAATAAAAAAAGCGCGCTCTGGCTTCGTATACAGTTGATACAAATGGAGGGAGAAACTGATGAACAGACACGATATTTATTCGTTCAAAAACTTTGATTTTCTGGCTTGCAGTTTTGCCCGTATGAACGGAGAAGGACGCCGTATTGATATCGACGCCGTCACCGGCAATATGAGCGAGGCGCAATCCGCCTGGTTCCGTGAGCGTTACAACTACTACCGTAAACAAGGGCTGCAGCAGAGTCTCGTTGCTGTCCAGCGTGAAACGGAGCTGTGCGCGTAAGTTATTAAACGTATTACCGACGAAGCGGGTTATCAGACCCGCTTTTTTGTTGCCTGAAATCCCGTCACTTTCATCGTCATTAATGTCGATGACACCTCAATGCGCTACCCCTGAGAAATAATCCCTTTAAATATCAGCATATTAAAATCTGGCACGGATCGTGTATTGCAAAGTGGGTTCAACCCACAGCCGGAGATCATGATGAACCGCTTCATCATTGCTGATTCAAGTAAATGTATTGGATGCCGCACCTGCGAGGTGGCGTGCGTGGTGTCGCACCAGGAAAACCAGGACTGCGCCGCGCTTACCCCGCAAACCTTTCTGCCGCGTATTCATGTCGTCAAAGGCGTGAATGTCTCGACCGCAACGATGTGCCGCCAGTGTGAAGACGCGCCTTGCGCCAGCGTCTGCCCGAATGGCGCTATCAGCCGCGACGGCGATTTCGTTCACGTTCACCAGCAGCGCTGCATCGGCTGCAAAACCTGCGTGGTGGCGTGCCCGTACGGTGCGATGGAAGTCGTGGTGCGCCCGGTCGTGCGCAACAGCGGCGCCGGGCTTAACGTGCTGGCAGAAAAAGCCGAAGCCAATAAATGCGATCTCTGCCATCACCGCGCTGAAGGCCCGGCCTGCATTGACGCATGCCCGACCAACGCCATTGTGTGTATCGATCGCAACCGCCTGGAAGCGCTCAGCGCCGAACGCCGCCGCCGTGCTGCGCTCGATGGCCTCTCATCCCTGGCTTTTTAAGCCGCGATTTCACTTTTAACAGGTCTGTTACTGATGAAAAAAATCACCAGCGTCTGTCCGTACTGTGGTGCGGGCTGCAAACTCAAGCTCGTCGTGGATAACAACAAAATCATTCGCGCCGAGGCGGCCGAAGGCGTCACCAACCAGAACCAGCTCTGCCTGAAAGGCTACTACGGCTGGGATTTTCTTAACGATACCCAGCTGCTGACCCCGCGCCTGACCCAACCCATGATCCGCTATGAGAAGGGCGGCGCGCTGACGCCGGTCTCCTGGGATGAAGCGATTCGCTATACGGCTGAACGGCTCCTGGCTATCAAAGAGCAATATGGTCCGCGGGCCATTATGACCACCGGCTCCTCGCGCGGTACTGGCAACGAAACCAACTTTGTGATGCAAAAATTTGCCCGTGCGGTGCTGAAGACCAATAACGTCGATTGCTGCGCCCGCGTCTGCCACGGCCCGTCAGTGGCCGGCCTCCAGCAGACACTGGGTAACGGCGCGATGAGCAACTCCATCGGCGATATCGAACACTCCAAATGTTTGCTGGTGTTTGGCTACAACTGCGCGGATTCCCACCCGATCGTGGCGCGTCGCGTGCTGAAAGCCAAAGAAAACGGCGCAAAAATTATCGTTTGCGACCCGCGTAAAATTGAAACGGCGCGCATCGCCGATCAGCATTTGCAGCTTAATAACGGCTGTAACATGGCGCTGGTCAATGCCTTTGGCTATGTGCTGCTTGAAGAAGAGCTTTACGACAAAGAGTACGTGGCACGGTACACCGAAGGGCTGGAAGCCTACCGCGAAACGGTGAAAGACTATGCGCCGGAGGCGGTAGAACAGCTCACCGGCCTGAGCGCCCAGCAGATCCGCCAGGCGATGCGTACTTTCGCCGCCGCGCCGTCTGCCACCATCATGTGGGGGATGGGCGTAACGCAGTTTGGTCAGGCGGTGGATGTGGTGAAAGGGCTTTCGAGCCTCGCGCTGCTGACGGGTAACCTTGGCCGTGAGCATGTCGGCGTTGGTCCGGTTCGTGGACAGAACAACGTGCAGGGCGCGTGTGATATGGGTGTGCTGCCGAATCAGTTCCCGGGCTACCAGGATGTTGAAGACGCGGCGGTGCGTGAAAAATTCGCGCATGCCTGGGGAATCGACCCGGCAACGATGGACGATAAAATCGGCGTGCGCATCACCGAAGTGCCGCACCTGGCGCTTGAAGGCAAAATCAAAGCCTATTACATCATGGGCGAAGATCCGCTGCAGACCGAAGCCGATCTCGGCCTCGTGCGCCAGGGCTTTGACGCGCTCGATTTCGTGGTGGTGCAGGACATCTTTATGACCAAAACCGCCGAAGTTGCGGATGTGCTGCTGCCTGCGACCTCCTGGGGCGAACACGGCGGTGTTTTCACCTGCGCCGACCGCGGTTTCCAGCGCTTTGAGAAAGCCATTGAGCCGAAATACGACGTCAAACGCGACTGGGAAATCATCAGCCTTATCGCAACCGCCATGGGCTACCCGATGCATTACGAGAATAACCAGCAGATCTGGGACGAAATGCGCGAGCTCTGCCCGCTGTTCTACGGCGTTACCTATCAGAAAATGGGCGACATGGGTCATGTTCAGTGGCCGTGCCCGACGCTTGATCATCCCGGCACGCCGTACCTCTACACAGGCAACCGCTTCGATACGCCGAGCGGCAAAGGCCAGCTTTTTGCCGCCGCATGGCGTGCGCCTGCAGAACAGCCTGATGCCGACTATCCGCTGGTGCTTTGCACGGTCCGTGAAGTCGGACACTACTCTTGTCGCTCCATGACGGGCAACTGCGCCGCGCTGCAAACGCTCGCCGACGAACCGGGCCGCGTGCAGATGCATCCGCAGGATGCGGCGCGTCTCGGTGTGCGTGACGGGCAACTGGTGTGGGTTAGCTCGCGTCGCGGGCGTGTCATCAGCCGTGCGGACGTCAACGAACGCATCAACCCCGGCGCGGTATATATGACTTACCAGTGGTGGATCGGTGCCTGTAATGAACTCACGCAGGACAACCTTGACCCGGTTTCCAAAACGCCGGAAACCAAGTATTGCGCAGTGAATGTTGAGGCGATTGCCGATCAGCGCAATGCCGAGGCTTATGTTCAGACAACCTATACCAGCATGAAGGCACGCCTGCGCGACGCCGCGGCGGTATAGCTAACCCGGTGCGGGCCTCGCGCCCGCGCTTTTTTTGATAAGACCATGAACCATAACGGCACGATTTTACGTATCCAGGGCCGGGTACAGGGGGTGGGTTTTCGCCCCTATGTCTGGCAACTGGCGCAGCAGTTAACGCTCACCGGCGACGTCTGTAACGACGGAGCGGGCGTGGAAGTGCGCCTGACGCGCGGCGAGGGTGCGTTTATCGCCGCACTTTTCCAGCACTGTCCGCCGCTTGCGCGTATCGACAGCGTTCTCGCTGCGCCGTTTCGCTGGGAGGCGGTGCCGCAGGCGTTTTCCATTCGGGAAAGCGGCGGCGGAGCGATGCGTACGCAAATCACGCCGGATGCCGCAACCTGCCCGCAGTGCCTGCGCGAACTTAACGATCCGACCGACAGCCGCTGGCGCTACCCGTTTATCAACTGCACCCACTGCGGCCCGCGTTTCACCATTATCCAGGCGATGCCCTACGACCGGCCCAATACTGCGATGGCGGCGTTTACGCTGTGTTCCGGGTGCGCCACGCAATACCGCGACCCGGCCGATCGGCGTTTTCACGCTCAACCTGTGGCGTGCCCGACATGCGGCCCGCAGCTTTCCTGGCTGGAGGGCGAAAAGACTGCCGGAAAAGAAGCGGCGCTACAGGGAGCAATTACGGCGCTGAAGAACGGGCAGATCGTCGCAATAAAAGGCCTCGGCGGGTTTCATCTCGCCTGTGACGCGCAAAATGCGCACGCCGTCGCGAGGCTTCGGGCGCGCAAGCGCCGCCCGGCCAAACCGCTTGCGGTGATGCTCGAAAGCGACGCCGGACTTGCGGATGACGCACGCGCGCGCCTCAACACGCCTGCCGCACCCATCGTGCTGGTGGATAACGCAACCCTGCCGCCCCTGTGCGACGCCATTGCGCCGGGGCTTACCGAAACCGGTGTGATGCTGCCTGCCAACCCGCTGCAACACCTGCTGATGCAGGGCGTCGGGCGTCCGCTGGTAATGACCTCCGGCAACCGTAGCGGTGAGCCGCCCGCGCTCACTAACGCGCAGGCGCTTACGCAGCTCAGTGAGATTGCTGATGGTTTCTTGCTGCACAACCGCGACATCCTGCAACGGATGGACGATTCGGTGATGCGCCCGAACGGCGAGATGCTGCGCCGGGCGCGGGGTTTTGTGCCGGACGCGTTGCCGCTGCCGCCAGGGTTTTCCGCTGTTCCCGCCACGCTCTGCCTGGGCGCTGACCTGAAAAACACCTTTTGTCTTGCGCGCGGCGACGAAGCGGTGCTGAGCCAGCATCTGGGCGATCTTAGCGACACGCAAACGCAGGCGCAGTGGCGCCAGGCGCTGGCGCTGTTTCGCGAGATATATGATTTTCACCCAGAGCATATTGTCGTTGATGCGCATCCCGGCTATCGCAGTACAGCGCTTGGCGAAGCAATGGGCTTGCCGGTGCTGCGTGTACGCCATCACCACGCCCATATCGCCGCGTGTCTTGCAGAACATCGCTGGGCGCGGGATGCGGGCCCCGTGATTGCGCTCGCGCTCGACGGTATCGGGATGGGCGAAGCAGGGCAGCTCTGGGGCGGTGAATGCCTGCTCGCGGATTACGTGCGTTGCGAACGGCTTGGCGGCCTGCCTGCGGTGGCGTTGCCGGGCGGTGATCTGGCCGCGCGCCAGCCCTGGCGTAACTGGCTGGCGCAGTGGCTCGCGTTTGTCCCCGACTGGCAAACGCTGCCGCAGGCCGCAGGGTTGCTGGATATCCCCTGGCAGCCGCTGGCACGCGCCATTGAGCGGGGCATTAATGCGCCGCGCGCGTCTTCCACCGGGCGCTTGTTTGACGCGGTAGCGGCCATGCTTGGCGTCGCGCCCGCGGCCCAAAGCTACGAAGGCGAGGCGGCCTGCCGCCTGGAAGCACTGGCGCGCCGCCACGGTCCGGTCCATCACGATGTGACGTTGTCACTTAAGGGAAATGCTTTTGACATGCCGCTGTTCTGGCAAAGCCTGCTTGCCTTCGATGCCTCTGTCGCCGCCCGCGCCTGGGCCTTTCACGACGCGCTTGCGTGTGGCCTGGCAGCGCTTGCGCGACGGCATGCCCGTGCCCGCGGCATCACGACCATCGCCTGCGGCGGCGGCGTGTTACACAACGCGCTACTGCGTGAACGGCTTGCCTTTTATCTCCACGATTTCCGGCTGTTGCTGCCGCAGTCGTTGCCTGCGGGCGACGGTGCGATAGCGTTCGGCCAGGCGGCGATTGCCGCTGCTATTTATTCTTAACTCACAGGAATGTTGTCATGCTGACTCCACTGCTACGTAATCATCCCCGCGCGCTGGCCCTGCTGGCCGCGCTGGGCATCGCCAACCTGGCCGCCTGGGTGTGGGCGTTTTACGCCTTTCATCACAGCCCCGCGCTGATGGCCGCAAGCCTGCTCGCCTGGGGCTATGGGCTGCGCCACGCGGTAGATGCCGACCATATCGCCGCTATCGATAACGTGACGCGCAAAATGATGCAGCAGGGCAAACGCCCGTTTGGCGTCGGCGCGTGGTTTTCGCTTGGCCACTCGACGATTGTCGTACTGGCGTCCATCGCGATTGCGGCGACGGCGGCGGCTATCAAAGAGGATATGGCCTGGTTTCATGATGTCGGCGGTGTCATCGGCACCACGGTTTCAGCGGTCTTTTTGCTGGCGATGGCGCTGGTCAATTTGCTTATCCTGCGCGGCGTCTGGCGCAGTTTCCGCAGGCTCAAACGCGGCGAGCCGATTGCTCCTGACGCCGAGACGCTCACTGCAGGCGGCCCGATGAGCTGGCTCTTTCGCGCCACGTTTCGCCTGGTGAATAAAAGCTGGCATATGTATCTGGTCGGTTTTCTCTTTGGACTGGGGTTTGATACCGCAACCGAGATAGGCGTGCTGGGGATGTCGGCTGCCGGGGCGACAAACGGGATGTCCGTCTGGTCGATTCTGGTCTTCCCGGCGCTCTTTACCAGCGGCATGGCGCTCGTTGATACTTTCGACAACATAGTGATGGTAGGCGCGTACGGCTGGGCGTTTAGCAAACCGCAGCGCAAGCTTTACTACAACATGACCATCACTGGCACGTCGGTTGTGGTCGCGCTGTTTATTGGCGGGCTGGAGGCGCTGGGGCTGCTGATGGATAAATGTGGTCTGACCGGGGGCATCTGGGATTGGGTTGCAGGCGTCAACGACAATCTGGGCGACGCCGGGTTTATCGTGGTCGGCCTGTTTATCCTCTGTTGGGCGCTGTCGCTTTTGAACTACCGTATTAAAGGCTACGACGCGCTGCCTGCGCGCTAGTCTTGCCGCGCCTTTCGTCACGTCAGTTTTGACGAAAGGCGCTTCCCTCGACACGCTTTATCTGTCTCTACCTCCATCATCCCGCGCTGTGACCGCCTTCGCTCAGGTGGCACGGTTTCTGCATTATCGCTCCACTATCTATGTAGTTAACTCTGGAGCAAGACCGATGAAGAAAGTCGTCACGGTGTGTCCCTATTGCGCGTCGGGTTGCAAAATCAACCTGGTCGTCGATAACGGCAAGGTCGTTAAGGCGGAAGCGGCAATGGGGAAAACCAATCAGGGGGACTTATGCCTGAAGGGCTATTATGGCTGGGATTTTATTAATGATACCCAGATCCTGACCCCGCGCCTCAAATCGCCAATGATCCGCCGCGAGCGCGGCAGCAAGCTGGAAGCTGTCTCCTGGAGCGAGGCGCTGGATTATGTCGCCGCGCGTCTTAGCGCCATTAAAGCCAAGTATGGCCCGGACGCTATCATGACGACCGGCTCCTCACGCGGTACTGGCAACGAAACAAACTATGTGATGCAAAAATTTGCCCGCGCGGCTATCGGCACCAATAACGTCGATTGCTGCGCGCGCGTCTGACACGGCCCTTCGGTTGCAGGTCTGCACCAGTCGGTCGGTAACGGCGCCATGAGCAATTCCATCACGGGCATTGAAAATACCGATTTAGTCTTTGTGTTCGGGTATAACCCGGCGGATTCACATCCTATCGTCGCCAATCGCGTCATTAAAGCGAAGAAAAACGGCGCAAAAATTATTGTCTGCGATCCGCGTAAAATCGAAACGGCGCGCATTGCCGATATGCATCTGGCACTGAAAAACGGCTCAAACATCGCGCTGCTGAACGCGATGGGGCACGTCATCATTAAAGAAGATCTCTGGGACCACGCTTTCGTATCCGCGCGTACCGAAGGTTTTGAGGAGTATTGCAAAATCGTCGAAGGCTATACGCCGGAGTCGGTGGAAACGATAACCGGCGTTAGCGCCGATGATATTCGCCAGGCGGCGCGGCTGTATGCGAAGGCGGATAAGGCGGCCATTCTCTGGGGCATGGGCGTCACGCAGTTCTACCAGGGCGTTGAGACGGTGCGTTCGCTCACAAGCCTCGCGTTGCTGACCGGCAACCTTGGCAAACCGAGTGCGGGCGTCAACCCGGTGCGTGGGCAAAATAACGTACAGGGCGCGTGCGATATGGGCGCATTGCCGGATACGTACCCAGGGTACCAGTACGTCAAATTCCCGGAACATCGCGAGAAGTTCGCCAAAGCCTGGGGAGTAGCGTCGCTGCCCGCACACACCGGTTATCGCATCAGCGAATTACCGCATCGCGTGGCGCATGGCGAGGTGCGCGCCGCCTACATTATGGGTGAAGACCCGCTGCAAACCGATGCCGAACTGTCCGCGGTGCGCCAGGCGTTTGCGGATCTGGAGCTGGTTATCGTTCAGGACATCTTCATGACGAAAACCGCGTCGGCGGCAGATGTCATTTTGCCGTCCACGTCCTGGGGCGAACATGAGGGGGTTTATACGGCGGCGGATCGCGGCTTCCAGCGTTTCTTTAAAGCCGTAGAGCCGCAGTGGGATCTCAAAACCGACTGGCAGATCATCAGCGAAATTGCCACCCGCATGGGCTACCCGATGCATTACGACAATACCAAACAGATCTGGGATGAGCTGCGCGCGCTCTGCCCTGATTTCTATGGGGCCACCTATGAAAAAATGGGTGAGCTTGGCTATATCCAGTGGCCGTGTCGTGACGAGTCTGAGGCCGATCAGGGCACCGATTATCTCTTCGAGAAAGCGTTCTCCACGCCGAACGGTCTGGGGCAGTTCTTCACCTGCGACTGGGCGCCGCCGCTTGACAGGGTCAATGAGGAATACCCCCTTGTGCTCTCTACCGTACGCGAAGTAGGGCATTACTCATGCCGTTCGATGACCGGGAACTGCGCCGCGCTGGCGGCGCTGGCCGATGAGCCGGGCTACGCGCAAATTCATAGCGCTGATGCAGCGCGACTGGGCATAGCGGACGAGGCGCTGGTGTGGGTCGTGTCGCGCAAAGGTAAAGTCATCACCCGCGCGCAGGTGAGCGATCGCCCGAACCAGGGGGCCGTCTACATGACCTATCAATGGTGGATTGGCGCCTGTAACGAACTGGTGGCGGAGAACTTAAGCCCGATCACGAAAACGCCGGAGTATAAATACTGCGCCGTACGTGTCGAGCCGATTCGCGATCAGCGTGCCGCCGAGCAGTATGTGATTGATGAGTATAACGCGCTGAAAACCCGGCTACGGGAGTCCGCGCTGGGGTAAAGAGACAGTGAAGGTAGGAGTAATAAATCCCCCGTCAGGGGGATTTTTTTTGCCTGCCGCTCAACCCTTCGGCATCAGCGTGCGGCATTCTGCGAGCATAAACTGGCGTAGCCAGCGGTGCGCCGGGTCCGCGTCCAGGCGCGGGTGCCACATCTGCGACACGGCAATAGGACGCGTCGGCACCGGTAGTTCAAACCACACGATGCCTGGCTCGGGCGGCAGGTTTATCAGAAACGACGCGGGCACAAGAGCAATGAACTCCGTCCCGCGCGCCACCGCGAGCGCGGCGGGAAACCCGGGCACGACGGCGGCAATATGCCGTTTCAGCCCGCGGGCCGCCAGCCCTTCATCTACCGGTCCCGTCAGTACACCGCGGCGCGATGCCACCACGTGCGCCCAGGCGACGAACTGCGCTGCCGTCACGTCTGATGCGCCTGCGAGCGGATGCCCACGTCTTACCACGCCCACAAACCGGTCCTGGAAAAGGCGCTGTTGCTTGATCTCCGGCCCCATGTCGCCGGGCACGCCGATTTCCAGATCGGCATCGCCTTCACGCAGAGGACGGTCGGTTTTTGATGGCTTTGGCGCAAAACGCAGGCGCACGTCAGGGGCCAGATGCGAAAGACGGGCTATCAGATGCGGGCCGAACGCCTCAACGAATCCGTCATTGGCGCGCAGCGTAAACGTCTGCTGGTGGAGGGCGATATCAAAGGCCTGTGCCGCAGGGCGCAGCACAGCGCGCGCGGCGAAAACGGCCTGTCGGGTGCGTTCACGGATAGCGTCGGCGTAAGGCGTCAGCACCATCTGACGGCCCGCTCGCACCAGCAGCGGATCGCCGGTGGCGTCGCGCAGACGGCTCAGCGTGCGGCTCATCGCGGAGGCGCTTAACCCCAGCCGCCGTGCAGCCGCGGCCACACTTTGCTCGGTGAGCAACACATCGAGCGCGAACAGCAAATTTAAATCCGGATCGTTCATGGTCTGGCTCCGTGTGCCGCGTCAGAGAAAGCGTTTCATGCAACATATTAATGCAATCGTTGCGCCTTCCGCCATGTATCGCGCAACAGTAGAGTGAGGGCACAGACGTAATTTACGGGAGTGACAATGACACTTTTTTCAAACCAGCCCGGCGATGAAGGGCTGCCAGGGCGCGAGCGTGCCATGGCGATGCTGGCGGTAATGACCAGCACTACGATGGCGGTATTTGACGGCGCGATGGTGAATATTGCGCTGCCGGATCTCGCGCGCGCGTTGCAGGTATCGGCGGCCGACGCCGTATGGGTCGCAAACGGATATTTACTCTCCGCTGCGATGACGCTTGCAATTTTCGCGGCGCTTGCCGGGCGCGTCGGTTTTCGCAGGTTGTTTGCCGCAGGTGTGGCGCTCTTTACGCTCGCCTCGCTCGGCTGCGCGCTGGCGGATTCACTCACGATGTTAGTCGCAATGCGCTTTCTGCAGGGGGTAGGGGGAGCGGCAACGCTCAGCATCGCGCCCGCTATCCTGCGTACCGTTTTCCCCACTCGCCTGCTCGGGCGGATCCTTGGCATGAACGCGTTGCTTATCGCGACGAGTACCGCTGTAGCACCCGTGCTTGGCGGGGTGCTGCTCTCGGCGCTCGGCTGGCCCTGGCTGTTCGCCATTAATCTCGTGCCGGGAGCCGTGGCGCTGATACTGGCACTGCGCACCATCCCGCAGGAGCGTCGTCCCGCGCGCGGGCCGTTCGATGTTCCGGGCGCGCTGCTATCAGCGCTGATGCTGGGCGCTGTCGTAATGGCGTCTGCTGCGCAGGCGCTGCCCGTGATGCTCGGTTTCAGCGTGCTGGCGGTGGCAGCGGGCGCGGCGCTGGTCTGGCAGCTCAGGCGTGCACCGGAGCCGCTGTTGCCGCCGCAGCTCTTTGCCAGCGCCCGGTTTACGCTGGCGGCGCTGACGTCGCTTGCCTCGTTTATCAGTCAGGGCATGACCTTTGTGGCGCTGCCGTTTCTCTTTCAGAGTGTCTACGGGTACAACGCGCTTCAGGCCGCGCTGCTCTTTACCGCCTGGCCCGTCGGGATCATTCTGGTGGCGCCGCATGCCGGGCGGCTCGCCGATCGCTATGCACCTGCTGCGATAGCTACGCTTGGGCTGGCGATTTTCGTTGCGGGGCTGGTGGCGCTGGCGATGTTGCCTGACCACGCCAGCGCGTGGGATATCAGCCTGCGCGGGTTGCTGTGCGGCACGGGGTTTGGTTGTTTTCAAAGTCCCAATAACCGCGAAATGCTGGCAAGCGCCTCCCGCGAGCACAGCGGTTACGCCTCGGGCGTGCTGGCCATTATGCGCACCTTCGGACAGTGTCTGGGGGCGGCAGGGGTAGGCATTATCCTGACACTCGGCGCGCCAGAACCTGCGCCACTCGCCGGGGCGCATAGCGTACAACTTGCGCTGTGGTGTGCGGCGCTGGCGTCATTGCTGGCGCTTGCCTGTAGTCTTAGCCGCTTAACGCGCCGTTAGTATGTGTCCCGCAGTAACATTGCGTTAAGCAGCAATGAAAGATGATCATGCAAAGCGGGCGCCGCATGGTATTTCATCATCCTGTTGCAGCATAAAATGCTGGTAATATGATCATTTCTGCTGTGCGATGACTGACTTTACTACTTCGTGCCAGAGGAAAAGGGAATACGCTATATTAATTGGTTTCATCAATTAAATATTTATCATCTATTGATGATACCGATATTGTGTTAGGGTGTTAATGAGCGCTGTCACAACTGCAAACACCACCGACAGAGCCCATTCGCCGACTGTGCTTCGCTTGTGTGGGCAAAGCACCGGCCAGTGAATCAGGCAGAATCTACTGCTCCCAGGGTCGCGCGCCGACGTGACCTTTTCTTTTCTGAGGCGTCAACACAGCAAAACCGCACGCCACTACGTCACCACGTAAAGCCCATTGCGGGGTTATCAGACGATGAATAACGCCGCTACCCACAGCCCGCTCTGCGCGGCGCAATAATGATTAAGGAGGCTTATGTTTGACGTCATGTTATTTGGTCATGGATGGTCGGGCGAAACCGGCCAGGTAAAAGAGGGCGTCAGAACGCTGACAGTGCCCGCCCGCGCCCCTGATGAAGGGGACGTAACCTTCTTTATCACCGCCTGGCTTGCCGATAGCGGTGAGACTTATCTGATTGGTACGGCCGATCATGAGCCGGCGAAACGCGATATTGTCAGTGCTATCGCGCGCTGGCAGCCAAAACCCGCGCCATTCCCGCATTTCTGAGCGGGTTATAAAATCAGGCGCACCCGTCTGGCCTGTGTTAAGGTCGATTTTTAATCACAACAGAGGGCTAATGTATGCCAAAGAACGTCGTGGCAATTTTACCGGGCGGACAGGTTGAGCATATTGCTGTCGCAGATGAATTAGCAACAATGCGAATCAGCGGTGAGAAGGGCGCAACGCTAGAATTGCCCATTGAGAGTTATAAGCTTGGCGGTGAAACCTACCTGGTAGCCCGATTCTCGGGTCTGGTGAGCGATCAGGAAACCGAAAGCGCTATTAGACAATTTTATTAATGCGTCGCTACGGGGGCAGTGCCCCTGTAGCGGTATATTTTTATGTCAGAAACGTTTGTCGCTGGTGAGTGAGGATGAGAGTTTACGCAAAGCTTCAATATCCAGTTCCGGCTTCTCATTATCCAGCACGCAGGCAATAGACAGTAGCTCGTTAAACTGGCTCAGTAATATTTCGGTATCCGATTTTAATGGATTATCTTCTGCATCCAGCGCGGCGTTAATCGCCTTTTTCACGCCAGCAATCATCTCCTCCATTCCGCCGTTTTTACCAATCGTCAGCATCATTGCGCTAAGCAGTAACGCCTGTGCTTCCACCTGTGCTGTGAGAATTTTTGCTTCCGCATCCATTTTCGAGATTTTAGCAATCATGCTGTAAATCATATTATTCATAAGCCTTCCTCCTTTGCTTTCCCAGCATACCAGCGGGAAAAGCACGGGCAATGTTGTGTAGTCTTAAATAAGCGCAGCGCGCCAGTAAAAGCCTGTACGCCATCGCTCGCCGCACGGCAACCGCGCCGTAGGGCGCAGCGAAGGGGTTCAGGTCATATCGGTTATAAACAAAACAGGGGTACATAATATATATACGATAACCGACACGGTTGCGCGGACGTGATTGCGTAAAACAGTCGGTTCACTCGCATAATTTTAAAGGCGGCCGTTTAGCGGCGCGAGAGACGCATAAACTTAAAAGCCCAAATTAACCTGTGAGGAGAACGGCAACATGAATACCATGAACGGTCAGTGCCACTGCGGTACGGTGAAATTTAGCGTGGAATTATCGGACGGCCTGAATACCGCCCGACGTTGTAATTGCTCTTATTGCCGGATGCGCGGCGCGATTACGGTTTCTGCGCCGCATAATGGCATTACCGTGCTGGAGGGTAAGGAAAAACTGACAGAGTACCGTTTTAATACGCGCGAGGCGGCGCACTATTTCTGCTCGGTGTGCGGTATCTATACTTTTCATCGCCAACGCTCCGATCCCACGCAGTTTGGGGTAAATGTGGCCTGCCTCGACGGCGTATCGCCGTTCGATTTTCCTGAAGTTACCGTCACCGAAGGGATCCACCATCCTAACGATGGGGGCGGCGGCGTCGCAGGCTACTTACGCTATATCCCCGCAAAATCCTGATTCACGAGACAGACGCGGCGGCTTCGGCATACGCCAGCCGATAACCGGTGTCTGTCGCATGGAGAAAGGCAAACCCCGCGCACCCCAGATGCATACCGGCGATAAGCAGGCGCTCGCTGGCCGCTTTAGCGAGGAGCGCATGGCGGGTGGCTTCGGCCTGCGCCGGATCGTTGTCAAAAGCGATAGAAACATCCGGGCAGGCGGTCTGGATATGCGGGTAGTGCACGATGTCGCCCCAGATAAGCAGGCGTTCCCCGCCCGATTCAATCTGAAAGCCCGTGTGCCCCGGCGTATGCCCTGGCAGCCAGACCGGGTAAATGCCGGGCAAAATCGCGCTTTCGTCTGTTAAGCGCAGGCGCGGCGCATAGCATTCCAGCGTGCGTCGGGCGAGCGTGATATTGCGCTGGGCCCGCTCGTTTGCGCGACTGAAGCGCGCCTCATCGTGCCAGAAGGCGGCCTCCAGCGGATGCAGCCAGAGCGTGGCACGCGGGAAAACCGCCGCGCCCTGGTCGGTCAGTAGCCCGCCAAGATGATCGGGGTGCCCGTGGGTGAGAAGCACGGTGTCTATCGCCTGCGGCGCGATGCCGAGTCTGCGTAACGCGCCAATCAGTTGTCCGCCTGCGTTATTACGCCCGCCAGTACCGGCGTCCACCAGTATGACGCGTCCCCGGCCCCGGATCAGATAACTGTTGATGTGAATCGTGCCGGGCGGCGTGATGCCCGCGGCGTGCTGGATATCTCCAGCGCTTAGCGCGTCGATGCCGCTGAGCAAATCAAGGCTTGCCGCCATGGCGCCGTCGCTAAGCGCGGTGACCTCAAAATCGCCGATCTGGCGGGAAGGAAAAGCGAGATGCTGCATGAAAACCTCTGACAGAATTGTTGCGCTGTAGTGATATTTCGTCATGCTAAAGGCTGTTATCCCACTCCGGAAGCGATACTATTTCACGTATTAATGATGTTTTGTCACTGAATGGCGAAAGCCGCAGCATGGAGGCGCGTCTGTGCGCAGGAAAATCCCCAGTAATGCATCGCTCCAGGCGTTCGAGGCTGCCGCCCGGCATGGTAATTTCGCTCGCGCCGCGCAGGAGTTGGCGCTCACGGAAGGGGCAATAAGCCGCCAGATTGCGCGGCTGGAGGCGCTGCTCGGTTGCAGGCTGTTCGACCGCACCGGCAGCCGCGTGAGGCTTAATCCGGTAGGCGCACGTTATGCGTCCCGTGTTCGCGAGACGCTGGAGCGGCTTGAGCATGACACCCAGTTTGTGAGCGGGATGCCAGAAGGCAGCCAAAGCCTTGAGCTTGCCGCACTACCCACTTTCGCCAGCCGTTGGCTCATTCCGCGTCTGGGTGGGTTTCGCGCCCGCCACCCGGCTATCACGCTTAATATCGCCGCCCGTACCGATCCGTTCATCCTGAACGGCAGCGGGTTTGATGCCGCGCTGCACTTTGAACATTCCGCCTGGGCGGGCATGCGCGTTACGCCGCTGTTTGAGGAGCGGCTGATCCCGGTCTGCCATCCGGCGCTGCTGACGCGGGGCGATGGGCTTCACCCGCTGAACACGCTGCCGCGCCTGCACCGACGGCAGAACCCGGACGCCTGGCTGCAATGGGCGAATGAAAGCGGAATGCAGCTCGATAACCCGGCGCAGGGTGCGCGCTACGAGTTGCACGAGATGGCGATTGCCGCCGCGCTGTCAGGGCAGGGGGTCGCACTGGTGCCGAAGATTTACGTAGAAAATGAACTGGCGCGAGGCGCGCTGGTAGCACCCTGGCCTGAAGCGGTGAGCCTCAGCAAAATGTTCTGCCTGATAAAACCTGTTGTCTCCGGCATCAGCGACCCGGCGCTTGAGGCGTTTGAACGTTGGTTGTGCGAGACGATAACGATGAGCCAGGGAGCGGGTGACGCGGCCTGACAGGCCGCGGAAAAGGCAGTATGCGCGAGACCGGTAAACGGACGTTTACCGGTGCGAGGGAGTTACGCGCGAAGCGGTTCGCCGCGAACGGGACGATCGCCTGCCACGAAATAGCTCGCGGTACTGCGCGGCAGCGGCGTGCGGCCACGGATAGCGTCGGCAATTTTCTCGCCAATCATGATAGTGGTCGCGTTCAGGTTGCCGGTAATGATAAGCGGCATGATGGACGCATCCACCACGCGCAGCCCTTCGAGCCCATGTACACGGCCTTCGCCATCGACCACGGCCATGTCATCGCTGCCCATTTTGCAGGTGCCGCACGGGTGATAGGCCGTTTCTGCATGGTTACGCACAAATTCATCGAGCTGTTCATCGGTCTGGCAGTCAATGCCAGGACTGATTTCACGCCCGCGGAATTTATCGAGCGCTGGCTGGTTGATTATCTGGCGCGTGATGCGAATGGCGTCGCGGAACTCCTGCCAGTCCTGCTCATGCGACATGTAATTAAACAAAATCGCCGGGTGCTGGCGCGGGTCGCGCGATGTGATCCGCACATGACCCCGGCTGGGTGAACGCATGGAGCCGACGTGGCACTGAAAACCGTGCGCGTCGACGGCATTCGACCCGTTGTAGTTAATGGCGACCGGCAGGAAGTGGTACTGGATGTTCGGCCAGGCAAACTCCTCGCGGCTGCGAATAAACCCGCCGCCTTCAAAGTGGTTGCTGGCGCCAATACCGGTGCCGTTAAAGAGCCACTCCGCGCCGATTTTCGGCTGGTTCCACCACTTCAGTGCCGGATAGAGCGACACCGGCTCTTTACATTCGTATTGCAGGTACATCTCCAGGTGGTCCTGAAGGTTTTCGCCCACCCCGGGCAGGTCATGCACGACCGGAATATCGAACTGTTTAAGCAGCTCCGCGTTACCAACACCGGAGCGCTGAAGGATCTGCGGCGAGGCGATGGCACCGGCGCAAAGCAGCACTTCGCGACGCGCAATCGCTTTATGGCGCGTGTCGCCTGCGCCCTGTAAATAGTCCACGCCCACCGCGCGCTTGCCGTCGAACACAATGCGGTCGGTCGTTGCATGGGTGATGATTTTCAGGTTCGGGCGCGTTTTGGCGGTATCAAGATAGCCGCGCGCGGTGCTGGAGCGCCGACCTTTCGGCGTCACGAAGCGATCCATCGGGCCAAACCCTTCCTGCTGGTAGCCGTTGAGATCGTCGGTGCGCGGGTAGCCCGCCTGCACGCCCGCTTCAATCATCGCCGCGAACAGCGGATTGTTGCCAGGCTTACAGGTGGTGATGCTCACCGGGCCGTCGCCGCCGTGGTAATCGTTCTCGCCGATATCGCGCGTCTCCGATTTACGGTAGTAGGGCAGGCAGTCGAGATAGGTCCAGTGCTCAAGGCCTGGCTGTTGCGCCCAGTTGTCGAGATCCATCGCGTTGCCGCGGATGTAGCACATGCCGTTAATCAGCGACGAGCCGCCAAGGCCTTTACCGCGTCCGCACTCCATGCGGCGGTTGTTCATGTATGGCTCAGGCTCGGTTTCGTACGCCCAGTTGTAGCGTTTTCCCTGTAACGGCCAGGCGAGCGCCGCAGGCATTTGTGTGCGAAAGTCAAAACGGTAATCAGGGCCGCCCGCTTCCAGCAGTAATACGGTGACATCGCTGTCTTCGGTCAGTCTTGTTGCCAAAACATTCCCTGCGGATCCGGCTCCGATAATGATGTAATCAAATTCCATTAGTCGTTCCTCAGGTTAAACGTGAATCAAAATACGGACTGAAAGCGGGTCATCTCGACCTGTACAGATTTGACCTGCGTGTAGTTTTGGAGGGTCATCAGCCCGTTCTCACGGCCAATGCCGGAGTGTTTGTAGCCGCCCACCGGCATTTCGGCGGCGGATTCGCCCCAGGTGTTGATCCAGCAGATACCGGCTTCAATCTGGTGAATGACGCGGTGCGCGCGGTTGAGATCCTGCGTGACCACCCCGGCCGCGAGGCCGTAGTTGGTGGCGTTCGCGCGGGCGATAACTTCTGCTTCGTCCTCATAGGTCAGAATCGACATGACCGGGCCGAAGATCTCTTCACGCACGATGGTCATGTCATCGCGACAGTCGGTAAAGACAGTCGGCTCGACCCACGCGCCGTTATCAAAACCCTCGCCAGTCATTCGTTTGCCGCCGCAGAGCACGCGCGCGCCTTCGCGGACGCCGGTCTCGATATAGCGCATCACGTTATCGCGGTGCGCGAAGCTCACCAGCGGGCCAAAGTTGGTGGCCGGATCGTTGAGGTCACCGGCCCTGATACGCGCCACGCGCTCGGCGATTTTCGCTTCAAACGCCGCCTGCCATTTAGCCGGGATAAACACGCGCGTACCGTTAGTGCAGACCTGACCAGAGCTGTAGAAATTCGCCATCATGGCAATGTCGGCGGCAAGATCGAGATCCGCATCGTCAAAAATGATGAGCGGCGATTTACCGCCAAGCTCCATGGTGACCTCTTTCAGCGTCGAGCCTGCGGCGTTCGCCATCACTTTTTTTCCGCTCGCGACACCGCCGGTAAACGAGATTTTGTCGATACCCGGATGGTCGGTCAGCAACTGACCGGTGATGGCGCCCTGGCCATTCAGCACGCTGAAGACGCCGTCCGGCACGCCTGCTTCGGTGTAAATCTCAGCCAGTTTCAGGGCGCTGAGCGGGGTAACTTCGCTTGGTTTGAAAATCATGGCGTTGCCAGCGGCAAGCGCCGGGGCGGATTTCCACAGGGCAATCTGGATCGGATAGTTCCATGCGCCGATACCGGCTACGACGCCGAGCGGTTCGCGGCGGGTATAGACAAACGAAGTCTCCCGCAGCGGGATCTGCTGCCCTTCAAGGGAAGGGATAAGCCCGGCGTAGTACTCCAGCACGTCCGCGCCGGTGACGATATCGACCGCAGCGGTTTCGCTTAGCGGTTTACCGGTGTCGAGTGTTTCAAGCGCGGCCAGTTCATCGTTGCGCTCGCGCAGAATATCGACGGCGCGGCGCAGAATGCGCGAGCGCTCCATCGCGGTCATCGCGGCCCAGATTTTCTGGCCTTTACGGGCCGCTTCTACGGCGTAGTCGACATCCGCCTGGCCCGCCTCATGGACATCAGCGAGTACATCGCCGTTTGCCGGGTTGATGGTCTGGAATGTCTTACCCGCCGCAGCCGGTACGTATTTGCCATCGATATAAAGCTGCTGTTCTGCGAATCGGGACATGATTCCTCCTTCTCAATAGTGCGCTGCGCCAGCCAGTTGCTGACGGATGAATTGGGTGGTGAGCGTTCTGGCAATCTCCAGGTTAAACGGCTTGCCGCTCAGCGCCGCGCGCAGCCACAGGCCATCAATCAGCGAGGCCAGACCATGCGCCGCCAGTCGCGCCTGTTCGCGCGGCAATTCACGACGAAACTCAGCGGCGAGGGTGGAAAACAGCCGGCGGCTGCTGACGCGCTCCAGACGGCCAAGCTGCGGTTGATGCATGCTACTGGCCCAGAAATCGAGCCAGGCTTTCATCGCTGCGCTGTGCACCTGGGTGTCGTCAAAGTTACCTTCGACTATCGCAAGCAGGCGCGCCTCGGTGCTGGCCTGCGTCAGCGGCTTAAGCCTGGCGGCGACGGCGTCGCGCAACTGCCGGGTAATGTCGCGCATGGTCGCTTCCAGCAGACCGTTTTTGTCTTTGAAGTAGTGGCTGATTATCCCGGCCGATACGCCCGCGCGGCGCGCAATCTGCGCGATAGTGGCGTCGTTGATCCCGACGTCATTGATGGTGCTTAGCGTTGCATCAATTAACTGCCTGCGCCGTATCGGCTGCATTCCCACTTTTGGCATGACCCCAGACTCCAGCTTCACCACAATGTTAGAGACTATTTAAACTTTTTTTGATTGGACGTTCAATATAAAAAAGAAAATTGTTAAGATGTTGTGATTAAATTGTCGCAAAAGCGGAGCGGTAAGCTACGCTATGAAGCGATTAATCACCGTTGTGAATTACCGGGAGGAGAAGAGAGGCGCCTGGCGAGGCGGATAACAACAATCACGCTATCGATTTCATTTTTGACAGGAAATTAACCAGAGGTAACCGATGACGACTTCACCTGCCAGTGAAAAAAACAGAATTAACCCCGTGGTGTTTTACACGTCTGCCGTACTGATTCTGATTTTTTCACTGGTCACTATTTTCTTCAGTGAACTGTCCGCGGCCTGGATCCAACTGGCAGTGAACTGGGTTTCCGCCACCTTCGGCTGGTATTACATGCTGGCTGCTACGCTCTACATTGTGTTTGTGGTTTTCATGGCCTGTTCACGCTATGGCGATATCAAGCTTGGGCCGGAACAGTCCAAACCGGAATTTAGCCTGCTGAGCTGGTCGGCCATGTTGTTTGCCGCGGGTATCGGCATTGATTTGATGTTCTTCTCGGTCGCGGAACCGGTCACGCAATATATGCAGCCGCCAACAGGCGCCGGGGAGACTATCGAGGCCGCGCGTCAGGCGATGGTCTGGACGCTCTTTCACTATGGGCTAACGGGCTGGTCGATGTATGCGCTGATGGGCATTGCGCTCGGCTACTTTAGCTATCGCTATAACCTGCCGCTGACGATTCGCTCAGCGCTCTATCCGATTTTCGGCAAACGCATTAACGGGCCTATCGGGCATACCGTCGATATCGCCGCGGTGATCGGGACGATTTTTGGTATCGCCACGACGCTCGGCATTGGCGTGGTGCAACTTAATTACGGCCTGAAAGTGCTGTTCGATATTCCTGAAGGGCTGACGGCGCAGCTTGCGTTGATTGGACTGTCGGTGATTATCGCCACGATTTCGGTCACCTCCGGGGTCGATAAAGGGATCCGTTTTCTTTCTGAACTCAACGTTATCCTGGCGCTCGGGCTTATTCTGTTTGTGCTGTTTATGGGTAAAACGGATTTTCTGCTCAACGCGCTGGTGCTCAACATCGGCGATTACAACAACCGCTTTATGGGCATGACGCTCAACACGTTCGCCTTTGATAAACCGACGCAGTGGATGAACAGCTGGACGCTCTTCTTCTGGGCCTGGTGGGTCGCGTGGTCGCCGTTTGTCGGTCTGTTCCTGGCGCGTATTTCGCGCGGTCGCACGATCCGTCAGTTCGTGGTCGGGACGCTGATTATTCCGTTTACCTTTACGTTGTTGTGGCTGTCGGTGTTCGGTAACGCTGCGCTGTATGAAATCATTCACGGCGACGCCGGATTTGCGCAGGAAGTTATCGCCCATGCGGAGCGCGGCTTCTACAGCCTGCTCGCGCAATACCCGGCCTTTAAACTGAGCGCGTCGGTCGCGACCATCACCGGGATGCTGTTTTACGTCACCTCGGCGGATTCCGGATCGCTGGTGCTCGCGAATTTCACCTCGAAGCTTAAAGACATCAACAGCGATGCCTCTAACTGGCTGCGTATTTTCTGGTCGGTCGCCATCGGCGTGCTGACGATGGGCATGCTCATGACCAACGGAATTTCGGCCCTGCAGAATACGACGGTCATTATGGGGCTGCCGTTCAGCTTCGTGATTTTCTTTGTTATGGCCGGGCTCTGGAAATCGCTGAAGGTAGAAGATCATCGTCGCGCCAGCGCCAGCCGCGATACCGCGCCGTATATTCCGTCGGGCAACGATCGCCTGAGCTGGAAAAAACGCCTCTCACGCCTGATGAATTATCCGGGGATGCGCTATACGCAGCAAATGATGGAAACCGTGATTTTTCCGGCGATGGAAGATGTCGCGAAGGAGCTGGAACTGCGCGGCGGGCGCGTGTCGCTTCGTAAAGTGGACGCAGAAGAAGAAACGCCGCTGGGCTATCTGGATCTGCGCGTGCATCTGGGCGAGGAGCAGGATTTTGTGTATCAGGTCTGGCCGCAGCAATATTCGGTGCCGGGCTTTACCTATCGCGCCCGCAGCGGGAAATCCCACTATTACCGTCTGGAAACTTTCCTGCTGGAAGGCAGCCAGGGCAATGACCTGATGGATTACAATAAAGAGCAGGTGATCATCGATATTCTCGATCAGTACGAGCGTCACCTTAACTTTATCCACCTCCATCGCGAGGCACCGGGTAATAACCTGGTGTTCCCGGAGCTGTAACCCTAATGAGGCCACGCAAGTGGCCTTATTTTTCCCCTGAAAGGAGGCCTCACCATGGAACGCTGGACGCTGCACTGGCTGGAAGCGCAGGGCGATTTGACGGCGTATCGCGCAAAGATTGCCGAAGAATGCGCCGCGGCGTATCACACGCTCGCGAAGGTGATGACGCCGCCGCGTCTCGATATTCTGGTGCACCGCGCGCCAGGGCAGGTTATCCCGGAAATCGGCATGGCGGGCCGGGCGTATCATGGCGCGCTGTTTAGTGTGGGTATCGATGAGGATAATCCCCAGTTCAGTATGTCGCTCACCGACGGCACGCTCAGACGACAAATTCTGCATGAGGTGCACCACTGCCTGCGGATGGCCGGGCCAGGCTATGGCTGGACGCCTGGCGAGGCGATGGTAAGCGAAGGGCTGGCGGGACAGTTTGTGGCATGGCTTATGGGCAGCAAGCCGGAGCCCTGGGAATGTGCGCTAAACAGCGCTGCGTTCGCGGCGGTACCGGTCAGTAGCGCCACGCTTGCCGATGCCCGCTACGATCACGCGGCGTGGTTTTTTGGCAGCGGGTCGCTACCGCGATGGTTTGGCTATACGCTCGGTTATGAGATGGTCGCCGCCTGGCTTCGCGATGAAGGGGAACCGGATCCCGACCAGTGGATAGCGGTGGACGCGCAGGACGTCATTGCGGCGGCGCGCCGTCAGGGGCTGGTTGGCGAATAACTGTGAGCCGTGTTACGCGCTGCGGGCGTTACGGCTGGCTCTGCGTATGCTGCAACCGACGCGCCCGACAGATGCGGGCGTGATTTTCATCTGCCCACTGCACCAGCTTTTGCATCGGCTCCAGAAAGGAGTTTCCCAGTTCGGTCAGCGCATATTCCACTTTGGGCGGCACCTCCGGGTAGACCGTCCGGCTGATGTAACCGTCGGTTTCCAGCCGCTTCAGCGTGCGTGAGAGCATCTGGCGCGAAATATCACCAATTTCCCGGTTCAGTTCATTAAAGCGTACGGTGCGCCCCGCCAGCGCTTCCAGAATCAGCAAACTCCACTGATCGCCAATCTGATTTAACACGTCGCGGATAGGGCATGGCTGCCCGAACTGCGCGATATCGTCATACTCTTTTTTCGTCATCGTCATGCCTGAACCCTTTGCCAATAGTCAGCGTCGTGTGACTTAGTACGACGCGCGTGACTTCTTGTTGCCATGTTGCAGGCAATGTACCATTCGCCTCCCTAAAGGTCTATTTCTGTGACCAGGTATGATTACGCGACTGCAAGGCGCACCACTGATACGCGCCGCAGGCACAATATTAAGGAGACTACGATGAAAAAAGTTGTTCAGGGCGTTTTACTGGCGGGCAGCCTGCTGACGGCAGGGATGGCGGTGGCGGCACCGGCGGCGCATCAACCGGCGGCCGAAGAGGCGAACCGTAAGCTGGTGCTGAAGTTTTATGACCGCTTCTTCAATCAGCATGACACGGGCGCGGCAGACGTCGTGGCGGAAAACTATCGCCAGCACAACCCGGATGTGCCGGACGGCAAGGCGCCGTTTGTGAATTACTTCAGCGGATTCTTTAAGGAAAACCCGCAGTCGCGCGCGAAAGTTATTCGCAGCGCCACCGACGGTGATCTGGTCTGGTTGCAGGTGCATTCGACGAACGGCAAGCAGGATAAGGGGCAGGCGGTGCTGGATATTTTCCGCGTGAGCGACGGCAAGATTGTGGAGCACTGGGATATTATTCAGAACGTCCCGGAGAAAGCGGCTAATAACAACACCATGTTTTAACCCCGCACCGTTTCCTCTCTGGCGCCACGCAGTTGCGCGGCGCCAGATAACCCTTGATATCCCGTTTCATTGGCTAATGCCGCCTGCGCGGATTATGACGACAGTATGAGGTTATTCTGAAACCGCCTGTTAACCTGACGGTGAGTCTCATTTGCGGCATCTCTTCAGGCAGCCAGTCCCAATGCGCGCAATACTGTTATTTTCTCCGTCCGGCCCGCCGGGCGGGACTGAAACAGACAGAAAACGATGAGGGACGTCGAATGCTAAAACCGAGCGACTATGCCAAAGCCGAAGGCTATAACGAACTGACGCACGCCATTGGCAGCGGACCTGCCGGTCAGCTTATTGCGCATACGGTACGCGCGCTGGGCGTGGAAGATAAAGAGATGCTGGGCAACCTGTTAAAAGTCGAGTGTAAAAAGCTCGCGAAGCTTGCGGGCCACTTTGAGCGCTTACGCCCCGCGCATCCGGGCGCGGCCAATACAGAGCAGACGCAAGAGCAGGCAATTGAAGATGCGGCGCAGTGGATTGCCGGGGCATCCAACTCGGCGGCGATAAGCGCTCCGCTGATTAAAAGCTATCTCAACCACTACCTGACCTTTGATTTTTCTATCTCTTCCATTGTGGATGTTGACGAGTTGCATCGCCGGGTCGCCCCTGGGGCCAGCACCACGCCCCGCGGCATTGTGCCTAACGACACGCCGGTGCCGTCCTCTTTTTCAGGGCGAGAATTATTCAGCCAGCAGCTGGCGAAACGCGCCGTTTCCGATCACTCGCCGCTCTACCCGCAATCGCTTTTCGCCTGGATAACCGGCTGGCACCCGTTCCCGGATGGCAACGGCAGAACCGCGCGGGCCGCATATGCCATTACGGCTATCCGCAACGGCACCTGGCGTCGGCTCAGCAAAGCGGATGAAGACCTCTTAAGCGGGTTGTAAGGCAGCGCGCCGGGTAACAACGGCGCGCAGAAACGTGCCGGTCGTAAACCTACCGGCCGCGTCGCGGTTACTGAAGCGGCGTCGGGCCACGAAACGTGCGGCGCCACTCGCGTGGGCTTACGTTAAATTTCGCTTTGAAATTCTGCCGGAAGGTCACCGGCGAAGGGTAGCCCGCAAGCGTCGCTACGGTGTCGATACTGTGATCCGTGGTTTCAAGCAGCTCCTGGCTGCGCTGAAGACGTTCCGCGTTCAGCCACTCCCCGACGGTCATACCCGTCGCTTTGGTGAAATGGCGGGTAAACGTTCTGCGGCTCATGCTGGTGTAGCGTGCAAGCGTATCAAGGTCATGCGGTTTATCGAGATTGCGGCGCAGGTATTCCAGCAGCTCATTGATGGTGTTGTCGCGCGTGGTCGCGGGCACCGCGCGTTCAATAAACTGCGCCTGTCCGCCTTCCCGATACGGCGGCGTGACCATACGTCTTGCCACGCGGTTGGCGATAGCGGAACCGCAGTGTTCCCGCACGATATTAAGACAGCAGTCGATGCCTGCCGCCGTACCTGCCGACGTAATTAACCGCTCGTCCCGCGTATAAAGCGCGTTGCTGTCAAGCGTTACCGCCGGGAAACGGGCGGCGAAATCGTGCTCAAATTCCCAGTGCGTGGAAGCGCGGTGATGGTCAAGCAGCCCGGCATAGGCAAGCACATACGCACCAAGACATAATCCCACCACTTCGGCGCCGCGCGCCCAGGCGCCCTGTAACGCCGTGAGCAGTGCTGGCGATGGGCGCTGCGCGGGATGTTCCCAGAACGGCACGATTACAATATCGGCAGTTTCAAGCAGCCCAAGCCCCCGCGACACGTTAATGGAGATCCCGATATCTGACTCCACGACGCCTGGCGTTTCCGCGCAGATTTCCACCCGAAAAAGGCCGTCCACGGGCATGGCTTTATCGAATACCATTGACGGGACAGAAAAGTGGAACGGGCTAAACCCGCGCGTGGCAATCACGACAACGGTGCGTGCGGACATGCGGTCTCCTTTTTTAAAACAGGCCGGGCGCAGGCGACACCCGGCACGGGCCCTCTCAGAAGTTCAGGGTTTCACCATCTTCCGGGATAAACACGCTGTCCTGAATATGGTGTTGCGCGACATACTCGCGCAGCTCATCGCGGCTTAACAGGCAGTGGTTTACGGCTTCCATATGCGAGGCCACAATAGCCGCGTCGGGTAAATGTTCATGCGTACGCCGCACATCTTCTTTACCCATGATGATAGCGCCCACGCCATCGACCGTGGCGAAACCGGTGTTCAGTACCACCACGTCAGGGCGGAACGTTGTCAGGCTCTCTTCATAGGGCGTCACCCAGATCGTATCGCCTGCAATATACAGCGTTTTTTCGCTTTCATGTTGCAATACCAGACCGCAGGCATCGCCCAGACGTTCGGCAAGCTCAGGGATCGCATAGGCGGCATCGCTGCCGTGCTGGCCATCGGTTTTGGTAACGCACACGCCGTTAATAAGGGTTTCCGGCGTAAGTGCCTGTACCTGCGTAAACCCCTGCGAGCGTAACAGGGCCGCGTCCTGCGCATGTTGCGTATAAATAAGTTGGTCTTTTGCAATAAGGGTCTGCGCGGCATCGTCCCAGTGATCCGGATGCGTGTGCGTGACGATAATCACGTCCACATCCAGCAGCGATTCAACACTTACCGGCAGCGCGACCCGCGGATTACGCAGATGAGACTGCGCCGTACCGGCAAACCCAGGCCAGGCCTCTTTTTCTGCAAGCATAGGATCGATAAGAAAACGCGTACCTGCATATTCCAGTTTCAGGGTGGCGTTGCGTATTTGTGTCAGTTTCATAGTCACTCCGTGCGCGAAAGGGGCCGGAACGTCGGACCCGATGGCAGAGAGTATAAAAAAGGGATAATGACAGCGTGAGCTGGCCAGTGGTCATTCTTCGATGTAATCGGGCCACAATGAACGGCGCGCTTACCCCGGATGAAGGATAAGCGCGCTCAGAGGTCAGAGCGTGCCTGCCAGTGCTGCGAGCGCCAGCAACACGCCGGTCAGGATGTTATGCAGGAAGTGGTTAAAGCTCTGGGCGCGGTTGGTGAGATCCAGATGCCACGTCTGCCAGAGCAGATACGCGGCAATGATGACCATGCCGAGTGCGTAAAGCCATGACATACCGAGCAGCGCGCCGCCAATGGACCACAGCAGCAGCGTTGCCAGATAAAACCCGGCGATAATCATTTTCCCGTGTTCGCCAAAGAGCAGGGCGGTGGATTTGAGGCCGATACGTTTATCATCCTGCGCGTCCGCGTAGGCATACGCCGTGTCGTAGGCTATCTGCCAGGCGACGGTGCCAAGCCACATCAGAAGCGCGCCGGCGGGTACGGTGCCGTTAATCTGCGTCCAGGCCATCAGCATGCCCCAGTTGAACGCCGCGCCCAGAATGGCCTGCGGCCAGTAGGTAAAGCGTTTGCAGAACGGATAGAGGATAACCAGCGGTACCACGCACACGGCCATGAGGCGCGTCAGCGGGGTGAGAAACCACAGCAGCGATGCGGCGGCCAGCAACTGTATAACGAAAAACGCAATGGCTTTGCGCACGGAGATCGTGCCGCTGGCGAGCGGGCGAAACCGCGTTCTTTCCACATGCGCGTCGAAATGACGATCGGCGATGTCATTAATGGTGGAGCCTGCGCTGCGCATCAGAAATGCGCCAAGGCAGAAAATGATCGCGGTATCTAACGCAGGCCAGCCGTGGGCGGCCTGAAACAGGGCGGCGATACAGGGGAAGAGGGTCAGCCAGATCCCTACAGGGCGGTCAACACGCGCCAGCCGCAAATAGGGCCGGAAAGCGGGAGAGAACCAGCGGTCCACCCAGTCGTTATGATGAATATCACTTAGATCAGCACTTTTCTCAGCGGCCATTCTTGCTATCACTCCGGAAATTATAGATCTGACGAACCACAAATCCGGGCCTGCGCAAACAGGCCCGGATTTAGTGTAGTGTCAGTTCAGCAGGTTACGCTTAAAATGTGAAGAGTTTGTTAGCCTTTCCAGCGTGACTGGCGAATCACCTGGCAGAAGTTAAGCGCCGTAAAGCCGGGGTCTTTGTCCTTAATGACATCGGCTTTGACATTGCCGAAGGTGGTCTGCGGCTTATGGCGGATGCCGTTATAGAACGCCTCGATGATCTCTTCTTTAAATGCCGCCGGGCGCGGATGCTGCGCGGTAACAGCCGTGATCTCCGCTTCGCTGAAATGCTCGAAGCCTATCCCCAGTACGTCCATCTCCACGCCTGCCGTCACCAGCGCAATTTCGGGTGCCATAAACTCCGGGATGCCCGGCGTGGTGTGCAAAGCGATCGCCGTCCAGACTTTATCTATATCCGCGCTATCAATGCCGTAACGTTGCAGGAAGTCACGCGCCGCATTCGCGCCGTCTACCTCGAAGCGCTTATCGCAACTGCAATGCTCATGGGTGAGGCCGATATCGTGGAACATGCAGCCGATATAGAGCAGCTCCTGATCGACATTGAGGCCGCGCTGCATGCCCGCAAGCGCCCCCCAGTAATAAACGCGGCTGGAGTGATGAAAGAGTAAATCAGATTCGGTGTCGCGGATAAAGGCGGTGGCGTCGCGCGCCATCTGGCTGTCGGGAAGGCGGATGCCGGTGATGTTAAGACTCATAGTACGCTCCTGTGGGTTGTGTTTGCGTAAGATAGAGCGCATGCTTGATGTCCGAAAGCGTCTTATAACGACGATTTAAGACAAAGTGATGGTTTGCGACACGGAGTATGAACATGGGCCATGAAATCGCCGTCCTGGCGGTGCCAGGCGTACAACTGTTGGATGTCAGCGGCCCGCTGGATGTGTTCGCCGAGGCCAACCGGCTGATGAAGCGCCAGATCTATCTTCCTAAATTGATAGCGTTTGAGAGCGAGACCATTGCGTCCTCTTCCGGCGTGCGGGTGACCGCGGATATGACGCTTGGCGCTACGTCATTTTATACCCCGGACACCTTTCTGGTCGCGGGGGCGCCTGGCATTGAGCAGGTGGATCCGGAGCCTGCGGCAGTAGCGCAGATCCGCGCGCTCTGCGAGCGAAGCCGCCGATTTGGCTCCGTATGCAGCGGCGCGCTGCTGCTGGCGCGCACGGGCTTGCTGGATGGGCGTCGCGCTACTACCCACTGGGCGTGCGTGGGAACACTCGCGGCGCGGTATCCTCAGGTGAAAGTAGATGCCGATGCGCTGTATATCGCAGACGGGCAGGTGCGCACCGCTGCGGGCGTGACGTCCGGACTGGATCTGGCCCTGCGACTGGTGGAAGAAGATCTCGGGCGCGACGTGGCGCTGGAGTTAGCCGCGCAACTGGTGATGTTTTTCCGCCGGCCGGTGAATCAGTCTCATTTTAGCCGTGCACGCGAGGTGTCGCTGACCGGGCGCACCGCGCTTCAGGAGGTGCAGCGCTGGACAATAACCCATCTGGATACGGTGAAAACGGTCGCCATGATGGCGGCGCATTTGGAGATGAGCGAACGCCACCTGAACCGGCTGTTTCAGCAGGAGCTTGGCATGACACCGCGCCAGTGGTTAGAGCGCGAGCGTGTAGCCCGCGTCCGGCAATTGCTTGAAGCGAAAAACCTGCCGCTGAAAACGCTGGCGCAGATGAGCGGGTTTTCCTGCGCGGATGTCATGCGTCGCGTATTCTTCAGGGTGACCGGCATGACGCCTTCCGCGTACAGCAGGCTCACGGCCCGCACCTGATACACCGTTTTACTGATGATAAAGGAGCGCGTTATGAAAAAACGCCACGCTTTATTGCTTTACGTAAGTCTCTTCATGAGCCTTCCTGCGTTTGCCTCAAGCGATGAGAGCTGGCAAACGCTCGTTGCAGACCTTAATCGTGCCTGCCTGAGCGAGGCCGGAATGACGGAGGTTCAAACTTCTAAACCGGTGCTGTTCCCGGACGAAACCGGCAAAGTGGCGCTGCTGCTAAAGGGCAGGATGGCGAAGGTAAAGCAGAAGGTGAGCCTGATGTGTCTTTATGACAAGGCGAAGAAAAAAGCGTATGTCAGCGAATATCAGTGGTAGCGCAGCGCAACAGTGCATCTTTGATGCCGTACGGCATAATGTTAAAAACATGTACCCGCAGCAGGCGTGATTACGCCGTTTCCCGAATGGGGGTGACGCGCTTAAACGGTAACTACTGCTGAGGCGCGACGTGTCTGTCACGATCGCGCCTATTAACGCGTCAGGCGGTCTGTTCGGGGAAAGGCCGGTTCATTCCTTCTGCGACAAAACGGATGGCCTCGGCGTATATTTTCTTCGTGCCATCGACCGAATGTGCTTCGGATTGTTTGAGTTGTGCCAGGATGTTCTCCGTTTGCACCGGGGTTCCTGAGGCAATTAAGCGGGACACTGCATGTCCTATCGCTCTGTAAATTTCATCCATGCTATGCGATTTACCGATGTCCAATCAGAACGCTCCTGTTAATCAATCTTCACGTACCGGCAGGTACCGGCTTAAGTGTGTAAAAATGAACATATCCAGAGCGAAAATCATACCGGGCGCGAAGAAAAAACGTTAATCATTTTTTTGCCTTCAGGCGTGCCGCGTGATGTGTTTTTACAGACGAGAGAAAAGGGTTTTTAAAACGAGCGCGGTAACGCTGTACGCTTATTTCGCAGGAAAAGAAGTGATGTTCAGCAGAAGGAGAAATCAGGAACTACCGGGATAAGCAGAATGGTGCGTCCGAGTGGACTCGAACCACCGACCCCCACCATGTCAAGGTGGTGCTCTAACCAACTGAGCTACGGACGCACATTAGGATGGTGCGTTCAATTGGACTCGAACCAACGACCCCCACCATGTCAAGGTGGTGCTCTAACCAACTGAGCTATGAACGCAATGCTGTGTTGCAGCGGGGACGAATATTAACGGCAGCCCCGACGCCTGGCAAGGGGCAAACGTCAATTTTCTTTCAGAATTCACGCGATTGCCGCGTATTTGCGCAGAATGCTGACAAAGTGATCGGCCGGGCGTGACGCGGTCAATATACAGCGGGTCAGCGGCAGACAAAAACGCCGCCCCGAAGGGCGGCGCTGATATTAATGCGCAGCGCGCGCAAGAATGGTTTCCGAGGGCTGGCGTTGCAGGTAGCGCATACGCCACATCATCATGATGGCGGCAGACGTCAGGCCGAGAATAAAGCCGAACCAGAACCCAGCCGGGCCCATCGGCTCGACGACCCAGTCAGTCAGCCCCAGTATGTAGCCGCTCGGCAGTCCCAGCACCCAGTAGGCGATGAAGGTAATAAAGAAAATCGAACGGGTATCTTTATAGCCACGCAGCACGCCGCTGCCGATCACCTGGATTGAATCGGAGATCTGATAAATCGCCGCCAGCAACATCAGGTGCGAGGCGAGGGCCACCACCGCCGGATTGTCGTTATAGAGCAGGGCGATAGGCTCGCGGAAAACGACAGTGAAGAGCGCCGTCAGCACCGCAAGGCAGATCCCGACCGCAATGCCTGTACGCGCGGAGGTTTGTGCCTCAAGCGTCGAACCCTGCCCCAGACGAAAACCGACGCGGATAGTCACGGCGGCACTCATCGACATCGGCAAAACAAACATCAGCGAGCTGAAATTGAGCGCTATCTGGTGGCCCGCCACGTCGACTATCCCAAGCGGTGACACCAGCAGCGCCACCACGGCGAAGAGCGTCACTTCGAAAAAGAGCGCCAGGGCGACCGGCAGGCCTATCTGCGCGAGACGGCGGATAACCGGCCAGTCGAAGCTGCTCGCAGTGGGCTGCATACGGATATCACGCATTGAGCCTGCGCCTTTAACCCAGAAATGCATACAGATAAACATCACCCAGTACACTGTCGCCGTCGCGACCCCGCAGCCGACGCCACCCAGTTCGGGCATCCCGAAATGGCCATAAATAAAGATGTAGTTCACCGGAATATTCACCAGCAGGCCGATAAAACCCATCGCCATGCCCGGCATTGTTTTGGCAAGCCCTTCGCACTGGTTACGCAGCACCTGGAAGAAGAGATAACCCGGCGTCCCCAACAGCAGTGCGCGCAGGTAGTTAACCGCTTTGTCGGCAAGTACAGGATCGATGTTATGCATCGCGCGGATGATATGTCCGGCGTTCCACAGCACCAGCATAATCAGCACAGAAACCAGGCCTGCCAGCACAAAGCCTTGCTGAACCTGATGCGCGATGCGGTCGCGACGCCCGGAGCCGTTAAGCTGGGCAATAACGGGCGTCAGGGCCAGCAGCAGGCCGTGACCAAAGAGGATCGCAGGCAGCCAGATAGAGGTGCCGATGGCGACCGCCGCCATATCGGTGGCGCTGTAGCCGCCCGCCATGACCGTGTCGACAACCCCCATTGAGGTCTGGGCGATTTGCGCGAAAATCACCGGGATTGCCAGAGCTAATAACTGACGCGCTTCGACAAAATACTTCTGCACGTGAACACCTGTATATTGTTGTTATTTGAAAGACAAAAAAGCCGCCGCAACGGGCAGCAAGAAGAAAATGCAGGGGAATGTGTCAGACTATTGTAGCGAGAGTTCACTATTAAGCCAGTGAAATAATGCGCTTAAGGGCGCGCAGGCTGGCAAGGGGATATTCCACCTGTTATTGTTCTGGTTATGAATCTTGCGGCTGCGCGCCGCCATTTTAGCGAATCCAGGAGTAGCAAATATGTTTACCGGTATTGTTCAGGGCACGGCGAAAGTGGTGGCCATTGATGAGAAACCGAATTTCCGCACCCATGTGGTGGAGCTGCCGGACGCGCTGCTGCCGGGGCTGGAAACGGGCGCGTCGGTCGCGCATAACGGTTGCTGCCTGACGGTGACGGAAATTAACGGCAATCGCGTGAGCTTTGATTTAATGAAAGAGACGCTGCGTATTACCAATCTCGGTGATTTACAGACGGGTGACGTGGTAAACATTGAGCGCGCGGCAAAATTCAGCGATGAAATTGGCGGTCATTTAATGTCAGGACATATTATGACCACCGCTGAGGTTGCGAAGATCCTGACGTCTGAAAATAACCGGCAGATCTGGTTTAAATTACAGGACCCGACGCTGATGAAATATATCCTGCACAAAGGGTATGTTGGCATCGACGGCATCAGCCTGACGGTGGGTGAGGTCACGGCGACGCGTTTTTGCGTGTATCTGATCCCGGAAACGCTCCAGCGCACCACGCTTGGCACGAAGAAGCTGGGCCAGCGAGTCAATATCGAAATCGACCCGCAAACCCAGGCGGTAGTAGACACGGTAGAACGTGTACTGGCCTCCCGCGAGGCCGCAGCGGCGATCACTGCGCAACTGCATCCCGCCGAATAACCTGTGCGCGGGGCTTATGCGCTCACCAGCGTTCCCCGCACCCGTTCGCCCGTCGCGCCGCCGGCCAGCAGCGCCACCGCCTGACGGGCGATACTTTCCAGCGAATAAGTAATCGCTGGCACACCCTCAAGGCCCACGCCGCGGCCCGAGCTCTCCAGGCTGAACACCAATACCTGCTCCGGCACCGCAAAGCGATATTCGCGCAGCATTGCCATCGCCTCATGGGCTTGTCTGTCGTCGGTGACCAGCAACGCATTAAATTTTACGCCGCTGTTAATGAGCTTTTGCAGCGCGATGCGCAGCACCGGTTCGTCTTCAATCACGCGCTGGCGATGAAAGGGCACCAGATGGTTTTCCGCCGCCTGGCGATATCCTTGTAAGATCTCCGCCGCGGCGTCGCCTGACGGGAAATTAATCAGGGCAATGTCGCGCCGCTGGTGGCTGCACAGGTATTGCACTGCCGTCTGGGCGGCGTACAGCCAGTCATACTGAATGCCCTGCCCAGTCGCCGCGCTCAGGCAATCCACCAGAATGACATCGTCATCAAGCGACGGGAGGGGAAAACGGGCTCCGACAATCATCAGCGCGTCGCATAAACCGGAATCGAGTTCGGCGCGGGCGCGCGTGACCTCCTGCGCGTTACTCGCAAAGCGCAGCAGCAGATGTTTCCCGTGCTGGCTGAGCTGTTTTTCCAGCGCCTGCAGCCAGCAGGTCGCCTGCTGGATATGTTCGCTTGCACAAATTACGCCAATGCAATTTGTCGTCTGACTGGAGAGCGACTGCGCGATGGCGTTCGGCTGATAGTTGAGCATTTCAGCGGCGCGCAGCACGGCCAGACGGCTCTCTTCCTTGACGCCGCGATTGCCGCTCAGCACCCGTGAGACGGTGGCTTTGGAAACGCGCGCCAGGCGCGCGACATCATTGATGGTGGACATCGTATTTTCCTGCAAAGTGTGGCGGCACTATGGCCGCCACTCGGTTACTCATCAAACCCGTTCTTTGCCGCCACCTGGCGGTACCATTCACCGCTCTTTTTAATCGTGCGTTTCTGGCTTTCCAGATCGAGTGACACAAAGCCGTAGCGGTTCTTGTACGCATTGCACCAGGACCAGTTATCAATAAAGGTCCACATGTGGTAGCCCAGACAGCGGCTGCCTTCGCTTAAGCCTTTATGCAGCCATTTCAGGTGATCGCGCACAAACGCAATGCGGTAATCGTCCTGAATCTGTCCGTCTTGTTCAAAGCGCTGTTCGTTTTCAACGCCCATGCCGTTTTCTGAGATATAACAACGCGGGTTGCCATACTCTACACGCAGGCGGGTGAGAATGTCGTAGATGCCTTTCTCATAGATTTCCCAGCCGCGATACGGGTTCATTTTACGCCCCGGCATTTCATAGGCGCTAAAGAACCACTCCGGCATAAACGGACTGTCAGGATTAACCTGCGAATCACGACACTGAATACGCCGCGGCTGATAGTAATTGATGCCGAGCAGATCCACCACACCGGCGGCCAACAGTTCTTTGTCGCCAGGCTGGCAGGCGGGCAACTGATCGTACTGAGACAGCAGCGCTACCAGATCCTCCGGGTAGCTGCCGCGAAGCGCCGGGTCGAGGAAGCTGCGGTTGAACATGAGATCGGCGATATGCGCAGCCTTCACATCCGCCGGGTTTTGCGAGCGCGGGTAGGAGGGCGTGAGGTTCAGGATGATGCCGATTTCGCCACCGTCGTTACGTTCGCGATAGGCCTTTACCGCACGGGCATGCGCCAGCATTGTGTGGTACGCCACCGTCGCCGCGCGGCGGAAATCGACCACGTTCGGATAGTGGAAATCATACAGATACCCGCCTTCTACCGGCACAATCGGCTCGTTGAAGGTAAACCAGTGCGTTACGCGATCGCCAAACAGCTCAAAACAGGTGCGGGCATATGCTTCATACGCATCGATAACCTTGCGATTCTCAAAGCCGCCCTGCTCCTGGAGCGAGAGTGGCATGTCGAAGTGAAACAAGTTAATAAATGGCGTGATGCCCTGGCGCAGCAGCTCGTCAATCACCTGATTGTAGAACGCGACAGCCTCCTGATTCACCGCGCCTGTGCCGTCCGGGATCAGTCGCGCCCATGAGACAGACGTGCGGAAGGTGTTGTGATTGAGCGCTTTTAGCAGCGCAATATCCTCTTTCCAGTGCTCATAAAACGTCGAGGTCTGCGCCGGGCCGACCCCGTGATGAAAGCGCTCCGGCTGCAGGCGGAACCAGTGGTCCCAGATGGTGGGCGTTTTGCCGTGGCTCAGGCTTTCACCTTCCGTTTGCGGCGCCGAGCTGGCGCTGCCCCACCAGAATCCTTCAGGAAATGAGTAGTGCATATCCATCCTCATAGCTCAGTCAAACGCCTGCCAACAGGGCAGGCGTGAAAAAATCAGGCGTTGTTCGTGACGGTGTCACTTGCGGGCGACTCTTGTGCTGATTCCTGTTTCTGTAGTGTGCGTTCATAGGCTTTCACAAACGGGTAGTACATCAGCGCCGACATCACCATACAGATAAGGCACATGACTACCGGGCTGAAGGCCCAGTTTGCCGCCCACGAGGCCCCGATAGGCGCCGGTGTGGTCCATGGCGTCAGCGAGACGACCTGCGCCAGCCAGCCGAGTTTGGTCGCAGTCCAGGCCAGGACTGCGTTGACCATCGGCACCAGAATAAACGGCAGGAAGAAAACTGGGTTCATGATGACCGGCGCGCCGAAAAGAATCGGCTCGTTGATGTTAAACAGGCTTGGCACGACGCCCATTTTGCCAATCGTACGCAGGTGTATGGCGCGGCTTCGCAGCAGCAGAAATGCCAGCGGCAGCGTTGAGCCCACCCCGCCAATCAGCAGGTAGTGATCCCAGAAGCCTTGCAGATAAATATGCGGTAACGCACCACCTGCCGCCAGCGCGGCCTGGTTGGCAGAGAGATTCGCCATCCAGAAGGGATTCATGATGCCCGTAACGATAAGCGCGCCATGAATACCGGCAAACCAGAGAATTTGGCAGATTAAAACGGAAATCAGGATCGCCGGCAGCGAGTCGGAGGCGGCTACCAGCGGTGAGAGCAGGTGCATAATCGCTTCCGGCAGGATCATGCCGGTGGTGGATTCGATAATCAGGTTGAGCGGATGCAGCGTAAAGACAATCACCACCACCGGGATCAGGATTTCAAACGAACGCGCCACGCCCGTTGGCACCTCTTTCGGCAGGCGAATCGTAATGTTGTGACGCTTCAGGAACGCATACATTTCACTTGCGTAAATGGCTGTAATCAGCGCGGTGAAAATGCCCTGACCGGAGAAATATTGTGTAGAAATAGTGCCGTCTTTATAAGGGGCAGCGACCAGCAGAAACGCCATAAATGCCAGCAGGCCAGTCATGATCGGGTCAAGCTTGTAGTGCTTGCCAAGGCTTGCGCCAATCCCGACCGAGATAAAAAACGTCATCACACCCATGCTTAAATTGAACGGCAGCATCAGCTGTTCACGATATTTCAGCGAGAGATCGAGCCAGGCGCGGCAGAAGCCGATTTGGGTGTCCGGCGAGAAGGGCGGAAAGATAAACACCAGCAGAAACGAACCGATAATCATAAACGGCAGGGCGGCAAGGAAACCGTCCCTGATCGCCACGACATGACGCTGCGAACCCATCGCGCCCGCCAGCGGCGTAATTTTGTTTTCAATAACATGGACCATACTCTGGTACAGACTCATGAGGCGTTTCCTTTATCAGGCAGGGGGAATGGCGCTCAGTGTGAAACAAAATGGAAACCGGTTTCCATGCATCTGTTGCTTGATTGTTGGCGGGATCACTTTTATTGAAGGAAACGTCGTGAAAGCGTGAGAAGTGTCACAAAGCGCGGAAACGACAGTGGCAAAAAGCCCCCGGCGTGCGCCGGGGTTAATGCTTATCGGGCAACGCGCAGGCCGTTTTCGACGCCGCGGCTGAACACCACCTGCCAGAGCTGAATATCCCGCGCACGGAATGCGCCTGCACAGGCATTAAGGTAGTAAGTGAACATGCGTTTAAAGCGTTCAGAATAGTTATCGGCGATATCAGGCCAGGCAGCCAGAAAACGCGCGTACCACGCCATCAGCGTTTTGTCGTAGTCAGCGCCGAAATTGTGCCAGTCTTCCATCACAAAATGCGGCTCGCTGGCGGCGGCAATCTGGCGCGCCGACGGCAGGCAACCGTTCGGGAAGATATACTTATCAATCCACGGGTCGACATTATTGTCGGTCTTACGCGAACCGATGGTATGCAGTAAAAACAGCCCGTCAGGCTTCAGGTTGCGGTCAGCGACGTCAAAGTAAGTGGCGTAGTTTTTCGGCCCGACGTGCTCGAACATGCCCACCGACACAATACGGTCAAACTGCGCATCAAGATCGCGGTAATCCTGCAAAAGGATAGTTACGTCCAGCCTCTCACAGCGGTCCTGTGCCATTTTTTGCTGCTCGGCGGAAATGGTCACGCCGGTGACCGAAACGCCATAATGGCGCGCCGCGAACGCTGCCAGCCCGCCCCAGCCGCAGCCGATATCCAGCAGTGTCATGCCGGGTTTTAATTCCAGTTTTTCGCAAATAAGTTTCAGCTTCGCCTGCTGGGCGTCCACCAGGTTATCCGCCTCTTTCCAGTAGCCGCACGAATACTGCATGTAGGGATCAAGCATGCGGCTGAAGAGGTCATTACCAAGATCGTAATGCTCTTTACCGACAATCCAGGCGCGCTTTTTCGATTGCAGATTAAACAGGCGGGCGCCCAGAATGCGCAGCGTATCTTTAAGGTGATGGGGCAGCTGGTCTTCAAGCCCGGCGCGCAGCACTTTTGTGAAGAACAGGTCGAGGCGCTCGCATTCCCACCAGCCGTCCATATAGCTTTCGCCAAGCCCGAGTGAGCCTTCCTGTAAAACTCGCTTAAAAAAATCAGGGTTTTTCACCTGGATATCGGAAGGCGCAGCGCCGTTAACGGCGATCCCGGCCCGGCTGAGCAGTTCAGATGCGATGCGATACCAGTGGTTGTCCGGTATGCTGATTTCTTCTATACACGATGAACTCATAGCTTCTCCATCACTACTGTGATCAGAACCTTCAAAGAGCGTAGTCGCAATTTTCGGTGTGTGAGAAATATCACGGAAAGGTCCGTGAGCCTGATATCCGACGTAGAACAGAGGAAGGGGATGACCCTTGCCAGAAATGTCATTCCAAACAAAAACGGGAGCCAGCGGCTCCCGTTACTACATAATATTTATGGTAATTATCAAAGAGCCGCGAACCAGTATA
This sequence comes from Cronobacter condimenti 1330, assembly GCF_001277255.1. Lineage (NCBI taxonomy): Bacteria > Pseudomonadati > Pseudomonadota > Gammaproteobacteria > Enterobacterales > Enterobacteriaceae > Cronobacter > Cronobacter condimenti. Next base: position 1,942,748 of record NZ_CP012264.1, read on the forward strand.
GGCCTCGCTTTTCGATGATTCAACCGTTGATGGTTAGCAAGCTAATAACAAAAAATGCATATTATCGCTCGCCTGATTACCCCTGCGCGACGCGGCCTCCGCGCAGGTACCAGCCAAGCCACGCCAGCAGTACCGTTGACAGCATCACGCTGGTGGTGGAAAGCAGCGGCGTTGCCACAAGCCAGGAGACCACCAGACTCGCCACAAAACACAAGCCCAGTTGCAGCGTATTTTGCAGCGCCGCGGCGCGCCCGGTCGCCTGCGGGAATGGCAGCAGCGCCGCGGCCACCACAATAGGATAAATTGCGCCATTTGCCATCGCCATCAGGCAGAAGGGGATTAAGAGCGTGGTAAGCGTCACCGTGTCGCTTAACCCCACAAGCCAGGTCGCGACAACGCTCAGCGCGTAGCCCACCAGCAGCCAGGGCAGAAGTTTTTCTCCCTGCCATTTTTGCAGCGCGCTGCGACAACCGTAGCCGCCCACCATAAATGCAATTGTTTGCGGCACATAGCTCAGACCAATCACGGCCGGGCTGTACCCCATTTCGTGAAGGATAAACGGCGAGCCGGTGAGCCACGCAAAAAAGCTGGCGGAGCAGGCAGCATAGATAAGCACATTGCCGCTGTAAGCTTTAGAGCGCAGCAGCATGCCAAAGCTCAGCGGTACACCGTCGTGGTTGCCCTGCGGCGCGCCCGCAGGCAGACGCAGCGCCGGGATCATTAACACCAGCGTAATCGCAAACAGCACGACGAAAATCGCCTGCCAGTCAAAATGGTTCAGGATCCAACTGCCAAGCAGCGGTGCCAGTGCCGGAGAAAGTCCGACCAGCGGCATAATGGTGGCGAAGATACGGCGTGCCTGTTGGGCCGGGTAGCGGTCGGTCACCAGCGCCTGCCAGCTTACCGCCGCCGAGCAAACACCGACAGCCTGAAGGAATCGCAGCGCCAGCAGGGCGCCTGCGCTCTGCACCCATACGGTGCCAAGACAGCCTATGGCGAAAATCCCAAGTCCTGCCAGCAGCACAGGACGGCGGCCAAAGCGGTCAGAGAGTGGGCCCCAGACTAATTGCGCGAGCGCGAAGCCCGCAAGGAACAGGCTTAGGGAGGCGCTGATGGCCGAAGGTGCAGTGTGGAGATCCGCTTCGATGGCGGCGAACGCCGGCAGATACATATCGGTCGCCAGAAAACCAAGCACACTCAGCCCGGCGAGCCAGCAAAGAAATCCTTTTGTAGGTCGCATAACGTTAACTCACTTCTTAATACGCGAAAGAGCCAGGAGTGTACGGAGTGCAATCCGGCTTGTGAAACGCTAATATTTGCCGTTTCCGTTCAAATTTTTTGCAGGCAGAAAATGTGGTCCGAATATTCTCTTGAAGTGGTGGACGCCGTGGCGCGCAACGGCAGCTTCAGCGCGGCGGCGGCAGAACTTCACCGCGTGCCTTCTGCGGTCAGCTATACGGTACGTCAGCTCGAAGAGTGGCTCGCGGTAGCGCTCTTTGAGCGTCGGCACCGCGATGTGGTCCTGACGCCTGCGGGCAGCTGGTTTTTGCGTGAAGGACGTTCTGTTATCAAAAAAATGATGATCACCCGACAACAGTGCCAGCAGATAGCGAACGGCTGGCGCGGCCAGCTTTCCATCGCCGTGGACAATATTGTGCGCCCTGAACGTACCCGCCGTCTGGTACTCGATTTCTACCGACACTTTTCCGATGTGGAGTTACTGGTGTCGCAGGAGGTGTTTAACGGCGTCTGGGATGCCCTGGCCGACGGGCGCGTAGAGCTTGCCATCGGCGCCACGCAGGCTATCCCGGTCGGGGGCGGGCGCTTTGCGTTTCGCGATATGGGGGCGTTGAGCTGGCGCTGCGTGGTGGCGAGCCACCATCCGCTGGCACAACAGGCGGGCGCGTTGACTGACGATCAACTGCGCGATTACCCGTCGCTGGTGCTGGAGGATACCTCGCGCTCGCTGCCCAAACGCATCACCTGGCTTCTGGATAACCAACGGCGCGTGGTGGTGCCGGACTGGTACTGCGCTGCCGACGCGCTTGGCGAGGGGCTCTGTATCGGTATGGTGCCGACGCACTTTGCGAAGCCATGGCTTGATAGTGGGGCGTGGCACGCGCTGACGCTGGACAATCCCTTTCCTGATGCGGCCTGTTGCCTGACGTGGCGCCAGAGTGATGCCTCGCCCGCGCTGCGCTGGTTGCTTGATTATCTGGGGGACAGTGAAACGCTGAACCGGGAGTGGCTGCGGGAGCCTGCGTAAACAGGCTCCCGGCGGGGATTAACGACGATAGTCGCGGAACGGACCGTCCGCCACCGAGCGGCGTTCGATAAGGCGTGGATGCACCTCAATGGTCTGTGACTCTTCGCGTTTATTCACGATTCGGTCCAGCAGCATATTAAAGGCGGTCTGGCCCAGCGTCTCTTTTGGCTGATGAATTGTCGTCAGCGCCGGGCTAAAGAAGCGGGCGTTACGCACATTATCGTAGCCGATAATGGAAATATCCTGCGGCACGCGCAGCCCCATTTCATCCGCGGCGCAAATCGCGCCCATTGCCATGATATCACCGCCGCAGAAGACGGCTGTCGGGCGCTGCGGCTGCGAGAGGATCTGCTGCATCGCGCGGTAGCCGGATTCTGGCTCAAAATCGCCCTGCACAATCCAGTTTTCCGGCACGTTAATAGCTGCTTCTTCCAGTGCTTTCATAAAGCCGGAGAAACGTCCCACGCCGGTGTTGCGCTCAAGCTGGCCCGGGATCACGCCGATATCGCGATGCCCGCGCTCAATGAGATAACGACCCGCGAGATAACCGCCCTGAAAAGCGTTATCGATAACCGAGTCGGTGAAGTCCGCTTTGGCTTCGCCCCAGTCCATTACCACCATCGGAATGTGACGATACTCTTCAAGCGTTGCCAGCAGTGGCTCCGGGTATTCCGAGCACATCACCAGCAGGCCGTCCACACGCTTTTGCGCCATCATCGACAGGTACGCCCGCTGCTTTTCCAGATTGTTATGCGCGTTGCCAAGGATAAGCGTATAGCCTTTCGCAAAGCAGCTGTTTTCAACGGCTTCGATAATTTCTGCGAAATAGGGCGCTTCGCTGCTGGTCGCGAGTAGCCCGATAGATTTGGTGTGGTTCACCTTCAGGCTGCGCGCCACGGCGCTTGGCGAATAGTGTAATTCTTTAATCGCTGCCCATACCGCGTTGCGCGTCTCTTCCGCCACAAAACGGGTTTTGTTAATTACATGTGAGACTGTTGTTGTAGAAACGTTTGCTCGCTTCGCGACGTCTTTAATTGTTGCCATTAATAATTACTCCAGACCCCTGGCTGAGCCCTGTAAAATCACGGGTTAATCGTTTGCCTGTACACACCCCTGTGTGCCACGAGGGGACGTGCGGCATGCCGGGAAACGCGACATTTAGCGTGAGGAGGGGTCGATGGCCGGTACCGAATAAAGTAGCGACGAATTTTGGCTTATCTTTATCGAAAGGGGAAGAGGGAAAACGCATATCTGGTTAAATGTCGCAGGATTTTTCGGCCCGATTATGTAAAAATGCGCTCTACCTGTTTTTTGTGGGGTCTTTGAGGAGAATACCATGAGTACCGATCTGAAATTTTCGCTGGTGACGACTGTTGTTGTGCTGGGTTTAATTGTGGCAGGCGCGTTTACTGCCATCCTGCATTAAGCGTGTCGCGGGAGAACGCGTCCGTTCTCCCGCTCTCTTTATACAATTCCTGCGCTTAACGCACTTTCCTTCGCTGTTGCCTTTCTTTTTCACGTTATTCCCTTATGATTCGCTAATAACACTATTTGCGTAATCTTTAACATATACGCAATAATATTTTGCTGTTTTTGTTACTTATCGATTCGGTCTGAACATGCCATCCTTTCTGCGTCCTGCTGTTACGCCGGTGTATTCGGCGCTGTTGTACAATTTCTGGAGCAATTAATGAAAGTCAATTTCCCGTTACTGGCACTGGCTATTGGTGCTTTTGGCATTGGCACGACCGAATTTTCCCCGATGGGACTGCTGCCGGTGATAGCGAATGGCGTGAATGTGTCGATTCCCGCAGCCGGTATGCTGATAAGCGCCTATGCGGTCGGCGTGATGGTTGGCGCACCGCTTATGACGCTGCTGCTGTCGCATCGCGCCCGACGCAGTGCGCTCATTTTCCTGATGGCGATTTTTACCCTCGGCAATGTGCTCTCGGCCCTGGCACCTGACTACATGACGCTGATGGCGTCGCGCATCCTGACCAGTCTCAATCACGGCGCGTTCTTCGGGCTGGGTTCGGTCGTCGCGGCAAGTGTTGTGCCAAAACAGAAGCAGGCGAGCGCCGTGGCCACCATGTTTATGGGGTTGACTATCGCGAATATCGGTGGCGTTCCCGCCGCGACCTGGCTTGGTGAAACGATAGGCTGGCGTATGTCGTTTCTTGCGACCGCCGGGCTTGGGCTGGTGGCGATGGCGAGCCTCTGGTTCTCCCTGCCCAAAGGCGGCAGCGGCGAGCGTCCGGATGTGAAAAGCGAGCTGACGGTGCTGATGCACCCGCAGGTGGTAAGCGCGCTGCTGACCACGGTGCTTGGCGCCGGCGCGATGTTCACGCTCTATACCTACATCGCGCCGGTGTTGCACCACATCACTGATGCCAGTGCGGCATTCGTGACCGCAATGCTTGTGCTGATAGGCGTCGGGTTTTCCATCGGCAACTATCTGGGGGGCCGCCTCGCGGATCGCTCAGTGAGCGGTACGCTGAAGGGCTTTCTGCTGCTGCTTATCGTTATCATGGCAGCGATCCCCTGGCTTGCGAAAACCGAAATCGGCGCGGCGATCGCCATGGTGGTCTGGGGAGCAGCGACGTTCGCTGTGGTGCCGCCGCTGCAGATGCGCGTGATGCGCGTGGCCAGCGAAGCGCCGGGACTGTCCTCTTCGGTAAATATCGGTGCGTTTAATCTTGGCAACGCGCTGGGTGCGGCGGCGGGTGGTGCGGTCATTCATGCGGGGCTTGGCTACAGCGTGGTGCCGGTCATGGGGGCGCTGATTGCCGCACTTGGCTTACTGCTGGTGCTGCTTTCCAGCCGCCGGGAGGCGCAAACGGCGTGCCGTGTTGAATAATGCCAGCACGTCATAAAAAGCAAAACGGAGAAGGGGGACCTTCTCCGTTTTTTTATGATCACGGTAACGTGAGTGCGGTCAGCGGATCGTACGTGGGGTCATCACGCGGCGGGCGCCGACGTAATGGCGCTGCCAGTAATCTTCGCTCAGTGAGGTTATCTGGATTTCCTGACCGCTGCGCGGTGACTGAATGAATTTGCCGTTACCAACATAAACGCCCACGTGGTCCGCCGTGCCGCGGCCCTGGGTGCGGAAGAACACCAGATCGCCACTTTCCAGCTCGCCGCGGTTCACCGGCGCGGCATCACGCAGGTGATACATTTCGTTCGCCGTGCGCGGGATGCGGAATTTCACCAGATCTTTATAGGCGTACCAGACGAGACCGCTACAGTCGAACCCGGTACGCGGTGAGGTACCGCCCCAGTGATACGGCTTGCCAATCTGGTTCATCAGTTTGTTCATGGCCGTCGTCTGGGCTTTTTTCACGCGCGCTTTATGCGCGTCCGCAATGGTCAGCGGCCCGTTCACACATTTAGTTTTGCGATTTTTGTGGGTCTTAGCGCACGTTTGTGCAGTCAGACGAGAGCTTGCCTGTTTAACGGAAGTGCTGGAAGCGCGACGGGAAGCGGTTTTACTGGCGGTAGAAGAGGATTTGCTGGTGCGTTTCGCGGTGGTGTTTCGCTTCTCGCTGGCGGATTTCGCCGTTTTGGTCTTCGTTGCGTTATTGCTTTTTTTGGCGGTCTGACGGGTTTTTGTGCTGGTTTTCTTTTTCACCGTACTGGCGTGCGCTTTTTGCACCTTTGAGGCGTGCGTCTGCTCCGACGCATGCGCGACAGGCGCAAAAGCCAGTGATGAAGTCATTAACAAAGCACAGAGCGTGAGAGCAAGTTTTGTTTTGCGCGCCACTGAGCATTCCCCTGCATAAAGCCGGCAATCATGCCAACGGATGAATTTTAAGAGCTTGCTGATTCTAATCTAAAGAAATGTCCAAAGTTAAGCAGCAAATCACCTTCGCAGTGCAGTTTCGTTAACCGGCGCAACATTTTTCGCCAGTTACCGCTGCGGTGGAGCGCATTTTAGCGCGCCTCTTCAGGAGAGAATATCGGCAGCGCAAAGAAAAGTGTTATTATTTTCTTCTCTTTCACCACGGCACGGCGCCGGGCTTAAGCGCAAGATTATGCATTTTCGAGACGCTCCGGAGCCGCTACAATGTAAAGCTAACGCCGTAATGACGCTTGAGGAAGTAAGACAATGAGCACTACGCTTGAAAAAATTCAACGCCAGATCGCTGAAAACCCGATTCTGCTGTACATGAAAGGCTCCCCGAAGCTGCCGAGCTGCGGTTTCTCCGCACAGGCTGTACAGGCGCTGTCAGCCTGTGGCGAGCGTTTTGCGTATGTAGATATTCTGCAAAACCCGGATATCCGCGCTGAACTGCCGAAATACGCGAACTGGCCGACCTTCCCGCAGTTGTGGGTTGATGGCGAGCTGGTTGGCGGTTGCGACATCGTGATTGAAATGTATCAGCGCGGCGAACTGCAGCAGCTGATCAAAGAAACCGCGGCGAAGCATCAGTCAGACACCCCGAGCGCAGAGTAATGGCGTAACGGATCCGCGTTTTGTCTCAGACGCGAATAAAAAAGCGGCCTCAGGGCCGCTTTTTTTTGCGCGTCGTTCCGCTTATTCGCCGTCGGCAGGCGTGTTGTCAGACTCAACCATCGGCAACGGCCAGCCGCCCAGGCGTTTCCAGCGATTGACGATTTCACAAAACAGCAGGGCGGTTTGTTCAGTGTCATAAAGCGCCGAGTGGGCCTGTGTGCTGTCAAACACCATACCGGCTGCGATACAGGCTTTCGCCAGTACCGTCTGACCCAGCGCCAGGCCGCTCAGCGCGGCGGTATCGAAGGTCACGAACGGATGAAACGGGTTGCGCTTAAGCGATGCGCGTTCCGCCGCGGCCATCATGAAACTGTGATCGAACGTTGCGTTATGCGCCACCATAATCGCGCGGTTGCAGTTGCTCTCTTTCATACCCTTGCGCACCATTTTAAAAATGGCGTGCAGCGCGTCATATTCGCTGACGGCGCCACGCAGCGGGTTATGCGGATCGATTCCGTTAAATGCCAGCGCTTCCGGCTGGAGGATCGCGCCTTCGAAAGGCTCAACGTGAAAATGTAGCGTTTCATCAGGGGTCAGCCAGCCATCGGCATCCATCTTCAGGGTGATGGCGGCGATTTCCAGCAGCGCATCGGTTTTAGCATTAAAACCGGCGGTTTCCACATCGATGACAACAGGGTAAAAGCCACGAAAACGGTCGGACAGACCGGTCAGTTGAGCGTTATCGGACATCAGCGTCTCTTAAGTTTGGGGAATTAAAGCAGCGCGCATTATGGCAAATTTCACGACGGGATGCAGCAAGGCGGGCAGAACGCCCGCCGGAGGGATCAGTTGCCGAGGCCGCGACCCGCGTCTTTCTCTTCGATAAGCTCGATTTTGTAACCGTCCGGATCTTCTACAAAAGCGATAACCGTGGAGCCGCCTTTGACCGGGCCTGCTTCACGGGTAACGTTGCCGCCGTTATTGCGGATACGCTCGCAGGCTTCTGCGGCATTGTCCACGCTGATGGCGATATGGCCGTAGGCCGTACCCAGCTCATAGCTTTCCACGCCCCAGTTGTAGGTCAGCTCAATGACCACTTCTTCGCTCTCCGGGCCGTAGCCAACGAACGCCAGCGAATATTTATATTCCGGGTTTTCACTGGTGCGCAGCAGTTTCATGCCAAGAACGTTGGTGTAGAAATCGATGGAGCGTTGCAGGTCGCCAACGCGCAGCATGGTGTGAAGTAAGCGCATAAGATCCTCTTAAATAAACGGAATGTGATGAAGCGTCGGTATGAAACCGTATTTTAGTATAGCGGCGGAAGGCCGCCGCTATCAATTTGGATCACAGGGTAGGGTAATCGATGTAGCCTTCCGCGCCGCCACCGTAGAAGGATTCCGGGCGCTGCGGGTTGAGTTCGGCTTTTTTACGCAGACGTTCAACCAAATCGGGGTTGGCAATGTAATCACGACCAAACGCTACCGCATCGATAAGCCCTTTGGCGATAAGCGCTTCGGCTTTCTCACGGGTATACGCGCCCGCGCCGATAATGGCGCCGTCAAAACGCGCGCGCACTTTCTGGCGGAATTCGTCGGTATACGGCACGCCGCCTGCCCAGTCTGGCTCGGACATATGCAGGTATGCGATACCGCGCTTGTTCAGTTCTTCAATCAGATACAGCGCGTCGGCTTCTTCGTTCGGGCCGTTATCGACGTTCTGGAAACTGCCGATTGGCGATACGCGAATGCCGATACGGTCGGCGCTCCACTCTTTGCTCACCGCGTCGACGACCTCGAGCACCAGACGGGCGCGGTTTTCCACGCTGCCACCATACTGATCGGTGCGCTGGTTAGAAGACGGCGACAGGAACTGATGCAGCAGGTAACCGTGGGCGGAATGCAGTTCAACCATATCAAAACCGGCGTCACGGGCGTTGCCGACCGCCTTGCGGAAATCATCGACGATACCCGGGATTTCGTGCGTTTCCAGCGCGCGCGGGGTGCTGGTATCGACGCGGATAGCTTTGCCGTTCTCATCGCGCAGGGAAGTGCGGGTGCCTGAGTTGATAGCCGAAGGGGCGACCGGTGCTTCACCGCCTGGCTGCAGGCTGCTATGAGAGATGCGACCCGTGTGCCAGAGCTGTACGGCGATGCGGCCATCGGCCTCGTGCACCGCGGCGGTGATTTTCTTCCACGCCGCAACTTGCTCGTCGCTGTGCAGGCCCGGGGCGCCGGCATACCCTTTTGCTTGCGCGGAAATCTGGGTAGCTTCGCTGATAATCAGCCCGGCACTGGCGCGCTGGCGGTAATATTCGACCATTATCGCGGTAGGAATGTCGCCCGGCTCGATGCTGCGCAGGCGGGTCAGCGGCGCCATAAATACGCGGTTAGGGGCAGTAATCGCGCCCACATTCAGCGGGGTAAAAAGCTTTTCGTCTTGCATAGTCACTCCTGAGTAGACCGGTCGTCTTGTAACGAGCGAAATAAAAAAGCGCTGCCAGCGGCAGGCGCTTACTTAAAGAATATCGTTGACGTGCGCCAGCGCATTTTCCAGCGGTACACCGCTGCGCGACACTTTGGCCTGCAGGCTGGCACCGAGCCAGAGCACGTATAACACCTGCGCCTGCTGCTGCGCGCTGCCCTTAAACGTTAGCGTACTGGCGTCGCGTCCACGTTCAAGCGCACCTGCCAGCAGACTGATGACCTGCGCTGAGCCTTTATCGAGCGCGTCGCGCATATCTTCAGACAGGTCGCACACTTCCGCACAGAGCTTCACCGTCAGGCAGCCCGTCATTTTGCCGGTCTGGCAATAATGATGCAGCGTCTCTTCAAACCACGCGATAAGCTGCTCGCGCGCCGGGCCTGCCGGGTTGAAATGCGCCTCCAGGCTTGCCTGATACCGGGCGTAATGGCGCTCCAGCATCGCCACGCCAAACGCCTCTTTTGAGCGAAAGTAGTGGTAGAAGGAGCCTTTTGGCACGCCCGCGGTTTTTAACAGTTCGCTTAATCCCATGCCGGTGAAACCGCGTTGCAGGCAGAGCTGCTCACCAGTCGCCAGAAGGTGTTCACGTGTGTCATGTTCAGGTGTTCGGTTCATACGCCTCAATTTAGTAGACCGGTCGGTCTAATGCAAGTCACCTTATCGAAAAGCGCCAGAAACGTTAATTTTTCCGGCAGGCGCTAAGCATATCTTGCTGCGGCTGATAAAGCGAAGTCTGGATGTTCATGATCCCAAGCACGGTCGAGAAGAGATTGTCCTGGGAGACGTCATCGGTCGCCGCACGTTTACTGAGACACTCTGTATCAACGCCGTAGTGTCGCGCATAATCGCCAGACAGCCAGAACACCATTGGAATATGCGTTTGCTGTTCTGGCGCGAGCATATACGGTGTGCCGTGCAGATAAATACCGTTCTCACCCAGCGATTCGCCATGATCCGAGAGATAGACCAGCGCCGTATTCATCGTCGCTTCGCGTTTGCGAAGCGCATCAATCGTCCGGCTCAGGACGCCATCGGTGTACAGCACCGTATTATCGTAGGTGTTGATCAGCGCCTGACGATCGCAGTCCTGGATCTGATTAGTGTCGCAGGTCGGTGTGAAACGACGGAAATTATCCGGGTAGCGGCGGTAATAGGCCGGGCCGTGGCTGCCCATCAGGTGTAGCACAACAACGGAGTCCTGCTTCAGGCCATCCAGCACGTTATCGAAACGATGCAGCAGGGCGTCGTCAAGACAGGAGCCTTCACTACAGACGTCATTGAGCTTCCACTGCGTCATATCGGTATGCGGAATGCGATTGCAGGCGCCTTTACAGCCGCCATCGTTATCGCGCCACAGCACATTAACGCCTGCGTGGGCCAGTACATCCATCAGGCCTTCCTGATGATGCGCCAGCTCGGCGTCATAATGACTGCGCGGCATGCCAGAGAACATACATGGCACCGACACGGCGGTTTCAGTGCCGCAGGAGGTGGCATGCGGCCAGAACACCACACCCTGTTTCTTCAGTTGCGGATTAGTTTCACGCGTATAACCGCCGAGTGAATAATTCTGCTCACGGGAGGCTTCGCCAATCACCAGCACCAGCACGGTTTTCTTCTCTTGCTGACGAATAACCGGCCCTTTTTTCGCATCTTCTCCGATACGTACCAGCGTCTGGTCGCCTGCAAAAAAGCGCGAGTGGGTATATTTCATAATGCCGCTGATATAGTTGGCGGGGGTCACCATCTTGGCGATGTTTTTATTGTTGCGAAACAGCGAGGCGTAGTCCTTATAGAAGAGCGACGCCACGAGAATAATCACAAGCAGGCTCGCCAGAACGCTGACAAGACGGCGCAGGCTCGTCCAGAGCAGGCTGCCGGAGACAATCTCAATACGGCTTAACAAGAACGCGGGCGCGATGCCTGCCACCACAAGCCATAAAATAAGCTGTGGGGTAATCAGCGCGGTCGCCTCTTGCGAGTCCGTCTCGAAAATATTGACCATCATGTTCTGGTCAATTACCGCTCCGTAGGTGTACATGAAAAACGTGCTGGCCGCAGAGCCAACCAGCAGGATGATGAGCACCGGCTTTCGCAGCCACGGCAGGTTAATAATGCTAAAAATGACCAGCCAGGCGCAAAACAGGACCAGAGGCACTGTGGCGGCAAACAGCACGTCGTGAAGATGTTGCGGCGCGATAAGCGCCCAGCAGCGCGTAACAAACAGCGCATTCATTAGCGTGAAGAGCAGGGCGCTAAACAGATTAAAACCCAGATCGCTCAAGCGTAGTTTTTTAATGGTTGCCATCATGGAGACTCCTTTACGATGGCGGCAGTCTACGGCGCAAAGATTAGTGAAACCTTAACCTAAGTGTAACGAAGAGCCTTACAATATCAATCAATGCTCAACGACAAGGCCAATTGCGCGATGCCGCGACGCAACGGCGACCGGACTTGCATCCCGGCGCAGTTCGGGCTTCAATTGTAACTATCATGTTAACCAGGAGCCGTCGTGGCCGAGCAGCTCGAATTTTTCCCCGTCCCCAGCCCCTGTCGCGGTATCTGCCAGTCAGATGAACGCGGCTATTGCCGTGGCTGTATGCGCAGCCGCGATGAGCGCTTTAACTGGCAGAAAATGAACGACGCCCAGAAACAGGAGGTGCTGCGTCTGTGTCACCAGCGCATGCTGCGAAAACTGCGCGCCGGTCGTGCCGAGCCCGACGACGAACCGCAGCAGCCTTCACTGTTTTAATGACACCACTTGCGTATAATTCCCGGCAATTTTCCTTTCTGAGGTAAGTACTTATGGTTGAGCGTATTCTTATGGCGCCCCAGGGGCCGACGTTTTCACGTCTGGTCATGGGTTACTGGCGTTTAATGGAGTGGAATTATTCCCCGCGCGAGCTGGTAGGGTTTATCGAACAACATCTTGAGCTTGGCATCACGACGGTTGACCACGCCGATATTTACGGCGGCTACCAGTGTGAAGCCGCTTTCGGCGAGGCGCTGCGCCTTGCGCCGCACCTGCGTGAGAAAATGGAGATCGTCACTAAATGCGGCATCGCCACGACCGCAAAGCCTGAAAACGTAATTGGGCATTACATTACCGATCGCGCGCATATTTTGCACAGCGCGGAGAATTCACTGCGCTACCTGAATACCGACGTGCTGGATCTGCTCTTGATCCACCGCCCCGACCCGCTGATGGATGCCGATGAAATCGCCGAAGCGTTTCTCGCCCTGCACAAGAGTGGCAAAGTGCGCCACTTCGGTGTGTCTAACTTCACCCCTGCGCAATTTTCGCTGTTACAGTCGCGTTTGCCGTTTACGCTCGCCACGAATCAGGTCGAGATTTCTCCCGTCCACCAGCCGCTGCTGCTGGACGGCACGCTGGATCTGCTCCAGCAGTTACGCATCCGCCCGATGGCCTGGTCCTGTCTTGGCGGTGGACGGCTTTTTCATGACGAAAACGCCGCCCCACTGCGCGCCGAGCTGCAACAGGTCGCAGAAGAGACTGGCGCGCAGACCATTGAACAGGTGGTGTATGCCTGGGTAATGCGGTTACCGTCGCGTCCGCTGCCGATTATCGGCTCCGGTAAAATTGAGCGCGTGAAGAGCGCCCTTGGCGCGCTGTCGCTTGAGCTTACTCGTCAGCAGTGGTTCCGCATTCGCAAAGCTGCGCTCGGTTACGACGTGCCTTAAGACGCCATGTTCCCTCCTTTCCGGTGAAATCCACTGCTGTGATATAGACTTAACGGGAATCACCTGAAACCTGGAGGGAATATGAAGCGATTGACTCTGGCGGCGATGGCGCTGCTGGTTTGCGGAGCGGCACAGGCCGCCAGCGAAGAAGTAGATATGCGCCTCGTCACCGATAAGGGCATCGGCGAGTCCGTCGGTACGGTGAAAATCACCGAAACCGACCACGGGTTAGAATTCGCGCCCGACCTGAAAGGGTTGCCGCCAGGCGACCACGGTTTTCACATTCACGCCAAAGGCAGCTGCGAGCCTGCGATGAAAGACGGCAAAATGGTGGCGGCTGAAGCGGCAGGTGGCCATCTCGACCCGCAAAACACCGGCAAACACTTAGGCCCGGAAGGGAACGGCCACCTGGGCGACCTGCCGGTGCTTGCTGTTAACAATGACGGAAAAGCCACCGACACGGTAACGGCACCGCGTATCAAAAAGCTTGATGAAGTCAAAGGCAAGGCGCTGATGGTACACGTTGGTGGTGATAACATGGCCGATCATCCTAAACCGCTTGGCGGTGGTGGTGGCCGTTACGCCTGCGGCGTTATTTAACGGTACGTCGGGCGTCGTCTTCCTGCGGTGAAGGCGACGCTTGTTCCAGTTGCGACAACGAGCACCACAGCCGCCAGATGATCCCAGCCAGACGTCGTGCGTCGGGTTGGTGGTGCCGGGCGAGCGTCAGACTGATGCGTTCAAGTTCGCCGATCGCCGCCGCAAGCGGCCGTTGACGTACCCCTTTCACGCTCATCACATCCCGTAATGTTTCAATGCAAATATCACGCACCTGGGAGAGCGGGTCGGCGCGGGTTTCCCATTCACGCAATTGCCAAACAACGTGTGAACAATTAAGCAGCACAACGCCCCAGCGCAGCAGCCAGCGGCGCGTGGCGTCGTCTTTACTGTTACTGAGCTGGCTAATGTGGTGATACACCAGCGATTCGAACGCCGCTTCGCCGCGCTGAGGCACGCGGCTTAGCTGATCGATAAACCCACGGCGCAGCGCGCGGATATGACGCAGCCCTTTGCGCCGATCCGAGCCTGGACGCAGCACCGCAAACGCCACCCAGCAGCACGCCACGCCGCAAATTTTCGCGAGGTTATCGTTAAGAAAATCCGCCAGATCGTAAACCGGCGGATTGGTCACCGCGATAAACGAACCCATAAACACGATGAGCTGACCCCACAGCCCGGCGAGCCGCGGCTGTTGAAGTTTCATCAGTTGCATGGTGGTGAGCAGTGGAAACAGAAACAGCAGGAATTGCCAGAGGTCGGTAACCTGCACCATTAGCCCGAACTTCACCACAAAGCTGAACAAGGTCAGTAACAGAAGCGTGCGCAGCAGCAGGTTGAGTGAATTGTGCGGCGATGGCGAGGCGGAGTAGAGCACGCAGCTGATGGCCGCGAGCGTCAGTGCACCGCTGCCCGATTCCCAGCGGGTATTAATAGACCAGGCGCCAATCAGCGAGATGACGCAGAAGGTACGCAGCGCGCTCCAGAGCGCCTCGGTATTGTCAGTATGGCGCGCAAGCGGTGGGGCAGCCGGGACGCTGATGCGATCGTCGGGTACCGGGTTGTCGAGGCGGGCTATCCAGCGCTGGCAGTTCATCCAGACCCGGCAGAAATCGCGCAGCCGTAGCCAGAAAGCCTGATGGCGAAAATCGCCGTTTTCAGGCGGCGCGAGCATAACCAGGATCCGCGCCACGCGCAGTGGACACGGTGTCGTCGTGCCAAGTTCCTGCAATAAAGTATCAAGCCCCGCCCAGAGGCTCTCCGGCGGCTGCGGCCAGTTCAGGAGCAGACGACGCAGCCCGGAAATGTAGCTGGTCAGGCGGAGCTGCTGATGGAGAAGATGATTGAGTAGCTGGTTTTGCTGGCGGATGCGATAGTGGCTCCAGAACGCCTGAATACGCAGCAGATTAAGCGTTAAGACCTGTGTGATGACGCCCTCATGCGCGGTCCGGATGGCGTCGGTCGTTTGCGGTTTCCACAGCAGGCTCGCATGCTCCAGCAGCCGGCCCTGCATTTTTCGAAGCGCCCCGAGAAATGTCACGCTGTCGGGCTGGCCCGGCATGACCATCATCATCAGCCCACCGCACAGGATCCCGACGATTACCTCGCAAACGCGCGACTGGGCGATATTCCACAACTCAGTAGTTTCTATGGTGTTTACCAGCGGGAAGGCGATGATGGCGGCCGTATAGCCCGCCAGTTGAAAGGCATAGGCGGCATTATTGTGAAAATAACTGGAGACCCACGTGCAAAGCGAGAGCCATAAGGCCATCGCCCATGTAAACAGCCACGGATCGTTGAGCGTATGACCGGCAATAATCAGCGACGCGCTCGCACCCAGCAGGCTGCCCACAATGCGCCCAAGGCTTTTGCTGATAACGCCCCCGACGGTCGGAAAGCTGACCACTGCGGCGGAGGTCATCGCCCAGTAGGGCTCGTCAAGCTCCAGCACATACGCAATGGTCAGAGCAAGCGACATCGCGATGCCGTTACGCAACGCATAACGCCACTGCGCGGGTGTCGCTTTACCCCAGGGAGAGTGCTGCCAGGTCAGCCAGTCGAGGTTCATGAGCGGGCTTAGTTATTGAGCGACACGGTGCAAGTGGTGCCGGAGATGAGCGTCACGCCTTCCGGAAGACCGTCGAGGGCGATACGCACCGGTACGCGCTGCGCAAGGCGCACCCAGGGCACATTGGGTTTGATGTCTGCGACCAGGCTGCTGTCGCTTTCCACGCTCTGATCGTAAATCGCACGTCCGATGCTCTCAACTTTCCCGTGTAGCGGTGTATGTGTGCTGTAGAGCAGAATTTGCGCGCTGGCGCCTTCGCGAATATGCCGCAGCTTGGTCTCTTCAAAATAGCCGACCACGTAGAACGAGTGGCTGTCTACCAGCGCAAACACTGGCTGACCCTCGGAGGCATAATTGCCGGCGCGGCTTGAAAGATTGGTTACCCAGCCATCGACAGGGGCCACAACACGCGTCTGCTCAAGCTGCCAGTGCGCCTGTTCCAGCGATGCTTCGGCCATCTTCAACGCCGCCTGAGCGGCTTTAACGTTGATGTTGGCGGTATCAAGATCTTCAGCGGAGATATAGTTATGCGGCAGATGACGGCGGCGATTCGCCTCGTTATTGGCTTTAGCGAGATCGGACTGCGCGCGGGCGAGCTGTGCCTGCGCATTCAGTACCGCGATGTGGTAAGGCGTATCGTCAATCGTAAACAGCACGTCGCCCGCTTTAACTTTTTGGTTATCCCGCACCAGCAGACGAGTGATGGTGCCGGATACCTGTGGGGTGATGTTGACCTGTTCGGCGCGGACCTTGCCATCCCGCGTCCAGGGGGACTGCATGTAGTAATTCCAGACCAGCCAGCCTGCCAGCACGGCGGCGGCGACCACGAACAACGTGGAAAAATATTTCAAAGTGTTGAGGCGCATGAGCTTACCACGCAATGAAAATCAGCAGCGCGAGGCTGACTGATAAGACGAACAGGGAGAGATCCATCAGGGTGGGGTGCCAGATGTCACCCGCGTAGATCCAGTCACGCAGCAGGCGATGCACCATCAGCCAGATAAAAAAACCGAGAATGACGGCCTTAAAAAGCGGAGGGAAATAGACCGACGCACCGGCCACGAGATCCGAAAGCGCAAAGCCTGATGTGAAAAAGCGCGATATCACGAGACATTAATCCTTTAAAACCGGAGAGATGGCGGCCATTTCAGTTGCCCCGTTCTGGTCTAGAATTATAGACGTCGCGGTATTAACCGCCAGCGCGGGCTATTTGTTTTAGCTACCTAAATACTGCACACTAGTCTAAAATCAGCATAATAACTTAGCAAGCTAATTATAAGGAGATGAAATTGGAATCGCCATTAGGCTCTGACCTGACAAGACTGGTGCGCATCTGGCGTGCTCTGATTGACCATCGCCTGAAGCCTCTGGAATTAACGCAGACCCACTGGGTGACACTTCATCATATCCACGCGCTGCCGCCCGATCAGTCGCAAATTCAACTGGCTAAGGCCATCGGCATTGAGCAACCGTCGCTGGTGCGCACGCTCGATCAGCTGGAAGAGAAGGGGCTTATTGCCCGTCATACCTGCGCCAGCGACAGACGCGCCAAACGCATCAAGCTGACAGAAAAAGCCGCGCCTATCATTTCTCAACTGGAAGACGTGATTCTGAAAACGCGTGGTGAAATCCTCTCTGGCATTACGCAGGAAGAGCACGATCAGATGCTGCGCATTGTGGCCCGACTTGAGAAAAACATTTTGGCGCTGTCGGCCAAAGAGTAACCGGCACGTTTGACAGCCCTATGAAGTAAAAACGTCAAACTGACATTGACGATACGCATAAAAAAACGGAGGAGCCTGATGCTCCTCCGTTCCTGTTTATGGCCCTGATAACCCGGGGAAAGCTTAGCGCGGAGAGACGGTAACCTGGCTGCCGTTGCTTGCCAGCACAACGCGCTGACCTGCGGAGAAATGGGAATTACCCTGTTTCTGCACAACCATAATGGTATTACCGTCATCCTTACGGATTTCCAGCTCAACGCCCTGGGTTTTGTTCACCGCACCCTGAACGCCCTGGCCTGCTACGCCGCCTGCGATAGCGCCTGCTGCAGTGGCAAGCGAACGACCCGTGCCGCCGCCGACGGTATTACCGAGGAAGCCACCCAGAACCGCGCCGCCGAGTGCGCCGATGACGTTGGTATCATCTCCACCCTGGATCTTCACCGGACGAACGTTTACGACAGTCCCGTAAGTGACGTTCTGTACCTGTTTGGCTTCAGAGGCGGTATAGACATCACCGGAAAGGCTATCATTGTTGACGCAGCCCGCCAGCGTTAAACCTACCAGCGAAACAACCAGTACACGTGAAATCATGTAAATCTCCTGTTCACCAACAAATGCTCACCTGAGCATCCATCATATTCAAATTATATGGCATATGACCGCGATATTTCACATTGTTCACGGGGTCGATGATAAAAATCGTAAAATGCCCCACCTGAACGGCAAATCAACGGTTGCGGGAAAGCTCGCTTTTTAGACCAGGCGGGATTATTCCGTTGCTGAATCAGGGTGAATGTTTATGATTGAGGGCGGATGGCCGGCGTGTTTGCACGCCGTGCGTGTTAAACAGGGTAAGGAAGGCATATGAAATCAGGTCGCTACATTGGAGTCATGTCTGGCACCAGCCTCGATGGGGTGGACGTGGTGCTGGCTGCCATTGACGAACATATGGTGGCGCAACAGGCGAGCCTGAGCTGGCCGATGCCGCACCCCATTAAACAGGCGATTCTCGATATCTGTCAGGGCCAGCCGCTGACGCTGTCACAGCTTGGCCGCCTCGACCATCAGTTAGGCTGCCTGTTCGCCGATGCGGTCAACGCGCTGATGCAGCAGCAAAACCTGAACCCGGAAGATGTAATGGCGATCGGCTGCCACGGACAGACCGTCTGGCATGAACCCACCGGCAGCGCGCCGCATTCAATGCAGATAGGCGATAACAATCAGATTGTCGCGCGTACGGGGGTAAGCGTGGTAGGCGATTTCCGCCGTCGCGATATGGCGCTGGGCGGGCAGGGCGCGCCGCTCGTTCCCGCATTTCATCAGGCGTTACTGGCGCACCCGACCGAGCGACGTATGGTGCTCAATATCGGCGGTATCGCCAATCTGTCGCTGCTGTTCCCCGGCCAGCCTGTCAAAGGATTCGATACCGGGCCCGGAAATATGCTGATGGATGCCTGGATTTGGCGCCAGAAGGGTAAACCTTACGATAACGACGGCGAATGGGCCGCCAGCGGCAATGTGGTGCGCCCGCTGCTCCAGCAGATGCTGAGCGACCCGTACTTTGCGGCCCCGGCGCCCAAAAGCACCGGGCGAGAGTATTTCAACTATGGCTGGATTGAACGCCAGCTTTCGCTGTTTGCGGGGCTTGCGGCGCAGGATGTGCAGGCGACCCTACTGGAACTCACCGCCAGTACCATTGCGCGAGAAGTTCAGCTAAGTGGCGGTGCGGAGCGGCTAATGATTTGCGGCGGCGGCGGACGTAATCCGCGGCTGGTGGCGCGCCTGGCAGCGCTTTTGCCGGGAACAGAAGTCTCATCTACCGATGAGATGGGGATCCGGGGTGACGATATGGAAGCGCTGGCCTTTGCCTGGCTTGCTTACCGTACGCTAAGCGGTAAATCTGGCAATCTGCCGTCGGTCACGGGGGCGCGCGCGCCAAGCGTGCTTGGTGCCATTTTCCCGGCCAACCCCTTAAATAATCGGACTTTGCCGACTTTTCCGGCCTCGTCAGGCAGATAGACTGAATGCGTTACGGGGGCGCACCGCCCCCTTCAGAATTACGCTTTAGGATATGCCATGAAGAAACTGCTTGTCGTTTTGCTTCCCGCCTTGCTCGCCGGCTGTAGCTACTATCACGCTATGGTTGAGCGCATGAATACCGATACGCTTGAATACCGCTGTGATGAAAAACCTCTAACGGTGTCACTCAATAATACGCGCCAGCAGGTAAGTTTCGTGCTGGATGATAAGGTGCTGCATCTGAACGAAGGCCGTTCCGCTTCAGGCGTACGCTATACCGATGGTATCTATGCGTTCTGGTCGAAAGGCGACGAAGCCACCGTCTACCATCGCGACAATATTGTGTTAAATCACTGCCAGTTACAAAACCCGAAGCGTTGAGATTTTAACGGGTGGGGCGCACAATAGCGCCACCCGATCCTCACTGGTTTCACGCTATGTCTGATATTGATCATCTGCAACAGATTGCGCATTTGCGCCGCGAATATACCAAAGGCGGGCTGCGCCGCCGCGACTTAACCGACCAGCCGCTGCCGCTGTTTGAACGCTGGCTCGCGCAGGCCTGTGAAGCAAAACTCGCTGATCCCACCGCCATGGTCGTCGCCACGGTTGATGAACAGGGCCAGCCTTATCAGCGTATCGTGCTGCTCAAGCATTTTGATGAGCGCGGCATGGTTTTCTACACCAATCTTGGCAGCCGCAAGGCGCATCATCTTGAAAACAACCCCCGCATCAGCCTGCTCTTTCCGTGGCATATGCTGGAGCGTCAGGTGATGGTGACGGGAAAGGCCGAGCGCCTTTCAACATTTGAGGTGGTGAAATATTTTCACAGCCGTCCGCGTGACAGCCAGATTGGCGCATGGGTGTCGAAGCAGTCGAGCCGTATTTCTGCGCGAGGCGTACTGGAGAGTAAATTCCTTGAGCTGAAGCAGAAATTCCAGCAGGGCGAAGTGCCATTGCCAAGTTTCTGGGGCGGTTTTCGTGTAAGCCTTGAACAGGTGGAATTCTGGCAGGGCGGCGAGCACCGTCTCCATGACCGCTTTTTATACCAGCGTGACGCCGACGGCTGGAAAATCGACCGTCTTGCCCCGTAAGTGAGCGATTTTCTTATGCAAGCGCTGGCGCTCCCAGGGCTTGCGCTTTATTCTATGCCTCCCTGAATTCTATTCTTTCGCCAGTGGGCGAAAAGCCGTGTACCGGCAAAGGTGCAGTCGTAAATACATGGAGAAATTGATGGCAAGCAGCAATTTGATTAAACAATTGCAGGAGCGGGGCCTTGTGGCTCAGGTGACGGATGAAGAAGCGTTAGCGCAGCGACTGGCGCAGGGGCCGATCGCCCTTTATTGCGGCTTCGATCCCACCGCCGACAGCCTGCACTTGGGCCATCTGGTTCCCTTGTTGTGCCTTAAGCGCTTTCAGATGGCCGGGCACAAACCGGTTGCACTGGTCGGTGGCGCAACCGGTCTGATTGGCGATCCAAGCTTTAAAGCGACCGAACGTAAACTGAATACCGAAGATACCGTGCAGGAGTGGGTGGACAAAATCCGCCGTCAGGTGGCACCGTTCCTGGATTTTGACTGCGGTGACAACGCCGCTATCGCCGCAAACAACTTTGACTGGTTTGGCAACATGAACGTGCTGACCTTCCTGCGCGATATCGGCAAGCACTTCTCGGTCAACCAGATGATCAACAAAGAAGCGGTCAAGCAGCGTCTGAACCGCGACGATGTTGGCATCTCCTTCACCGAATTTTCCTACAACCTGCTGCAGGGTTACGATTTTGCCTGCCTGAATAAACTGCACGGCGTGGCGCTGCAGATAGGCGGTTCCGACCAGTGGGGCAACATTACCTCTGGCATCGACCTGACCCGTCGTCTGCACCAGAATCAGGTGTTTGGCCTGACCGTACCGCTTATCACAAAATCTGATGGAACCAAATTCGGCAAAACCGAAGGCGGCGCAGTATGGCTGGATCCGAAGAAAACCAGCCCGTATAAATTCTACCAGTTCTGGATCAACACTGCGGATGCTGACGTTTATCGCTTCCTGAAATTCTTCACCTTCATGAGCCTTGAAGAAATCAACGCGCTTGAAGAAGAAGATAAAAACAGCGGCAAAGCGCCGCGCGCTCAGTACGTGCTGGCGGAGCAAGTGACACGTCTGGTGCATGGCGATGACGGTCTCGCTGCGGCTAAACGCATTACTGAAAGTCTGTTTAACGGCAATCTTAATGCGCTGAGCGAAGCGGATTTCGAGCAGCTCGCGCAGGATGGTGTGCCGATGATCGAAATGGAAAAAGGCGCGGATTTGATGCAGGCGCTGGTGGATTCCGAACTGCAGCCGTCCCGCGGTCAGGCGCGTAAAACTATCGCTTCTAACGCTATTACCATCAATGGTGAGAAGCAGGCCGACCCGGAATATACCTTTAGCGACAGCGACCGCCTCTTTGGCCGCTATACGCTGCTGCGTCGCGGTAAGAAAAACTACTGCCTCGTCTGCTGGAAATAACACTCTGCCAGTCAAGGGCGTGGGAAACCACGCCCTTTATTTTTAACCCGACCCCTCGTTTCACCCGGAAAAAAATGAAGAATATCCTTGCCATTCAGTCTCACGTGGTGTTTGGTCACGCCGGCAACAGCGCGGCTGAATTCCCGATGCGCCGTCTTGGCGCCAACGTCTGGCCGCTTAATACGGTGCAGTTTTCCAACCACACGCAGTATGGGCAATGGACCGGCACCGTCATGCCGCCGTCGCATCTGACTGAAATCGTGCAGGGCATTGCAGCTATCGGTCAGCTGTCACGCTGTGACGCGGTGCTGAGTGGTTATCTGGGATCGGCGGAGCAGGGCGAACATATTCTTGAGATTGTCCGCCAGGTGAAAGCGTCCAACCCGAAAGCGAAATATTTCTGCGATCCGGTGATGGGCCACCCTGAAAAAGGCTGTATCGTGGCGCCGGGCGTTGCCGAGTTTCATGCGCGTTTTGCGCTGCCGGCGAGCGACATCATCGCGCCGAATTTGCTGGAGCTTGAAATGTTGAGCGGCCATTCAGTGAGAAGTGTCGATGAGGCGGTCGCCACCGCACGCGAACTGATTAGCCGTGGCCCACAAATTGTGCTGGTAAAACATCTGGCGCGAGCCGGTTATCAGCAGGACCGCTTTGAAATGCTACTCGTGACGGCAGAAGAAGCATGGCATATCAGCCGTCCGCTCGTTGATTTCGGCGCGCGTCAACCTGTCGGCGTCGGTGATGTGACGAGTGGCTTGCTGCTGGTAAAACTGCTACAGGGCGCGACGCTTCGCGAGGCGCTGGAGCATGTGACGGCGGCGGTCTATGACATTATGGTGACCACCAAACGCATGGAAGAATATGAATTGCAGGTCGTGGCGGCCCAGGACGGTATTGCACAGCCGGAGCACTACTTTACGGCAGTAAAACTATAAAAAACGCTGCGCCAGAAGTGGCGCAGCGTTTAATGTCCTCAGGCGCTCAGTCCTTCCGCCTTCAGCGCGGCCGCCACTTCAGGACGCGCTTTCACACGGGCCTGGTAGTCAGCGATATTGTCATAAGCCTGCATTTCCAGCCCCACCGCTTTCGCCCAGTTCAGCACGGTAAATAAATAGGCATCCGCCACGCTGAAACGCAGCCCCATCAGCCACTGTTTTTGCGCCAGCGCCTCGTTCACATACTCGAATTTCTTCTGTAACTGTTCCCGGGCAATGGTTTTGTACTCATCCGGCGTACCAGGACGAAAGAGCGGCGTAAAACCTTTGTGCAGTTCAGTCGCGATATAGTTCAGCCACTCAAGCGTATGGTAGCGGGTCATGCTACCGACTGGCGCGAGCAACTGACGGTCTGGCACTTTATCTGCGATGTACTGAACGATAGCGACACCTTCGGTCAGCAGTGTGCCGTCATCCAGTAGCAGCGCCGGCACCTGACCTTTTGGGTTGATAGTCAGATAATCTTCGCCGTTCTCCGTGCGTTTCGCAGCCAGATCGACTGCCACCAGCGTAAAATCAATACCCGCTTCGCGCAGAATGATATGCGGCGAAAGCGAACACGCGCCGGCTTTGTAAAACAATTTCATGGCAATGCTCCCTTCTCATGAATAAACAAAATTATGGTAGAGCGCGAACGCGCAAAAAAAAAGCCGTCAGCATGAAATCTGACGGCTTAAGGGTGTTTCTCAAAAAATTATGCGTGTGCGGTTTTCGTTTCTTCCGCTTTGTCTTCCTGCGTCATGCGGTTAAGCAGCGGCGCGGTAACCAGCATCAGAAGAGCGATGACGCCCGTCACGATACCGATCTGCATAAAGACGTGGCCATAGACCGCAAGCGACTGCAGCGGGTCGGTGACATTTTCCGGTACAGCCATCAGATTCGCGACTTTACCCGCGATCATCGCCGCACCCGCCGTGGTGAGGAACCAGCTGCCCATGATGAAGCCCATAAGACGCTGAGGAACCAGCTGAGCGACCATTGCAAGGCCAAGGCCGGAGATCATCAGCTCACCGATGCTCTGCAGCGCATAGCTCAGGATAAGCCAGTTCACAGAGACGATACCTGCGTCAGACGCGAATTTCGCGCCCAGCGGCAACACCAGGAACGCGCCAGAGCACAGCAGCATGCCGATGGTGAATTTGAACGGCATTGACAGGCGGTCACCCATTTTGTTGTAGATAGCCGCAAGAATCGGACTACCGATCATAATCCAGAATGGGTTCAGCGCCTGGAACTGCTCTGGCTGGAACGTGACGCCAAAGATAGCGTGCTCAACGTTGCGAATAGCAAAGAAGTTCAGAGAGGTCGGCATTTGCTGATAAAGGACGAAGAACACAATCGCTTCAAGCATCAGGATAAATGCCACGATCATTTTGCGACGTGCAGCGCCTTTCATCGCGAACGCTTCTTTACCGAAAATAATCACGATAGCCAGCGCGACCACGCCCAGTACCATACGCGCGATACCCTGGTTGTGCAGCAGCCAGGTGGCGATAGCCACCAGGACGACAATCCCGACGACAGTCGCTATCAGTTTGCCAACCTGCAGCGGAGCAAAGTCAGGTTTGGAGCCGTAATCTTTAACCCACTTCTTGCAGAAGATGAAGTTAACCAGGGTGATTAACATGCCAACGAAGCTCAGTGAGAACGCTACGCTCCAGCCGAACTGGTCAGCAAGCCAGGGCGTTGCAAGCATGGAGAAGAACGAGCCAATGTTAATCGCCATGTAATACATGGTGAAAGCGCCGTCGAGACGCGGATCGTCTTTTTCATAGCAGGTGGAGAGCAGAGCAGACGGGTTGGCTTTAAACAGGCCGTTACCGACCGCGATGGTCGCCATACCAAAGTAGACAATGGCGGCATCGTGCCCGGACCATGCTACCAGAGCATAGCCAATCGCCAGCACGATAGTGCCAAGCATAATAACGCGCTTGGTGCCGAGCACTTTATCGCCCAGCCAGCCACCGATAGCCACCAGACCATAAACCAGCGCGCTAAAGGAGGAGAACAATGTAATGGAATCCGCTTCCGACATACCCAGCTGTTTTACCAGGTAAACGGCCATAATCCCTTGCAGACCGTAGTAACCAAAACGCTCCCATAACTCGATAGAGAAAATGAGATAGAACGATTTAGGTTGTTTGAAAGCGTTCAGGCTGACGCTTTCTGCTGGTTTTTTGTTTGCAGTCGACACATATACCTCTTTTTTTACAGCCCGCAGTAACTGCGGGGGTGGTATGCGCGTAGTGCCTGGCGGCATGCGCTTTTATTGTTATATGAAGTGAGAAACGGCGGGTAATGTTCACTATCCTGACCGCTGGCACAAGGCTTTTGTAATAATCTGTTACATATAAGCCAGGCGGGATAATCAGCCAGTCGCTTCGCTAAGAGTCAGCGTTAAATTTCATGATAGTAAGTATTGTAGTTTTTTTAACTGCCTAAAGCCGTAATGAAATGCGGTATGGTTATATGTTCTGCTGATTTGCCGTGTAAGCAGTGATATAGACCTTAATACAGGAAAATGTCCGATGTTTGTATTATTCGTGACAGTAATAACCGAGGTGCCGCAAGGCTTGCAGCTAAATAACGCAACGTTAATTTAACAAGATGTTGCAAGTGTGATAATTCTCACAAATCTATAGAAAATTCCCGTCGAAAAAAAACGATTAACCTGGCGAGCTGATTTAGCGCGGGATAATGAGGTGCAGTAAAAGCAACGTGAAGGGAATTGTGCAAGAAAGAAGGGCAGTGGATGTGACAAAGGTGACAGCCGCTGCCCACCGGGTTACTCGTAAACTTTTTCTGCGTATTCGCACAGATCTTCAATGATGCAGGAGCCGCAGCGTGGCTTACGGGCGATACAGGTATAACGTCCGTGAAGAATGAGCCAGTGATGGCAATCGACCTTAAATTCCTTCGGCACGACCTTCAGTAGTTTCTCTTCAACGGCGTCAACATTTTTACCCGGCGCAAATTTCGTCCGGTTACTGACACGAAAGATATGCGTGTCTACGGCAATCGTTGGCCAGCCGAACGCCGTGTTTAGCACCACATTGGCCGTCTTACGGCCTACACCCGGCAGCGCTTCCAGCGCCGCGCGATCTTCTGGCACCTCGCCTGCGTGCTGCTCAATAAGGATGCGGCAGGTTTTAATCACATTTTCGGCTTTGCTGTTAAACAGCCCGATGGTCTTAATGTACTCCTTCACGCCATCCACACCGAGTGCGAGCATCGCCTGCGGCGTATTCGCCACAGGGTAGAGTTTTGCCGTGGCTTTGTTAACGCTGACGTCAGTCGCCTGGGCGGAAAGCAGCACCGCAATAAGCAGCTCAAAGGGGCTGTTGAAGTGAAGTTCGGTGGTCGGATGTGGGTTATTGGCCCGCAACCGGGTCAGGATCTCAATGCGCTTGGCCTGGTTCATGATGCTTTTTCCGGGCTGGCCTCCACCACGACAGGTTTCGCGGCGCGGCGCTTCATTCGCTCATCGATCAGGTATTTTACGGCAAGCATCATGCCAAGACCGATAAACGCGCCAGGCGGCAGCATCGCCAGCAGGAACGGCGTATCGGTATGGAAGACTTCAATTCGCAGTACGCGTGCCCAACTGCCAAGCAGCCCGTCAGCGCCATCAAACAGCGTGCCGTTGCCAAGGATCTCGCGCAGTGAGCCGAGAACAAACATCGCGCCAGTCGCACCCATGCCAATGGCGAAACCATCCAGCGCCGAGAGCAACGGACCGTTTTTGGCCGCAAACGCCTCTGCACGACCCACCACGATACAGTTGGTCACGATAAGGGGGATAAAGATGCCCAGTGACTGATAGAGCCCGAACGCATAAGCGTTGATAAGCATCTGCACGATGCTGACCACCGACGCGATAATCATCACGTAAATCGGAATACGGATTTCAGCCGGCATCCATCGACGAAAGGCGGAAATCGAGGCGTTGGTCAGTACCAGCACCAGAGTGGTCGCAAGACCAAGACCGAGCGCGTTAGTGGCGGTAGACGTTACGGCCAGCAGCGGGCACATGCCGAGCAACTGCACCAGCGCCGAGTTATTTTTCCATAATCCGTTAACCAGAATCGATTTCACGTCATTCATGGGTATCTCCACAAGAAGACAGGGTGGACAGCTGTGGCTCCAGCGTTTGCGCGTACAGGCCCGCACGTTTCACGGCATTGACCACCGCGCGCGGGGTAATGGTTGCGCCGGTGAACTGGTCAAACTGGCCGCCATCTTTTTTTACCGCCCAGCGGCTGTCATTCTGGCCGTGAATGACCTTACCCGTAAAACCGGTTATCCAGTTGCTAATGCGCGTATCAATTTTATCGCCAAGCCCAGGCGTTTCATGATGTTGCGTAACACGGGTGCCGAGCACGGTGCCTTTAAAATCGGCGCCGACCAGCAGTTGTATCGCGCCCGAATAGCCATCCGGGGCGGTGGCCTGCATCACCACCGCCACCGGCGTTTCGCCTTTACGCGCGACCCACAGTTGTTTTTCGCCGTTGCCGAGCGCAGGTGACGTTACAAGATAGCAGCTTTGCTGAATATCATTGTCATACATCTCCGGCGGCAGCACCTGGTCGAATAGCTGTTTTTGCTTAAGCGTCGCCTGATCAGCAATCGTGGTTTTGGTGAGCGCGTTCACCATCGCCGTAAGGCCGGTGGTCAGGGCGGCGAAAACGGCGAGCGTCACGCCATGTTTCTGGATAGTTTTTAGCATGACGGCTCCTTACCGGTGACCATAAACCCGCGGACGGGTGTAGTAATCAATAAGCGGCACGGTGATATTTGCGAGCAGTACGGCGAACGCCACGCCATCAGGATAACCACCAAAGCTTCGGATAAGCCACACCAGCACACCGGCCAGCGCGCCGAAAAGCAGCCGCCCTTTGTTGGTGGTGGAGGCGGTGACCGGGTCGGTCAGAATAAAAAACGCGCCAAGCATCGTCGCGCCCGAGAGCAGATGCATCAGCGGCGAGAGGAATTTTTCCGGCGCGATAAGCCAGCCGAGCGTTGAGCACACGGCAAGCGTCACGATAAAACTTGCCGGAATATGCCAACGGATTGTGCCGCGCGCCAGCAGGAACAGGCCGCCTGCCAGATACGCGAGGTTTACCCACTGCCAGCCAAGACCCGCCAGCGTTCCCCCATAAATCGGCTGCGCGAGCAATTCACCTGCCGGGTGCCCCGCGTGCAGACCCGTTTTGAACGTGTCCAGCGGCGTCGCCTGGCTCACCCCGTCAATACCGAGCCTCAGTTGCGCCATGGTGTCGCCATTGGTGGTAACGCCGTGGAAAATAACCTGTAGTGCATCGAGAAAACCGGGTGCCGTTGCCGCAATCTGCTGCGGCGGCAGCCAGTTGGTCATTTGGACCGGAAAGGAGATAAGTAACACAACATAACCAATCATGGCCGGGTTGAACGGGTTATGGCCGAGCCCGCCGTAAAGCTGTTTTGCGATGATCACCGCGAAAGCGGTACCAAGCACGACCAACCACCACGGCGCCAGCGGCGGAATACTGATGCCCAGCAACAGACCGGTGAGCAGCGCAGAGTTATCGCCAAGATGACTTTTAAGGGGCAGTTTGCGCAACCGCAGCACCAGCGCTTCGCTGGCAAGCGCGCTGACGATGGCTAGCAGAATCTGCACCAGGCTGCCGTAGCCGAAAAAGTACCATTGCACGGCAATGCCCGGCATGGCGGCGAGCGTGACCAGCATCATGATACGCGACGTCTGGCGCTGGTTATGGGTATAAGGGGAACTTGCGATTCTGAAAACCATTTAATCCTCGTTAACAACCTTTTCGGCTGCTTTACGCGCCTGCACGCGGGCTATCGCAGCGGCGACAGCGGCTTTGCGCGGGTCCTGTGCGTCGTCATCATCTTCTTCATTCGCCGCCCGGGCACGTTCGTTCGCCTGCGCGGCTTTACGCGCTTTGGCACGGGCGATAGCGGCTTCAACGGCCGCTTTGCGCGGGTCGACCGGTTCGGCAGGCGTAGCGTCCACCGGCGCGCTTTCTGTGGTCTGCGCCGCTTTACGGGCTTTGGCGCGGGCGATAGCGGCTTCAACGGCCGCTTTGCGCGGGTCAACCGGTTCGGCAGGCGTAGCGTCCACCGGCGCGCTTTCCGTGTTCTGCGCCGCTTTACGGGCTTTGGCGCGGGCGATAGCGGCTTCAACGGCCGCTTTGCGCGGGTCAACCGGTTCGGCAGGCGTAGCGTCCACCGGCGCGCTTTCCGTGTTCTGCGCGGCTTTACGCGCTTTGGCGCGGGCGATGGCGGCTTCAACGGCCGCTTTGCGCGGGTCAACCGGTTCGGCAGGCGTAGCGTCCACCGGCGCGCTTTCTGTGGTCTGCGCGGCTTTACGGGCTTTGGCGCGGGCGATGGCGGCTTCAACGGCCGCTTTGCGCGGATCGGTTTCGGCTACCGGTTCAGTGGCTTCCATCGCTGGCACCGAGCTGTTAGCGGCCATCTCCTGCTGCACTTTTTCTGCCTGTCGCGCGCGGGCTTCGGCTTTGCGCGCTTCACGGGCGGCGATCGCAGCGCTGTTATCCGGTTTCTCGCCTGCGGTCACCATAATCGGTTTATCGTCGGTTTTTTTCTCGCGTGCCCGGGCGAGCGCGGCCTGGATAGCGTCCTGATCCTGGCCGGAAGGCTGAACTGCCGATTTTTTATGGCGTTCCAGCCGCGCGGCTTTCTCACGTTCCAGACGCGCCTGGCGTGCTTCAAAGCGGGCTTTTGCTTCTGCCGCGCGTTTTTCTTCTTCCGCAATAGCACGGATCTCCGCTTTTTCCTGACGGAAATATTGCACGAGAGGGATATTGCTTGGGCAGACATAGGCGCACGCCCCGCACTCAATGCAGTCCGCCAGATTATGCGCAGTGGCTTTGTCATGCTGTTGGCCGACACTGAACCAGTAAAGCTGTTGCGGAAGGAGATCCGCCGGGCAGGCATCAGCGCAGGCGCTGCAACGGATGCAGTGCTGCTCTTCCTGCGGTGTGCCCATCTCGGTCGCTGACGGGGCCAGCAGGCAGTTAGTAATTTTTACGACCGGCACATCAAGGCCCGGCAGGGTAAAGCCCATCAGCGGGCCGCCCATAATCACCAGTTGTTCGCTGGTGGGAATAAATCCGGCATGCTCCAGCAGGTGACGCACCGGCGTACCAATACGCGCCCAGACGTTACCCGGACGGCCCACGGCCTCGCCGGTGAGTGTGACGACGCGTTCGGTGAGCGGCTCACCGTCGATAATGGCGCGCTTGACGGCAAAGGCGGTACCGACGTTTTGCATCAGCACGCCGATATCAGAAGAGCGGCCGCCGTGCGGCACCTGTTTACCGGTCAGGATCTGGGTGAGCTGCTTTGCACCGCCCGACGGATATTTGGTCGGGATAACGCGCAGGCGAATTTTATGCTCGCCATGCAGGACCGCGCGCATCATGGAGATCGCCTGCGGTTTATTGTCTTCAATACCAATAAGCACTTCACGCGGCTGAAGGATATGCGCGAGGATGCGCACACCGTCCATGATCTGCGCAGCACAATCCTGCATCAGACGGTCATCGGCGGTAATGTAGGGCTCGCACTCCGCCGCGTTGATGATAAGCGTCTCGATTTTATCGCCGCCGCCCTGGAGTTTGGTGCCGGTCGGGAACCCGGCGCCGCCGAGGCCCGCCACGCCAAACTGGTGGATACGCTCAATCAGCGCCTCGCGGCTGCGGCATTGATAATCGCTCCAGCCTTCACGGGCAATCCAGCGGTCTTCGCCATCGGCGTCGATAATCACTGAAAGCTCCGGCAGGGCGGAAGGGTGAGCGGTAGGGTGCGGCATGATGGCCGTCACCGTGCCGGACGTTGGTGCATGCACGGGCAACATTCGTCCGCTGCCAAGGGTCAGCGGCTGGCCGCGCAGGACTTTATCGCCTGGCGCTACGCAAATCTCGCCTTCATTACCGATATGTTGTTTTAGCGGAATGATAAAACGCCCCGGCAGCGGCAACTGGCGCAGCGGGGTGCCGTTAGACTGGGTTTTCATCTCTGGCGGATGGATGCCGCCGTTGAAATCCCAGACTTTCTCTTTTCGGAACGCAGAAAATAACTTAAGCATGGTGTTCCACAGGAATGTTACGCACCGGGATCGTGTTGAGATCCCACTTCCAGTTTTCCGTTGTGGTGGCGGCCGGACGCAGTTCAATGCACTGCGTGGGGCACGGATCCACGCATAGGTTGCAGCCGGTGCAGAGGTCGCTTACGACGGTGTGCATGGCGCGAGTGGCACCGACAATCGCATCCACCGGGCAGGCCTGAATACATTTAGTGCAGCCAATACAGCTCGGCTCGTCGATAACTGCCAGCATGCGCACGGGTTGTGCGGCTTCAGCGCCGCCGTCAAGCGGCTGCGGTTCGACGTTAAGCAGCGTGGCGATTTTCTGCATCACCGGCTCGCCGCCAGGGACGCAACGGTTAATCTGTTCGCCATTGTTGGCAACGGCTTCAGCGTACGGACGGCATCCTGGATAGCCGCACTGGCCGCACTGGCTCTGAGGCAGCAGCTCGTCGACCTGGTCGACCACCGGATCTTCTTCTGCGGCGAAGCGGCGCGAGGCGTAGCCCAGCAACATGCCGAAGAGCAGGGCCAGAAGCGTCAGCGCGATAACCGCGACAACAATCATTTCCATCAGAACTTCACCAGACCACTAAAACCCATGAAGGCCAGCGACATCAGACCTGCTGTCACCAGCGCAATGGCGTTGCCGCGAAACGGCAGCGGCACGTCGGCGACCACCAGACGTTCACGAATGGCGGCAAACAGCACCATGACCAGCGAAAAACCGACCGCGGCGGAAAAACCGTACAGCGCGGACTGCATAAAGGTGTGATTGAAATTAATGCTCAACAGCGCGACGCCCAGCACCGCGCAGTTGGTGGTAATCAGCGGCAGATAGATGCCAAGCAGACGATAGAGCGCCGGGCTGGTTTTACGTACGACCATTTCGGTGAACTGCACCACGACGGCGATAACCAGAATAAATGCCATCGTACGCAGGTAGACGAGCTCCAGCGGCACCAGGATCCAGTGATCGATAATCCAGGAAAAAATGGTCGCGAGCGTCATCACGAACGTGGTCGCCATTCCCATGCCGATCGCCGATTCGAGTTTTTTGGAAACACCCATAAACGGACACAGGCCGAGAAACTTCACGAGCACGAAGTTATTGACCAGCACCGTTCCAACAAACAACAGCAAATAATCAGTCATTATTCGACCTGAAACGAAAAAAGCCGCTCATTATCGGACATACGACCGAGGGCGACAACGGAGAATCTGTAAGGTTATTTTGCCCTGACAAACGTCTGCTTTACGCGCACCGAGCGTTTGAAATAAGGCACCAGAAGTGCTGCGGCCAGAAGCGGGAACAGCAACTGGCGCACTGCCAGCGCATCGCTGACTGGCGAGAACGCGAACGATTTTATCGCCAACAGCACAGTGAGCAGCAGCCAGATAATATAGTGGCGCGGCACGCCCTGACGGCGTTTGAAAAAAGCGATAGTCAGCCAGAGTGTATATCCCCACATCGCCATCGCGCACAGCATTGAGGCATACCACCATATCAGGGCTGAGGTGCCCTGCGCGCTAAGCGTCTGATGGAGCTGCGGTGAAGCAAGCCCCATAATATAGAGCGCGACGGCGAGCGTGGTGCTGAGTAACGACATCAATAACCAGGCGAGAGGGGCAAGCAACCAGCCTCCGATGCGCATCGGGGATGCGTCGGTCATATTACCTCCCGGGGTATAAATTCAACAAATGGCTAAAGCATAATTACAGCGCAAAGATTATAAGGATTTTCTGTCTGATTGCTACCTTTGCGGCTTACTGGACATAGCGCCAGACGGTTTTCGGCACTTGCCCTAAGTCATACAGACGCCCGCCTGACACCAGCTCCGCGCGACGATGGTCCGCAGCCCGGTACATATTGATAATTTCCTGATTGTCAGTGAGCGTGTAATTAAGGTGATCGAACAATTTCTCCAGACTTTCAAGCGTGCTGATTTTACGAAACTTTAATAAATAGTCCTGAACGGTCATGTTAATTGTTATCCGCGCAATAAAATAATAAAGGGATTCGCCAGGAAAGGCCGGCCGGGTAAAGAATAAACGCAAAAACGCCGTTATGCAGGTTTAATAAAAGCCTGAATAACATTTAAGAGTTTTCCTTGAGAATTAACGCAGGCCCGTTCCATATAGAGGCGAAAGAGTAACGCGCTTCGGTATAGCTGGCAATATCTGCGCTGTGGTGGAATGTGCCCTTTTTACGACAATATGTAAATGAAGCGGCGTGTGGGGTTGGACGGCGGTGACAGACCGCTCAGCCGGTCTCTACTCCCCGGCTTCGGGTCACGACGCAGACCCTTCCTGAAGCGAAGGATAAACGGGTAATGCTTAAGGATTATTCATGATTTTTTGTGCGCCATTAATTGCGCGATTAACGCCACGCTATTTCTTTTAAGTCATGTTGCTTATTTCATCAAAACAATAAATCGCTCACATCACTGCCTCCATGCATGCATGGACTAACATCGCCTAATCCCCATTGGGCTTCTGAGTTTGCGAAAAATGCCCTCAACCTATTTTGAAATGATGAAGATTCTGAAATAAGCCGTTTATTTCCGTTTGGTTATGAAACCGTTGAGCCTTGCGGGCTAATGGTGTCAAATACCGAAGTCAACCCAGCAGAGGAATGAACATGAACGATAAGGTCCGGGTAGGATTAATTGGCTACGGCTACGCCAGCAAAACGTTTCACGCGCCGCTTATCGCGGGCACGCCTGGGATGGAGCTTGCTGCCGTCTCCAGCAGCGATGCCGCTAAAGTGCACGCTGACTGG
Organism: Cronobacter condimenti 1330; assembly: GCF_001277255.1. NCBI lineage: Bacteria > Pseudomonadati > Pseudomonadota > Gammaproteobacteria > Enterobacterales > Enterobacteriaceae > Cronobacter > Cronobacter condimenti. The sequence goes on from NZ_CP012264.1 coordinate 1,976,414, forward strand.
CCTGGGATGCCTGTGGTATCAGACCCTAAACAACTGTTTAACAATCCGCATCTTGATCTCATTGTCATTCCCACGCCTAACGATACCCACTTTCCGCTCGCAAAAGCCGCGCTGGAAGCTGGCAAACATGTGGTTGTGGATAAGCCTTTTACGGTCACGCTATCTCAGGCGCGGGAGCTTGAGACGCTCGCAAAAAGTTTGGGGCTCGTACTGTCAGTATTTCACAACCGACGCTGGGACAGCGATTTCCTGACGCTTAAGCAGATCATTAACGAGGGGCAAATCGGAGAGATCGCGTATTTCGAATCTCATTTTGACCGTTTTCGTCCGCAGGTGCGCGATCGCTGGCGCGAACAGGCGGGGCCGGGTAGCGGCATCTGGTACGATCTGGCGCCGCATCTGCTGGACCAGACAGTACAGTTATTCGGGCTGCCGGTGAGTATTTATGTCGATTTAGCAGAGCTTCGCCCAAGCGCGCAAGCCACAGACTATTTCCACGCGGTACTGGCGTACCCGGAGCGGCGTGTCGTGCTGCATGGCACCATGCTGGCCGCGGCGGAATCGGCGCGCTATATCGTTCATGGCACGCGTGGAAGCTATGTAAAATTTGGTCTCGACCCGCAGGAGGAGCGCCTGAAAGCCGGTGCGCGTCCGCCACAAGAGAACTGGGGTTATGACATGCGCGACGGCGTGTTAACGCTTGCCAGGGGCGACTTGCTTGATGAACAGACCCTGCTGACGGTGCCGGGCAACTATCCGGCTTATTATGCGGCGGTGCGTAGCGCCATTCGTGGCGAAGGTGAAAATCCCGTCCCGGCAAGCCAGGCCATTGTCGTGATGGAACTTATCGAAGCTGGCATCGAATCCGCCAAACGCCGCACGGCGATATGTCTGCGCGGTTGATGCATTCGCCCCGGCGTCATGGGGTGCCTTTCTGTTTCTTCGCTGTACGACAATCTAAACGGCGCGTCACCCAGGCGCGCCGTTTTACGAGGTTTACTCGCGAGGATCGGCTTTTTGTTGCAAAGTAATGTCACCTGCAACACAACAAGGAACTGACAATGGGCTGGCTGCAGCGGCTTAAAATCGACACATTTTTACTGATTATGATAGGCGTCGTGGTTGTCGCGTCGCTGTTTCCGTGTGAAGGGAACGTCAAAACAGTCTTTGAATATCTCACGACCGCCGCCATCGCGCTGCTGTTCTTTATGCATGGCGCGAAGCTCTCTCGCGAGGCGATTCTGGCGGGAATGGGACACTGGCGACTGCACCTGGTGGTATTTCTCAGCACCTTTGTGCTCTTTCCACTGCTGGGGCTGGCGATGCAGTTCATTCCGCACAGTGTATTGCCGCCATCGCTCTATATGGGCTTTCTTTATCTGTGCGCATTACCGGCTACCGTGCAATCCGCCATTGCGTTTACGTCTGTTGCGCGCGGCAATGTGGCCGCAGCGGTATGCAGCGCCTCGGCGTCGAGCATCCTTGGTATTTTCCTCTCACCAGTATTAGTGGGCGTGATGATGCAGGCGCAAGAGGGCGATACCAACACGCTTGAAGCCATCGGGAAAATTATCCTGCAACTGATGGTGCCATTTGTCATCGGGCACCTTTCGCGCCCGTGGATTGGCCGTTGGGTCGACAAACATAAAAAACTCATTGGTATGACCGACCGTTCGTCAATTCTGCTGGTGGTTTATGTTGCGTTCAGTGAGGCAGTGGTGCAGGGGATCTGGCATCAGGTCACCGGGCTTGCGCTGCTTTCGGTGCTGATTGTGTCGCTGGTACTGCTGGCGATTGTGCTGGTGGTCAACGTCTGGACGGCACGACTGCTTGGCTTTAATAAAGAAGATGAAATTACCATCGTCTTTTGCGGCTCGAAGAAAAGCCTCGCGAACGGCGTGCCAATGGCGAATGTGCTGTTTCCGGCAAGTCAGGTGGGGATTATGGTGCTACCGCTCATGATTTTCCATCAAATCCAGCTGATGGTGTGTGCCGTTATGGCGCAGCGTTACGCTCGCCGGCAGGCAAATAAAACAGGCCAGAAGGCATCTGCCTCCTGACCTGATGCGCGGTTTAGGCCGCGCTGACTTTCTTCATCAACGCCTGTTTTTCTGCATCCGTCAGGAACGCGATTTTCAGGCCATTTTCCTGTGCGGTGCGGATCTGAGCCTGGCTCAGGCCAGCCGCCGGGGCCGCCACCTGATATTCATGCCCGATATCCACGCCCTGAACGCCCGGATCGTCCGTATTGATGGTCGCGAGGATCTGGTGGTCAAGGTACTGCTTCAGTGGGTGATGCGCGAGCGACGCCACCGTACTGGTCTGGATATTAGACGTCAGGCAGGATTCGATGCCAATACCCTGTTCTGCAAGGAAATCCATCAGTGCGGGATCTTCGACCGCTTTGACACCGTGACCGATACGCTCAGCACCAAGTTCGCGGATGGCCTGCCAGATGCTCTCCGGGCCTGCTGCCTCGCCCGCATGAACCGTAATATGCCAGCCCGCGTCGCGTCCGCGGTTAAAGTGATTCAGGAACAGGCTACCGGGGAAGCCCAGCTCGTCACCTGCCAGATCCAGCGCGGTAATATGGTCGCGATGCGCCAGCAAGCCCTCCAGCTCGGCTACACATGCCTCTTCCCCAAAAGTGCGGCTCAGTATGCCGATAAGACGGGCCTCAACGCCGAAATCGCGCGCCCCCTGACGCACGCCGTCAATAACGGCTTCCGCAACGCCTGCCACCGGCAGGTTATGCGTCATCGCCATATAACCCGGCGAAAAACGCAGCTCTACATAGTGCAGGCCGTTGCGCGCGGCATCTTCCATATTCTCATAAGCCACACGGCGGCAGGCATCCAGGGAGCCAAGCACTTTCACACCCCAGTCCAGCTTCGCGAGGAAGCTCACCAGATCGGGTTCATTTTTGGTTATCTGTACGTGCGGACGCAGCGTCTCCAGCGTATCGGCGGGCAGGACAAGATTAAACTGGCGGCCCAGGTCGAGAATGGTTTGGGCGCGGATGTTGCCGTCAAGATGGCGATGGAGGTCGGTAAGGGGAAGGCGGGTATCAATCATGATGGCACTCTTTTTTAGAATAAAGTGCATACCATTATAAAAATAATTACCGGCAGAAAGCTACGTTGCGCAACAAAAGAGGGGCGGTAATCGCCCCTTTTGCGTTCAAAGTGACCGGATTGCGCAAATAAGCCGCGCCACACCCTGTTCCAGTTTGCTGCGCGGGCAACCTACATTGAGCCGAAGAAAGCCGCGTCCCTCTTCACCGTAGGTATAACCCGGCATAATAGCGACCTTCTCGCGCGTGATAAGCGCCTTCTGTAGTGCATCGTCATCGATCCCGAGCGGGCGCAAATCGATCCACGCCAGATATGTTGCCTCCGGGGGTTGCCAGTTAAGTTGCGCAAACGCGCCGTTCAGTTGCTGTGCTACAAAACACAGATTCGCCTGAAGGTAATCACGCAGCGCATCGAGCCAGACCGCGCCTTCGCGATAGGCGGCAATATGCGCCACCAGCGACAGTACCGCGGGGGAAGAGAGCCCGTCGCGGCCTTTCAGCGCCTGAAAATACGCGTTACGATCCTCTTCTTGTGCGATAAACCCCCATGCGCCGGTGAGCGCCGGAATGTTGAAACTCTTCGAGGCCGACGAAAATAGCGCCCAGTGACCCTGACCTGTCACGCTCCAGGGAATATGCCGGTGCTCGCCCCATACCATATCCATATGGATTTCATCGCTTATCACCCGCACGCCGTGGCGCGCGCAAAGCGCGGCCATCGTGTCCAGCTCATCCCGACGCCAGACTTTACCGGTCGGGTTATGGGGGCTGCAAAGCAGCATGATTTTGCATTCCGGGCGCGCCAGCCGGGCTTCCAGCGCGTTCATGTCACACTGGAAGCCCAGGGCGGTTTGGGTGAGCGGGGCGCTGAGCACACGCCGTCCGTTCCCTTCAATGGTTTTCCAGAAAGCATCATAAGCGGGCGTGTGGATCAACACTTCGTCACCCGGCGCCGACCACTGACGAATCAGCTGTGACACCATGTAAATGACCGACGGCCCGTATACCAGCGTCTCGCGGGTGATAGCGCAATGAAATCGCGTCGCGTACCAGTGTTCGATAGCGCCGATAAACTCGGGATTTTGCCACCGGCTGTAGCCGAGCACGCCGTGCATAAGGCGCGTTGAGATGGCGTTCAGCACGCACGGCGCCGTCGGGAAATCCATGTCCGAGATAGTAAAAGGCAAGAGACTGTCTACGCCGAAACGGTCTGCCACATAATCCCACTGGGTACACCAGGTGCCGCAGCGATCCACGGCTTGTGAAAAATCACTCATCTCGCCCCCTGCGTTACGCCTGCACCGAATGCATCAGGCTGTCCATTTCGTCTTTCACCGACTGCACCTGCGGGCCGATGACCACCTGTAAATTATGCTGATTGAGCTGTACCACGCCGATGGCACGCAGCGCCTTAAGCGCAGCGCTGTCTACGCGCGCCATCTCTTTGACTGTCAGGCGCAGGCGGGTAATGCAATTATCAAGCGAGGTAATATTATCAGCGCCCCCCAGCGCCTGGAGAATGGCAGGAACGTCATAGCCTGATTTCCCGATAATGCCTGAGGAAACGACGGCAGGCGTCGCGCTCTCGGCCTCGCGGCCTGGCGTTTTAATATTGAAACGGGCAATGGCGAAGCGGAAAATCGCGTAATAGACCGCGAACCAGACGCCCGCCACCACCGGCACCCAGTACCATTTGGTCGACAGACCATGTAGCACGCCAAACACAACAAAATCGATAATATTGCCGTCGGTATTGCCAATGGTAACGCCAAGCAGCGCCATCATGGTAAAGCCCAGACCGGTCAGCAGCGCGTGGATAAGATAGAGCGCTGGCGCCACAAACAGGAACAGGAATTCGAGCGGCTCCGTCGTGCCGCCAACCACGCAGGCGATGACGCCTGATATCAACAGCCCTTTGATTTTATGTCGGTTTTCTGGACGCGCGCAGTGATACATCGCCAGCGCAGCGCCAGGCAGGCCACCCAGGAAGGCAGGCATTTTGCCCTGGGAGAGGAAACGGGTCGCGCTTTCGGCAAAGCCGTGTGAGGTCGGGCAGTTAAGCTGCGCCTGGAAAATCGTCAACGCGCCCGACACGTTCTGCCCGCAAACGTCCAGCGTGCCGCCAGCCTCCGTAAAGCGGATCAGTGCGACAAGAATATGCTGCAAGCCGAACGGCAGCAGGAGGCGCTCGCCGGTGCCGAAAATCATCGGTGCGAAGCTGCCAGCACTGTTGATAAGCCATCCCAGCGCGTTAATGCCTTTCGCAAAGAAAGGCCAGATGAGCGGAATGGTCAGACCCACCAGGCCCATCACGACGGTTGTGACGATAGGAACAAACCGTGTGCCACCGAAGAAGGCCAGCGCATCCGGCAGGCGTACTTTATGAAAACGCTCATGCAGCAGCCAGATGATGACGCCTGCGATCACCGCGCCGAGAATACCGGTATCGATAGACTGGATGCCGAGCACCGACTGCACGTTGTTTGCTTTCAAAAGCGCAGCGTCCTGCGACGGGAGGATCCCTTTAGCGGTCAGCCAGAAATTAACCGCCAGGTTCATCACGGCATAGCCTACAAACCCGGCAAACGCCGCCACGCCTTTGTTCTCACGCGCAAGTCCCAGTGGGATAGCAATACAAAACATCACCGGCAGAAAGCTGAAGGCAAACGAGCCCATTTTGCTCATCCAGGTAAAGATAAGCTGTAACACGCCGTTGCCGAGAAAGGGCATGAGCGTAATGACGTCATGGCTGCTGAGCGAACTGCCGATCCCCATCAAAATACCGCAAAACGACAGCAGCGCCACCGGCAACATAAAGGTTTTGCCGAGCTGCTGCATGAATCCCCAAAGCGTAATTTTTTGACCCGTCTGCGCCGTCATTAACGACTCCTCACGTGAATTGAACCCATCGTCTGAACGAAGAATCGCAAGATAAAACGTTTTACCAAATTTTAATGCGCGCTTAATCACAGAACATTACCCAGGCCTGAAGGCTATAATAGCGGTTCAGGTAAAAGGTTTTATCTGCCAGTAGTGGAGCAAAAAGCGTAGCCAATGACACAGGCGAAAAGAATCACTATCAATGATGTCGCGCAAGCAGCGGGGGTGTCGGTCGCCACCGTATCGCTGGTGCTGAGCGGCAAAGGACGCATTTCTGGTGCCACCGGGCAACGCGTCAATGAGGCCATTGAACAATTAGGGTTTGTGCGCAATCGCCAGGCTTCGGCACTGCGCGGCGGGCCGAGCGGCGTGATTGGTCTTATCGTGCGCGATCTCACCACGCCGTTTTACGCCGAGCTGACCGCCGGGCTATCCGAGGCACTCGAATCACAAGGGCGAATGCTATTTCTGCTACAGGGCGGGCGCGATGAAACGCACCTGCAGCGCTGCCTTGATACGCTTCTTGATCAGGGCGTCGACGGCGTGGTGATCGCAGGCGGCGGGGGACAAGGGGCGATGTGGCTTGCGCAGGCCCGCAAGCGGGGTATTCCGTTACTGTTTGCCTCACGCGCCAGCCATCACGATGAAGTCGATACCGTACGCCCGGATAACCAGCAGGCAGCGCGAATGCTGACTGAACATCTCATCCGCCGTGGTCATCAGCGCATCGCCTGGCTTGGTGGTGCCAGCTCTTCGCTGACCCGCGCCGAACGGCTTGGCGGCTATTGCGCGACGCTTTTGCAATATGGTTTGCCGTTTCACAGCGAATGGGTTGTCGAATGCCCGCCCGGGCAGAAACCGGCGGCGGAGGCCATCGCCGAGTTGCTACGCCTGAACCCAACCATTACCGCCGTGTTGTGTCACAACAGCACTGTTGCGATGGGCGCATGGTTCGGTCTGATGCGTGCCGGACGGCAGAGCGGCGAGGCCGGTTATGAGAGCTACTTCGAAAACAGCGTGACGCTGGCGGCGTTTGCCGAGGTACCGGAAGACCGGCTGGATGAAGTGCCGCTTACCTGGGTTACCACACCCGCCCGTGAAATGGGGCACTGCGTGGCGGAGCGTATTATGCAGCGCATAACGCACGGCGATGAATCGGCAGGGAGTTTGATTCTCGGGCCGCGGCTGGTGGCATATCGCTAAGCACGCTTTAAACCGAAAAAAAACGGCCTCCTGAGAGGCCGTTTCGCGGTTTATTGCTGCGGAACAGAGAGTGCAGGGCCGCGCGGCGCGCTTTCAGGCTCGCCCGGTTGCGGCACTGCCTGAGGTTCCGGCGCGCTAATCCCCGGCAGACCGAACATACCGACAAATTCGCCCAGCGGCATTTTCTGCCCGTTCAGGTTCACCTGACCATTCGCGTACTGAAGACTGGTCACGATGTTATTGTCCTGCATAGTGGTGATGCGGAACATCTGGCCCATCGCCGCCAGGCCTTTGACCTGCTGCGCCGCCAGTTTCTCGGCATCTGCCTGCTGGTAACCTTCCAGTTTCGCGACCTGGGTCATCATCTCGGTTGCCATATCCACCGGGATCACAAGCTTGCTCTCAAGGCTTTTCACCACGCGATCCAGCTGCTCTGCCGGGTCTGCCTGAGTTGCGCTGACCGGCGCCTGGCTCGGATCTTTCAGGAACAGTGACAGGTTAAAGGTGCTTTCGCCTTTCGCGTTTTTCCAGCTAAGCGGCGCGATAGTAATTACCGGGTTGCCTTTCAGCAGCAGCGGCAGGGAAGAGACCAGGTTCTCGGTCGCCTGTTGCTGGTAAAGCTCCGGGTTATCCATAATGCCTGGCTGCGCCATCAACGCACGGCTGCGCTCGTTATATTGCTGGCTGAACTGATGCCAGGCCTGGCCGTCGATGTTGCCGATCTTAAGCGTCATTTTGCCGCTGCCGAGATTCTGATTCTGCACCTTCAGGCTATCCATGACGTAATCCATCTGGCTGTCGATGCTCTTGCCATCTTTTGCCACGTCCGATTTGCCGTTCAGGCTGATCCCTTCAAGCAGCGCCATCTCCTGACCTTCAATCGCGACCGCCAGTTTTTCGAGGCTCAGCTTCTGTTCGCCGACGCGTTCGTTAAAGCTTGTCATCTTCGCGTTGCCATCGGCTTTCAGGCCATTGAACGTGAGCTGAACGCGCTGACCGTATTCATTTACCGCGTTGACCAGACCGCTTGATGCTTCGCCCTTAAGGCTCACGTCGTTACCGTCTTTATCCGCATCAAGCTGGAAGTCGCCGCCGCTGAACGCCACTTTCTTATTCGGCGTATCGTAGTTCAGTGCCTGCAACTGAATATCGCTGGATGTCGCGCCGCCGTAGCCGATACGGGTCTGGATGTCGGCAAACGACTTGCCTTTAGCCATATCAAACAGCGGCTTTGTCGTGTCGTTGTTCACAAGCGTAGTGTGGACCGACGCCATCGCAGGGAGGATGTTGAGTTTTTTCAGATCGGCGAGTGGGAACGGGCCGTGGCTGACGACCTGCTCAAGCACCACGCTCTGACCCGGCTTCAGCAGCGCTTCCTGCTGGCCTGCCGCGGGTTTGACCACCAGTTGCAGATGGCTGCTGAACAGACCACGCTGGTAATCCTGATAGCTCAACTCAAGCCCGGGCTGCGGCGCGCTGCGTTTAAGCTGCGCATTGGCTTGCGCCACCATCTCGCCGACATGTTTTTCAAATTGTTTCCCGGTGTACCACGCGCCACCTGTCCAGATAACACCGAGTGCAACGATAACGCCCACGGCGACCAGCGATTTTTTCATAGTCCAATTCCCTTAAAACGAAGCCAGACGGCGATCCGTCTGGCATAACTGGCAATAATTGTAACAAGCTTAGCAATCCTTGCTTAAAAGATCAGTAACTTAGTTAAGCTTATTATAAACCCTCGCAAGACGGCCCACGCCGCTCACGCTGACGGGGGATTCGTTCGCCGCGACGAAGGCGGATTCGCCCGGTTTCAGTACCAGACGCTCGTCGTTTTTGCTGAGTACCGCTTCCCCTTCGACGCAGAACAGAATAGCTGCGCTCTCCTGCGCCAGGCGCTGCGGCTGCGTGCCAAGATCATGCAGCGAGAAAGCGAAATCATCCACCGGGATAGGGAATTCCAGCGCGCCATCGTGTTTCTGCGGCTGGGTCAGCAGTTCTGCCGCTGGTTTGGCGACAAATTTCACGTTCGCGACCAGCTCCGGGATATCGATATATTTCGGTGTCAGGCCCGCGCGCAGGACATTGTCTGAGTTGGCCATGACTTCCAGCGCCACGCCCTGAAGATAAGCGTGCGGCGTTTCAGCAAACAGGAACATCGCCTCGCCTGGGTTGAGTTTCACCACATTCAGCAGCAGCGGGGAGAAGAGGCCGCTGTCGTCCGGGTAGAACTGGGCGATAAAGCGAATGGTGTCCCACGGTTCGCCCTGCTGGCTTGCCACAGTCGCTTTCAGTACGGCCAGCGCACGGGATTTTTCCTCGCCCTGCATATTCAACAGGCCCGCAAACAGATCGCGCAGGCGGTCAGCGTCAGGGGCGGCGAGGAAGTGCGCGATAGCGGTATGCGCGCCCGCGACCGGCTGAAGCAGAGAGACAATGTCAGAAAACTCACGAAACGCATTCATGGCCAGAAACGGCGTCAGGGCGAAAACCAGCTCCGGCTTGTGGTTCGGATCTTTATAGTTACGCTCGGCAGCGGTGAGCGGGATACCCGCTGCGTTTTCGCGTGCAAAACCTTCCTCAGACGCCTGCTTGTTCGGATGCACCTGGATGGAGAGCGGCTGATCGGCGCACAGTACTTTAAACAGGAACGGCAGTTCGCCAAAGCGCGCGGCCACCGGCGCGCCGAGCAGGGCGCTTTTATCAGCGTCAATCACGTCGCGCAGGGCACGCGTCTGGCCCTGCGCGTCCTGCACTTTCGAACTGCTTTTTGGGTGCGCCCCCATCCACAACTCTGCCATCGGCAGGCCGTCCGGGTTTTCCACACCATAAAGTTCCGTTAACGCCGTCTTACTGCCCCAGGCGTAGTTCTGCACTGCGTTAATGAGTTTTTTCATCATCGGTCCCTGTGTTCGAAGGAAAATATTTTTTGGTATTAAACCAATAAAGCGCGGCGAAGTAACCCGGCTGGGTAAAAAGTCGGTTTAGTCTCAGTTTTTGTTAAAAAATTGTGTACGATGTGGCGACTCGCTTTTTAATGCCGCACACGGAACCAGTGGCGGAATGACGAATTTCATAACTGAAGCTGTAAGTGAGAGTGCAATGTCTAGCAAACCCTTCTTCTGGCAAGCGCCTTTTCCACTGAAAAAGGACGAGACCGAGTATTACCTGTTAACCCGCGATCATGTCTCCGTTTCTGAGTTTGAAGGTCAGGAAATCCTGAAAGTTGAACCGCAGGCGCTGACGCTGCTGGCTCGCCACGCCTTTCATGACGCCTCGTTTATGCTGCGCCCGGCGCATCAGCAACAGGTGGCCGATATCCTGAGCGACCCGGAAGCCAGCGAAAACGACAAATATGTGGCGCTGCAATTCCTGCGCAACTCAGAGATCGCCGCGAAAGGCATTCTGCCGACCTGCCAGGACACCGGCACCGCGATTATCATGGGCAAAAAAGGCCAGCGCGTCTGGACGGGCGGCGGTGATGAAGCCGCGCTGTCGCAGGGCGTTTACGAGACCTACACCCAGGATAACCTGCGCTATTCGCAAAACGCGGCGCTGGATATGTACAACGAGGTCAATACCGGCACGAATCTGCCGGCGCAAATCGATCTCTACAGCGTTGACGGCGACGAATATAAATTCCTCTGCATCGCCAAAGGCGGCGGCTCTGCCAACAAAACATACCTGTATCAGGAGACCAAAGCGTTGCTGACGCCGGGCAAACTGAAAGCGTATCTGGTAGAGAAAATGCGCACGCTCGGCACCGCAGCCTGTCCGCCGTATCACGTGGCGTTTGTCATTGGCGGCACCTCGGCGGAAGCGACGCTGAAAACCGTGAAACTCGCCTCGACCAAATATTACGATGGCCTGCCGACGGAGGGTAACGAGCACGGCCAGGCGTTCCGCGATACCCAGCTTGAAGAAGAGCTGTTGCAGGAGGCGCGTAATCTGGGTCTCGGTGCGCAATTTGGCGGGAAATATTTCGCCCACGATATCCGTGTGATCCGCCTGCCGCGCCACGGCGCGTCCTGCCCGGTAGGCATGGGCGTATCCTGCTCGGCGGACCGTAATATCAAAGCCAAAATCAATCGCGATGGCATCTGGATCGAGAAGCTCGAAAGTAACCCTGGCAAGTACATTCCTGAATCGCTGCGCCGCGCAGGTGAGGGCGAAGCGGTGCGGGTGGATCTCAACCGTCCGATGAGCGAGATTCTGGCGCAGCTGTCGCAGTATCCGGTCTCCACCCGCCTGTCGCTCTCCGGCACGATTATCGTGGCGCGCGATATTGCGCACGCGAAGCTGAAAGAGCGAATCGACAGCGGAGCGGGTCTGCCGCAATACGTGAAGGATCATCCTGTGTACTACGCAGGCCCTGCCAAAACGCCGGAAGGGTATGCCTCCGGTTCGCTCGGCCCGACCACGGCCGGTCGTATGGATTCCTACGTGGATCTGCTTCAGGCGAACGGCGGCAGCATGATCATGCTCGCGAAAGGAAACCGCAGCCAGCAGGTGACTGACGCCTGTAAAAAACATGGTGGGTTCTATCTGGGCAGCATCGGCGGCCCGGCGGCCGTGCTTGCGCAGAACAGTATTCGTCATCTGGAATGTGTCGAATATCCGGAGCTTGGTATGGAAGCTATCTGGAAAATCGAAGTGGAAGATTTCTCGGCGTTTATCCTGGTGGATGACAAAGGCAATGATTTCTTCCAGCAGATCCAGGCGGGGCAGTGTTCGGCCTGCCTGAAGTAATGTGACGCCAGGCCGGGTTGGCGGTTGCGCTTACCCGGCCTGCAGGTGAGGCCGTCCTTTCGCGATGTAAATCGGGTCACAAAGGGGCCCACCGACACCTGCCCCAACACCGCTTGCCCACAAAAGAGCGCACAAAGCGCCGTGCAGGTTTTCTCAACGCATCAATACTTATTCCTTAAGCATGTGAGCCATCCCATCTTTGTTATCAAGGAGAAAGTAATGACCGCCTATCGCAGTGAAAAAGATTCCATGGGTGCCATCGATGTGCCGGCAGACAAACTCTGGGGCGCGCAGACGCAGCGCTCGCTGGAACACTTCCGCATCTCCACCGAGAAAATGCCGACGGCGTTGATTCAGGCGCTGGCGCTGACCAAACGCGCCGCCGCGAAGGTTAATATGGACCTCGGTCTTCTGCCTGCCGAACGCGGCAATGCCATCATCAGCGCGGCAGACGAGGTACTCGAAGGCGCGCACCCGGAGGAATTTCCACTTGCCATCTGGCAAACCGGCTCTGGCACGCAGACCAACATGAACATGAACGAGGTGCTGGCTAACCGCGCGAGCGAAATCCTGGGCGGCGAGCGCGGTATGGCGCGCAAAGTACACCCGAATGACGACGTGAACAAAAGCCAGAGCTCAAACGACGTCTTCCCGACAGCGATGCATGTCGCTGCGATTATCGCGCTGCGTGAACAGCTTATTCCGCAACTAAAAGTGCTGCATAAAACCCTGAGCGAGAAGGCGAACGCCTTTAGCGACATCGTCAAAATTGGTCGCACCCATTTACAGGACGCCACGCCGCTGACGCTTGGACAAGAGATCTCTGGCTGGGTGGCGATGCTTGAGCACAACCTGAAACATATCGACCATAGCCTGCCTCATCTGGCGGAACTGGCGCTCGGCGGCACGGCGGTAGGTACGGGGCTTAACACACACCCGGAATATGCCGAGCGCGTCGCTAAGGAACTCGCCGCGTTTACCGGCCAGCCGTTCGTGACCGCGCCGAACAAATTCGAGGCGCTGGCCACCTGCGACGCGCTGGTGCATGCCCACGGCGCGCTTAAGGGCCTTGCGGCGTCGCTGATGAAAATCGCCAATGACGTTCGCTGGCTCGCAAGCGGCCCGCGCTGCGGCATTGGTGAAATCGCTATTCCGGAAAACGAACCGGGGTCGTCCATTATGCCGGGCAAAGTCAACCCGACCCAGTGCGAGGCGCTGACAATGCTGTGCTGTCAGGTGATGGGTAATGACGTGGCGGTCAATATGGGCGGGGCAATGGGCAACTTCGAGCTTAACGTGTTCCGCCCGATGGTTATTCATAATTTCCTGCAGTCGGTGCGCCTGCTGGCCGATGGCATGGAGAGCTTTAATCACCACTGCGCGACTGGCATTGAACCGAATCGCGATCGCATCAGCCAGTTGCTAAACGAGTCGCTGATGCTGGTGACGGCGCTCAATACGCATATCGGCTATGACAAAGCGGCGGAAATCGCCAAGAAAGCGCATAAAGAGGGGCTGACGCTTAAGGCCTCCGCGCTGAAGCTGGGTTATCTCAGCGAGGAGGAGTTTGATGCCTGGGTGCGCCCTGAAGCGATGGTCGGCAGCATGAAGCCCTGATCACGGGGCAAGGTAGAGATGCAGGCGGGGGATCATCAGCGTAAGCGCCTCCGCCTGCGGCTTATAGCGGTGCTGGATGTTTTCGGCATCATAATTCAGCAACTCGCCGATATCCGGCACGCTGCCGCCGCGCGTTTCATGGCATAGCACAATCAGCGGTGACGGGCAGGCATACTGCACCTGTCGCTGGTTTTGCGCATACCAGACGCGCGCAACCGGCTGGACTTTCACCGGCCGCTTAATTTTAAGACGCGCCTTCTGGGGGAGTGCGGCGATGTCGTTGTACTCCTGCGTCAGCCGGGCGTGCCACTCTTCTTTGGTTAAGCCGCCCACCGCACGTGGCGATTTAAGCCCGCGCTCCAGTGTCGTAAGCACCTCATCGCGCGTCAGGTTTTTGATGATATGTTTGTTCGCCCAGCCGAAACGCAGCGTGGCGGGGTTATCCAGCACCGTCAGTCGGCGGTAGGCATTGAGTGTAATCAGCCCCGGCAGATAGCGGTGAACCCACTCAAAACGCTGGGTGGAGGGCAGGCCCGACTCCACAGTAATAATCTCTTCAAGCTCTGTTTTTAGCGTGTTGATGCGCTCAGCCCGCGCGTGCAGGGCTTCATGCTGCGCATTATCAACGCTGAAGCAGACGGCACCTGGCAGGCGCACCGCCGCTTTGCTGCTGCGTTTTTCCGACTGTTGCTGAATAAAAAGGTGCGTAAAGTGGCGCAGCGCGGCTTCCTGCGCCGCTTTGCCGATTTTTTGCGTGACGTCGACAGTCAGCAGCGGATCGTGTTCTTTGCCTTTTTCCACCTCAGGCAGGGTAAAGACGCGCGCTGCCAACAAGCGACAAGCCGCCAGTTCGTCGCGCATGGCCATCAGCGCGTGCTCTAATTCGCGAAATGTGACGTTGAGACGTTCAACCAGATCGTAACGGGCCATGATGCTCTCTAATTAGTTACAACATACTTTATATTTAGCACAATTCTGCCCACATTGACCATCGCGATATCCGTCGTCAGGCAAGAAAAAGGCATGAAGAGGATTTAATAGCAGGCGAAAGGCTGTGTTTAGGCGCAGGGCGGGGAAAATGGCTGAGGCGGGATGACAGAGGGCGGTGCTGTGCACCCGCCATTCAGGTTAAAACGGATGAATAAAAGGAGGGCGGGTAGGCGCTGCGCACCCGCTACCTGTTATTTAACAAAAACCATCTGTCATTAGTTTCTCAAAAGCGCGCCTGCTATCACTTCACATCCGCAACGGGTGTCATCACGGGCCACTGGAAACGAAAATGCGCGCCACCAAGTGCGCTCTGGCTAACGCTCACCTGACCGTTCATGGCGGTCGCGATAGAATGCACAATGGCGAGACCCAGACCGCAACCGCCGGTGGCGCGATCGCGGCTTGGGTCGAGGCGTACGAACGGTTCAAAGACCCGGTTGCGCTCCTCTTGAGGAATGCCAGGGCCGTCGTCCTCCACTTCAAGCGTCGCTTGCGTGCCCTCAAGCGACAACCCAATTCTCAGCCGCTGCTCGCTATAGCGCAGCCCATTGTTCACCAGATTATCCAGCACGCGCTCCATCAAACGCATATCCAGCGCGCCGTACTCGCCTTCATCGACCCGCGCCAGCAGCAGCTCGCGCTCAGGATGCAGCAGGCGTGCGTCATCCACATAATCATGCAGCCAGCGTGGCAGCACCGGGTGCGTCAGGTGCAGCTCGGTTTGCGGGCGATCAAGGCGCGCGTAGGTCAGGAGTTCTTCAATCAGCGCCTCAAGCTGTCCAATGTCACGGTTAAGCGCCTGCGATTCCGTAGCACTCAGGTTATCGCTCATCTCAAGCCGGTAACGCAGACGCACCAGTGGCGTACGTAACTCATGCGCAATCCCGTCAATCAGATGTTTTTTACTTAAAATCAGCGCGTTAATGTTATTCGCCATCTGGTTAAACGCGACCCCGAGCCGCGAGAACCCTGAAGCTTTATCGAAATGAATACGCTCATCAAGATGCCCATTCCCAAGCCGTTGCGCCGCCGCCTCCAGACGCAGCATCTCCTGCCAGTGCGGGCGCATCCAGATAAACACCGGCAGGGCGAGTGAGATAGCAATCAGCGCAATCAGCGCAATATCCAGCAGCCGCATCTGGTGCAGAAAATAGAGATAGGGCACCGGGCCTACGGCCAGCACGTAGTGGCTGCGTGGAATGCGCTGGATAAACGTATATTCATCATCCAGCGCGACAATATCGCCCTCGCGCAGGCGGCGGCTGTTGATCTCGTCCAGATGGAACTGACTGAGCGGCTGAATACGCAATTTGAATGACAGATTCAAATCCAGCTCTTTGATGGTCTTATTCCACTCGTGCGGCGGAATTTCGCGCAGTTCGCTGCGCATCAGATAGAGCGAGCTTTTCATCAGGTCATCCAGCGACTGACGGCCCGCGCGCTCGGCGGTGAACTTGTAAACCAGCCCGACCATCATTGTCATCACCAGAAAACAGACAAACAGCAACAAATAGAACTGAATAAAAAGTTTTTTCATCGTGATGTCTCACCCGCGCGGCGCGGTTACGCTATTGCCGAGGTAGTTAAAGGGAAATGGGTTGCCAGATGATCGATAAAAGCTCTGACGGCGGGCGGCAGACCCCGACGCGTTGTAAACACCAGGTGCACGATCCCGCGCTGGCCTTGCCAGCCGCGATAGACATGCACCAGCTCGCCGCTTTTCAGCGCCTGCGCGCAGACATGGTCCGGCAGCAGCGCGATGCCAAGCCCTGCGATGGCGGCGGCGCGGATTGCCGTGAAATCGGCACAACTGAGCCGCGGCGCGTGGCGAATCAGACAACGTTTTCCCTGCGCATGTTCCAGCGCCCAGGTGATTTCGCCGGGCTCATCGCTGGTACCGAGCGTCGGATGGCAGGTCAGGGCGTCAACCTCGCTGTCGAGCTGGCTGGCGAGTCGGGGGCTTGCCACAAGGATGCGGCTCGAGGTTCCAAGCGAGCGCATAATCAACTCGGTGTCACTGGTCAGTTCAGTACGCACGCGAAGGGCAATGTCCACGCGCTCTTCAATGAGATCAACCGGGCGGTCAATGGCGATGATTTGCAGCTTCACCTGCGGATAGCGGTTCATAAATACCGGCAGGGTCGCGGAGATTATCTCCACTAAACCCGTCGGGCAGCTAAAACGCACCACACCCTGCGGCTCTTTACGCGCCTGTGCAATGACCGCCTGCGCCTTTTCTGCCTCAAGCAGCATGGCACGGCATTTCTCATAGAACGCCTGACCAATATCCGTTACCCGAAAGCGGCGGCTGGAGCGCTCAATCAGCCGCACGCCAAGCTGCGCTTCAAGCCCCGCTACACGGCGGCTCAGTTTAGATTTGGGTTGCTTCAGCGCCCGGCTGGCCGCCGCAAAACCGCCGTGGTTTACCACTTCGGCATAATAAAAATAGTCATTAAGATCGGGTTGCATCATCGTTCCCCAAACAGAACGCAGGGTGCCATTTTGTCCTGGTACACAGCCCGATGGGAAGCGCTTATTCTCAGCCCAGAACAAACGGTCATTCAACATGAGGAAAAAACATGAACGCACGTTTTAATGAGAAAGTTGTTATCGTGACAGGCGGCACCAGCGGTATCGGGCTTGCGAGCGCAAAAGCCTTCGCAGATGAGGGCGCGCACGTCTTTATCACAGGCCGCCGACAGGACGCACTCGACGCCGCGCTGCGCCAGCTAGGTGACAACGTCACGGGTGTGCGTGGCGATATGAGCAAGCTTGCTGATATCGATCGCCTGTATGAAGCGGTGCAGCAGCGCCACAGTCATATCGATGTCGTCTTTGCTAACGCGGGCGGCGGCGAGTTTGCGCCGCTTGGCGCGATTTCGGAGGCGCACTATCAGGACACCTTCGACACCAACGTCAAAGGTGTATTGTTCACGGTGCAAAAAGCGCTGCCGCTCCTGCGCGACGGGGCATCGATTGTTCTGACGTCGTCCACCACCAGTGCCACCGGTACGCCAGCCTTCAGCGTGTATTCAGCGACAAAAGCGGCGGTGCGCAGCTTTGCCCGTAACTGGATACTGGATGTCAAAGACCGCGGGATCCGCATAAACGCCATCAGCCCTGGTGTGACGGAGACTGCCGGGCTGAATGCGCTTTTTGGCGGCGGCGATCTGGCAGAAAACGTGAAAAATGACTTCACCGCGCAAATTCCGCTTGGGCGTGTCGGACAACCCGATGAAATCGCCCGCGCGGTGTTGTTCCTGGCCTCCGTGGACGCGAGTTACGTGAATGGCGTTGAACTGTTTGTCGATGGCGGGATGGCGCAGATTTAAAGGCATTAGCGCCGCGTGGTGAACGCGGCGCGGCGATTATGCTTCACTTTCCCAGGCATGCGGCGCGAAGAGGTAGCCTTTATTGCGTACAGTTTTGATGCGGTAAGGCTCGGTGGCGCTGTCGTTAAGTTTTTTTCGCAGGCGGGAAATCGCAACGTCCACGCTGCGATCGAGCCCGTCATAACTCACGCCGCGCAGGTTTTTTAATAGCGCGTCGCGGTCCATTATCTGCCCGGCGTGGGTTGCCAGTTCCCAGAGCAGGTCGAAATCGGCGGTAGAAAGCGCCACCTGTTCACCCACCAGTGTGACCTGGCGATTCAGAGGGTCAATACAGAGCGTGCCAAAGCGCAGCGCTTTGTGCGGTTGTCGTGTGGGCGAGTTGTCGGCAGGCGCAGGCGTGGTTACACGCTGGCGCAGGTGCAAACGCAGCCTGGCCAGCAGCACCGCAGGTGGGGTGGTTTTCAGAATGTAATCATTCGCGCCCATTTCGAGCGACAGAATATGGTTCATGTCGCTGTCGAGCGAAGTTAGCAGCACCACCGGCCCTTGCCAGTGCGTACGCAGGTCGCGGCAGAGCGTCATGCCGTCTTTGCCCGGCAGCATAATATCCAGCAGCACCAGATCGGGATTTTCGCGCGCAATCACCGCCTCGGCGCGATCGCCGCGGCTCTCGACAATCACGTCCATATCATGGCGTCCCAGATAGGCGGCGATAAGCTCGCCGACTTCCGGGTCATCTTCAACAAAAACGATCTTGCTCATAGCACTCTGCGTTGGAGTAAAAACACCAGGATACACCGCGCGGGCGCGCCATGCCAGCAACAGCGCCTCAACAGGTTAACGCAGCGGACGACCGCCGTTCACCGGGTAGCTGTGACCCGTCACGTAACGGCTGGTAAGAAGGTAATCGACGAGATCGATAATCTCTTTTTCGCCGGGCGCGATTTTCATCAGCGACTTGTTGAGGGCCTTCTGGCGGTACTCCGGGTCGTCATGCTCGTTAAAGAGGATAAGCGACGGTGCGATGGCGTTCACTTTGACCTCCGGCGCCAGCTTGCGCGCAAACGAGCGGGTGAGATTATCAAGCGCCGCTTTGCTGGCCGCATACGCGATATGTTTGTCGCTGCCGCGCTCCACGACATAATCGGTAAAGTGAATAATATCGCAGGCAGCGTGTCCCTGACCGCGCAGCAGGGGTTCCAGGGCAAAGTTCAGGAGATAGGGCGCGTGAACGTGAATTTGCAGCATCGCGCACAGCACTTCAGACGGCGGAACGGCCGGGCTTTCCGCCTGCCACGCGCTGGCGTTATGCAGTAGCGCGCGGATATGCGTGGTGCGGGCCTTTACCTCTTCGGCGAAGGCGAGAATGCCGTCGTCATGGCAGAAATCGGCCTCGATGCAGACTGCACCTGCGTCTTCCAGCACATCTATCGCGGGGTAACGGGTACGGTAACTCACAATCACATCATGGTGCTGCGCCAGGAAATGGTGCGCCAGCGCCAGACCGATTCGGCGGCCCGCGCCGGTGATAACAATGGGCTTATCCAGTTTTTTCATCCTGACTCTCCTTAGGCTTTAACGGCGAGGAGATTAGCGCACCAGCATCCAGGTGGCGGGCAGCGCGGCGATCAGCAGCAGGCCGATCACGATTTTCTCCTGGCCTTTCAGCGCCACGTTTTCTACATGGGTGCGGCGCGCGTAGAGGAAGAACACCACGCCCGGCGCGTAAAGCACTACCGACAGCAGCAGATGCATCGGGCCTGAGGCATACAGCAACCATAAACCATAAATGCACGCCCCGACAGCAATCGCCTTGTGCAGAGGACGTCTGGCGATTTTCAGCAGATAAGCGCCGACCAGGAAATAGGGCACCAGAATCATCTCGGAGGCGATGGTCAGCAGCGTGTTGTAATCGGAGCCGGTTGCCCAGATAAGCACCAGACAGATCTGCACGCTGGCGTTGGTCAGCCAGAGCGATGCCGACGGCGCATTGCGCGCATTCTGGCGGGCGAAAAGGCGCGGGAACGCTTTATATTGCGCAGCCAGCAGCGGCACTTCGGCAGCCATAATGGTCCAGCTCAGGTACGCGCCGCACACGGAGACGATAAGCCCTGCGGCAATGATAACCTCGCCCCACGACCCCATCATTTTCACCATCAGGCCTGCCATTGACGGGTTGCGCATTTGCGCAAGCTCCGGGCGTGCCAGAACGCCAAGCGATAACAGGGTCACCAGCAGATAGACGACCAGCGCGGCCAGTACGGCCAGCAGGGTGGCCATGCCGACATCTTTTTTATTGCGCGCGCGCGCGGAGACCACCACAGCGCCTTCCACGCCGATAAACACCCACAGCGTGATGAGCATGGTGTTTTTTACCTGCTCCCAGACAGGCACGCCGAGATCGACGCCGGTAAAATCGAGCGTAAACGTCGGCAGGCGGAACGCGATAATCGCCAGGACAACGAACAGGCCGAGCGGCACGAGCTTAGCAAGCGTCGCGGCCAGGTTGATGCTCGCCGCCGTCTGCACGCCGCGAAGCACCAGAAAATGTACGACCCACAGCAGCACCGAGGCGCCGACGATAGCCTGCCAGGTGTTGCCGTCGCCAAAAAGACGCAGTTCGGGTGAATCAGTAAAGAAGCTCAGCGCGGAGAATACGATAACCAGATAGGAAACGTTGGCGATAACGGCGCACAGCCAGTAACCCCAGGCGGAACAGAAACCGACCAGTTCACCGAAGCCTTCGCGTGCGTAGGTAAAGATGCCGCCATCAAGATCAGGACGCAGGCGGGTAAGAAAGAGCATCGCCAGCGCCAGCAGGAGGATCCCCACACCGGTAATTCCCCAGCCAATCAGCAGCGCTGCCGGGCTTGCTACCTCGGCCATATTCTGCGGCAGACTGAATACACCAGCACCCAGCATGGAACTTAAAACAAGCGCGGTTAACGCGGCGAGGCCAAGCTTCTTTTCCATAGACAACCTGTTTTGCAAAAGGGGAGAACCAGAATAATTATTGTGCCAGAGCGCATAAAAATGGTGGATTGCACTAAGGCGCGGGATTTTACGGAGTGCGAAGCTCGCTTGCAATGCGACATACACAAAATGTAGCGGAAAAACAAAAAAAGCGGCCAGGGCCGCTTTTTTTTGAGAGAGGGGTCTTACTTGTAGAGATCGGCGCTGATGGTCATGTTTCCGCCGCGCTCTTCCCACTGACGGGTAATGTGGTAGTACTTCGCGCCTTTCTTCGCCGCGCGCTTCGCGACGTTGTAGGAGATATCGGTCATGCTGCTGTAGTGGCCGGTGAACTTCACGCTATCAAACGGCACCATCTGGGCTGCGGTGATTTTATTCACTTCTTCTACTTTAGTGCCATCGGGCAGAGTGACAGTGTAACGCCCGCCTTTCGAGGACTGCGTTTCAAAGAAGCGGCCGACATCGCTGCTTGGGGTAGCGGTGGTTGCTACACCCGGAATTTCGACTTTTTTGGCTTCTTCGCCGCCTTTGGCGATAGCTGCGCGGCCAGCCTCGGAATCGGCCGGGATGGCATCAGGGCTTTGCAGCACGCGTTTTTTGGCGTCGGCTTTATAAATGAATGCCGTGATGCGCTGATTGCCGCCCTGGTTGGTGTCAACCTGGCGCACAATCCAGAAGGAGGCCGCACCTTTGGCTTTCGCCTGTTTGGTGATGGCGTCATTCACTTCCGGCTGGCTGCGGTAGAAGCCTTGTACGGTCACCGTGTCGAACGGCTCAAGCGCGATGGCCTGCTCTTTAGGAAGCTCAACCACGCCATTGATGACACGGTTTTGCGGGGCCTCCGCTTTCGGGGCATTTTCGCGGTAAACATCCGCCACGACGCGCCAGTTGCCGCTGTTGCCTGTGTCGCTGGTGTCCAGAATATAAAAAGACGCCGCGCCCATATCATCTGCGCGACGGG
The DNA here is from genome assembly GCF_001277255.1 of Cronobacter condimenti 1330. NCBI lineage: Bacteria > Pseudomonadati > Pseudomonadota > Gammaproteobacteria > Enterobacterales > Enterobacteriaceae > Cronobacter > Cronobacter condimenti. The sequence continues at coordinate 1,998,189 of NZ_CP012264.1, forward strand.
AAACGGCTTTCGCCGCTTCGTTAAGGGCGTTGAAGCGGCCCGTGATAACAACACGGTCATACGGCTTCAGCGCCGAGGCTTGTTCCGGCGTTAACTCTGTCGCCGCCTGAGCTGACAGCGAGGCCGCGGAAAACAGAGCGGTCGCCAGAAGGGTGTTCTTGAGCTTCATAAAAATAGTCCTTCACCTTGCGCAAAACAGGTACTGATACAGCCTGTGTGTAATTGGTTAGTCGTTGATTATTGCATTGAAAGGTGCCGCATGTCTGCGCCATTTTTCACACCTGATGCTGCCGTCTGCGGTTTATAAATAACTTCAGGTTATGAATGGTGAAAATCCTCCGCTGACCAGTTAAATTGATAAAGCTTATGACTTTTTAAGTTAAATCCTTGTTAAACCGCGTCGCTTCAGCGGCGCAGAATCGTTTTTTCCTCACCGTTAAGAGCGCAAACGTAGCGGCTCACGGCCATATTTAAGCAAAAATCCCTGTCAGACGGGCCAGACGCTACACTTTCACTCATTAACCCTTAAATAGTTGTCCCGGACGGTGGATCGAAGGCGTTTATTTCAGTAGGTTATAGAAAGTTTGTGACAACGATATGGATGGCGAATACCACGGCGTCGCGCTTTTTCGCCGGTCGTTTTCGTCTGCTAAGCGAGTGACAGACCATCTTAAAAATCGATGGAAGGGAATACTATGCGTATTGGTGTACCAAAAGAGCGGGTCGCGCTGGAAACCCGCGTCGCGGCGACCCCAAAAACGGTGGAACAGCTGCTGAAGCTGGGTTTCAGCGTCGCGGTGGAGCGTGATGCCGGTAAACTGGCAAGTTTCGATGATGAGGCGTTCAGTGCCGTGGGCGCAAGCGTGGTGGAAACCGCTGAGGTCTGGGAATCGGATGTTATCCTGAAGGTGAACGCGCCGCAGGATGACGAAATTGCGCAGCTGCGCCCGGGCACGACGCTGATAAGCTTTATCTGGCCTGCCCAGAATCCACAACTGCTGGAAAAACTGGCGGCGAAAAACGTCACCGTGATGGCGATGGATTCTGTGCCGCGTATTTCCCGCGCGCAGTCGCTGGATGCTTTAAGCTCCATGGCTAACATCGCAGGCTATCGCGCGATTGTGGAAGCCGCACACGAGTTTGGTCGTTTCTTCACCGGTCAAATCACCGCAGCCGGTAAAGTGCCGCCCGCCAAGGTGATGGTGATTGGCGCAGGGGTTGCAGGTCTTGCCGCGATTGGCGCTGCCAACAGCCTTGGTGCGATTGTTCGCGCGTTCGACACCCGCCCGGAAGTCAAAGAGCAGGTGCAGAGCATGGGCGCCGAGTTCCTGGAGCTCGATTTTAAAGAAGAAGCGGGCAGCGGCGACGGCTACGCCAAAGTGATGTCCGAGGCGTTTATCAAAGCGGAAATGGCGCTTTTCGCCGCCCAGGCGAAAGAGGTGGACATTATCGTGACCACCGCGTTGATTCCGGGCAAACCGGCACCGAAGCTGATTACCCGTGAAATGGTTGATTCCATGCAGCCAGGCAGCGTGATTGTCGATCTCGCCGCGCAAAACGGCGGCAACTGTGAATACACCGTGCCGAATGAAGTTTTTGTCACGCCTGGCGGCGTGAAGGTCATCGGGTATACCGATCTGCCGGGCCGTTTGCCGACGCAATCCTCCCAGCTTTACGGCACCAACCTGGTGAACCTGCTGAAGCTTTTATGCAAAGAGAAAGACGGCGCGGTCGTCGTCGATTTTGACGACGTCGTGGTGCGTGGCGTAACCGTGATCCGCGAAGGCGAAGTCACCTGGCCTGCGCCGCCGATTCAGGTTTCCGCACAGCCGCAGGCCGCGGCGGCAAAACCAAAAGCCGCGCCGGTTGAGCCGCCTGCGCCTGCGTCGCCGTGGCGTAAATATGCGCTGATTGCCCTTGCCATTATTTTGTTTGGCTGGCTTGCTAATGTCGCGCCGAAGGAGTTCCTCGGCCACTTCACCGTCTTTGCGCTCGCCTGCGTGGTTGGCTACTACGTGGTGTGGAACGTTTCCCATGCGCTGCATACGCCGCTGATGTCCGTCACCAATGCTATTTCAGGGATTATCGTCGTTGGCGCGCTGCTGCAGATTGGCGATGGCGGCTGGATAAGCTTCCTGAGCTTCATCGCGATCCTCATCGCCAGCATTAATATTTTTGGTGGTTTCACCGTCACTCAGCGCATGCTGAAAATGTTCCGGAAGAACTAAGGGGTAAGTCATGTCTGGAGGATTAGTTACGGCTGCGTATATTGTCGCCGCAATTCTCTTTATTTTCAGCCTGGCGGGGCTTTCTAAGCACGAAACCTCACGACAGGGCAACCTGTTCGGTATCGCGGGGATGGCGATTGCGCTGGTCGCGACCATTTTCGGGCCGTATGCCAGTAATGTCGGCTGGATAATCATCGCGATGGCAATTGGCGGCGCGATCGGGATCCGTCTTGCTAAACGTGTCGAAATGACAGAAATGCCGGAGCTGGTGGCGATTCTGCACAGCTTCGTAGGCCTGGCGGCGGTGCTGGTGGGCTTTAACAGCTACCTGCATCACGAGCCAGGGCTCGCGCCAGTGCTGGTGAATATTCACCTGACCGAAGTCTTCCTCGGCATTTTCATCGGTGCGGTGACATTTACCGGCTCGGTGGTGGCGTTTGGAAAACTGCGCGGCAAGATTTCGTCTAAACCGCTGATGCTGCCAAACCGTCATAAGCTCAACCTGGCGGCGCTGGTCGTGTCCTTTATCCTGCTGCTTATTTTTGTGCAGACGGAGAGCACCGGTACACAGGTATTTGCGCTGTTTGTGATGACGCTAATTGCGTTAGCGTTCGGCTGGCACCTGGTGGCGTCCATCGGCGGTGCCGATATGCCGGTGGTGGTTTCCATGCTCAACTCTTATTCCGGTTGGGCGGCCGCTGCGGCGGGCTTTATGCTGAGCAACGATCTGCTGATCGTGACCGGCGCACTGGTAGGTTCTTCGGGCGCCATTCTCTCTTACATCATGTGTAAAGCGATGAACCGTTCGTTTATCAGCGTGATTGCAGGCGGTTTCGGCACCGATGGCTCGTCCACTGGCGAGAGCGATGAGGTGGGTGAGCACCGCGAGATAACGGCAGAAGAGACCGCAGAAATGCTGAAGAACTCGACCTCTGTCATCATCACGCCGGGCTACGGCATGGCGGTAGCGCAGGCACAATATCCGGTTGCGGAAATTACCGAGAAACTGCGCGCGCGCGGCATCAAAGTCCGCTTCGGTATTCACCCGGTCGCGGGCCGTCTGCCAGGGCATATGAACGTGCTGCTGGCCGAGGCGAAAGTGCCGTATGACATTGTGCTTGAAATGGATGAAATCAACGACGATTTCACCGACACCGATACGGTGCTGGTCATTGGTGCGAACGATACCGTCAACCCGGCGGCACAGGACGATCCGAGAAGCCCCATCGCCGGCATGCCGGTGCTGGAAGTGTGGAAGGCGCAAAACGTTATCGTCTTTAAGCGTTCTATGAACACCGGCTACGCAGGCGTTCAGAACCCGCTGTTCTTTAAAGAGAATACGCAGATGCTGTTTGGCGATGCGAAAGCGAGCGTGGACGCTATCCTGAAAGCCCTGTAAGGCCGAAAGGTTTGAAACCGCCAGCCTGCTGGCGGTTGTTTTTTTGCGTCGCATTGACGCGCAGGCAATAAAAAACCCGCCAGGCGGCGGGTTTAGCGAACACAGCGCGACGTTTTAGTCGTCGTCGTCCTCTTCATCATCCAGTTCGACGGTGCTCTGGAAATCATCGGGTTTGATGACCAGCAAATCGCAGCGTAGATGGTCGATGACCTGTTCCGCGGTATTGCCGAGAAACGCAGCGGAAAGGCCGGTACGCCCGATAGTGCCGAGCACCACGATCCCGGCCTGCAAATGCTCGGCGAGATCGGGGATCACTTCTTCAGGCAGCCCTTTTTCAACGTGCGTCATGCGCTCGCTGATGCTGAATTTCTGGCGCAGCGCTTTCATCGCCAGCAGATGCTGTCCGCGAATGGCGTCGTTATATACGCTCGGGTCGAAATCAGGAAGTTCGATAGCAATGTTAATAGGCGTCGCCGGGTAAGCGCCGACCAGATGGACTTCGGTATGGTTAACCTGTTCGGCCAGGTGCAGCGTTTCGCGCACCAGCTTTTCGTTAAGGCCGGTGTGGTAGGGTTCTTCGCTGGCGAGATTCACCGCGACGACCGCTTTACCGCCTTCCGGCCACGGCTGGTCTTTCACCATCCAGACCGGGCACGAACATTTACGCAGCAGATGCCAGTCGGTCGGTGTGAAAATGACCGATTCCAGACGCTCGTGCTGGTGCGTCATTTTCAGCAGCAGATCGTGGCCGCCGCTTATCACTTCCTGAATGATGGCTTCAAAGGGACGGTTGTGCCAGACCACTTTGATGTCGATGGGAACGCCCGCGTCGATATAGTATTTCGCCTGCTCGCGTATCCATGCGGTGCGCTGGCTGATAACCCCCTGACGCATGGCGGTGCGCTCGTCGGGCGACAGAAGGGTGGTCATTTCATAGGAGAAGTCATAAATCGGCAGAAAGGCTTTGATTCGCCCGCCGATTCGCTGGTGTAGATAAACTGCTCGCCGTAAAGCCGGTTGGTCATCCTGATTGGGGTCGATGGCCACCAGCATGTTTTGATACCTTGCCATACAGGGTCTCCTTACAACTGCTTACCCACAGTTTGTCGTTTAAGAGTAACCCATAAGATGTGAATGAAACAGGAGAGAATTCCCAGCCGGATCAATAAATCAGCAAAATTTATCGATCCGGCCGGCGAGGAAAAGCTTATGCGACGTTGCGGGATTGACCGGCGAGTTCCGCCAGGATTTCGTGGTTTTCGATGGTGATATATTTGCCTTTAACCGCGAGCATTCCGCTCTTCTGGAAGCGGCCCAGCAGGCGGCTAATGGTTTCCACGGTCAGGCCGAGGTAGTTACCGATATCACCACGGGTCATCGTCAGTCGAAACTCACGCGGCGAGAAGCCACGCTCTGCGAAACGACGCGAGAGGTTATAGATAAAGGCGGCGAGGCGCTCTTCCGCATTCTTTTTGGAGAGCAGCAAGATCATATCCTGGTCGCCTTTAATTTCGCCGCTCATCAGACGCATCATCTGCTGACGCAGGCTCGGCATTTTGCCGGAGAGGTCGTCTAAGGTTTCAAACGGGATCTCACAGACCATTGAGGTTTCGAGCGCCTGAGCGAAGCTTGGGTGATGCGCAGTGCCGATAGCGTCAAAGCCGACCAGATCGCCTGCGAGGTGAAAGCCAGTTATCTGCTCATCGCCTTGTTCAGTGATGGTGTAGCTTTTGATGGTGCCGGAACGGATAGCGTACAGCGATTTTAATTCATCGCCCGCTTTAAACAGCGTCTGCCCTTTCTGGATGGGCTTTTTGCGCTCGATAATATTATCGAGCTGATCAAGCTCATGCTCATTCAGAGTAAAAGGGATACACAACTGGCTGATACTGCAATCCTGGCAATGGATGGCACAACCGCCAGACTGAATGCGTCGTATAATTCGCTTTTCCGGGATCATAAGTTCGCTCAAGCCTTAATTGATATTGGTCAATTTTAACATCTTTTGACCGTACAGGTAAATCCGGCTAATGCGCAATAAGAGAAAAGATCCTGGTTTAAATCTGGCGTTTAATGCCATCCGACTGAAATGCGTCGTATTTAATAATTGCTGAAAAATATTATTTCAGGGGCTGAATTAAATTAGCAAATAACCTTCGTGACGTAAAAGCCACTCTTTTCGCGCAACGCCGCCCGCATAACCGGTTAATGTGCCGTTTCGCCCGATAACCCGATGGCATGGCACCACAATACTGATAGGGTTGGACCCGTTCGCCGCGCCGACGGCTCGCGCAGCGCCTGGACGACCAAGACGCTGCGCCATCTCGCCGTAATGCATCACCTGGCCGCAAGGAATAGTGCGCAGCATTTGCCATACTTCGCGCTGAAAAGGCGTTCCCGACGTCGCAGTGGGGAGGTCATTAATGACCGCAAGTTCGCCTTCAAACCACGCCCGTAGCGTGTCACTCAGCCCGCCGGGATTGGCACAGCCCACGCGGCGAAAGCCTTCCTGACGATAGTGAATAGCCAGCAGTTGCTCCATGCGATCGCTGTGTTCTTCCCACTCGACGGCTCGCAGGCGCGCCTGTTCGTCGGCAATGACCCAGAGCGGCCCAAGCGGCGTGTCGATTTTATCTTCCAGTAAAGTCAGCATTGGCGTTCTCCTTGTTAAGGCGTCAAAAATAGCATGGCGCTCACGCACTCACCATACCGCCACAGGAGGAGTAAAGGAGGGAAAAAACAGGCATTCCATTGCCCTGAGCGGCCAGAGCCGCGCGCGTGAGTCATCATGAGCGCCAAAGAAAGGGATAAAACGCCTGCGCTGTGCCGCCTGCGTTTCCAGATAAAACAAAGCGAACTTTCTTTTTTCTGGAAAATAAAAAATAGAGCCTGAAGACATCGTATTCAGGCTCTACAGTACACACAGCAGCGCTTCCAGGCTTTGTACCGCCTTTATTTTTCCTTAACATGCGGATAAGAAATATATAGCAACATAAATGCACATTGTCACAGCGAAGGGGTGATTTCATTCACATATATTTAACAAGAAGCATTAGGGAAACTGAATAATGTGATCCCGCATCACCCCGTATAACCCCTTCGGGTGAGCCTTGATCCATAACGTCATTCTCTGCTATTCCCGTTTCGCTTTAATGCCCCTTCGTGAAGACCTGATGTAAATATTCCGCACAATGTTGCGCATTGAGCCATTCTGAAAGGGAAGCTATAGTGTGCGCCCTGACGAAGTCCTGGAGGATTGACCGTGAACCCTGACGACAAATCACTCTTTCTTGACGCCATGGAAGATGTCAAACCCCTGAAGAACGCCGACACGGCGCCGTGGATGAAACCCAAAATTGACCGCACAGCCGCGCGCATTGACACCCTCCAGCTTGATAACCCGCTGACAACGGGGTTTTTGGATCTTATCCCGCTCGACAAGCCGCTGGAATTCCGCCGTGAAGGGCTACAGCAGGGCGTGCTGGATAAACTGCGACTTGGCAAATATACCCAGCAGGCAAGCCTTAACCTGTTGCGCCAGCCGGTCGAGCAGTGCCGCCAGATGCTGTTCGCCTTTGTGCACCAGGCAAAGCACGACGGACTACGTAATTTGCTCATCATTCATGGCAAAGGGCGGGAGGAAAACGCTCACGCCAACGTTATTCGCAGCTATCTTGCGCGCTGGCTCACCGAGCTTGATGACGTTCAGGCGTTTTGTACCGCGCTTACCCACCACGGCGGCAACGGCGCCTGTTATGTTGCGCTGAAAAAATCTGCCGAGGCGAAACTGGAAAACTGGGAACGCCACGCCAAACGCAGCCGTTAGCCTTCACCGGGCGTTCACCGCCCGGTTATCAGCCTGCTTCTCGCCTCACGCGATTGCGGTTTCCGCTATCTTTAGTGGGTACGCACCGTTGTATCAGACAGGTTTCATATGAAAATGATTCGTCCTTTATTCATATAAAAACCGGATTAAACAGTGTTAGCATGAGCCGCTTATGTGGTAATGACTTTATGAGGCAGTATGAAAATTCAGCTCATCGCAGTAGATATGGACGGCACCTTTCTTAACGATAATAAGCAGTATGATAAAGCGCGGTTCACCACGCAGTACGCCGCGCTAAAAGCGCAGGGGATCCGGTTTGTGGTAGCGAGCGGTAACCAGTATTACCAGCTCATCTCTTTCTTCCCCGAGATCAAAGACGACATCGCATTTGTCGCCGAAAACGGCGCGCTGGTGTACGACCACGGCGAACGTATTCATCACGGCGAACTGACCCGCGAGCAATATCATCAGGTCATCACCACACTCTCGGCGCAGGGGGATTTCAACTATGTGGTGTGCGGGCTTGAGAGCGCCTATTACCAGGCGGGCGCGCCGGAGGCGTTCATCAGCCTGATGTCCAAACACTATCATCGCCTGAAGCCGGTGGACGATCTGTTCGCTATTGATGACATCATTTTTAAATTCTCGCTCAACCTGCCCGATGATCAGATCCCGGCGCTGATTGAAAACCTGCATAACGAACTGGAAGGTGTTGTGAAGCCGGTTACCAGCGGCTATGGGTTTGTTGATCTCATCATTCCCGGCTCACACAAGGCGAGCGGTCTTGAACGTCTGATGGCGCGCTGGGAGATCGGGCCGGAGGCGTGCGTGGCGGTGGGCGACAGCGCTAACGATCTCGAAATGCTGCGTCTTGCGAAATATTCCTTTGCGATGGCTAACGCGGCGGCGCAAGTGAAAGAGACAGCGCGTTACGCGACGGGTTCTAACAACGACAGCGGCGCGCTTGAGGTGATTGACGCTGTACTCAACGGCGACAGCCCGTTTAACCGCTAATTGCTACTGCGGGATTATCGCCCCTTCGCAGGCACGAAGGGGCGAGGGCAGGATCAGAAGAAATATTTAAAGCGCACGCGCGCGCCGTAGCGGTCTTTATCACCCTCGTTGTCGTACTCGCTGTCTTTCAGCGACAGTTGTGACCAGTACGCGCCAAGGTAGATATTAAAGTTATCCATATCCATCACGTTGGTGAACCCGTAAGAGAGATGCACTGTGTGAATGTCATATTTACCCGGGTATTTCAGCTGGCCGTCCTCTTCTCCTATGCTCGACACATTAAACTCATCAATATTGTTATGGGCGTAGATATACCCAAGCTCCAGATGGCGCCACAGCACGTTAGCACCGGCGCTGAAGTCGGTTTCATCGGTTGCATCCATATAGGCGGTATTGATGTTAATCACCGTGCCGTCATCCGGATTGTTCTTCAGGCTATTCCAGGTAAAGGTTGCGCCATAGCCGGTGCGGTCTGACTGATCCTGAAAGCGTCCCTGTGCGTCGTTATAACCATAGGCATTGCTCACGACGTTGGTTTCCATCGCCACGGCGGCGGAAACATGGTCATCGCGCCACGCGATCACCGGGCGCATATAGATAACGTTCTTTTTATTTTCCAGCGCGTTGCCGTGGTATGCATCCTCGGCAAACAGCGTGGTGCCGTCTTTAACCATATTATTCAGCTCGAAATACCAGTTGCCGTATTCGCCGCTGAACTGCACCGCGCCGCCGTTACTGCTGCGCCCGCGGCCTTCTTTCATCATGTAGACGTAACCAAACCCGTCGCCGTAAATATCGTTCGCGGTGTTGCCGGAGTACTGAATGAAGGTGTCCTGGTTGAGCGGGAACATGTCGTAGGCTTCAAAACGGCCCACCTTAATCTTCCATGCCTGCGGCTGGCCGAAGTAAAACGCCGCGTCATCCAGATTGGTGTGGCCGGAGAGATCTGCCAGCGGCTGCACCGTAAAACCTGCAAAGTTGCCGTTTTTCTCACGGTAACCGTCAACGCCCAGCAGAATACGGCCATTCACGTCCCACTTTTCGTGGTCGCCTGGCTTCCAGTCTTTATCATCTGACGTGCGAATTGAGGTGAGGTGCCCGGTGCGGCTTGCCGCATCCACGTTAAATTCCACATCGCCGTAGAATTTAAGATCGCCCTGCGGCGTATTGACTTTCATTTCCGCCATTGCACAAGGCGCCAGCAGACTTAAGACACAGGGCAGTACCATCATCTTTTTCATGGGGACTCTCTTATTGTTTTCAGTTTTCAGGCATACGGTGGCCCTGCCGCCGTTCAAAAACGGCGGTTCGGGCCTTTCAGAGGTGATTGGGCGCCAGCGGCGCGGACGAACTCCTTACGCGCGGGCGACCGACAGCGTGATGCGGTTCCAGGTCAGTGGCGCAAGCGTGACCGTATTCTCACGCAGGCTGCCATGCGGGTAATCGATAATGTCCGGACTCACGCGATTCGGATCGTCAAACGTGTTTTTGGCGTAGAGATCGTCGCTGCGCAGCACTTTGTGTTCTTTCAGGCGACAGTCGCTAAACGCAGGCAGGTTAATATCCAGCTCAAACGACGTTGTGAAATCGCAGTTCACCGCAAAGAGATAAATCTCCCCGCGCGCCTCGTTGTATACCACCGATGACTGCACGCTGCGGGCGTCGCCATATTTGCTGGTAAACGTCGGTACCGGCAGCTGGTGGCGCAGCACCACGCCGTCGCTTACACTCGCGACCATCTCGAACGGCCAGAACAGCGTCTGGCAGAGCGCGCCTTTACCAGGTTCCGTGAAAATCGGTGCGATGACATTCACCAGCTGTGCGAGGCTTGCCATTTTCACGCGGTCGGCATGATTAAGCAGCGAGCAGAGCAGGCCGCCCATGACCAGCGCGTCCAGGAACGAGTAGCGATCTTCCAGCAGCGGCGGGGCGACGCGAAAGCGGTTCGCCGGATCTTTCATCGGCGCGTCCCACGGATCGCCGCGCAGATACCAGACGTTCCATTCATCAAACGAAATCATCATGTCTTTATTGCTGCGCCGCACGGCTTTGGCATAGTTGGCGGTGCTGACAATGGTTTCGATGAAATTGTCCATATTCACAAACGAGGCGAGGAAATCCGTCTCGCTGCCTTCGTTCTCGTAATACTGATGGCAGGAGATGAAATCGACGTAGTCGTACAACTCCTCCAGCACGATGCGATCCCACTCCGGGAACGTCGTCATCGCCGAGCTTGAGCTGCCGCAGGCCACCAGTTGCGCTTGCGGGTCGATGCAGCGCAGAATTTTCGCGGTTTCACGCGCTTTAATCGCATACTCTTTGGCGTTCATCTGCCCGGTCTGCCACGGCCCGTCCATTTCATTGCCAAGGCACCACAGGTGGAAGTTATACGGCTCGCGGCGCCCGTGCTGAATGCGCAAATCGCTAAGCGTCGTGCCGCCGGGATGGTTACAGTACTCCGCAAAGTAGCCCGCCTCCTGCGGCGTACCGGTGCCGAGATTCACGGCGATCATCGGCTCGACGCCGGTTTTCTCGCACCAGCGCGCGAACTCATCAATGCCGAACTGGTTAGTTTCTTTGCTGATCCAGGCGTAATCGAGGCGCACAGGACGTTCTTCTTTCGGGCCAATGCTGTCGCGCCAGTTAAAGCCGGATACATAGTTGCCGCCAGGGTAGCGCACGGTGGTCACGTGCAGCGCTTTTACCAGTTCAATCACATCCTGACGAAAGCCATCTTCATCCGCCTGCGGGTGTTCTGGCTCGTAAACGCCGGTGTAAACCGCGCGGCCCAGGTGTTCGATAAACGAGCCGAACAGTCGCGGGTCGATGGCGGAAATGACGTTCTGCGGGTCGAGCGTGAACGATAACGTGGTCATAACGTCTCCTTATTAACGAAAGGCGGAATCGCTGGCATATTTCCCGACGCTCAGATCGTCCTGAATTTTCTGCATCGTCTTTTTGTCCAGCTTGTAGAAAAGGAAAATAGTCGAGGTCAGTACGCCGCCGATGGCCGGAATAAACGTAATCAGCATCATGATGGCCTGTTGTGTGGCGGGCGTCTGTATGGCGGCTTCCGGCACATAATGGGTGGCAGACAAGACCAGCGCGGTGATAGCGCCGCCGATGGCAAGACTGACTTTCAGCGCGAACAGGTTGCCGGAGGCGTAAATACCGGACATGCGTTTTTTAAGTTTCCATTCACCGTAATCGTCGGCATCAGCGATAAACGACCAGAATACCGGTACCGTGATCGCGCCAATCCAGGCCCGCAGGGTGTTCAAAATAAAGATCAGCATCACATTTTGTGGGTCGACGAAATAAATAAGGACTGAGATCGCCGCCGTAATAAAACCTACCGAGATATACAGTTTCACCTTGCAAATATAACGGGTGACGAAACTGGTCGCGAGATTTCCGAGAACACAGGCCACCACGCCAATACTGATAAACAGCGTGGTCATGGTGTTATCGAGATGCATTAAATATTTGGTGAAATAGATAGTCGCGCCGCCGCAGACAAAGGCGGGAATACAGCCAATAAACATCCCGGCGACGACCATTAACCACTGGTCGTTTTTAAAGGCCGAGCGGAAATTACGGACGATATTTTCCTGTTTTTCTCGCTGCGGCAAAATGCGCTCGCGGGTATTAAAAAAGCACAGTAAAAACAGGCACAGGCCAATCACGGAGAACATGGCGTTTGTAATAAAAAAGCCTTTCTGCTGGTTGCCGCCACCAAGATAATCCACCAGCGGCAGCAGGGTCAGCGAGCAGAGCAGCACAGCGCTGTTGGCCATCGTGAAGCGGTAGGACTGGCAGGCCACGCGGTCTACCGGGTTTGCGGTAATCACGCTGCCAAGCGAGCAATAAGGAATATTCACGGTGCTGTAAAGTACCGACAGCAGCAAATAGGTCACGAAGGCGTAAATCTCTTTCGCGCCGGTGCCTAATTCAGGCGTATAAAAAGCAAAAATACAGATGGTACAAAACGGCACGCAGCCGTAGAGGATCCACGGGCGGAAACGACCGTGACGGGTAGGATAACGGTCAGCGAGCGCGCCAATGACCGGGTCGATAAACGCATCAAGCAGACGCACCACTAAAAACATGGTGGCAATCAGCGCCGCGTTTAATCCAAATATATCGGTATAAAACCAGGTTAAAAACATGGTTACCGGGCCCCAACTCATATTGCAGGCCGCATCACCAAAACCGAAACCTAATTTCTCCCTGACCGTCAGCCGGTCCTGGGCAGGAGCCACTTTATCCAGCACTGCTGATTGCTGCACCATGATAAACCTCGTTGAATGAATAACCTGAAAGCCAGGGTGAGCATAAGGTAGCGGAGGAATACCCGGTGCGATGTGGCGCGCTTTTTATATTTTATAAATGCCGCATCTCATCCATATAAATGACAAAAAATTACATACCCCTATTTCGAATGAAATAGGGCGCAGCGTGATAACTATTTCGGTTGGTGATTATATTTGCAAGAAATAGTCTCGCTTATTTTATTATGTTATTTACCGAGCCAGCGCGTTTATAGGCATAATAAAGATGTGCCTATCATGTTTCGGTTCAGAGAATATATTCTGAAAGAGTTAAGAATATCCTTAGGGTGGAGCTATTGAATAGGCCCGAATGACAAGGAGCGCGGAAAGAATAAAGTGAGTGACAGGGTGAGAAAGAGAGCAAGGTAATCGCAACGGTAAGGCGCAGCGGAGTAAGTATAAGAAAACGCGATAGCCGGGCGGTGTCGCCCGGCGGCGTATCAATGCACCACGGTGCGTGAAAAGAGGTTTATCACCAGCACACCGGCAATAATCAATCCCATACCGAGCATGGCGGGCAGGTCGAGTTTCTGGCCTAGGAAAATCCAGCCGACGATACCAATCAGCACAATGCCGATACCAGACCAGATGGCGTAGATAATGCCTGTTGGGATCGTGCGCATCGTTACACTCAGACACCAGAAAGCGATGCCGTAACAGACGGCGGTAACAAGCGTTGGTACAAGGCGGCTGAAGCCTTCCGAGAGTTTCAGGAATGTCGTACCAATCACTTCACAAATAATCGCGACTACCAGTAATACCCACGTCATAACATCACTCCGTCATGGCTAATAAGGTTTCAATTAACGCTGCCCGATCGTCTGGCGGCATCGTGTGATCGCCACACAGCGCGGTAAACCAAAGCCCGTCGGCGGCCATGCGACAAAGCAGGCGACGCCGGGCGATGTCAGGGGCTGCGCTCTCGTCTTCATCGCGCGGCAAGGTTTCACTGATAAACCGTCCCCAGTTTTGTTGCAACGCCGGGTCGGCGAAGAGCGCGGTCATCAGCGCGCGATGCACTGCCTGTTCACTGTCCGGCATCGCTCTGACACAGGCATGAATGTAAGCACGCGTCGCGCGGCCCTTCGGGTTGGGATCCTGCGCCATTAGCGCGTGGATCTCCTCAAGCAGCGCCTGCTGTAAATGCGCCACCACGCCGTCAACCAGCGCCTGGCGGGTAGGAAAGTGATGCTGTAAGCCGCCTTTGCTGACACCCGCGAGGCGGATTACTTTCTCCTGCGTAAGCCCCGTCAGGCCTTGCTCAGTAATGATTTGTGCGGCGCAGTCGAGCAGCGTCTGGCGCATAATGTCGGGCGATTTTGAACGATGATGTGCCTGGCTCATATTAACAATCCGTCTGGATGGATTGTTTAATGATAAACGGTTTTACGGGGGTTAGCAACAGGGGGACAGGCGAGAAAAGCGTACAGAAAAAAGGCCAGCGTCGCGGCTGGCCCAGAGACATTAATGTGTTTTTAATCCCGCCGCGCTCATCAACAGGCGCAGCACCATACTGACTGCGCCCAGCGCCAGAACGCTTGCCGACCAGATAACCACCAGCCACAGCAGTTTTTTCCAGTAAGGAGAATCGTGACGTTGCATCAGTGATAACCCTCCCCATGCTGTACTTTGCCGCGGAACACGTAGTAGCTCCAGAAGGTATAGACCAGGATTAACGGGATAATCAGCAGCGCCCCGACCAGCATAAAGCCCTGGCTTGCCGGCGGTGCCGCGGCTTCCCACAGGGTAATGTCGGGCGGAATGATATTCGGCCAGATGCTGATGCCAAGCCCGCTGAACCCTAAGAAAATCAGCCCAAGCGTCAGTACAAACGGCAGCGTGTGGCTTTCGGTATTCGCCAGTTGCCGCCACAGCCAGAGGCTGAAGAGCGCCACCAGTACCGGCACCGGCAGCAGGAACCAGAGGTTCGGGAACGTAAACCAGCGCTCCGACACCGCCTGATGCGCAAGCGGTGTCCAGGCGCTGATAATAGCGATAACCGCGAGCAACGCCAGCAGCAGCCAGCGCGCCAGGCGACGCATATTGTGGTGCAGCTGGTTTTCACTTTTCATTACGATCCAGCTTGCGCCAAGCAGCGCATACGCCACGACCAGACCGACACCGCAGAACAGATTAAACGGCGTCAGCCAGTCCAGCGCCGAACCGCTAAACGTGCGACCGGTCACCTTAAAGCCGTTGATCACCGCCCCTACCACGATGCCCTGACAGAAAGTGGCGAGAATAGATCCGCTCAGAAACGCTTTATCCCAGAAGGGGCGGTGCGCTGGTGTCGCTTTAAAGCGGAACTCAAACGCCACGCCGCGAAAGATAAGGCCAATCAGCATCAGCGTGAGCGGAATAGTCAGGGCGTCAATGATAACGGCATACGCCAGCGGGAAGGCGCCGAACATGCCCGCGCCACCCAGCACCAGCCAGGTTTCGTTGCCATCCCAGACGGGGGCCACGCTGTTCACCATCACGTCGCGGTCATGACCGTCGCGCACAAACGGAAACAGAATACCGATGCCCAGATCAAAGCCGTCCATCACGATATACATCAGCGTGGCGAAGACAATAATCACAAACCAGATGATAGAGAGGTCGATGCCCATTATGCTTTCTCCTCGGCGCTATCCAGAGATTCGCCTGCCGCCGACAGCGGGCGCGCGGGTCTGCCGTCGGTGCTGGACGGGATATCATCCAGCGGCTGCGGTCCTTTCTTGATAAGCCGCACCATATAGCTGTAGCCAACGCCAAAGACCGAGGTATAAACCACGATAAAGGCAATCAGGCTCAGGCTCATCTGCAGATCGCCATGGCCGGAGACCGCGTCACGCGTGCGTTGTAGCCCGTACACGACCCACGGCTGGCGACCCACTTCGGTTGTCACCCAGCCTGCAAGAATCGCGACAAGCCCGGCAGGCCCCATCCAGAGCGCGAAATGGTGGAACGGTCTTGAGGTGTAGAGCCGGTTTTTATAGCGCAGCCACACGCTCACCACGCCGAGCAGGATCATCAACAGCCCCATCGCGACCATAATGCGAAACGACCAGAAGACAATAGTGGAGTTTGGCCGCTCATCTTTCGGGAACGCTTTTAGCGCGGGGACCTGTTTATCCAGGCTGTGCGTCAGGATAATGCTGCCGAGTTTCGGCACTTCCAGCGCGTATTTAGTGCGCTCTTCGTCCATATCGGGGATGCCAAACAGTGTCAGCGGCGTCGCCTCGCCTGGCGGGTTTTCCCAGTGGCCTTCGATAGCGGCAATTTTCGCAGGCTGGTATTTAAGCGTATTCAGGCCATGCATATCGCCAATCATCGCCTGAATGGGGGCGACCAGCAGCGCCATCCACAGCGCCATCGAGAACATCTTGCGAATCGCGGGCGTGTCGTTACCGCGCAGCAGATGCCAGGCGGCGGACGCGCCGACAAAAAACGCGCTGCTTAAGAACGCGGCAATGGACATATGCAGAAGGCGGTAGGGGAACGACGGGTTGAAAATGACCGCCACCCAGTCCACCGGCACCACCTGGCCGTTGTGGATCTCAAAACCCTGCGGCGTGTGCATCCAGCTGTTGGACGCGAGGATCCAGAAGGTAGAAATCAGCGTGCCGAGCGCCACCATACAGGTGGAGAAAAAGTGCAGGCCTGGCCCCACCTTGTTCCAGCCAAACAGCATCACGCCGAGGAAACCGGCTTCGAGGAAGAAGGCGGTCAGCACTTCATAGGTGAGCAGCGGGCCGGTAATACTCCCGGCGAATTGGGAAAAACCGCTCCAGTTGGTGCCGAACTGATAAGCCATCACCAGGCCCGAGACCACGCCCATGCCGAAGTTAACCGCGAAGATTTTCGACCAGAAATGGTAGAGCGAGCGCCAGACGGGATTTTTCGTTTTCAGCCACAGCCCTTCCAGCACTGCGAGGTAACTGGCAAGACCGATGGTAATCGCGGGGAAAATAATGTGGAAAGAGACAGTAAAGGCAAACTGTATCCTTGCCAGATGAAACGCATCTAAACCAAACATGCAAACCTCATGACAGAAAGTTGTCCGTGTTCATGGTAATCAGGGCCGGCACGAACGTGCAGAAACAGAACGAGGTTATTTGACTATAACAGTTAAATAAAAAGTTGCGATTTTGCTTGCCTGATCTAACCAGACGGCACGATGATAGCCGCCTTCCGTTAACTCTTTTCCATGCGGCCGGATGCCGTGAGGTGCGATGAAAAAATACCAGCGGCTGGCGCAGCAAATCACCGATCAGATAGCGCTTGGAGTCTGGCACCCCGGCGACCGTCTGCCCTCGCTTCGCGAGCAGGTGGCGAACAGCGGTATGAGCTTTATGACCGTCAGCCACGCCTATCAGACGCTGGAGAGCCAGGGCATCATCGTGGCGCGGCCGCAGTCGGGCTATTACGTGGCGCCAACACCGACGCTTCGCGCGCCGCAGGCGCTTGAACAGGTGACGCGTGACGAACAGGTCGATATCAACACCTACATTTTCGATGTCCTGCAGGCGAGCACCGACGCCGCCGTCGTGCCGTTTGGCTCCGCTTTCCCGGACCCGCGCCTCTTTCCGCTGGCGCAGCTTAACCGTTCGCTCTCAAGCGTCAGCCGCTCGGCCAACGCCATGAGCGTTATCGAAAATCTGCCGCCGGGCAATGAGGCGCTGCGCCACGCTATCGCCCGTCGCTACGCGATGCAGGGCATGAATATCTCGCCGGACGAAATTGTCATCACTGCCGGGGCGCTGGAGGCGCTCAATTTAAGCCTTCAGGCCGTGACTGAGCCCGGCGACTGGGTGATTGTCGAAAATCCCTGTTTTTACGGCGCGCTACAGGCGCTGGAACGCTTGCGGCTCAAGGCATTGTCGGTCGCCACCGATGCAGAGCAAGGCATCGATCTCGACGCACTCGAAAAAGCCCTTGAGGAATATCCGGTGAAAGCCTGCTGGCTGATGAGCAATGCCCAGAACCCGCTCGGCTTCACGCTGAGCGCGGAGAAAAAGCAGCAATTGATGGCGCTGCTCGAAAAGCATCAGGTGGTGTTGATTGAAGATGACGTTTACAGCGAACTTTATTATGGACGTGAAAAGCCGCTGCCGGTCAAAGCCTGGGATAATCAGGGGCTAACACTGCACTGCTCCTCATTTTCTAAATGTCTGGTAGCCGGGTTTCGCATCGGCTGGGTGGCGGCGGGACGTCATGCGCAGCGCATCCAGCAGTTGCAGCTCATGAGCACGCTCTCTACAAGCTCGCCGATGCAAATGGCGCTGGTGGATTATCTCGCCACCCGACGCTACGACAGCCATCTGCGGCGATTGCGGCGTCTTCTTGCCGAACGTAAACAGGCCGCGTGGCAGTCGCTGCGCCGCCATTTTCCGCAGGCCGTCAAAATCCACCGCAGCGAAAGCGGCTATTTCTTGTGGGTTGAGCTGCCTGCACACCTTGATGCCGGTCACCTGCACGAGCGCGCGCTGGCGCATCAGATAAGCATCGCGCCTGGGAAAATGTTTACCACCGGCGCGCTGTGGCATAACTATTTCCGCTTTAATGCCTCCTGGGCCTGGAGCGAGCGTGAAGAGCAGGCGGTCAAAACCTTAGGCACGCTCATCCGCGACGCCCTTGCCGCCGCGCCGCAGTCGTAAGTGGCGCGCGATAATGCGCATTGTGCGCTGTATTTATATTCTCAAATAAAGAACAGGTTATTGCCGAAATAAAAAACCATTCACCCCGAAGGCGTATTCCAGGGGATTATTTCTGTTAATAGTGATGGCGCGCACGCATACGAAATCATAATAGTTAACGGAAAAGCCTTCACATCGCTAAGCGCCTGTCTACACTGTGAAAAACCGTCACGTCGTTTATGCAACATAGGGCATGAAACCATAAACAGTGCGCGGTTTGTCACAACCTGAATAAATTCCACAGACACCCGCAGGCGCGTTTATCGACGCCTGTATATGGTTATTTTGGGAGATATTTTTACGGCACGGCGGCCGACAAATAATTCAGACAGGAGTAACGACATGAGCAAATCCTTCGCGCTTAGCGCGGCTGCTGCGCTGTGCCTGACGACCTGCGTCGTCAGCGCCGCCGAGCCGCCTTCTGAAATCGGCCAGGGTGAAGGCCGCCTCGATATCATCGCTTGGCCTGGCTACATTGAGCGCGGCCAGACAGACAAAGCCTACGACTGGGTGACCGAGTTTGAAAAATCGTCCGGTTGTCGCGTGAACGTGAAAACCGCCGCGACATCGGATGAGATGGTAAGCCTGATGGCGAAAGGCGGTTACGATCTGGTGACGGCCTCCGGCGATGCCTCACTGCGCCTGATCATGGGCAAACGTGTCCAGCCGATTAACACCGCACTTATCCCTAACTGGAAAAACGTTGACCCGCGGCTTGTGAAGGGCGAGTGGTTCAACCTGAACGGTAAAGTGTATGGCACGCCATACCAGTGGGGGCCGAACCTGCTGATGTATAACACCAAAGCCTTCCCGACGCCGCCCGAAAGCTGGGCCGTACTGTTTGTGAAACAGACGCTTGCAGACGGCAAATCAAACCAGGGCCGTGTGCAGGCCTATGACGGGCCGATTTATTTCGCTGACGCCGCGCTCTACGTCAAAGCAACCCAGCCGGAACTCGGCATCACCGACCCTTACCAGCTTACTGAGGCGCAATACGGCGCGGTACTGAAAGTGCTGCGCGATCAGCATCAGCTGATCCACCGCTACTGGCACGACACCACGGTACAGATGAGCGATTTCAAAAACGAAGGTGTCGTGGCGGCCAGCGCCTGGCCGTATCAGGCGAACGCGCTGAAAAACGAAGGCCAGCCCATTGCGACCGTCTTCCCGAAAGAGGGCGTCACCGGCTGGGCGGACACCACCATGCTGCACGCTGACGCGAAACACCCCAACTGCGCCTACAAATGGATGGACTGGTCGCTGACACCAAAAGTGCAGGGTGACGTGGCGGCCTGGTTCGGCTCGCTTCCGGCGGTGCCGGAAGGCTGTAAGGCCAGCACGCTGCTTGGCGAGAAAGGCTGCGACACAAACGGTTTCACCTTCTTCGACAAAATCGCCTTCTGGAAAACGCCGGTCGCGCAGGGCGGTAAATATGTGCCGTACAGCCGCTGGACGCAGGATTACATCGCCATTATGGGCGGTCGCTAAGCGCGGGGGACGTATGGCATATGCAGTGGAATTTCAGCAGGTGTCGCGCCATTACGGTGACGTGCGCGCGGTGGATAATGTCAGTCTGACCATCGAAGACGGGGAGTTTTTCTCGATGCTTGGGCCATCCGGCTCCGGCAAAACGACCTGTCTGCGCATGATTGCGGGTTTTGAACAGCTCAGCGAAGGCGCTATCCGGCTTTTCGGTCGCGAAGCGAGCGAGCTACCGCCGTGGGAGCGCGACGTCAACACCGTCTTTCAGGATTACGCGCTGTTCCCGCATATGTCGGTGCTGGAGAATGTCGCCTATGGGTTGATGGTTAAAGGCATTGATAAGAAAACGCGGCTTACCCGCGCTCGCGAGGCGCTGGAGAGGGTCGCGCTCGGGTTTACCCATGCGCGCAAACCGTCCCAGCTCTCCGGCGGGCAGCGTCAGCGCGTCGCCATCGCCCGGGCGCTGGTTAACCAGCCTCGCGTGCTGCTGCTTGATGAGCCGCTCGGCGCACTCGATCTTAAGCTGCGCGAACAGATGCAGGTAGAGCTGAAAAATCTGCAACGCGCGCTCGGCATCACCTTTGTGTTTGTCACGCACGACCAGGGTGAAGCGCTGTCGATGTCCGACCGCGTGGCGGTATTTAACAACGGGCGTATTGAGCAGGTCGATGCGCCACGCGAACTCTACATGCATCCGCGTACGCCGTTTGTCGCGGGCTTCGTCGGCACCGCTAATGTGCTCGGCGACGCCCTGTTGCAACAGGTTGGCGGCGCGCCGGGTCAGTATTCGCTGCGCCCGGAGCATATCCGGCTTAACGAACCCGGTGAAATCGAAGTGCGCGGTACGGTACAGGCGGTGCAGTTTCAGGGCGCGGCCACACGTTTTGAACTGGTGCTGGAGAATGGCGAAAAACTGCTGGTCAGCCAGGCCAATTCGTCACCCGCGCCAGAAGCCGCGTGGCTGCGGGCAGGCCAGGCGGTGACCGCCTCATGGGCGCGTGCCGCGATGATCCCGCTTCGCGGGGAGGGGTGAGATGGATATGACGCTTTCACCTCCTGCGCGTACCGGCGGCCCGCTGCGCCGCTGCGCCACGTTCTTATGGCAGCGACCGACCCTCTGGCTGTTCCTGCTGCTCCTGCCGCCGCTGATGTGGTTCGGGATAGTCTATTTTGGCTCGTTGCTGACGCTCCTCTGGCAGGGGTTTTACACCTTCGATGACTTTACGATGTCAGTGACGCCGGATCTGACGCTCGCCAATTTGTACGCGCTTATCAGTCCGGCCAACTATGACATCATCCTGCGCACGCTGGTGATGGCGATCGCGGTCTCCATTGCCTGTGCGGTGCTGGCGTTTCCGATGGCGTGGTATATGGCGCGTTACACGCGCGGCAAGCTGAAGGCGTTTTTTTATATCGCAGTCATGTTGCCGATGTGGGCGAGCTATATCGTAAAGGCGTACGCCTGGACGCTGCTGCTGGCACGCGACGGCGTGGCACAATGGTTTTTGCAACATCTGGGGCTGGAAGGCGCATTGAACGCGCTGCTGATGGTGCCTGGGATCGGCGGCAACACGCTGTCTACCTCCGGGCTTGGGCGGTTTCTGGTGTTTGTTTACATCTGGCTGCCGTTTATGATCCTGCCGGTGCAGGCGGCGCTGGAACGGCTGCCGCCATCGTTACTGCAAGCCTCCGCCGATCTCGGTGCCAAACCCGCGCAAACCTTCCGCCATGTCGTGCTGCCGCTGGCGGTGCCGGGCATTGCGGCTGGATCGATCTTTACCTTTTCATTAACGCTCGGCGATTTCATCGTGCCGCAGCTGGTCGGGCCGCCGGGCTTTTTTATCGGCAACATGGTCTATTCCCAGCAGGGCGCCATTGGCAATATGCCGATGGCCGCCGCGTTTACGCTGGTGCCGATTGTCCTGATTGCGATTTATCTGGCGTTCGTGAAGCGCCTGGGAGCGTTTAATGCACTCTGAACGCGCGCCCTGGTTACTTAAACTCGCCGCCTGGGGTGGTGTGGTTTTCCTGCACTTTCCGCTCGCCATCATCGCGCTCTATGCCTTTAACACGGAAGCGTCGGCCTTCAGTTTTCCGCCAAAGGGCATCACGCTGCGGTGGTTTGCACTGGCCGCGCAGCGTGAAGATATCCTCGATGCGGTGACGTTGTCACTTAAAGTGGCGCTGCTGGCGACATTGCTGGCGATGATCCTCGGTACGCTCGCCGCCGCCGCGCTCTGGCGGCGGGAGTTTTTCGGCAAAAATGCGGTGTCGTTGCTGCTACTGTTGCCCATCGCGCTGCCGGGGATCATCACCGGTATCGCGCTGTTAACCGCCTTCAATCAGCTCAACATTGAACCCGGCTTTCTCACCATGGTGGTCGGCCACGCCACCTTCTGCGTGGTTGTCGTGTTCAATAACGTTATCGCCAGGCTGCGGCGTACCGCCTGGAGCCAAATTGAGGCCTCAATGGATTTGGGCGCCGACGGCTGGCAAACCTTTCGCTATGTGGTCATGCCCAACCTCGGCACGGCACTGCTGGCGGGCGGTATGCTCGCCTTCGCGCTCTCGTTTGATGAAATTATTGTCACCACGTTTACCGCAGGCCACGAGCGCACGTTGCCGCTGTGGCTGCTTAACCAGCTTGGGCGACCGCGTGATGTGCCGGTGACGAACATGGTGGCGCTGTGTGTCATGCTCCTCACCATGATCCCTATCCTCGGGGCCTGGTGGCTGACGCGCGATGATGAAACTGTCGCCGGTAGCGGCAAATAACCTCAAAGGAATACGCTATGCAGAGTCAATTACTGATTAACGGCGCGCTGGTGGAAGGCCAGGGCGAACGCCTGCCGGTTTATAACCCCGCCACCGGCGAGGTGCTGATTGAGATTGCGGAAGCCAGCGCACAGCAGGTGGACGCGGCGGTCAATGCCGCCGACGCGGCGTTTGAAACCTGGCGCCTCACCACGCCAAAAGCGCGCGCTGAGGCGCTGCTGAAACTCGCGGATGCTATCGAGGCGAACGCCGGGATTTTGGCGCAGCTCGAATCAAAAAACTGCGGTAAACCGCTGCACTGCGTGGCCGGTGATGAGATCCCGGCGGTGGCGGATGTGTTTCGCTTCTTTGCGGGCGCTGCGCGCTGCTTAAATGGCCTCGCGGCAGGTGAATATCTGGAGGACCACACGTCCATGATCCGCCGTGATCCTGTGGGGGTGGTAGCCTCTATCGCGCCCTGGAACTACCCGCTGATGATGGCCGCCTGGAAGCTTGCGCCCGCGCTGGCGGCGGGTAACTGTGTGGTGCTGAAACCGTCTGAAATCACGCCGTTGACCGCCTTTAAACTCGCAGAGATTGCCCGCGATATCTTCCCCGCGGGCGTGCTGAATGTGCTGTTTGGCCGCGGCCAGACGGTGGGCGATCCGCTGACCGGCCATGAAAAAGTCCGCATGGTGTCGCTGACCGGTTCCATTGCCACAGGCGAACATATTATTAGTCGCACCGCGTCATCGATTAAGCGCACCCATATGGAGCTTGGCGGTAAAGCGCCGGTGCTGGTGTTTGACGATGCCGATATTGATGCGGTTGTGGAAGGCATTCGTACTTTCGGTTTTTATAACGCGGGGCAGGATTGTACCGCCGCGTGTCGCATTTATGCACAGCAGGGGATTTACGACGCGCTGGTGGAAAAACTCGGGGCGGCGGTGAGCAGCCTGAAATATGGCGCGCCGGACGATGAAACGACCGAGCTTGGGCCACTCAGTTCGCAGGCGCATCTGGAGCGTGTAAGCCAGGCGGTAGAGGCCGCGAAAGCGCTGGCGCACATTCGCGTGGTGACGGGCGGCGAGAAGGTTGACGGACCGGGCTATTTCTTCAAGCCGACGGTGCTGGCAGGCGCAAAGCAGGAGGACGCCATTGTGCAGCGTGAGGTGTTCGGCCCGGTTATCAGCGTAACGCCGTTTGAGGATGAAGCCCAGGCGCTGACGTTCGCCAACGATTCGCAATATGGTCTCGCGTCCTCGGTGTGGACCCGCGACGTTGGCCGCGCGCATCGCCTCAGCGCCCGCCTGCAATATGGCTGCACCTGGGTTAACACCCACTTTATGCTGGTGAGCGAAATGCCCCACGGCGGCCAGAAGCTCTCCGGCTACGGCAAGGATATGTCGATGTACGGGCTGGAGGATTACACCGTGGTGCGCCATGTGATGATAAAACACTAACGCCAGGTGAAGTGGTTGATAAAATGGATAGTGAGATATCAGCCACTTTGCCGCTGGGGCACCAGTGGGGCTGTCAGGTCAAACGTGCGTTGAGAACGGCGATGCGCTCGCCATTTTTAACCGACATCCCTCTCCTGCAAACGTTGAAAATCAGCTGCTGAAAGCGCGTGAGTGTTGCATTCCACGCTTGTTTTAAGACAGCCTTACTTACGCGCGTTAGTTTACGGGTGAATCGCCGCCCTAAAGGCGCGGCGGGTAGATTTCTTATTATCACTGGCCGAGTTTGCTTCGATCACCATGAGATAATTCTCGCCCGGCATAAACCTGAACTCAGCGGGGGTTACGCAAAACGCACCCGACAACGCCTGCTTGGTTTTCGGCAGCATAACCTGCTGCTGGGGGACATTGACGTTGTAAACCATCGCAAAGACAATTTGCTCACCGGTTTGCAGCGGCAGGCGCAGGCAGAAGTTTTGCCCCTGACGGTCCACCGCAACAGGCGTTTCATGGGTGTAACGCTTATCAAGGTGTTCGCCCGGCGCGCAGCCTGCAAGCAGCGCCAGGCACAGCACGACGACGCTTTGCATGGCTGTTGGACCTTCTTTTAAGCGCTTTAATGATCTGCCAGCAAAAGCTGCCCTTACGCAGAAATTCATATCCCTTTACCCTTTAGCGGATTTACTGGTTAAATCGGGGTTATGAATCGGTTAGCATTTTGCGCAAACCTGACCGCGGGCGTGGTTGTCCGCAGTGTAACCCGAGATCCCATGAAAAAAATGTTAATCCTGTGTGCGCTCGTGTGCTCACTCCTTATGCCCACCGCGCAGGCGGATGTCGCGCCCGTAGCGATTGCCGGCCTGCATTCCGTCGCGCTCACCGACGTGCATTTTGTTAAATCCGAAGCCGGTAAACTGCGTATTGAAGGCATGGTAAAAAACCTCACCGATCACTCATTCCGCCAGGTCTATGTGGCGTTTAACCTGCTGCGTAACGGTATGGTGGTGGGCTATACCACCGCGATTACCTTTCATCTGGCGCCGGATGAAACCTGGCTTTTTCAGGCGCCATGTCGCACGCGTGTATTCAAACCGGACCATTTCCGGCTTGCCGAGCTTTCTGCCATCCCATAACGCGCGCGCAGGCCGACGCGACGGGCGAAAATACTCTACCTTTTAAGAGATACCGACTGAAAGGAGGATGTATGTCACTGTCAATCGACAAAAAAGCGCTGCCGGACGGGGCGTATGAATACACGGCGACCTGTCGTGAAGAACACTATCATTTTGTCATTACCGGAAAGGGCGACACGGCGACCGACGCAGACCACGATTTGCTGCGCAATCTCAACGATATGAAGCAGCGACTGGACGAAGTCGCCCAGACCGGCAAACTTTCCGCTTAAACCTTCGCCACTCCGCGCCTGCCGGGGTGCCTGGCAGGCAAAAATTCTGTACCATTATATAACAAACTGAAAACAATAATTTTTGTCCTTTAAGGAAGTTCTATGGCAATCACCCGACGTGATTTTCTCAACGGCGTCGCTATTACCGTGGCCGCAGGAATGACGCCGTGGCACATTTTGCGCGCCTCGCCGCAAACGGCGACGCAGTCGCTTTACTATCCGCCAACCCTTACGGGCCTTCGCGGCAACCATCCGGGTTCGTTCGAACAGGCGCACGCGCTGGGGCGTGAAGGTAAGCATTTCGATCCGGCAAGCGTGCCAGTGGAAGAGACCTACGATCTGGTGATTGTCGGTGCCGGCATCAGCGGCCTTGCGGCTGCCTGCTTCTGGCAGGAGCTTCGCGGTAAACAGCAGCGTATTCTGCTGCTTGATAACCACGATGATTTCGGCGGTCACGCCAAACGCAACGAATTTCACGTCGACGGGAAAACCGTGCTCGGCTACGGCGGCAGCGAGTCCTTCCAGTCGCCCGCCAATAATTTCAGTGAAACCGCGATGGGGCTGCTCAAAACGCTCAACGTCAGCATTGAGCGCATGGCGAAAAGCTTCGACCAGACGTTCTACCCGGATCTCAACTTAAGTCGCGGCGTCTATTTCGATAAAACCAATTTCGGTGTGGATAAAATCGTCAGCGGCGATCCGGGCCGCGCGGTGGCGGACGATATCCCGCCCGATCGTATGAATGCGCGCGATATCCGCGCGTTTATTAACGACTTCCCGCTGCCTCAGGACGATCGCGACGCGCTTATCGCGCTGCATACCGAGAAAAAAGATTATCTCGCTGGCATGAGCGTGGACGATAAAGTCGCCTGGCTCGATTCACACAGCTATCGGCAGTTCCTCAGTGAAAAAGTGGGCCTGAGCGACAGCGCCATTCGTTACTTCCAGCAGCGCACCAATGATTTCCAGGCCATTGGCATTGACGGTACGTCGGCGAGCGACGCGCGTATCTGTGCGCTGCCCGGGCTCGACGGCATGGATCTCCCGCCGCTTGATGCGGAATCGCTGGCCGATCTCGAAGAGCCCTATATCTATCACTTCCCGGACGGCAACGCCGGACTGGCGCGCCTGATGGTGCGTCATCTGATCCCCGCGGTGGCGCCAGGGGACAGCATGGACGACATCGTGGTGGCAACCTTCGACTACAGCCAGCTCGATAAACCCGAGCACCCGGTGCGCCTGCGCCTTAACAGCACTGGCGTGCATGCCGCGAACGTGGCGGGCGGCGTTGAAGTGACTTATCTGCGCGACGGTAAACTGCACAAGGTCAAAGCCGGGCAAACGGTCATGGCAGGCTATAACATGATGATCCCGTACCTGGTGCCGGAAATTCCGCATGACCAGCAGGAGGCGCTGAAGCAGAACGTCAAAGCGCCGCTGGTCTACAGCAAAGTAGTCATCCGCAACTGGCAACCGTTTATCAAGCTTGGTGTACATGAGATCTATTCGCCTGCCGCGCCGTACAGCCGCGTCAAGCTCGACTATCCGGTGGATATGGGGGGCTATCAGCACCCGCGCGATCCAAATGCGCCCATCGGCCTGCACATGGTCTACGTGCCGACGTTCCCCGGCAGCGAGCTCAGCGCCCGTGAACAGTTCCGCAAGGGGCGCGCGTTTCTGCTTGGCACCCCGTTTGAGGTGCACGAGAAAATGATCCGCGATCAGCTACAGGGCATGTTTGGCGCGGCCGGGTTTGACCATGAGCGCGATATTGCGGCGATCACGGTTAACCGCTGGTCACACGGCTACTCCTACTTCTTCAGCGGCCTCTTTGATGACGAAGAAGGCTCACAGAAAATCATAGAAAAGGCTCGCCAGCCGGTAGGGCGTATCACGATTGCAAACTCCGATGCCGACTGGAGCCCCTATGCCAACTCGGCTATCGATCAGGGGTATCGCGCGGTAAAAGAGCTGCACGACATGGCGAAGGAGAGCGCATGAAGCGGATAACAGTTCTGGCGCTGGCCCTTTGGGCTACGCACGCGGGCGCGCAGGCGATGTCGCGCGGTGAATATGTGGCGCGCGCGGGCGACTGCATGGCCTGCCACACGGCGGCAGACGGCGCGCCGCTGGCAGGCGGGGTAAAATTCGCCACGCCGCTTGGTGATATTTACTCCACCAATATCACGCCTGATAACACCCACGGTATCGGCGGCTACAGCTATGAAGATTTCGCACGCGCGATGCGCGAGGGTGTGGCGAAAGACGGACATCACCTCTACCCGGCGATGCCGTATCCGTCGTATGCGAAAATGAGCGATGAGGATCTGCGCGCGCTCTACGAATACCTTATGAACGAGGTGAAGCCGCAGGCCACGGCAAACCGTGACAGCGATATCCCCTGGCCACTCTCAATGCGCTGGCCGCTCGGTATCTGGAATAGCCTCTTTGCCGATGAAAAACCGTTTACCCCGCGTGCGGATAAAAGCGCGCAGTGGAACCGCGGCGCCTATCTGGTGCAGGGGCCGGGACACTGCGGCGCCTGTCATACGCCGCGCGGCATCGGGATGCAGGAGAAAGCCTTTGACGAGCGCGATGAGCAGTTCCTCGCGGGGGAAGAACTCAACGGCTGGTATGCGCCATCGCTGCGCGGGCTGAAGATGTCCGAGGGGGATCTGACCTTGCTGTTGCGCGACGGGCGCAGCAAGCACGCCGCGCTCAGCGGGCCAATGGACGAGGTCGTCACCAACAGCACCCAATACCTGAGCGATGACGATAACCGCGCTATTGCAAGTTATCTGTTAAGCCTGCCCGGCAGCGAACCGGTGAAAACCCAGGCGCCGCATCTCTCGCAGGCCGCGCTTGAAAACGGTCATCAGCTCTATGCCCGCTACTGCGCGACCTGCCACGCCAGCAACGGCGAAGGCGCGGATTACGCGGTTCCGGCGCTGAAGGACAACCTGACCGTCAATGCTGATAATCCGCTGACGCTGCTGCGCGTGGTGCTGGAGGGCGGCAAAACCGCTGTCACTGAGCGCCATCTCCCGTACAGCATGCCGGGTTACGGCTGGGCGTTAAGCGATCAGGACGCGGCTGACGTCACCAACTACATTCGCGGCAGCTTCGGTAACCACGCCGCGCCGGTGACGCCAGACCAGGTCAAAGACGCTCGCCAATGGCAGCATAAAGAGTAGGGCGCGCGGCGCTGCCAGATATGGCGGCGCCGTTTGCTTCCGCCATTTCTTCCCACCCGTTTTTCTGAAACTTTCGGCTAC
This sequence comes from Cronobacter condimenti 1330, assembly GCF_001277255.1. Lineage (NCBI taxonomy): Bacteria > Pseudomonadati > Pseudomonadota > Gammaproteobacteria > Enterobacterales > Enterobacteriaceae > Cronobacter > Cronobacter condimenti. The sequence goes on from NZ_CP012264.1 coordinate 2,027,044, forward strand.
CGGTCGTTTCATTTTTTCCCATTGATAACTATCAAGCTTTCTCATCGTCGGGCTTTGCAGAATACGCCCTTTTGATGAGGGAGCATGATGAAACCACAACGTAAAAAGGATGAAACGGGCGAGGGCGGGCTGTCGCGGCGCGACTTTCTGCGTGCGACGTCAGCGCTGGCGGCGGTGCCGCTCTTTACGGCCTCTGGCTCGTCGCAGGCCGCCGTACCGGCTGCGGCGGCGATAGCAGCTGAGCAGATCGTCCCAACCTGCAGCACGTTTGACTGCGGCGGCAAATGCGATATTCGCGCTCACGTACAGGATGGCGTGGTGACGCGTATCTCCACCTGTCCGGATAATGACGTCGACCCGGCGATGCCGTTGATGCGCGCCTGCGTGCGCGGCCGTGGCTACCGGCAGTTCGTCTACCATCCCGACCGGCTCAAATACCCCATGAAGCGGGTGGGCAGACGCGGCGAAGGCAAATTCGAGCGCATCAGCTGGGATGAGGCGACGACGCTGATTGCCGATAACCTCAAGCGACTTACGGAAAAATATGGTCCGGCATCGCGCTTTATGCACACCGACACGGCGCTATCCGGCGGGGCGTTTTCCGGTGACAAAATGGCGCGGCGTCTGCTGAATCTGACCGGCGGCTATCTGGAGTCTTATCACTCGGTCAGTATGGGCAATACCGCCGCGGCCACGCCATATACGTACGGCACCGCCGCGAGCGGCAGTTCGCTGGATACCCTTAGCCACACGCCGCTTGTTATCCTCTGGGGCCATAATCCGAACGAAACCGTATTCGGCCACACAAACCATTACTTTCAGCAGATGAAGCGTAATGGCACCCGGTTTATTGTGGTCGATCCGCGCTACTCCGACACCGTTGCATCCCTCGCCGACCAGTGGGTGCCGCTGCTGCCCACCACCGATAACGCGCTGATGGATGCGATGATGTACGTCATCATCAGTGAAAACCTGCACGACAGCGCCTTTCTGGCCCGTTACACGCTTGGGTTTGATGAAGACTCAATGCCCGAGGGCGTACCGGCTGGCGAATCGCTGAAGGCCTATCTGTTTGGGCAAAAAGATGGCGTCGCGAAAACCCCGCAGTGGGCGGAGCGCATCACGCATGTCCCGGCGCAGACCATCCGCCAGCTTGCGCGCGATTACGCTACCACTAAACCGGCCGCGCTCATTCAGGGCTGGGGGCCGCAGCGTCATATCTGCGGCGAGCGCACGGCGCGCGGCTCCACGCTGCTCGCCACCCTCACCGGCAACGTGGGCATCAAAGGCGGCTGGGCGGCAGGCTATGGCGGCATCGGCAACCGGCTTTTTTGCGCCGATCCTTATAGCGTGCCCAACCCGGTCGCCGAGAAAATCTCCATTATGAACTGGGTGCAGGCGTGCGATGACGCGAGTCAGATAACCCCGGAAAACGGTCTGAAAGGCGCCGAAAGGCTCAGCGGTAATATCAAATTCATCTTTAATCTGGCCGGTAACTATCTGGCGAACCAGAACCCGGATATCAACCAGACCGTAGAGGTGCTGGAAGATGAAACCCGGGTAGAGTTCATTGTGGTGAGCGATCTCTTCCTCACGCCGAGCGCCCGTTACGCCGATTTGCTGCTGCCGGAAACGAGCTTTATGGAGCGCTGGAATATTGGCGAGACGTGGGGCACCGGCAACTACTTATTGCTGTCGCAAAAGCTGGTAGAGCCTGAATTTGAGCGCCGCTCGGACTACGACTGGCTCCGTGAGGTCGCCCGCAAACTCGGTATTGAAGCGCGCTTTAGCGAAGGGCGCAGTGAAAAGCAGTGGGTAGAACATATCTGGGAGAAAACCCGCGAGGCGCTGGCGGACCACGATTTGCCAGATTTCGCCGGGCTTTGCCAAAACCCGCATGTGTATCTCAAGGCGCCGCCATATGTCGCTTTTGAAGAGAATATCCGCGATCCCGACAACCATCCGTTCCCGACACCCTCCGGCAAAATCGAGATCTTCTCAAAGCGCCTCTGGGAGATGCATCACCCGGAGATCCCGGCGCTTTCTCACTACGTGCCCGCGCCGGAAGGCCCTGAGGACGCATTACGTGAAAAATACCCCTTACAACTCATCACCTGGAAAGGAAAAAACCGCGCCAATTCGACGCAGTACGCCAATCCTTGGCTTCAGGAGGTGCAGCGCCAGCAGCTCTGGATAAACCCGCTCGACGCGCAGGCGCGCGGCATCCACCAGGGCGACACGGTGCGGATTTATAACGATCGCGGCGTGGTGCAAATCCCGGCGGAAGTGACGCCGCGCATCATTCCCGGCGTGGTGGCAATGCAGGCGGGGGCCTGGTGGCAGCCCGATGCGGACGGCGTGGATAACGGCGGCTGTCCAAACGTGCTGACCAGCACGCGCATCACACCGCTTGCCAAAGGTAATGCCCATCAAACCCTGCTGGTTGAGGTAGCTAAACATGAGTCAGTTTAAGGAATACGCCCCGGTAAGCGAGGAGCAGCTGGGCTTTTTTATCGATTCCTCGCGCTGTTCGGGCTGCAAAGCCTGCCAGGTAGCGTGCAAGGACAAAAACAATCTGGAGGTGGGGCGTCGCTATCGCCGGGTCTATGAAGTGCACGGCGGCGGTTTCACTCCAACCGGCGAGGGCGGGCTTATCAACAATGTTTTCGCCTACACGCTGTCTGTCTCCTGCAACCATTGCGAAGATCCCGTCTGCACGCGTAATTGCCCGACCACCGCGATGCACAAGCGCCCCGGTGACGGCATCGTACGGGTGAACACTGACAAATGCGTGGGGTGCGGCTATTGCGCCTGGTCATGTCCTTACGGCGCACCACAGCGCAACACCCAAACCGGACAGATGTCGAAATGCGATTTCTGCATTGACCGGCTGGCGCAGGGCGAGGCACCCATGTGCGTTGCCACCTGTCCGCTCGGCGCTATCCAGTTCGGGCCGATTGCCGCGCTGCGTGCCCGTTACGGTACGTTGTGCGACGTCAAAGGCCTGCCGCCGTCGTCTGTCACCAAACCAAACCTGGTTATCAAACCGCATCAGGGCGCGCAGCAGGAGGAACAGCATGATGCATGAGTTTCCGTTAGTTCTTTTTACATTACTGATGCAGGGCGCGGTGGGGTTTACGCTGATGCTCTGCCTTACCGCCGGGCAACTGCCGCGCACCGGAAACGCCACGCTTGTGACGTTTCCGGCGGTATTGGGCACGGCACTGGCGGGCGGTCTTGGGTTACTCGCCTCGACGCTGCATCTGGGGTATCCGCTCAATGCATTTAATGCGCTGCGCCACCTTTCCAGTTCCTGGCTTAGCCGGGAAATTGCCCTCGCGGGTGTGTTTATGGCGCTGCTTGGCCTCGGCGTGCTGCTTACCATGACAAAGCGTCGCATGCCGTGGCCGCTGCTGTGGCTCGCCGCGCTGGCGGGCATGGCGGATATTGTCGCGATGGCCTCCATCTACTGCCATGCATCAGTGGCGACCTGGCAGCACGTTAACACCTGGGCGATGTTCTTAGGGTCGGTGGTGCTGATCGGCGCTGCGGTTATGCAACTGCGTCTCGCGTTACGGCCGACAGGTAATACCCAGGCGAACCTGAGGCTGGAGCGACGCCTGACGCTGCTGGCGCTGGCAATGGTACTCATCCGGCTGCTGATCCAGCCCGCGTATTATCACTTTCTGGCGCACGTGGCGGTGCCGGTAACGTTTCCACTGCCATCACTGGCCGCGTTTGACGCCAGTGCGGGGCTGCGGCTTATGGGCTGGTGCTGCTCGGTCGGCGGCGCGATGGTGCTCGTGCTGAATATGACGCGCACGCAGGGGCCGCGCGCGAGCCAGGTGGGGGGCAGTCTGCTGATACTGGCAGGCGAACTGCTGCTGCGTCTGGCGTTCTTCAGCATCGCGGCCTGATGGATCTGTTTGCAACCCTCGCGCCCGCACCACCCGGTGTGGGCGCACGCTGCGCCAGAAAACGCCTGCGCCGCAGCCGCTGCGATCGCTGCATCACGCGCTGCCCGACCGGCGCGCTGGCGCTTCACGACGGTGTGATTACACTTGCGCGTGATCGCTGCACAGGCTGCGGGATCTGCCTCTTCGCCTGTCCGGCAGACGCGCTGGAGCACCTTGCTCCGCTCACGCGGTTTTACCGCGATGGCGTGCTCTTCGGGCCTTTTACGTTGCCGGTCGCGGTGGAAGAACTGCTGCTCTGGCACGCGCATTACGCCATTCGCGCAATCGCGGTGGATCTGACGCACGACACCCACTGGCTACGCCCACTTGCCGAACTCAACCTGCTGCTGCGCCAGCGCGGCGAGCCTGGCTGGCAATGCATGGTGCCACCTGCGACGCCAGGTGAGATGAAACGCCGTTTATTAGCAATGCCGCGCGGGCGAGTACCGCACGATGTCACGTCACGCCGCGCGGCAGGCGCGTACGCTTTATCATTTGGCGTGACGCTGGATGCCGGACGGTGCCTTTTGTGCGGCGCCTGTGGGCATATTTGTCCTGAAGGAGTCATCCGGTTTAACGAGGGGACGCTCACGCTTGATCCGTCGCGCTGCCACGGCTGCGGCGACTGTGCGGCAGTCTGTCCGGTTGATGCCGTGTCGGTGGCGGCAGGCGAGACGTTTTCGGTTACTCGCCTCCGGTTTACGACCGCGCGCTGCGTCAGCTGTGGCGAACCCTGGCGTGCCTGGGCGGCGAGCGAGACGCGCTGCCCGCTTTGCAGGCGCCACGGCTTCGGTATGCGCGGCGGTTAAAACGATGACTCTCTGAATCCACAGGGGAAAACGGTGTTGTCATTAATCTGTCACGCGCGCGCCTTATAACAATGCCACCCCGACTCTGGATCTGAGAATGATGAAAATTAAACCCCTTGCGCTCCTTTTCGCCGCGTTTTTCCCGCTCTGTTCACAGGCTGCCGACCCGCAGGTGGAACGATATGTGGTCACGTTTCCGCATGAAGATCATGTGATTTATTCCGGCAACTACGCGAACGCCTTTCCCGAGGGCCTGCCGGTAGGCGTCGGCTCAGGCCTGCTTTTTTTGCGTAAAGAGGGAGATGCACTGATTTTCGCGACCGTCACCGATCGCGGCCCGAACGCCGACTCCCCGAAAATGGGCAAGCAGGAGTCGAAAATTTTCGCAAGCCCCGAATTCACGCCGCTGCTGATGACAATTCGCGTCACAAAAGACAAGGCGCAGGCCAGCGACCCGATGCCGCTTCATGACGCGCAGGGCAATATCAGCGGCCTGCCGCTGCCGGCCGGGCTTATCGGCTCAACCAACGAGCTTGCGCTGAACGACGCGCTGCAAACCCTGAAGAGCGACAAACGCGGGCTCGACACCGAAGGCATTACGCCAGACGGGAAAGGCGGCTACTGGCTCTGCGACGAATATGGCCCGTTTATCATTAATGTTGACGCAAACGGCGCGATTATCGCCAAACATGGGCCTCAGGCGGAAAAAGGCGAAGAAGGCGTGGCGGGCGGCTTGCCGAACATCCTCAAATGGCGTCAGCCTAACCGCGGTTTTGAAGGGCTGACCCGCATGCCGGATGGGCGCATTATCGCCGCGGTACAGAGCACGCTGGATATCGACGGTAAAACCAAAAACACGGCGCGCTTTACCCGGCTGGTGAGTTTTGACCCCACCACCGGCAAAACGGCCATGTACGGTTACCCGATTGACATTGATGTCTATAAAAAAGCGAAAGATGCGAAAATCGGCGATATCGTGGCGCTGGATGACCATCGCCTGCTGTTAATTGAGCAGGGCGGCGACAAAAATAAAACGATGCGCAACCGCGTCTATGTGGTGGATCTCAGCAACGCGACAGACCTCAGCGAGATGGATAACACCCAGCCGCCGGAGTTTGACGACGCCGAAAAACTCAACGCGCGTGGGGTGAAGCTTGCCAGTAAAACGCTGGCGGTGGATTTGCGCGCTGTCGGCTGGCAGCAGGAGAAGGCCGAAGGGCTGGCGCTTATCGATCCCCAAACCATCGCGGTCATCAACGACAACGATTTTGGTCTGCAGTCAGAGCTGCTGGATCCGCAGGGCGATAAAAAAGACATGGATGATTATAACGTGGACGGCAAAGGCCACCTGACCCTGGACGGCCAGCCGGTCGCGAGCAAAATTGGCATCAAACCGCTGGAAAAACCCGATTCGCAAAACGATCTGTGGGTAATCAAGCTCGATAAGCCGCTCTGAGCGTAATAAAAAAAGGGCAGGCCCGCGCCTGCCCTTACGCGTTTTATAACGGTTAGTTCAGTTTAAACACCGCGACAGCCTGGTTTAGCAGTTGCGACTGCTCTTTCAGGGAGTGTGCGGCGGCGGAAGCCTCTTCCACCAGCGCGGCGTTCTGCTGGGTCACTGAGTCCATCTGTGCGACGGCCTGGTTAATCTGCTCAATGCCGCGGCTCTGCTCGCCGGTGGAGAGCGCGATTTCAGACATCAGCTCAGACACCTGTTTAATCGAGCCGATGATGCGCTTCATGCTTTCGCCTGCACGCGCTACACGGTCGCTGCCGAGCATGACCTGCTCGCCGGACTGCTCGATAAGCTCTTTGATCTCTTTCGCGGCGACTGATGAGCGCTGCGCCAGGTTGCGCACTTCGCTTGCCACCACGGCGAAACCACGACCCTGTTCGCCCGCGCGCGCAGCTTCTACTGCGGCGTTCAACGCCAGGATGTTGGTCTGGAAGGCAATGTCTTCGATAATGCCAATAATGTTGTCGATTTTGCTGGAGCTGGATTCAATCTCCTGCATGGAAACGACCACTTCTTCGACAATCGCATTACCTTCCTGCGCGGCGCTGCGCATGGTGCCCGCAAGCTTGTTCGCCTCGGCGGTGTTTTCCGAGGTGTGCTTCACGGTTGAAGTCAGCTGTTCCATGCTGGCAGCCGTTTCACCAAGCGACGCGGCCTGCTCTTCGGTACGTGCGGAGAGGTCAGTGTTACCCGCAGCAATCTCTTCTGCGGCATGCGCCACGCTGTGGCTGGAGTCACGAACCTGGGCGATGATATTGACCAGCGACAAACGCATCTGCTCCAGCGAGCCGAGCATATCCCCAATCTCATCTTTCGAACCTGATTCCACCGGCGTGTGAAGCTCGCCTTCTGCCATTTGCTGGCAGTGAAGACGTGCGGCATCCAGCGGTGCCAGAACACGACGCTTAAGCAGGATAAACATGGCGCCAATCAGCAGCGTAAACAGCAGGGCGAACACGCCAATGGTGATCATACTGTTGACGAAGCGGTCCTGCGCATCCTGGTTCAGGCGCTGGGCATACTTCTCACGGAACGCCAGCAGCTGATCGAGAGTAATTTCAAACTGGCGATCCAGTTGCGGGATAGTCGTACTCACCAGTTGGTTAAAACGCGCGGTGTCGTTGCGGCTCGCCGCGTCCATCAGCGGACGCAGACCATCGTCAACGTAAGCCTGCCAGGCCTGGCGATACGGCGCGGCCAGCGCTTCTTCGCCTTCAACGGCAGGGGCTGCTTTGTAGTTATTGAACGCCGCGGTGGCTTTTTGCATCACCTCGTTGGCGGTCTCAAGCGACGCCTGCGTTTTCTGGGCATCACCGAGAGAGGCGTTGATCATTGCCTCCATCAGGCGCACGCGCAGGGTACGGCTGTGGTTAATCGGATCAATCACCGAAAGCACCACGCGAATTTCTTTATTCACGTTATCCAGCGACTGGTTGCTGCGGGTAAGCGACCAGAGGTTAGACACGGTACTGACGAGAAAGATAAAAAGTAAAAGACTGAAAACGAGAAATGAAAAGCGCCTTACTGACATGTTGTTCCCTTGCGTGAGGTTGTAACACAACGATCCGGCTGCTCTGAAAATGCAGAGCGCCATGAAGCGGTTATCGGTCTGGCACGCAAAAAATTTAGGTTAAATGCCTTTAACCCAATAAAACAAAGGCTTATGAATGAAGCGAACGTGATACGTCTGGCTTATCCTTCACCAGCTATGCTTAACGCAGGGTTTTTACACCGGTTTAGCGATGCGCGAAGGCGCTAAGGAGCGACATTGAAAACGCTACAGGGCCCCTCTATTTTTCTCTCGCAATTTATCAGTGACAGGCCTCCGTTTAATCAGCTCGACACGATGGCGGCCTGGGCGGCGGGGCTGGGTTATAAAGCCGTGCAACTGCCGACCCATCTGCCGCATATTTTTGATCTCGCGAAAGCGGCGAACAGCCTGGACTACTGCGCGCAGGTGTGTGAAACGCTCGGCAACGTCGGGCTGCAAATCAGTGAACTCTCAACCCACTTTCAGGGGCAGCTCATCGCGGTGCATCCGGCGTATGATCAGGCTTTCGCAGGGTTTGCGCCAGAGGCGGTACGCCATGATCCAGTTGCACGCCAGCAGTGGGCCGAGAGCACGCTTATGCTGGCAGCACGCGCCTCGCGCAACCTCGGGCTCAAGGCCCACGCTACCTTTTCCGGCTCGCTCGCCTGGCCCTTCTTTTACCCGTGGCCACCGCATAATCCGGTGCTGGTCGACGAAGCGTTTCGTGAGCTTTCGCGCCGATGGCTGCCTGTCCTCAATCGTTTTGATGAGGCGGGGGTCGATCTCTGTTTTGAGTTGCACCCGGGTGAAGATCTGCACGACGGTGTGACGTTCGGGCGCTTTCTCGAACTCACCGGCGAGCACCCACGCTGCCACATTCTGTATGACCCAAGCCATATGCTGCTCCAGCATATGGACTACTTAGGTTTTATCGACTGCTGGCACTCGCGCATTCGCGCGTTTCACGTCAAAGATGCGGAATTTAACCCCTCGGCGAACAGCGGCGTTTATGGTGGCTATCAGCCCTGGGTTGATCGTCCGGGACGTTTTCGCTCACCGGGTGACGGGCAGATCGATTTCAAAGGTATCTTCAGCAAACTGGCGCGCTACGACTATCCGGGCTGGGCAACGCTCGAATGGGAGTGCTGCCTGAAAGAGGGCCAAACCGGCGCGCGGGAAGGGGCAAAATTTATAGCCGAACACATTATCAGAGTGTCTGAACACAACTTTGAGGATTATGCGGGGGGGCAGCATGACCGCGAGGCGGCACGCGCGCTGCTCGGACTCACCTCACGTGGGTAGAGCAGCCGGGCGAGCGCCCGGCGTCACGCTTAATCAAAAACGTTATTGATGACGGCGGTGACCAGCGCGGTGCTGAGCGCTATCAGTACCAGGTTGTCGCCAATAATTTTCCATTCATAACCGGGATAATACGGCAGGTCGTTGAGCATACTGGCGGGAACCGTTTTTTTGGCGATGCCCGGCGGCAGGGGTTTGCCGCGCGCGAGGTTTTTTGCAATCCCCGGCGGCAGGGCGTCGTAGCCCGTCAGGCCGTAATTGACCGCCAGGCTGCGTGCCCGGCTGAAGCTGATGTCTGCCTCAACATGGTCAGGTTTGCCGTAATTTTTACGCGCAGACGCATTGCCGTGATGTTTCTCTTTGTGATCAGCGCCTTTGCCATTATTGCCGTGACCCTTACCATGATGGCCACTATTGCCATTGCCATTGCCATTGCCATTGCCAGGGTTGGCAAGCGCAGGCGTCGCGCTCAGGGTAAATGCGGCGAGCAGGAGCGCCATCGCGCTCAGACGTGTTGTTTTCATAACCTTTCCTCAGTCTGGTGGAGCTGCGCTATTTCAGCATAGCGGCAACAAAAAACGATTGCGCTTTCTCCTGGATTTCAGACTTCGGAAGACGTCTCGCAAAATTGTCACGCCAGTTTGCTGCGGTTGGCGCGTCGCGGCATGATGACTGTATAAATAACCAGGCAGGCCAGCGTCAAAGCACGGGCAACCCCGTGCAGTGTGTAAACAGACCGGGCCGCAGGAGAACACATTGATGGAAGCTGTACCGAAAACCGTGCTGGCGGGGCCTCTCCGCCCGATGTTGAGTCGCGAGGAGGCCGCGCGTTACACGCCGGAGCATCTCTTTGCGCAGGGCGGCTGGCTACACGCGCCGGATGGCCCATGGCTGCCTTCCCCTGTAATCCCAGCGCCAGACGCGCTGGTGGTGGATGCCCGCCACGGCCCGTACCGCACGGTGCAGCAGGCAATAAACGCGGCGCTGACCGGCACAACATGCAAAACGCGCATCTGCATTGCCGTCGCCCCGGGGGTGTATCGCGGCGTCGTCTATATCCCCGCGAATGCGCCGCCCGTAACGATTTATGGCACGGGGGAAACGCCTTCGCAGGTGCGCCTTGAGCTTGCGCTAAATGCGCGCCTTACGCCGCAACAATACCAGTCGGCGGTCAATGCCCATGGCGCGTTCCAGCCGGGCGACCCGGCATGGGCGGAGTATCAGCGCATCGCCGGATCAGGCGCGCAGCGCATTGGCACCAGCGCGACGGCTGTTGTGCATGCGCAGTCGGATGACTTTCAGCTCGCGAACCTGAGCGTTGTGAATACCTTGCTTGATAGCGTGGATGGCGGCGCGCATCAGGCAGTCGCCCTGCGGACTGACGGCGATAGGGTGCAGCTTGAGCACCTGCGTCTTATCAGTCGTCAGGACACACTTTACCTGAATAGCCGCAGTGCGCCGGACGGCAGAGCGTCGCACATTAGCCGCGTCCGGGTGCAGGGCTGTTATATCGAAGGCGATGTCGATTACGTTTTTGGTCCGGCGAGCGCGGTTTTTGATGATGTTCATTTTCATACGGTGTCCTCACGCGGTGCAGGCGAAGCGTTCGTACTGGCACCTTCCACCCCTTATGACTGTCCGTTCGGTTTTCTGGCGCAGCAGTGCCGGTTTACGACTGACAGCGGGTTTGGTGAGGCGCTGCTGGCAAAGCTTGGCCGCGCGTGGGATCACGGCGCGCGCGAAACCGGCTATCGGCCTGGTCACACTGCCAACGGGCAGGCCCTGGTGCGTCATTCCGTCATTGATACGGGTTATGATGCGAAAGCGCCCTGGGCTGCGGCGGCGACGACGGAAAGGCCATTTTCTCCAGGCTTCAAGGACGCCCGGGATGACGTAGCGCATAATCGCCTGGCGGAGTATGAAAACAGGCTTATCGGCAAATAAACGCCGGCGCGGATGCGCCGGCGGAGGGGTTAACGCAGGCCGATGATTTTGGCGAGCGCTTTGCGGTCAGCGGGTTTGATATCAAGCGGATGCGCATAGCCGATATTTTCAATGGCGCGCGTGTAGAGCGCCACCAGCCAGTCGTAAACGTAACGCGTGGCAGCATGCACCGGTTTTTCGCCAAGGCGCGTCAGGCGCTTATCGTGCGCAATGGCCGAGGCGAAGAGGCGCTCGTTCGGGTTGACGCGGCTCGCCGGGCGCTCCGCCTGCGGCACACGCTCAAAGCCGAGCCAGCTCACGAAATTGCCAAGCTCGGCACGAAGCTGCGCCCCGGAAAGCCCTTCGTGCGCGGCCAGCGTTTCCAGACGTGCCGCCAGGTCGAGCCGGTAACTTGCGATAATCAGCGTGTCGCCGAGCCAGTGCAGCGTGGCCGCGTCGATACCGAGCTGCGCGGCATGTTCCTCGTTCTGCATCCACTGACGGACGTGGTTTACCCACAGGCGGTGCGCGCGGCGGGCAAGTGATGCGCCGGAAACGGTGTCCGCAGGGCGTGTTGCCACCGATTCGCCAAAAAGATCGATTTCCGCGCTGAACAGTCCCTGCGGCGTCTCTTCATGACGCTCTTCCGTCTCGCACAGGGCCTGCAACGCTGCCGGATCGGGCAGCAGTGCTTGCAGCAGGTCACCGTGTCGTGCGGCCTGGCGCTGCAAGGTACGCACGCCATTTTCCGCCGTGGCGCGCAGCGTCGCCTCATCGGCGGTCAGCGGCGCGAGATAACGGCTGAACAGCAGGGCGGGTTGCGCCTGCGCACTGGCGTTAAGCTGCGCGAGACGGCGCTCGCGGCTGCTGTCGCTCAGCGCCTGGGAAAGCCATTCGGTGAGCCGTTGCAGGTTACGTCCGTCAAGCGCCTGTAACGTGCCCCAGGTGTGGCCTGGTTTGCCAAGCAGACGCTGTACGCCTTCGTCGAGATGCTGACCGTCAAGAAAGCGGGCGTCATGCGGCGTGATGGCCCAGACCAGACCCGGCAGCGCGTCTACTGACGCAGGCTGCGTGGCGCTGACCCAGCGCATCAGCGCGCGGGCGACTGGCACGATATCGGCGCGGCTCTGGACGGCATTGCACACCATCAGCACGTCCGGCTGCTGATGCTGGCGATAGTAGTCGAGCAGAAACGCTATTTTGCTGGCGGAGAGGCTGTCGTGCTGGCTGTAAGTCGCGCCAGGGATATCCAGCAGATCGACGCCTTCCGGCACGGAAGGGGTGGCAAGCGGCAGCGTCAGTTCGGCGCAGAGCAGCGTCAGGGTGGTGAGCGGCAGGCTCACCATTCCCTGCAACTGATGCTGTTCAAGCGCGCGCACCAGCACTTCGTCGGGCAGTGCCTCTTCGCCGGAGCCGGCAGGCAATAAAAAACCTTCAACCGGCAGGGAGAAGTTATCAACAAGCAGACTCAGCGGCGCCGCAACTTCGCGAGCGTGGCCCAGCAGCAACAGGCCTTCGGCCAGCGTCATAAACTGCTGCGTCAGGTCAGCTATATCGCCCCACAGCAGCGCGTAAAGGCGCACGCGCTCAGGAAGCGTAAGGGCAGGCAGCAGCAGCGCCATCTGATGCCAGGCATCGTCGCCAAGCGTGCGCTGGCGGGCGGGCGTCAGTTCGCGCCAGCGGGCGGCGAGCGTCATAACTTCCGGCGCACTGATGGCCGGATGGGGTTGCGTCTGGCCCAGCGTCTGCAACTGCGCTAAACGCTGACGCAGCTCTTCCTCGCTTACGGCGCGTGCCTGACCGCTGGTCTGGTAGTGGGCGAGGAAAATCTGTACCAGCTCCGCCTCGCTGAAGATCCGAAGGCGCAGCGGGAATTCATCCGGCAGTGATTGCGGCGTGCGGGTAAAACGTACTGCCATCGCCGTTGTGCTGTGACCGGGGTTGATATGGGTAAGCCAGTCGAGATGTTTATCGCCGGGCGCTACTGCCACCTGGCCCTGTGATCCACGGGCGAGGGTGGCGAGCAGGTGCGCTTTGCCCGCCTGGGAGTGGCCATAAATGCCAAGCGTGCGCGGTTCGTTTGCCAGCGCAGCCAGCGTCTGGGCCTGGGCGTTCAGCGCGCTCAGGCGCGCCAGCAGCGGGCCGGCCTCTTCATCCAGCAGCGGCGCATGCGCGCGGGTTTTTTCGACCCACTGGGTCAGGGCGGCAGGTGTCGTGGTTGTCTTGTTAATGAGGGTAGACACTGTCATTTAAGATAAACGCTCCCGCTGTCGATCCAGTAGTGGCTGCCGGAACTGCGGCGGTCAGCCAGAGTATTAAGTTTAAACGTGACCTGCTCCGGCGGCACGCGGGTGCCGTCGGAAAGCCAGGCTTCGCTCAGGGCAAAGCCTTCCGGCGCCTGTTGTTTACCGCCGCCCGTCAATTGCAGGCGGACATTTAGCACGCCGTCGCCGGCAATCGCTTTCGCAAGCTCGGGCGAATTCACCGACAGGGTATAGAGCGGTGTGGCAGGCCAGCGGGCGTTATCCAGCTGGCGAAAGCCGAGCGTGACGTTGCCGCGCAGCGGAAAGTGCAGGCGGGCATCAAGCTTAGCGCCCGGTGCGTCAAGGTCAATATCGCGATACCAGACGTTTTCGTCGCGCAGCGTGTTTACCACGTTATCCAGCACGCCGAGGTAGCGCACAGTCGAGTACGCGCCGATATCGGCAGCTTTAAAGTTAAAGCGTGGCAGGCGCAGATCAAGCGCCAGGCTACAGAGCATCGCGCCGACGGCGGCAGTGGATTTCGGGTTGCCCACGCGACGGTGCTGACTGAAGGGATACCACTCATGCACTTCGTAATTATCAAGCCAGACCATACGGCTTACCGGTACGGGCTGGAGCAGGCGGATAAGCGATTGCAGACCCGGCAAACAGCCCGGGCGGCCGGTTATCAGGAGCACATCACAGCAGTAATAGGAGATGGCCTCGCACAGCGCCTGGATTGGCGCGCAGATGCTAAACTTACCGGCGTGCAGCGCCTCTTCGAGTTCGCTGAAGCTCACCTGCAGCGGTACATCGAGCACGTTAAACGCCGGGCTACCCGCAGGCAGCGCATGTTCAATGGCCTGATGAAGGTAATTATGCACGTTGCGGGTTGGCGGCTGCTTTAGCAACTCGCCAAAGGTGGTGTACAGGCCGCTTTGTGGGTCGGCCGGGTCGCTGTTTTCCCACGCCGACAAAATGGCATGACCAAGCGGCATAAACAGTTGCAGTGCCGTTTGCTGGCGCAAAATCGCCTGTGTGTCCATCCGTCCGGAATCGCCGAAAAGCGTAGACATCAGCGTTGCCGCATCGGCGACGCCCGCTTTTTGCAACTGTTCCTGCAAGGCAGGCAACACGCAGCGCTGAATCACATCCAGCAGAATGTCATCGCCCGCGACTTTGAACCCTTCGCGAAAGAGCAGCGTCGGGCTGATTTTAACGTTGCTGCCGACACCGTCATCGAGCTGGTATTCGGCAATCGCCATATCGGTGGTGCCGCCGCCAATATCAATCGAGGCGACGCGCAGCTGACGCCCCGGCGTAGCACCCGTCGGCGTTTCACGGTCAGGGCGCGCGAGGCTTGCGAAAAAGCGCTCAGTTTGACCGGCGAAATGTACCATCGCTTCGTTATAGAGCCACACCAGTTGGCCACAGCTGGCTTCATCCCACTCCATCTGGATTTCCGGTACCGGCACGCGGCTCTGGCGCTGGCCTTTTTCAGCGCTGAAATCGTCATCGTGCGGGTGCCAGCCCAGCGCTTTCCAGACGAGGGCGATGGCTTCCTGCATGCGGCGGCGGAAAATCTCACGCTCCTGTTTTGGCATCGCCGAAGGCAGGGTGAGGATCAACTGACGCAGCTGGCGCGGCGAGCTGGCGTTGCCCATGCGCAGTCGGCTGGCGACGCTGTTGATCTGGCACACCGCCTGAGCGAGCAGTTCACACAGCATATGGGTCATCAGGGAGCTGCGGCTGTACTGCGGCGAAAATACCGGCAGACGCTCTTCCGGCGGCAGTTGCCAGAGCGGCTCGCCGTCGTCATTCATCAGGTTCATCAGCGGGCCTGCGGTCGCGAGCGGCTCACGCTGAGTTTTCGGGGTCATCAGGTTAAAGCGCCACTCCTGGGCCGCCGGGGTTTCATCCCACAAATAACGGCGCGGGCTTGAGATGCCGCTGTTGCCTTCGGTGCCAAGACGCTGCATCGCGAGCTTGCGGGCTTCGTCACCGACGCGCACGATGGAGGGCCAGACAAACGCTTCGTCGCGTCCGCTCTCGACAGAAAAATGCTGTTTGCCAAAGCGCGCTTCGGCAAAGGCGAGACGGCTGGTGAACATCAGCGCGTTCATAAATTGCGGCTCGCTCAGCGAGCGCACCTGAAGCTCCATCGTCTGGCGCAGGCCATCGTTGGCTTCACCGTGATCTTCAATAATCACGCCGCAGGTATGGGTGTTGCCGACATCCAGAATAAGGTCGACGGCGACCGCCGGCGAGCTCAGGGTGCCGGTGACGATTTTGAGCTCCGGCACGCTTAACTGGTGGCCAAGCAGGGACATCACGTTGAGCCAGTGCGCCTGGTATTCAAAGACTTTCAGCGCGCGCTGGATCTCCTGCTCGCTGCGTGCTTCCTGGGTGCCCACATACTGGGTAAACGCTTCGCGAAGCCAGCCGTCGACCCAGGTCTGGTCGAGGAAATCTGCGACTTCATCATCCCGCCACGCGAGGGCGAAGCGGGTGCCGTTACGCACGTCATTTTCAACCGGAGCCAGCTGCGCGGCTGTGCCTTCATCATGCTGGATTTGGGTATCGAAGGCGAAGGTCACGCGGTGGGTATTGCCTGCGCTGTCCGGCTCGCTGAGTTTACGGATCTGCACGCGCGCCCAGTTATCGGGGCCGTGTACAAAAGTGCGTGGCGGATTGAAGCGCAGCACCGGCACCGGCAGCCAGACGCCATCCAGTATCGCAAGAGACTGGCTCAGCGCCACGCTGCTTTCCGGTTTAACCACTTCCGGTTGACCGCCGTGGCGGGCGGGCAGGGTAAATTTGCCGGAGGCGATATCGTAATCGAGGCGCAGCAGCGGCCCGTTCGCGGTTTTACGCACAAAGCGCCCGTCGTGGGGCGCCTCGACGGGTGTCAGGCCAAAATCAAGAAATTGCACCCCGCTGTTTTCAATCAGGGTGACGCTCTGTTTGTAATCACACAGGTTTGCCAGCATAAATCAGGCGCTCACTTTCTTTATAGTCAGGGGCAGAACGGTCTTTTCATCATAGCGACCGGTACATTCGGCAACATCGTTCGGACCGGCTTTGCAGGAGATTTCCGGCATCGGATAACGCGAGTTGTCGCTGCAACGGGCTTTGTTACGCGGTTTAATCATCAGCTCTCCCGTCTGATGCAGGCCAGAAAACAGTTCAACTTTACATACGACATTGTCGCCAAGCGTAACACGGGCACTGCCTTTATTGTTTTTCATCTCAATACGCATCGAGGTCGCTTTACCGGTGATCGGATCCGGGCTGCCGATGGTAAGACGCCAGTTGCCGTTCAGGAAACGGGTCGTGCCCGCTTTCACCTGGTTTGCATCCATGACCAGCGCATTTTTATCCACCGGGGCGGGCGCGACCGGCTTCTCTTCCACCACCGGTTCGGGCGGCGTCACTTCGGCGGCGGCAAGCGGCAGGGAAGCGGCCGGTGTCACCACCGGAGCAGGCGGCGCGTCGACCGATTTCACGGGCGCTGGCGCAATCTCCAGCGCTTTGATTTGCTCGACCGGTACGGTTGGCGCAGGCGTGGCTTTCTGCTGCAGCGTATACCAGGTGAGCGGGGCGGCGACGGCGCCCACTACCACGGCCGCCGCGAGTGGCCAGGTCCAGAGCGGGATCCGCGCACGACGGGCAGAGCCCGTCGCAGGGGCGGCGGCAGGCGCGGGCGTAGTGTCTTCCGGCTCTGGCGCGGCCTCGGCGTCGGTGGTATAGGCCGCAAGCAGCGCCGCAGAGTGTTGTGCGGCCGCAGCTGACACCGGTTGCGGGGCGGCAGGGGGCGGTACGGCGGCAGGTGGCGTTGCCAGCAGCGGGGCGTCTGGCTCGGCCATCATCACCGGCGCAGGTTCCGGCTCCGGCTCTTCCTCCTGCGTCATGATAATTTCCGGCTCGCTCGGCTCTACCTCACGCAGGCAATCCAGCACGTCATCGCGCGCGCCCTGGTTTAAGTTGACGAAGCCCCAGAAAGTGATAACGGGTTTGCCGTCTACCAGATAGAGAAAATTCGCGCCGGGGAACTGCACCGCCTTGGCAAGCAGCGCGCCGAAAAGCTGCTGGGCGGTTTTATCCGATTCCAGGCAGCGTTTGCTCAGCGCGCGGGCACTGGAGAGGGCGCTTTCCAGAAAGCGCAGGGCGCGCTCGCGCTCGTCGCTGCTGGCAGACGCCCAGCCCATTACTTTGCCGCTGACCGGCGAATACCAGTCCACGCGGTCGCCCTCTTCATTAAGCTGAGGGATGGCAAGCGTCTCCACCAGCGGCTGTTTGCGCAGGCGAAGAGTTTCACGGATTTGCAGTGCAGACTCGAAAACCGCCTGACCGTTTTCGCCTACTGACTGGAAGTCGTCGAGGTCGCCACTACGCAATAGAATTTTTGCCACGTCATTATCTCTGCTAGAAAAACTTTTTCACGGCTCTACTTTGAACGATAGACCCGTCCAGCAAAGGGCGAAAGAAACGCGAAAAATCGTAAATTCTCGGCTCATTGATAACCAGGAATTTTCTTGACTTAAAGAAAAATTCGCGGTGATAACGCGACTTAACCGGAGCGTAAATCATTTTTATCTAAAATTGGCTGATATTCAGGCGAAAAATGCCAGAAAGGCATAAAGCTACAGTTTTTTGTTATTTGCCAGCTCGCGCAGGCTGTGATGAGATGGCTTTCCTCCTGAAAAGTAAAATAAAAGGCACATGATGAAGACAGGAAAAACACTGCTTGGGCTGCTGTTAAGCGCCCTGTTACCGGCAAGCGCTATCGCGGCGAACAGCGATACGATTATCTACTGCTCCGAAGCCTCCCCTGAGTCCTTCAACCCGCAAATCGCGAGCTCCGGCCCAAGCTTCGTGGCAAGCTCCCAGGTGCTTTATAACCGCCTGGTGAATTTTGACCCGAAAACAAACATGCCCGTGCCGTCGCTTGCGACCGAGTGGAAAGTGAGCCCGGATGGCAAAACCTGGACCTTTACGCTGCGTCAGGGTGTGAAGTTCAACAGCAATAAATTTTTCAAACCGACGCGCGACTTTAACGCCGATGACGTGATTTTCTCGGTAATGCGCCAGAAAGACCCTAACCACCCGTATCACAAGGTGTCGCAGGGCAACTACGAATACTTCCAGGACGTCGGACTCGATAAACTTATCACCGACGTGAAAAAGCTCGACGATTACCACGTGCAGTTTACCCTGAGCGAGCCGAACGCCGCGTTCCTGGCCGACTGGGGCATGGATTTCGCCTCGATCCTGTCGGCAGAGTACGCAGACGCGATGATGAAAAAAGGCACGCCGGAGAATGTCGACAACTGGCCTGTGGGTACCGGTCCGTACGCGCTGCAGCAGTACAAAGTCGATTCGCTTATTCGCTACATCGCCAACCCGAACTACTGGGATGGAGAAGTACCGACCAAACACCTGATTTTTTCAATTACGCCAAACGTCGAAACCCGCCTGGCTAAACTGAAAACTAACGAATGCCAGATTATCCCGGCGCCGAGCCCCGTTCAGTTTGACCAGATCAAATCGGACAAAAATCTGACGCTGCACAGCGTCGAGGCGCTGAACGTCGGTTATCTCGCCTTCAATACCGAGAAAAAACCGTTTGATAACGTGCTGGTGCGCCAGGCGCTCAATTACGCGGTGGATAAAAAATCCATCATTGATGCTGTGTTTATGGGTAGCGGCAGCGTCGCTAAATCGCCTATTCCACCTAACATGATGGGCTATAACAAAGACCTGAAAACCTATGACTACGATCCGCAGAAGGCCAAAGCGCTGCTGAAACAGGCCGGGCTGGAAAAAGGCTTTGAAGCTACGCTGTGGTCAATGCCGGTACAGCGTCCGTATAACCCGAACTCGAAGCGTATCGCTGAGATGATCCAGAGCGACTGGGCGAAAGTAGGCGTGAAGGCGAAAATCATCAGCTACGAGTGGGGCGAGTACCTCTCCGGCATCCGTAAAGGCGAGCACGACGCCGCGCTTTATGGCTGGATGTCTGACAACGGAGATCCGGATAACTTTGCCGATGTGCTGTTAAGCTGCGACAGTATCCAGAGCGGATCGAATGCCGCACGCTGGTGCGATAAGCAATACACAACGCTTATCGACGAGGCCAAACGTGAGAGCGCGCCGGACGCCCGCGCTAAACTCTACGAGCAGGCGCAGGAGATTTTCTACCAGCAGGCTCCGTGGATACCGCTTGCCAACGGTCGCACTTTCTACGCGACCCGCAGCAACGTGACGGGATATAGCGTAAGCCTCATGGGCAGCGACTTCTCGAAAGCGAAACTGAACTAAGTACTGCGCCGCGGCTTCTGCCGCGGCGATGCGTTTAAGGAGGCGACAATGGCTCATCTTGATGACGTAAAACGCCGCGTCGATGCGGCGATTGAAGAACATGTGATTGCGCACATGAATGAATTGCTGATTGAACTGAGCGATGACACGGAACTGACCCGTGAAGCCCGCTACGGCGAACAGCAGCGGTTGCGCGTGGCCATTGCCCATCACGGGCGTCAGCACAAAGAAGATCGCGAGCGCGAGGCGGCGGAGCGCCTGGCGGAACTGACTCGAGGCGGTACCATTTTATAAGGAATAGCTATGCATATTGCATTTCTCGGCCTCGGTGGCATGGGTCAGCCGATGGCGGAAAATCTGGTGAAAGCGGGTTTTACGGTGACGGTGTGGAATCGCTCGCCCGCGCCGGTAGAGGCGCTGCGCGCGCAGGGTGCCCGGGTGGCAGAAAGTCCGAAGGCTATTTTTGACGCCGATGTGTTAATCACCATCCTCGCCGATGATGCCGTGACAGAAAACGTGGTGGTAACGCAGGGAGCGCTGGCCTCGCTCGCGCCAGGGGCGCTCTGGATCAACATGGCGACTGTCTCCGTGGCTTTTACCGACGCGATGCAAGCGCTTGCCCGTGAACGACGCGTCGGCTATCTGGCCGCGCCGGTACTGGGGCGCGTGGATGTCGCGGCCGCCGGGAATCTCAATATCCTCGCTGCGGGCGAGCCGGAGCTGTGTGCGAAAGCGCAGCCGATTTTTGACGTGCTCGGCCAGAAAACCTGGCACTTCGGCGACAGCCCTGCGCAGGCCGCCGCGGTAAAACTTGCCGCTAACTTTATGCTCGCGAGCGCCATTGAGGCGATGGGCGAGGCCTCAGCGCTGGTTGAGGCGTATGACGTCGGCAAAGGGGATTTCCTCGGTATGCTCACCAGCACACTGTTTGCCGCACCGGCCTATAAGAATTACGGGGCAATGATTGCCGAAGACCGCTATACGCCGGCTGGTTTTACCATGAAGCTTGGGCTCAAAGATGTGCGCCTGGCGCAGCAGGCGGCGGAGAGTAAAAACGTGCCGATGGGGATCGCGGGCGTACTGCGCGATAACTATCTCGACGCGCTGGCCCACGGCGATGAAAAGCTCGACTGGGCGGCGCTCGCGACCGTCAGCGCGCGGCGCAGCGGGCAGAAAACCAAACCGTAACGCTCAGAACGTGCGTCTGGCGACCAGCCAGGCGCCTACGACCAGCAGCACCGCACCGGCTACCGGGCCTGCCACCATACGCAGCGTCAGGCCGCTTGTGCGTGCAATATCAAACAACAACCCGCCGATAAGCTGGCTTGCCACCAGTACCGCAATCGTTGTGGCTGCGCCCAGATGCTGATAGCCATTAATACTCGCGAACACAAAAAACGATCCCAGCAGGCCGGGGAGCAGCGTCCACCAGCGCACGGTGGTAATCAGCTCGCTGAAACCCGCCGTACCGTTACGCGCCAGCAGAATGGCGCAGAAGAGCACTATCCCCACCAGTGAATTGAGCAGCATCGCAATCAGGATTGTTGAGGCCGACTGGGTTATGCGCACCATCAGCATATTTTGCACCACCAGACCGACCCCGGCGGCGGCGAGAAACAACAGGCTCAGCGACGAATTCATCCGATAGCGTCCGGTTCGCTGCGGTTATCAAGCTGCAACTGCATAAAGGTTAAATCGAGCCAGCGGCCAAATTTGGTGCCGACCTGCGGCATCTGCGCGGTGATGGTAAAACCGAGCTTTTCGTGTAGCGCAATGGAAGCGGTGTTTTGCGACTCAATCCCGGCGACCATGACATGCTTGCCGATAGCCCGCGCCTCGACAATCAGTCGCGTCATTAACGCTTTGCCAGTGCCTTTACCGTGATGATCCGGGTGCACGTAGACGGAGTGCTCGACGGTATGGCGAAAGCCATCGAATGCACGCCAGTCGCCGAAGGACGAATAGCCCACAACGGTATCGCCTTCGACCGCCACCAGCACCGGATAACCTGCGTTGCCGCGCTGATAAAACCAGGCGAGACGGTTTTCAGTATCGACGATGGCGTCGTTCCAGATGGCGGCGGTATGCAACACCGCGTAGTTATAGATTTCGGCAATGGCGGCGCAGTCGTCCGCGGTGGCCTTGCGAATAAGCATCGTTGAACCCCGGCTGTTGTACACTATAATGTTACGTTATGAATAATATAATCGACACATTAAATCAACGGATTGGTGAGCGCATCCGTATTGAGCGCGAAACCCGCGGCTGGTCGCTGAGCGAGCTTGCTGAACGCGCGGGCGTATCACGCGCCATGATCCATAAAATCGAGCGCGGGGAGAGCAGCCCGACGGCGACGCTGCTGGGCCGCCTTTCCGGCGCGCTGGGGCTTAGCATGTCGACGCTTATTGCCCGCGCAGAAATGAACGAAGGGCGCCTGCTGCGCTTTGCGGATCAACCCGTCTGGCAGGATCCGCAGAGCCACTATCTGCGCCGCCACGTCTCGCCCAAATCCGATCTGCCGCTTGATCTTGTGCAGGTCGAGCTGCCGGCAGGCAGCGATATTCCCATGCCCGCCTCGGCCTATGCCTTCGCCCGCCAGCTTATCTGGGTGCAGCGTGGCGAACTGGTGTTTCGCGAAGGCGATACGCATCACGCCATGCGCGAGGGCGACTGCCTGGAGCTTGGCCCGCCAAATGAGTGCCATTTCATCAATCAGAGCGACGCGCCGTGCGTCTATCTGGTCGTGCGTCTGAATAACGTCGCCAGTTGATGTGAATGCACTACGCTTTCTGGATGTCCTGAAAATAAGGAGAACATCATGACGCAACACGCTTCCCGTAATCGCCGCTGGGTGCTGGCTTCTCGTCCGCACGGCGCGCCTGTGGCGGATAACTTCCGTCTTGAAGAAGACACCGTTGCCGAGCCTGGCGAAAACCAGGTGCTGGTGCGCACCGTCTACCTGTCGCTTGACCCGTATATGCGCGGGCGCATGAGCGACGAGCCATCCTATTCCCCGCCGGTTGAGATTGGCGAAGTTATGGTGGGTGGCACCGTGGGTGTCGTGGAAGCCTCCAACCACCCGGATTTCCACCCCGGCGACTGGGTGCTCGGTTACAGCGGCTGGCAGGATTATTGTATCTGCGATGGCAAACAACTCTCACCGCTCGGGGATTCGCCGGAGCATCCGTCCTGGTTCCTGGGCGTGCTCGGCATGCCCGGCTTTACCGCCTACATGGGGCTTCTGGATATTGGCGCGCCGAAAGCGGGCGAAACGCTGGTGGTTGCCGCGGCAACCGGCCCGGTGGGCGCAAGCGTCGGCCAGATCGGTAAAATCAAAGGCTGTCGCGTGGTGGGTATTGCCGGCGGCGAAGAGAAGTGCCGCTACGCGGTAGAGCACCTGGGCTTTGATGCCTGCATCGACCACCGGGCGCCGGATTTCGCCGCCAGACTCGCCGAAGCCTGCCCGCAGGGCATTGACGTTTATTATGAAAACGTCGGCGGCAAAGTGTTTGACGCCGTACTCCCGCTGTTCAATACCGGCGCGCGCGTGCCGCTGTGTGGCCTGGTTTCAGGCTATAACGCCACCGATCTGCCGCCAGGCCCAGACCGTCTGCCGCTTTTGATGGGGACGCTTCTTAAAAAACGCATCCGTATGCAGGGCTTTATCATCAACCAGGATTATGGTCACCGCATTGAAGAGTTCCAGCGCGAGATGGGCCACTGGGTGTCAGAAGGGAAAGTCCACTACCGCGAGCAGATTGTCGATGGGCTGGAGAACGCACCGGAGGCGTTTATCGGCCTGCTGGAGGGGAAAAACTTCGGCAAGCTGGTGATCCGCGTCGCCAGTGACGAATCATAAACCAGCTAAATAACAACTTGTTAACCACGGCGGCTGCCGATATCCTCGGGCTATGCCTGTTGTCGGGAGCCGCCTGTGCCGCTGTTAACCGTATCCCACCTCAGCCTGCAAAGCCCGCAGGCTGCTTTACTTCATGACGTCAGCCTGACGGTCGAACGGCGCGAAATGGTCGCGCTGGTCGGTGAATCCGGCTGCGGCAAAACCCTCACCTCGCTTGCCATCACAGGGCTGCTCCCGCGCGGCGTCTGGCAAAGCGGCGGCGAAATCTGTTTTGACGATACCACCACGATACGCCCCGATGTGCCTTACCCGAAAGGGCTGCGCGGACGACGCATCGCCATGATTTTTCAGGAGCCGATGAGCAGTATGAACCCGGTGCTGAAAGTGGGCGAACAAATCGCTGAAGTGCTGGTGCGCCATCGCGGGCTGGGCTGGAAGGCGGCCTGGCGCGAAGCGGTCGCGTTGCTTGGCCACGTCGGCATCGGCGAGCCGGAAAAGCGCGCGCGCCAGTATATCCACCAGCTTTCCGGCGGCATGCGCCAGCGCGTGATGATAGCAAGCGCCATCAGCGGCAAGCCGGATTTGCTGATTGCCGATGAACCCACGACCGCGCTCGATGTGACGCTTCAGGCGCAGATCCTGAGCCTGCTTAAAAACCTTCAACAGGAGATGGGCATGGGCGTGCTGCTGGTCACGCACGATCTGAGCGTGGTGGCGCGCTATGCCGACCGCGCCTGCGTGATGAACGGCGGGGAAATCGTTGAGCAGGGGCCGGTCGGGACGCTTTTTACCGCCCCGCAGGCGGACTGGACACGGCGGCTGATTGCCGCATCGCTGCCGCAAACGCCCCCTGCGCGAACCGTGTCGCATGAGACGCCACCCCTGTTGCAGGTCACCGATATCGTCAAAAGTTTTCCGCGCCGCCAGCGGCTTCCGTTTTTTCCGCCTGAGCGTCAGCGCGTGCTGCACCCGACGTCA
Source organism: Cronobacter condimenti 1330 (assembly GCF_001277255.1). NCBI lineage: Bacteria > Pseudomonadati > Pseudomonadota > Gammaproteobacteria > Enterobacterales > Enterobacteriaceae > Cronobacter > Cronobacter condimenti. Next base: position 2,051,479 of record NZ_CP012264.1, read on the forward strand.
TTGTGCGTGGCGCGGGGTGAAATCGTCGGGCTTATCGGCGAATCCGGCTCCGGTAAAACCACGCTCGGGCGCGCCGCCATCGGCCTTATCGAGGCGGATAGCGGCGCGATTTTCTTTGACGGCGTGGATATGGCGCAGGCCAGTCGCGCCGAGCTGCGTACCGTGCGCCGCCGCGCGCAGATGATATTTCAGGATCCTTACGCGAGCCTCGATCCGCGCATGAGCGTCGGCGAACAACTCGCCGAGCCGCTGCGGGTGCACGGCTTGCGCCAGGGCGATGGCATCGCGGCGCGCGTCAGTGAACTGATGACGCTGGTGGGGCTGAAGCCTGAATGGGCGCAGCGTCGCCCGGCGGCCTTCTCGGGCGGCCAGCGCCAGCGCATTGCCATCGCCCGCGCGCTGGCGCTGGAGCCGGATCTGCTGGTGGCCGATGAAGCCGTGGCGGCGCTCGACCTGCCCGTACGCGGTCAAATCCTGCGTTTGCTGGCGGAACTGCGCGATAAGCTTGGCCTGTCGGTGCTGTTTATCAGCCACGATTTACAGGCGGTGCGCCAGCTTTGCGATCGCGTGCTGGTGCTTTATCTCGGCGAGGTGGTGGAAGAAGGGCCTGCGTGCCAGGTGTTACAGGCGCCGGCGCACCCGTACACCCAACGGCTTATCGACAGCGCGCCCGATATCCATCAGGCGCTGCGCCTGCGCGACACCGCTTAGGGCGCGGCGAAAAGCGGCAGCGCCGTGCCGATGTTCTCGCGCGCTGCGGCCTGCAATACCCGCGCGGCCAGCGCAATATCGAATATGTTCAGCCCGAACGAGGAAAAGTACACGCTGTCGTCGGGCGCAGGCCGAAAGCGGCCTGCCAGCAGGTCTGTGAGATCCGCCGCCCAGCCGTCATCGGCAAACGCTCCCGCGCGATACATCTGAAACAGGCTCTTGGCGCTGGTGTGGCGAAACTCGCCCCAGGCATCCACCACCACATGCGCGGCGCGATCGATGGCCGCAAAACACACCTCGTGATAGCCAATCTGCATCACCAGCCTGCCAGGGGCTATCCATTCAGGGCCAAGAAACGGCGCCTGCGCACCGGTGCAGGTAATAATGGCGTCCCACGACAGTGGTTGCGCCTCATCGAGGTGTTGAAAGCGTTCGTACGGGAACGGCAGCGGGTCAGCGGTTAACGCCTCAAGCCGCGCGGGCGTGCGGTTCCACAGCCCCAGAACGTCGAGTGAAGGAAACTGCGCGCGCAGCATTTCAAGGTGGGCGCGCGCCTGCACGCCCGCACCCAACAGCAGCACGCGGCGTACCGGGCGCGGGGCTGCGTATGAGAGCGCCAGCGCCGACACCGCCGCGGTGCGCACCGCGGTAAGCCCGCCGCTCTCTATCAGACCGACCGGCAGACCGCTGTCGGCGCGGTTAATAAGCGTGACGGTGAGCGCCATCGGCAGCCCGTCCTGCGGCTGGGGGCGGTGCGCTGTCCATTTTACGCCGTTGGCGTTAAAGCGCCCGCCAACGCGCGCCGGTAACGCGTAAACCTTACCCGGCGGCGTGTCGAGCGGCACGTGCGTTTCGGCAGGCATCATGGCGTCACCTGCGTCCAGTAGCCGCACCGCGTCAGTCACATCCTGCAACGCCGCATGCGGATCAAGCCCGCCGAGCGCGGCCACTTGCGGGCCGGTGAGAAATCGCATGGTTATCTCCGGGTGTCGTCAGAATGAAAGCAGCCAGTCACGAAGCGAGCGGGTATAACGCGCAAGCCCGCGCAGGGTAACGAACTCATTCACGCCGTGCGCGTTACCGCCATACCCCAGCCCGCCAATAAGAAACGCCGGGGCCACGGGCGCGAACGCGTAGGCCGGGGCGCAACCGGGCGCCCACGGCCAAATCTGCGGGCGGGCCTGTTGCTGGTGATAACTGTTGATAAGCTCCAGCACGCCCGCGTCGTCAACGGAAAACCGGCGTCCCGGATAGCTGTCGTCCACGATAAGTTCGGCGCCGGCGATCGCCTGCACAGAAAGCTGCTCGCGCATGGCGTTCAGTAACGCCCTGGGCGAACTGCCAGGCGGTGTGCGCAGCGCAAATTCAGCGCAGGCGAGCGGGGGAATAATGCCGCGGCCCGGCAGCGGCGTGGTGCGAAGTTCACTGAGATTCAGCACCGCGCTGCCAAGCAGAAACGCCAGCGCCTCGCGGCTGTCGCCCGGAACGGTGAGACGCTCGCTTTTGCGCATCGCCAGTTCATCGGCAATGCTGAACTGCGGCGCAAGTTCGTCGAGAATGCGTAGCGCATCATCATCCAGAGGGAGCGTTTCCAGCACGCCGTTGCGACCGGCCGGGGCGATAGCGGCGAGCGCCTGCACCAGCCGCCAGGCAGGGTTGGCAATCCAGGCCGCGTTGCTGGCGTGAATCGCCGCCTGCGGCCCGCCCCAGTCACCACCTGCGACGCGCAGCCGCCCTGTGGTCATGCCGGTAAAGCCGAGATAAAGCCGTGGGGCACCGCCGCCATATTCACACAGCGACGGAAAGAGCACCGCCAGTGCGGGTGAGATCGGGCAGGGCGTGCGGGCGAGGTAACGCCTGAGCGCGCCGCTGCCGCACTCCTCTTCGCCTTCAAGCAGGATCTCCAGATTGGTCGCGAGCAGGCCGTTCTGCCACAGCTCGCGCACCACGGTCAGCATACCGGCGAGCGGCCCTTTGTTGTTTTCCGCACCGCGGGAGATAAACACGTCGCCCTTATCACGCCAGTGGCGGATACCGCCGGTGAACGGGTCAACCTGCCAGCCTTGCGGGTCGGCGGGCATGACGTCATACATGTTGTAGAGCACAAGCGTATCCGGCGCGCCGACGTCCACCCGCACATGCACCAGCGGCGGGCTGTCGGCGGGTTGCTGCGCGACCGGCAGCACCACGTCGGCCTCAAGTTCTTCCACAAGCCAGGCTTCCAGCCAGGCGGCCAGCGAACGCTGTTCGTCAGGCTGGTCCGCCACGCTTTGCCACGCGGTGAGTGACGACAGCAGTTCCAGGGTCGCATCCACATCGGCATGCGGCTGAACAGTCATAAACGGATCCTCGGGTTTAATACCAGGTAAAGCAAATCAATCAGCAGGTTCACTACCACAAATGTCAGCGCCGCGAGCAGCACCACGCCCTGCACCAGCGGGAAATCGCGGTTCTGGATGGCCTGAACCGCGAGGCGGCCAATGCCGGGCCAGGCGAAGATAATCTCGGTAACCAGCGCGCCGCCGAGCAGGGCGGCGAGCGAAATGCCCTGCACCGTCACTACCGGGATCAGCGCATTGCGAAGCCCGTGACGCACCAGCACGCGCCAGGCGCTTAGCCCTTTGGCGCGCGCGGTACGGATATAATCCTGGTCCAGCACGTCAATCAGACTGGCGCGCACCAGACGCGCCATCGCGCTCATATAGTATGCACCAAGACAGACGGCAGGCATGATGAGCTGCAACGGTTCGCCGTAGCCGCCAGAGGGCAGCCAGCGCAGCTGCAGGCTGAAGAATAAAATCATCAGAAGCCCCAGCCAGAATACCGGCACCGCCTGACCGCTGAACGCCACGAGACGCGCCAGCAGATCCCATACCGTGTCGCGCCACAGGGCGCTGACAAGCCCAAGCGCCAGCCCTGCAAGCGTGCTCCAGGCAAGCGCGGTCAGCGCCAGCAGGGCGGTTGCGGGCAGACGTTCGGCAATGAGCGTCGTCACCGGCTGGCCAAAGCGCAGGGAGTCGCCCAGATCGCCCTTCAGCAACTGGCCTGCGTAATCGGCATATTGCGTAAGTAACGGGCGGTCAAACCCCATCGCATGGCGGAAATCGTTAATCTCCTGCGTGGTTGCGCCGGGCGGCATCATGACGGCTGCCGGGTCGCCTGTCAGGTGCAGACTAAAGAAAATCAGCAGCGAGACACCGAACATCACCAGTAGCGCCTGGAAAAACCGCGAGATCAGATAGCCTGCCATTATTCGACCCTCGCCTGTGTCACGCGCAGCCAGTAGTCACCGAGCAGGTTGCAGCCCACCACCAGCATGGCGATGGCGCAGCCCGGCCAGACGACGAGCCAGGGGGCGAGCAGCATATAAGCGCGGCCTTCGCCAATCAGGTTGCCAAGCGTCGGTGTCGGCGGCTGGATGCCCATGCCAAGAAAACCGACCGAGGCCTCAAGCACAATCAGCCGGGGAATATCCAGTGTGAGGAGCACCAGGAGCGGGGTGGCGAGCGCCGGTAAAATGTGGCGCAGCATAATGCGAAGGTGTGAAAACCCCATGGTTTTGGCGGCTTCAATGTATTCCAGCTCACGAATTTCAAGCGTTCGGGCGCGCGCCACGCGGGCGTAAATGGCCCAGCTGGTCACCCCCATAATCACAATAATATTGCTCAGTGAGGTGCCAAAGAGCGCCATCACGAGCAGGATCAGCAGAATAAACGGCACGGCCAGCTGTATGTCGATAAGCCGCATAATCAGCGCATCGACCCAGCCGCCGAAATACCCGGCGACCATGCCCATGAGCGTGCCCATCGTGGCAGCGATAAGGGCGGCGACAATGACCACAAAAAGCGACAGCCGGGCACCCGCGAGAATGCGCGAGAGCAGATCGCGCCCGAGCTGATCGGCGCCCAGCCAGTGCGTTGCGCCGGGCGCCTGAAAGACGGCGCTCAGGTCACTGTGTAGCGGGTCGGGTAAAGGGAGCCACGGGGAGAGAAGCGCGGCCAGGATAAGCAATGCTAACAGCGTACCGCCAAGAAGGCCGTCCCCCGGCAGGGGACGGCGACGTGTTCGGGATGCGTAACGGCCTCTGAAGATCATTTCACCCTCATGTCGAACAGCGAAACGCGCGCGTCTTCACGCCCTTTGAAGGTGACGTTGTCACTTGAGGCGTAAATAGCGTCTTCCCGGTAAAGCGGGATAAGCGGCTGTTCGGCGGCCACGCGATCCTGAATCTGTTCAAGCAGCGCTTTGCGTTTTGCGGCATCGACCGTAGCACGGCTCTCATTCAGAAGCTTATCGAGCGTCGGATCGCTTACCGTGGAATACGGCTCGCCTGCATGCAGTACCGGGTAAAGCGCGGCGTCGGCGTCCAGCGTCTGGGTGGAGCCCCAGCCCAGCATATAGAGCGCGGCCTGCTTACCGGAGGCGACCTGCTGGGTGTAGACCGACCATTCCGGCACTTCAAGCTGCACCTTCACACCAATCGCGGCCAGATCCTGCACAATCGCCTGACCTACCTCAGCACTTGCGATATAGCGGCGCGGCGCCTGGAATTTCAGCGTAAAACCCTGCGCATAACCGGCCTCTTTTAGCAGCGCTTTCGCTTTTTCCAGATCCTGTTTCGGGGCCGGAATCGCTTTATAGCCGTAATCTTTCGGGCCCGCGAGTGTGCCGGTCGGTGTACCGAAACCGTGCAGCAGCGACTGAGTATAGGCGTCGCGGTTTAGCGCCAGCGACAGCGCCTGGCGCACGCGCACGTCATTGAGCGGCGGCTGATTATTTTTGATGCCGAGGTAAATTGTCAGTCCACCGCCTTTCACCTGCTCAAGCTTCACGCCCGGTTTGCTTTTCACAAGCGGCGCGAGATCCGCCGGTACGCCTTCCACCAGTTGCGCCTCGCCGGTCAGCAGCGCGGTAATACGGGCGGTGGCTTCCGGTACTGGACGCCAGATCACTTCGTCAATCGACGGCTTGCCGCGCCAGTAGTTGGGGTTCGCTTCCATCACCACGCGTTCGTCCGGCACGAAAGTTTTGACGATATAAGCGCCACTTCCGACAGGTTTTCGTGCAAATTCCGCAGCACCGACTTTACTTACATAACCAGGCGGCACGATATAGGCCGGATAACGGCTCATACGTGTGGGCAGGAGCGGATCGGGCCCGTTGGTGTGAATTCGCACCTGATAGTCGCCGGTGACTTCCACCGACTTAATAGTACGAATATACGAAATGGTGGGGGCATGGTTGGCCGGGTCGAGAATGCGGTCGATGGAAAATTTTACCGCCGCGGCGTTAACCGGCTCGCCGTTAGTAAATTTCACGTCCTTGCGCAGATCGAACTGCCAGGTGGTGTCGTTAATGGCTTCCCAGTGCGTGGCGAGGCCGGGTTTGAGTTGCATCTGCGCATCGCGCAGCACCAGAGTATCGAAAACGTTATCCACCAGGGTCGCGGCTTCTTTCAGAAAGCCGGGATCCATGGCGGTGGCGGAAGTCGGCTGCGCAATAGTCAGTGAACTGGCCTGACTGAGCGGAGCGAATAATGAGAGCGCCACAGAAAGAGAGAGAAGCTTACGGGACAGTCGTTTCATTAGGTCACTACCTTAATGGTTGTCGTACTGGTCAGTGAAGATTTTGATTATTTTGGGTTTTCCTGACCCCTAAAGCCATGTTATCAAAGATATAGAATATATCCTCTGGTCAGGATGACGAGACGTTAGTTAAGCGCCTGCTAATACAAAGTAAATTTTTTACGACAGGAAATAAACATGCTGGATCTGGAAAAAGCGCAACGCTTAAGTTTAACCATGCAAGTGGAAGTACGATTGAAAAATGCCCTTATCGTCGGCAGCCTGCGTCCTGGCGCGCGTCTGGTGACGAAGGAAATCGCCGATCAGCTGGGGATCAGTATTACGCCGGTACGCGAAGCGCTGCTGCGTCTGGTCTCTTCCGGTGCCCTGAATGCCACGCCCGCGCAGGCGTTTCTGGTGCCGGAAATCAGCGAAGCGCGCTATGACGAGGTCACGCAGATCCGCAAAAACCTGGAAGGGATGGCGGTAGAGGCCGCGGCGCAATATATTACGCCGGCGCGAATGGCCCATTTGCGTGAACTCTGCGACGCGTTTCGCGACGCCAAGCTTGCGGGGAATGTTGAGCAGGCGCTACAGGCCAACCGCGCGTTTCGCTTTCAGATTTACAGCTGGGCTGAGATGCCAACGCTGGTAGCGCTGATTGAGCAGCTCTGGATGCGCATCGGCCCGTGTTTTAACTATCTCTACCCGCAGTCAGAAGATTTTGTGCGCGGTCACCATAATTATGACGATTTGCTGGAAGCGTTAGAGGCGGGCGACGGCGCGGCTTGCGTACGCGCAGTCCATAAATCGATTAACGACGGTGCGGTTATTCTTAAAAAACAATATTTCAGCTAATACGCACACCGGCAAATCATTGCCGGAATGCGCATTTCCTTTTTCGTCTCCCCGGCGCTTTACTGACAAGGCAGCACAGCGCCTGCATACCCGCCGAGGAGGCGATCATCATGATGCATACCCCCGAACGACGTCCTGCGTTACGCTCACGCCTGCGCCGTAAGCTCAGCGCCTGGTTCCCTCAGCCGCCTGAAGTGCGCGCCCTGATGCTGGAATCGTTTATTCCGTATGGACATCTCTATGGCATTGATTTCGGCAATATCGACCCCGGGCTGCATCGCCAGCGCTAACCGATACCGACGCGGTATCCGGCTACGTTACTGGAACGAGTTATGCACGCCGCCTGTGGCCTTTATCCCGACGGCTTCTCACGAGGTTTTCGGATAAAGGCCATTTCTTTTGCCGATTATTTCCACATTTTGCTAAAAAAATCGGCAGCTTAGCCGATAACCTCCTGTGGCCTTCTCTGGCGGGCCTTTTATCGTAAAACAGGAGGCAGGATGGCTGTACTGGTAAACCGATTACGGAACGTTCGCATAACCCGCAAGCTCGCCGCCGGATTTGGCGTGGTGCTGCTGCTGGTGGCGCTGGCGACCGCGCTCTCTGTGGCGCGTTTTATGGCCATCCGCGACGTTTATGTCAAAACTAATCTTATCTACGACATCAATATCGATGTCTTTCAGGCCAAAATTAACCGGCTTAAATATTTCTATACCGGCGATGACGACGCCCGCGCGCTGATGAGCCGCTATGTCGACTCGGCGCTTGCCAAAACCGGCGAAGCGCAGGCGCTGGACTGGTCTGCCAGCGAGCGTGCTATCGTCGCTGACATCAACCGTTATCTGCAAAGTTTCCAGGGCAGCATCACCGCGATGAGCGACGCCACCAGCAAGCTCGGGCAGATAAGAAGCCAGCTCGACGCGCTGGCCGGTCAGGATGAAACCGCCCGCTATACCCAGCTTATCCGCACGCCGGTCGCTGACACTGAACTCTCTTTCGCCATCTACGATCTGCTCTTTGCCATCAGCAATCTGCGTGATTACGCCTACGCGCTGCGCTTTAACGGCACGGATCAGGCGAATCAGGCGCTGCAAACCCGGTTTAGCGCAGTCGAAGGGCAGTACCAGGCGCTTACGGGCCGGTTGTCGCCCGAATTGCTGCCGCCGTTCGCGGGCCTGTGGCAGGATACGGTGCGCTACCAGACGTTAAGCCGCGACTACTATACCGCCTGGGAATCACTCAAAGGCGCGGAAAGCGCGGTGAAAACAGCAGGCGATCGCAGCAGCGCGGCCATTAAACAGATGGTCACGCTCACCAAAGCGCAGAACGACGCGCTGGCGTTTGGCTCCTCCACGCTTGCGATGATCATCGGGGCGCTGGCTATTCTGCTCGGCGTGTTAGTGGCGTGGTATATCAGCCGCCAGATTGTCCGCCCGCTGATGAAAAACCTGGCGCTTGCCGAGCGGATCGCCGATGGCGACCTCAGCGCGCAGATTGAAACTGACCGGCATGATGAATTCGGCAAGCTCACCGGTGCGATGGCGCGCATGAACGCGCGGCTGCGTGAAATGACCGGCGAGCTTCGCGCAAGCGTCGGGCGGCTGACCCACACGGCAGGCGAAATCGCCTCCGGCAACAGTGCGCTGGCAGCCCGTACCGAGCAGCAGTCCAGCGCCGTAGTGCAGACGGCAGCCAGCATGGAGCAGCTCACCGCGACCGTGAAGAACAATGCCGACAACGCCCGTCACGCCAGCCAGATTGCAGCCGAGGCTTCGCAAACCGCCGGGCGCGGCGGTGACGTGGTGCGCGATGTGGTACAGACGATGCAGGAGATCTCCGCCAGCTCGCGCAAAATTGCCGATATCACCGAGGTCATCAACAGCATTTCTTTCCAGACCAATATCCTGGCGCTGAACGCGGCGGTGGAAGCGGCGCGCGCGGGCGAACATGGCCGTGGCTTCGCCGTCGTCGCCTCCGAAGTGCGCAGCCTGTCTCAGCGCAGCGCTCAGGCGGCGAAAGACATTGCGCGGCTGATTGATGAGTCGGTCAACCGCATTAAAACCGGCAGTACGCTCGCCGCCCGCGCAGGCGAAACCATGGATGATGTGGTGAGTTCTGTCACCCGGGTAAACGACATCATGGAGGAGATTTCGTCCGCTTCGCAGGAGCAGAGCCGCGGTATTGAACAGATTGCCCGCGCCGTAGGCGAACTGGACGCCACCACGCAGCAAAACGCCGCGCTGGTGAGCGAATCCGCAAGCGCGGCGGGCGATCTCGACGCTCAGGCGGCGCGGTTGCGCGGTCTGGTCGGCGCGTTCCGCCTGGAAGCACAGGGCGCGGCGCCACGCCCACCCGTCGCGCCGGCCCGTCCGGTGGCGCGCCTTGCGCCAGACGCACCGCGTAAAGCGGTCACGGACGAGGGCTGGACGACATTCTGACCTTTTAGGCCTGAACTTGCGTTTTCTTTTCTCGCGCCCGGCTTGCCGGGCGCTCACTTTTCCCCCGCTGTACTAAGCTTTCGTTACCCTTAACGCAAATCAGGATAACGACATGACAAAAAACGCCTTTGTTGCTGTCGTGACCGGCGGCAGTTCAGGAGTCGGGCGCGCGACAGCCAGTTACTTTGCGGCCTCTGGCTATGATGTGGCGATCATAGCCCGTGGAGAGCAGGGCGTGGCGGAGGCCACAGACGATTTAAAACGCTACGGCGGCCGGGTGCTTGGCATCTGTGCTGATGTCGTGGACCCTCAGCAGATGAATAACGCCGCACAGCGTATCGAAGAAGAACTCGGCCCGATGGCGGTGTGGGTCAACTGCGCCATGACGACGGTGCTGGCGCCGGTGGAAGATATCAGCTTTGATGAATTTCGCCGCGTGACCGAAGTGACTTATCTTGGCGCGGTTAACGGCACGCGCAGTGCGCTGCGTTACATGCAACTGCACGACAGTGGCACCATTATTCAGGTGGGTTCAGCGCTTGCGTGGCGTTCCATTCCGTTGCAGTCGGCCTATTGCGGGGCGAAGGCGGCGATCCGCGCTTTCACGGATTCACTGCGTTGCGAACTGCTGCATCAAAAAAGCAGCGTGCGTGTATCGATGGTGCAGTTGCCCGCCATCAACACGACCCAGTTCAACTGGGCGCGTAATAAATTCCACCACCGGATGCAACCAATAGAGCCAATTTATCAACCGGAAGTGGCCGCCAAAGCCATCTACGAGACCGCCGTGGCGCGCCGCCCCCCGCGTGAAGTCTGGCTTGGCAAGAACACCGTTATGTCCATTGTCGGCAATATGTTCTTCCCCGGTCTGCTGGACCGCTACGTAACAAAAACCTGGGAGGGGCAGCTTACCGACGAAACCGAACCGACGCAGCGCCCGGATTATCTGTTCCAGCCGCTGGAGAACGGCCATCAGGCGCACGGGCGTTTCGACAGCCAGGCGAGAAACAAAGCCGTTGCTGTCGATTCACGGGTCATGGGGGTGGCGGCGGTCGCGATAGTCGGACTGGTGCTGAAATCGGTATTCCGCCGCCGATGATTTACCGCACGCGCAGCCAGCGGTAGCCGTAACCGTTGATGCGAAGCTCGCAGGATACCGGCGGATAACTTTCGTCCGCCAGTATCTCGCAGGCGTCTTCTAAATCCAGCTCGCCTAAATCTACCGTCACTGGTTCAGCACTCAGATTTGTCAGCATCAGGGTGGCGACATTGTGATTCTGATAGCGCACCGCGAATACGCTCTTCTCTTGCACTGTGAACGGATGGAAATGCTGGTAGCAGATCTCCGGCAACGTGCGCCAGACCGCGATAATGTGGCGGATACCGTGCAACAGCGAACCGTCGCGCGCCTCCTGTTCTTCAACATTGATAGCCTGATAGCGGAACGGACCGTCGCTGATTAACGGCTCCACAAACCGGGCAGGATCGCAGGAAGAAAACCCGGCGCCTGGCCCTGCGTGCCACTGCATGGGTGTGCGTACCGACTCGCGCTCCGGCTGCGAAAGCAGATCCCCCATGCCTATCTCCGCGCCATAGCGCACCACGGGCGTGCCGGGCAGTGAGAAAAGCAGGGCGTGCGCCATCGCCTGATGACGTTCGTTCCCGCCAAGCATCGGGGCCAGACGGCGGCGGATCCCCCGGCCGTAGATGCGCATATCCGGGTCCGGGGCATATTTGTCCATCACGAAGTCGTAATCCTCTTCAGAGAGGTCTTCCATATCAAGCTCGTCATGGTTGCGCAGCCAGAAACAGTAACCGCCATTGGCAGGGGGCATCGGCAATTCATTTAATGCCTTCACCAGCGGCGCGGCGTCTTCGCGGGCCAGGGCAAGGATCGTGTTTTTGTTGATCCAGAAGTTAAGCAGCGTGGTGAGGCGCTCACCGCCGCCGAAAAAATCCTGAAATTCGGAGACGTTGACGTCCACCTCGCCGAGCAAAATCATATCGGGGTGATCGACTGTCAGCAGATCGTAGAAGTGGTTAAAGAGCCGGTAACCGCTCTCCCGGTCGCCTGGCAGGCTTGCCTGTTCCACCATGTGCGAGGCCGCATCGATGCGAAACCCCGCCACGCCTTTATCGGCCCAGAAGCGCAGCACGCGGTCCACCGCCTGAATGACATCCGGGTGGCGCAGATTGAGATCGGGCTCGTGATGATAAAAGAGATGGCGGTAATAACGCTGTGCCTGTTCATCAAAGCGCCAGATATGCGGCTCGACGGTCGGAAACATCGGCGCAGGTTCATCCGGCCCTGGCGTGTCGCGCCAGAGGTAGAAATCGTGAAACGGGCTGTCGCGGCCCTTACGGGCCTCCAGAAACCAGCTGTGGGTATCGGCGGTATGCTGCGCCACCAGCTCGATAATCAGCCGGATATCGCGTTTGTCCGCTTCGGCGATAAGCCACTCCACATCGTCAAGCGAGCCGATGCGCGGATCGGGCTCAATATGGTTTTCCACGTCATAACCGTTATCGCGTCGCGGCGAGAGATAAAACGGGGTCAGCCAGATGGCGGTCGCGCCAAGCGATTCGACATAGTCGAGCTTTTCGACAATGCCGCGCAGGTCGCCCCAGCCGTCGGCATTACTGTCAAAAAAACGCGTGGGATCGATCTGGTAAATGACGGCGTTCTGGTGCCACAGACGGCTCATAAGCGGACTCCTATTGGCGGAAATCAGCTTTAAGTATAGGCGGGACGGGGAAAGGGCTAAAAAATGCGCGCCGTTTCGGCGAAGAAAACAGACGGGCGGCGTACAGGCCGCCCGTTGGGGTTACTCGAAACGGTAGCTTACGGTCGCGCCAACGCCGTAATTACGGCCCGGCGCGGGTTCATAGTAGCGGCTGTTGCTTTCGTTAACGATGACCGAGCCGACAAAGGATTTATCGAACAGGTTATCGACACGGCCAAACACGTCCAGCATCCAGTTGCCGCGCTGCACTTTATAGCCCGTGTTCAGGCCAACGGTCGTGTAGGACGGCGCTTTGGCATCGTTGGCGTCGTTCGCCATGACGCTTGCGAGGTAGCGCACGTCACCACCTGCGTACCAGCCCGTTTCCGGCACATAACCAAGCGAGGCGTAAACCATGTTGCGGGCGATGCCCGGCATCTGGTTACCGCGACAGTCGCCCGTGCGGCAGACATTTGTGCGGTAGGTGGCGTCAAGGTAGGTCCAGGCGGCTTTCACTTTCCACGCCTCGCCGAACTGCTGATCGAGCGCCAGTTCGACACCCTGACGACGCGTTTTACCGGCATTTTTGTAGCTGCTGCGGCCACTGCCCACGCTCTTATCCACCACAATTTCGTTATCGGTATCGGTCTGGAACAAGGCCGCAGTCAGCAGACCATTGCCGATGCGAGTTTTGCTGCCCACTTCCATGGTGTCGCTGGTGGACGGCTTCAGCGCCATGTTCAGGCCGCTCTGCTTGTCGGAGCGGTAGGAGAGTTCGTTAATGGTCGGTGTCTCATAGCCGCGACCGTAGGAAGCATACACATTCCAGGCGTCGGTCAGCGCATAGTTAAGTGACCCCGCCGGCAGCCATTTGTGATAGTTCGCCTCGCCGCTGTCATCGCCGTTGCCTGGCCTGACGTAGAAATCGTTCGAATCGAACCAGATATTGCTGTAGCGCACACCCGCATCGAGGCTGAGCTTATCGGTGAGCTGCCATGAGGTTTGCAGATACGGATCGACGATCCACATCAGGTTACGTTCATTGCGGCGCAGCGTCCCTTTTTTGCCATATTCAGGCGCGCCGTTGACCTTATGGAAGTTTTCAAAGCCCTTGCGGTCTTCACTCATGTTTTCATAATCGAGACCCAGCGTAACGCTCACGGGCAGGCTCATCACCGCGTCGCGGTGCGTCCAGCGGCTGTCGATGCCCTGATAGTGACGGGTGAGATCGATGACGCCGCCGGGGTTGGTCGGGGCCACCTGAAAGCCCTGTTTAAACGACTGAAACTGCGTCGTTTTACGCTCGCCTGCATACGCCATCACGCTGATATCGTCATTGGCGGTTAATGCCCGCTCATAACGCAGGCCCGCCTGGGTCTGTTTGGTGGTTTTACGGGTATTGAATTCATCACCGCGCGGCGACTGACGCGGATTCGCTTTCCACTCATCGCGGGTCAGACCGCCCGGATCGTTGGCGTTAATATCGACGCTATTAAACAGCAGCGTTAGCTTGCTCGCCTCATCGAGGCGCACGCCGAGCTTCGCGTTGGCGAGGTTTTTCCGCGCGCCGCTGTGATCCCGATAGCCATGCGTAGTGAAACGGGTGGTGGAGACCGTGTAATCCACATCGCCTGGGTGCGTGCCATCACCGGTCGCGCCGGAGGCTTTCAGCCCGTAACGCACGCTGCCGAAACTGCCATACCAGGTGCCCGCTTCGATCTTCGGTGGTTGCTGGCCGGTTTCGGTTTTCACGTTGATGACGCCGCCGGAGGCGTTGCCGTACAGCGACGAGAACGGCCCGCGCAGAACATCCACGCTCTCAACACTGCTCAAATCGACGTTTGAGGTGTAGCCCTGTCCATCCGGCATGGTGGCCGGAATACCATCAACATACAGGCGGATGCCCCGCACACCGTAGGTGGAACGTGAACCAAATCCCCGCATCGAGAGCTGTAAATCCTGCGCGTAGTTTTGTCGGTTCTGGATTTGCAGCCCCGGCACGCTGCCGAGGTTTTCAGAGAAATTGACCTGCGGGGCGGCATGGCGCAAATCCTCGCCGTTGACCACGCTCACGGAGGCAGGGGTATCAAGCTCAGAGATCCCGCCGGGTGCGGCGGTCACAATCATTGTTTGTTCATCGGCGGTTGCAGCCTGCGCATGTGATAGCGCGACGGGTAACAGAAAAGCGAAGGGCGCGTAGACGGCGCGGTTGATATTCATGCGGTTTACTCAATCCCGGAAGTAATAAAAAGAAGAAAATCTGTGACGTAATCTTAAACGTTATGTAAATTTTTGAAAAACTAAACGGCACGTTGCGTTAACTCTCTAAGCGTAGACGACATGTCGGCGTGGGTCTGTCATAAAAAGGCTTCCCTTCACAGAAATAATGATTATTATTCTCATTCATAATTAAAAGCACGGCAGGGCCGTGCAACGCTTTTGGATTCAATGTGATGCAGCCCAATCTGTTTGCCAAAAAGGGAGTTCTTATGCAGTTACGTCACCTTTCCACGCCGCGCGCGCTGCTCGGCGCGCTGCTGTTTGCCAGCACGTTTGCCACATTCACGACGCATGCCGCGCAGGAGATGTTGCGCAAGCCAGTTGGCAAAGGCGCCTACGAGATGGCGTACAGCCCGACGGAACAGGCGCTGTTTGTGGCCACGTCGCAGAGCCGTAAGCTCGATAAAGGCGGGGTGGTGTATCGTCTTGATCCGACGACGCTCGACATCACTCAGGTGATGCATAACGATCTCAAACCGTTCGGCGCTGCCATTAATACCAAAACCAATACATTGTGGTTCGGTAATACCGTGAATGGCGCGGTGACAGCGATTGACGCGAAAACCGGTGAGGTGAAAGGGCGTCTGGTGCTTGATGGACGTGCCCGCTCGGAAAGTGTTAAACCGCTACAGCCGCGCGAGCTGGCGGTGGATGAGACCACCAATACGGTTTACATCGGCGGCATCGGCAACGAAAGCGAGATTTGGGTGGTGGATGGCGAGACGCTGAAAAAGCGCGACATCATTACCGGGCTTGGCACGTTTAGCGCAGGCCTCGCGCTGGATGCGGCCGCGAAGCGGTTATACACCACCAACGCCGACGGCGAATTCATCACCATTGATACCGCCACCCACAAGGTGCTCACCCGTAAAAAACTCGCAGATGACGGTAAAGCGCATTTCTTTATTAATCTGAGTCTTGATACGGCAAGCCATCGCGCGTTTGTGGCAGATTCCGAACAGCCGCAATTGCTGGTGGTCGATACCCGTACCGGCGACGTGATGAAGCGCATTGACGTGCCGAACGGCCTTGCCGTGTTGTTCAATCCGGCGCGTAATGAAGTCTATGTGACGCACCGCGACGCGGGCAGCGTCAGCATTATTGACACTAAGCGTTACGTTGTCACCAAAACCATTAAGACGCCGGTACATCCTAACAGCCTGGCGCTCTCTGCGGATGGCAACACGCTTTTTGTCACCGTTAAACAGGCTTCCAGCCGCCAGCAGGAAGCGACCAGCCCGGATGATGTTCTTCGCATCGCGCTGTAAAAAAAGCCCCGCTTCGGCGGGGCTTTTTTAGTGCGGCATGCTGACGGACTGCGCGAGGCGGCGAGTATCTTCGGCGTGTGCCGTATTGCAGCCCGGCAAATTATTTTGCCGGAATCACGGTTGTGACCCAGGTGGGCATTTCCCACGCGCCGCCTGCGCGAATGAGCCGGCATTCGCCGGTGCGATAATCATCGCTCTTCACAAATGACTCGCCGTTCCACGTCCAGTTTTCACCGCCCATGCAGTCGCCGATGCCGCGCCCGCGCTGAACGGAGATGATAGTGCCCCGGTCGTAGTCGCTGCCGCTTATCGTAACCAGCGTCGGCTTGCCTTTGAGCGCCTCATCGATGACCCAAAAGCCCATACCTTCGTTATAGGCGGCGCGCCAGCAGGTGGCGGCAACAACAGCTTTGCCGTTGCTCAACGGGGTGACGGTGACCGGCTCGTTACGCAAATCGTCATCGCTCAGCCCGTCGCAGGCATCGCCGTCGATTTTGGTGGCCTTAAGACGCGGCAGCAGCGCGTTGAGCGCCGCGCCAGTGAGGGTGACCGGTTCACTGCGGCTTACGGCGGCGGCATGAATGACTGGCGCTGGCACCGGCGCCGGAACGGCGCTTTCCGGTTTATCGCCTTTTTTCACGAGCGCGCCCGGCGTACCGATACGGCCCTGAACATCATCCATCTTCAGCAGCACAGCGTTAGCGCCGTCCGCCGACAGTTCGAACTGGCGGTTATTTGAGGCAAACACCACGCCGCCGCTGCCTTTGACGGCTTTCAGCAGCGGCGCTATCTGTGCTTCGCTAAGCTGCCAGCTTTCGTCTTCCCGATTTTCCTTCAGCGTGCCGAGATCCTGGCCGTTAATTTTCAGGTGCATCGCGCCCTGCGAGGGTTTGAGACCCTCGTCCATTTCACCGAGGCGCATCCTGGCGCTCACCGGCGCGTTCGGCCCGGCCTTGCGGGTCAGCAGCAGCGAGCCGCCGGTGCCGTCGTTCGCTTCATAGGCATCGACCCGGCAGGTGCCGGTGTTATCGCACACCATTGACCAGTCTTTATGGCTGAAGACATCGCGCGCCGGGGACGCGGCGGCGGCGGACAGAGCGAAACAGAGTGGTGAGAGGGCGAGGCTTCGCCAGTAGGCGGATTTCATAACGATTCCTTGTGTCTTTTGCAGCGCAACAGCGTGCAGCGCGGCGGCGTTTCGGGCAACTACCAGTAATAGTACGCATAAAAAAGGAGCCTGATGGCTCCTTTTTCACGACCGTCACGACGGACACGTTATTCCGGATGTTGCTGCGGCGCGGTGCTTTGAATTTCATTCACACGCTTGCGCACGCCAAACCAGCCCGCTACCAGCAGCACGGCGATGAGCGGAACAGAAGCGATGGTGTAAGTGCCATTCGGGTAATCGAATGCCATCAGCACCAGGACGGTGGCGAGGAACAGCAGCGTCAGCCAGGAGGTAAACGGCGCGCCCGGCAGCTTAAAGGCCACGTCATCGGCCTTGCCTTCTTTGATGGCTTTGCGAAGACGCATCTGGCAGACCACGATAAAGGCCCAGGAAGAGATAATGCCGAGCGACGCGATGTTCAGGACAATCTCAAACACCTGCGAAGGCACCAGATAGTTCAGGAATACGCCGACGACGTAAACACAGACCGTCACCAGAATGCCTGCAAACGGCACCTGCGATTTGCTCATCTTCGACATAAACTTCGGCGCAGAGCCGCCCATCGACATCGAGCGCAGGATACGGCCGGTGGAGTAAAGGCCAGAGTTGAGGCTTGAGAGCGCGGCGGTCAGCACCACCATGTTCATGATGTCGCCGATATACGGCACGCCGAGTTTGGAGAAAAAGGTCACAAACGGGCTTTGTCCTGCCTGGTAGGCGTTCCACGGCAGCAGCAGCACCAGCAGCACTACGGAGCCCACATAGAACAAGCCGATACGCCAGATAACACTGTTGATGGCCTTCGGCACCATGGTCTGCGGATCTTTACATTCGCCCGCCGCCGTACCGACCAGCTCGATAGAGGCGAAGGCGAACACTACGCCCTGCACCAGCACCAGCGCCGGCAACAGGCCGTGCGGGAAGAGACCGCCGTTGTCGGTTATCAGATGAAAGCCGGTGGCATTGCCGTCAAGCGGTTTACCGGTACCAAGAAACACCACGCCCACGATAAGAAACACCACGATGGCCAGCACTTTAATCAGCGCGAACCAGAACTCCATTTCGGCGAACCACTTCACGCCAATGAGGTTCATGGTGCCGACAATCGCCAGCGCGCCAAGTGCGAACACCCATTGCGGCACATCGCCAAACGCGCCCCAGTAGTGCATATAGAGCGCCACGGCGGTGATATCGACGATACCGGTCATCGCCCAGTTTACGAAATACATCCAGCCTGCGACGTAAGAGGCTTTTTCGCCGAGAAACTCACGGGCGTAAGATACAAAGCTGCCGCTCGACGGGCGGTGGAGCACCAGTTCGCCCAGCGCGCGTAAGATAAAGAACGAGAAGATGCCGCACACGAGATAGACCAGCGCGAGCGAGGGGCCAGCGGCCTGAAGTCGTGCGCCTGCGCCTAAGAACAGGCCGGTCCCGATGGCACCGCCGATCGCTATCATCTGCACCTGACGGTTGCCCATCGCCTTGTGATAACCCTCTTCATGAGAGTTCAACCAGCGTCTTTTCGCAGCGCGATGCTCAGCCGCGTTTTGCTTCGTTGTTTTCATTGGTTTTCCTGTAGTCCTGTCTGAACCTGAACGAGCCAAAATAACCGCCCGCCGTAAACCAACCAAACGTTTGCCTGTGTTGGTTTTTTGTACGGCAAATGTCCGTCTTTCCTGTGATTATGTTGTGCGGATAAGACAAAACATGGCGCAGCATCCTAACCTCAAATTCCGGACTTCGCAAAGCCTACCAGTGAGGGTGTGAACCAGAACTTATTAGCCCATAACGTCGCCGGGGATGTTGCCTGCATCGTGTGCAAAAACAGGTGAATTAACGCGCAGCGCACTGCCATATTGCCACGGGAAAGAAAACCCTGATAATGACGGTTTTTCTGCAAAACCGTGGCGAGGAGAGCCGATGAAACGTCAGGCACGTGTACTGTTAACGATGATGATGGTCGCCGGGAGCGCGCAGGCCGCGACCGTTGCGCCCCCGGATGACGTAATAAAACCCCTGATGGCGCATTACCAGATCCCGGGCATGGCGGTGGCCGTGTCAGTGAATGGCGAAGCACACTACTGGCATTACGGCGTGGCGTCGAAGGCAACCCGCACGCCGGTGGATGAAAACACGCTCTTTGAGATTGGCTCGCTCAGTAAGACGTTTACCGCGACGCTTGCGGCTTACGCCCATGAAGAAGGTAAGCTCGATTTCAGCGCGCCTGCTAACCACTATCTCCCGGAACTGAAAGGCAGCGCGCTGGATGGCGTCTCGTTGCTGAATCTCGCCACCCATACCTCCGGGATGCCGCTGTTTGTGCCGGATACCGTAAAAAATACGCCGCAACTGATGGCGTGGTACCGTGCCTGGCAGCCAGCACAGCCTGTGGGCACCGTGCGGGTGTACTCAAACCTCGGTATCGGATTGCTTGGAATGATCGCGGCAAACGCGCTGGATAAACCCTTCAGCGAACTGATGGAGCAGGGGCTGCTTGCCGATTTCGGCATGACACACAGTTATGTGAATGTGCCTGCCGCGGCCATGAAAGATTACGCGCAGGGCTATAACAAGGATGATAAACCGGTACGGGTCACGCCCGGCCCGCTGGACGCTGAATCCTACGGGTTAAAATCGGGCAGCGCCGACCTGTTGCGTTATCTGCAGATTCAGCTTGGCGAGCGCGAGGTCTCCCCACGCTGGCGCGCCGCACTTGACGCCACGCACCAGGGCTATTACCGCAGCGGTGAATTTACGCAGGGTATGATGTGGGAATATTATCCGTGGCCGTCATCCCCTGAGACGTTACTTGCCGGCAACAGCAGCCAGCGGATCATGAAAGGGCTTAGCGCGACGGTCATTACGCCGCCGCAAAACGCGCCGCAGGCCGCCTGGTATAATAAAACTGGCTCAACAAACGGATTTTCCGCCTACGCGGTGTTTATTCCCGAAAAGCGCATCGC
Source organism: Cronobacter condimenti 1330 (assembly GCF_001277255.1). Classification (NCBI taxonomy): domain Bacteria; kingdom Pseudomonadati; phylum Pseudomonadota; class Gammaproteobacteria; order Enterobacterales; family Enterobacteriaceae; genus Cronobacter; species Cronobacter condimenti. The sequence goes on from NZ_CP012264.1 coordinate 2,071,452, forward strand.
GCTGATTATGCTCGCCAATAAATGGTTTCCGAATGACGACCGCGTGAAGGCGGCCTACCAGATAGTGCAGGAACTGGAACACGCCCGGCCATAAAAAAGGCCGCCCTCGGGCGGCCTTGTCATGCATCGCGCACCTTAAAGCTGCGTGATAACCACATCCTGATCCAGGCGGGATTTCGGCAGGGTGGCATTGAAATCGGCATCGCTGCGATAACCAATCGTCGCCACGACCACGCTGCGCAGGCCTTTTTCTTTAAGCCCCAGCACCTCGTCCATTTTCTCCGGGTGGAAACCTTCGATAGGGGTTGCATCAAGGCCCATCGCGGCCGCGCCCAGCAGCAGGAAGCCGAGGGCGAGATAGGCCTGGCGGGTCATCCACTCGCGCTGCTGTTCCGGGGTTTCACTGTTCAGGCCCACAAAATAGCGGCGGCCTTTATCATTGCCGGCGCGGGCTTCTTCGTTCGGGTAACGGCCATCCTGCTGTTCTTTTTCAAGCAGTTGCAGCAGATGCGCTTCGTTCAGCTCTTCTTTGATGGTGAATACCACGGTCATGGCGGCGTTGCTTGCTTTGACCTGGTTTGCGTCCATGAGCGCAGGCAGGATGCGGGCTTTGCCTTCATCGCTGGTGACGGCAAAGAAATGCCACGGCTGCGAGTTCACAGAGGAAGGGCTAAAGCGCAGCAGATCCAGCAGTTGTTGTTGCTGTTCTGTCGTCAGCTTACGGCTGTTGTCATAGGCTTTGCTGGTATGGCGTGTGCGAATAATGTCGTTAAGGTTCATACGCGTTTCCTGGTTGAATGCCGGGCCAGTACGGGACAGGCACGGGCAGGTTGCACTGTTATTGTCTTAATCAGGGGCACCGATAGTAGCCTAAACCAGACGGTGGCAACACCCGCGACGGCCTACTGCGACGCTAAGCGGCAAAAAATGCAAAAACGCGTGACGTTGTCACCTACTAAGAGGGGCGTGGCGAAAAAGACATGAAATACGCGGCCGCTTTCAGGCATTATCGAAGAACGACATCACTCTAAGGAAACTCTAATGCCCCATATCGATGTGAAATTTTTCCCGCGCGATCTCAGTGACGCTCAGCAACAGGCCTTCGCCGACGAGTTAACACAGGTCATCGTCAAACATCTGCAGAGCAAAGAGAGTTCAGTCTCGGTAGCGCTTAATGAAGTGCAGCCGGACCAGTGGAAGACACAGGTGTGGGATCAAGAGATTGCGCCCAACAAAGCACATCTGGCGCGTAAACCTGGCTATGAAATGTAAGCCAAAAAAACCCTGCCGAGGCAGGGTTTGTCTTTTCCGGATGCGTTACTTTTTCTCAAATGGTTTTTTTGACTGGCGTTCAACAGGCGGTACGGACGCGCCCATCTCTGCACCGGTCACCGGGTTGATACCCGGATCGGACTGAAGACGCTGCGCCATATTAAGCACGCTTGCCTGCTGATCCGGCGAAAGCTGAATATCAATCATACCGTCACCTCCGTTCACTGCCGGTTGCGGATCGGCGACGTATTCGAAGTTCTCATCGCTGTTCCAGCTGCCGCGCAGGTCATCGCCTTTAGACATGTTGTAGTAAACATTCGTGTACTGTTCCACCGGCGGCAGTTTGCCCGGCGGGAAGTTATTACGAATAGAGTAGAGGGCTTTCTCGAAGGACAGCATATGGGCGACTTCACGGGTCATCAGGAAGCCCAGCGCATCTTTCACACCCGGGTCATCCGTCAGGTTAATCAGACGCTCATAGATAATCTTCGCGCGAGCTTCCGCCGCGATGTTCGAGCGCAGATCTGCCGTGATTTCGCCGATCGTATCGATATACGCGGCCGTCCAGGGCACACCGGCAGAGTTGGTCAGCGGTGGACCGCCTCCGTAGAGCACCTGGGTCAGATGACTGTCGTTCCCCGCGCCGGTTATCGAGCGATACAATTCGCCTTCCGATTCCGTCGCTTCCGCCAGATCGCCTTTGGCGCCTTTGTTGAGCATCCCCACAAGGGAACCGATAATTTCCAGATGGCTCAGTTCTTCTGTCGCGATATCCATCAGCATTTCTTTACGTGCCGGATCTTCATCACCCAGGCCCTGGGTGAAATAGCGGGTAGCGGCGGCAAGTTCGCCTTGCGGACCACCAAATTGCTCCAGCAATAAATTTGCCAGACCCGGATTCGGTCCCGCGACGCGGACCGTATATTGCAGTTGTTTTACATGTCGGAACATCAGGATCTCCTGTTTACACGACAACACTCAAAATAAACCTGCCAGCGGACTGGCAGGCAAATTAGTCGGGGGATTATTTTTTCGCTTCAACGCCGGGAGCAGCAGAACGGTTAAGGAATTGCTGCGTGACATCCGGTAAATGTTTCAGGCACCATTCTGCCATCGCGATTTCCTGCTCCAGAATTTGCTGGAACACAACTACGCCTTGTTCATCGCCTACCGCTTTTGCGGCAGAAATCAGCGAGGTATAGCAGGCGATTTCAAACTGTTCGAACACATAGCCGCTGATAGCACCTTTAACGACTTCATCAGAGGCGAACATGCCGCCAACCGCCTGGCCCATGGCTGTCATTTTGCTCATGGTGTCTTTCACGACGGAGCTGGAAACATTGTTCCTTTCTATAACGGAATCAATGATTTGCAGCTGGTGGCGAGTCTCTTCGATGTGCTGTTCAATACGTGCCTTGAGATCCGGATAGTGTTCGATACGGGACGCCATGGATTCCAGCATCTGTTCTGCCTGTTTCTCCATTGCATGAGCGTCACGGAGCCAGTCATGATAATGTTCTTCGTATGTCGTCATAAATCACCTCTTCCGGAATAAATAGTTACCTGTAAAGAAATTTTTTATGCGTCTCTACAGACTTAATAAATTTGTTACGCACTTAAAAGCGTAGCAGATATTTTCGAACGGAAGCGGCAAACCAGGATATTCTGTTTTTTGAGAGTTATCTTAAGTCAAATTAACTGGATGATTATTATTCAGTTAGCCTCTTAATATGGACGTCTTGTGATGTCGTGTATAACTTCAATAAATGAATAATTGCATTTGTACGCTATTTATCCTGCCTGCATTTAATGTTGCTGATTATTTTATTATTATTAAGCGAAGCGGCTGAAAGAATTTACGCAAGCTTCATTAAGCGCGTTTGGCTTTATTTTAAGCGGGCCCGGCGAGGCCTTTCTTCTATCAGATTCAATACCCTGTAACACGAGCCGGCTTACCGGCGCGAAAGCAGCTATCCTCATTCAGGCAACACGGAAAGGATACAGATTAAGGAACCCGTAATGGCATTCAAAAGACAGGACTACTTTTCACGTATTGGCTTCACCGGCGAGCCGCAACCGACGCTCGCCACGCTTAACGCGCTGCATCAGTGCCACACTGCAACAATCCCTTTCGAAAACCTTGATGTTTTACTGGGCCGCGAAATCCTGCTGGATGACGACGCCATCTTTACCAAGCTGGTGGAAGCGGGGCGCGGGGGATACTGCTTTGAACAAAACGCGCTGTTTTCACGGGCGCTCGCGGAATGCGGATTTGCCGTTGAAGCGCTGGCAGCGCGCGTATTAATAGCCGACCCGACCGCTATGCCGCCGCGCACCCATCGGCTGGTGCAGGTGACGCTTGATGGCGAGCCGTGGATAGCGGATGTCGGCTTTGGCGGAGCGACGCTCAGCGCGCCTATCCCGCTGGCGCACGGCGCCGAAATCGCAGGGTCAGAAGGGCGGTTTCGTATTGAAAGCCAGCAGAGCGAGTTTTTGTTGCTAAAAGAAGAAGGAAACGACTGGCATGCGCTCTATCGCTTCGATCAGGCGCGTCAGTACCCGGCAGACTACCTGATGGCGAACCACTTTATCGCCCACTGGCCGGCATCGCATTTTCGCCATCATCTTCTGGCGGCGCTGCACCCACCCGGCCAAAAGCCCCTGAAGCTGCTTAACGACCGGCTTAATGTCAATGGCGAGAGCCGCACCCTTGCCGATGACGCGGCGGTCTTTGAATCTCTGCAAAAAGACTTCGGCATGCGTTTCGATCATCCGACACATGGCGTGTCGTGCGAGGCTTTCTGCGCCATGATGGCGGCACTGCGCCGCGATAACCCTTAATCCACGGGACGCTGCTGGCGGAACTGGCCGGGCGTCACTCCCCACACGCTCTTAAACGCCTTACTGAACGAGGACTGGGTCAGATAGCCGCACGCTTCCGCTATTCGCCCAATCGCGTCGGGCTCACGTTCCAGCAGTCGCGCGGCGCGCGCCATCCGTACCTGACTGAGCCAGCCTTGCGGCGTAAGCGGATAACGGCTCGCGAAATGTCTGGCGAAGGTTGCACGGGAGAGAAAACAGCGTGCGGCCATGCTCGCCAGTGTCCAGGGCTGTTCCGGGTTCGCCAGTACAGCGCTCACCGCCGGCGCGAGCCGTTTATCGGCAAGAAGCGGCAACATGCCAGGCGCCTCCTGCGTATCGCTTAATAAGGCGCGCAGCACCAGCGTGAGCAGGGTGGATGAGAGTTCACGTACAATGGCGCCCGCACCGGGTAGTTCGCTAAGGCTCTCGTCAGACAACATCGTTAACAGCGCGGCAAGCGAACGACAGTCCTTCCGCGCGCCTGTCGCAATATGCCGCACGGCAGGCTGCCCGCTAAAGAGCAGCGCGCCGCTCACCCCCGTACTGAACTCGCCACAGAGCATCACCAGTGGTGCGTCGTCGCCATCAGTAACCATTTCCGTCACCGTACCCTTATCACGACGCCGAAACGTTGCCATCACGCCCTCTTGCTGATGACTCTCCAGCCGGTGCGGCGTGCCGTGGGGCAGCAGAAAAATATCGCCGGCGCGCGCAAGGAAGACCTCGCCATGCAGCACAAGCCGGGCATGGCCGTCGAGAATGGCATGCCAGGGGATCTGGCCGACCGGGCGTTGCCCATGACTCGACTGCCAGCGTCCGGCAAAACGGCAGTGCAAATCGACCGAACTTTCCGGCGCAAGCAGGGTGATGAGCTGGCTGAGGCTATCCATAACTCTCCTGAGACGATAAGACCAAAAGGCGAGACGCCGCGCGGCAGATGGACTCTCATCGCAGGCGTAGTATGCACTCAACGCCCGACGACGGGCATCCAGTCAATAAGGAGTGCATGATGAGCCGTTTACAGACAATCGCGACCGACGCCGCCACCGGTAAAACCGCCCAACTGTTTGATACGCTGAAAAGCGCGATGGGTAAAGTCCCGAATGCTTACGCCACCATTGGCAGCAACGCACCGGAGATCCTCTCCCAGGCGCTGCAACATAATATGGCGCTTAAAAAAGGTGCGTTGAGCGCCCGGGAGCTTGAGGCCATCAATCTGGTCGTGAGCGAAACCACGGGCTGTGATTACTGTCTCGCCGCGCACACGCTGATGGCGAAAAAGGCCGGGTACAGCGCGCAGGAAACCCGCGAGCTACGCGCCGGGCATTTTGCGGCGGACGCGCATATCGACACGCTACTGCGCTTTGTGAAAACGGTCGTGACGACCCGCGGTACGCTGCCGGAAAGTGAGGTGACTTCACTGCGCACCGCAGGTTTTGACGACCGACAGGTCATTGAGATCCTGAGCGCCATCAGCGCGATTCTCTTTACCAATATGGTGAACCGCGTAAACGACACCGTGGTGGATTTTCCTAAAGCAGAATAATCCGCACGCGGTGGGGGAGGGGAGAGGCTTTCGTAATATCAAACGGTTAGCAGATTCCCCTCTCGGACATCGGGCGTCAGTCGTCGCCCGATGCCTGGCAAAAGTCATCGAAGGGCAGTATAAGAAATAAACACCGCTGATACGCGTAACCGGAGATGACAATGACGATGAAAGTGCTGGGCTATGCCGCGCAGACCGCCGAGGCGCCGCTGGCCCCCTTTGAATTTACCCGCCGCGCCCCGCGCCCAGATGATGTGGTGCTGGAGATCCTCTACTGCGGCGTCTGCCATTCCGATCTCCATCAGGCCCGCAACGACTGGGGCTTTAGCCAGTATCCAATCGTCCCAGGACACGAAATTATTGGCCGCGTAACGGCGGTCGGCAGTGAGGTGAAAAAATTTAAGCCCGGCGATCTGGCGGGCATCGGCTGTATGGTCGATTCCTGTCGTACCTGTGACCCGTGCCGCGCGGGTCTTGAGCAATACTGCCTTGAGGGCAACATTCAGACTTATAACGGCATCGATCGTCACGACGGGGAACTGACGTTTGGCGGTTATTCGCAACTTATCCTCGCCTCGCAGGATTTCGTGTTGCGTATTCCTGATGGGGTCGATCTCAAAGGCGCCGCGCCGCTGCTCTGTGCCGGGATCACCACCTGGTCGCCGCTGCGACACTGGAAAGTGGGGAAAGGCAGCCGGGTGGCAGTCATTGGTCTTGGCGGGCTTGGTCATATGGCGCTGAAGCTTGCTCATGCCCTGGGCGCGGAGGTAACGCTCTTTACACGTTCGCCTGGCAAAGAGCAGGATGCGCGTCGGCTTGGCGCGCACCACGTGGTTATTTCGGAAGATGAAATACAGATGAACCAGGTGGCGGGACATTTCGATGTGATTATCGATACCGTACCGTATGCGCACGATATCAACCCGTATCTCGCGACACTCAAGATTGACGGTACGCTGGTCTTTGTCGGTTTACTCGGCGATGTCGAACCGCCGGTCAGTACGCTGCCGATGATTACCGGGCGTCGCACGGTCGCGGGGTCCTGCATTGGCGGGATTGCCGAAACGCAGGAGATGCTCGACTTTTGCGCGAAGCACAATATTTCCGCCGACGTCGAAGTAATCAACATTCAGGAAATCAATGAAGCGTGGGAACGGATGCTGAAAAGCGATGTGAAATATCGCTTTGTGATTGATATGGCCTCGCTCCAGCAAGGGGCGCGGCTGGCACCCATCACCACAGCGTAAAATGCTGGCAAAAAGATATAGCGGGCCTGATGGCCCGCTTTTTTATTACGCCTGTTTCGGCTGGCCGTTTGACGCCGTCAGGCCGCCATCGACGGGAAGATTCACGCCAGTGATATAACGGGCGTCGTCACTCGCCAGAAACGCGATAGCATCTGCGATATCCTCCGGCTCGCCCGCACGCTGCATCGGGATGCGGTCGTAGAATTTTTGCAGCAGCGCCTCATCCTGCTTCATATCTTCCGTCAGCTCAGTAAAGGTAAAGCCCGGGCAGATAGCATTCACGCGTACCCCGTCGGCGCCGTAATCCATCGCCAGCGACCGCGTAAAGTTGGTGACAGCGCCTTTCGCCGCGTTATAGACGCTCATGCCCCAGTCGCCGCCAAGCCCTGACACCGACGAAATGTTAATCACGTTACCTTTAGTCTTCAGCAGACCTGGCATAAACGCGTGCAGGCAATAGAAGACGCCATTAAGGTCGGTGCCCATCAGCGTTTCCCAGTCCTCAAGCTTAATCTCGTGGATTTTCCCCTGCACGATCACGCCTGCGTTATTCACCAGCACATCAACGTGACCAAATTCATCGGCCACACGCTGAGCCAGGGCCTGCACCTGCGCGGGATCAGAGACATCGCAAGGCGTAACCAGATGTTTGCCCTGGGTTAGCGTTGCCGCCACTTTATCCAGCTTCTCTTTAGTACGCCCGACCAAAACGACGCTTGCGCCTTCACGGGCAAACCGTCGCGCTGCCGCCGCACCAATTCCTGACCCGGCACCTGTCACGACCACCACTTTTTCTTGAAAACGGTTCATACATCCTCCTTTTCAGTGTCTGGCACAATGCTGTGCTTAATCATCAAGTCATTGTTAACTCTGGCATTCATTACGTGCTTCGCAAGTGATTGGCGGCTAATCATTCGTAAGCGGCTGTTTTCTCTAAATTAAAAAGTCATTAAAAAATGTGACCTAAGCCAAATTTTCGCGCTGCGAATAAAGCGGGGGATCGGAAGAGGGGTTTTCATTTTGCTTATCAATTGGTTAGTCATTTATCATAAAGATATTGTTCTGCGGCTCCGCTTGCCTGTGGATAACATGTGCAAAGTGAACAAAAAATATCCTGATAGACGATCCCACTGGATCGTTCGGGATGCAGACGCAGCAACCCTGTCACGTTTTGGGATCGTTTTGCATGAAACAGGCAGGCTGAATTCTTAATGTAACCGGCCAGAGAGTGCCCGCGAGTCGGGTAAGGGGAGAGAAATGCAGGTTTCTCGTGAATACGTCACGTTTATACTCGATCAACTCGCGCCGCTCGGCGCAGTGGAAACTCGCCGTATGTTTGGCTGCGTGGCGCTGTTTCAGGCGGGCAGGATGTTTGCGCTGGTGGATGGTGATGCGCAGCTCTATATCAAGGCTGATGAGAAGAACCGCGCGCAGTTTATTGCAGCGGGCTTCCCGCCCTTTACCTATGTCACGACCCGTCGCAGCGGCGGTCAGCAGGAGGTGGCGCTCGGTTACTACCGCCTCCCTGAAGAGCTGGTGGAGGATAATCACGAACTGTTGCGTTGGGCGCGGGAAGGAACAGACGCTGCACGCCGCGCGCCCGAGAAAAAACCGCGTAAAACCGCGCATAAAAACTCTGATTCCGCTAAAACGAACGACAATACGCCGCATTAGTTACAACATGCTAAAAACGATCCGAACAATATGTGGTTAGCGCCGCGCCGCCTGAATAGCTTAACAGTACAAAAAAGCGGGCAGCGTGGTTTCGGTTGTACGCAGGCAATAAAAAAGCCAGCGAGGCTGGCTTTAAAATGCGCGTCACTGGGGGTGTCAGATGTCGCTGTCGGGGCGCGCAAACGCCTCGCCGATAGCGTAAAAATGCCCGCCTGCAAAGTGATGCAGGCTGCGCATTTCCGGCGGGGCGTTCTCAAAATGCCAGCGGCCATCACGGAAAACGCGCGTATCTGCCCAGGCGGCGGTCACCTGGCCGATAAAAAGATCGTACTGCTGCTGATTATGCGGCTCAGGTATCAGCTCGCAGGCAAGCCATGCGGCGCAGCCAGCGACGAGCGGCGCATTCACACCGTCCATCTGAAATAGCGTTGCACCTGCATGCTGAAGTTTTTCCGGCTCGTTATGAAGACTACGCGTGCCTAACTGCCAGGTCATTTCGCGCTGTGCGACAGTCGGCACCTGCAACACAAACGTGCCGCTGCGCTCCAGCAGCTCGCGGGTGCGGGCTATCTTATCGATAACCACTGTGACTTTAGGCGGCGCAAAATCAAGTCCGCACGCCCAGGCCGCCGCCATGACGTTTTCAACGCCATCATGACGTGCAGAAACCAGCACCGTCGGACCATGATTGATGAGCCGGTACGCTTTATCGAGCGACACCGGCGCAAGGTGGGAATGACAGTCGTTCATACGCATAACCTTTTGTGTAATGAGCGGGCAGGGTAGCACAGCCGTTACCCGCCGGTTTTGCGCTACGTGTCTCGCATCCCAAGCGCCAGTGATTGTGCCGGATCGAACAGCGACAGGCTCTCTATCTGATTGAGTAAAATGACTTTGCGGTACGCCAGCGCCGAGTTCGGCCCGGCCTGCAGCGTAATATCGTGACTGTCATACCACGCGCTGTAATTATGCTCGACGCGTAAGTCCAGCGTTTCATTGTCGCGATAGCCGCTCAGCATCGGGATCAGCACCAGATTGCTGATGTCGCTACGGGTGCTGTCGAACGTCGCACTGTGGATCATCCCGATATAGACGCGCTGGGATTTCATGGTTATCCAGATAAGCTCACCCTCTTCCATGCACTCATACAGCAGCCCTTCAATGCCGTTGGCGCGTGAGAGCGTCCGGTAAAGTGTGCGTCGGCCACTGTTATCAAGCTTTGCCGTGGGCGACCAGTTCGCACGGTAGAGACAAAACAGGATAGCGAACCCGAGCATCAATACTACCGGTGCCTGGATGCCGAGAAAGCTCCAGTTCATAAACGCCATCTGGTAGTGATAATCGTCGCTGCCGGACCACGCCGGAAAGGCGTTCAGCACGCTTGAAACGATAAGCAACGCGAGCCACAGCAGGCCAGTCGCGAGTACCCCTTGCAGGACGAAGATGCAGCCGTAAAGCGCCACCAGGAAATAGACATCCCACCCGGAGGTGCGCATAAATTTAAAACGGGTGGAGAGGTCACGGCTGGTATACCAGTAGCCGCACACCATCAGCACCATAAAAATCGCCGTTCCCATCTTAAGCCCTCTTCAGCATGTCAACGTGACGGGCGAAATCTTCCTGCACGGCAAGACATTCAATATTCACCGAAGCATTGCCGTCTTCATCAATGATAATGCGCTCTCCCTCGTCGATAGCATCCTGGATATGCGCCGGATGAACGGCATGAACCAGCTTTTCCGGGCTGGTAAAAAGCGAACGAAATATTCTGAACATAGTGAACCTCCCGGCAACAGTATAGAAAGCCTGGGAGAGGCAGGGAGAAAGAGAGGGATTTTACGGGTTTATCTGAAGGAAAAGGCCCGCCAGCGCGGCGGGCTGAGGATTATTTAACCGTTTTGAGTCCCTCAAGCAGTGCCTTATGCAGACGCTCCGGCGCCTGGATCTGCGGCGCATGGCCCAGGTCATCAAAAGTGACGAGCGTGGCGTGAGGGATCGCGCGCGCGGCCTCTTTGCCCAGTGTCGGGTAGTCGCCAAGCGTTTTTTGCACCTCGGGCGGCGCGGCATCTTTACCCGGCGCGGTGGTATCTTTATTGCCAATAAGCAACAGCGTCGGCATCTTCAACTGACCAAACTCATAGACCACGGGCTGGGTATAAATCATGTCGTAAAGCAGGGCGGAGTTCCAGGCGACGCGCGCCTTGCCTTCGCCCTGATACATCCCGGCCAGCATATTCACCCAACGATCATATTCCGGTTTCCACTGCCCGGCGTAATAGGTGTTCTGTTCATATTTGCGAATGCCCTCGGCGTTGGTTTTCAGCTCCCGTTCATACCATGCATCCACCGACTGCGACGGCACGCCTTTCGCTTTCCAGTCCTCAAGCCCGATAGGGTTAATCATCACCAGTTGCTCGACCTCGTCGGGGTACATCAGCGCATAACGCGTCGCCAGCATCCCACCGGTGGAATGGCCAATGATCGTCGCCTTTTTCACAGCGAGTTTATCAAGCAGCGCATGGGTGTTCTGCGCCAGTTGCTGGAAACTGTACTGATAGCGCTCAGGTTTGGTCGATTTGCAAAAACCAATTTGATCCGGTGCGATAACGCGATATCCCGCGTCACGCAGCGTGCGAAGCGTCGTGTCCCAGGTCCCGGCACAGAAGTTTTTGCCATGCATCAGCACCACGGTACGCCCGTTGGGCTTCTCGGGTTTTACATCGATGTATGCCATCTGCATTGGCTGGCGCTGGGATTCAAACGTAAAACGCTCGACCGGCCAGCCATAATCGAATCCTTCCAGTTCCGGGCCATAAGCAGGGGTGTCGGCGAAGGCTGGGGTGACAAGGGCGCAGAGCAGCGCCGCGCTGGACAGACGTAAAGACACAGGCGGTTTCTCCTTAACATTTTCATCAGTAATGGCTTTTGACTATAGCTAACGCGCGGCGTGTCAGTGTCCAGCCTGGTAAAGGCGCTGTAAAAAACCGCAAAGGGGGGAAATGAGTAGTTACGGGCGGAAAAACAAAAAAATGCCGGCGCGAACGCCGGCGAGGGGAATTAATTAATACGGGCTTGCCGTCGGGCGAACAACAATCTCGCTGACATCCACGTTATCTGGTTGTTCGATGGCGTAAGCGATAGCGCGGGCGATCGCATCGGCGGGTAGCGCGATGCGCCGGAAATCGTCCATCGCCGCACGCGCCGTCTCATCGGTGATATGCGTCGCAAGCTCCGATTCCACGACGCCGGGGCTGATTAACGTCACGCGAAGGGCGTCGTTTTCCTGGCGCAGCCCGTCGGTAATGGCGCGTACGGCATATTTGGTAGCGCAGTAAACCGCGGCGGTGGGCGACACACGATACGCGCCTATCGAGGCGATATTAATAATCTGCCCGCGATTGCGCGCCTGCATCACCGGCAATACGGCGGCGATGCCGTGCAGTACGCCGCGCACGTTCACATCCAGCATCTGGTTCCACTCATCCACCTTCAGCGAGGCGAGCGGCGATAACGGCATCACGCCCGCGTTATTGATAAACGCGTCAATCTGGCCATATTTCCCGAGCGCCGTTTGCACAAACGCCTCCATGCTGTCGAGTCGGGTAACGTCCAGCGCGGCGTAGTCAATCTGCGCGCCGTTAACGCGTAACTCTTCGCACAGCGCCGCCAGACGGTCGGTGCGGCGCGCGCCAATCAGTAAACGGTAGCCCTGCATCGCCAGCAGGCGCGCCGTGGCTTCGCCGATCCCACTACTGGCGCCGGTGAGCAGGATAACTTTGCGTTCGTCGGTCATCGTCATGGTGCTTACTCCGTCGTTGGTAGGCCCGGCGGGTTTGCCGGCGCCGTATGCATAAAGCCTACGCCCGCCTGCCGCTGCCCGACAGCGCCATTCCTCTCGGGCTATTGCCTAATCCTATTTCCCCTGGTGAAGCATTGCGCGCAACGTGCCACAATCCTTGCAACAACCTATAACGGAGATGCCGCCATGACGATGCTGTCGGGACAACAAGAAACGATCGCTTTACTGGAAAAACTGGCTCCGCAGGAGGGATATACCCGCTCGCTGCTGGATACCGTGCGCTTTATGCGATCCGATCGCGCGCTGCCGCGCACGCCAGTGCTCTATGAGCCGTGCATTGTGATTGTCTGCCAGGGCTGTAAACGCGGATATGTCGCCGACCATGTCTATACCTACAACGCCAGTCATTATCTGGTGCTCTCGGTGCCGCTGCCGTTTTCGACTGAAACCGACGCCACGCCGCAGGCGCCGCTGCTGGCCGTCGCGGTGCGCCTTGATATGACAGTGGTGGCTGAACTGGTGCTGGCGCTCGATGGCGAGCAGGGTCGGCGTGCCGCCTCTCCCGAAGGCATTCTCTCCACGCCGCTTGACGAACCACTTGCTGACGCCACACTGCGCCTTTTGCGCGCGCTAAGCCACCCGCAGGAGGCGCAGATCCTCGGGCCCGCGATTGTCAAAGAGTTGTACTACCGGGTGCTGATGGGTGAGCAGGGCGGCGCCATCCGCGCAGCGCTGGCAAGCGTTGGCAAATTTGGCCGGATCTCACGTGTGCTACAACGCATTCATGCCGACTACGCCGGGCGTCTGGATGTTGCGACGCTTGCCGCCGAGGCGGGCATGAGCGCGCCTGCGTTTCACGCGCATTTCAAAGCGGTCACCAGCAATTCACCCGTGCAATACATCAAAGCGGTGCGCCTGCACCAGGCTCGCCTTCTGATGATCCGCGATAACCTCAGCGCCGCTACGGCGGCGGTGCGCGTTGGTTATGAAAGCCCCTCGCAGTTCAACCGCGAGTTCCGCCGCCTGTTTGGCCGTACGCCGGGAGCCGAAACCCGCGAAATGAAAAAATCGTTCGCGCTGCTGCCGCCCACGCAATTTGAGGCGATGACGGCGAATCATTAACGCTCAGCCAATAAATGACGTTTATATTTCCCGGCGCTGTTTAATGGCCGGGATATTTCACTTAAGGCCGTTATATGCGGGGAATATATTTATCCGCGCGATAGGGATAATCGCAAAATGAATTAATTGCCCGCGTTACGCGTTTCATTCTTTTTTGTTTCCTTTCGCGCCTGTCTGCCTGTGATGCGCCTCTCGCTTTGTACGCAGGCCGCGCCGAATGGGAATTTTCCCACTAGGCGGGCGGCATAATGCCGATAGTATGGTTTTATCTTCACCACCCGAAAGCGATTAATTCACGCGTATGCCTTCTGCTTTTTTCTTTTGAAATAGCCGGAGACAGGCTCGCGCGTCATTACGGGAATATCACCATGCGATTAACCGGATTTTGTCATGCGGACATTCTGATGAATACCATCATGGGGCGTTATCATGGTTAATCGTATTATTGCGACATCACCAGCCGCGCCTGACTCGCTATTATTCTGGGCGCTGAAAGGCGAAGAGCACCTCGGCGCGCCCTTTCGTTTTCAGCTTGATCTGCTGAGTGAGGACTTCACGCTCGACAGGCAGCGGCTACTGGGCCAGCCGATGAGCGTGACTATCCCCACCCAGACGCTCGCGCCGCGCTACCTGACCGGTAAAATCACCGCGGTGACGGTGCGCAGCGAAGAGCTCGACAGCAAGCGCTACGCCGTATATCAGCTGACACTCGAGCCCGATTTCTGGCCGATGATGCGCGATCGCAATTTCCGTATTTTCCAGCAGCAGCGCGTGCCGGATATCGTCAAAACGCTCTTTTCCGAACACGACGTTAAACTCGAAGACAAACTCACCCGCAGCTACCGCCAGTGGGATTACTGTGTGCAGTACGGTGAAAGCAGCTTCGAATTCGTCAGCCGTCTGCTGGAGCTCGAAGGCATCAGTTATCTCTTCCGCCACGATAAAGACGGACACACCCTGGTGCTGATGGATGACTACACCAGCGCGTCGCCGTTTCCGGGCTACGATGTGATCCCCTGGCACGCCACCAGCGGCGGCGGGGTGGTTGAAGAAGAGGGCGTCAGCCAGCTCACCGCAAGCCATGTGGTCACGCCCGGTCTTTACAGCACCGACGATTACGACTTTCGCAAACCACACGCCTGGATGCTGCAAACCCTGCAAAACCCGGTATCGCCAAACCCCGGTAAAATCGATGTCTACGACTGGCCGGGGCGTTTTGTGGAGCACGGCGACGGCGAAGCTTACGCCCGTATTCGCCAGCAGGCGTGGCAGGCGCAACAGCAGCAGACGCGCGGCTCAGGCACCGCCAGCGGCATCGCGCCGGGGCACACCTTCCGGCTTATCAAAGCGCCGCACGTGGCGGATAACGCCGACTGGCTGGTCGTCGGCGCGCAGTATGACTTCGAAGAGAACCCCTATACCTCCGGCGGCACCGGCGAAGGTCGCCAGCGGATCGATTTCACCGTGATCCCGGCGCAGACGCCTTTTCGCCCCGCGCCCGTCACGCCGTGGCCGCGCACTTATGGCCCGCAAACGGCGCGCGTCGTGGGGCCGAAGGGCGAGTCTATCTGGACGGATCGCTATGGCCGCGTGAAGGTGAAATTCCACTGGGATCGCTTAAGCCCTGGCGATGAGAACAGCTCCTGCTGGGTGCGCGTCTCCAGCGCCTGGGCAGGCCAGGGTTTCGGCGGTATTCAGATCCCGCGCGTGGGCGATGAAGTGGTGGTCGATTTTATCAACGGCGAGCCCGACCGGCCGATTATCATCGGGCGCGTCTATAACGAGGCGCGAATGCCGCCCTGGGAACTGCCCGCCGCCGCCACGCAGATGGGCTTTATGAGCCGCTCGAAAGATGGCTCGCCGGATAATGCCAACGCCCTGCGCTTTGAGGATAAACCCGGCGAGGAGCAGTTCTGGCTTCATGCCGAGCGCAATATGGATACCGAAGTGGAGCAGGATGAAAGCCACTCGGTGGGCCAAAACCGCACCAAAACCGTCGGCAAAGACGAAACCAGCCACATTAAGCAGAACCGCACCCGCACCGTGGATGGCAACGAAACGGTCACGGTAGGCCAGAATCGCACCAAAACCATTCAGGGCAGCGAAACCACAACGGTGAACCAGCACCGCACCGAAACCGTCAAGGGCAATGAGACCCTGAGCGTCGAGCAGAATCGCGACGAAACCATCACCGGCAACCACACGGCGACCGTGAAAAGCAACCACACCGGCACCGTGGAAGGCCATCAGACGCTGACGGTCAATCAGGATCGCACCCGTACTGTCAACGGCAATGAAAAGGTGCAGGTACAGCAAAACCGCACCGTCGCGGTCACCGGCAACCAGACGCTGAACGTCACCGGCAATCGCGACGTCACGGTTAGCCGCAATGAAAACCGCGTGGTGAGCCAGAAACAGGTGGTTTCTATTGGCGCGGGGCGCACGCTGACCATTACCGGCGGCGACACCCGTTTTACCGAAGGCAGCGTCGCCGACAGCGCCACCACCACGTTTCAGATAAACGTCGGCGAGAGCGGGATCCTTATCAGCAACGGCAGTATCGAGATAACCGCTGGCGGCGCCAGTATCACCATTAATGCCGCAGGCGTCATGGTCAACGGCAAGAAAATCGAGCTTAACGCCTGACAGGATGCCCGGATGAGTGCGAAAAACCCGACCGAAAACGCCATCAGCGAACTGGAAATCAGCTGGCTCGAACGCACAGAAAACAGCGCGGCCAGGGTTATTGTCTGGCGCGTGCCGGCGAGCGGTGAAAGCCTGCTGAACGGCTTTTTCGCGCTGCAACAGCACCCGGAAGGCCGAAGCCTCGCGGATCTTTTCATTACGCTCGATACGCCATTTGAGACCGGCTACGGCTACAGCCAGACGCTCGCCAACGATTTTCTGGAAAGCGTCGAGGCGACCCCCGACGCGCGTCCCTGGACGGGCGAGGCTTTTCTGCCGTGTTTCAGCACAGCCGCTCTCTGCGCCATGCTGGACGATTTCGCGCGCGTTCACGCAGAGGATTTCACGACGCTCATCGTCATCCTGAAACCGGCGGCGGTCAGCGACATCGCGGCATATCAGCGCTGGCTCGCGCAGTGGCTCGCCGCCCCGGCAGCGCGCGTGCGCCTGCTGCTGACGGACACGACCGAGCAACCACTCTGGCAACCGCTTATTGACGCGCACGGGCCGCAGGTGTTGTTACTCACCGATACCCCCGACGCGATGCAGGTGATGCAGCAGACGGCGCGCCAGCAGACCGACCCGGACAGCGATCGCCTGCTGTTTCGCCGCTATCTCGCCGACGCCATGCTGCTGCTCGAAAAGGGCAGCGCCGCGCAGGTTGCCAGCCGGGCGGCGCTCGCTATGCCGATTGCCCGGCGGCGCGGCTGGGCGGATCAGGAGGCGCTACTGCATCATCTGGTCGCCGGGGCGTGGCTGAAGGCGAAAAACACGCCGCAGGCCGTGGCGCACTATCAACAGGCACAGTCGGCAGCGGCGCGCGTCGCCGATGTGCCGGTGCGCGGCCAGCTCGCGGTGCAGGGCGCGTTTGGCGAGGCGGGCGCCTGGTTTGCCGATAAAAATTACACCGAGGCGGCGAAACACTACCGCCGCGCCGCCGCGCTTGCGCGCGAGATCCCGCATCCGCTCTTCGAGCTGGAAGGCTGCCGCATGGCCGGGTTCGCGCTCTGGCAGGCGGGGCACCGCACCGTGGCGATGGAAGATTACGCGGCGGCGGTCCGGGCGGCTCACGCTATCGCGCAGGAAGAACGCGGCCAGACCACGCTGCCGCTGGTCTTCGCCGACCTGCTGCGTATGCAGGATAAGCCCCGCAGCGAGGCCCTGGAAGCCGCCGCCGCGCGTTTTCAGCAGGCGAGCAAGCAACTGCTCCTTGAGGCAGAAACTGCCGTCAGTACGCTGAACCCGGCCACCGCCGCCGCCGTTAAGCAGGTTGACCGGCGGTTGCAGCTGCGCCTTGAGGCCGCGTTTCTGGCGCTGCGCCAGCAGCGAGAAGCGTTAATCGCGCAGGGCGATGAGAGTTTTCGCCAGACGGTGCGCCTCGCCCGCGATCTGCTCCACCCGCACTGGAACGGCCTGCCGGATGTCGCGCACCCGTTCGACGTCCCGCCGGGCGAATGGCACTCTCTTCCCGCCTGGCGCGCGAACGCGCCCGCGGCCCCGTTATCTGAACCTGCAGGAAGCAACAACGTATGAAACGTCGTGATAACCATTTCAAAACCAAAGCTATCGTGATTGTCGTGGCGGTTGTTCTCGCCATGCTGTTTTTAAGCATCTCTGACAGTGAGCTTGCCACAGAGATCCGCACCTTCCTGCGCGCGCTGCTCCGCGCCTTATTCTGAAGGTAACGCGATGCACTCCGGTGCCCATTTCGACCCGCAGCTCGGCCTGGATATCCACCTTTACCCGTGGCCGCTGCCGACGCCACATATTGGCCTGGTGTTCGACGTCTTCGACTATTTGCCGTTTATCGGCACCACGGTTCACGTGAACGGCATCCGACGCGCCAGCGCGGGCACCGGCGGCATTGCGATTCATATTCCTACCGGCGGGGCGTGGGTACCGCCGCTGCGTTTACCGGGTGGCCCGCAGCTCGAAGATGAACTCTTTATGGGCAGCAAAACCGTGGCGGTGGACGGCGAGCCGTTCTCGCGTATCGGGATGCCGGTGCTGAGCTGCAACGTCGTCGGCATGGTGCCGCCGTTCCGGCCCAAACGCGCCGCCAAACCGAAGCTGCCGTCGCTGACGCTGCCGCTGACCTTCAACCTGGCGCTGCCCAATAACGTTATCGTCGGCGGGCCGCCGACCGTCAACCTGATGGCGCTGCTGATGCGCGCGGGCTTAAGCGGCCTCGGCAAGGGCATGAAAAAGCTCAAAAAGACGCCCCAGTGGCGGCTCTTTATGCGCCGGTTTACGAAGTTTCGCCAGAAACTGTTCCGCAATATGGAACCCGGATTTCTTAAATGCCGGGTGCTGCGCGCCGAGCCGGTCGATATTCGCGACGGCAGCGTCCATCTTGAGCATCGCGATTTCCTGCTGCCGGGGCGGCTGCCGCTCGACTGGGGACGTTTTTACTCCTCGGCGGATATTAACGAGGAAGGGCTGTGCGGCTACGGCTGGCTGACGCCTGCCGATACCACGCTTGAGGTGATGCGCGACGACGGCGTGGCGCTGCTCACCGAGCCGGAAGGCGTGACGCTGTTCGTCGGGTTGCCTCAAGAGCCTGGGCGCGAGCATGCGGTGTTTGGTCTGCCGGACGGCAGCCGCCTCTGGTATGAACTGCGCGACGGCGAGCCCTGCTGGCAGGTGGAGCAGGAGAGCGCGCTGTGCTGGCAGTTTACCGGACGCGACGGGCGGCTGTGCGTCGATGCCGTGGCCGATCGCAACCACAACCGCTGGCAGTTTGAACGTGACGCGGGCGTGCTGACGCGCCTGCGCGAATTCAGCGCCGAAGGCCCGACGGGGCGCGAGATCCTCGTGACCTGCGAGCAGGGCCGCTTGCAGGCGCTGCGGCTGCGTAATGCGTCGGACGGCGACGTGACGCCGCTCACCCGTTATGAATATGACGAGACGGGCCAGCTGGTTGCGGAAATCGACGCGCTCTCGCATCCCCGGCGCTTTCGCTACCAGCAGCGGCGCATGATAAGCCACGTCGATCGTAACGGGCAGGGGTTTCATTACACCTTCGATGACGCCTGGCGCGTGGTGCACGCCTGGGGCGACGGCAACGTCTGGGATTACCGGTTCGAGTACCACACGCTGCTTAACGAAGTCGCGGTTACCGATTCGCTCGGCAACCTCTCGCGAATCACCTTTGATGACAACGGCCTGCCGGTGTCCGAGATTGATCCGCTCGGCGGCAACACGGTGTTTCGCTATGACGACGTAGGCCGCACGCTGGAAGTGACGGAGCCCGACGGCAGCCAGCACCGCTGGGAATATGACGCACAGGGCCGGATGACGGCGGAGCATCTGCCGGGTGGCGGCGTGGTGCGCGCCATGTTCAACGATTTCGGCCAGCCGCTGTGCGTCACGGACGAGAGCGGCGCGCAGTGGACATCAGACTATGACGCGGCGGGCAATCTCATCGTGGGGTGCGACCCGACGGGCGTGTCTGCGCACTACGTTTACGATACGCTCGGCCAGCTGCGCGAGGCCGACGTGCCGGGCCAACCCGTAACGCGCTACGACTACGATCGCTACGGCTTTCTGACGCTTATTGCGCAGGCGGGCACGGGCGAAACGCGGCTGCGCCACTCGCTGCGCGGTAATCTGCTGGAGAAACGCGACGCGAGCGGCGGCGTCACCCGTTACTTCTGGGATATGAAAGACAGGCTGGTCGCGATGCAGACGCCGGAGGGGCAGGAGATCCGCGTCGAGTACAACCGCGAAGACGAACCGGTGCGCTATACCGATGAAGTCGGCCGCGAGACGCGTTTTATCTATAACGCCACCGGCATGGTGACGGCCTGCCACACACCGGACGGCACGCAAACGGGTTATGAATACGATCCGGAAGACCGCCTGCTGGCCGTTATCAACCAGAACGGCGAACGCTGGGCGCTGGCCCGCGACGCGCTGGGCCGCGTGGTGACGGAAACCGATTACTGGGGCCAGGCGACACGCTACGAATGGGATAAAGGCGACCGGCTGATACGCCGTCTCGACCCGCTGGAGCGCGAGGTGCGCTACGGCTACGACGCCGCTGGCCGCCTGCGGGAACGGCGCAGCGGCGACACGCTCACCGCCCGTTACCACTACGACGACGGCGGCCGCCTGACGCTGTGCGAAAACCCGTGGCGGCGGCTCGCCTGGCGCTACGACCGCGCAGGCCGCGTGCTGTGTGAAGATCAGGACGGTTTTCAGCTGCGCTATGACTATAACGCGCGCGGCCTGCCGGTACGGCGCGAGAGCGACGCCGGGCACCGGGTGGCCTATACGTGGGACGACGACGACCGGCTCATTCGTGTGCAGCTTAACGACGACGCGCCTGTGGAGCTGCGTTATGACGAGACGGGCAGGCTCGCGAGCGAGCAGCTTTCGCCGACCCTGCGGCGCGCGATGGCGTATGACACACAGGGCAGGCTGACAACACAAGAAGTGACGCAGGGCGACATGCCGCTGTTCACAAGCGGTTTCGCCTACGACCGCACCGGGAATATGACGCGACGGCAGGACAGCCAGTGGGGCGATGACCGCTACCGTTACGATCCGGTGGGGCGTCTCGTGGCGCACAGCGAGCCCGACGGCGCGCTGCGCCAGTTTATACACGACGCCGCGGGCAATCATCTGCACACGCACGTTCAGGCGGTGGATGATTCGCCGGGCGGCTGGTTTCGAGAAGGCGTTCATGAGGGCGTGCGTTACGTCTTCGACCGGGCGGGCGAACTGCGCCAGCGCCGGAACCTGCACACCGGCGAGGCGAAAGAGGATTTCCTCTGGGATGAGAACCGCCAGCTGATTGCAGTGCGCAAGGGCGAGCATCAGGTGCGCTACGGCTATGACGCGCTCGGACGCCGCGTCTTCAAGCAGACACCGGACGAGACGCGCTGGTTCTACTGGCAGGGCGATGCGCTGGCGGGCGAAACGGTCACGCGCACGGCGGCATCGCTTGCGCCCTTAAGCCTCTTCGACACCGGCGGGCGCATCAAACGCGAGCAGGCCCAGGCGGCGCTCTTTCATCGGATGCGTGAATACGTCTATTACCCCGGCACTTTCCGCCCGCTGGCGCTCCTGACGCAGGAGGGATCTCTGCGGGAGAGCTGGCACTACCACTGCGATCCGAACGGCGCGCCGGTCCGCCTGACGTCGGTCTGCGGGGAAATTGTCTGGGCGGAGCGCACCGGCGCGTGGGGCGAAAAAGGCAAGGTTTTTGCCAGCCGCATCGATAACCCGCTGCGCTTCCAGGGGCAGTATTTCGACCCGGAAACGGGTTTACATTACAACCGCTACCGTTACTATGATCCGGCGATAGCCGCCTATATCCGCCAGGACCCGATAGGGATGCTGGGTGGGGGGAACCCGTATCGCTACGCTCCTAATCCATTGATGTGGATTGACCCTTTGGGATTAAGTAAATTCTCTCCCAAAGATCCAGGGCTAGCTGAATTAATAGATGCTATTGAATCAAGGCTACCAGGTGCAGTGAAACAAGTTGAAATTGGGATCGCCAGGCCTAATGGAACTTTATATACTGACTTAGATATTGTAACTGATACGCATGTTATTCAGGTTAAGACTGGTGGCGGCAAAGGACTGGTAGGCCAGTTAGAGACCAGTAAAGAAATAACGATTGGCAAAGAAGTTGTTGGATTTGATGCTAATAGTCTCATTGGGTCAAGTAAAAGAGTTAAACCCTCCATTATTAAAGATGCGACGGCCAAGGGTTTCAAGGTGTTTGATAATGTCGATGATCTCATCAGTGATATGAAATTAAACCCAGGCACAGGAAAAAGGTGTTGATAAATGAGAAACATTATGATTATTACCGCAGATGATCTTCTTTTTCGCTCTTTTCGCGATTTGAAATATAAGGTCATTGAAGGTGAAAGCAATGTGTGGATAGAAAATGATCAAGGGGATTTTATTGAGTTAGTTCGTAATGATCAACTACTTGATTATTACGATGATGATGAAATAAAAAAAATTAGAGGGCTAATTGATGGGGAGCTGATTTTTTACATGGTTAATTTTAAAAATATAAATTTTTTAAAGAAAATATTGGCAGAAGTTGCTGGCAAAGACAATGTTGTTATTGATAATGATTTTGACCTTATAATTAGAGGTGGTGATTTTGTCGAGATTTGTAAGAAAAACCCTGATTGGGATTGGGCTGTGAATTCATGAGGAATATTCCCACCCACGGGTACGCAAAATTATCCGCCCTGCATGTTTACCCAATAATTAATCGCAAAATGTGCCGTAAAGCAATATCGAAAACTACAATGTCAAAAATCACTTATTCTCAAAACAAAAAAATCTATAATGACTGGTTGAATGCGTTATCAATATATGAAAGATATAAACGAGAAAATTTCCTTAAGCGCAACGGCCCACTTTTAACGGGGGTTTATTTTAAACCTATGTATGGCGGGGAACATTACGTCCCTGTTTTCCATACGCATTCTCTTATGACTCCGTTTCCAGTCATAAGCATTAATTGCCCGAAAGCGTTGCAAAACAGTAAAAATGTGACCGAGTCAATTAGCTTTTCGAGACATGAGAAGCAATTGGAAAAACTCGTTATAGATTTTAAAGCTCAGTGTCCTGTGGCATTTGAGGAAGAACTGAACTTTAATATGGTTATGGAGTTCTATGACGATTACATTCATAACTCCATTGAATTCCCCTTGCAGGCTATGACAGACAGTGTGTTGCTTTCTTTTTGGCGTAACGACGGTATATCATGTGAAAATAAAATTACTAAATATCGCGTAATTATAGACTCCTGGCCGGAAAATGCTCAGAAAAGGTTTGGAGGAGCAGAGCAGTGGGCGAAAGATGTTCGCCAGCTAATGAATATGGACTCGCTGAATGCTACTATTACTAGTGAATTGGCTAAATTCAGACTGGAATCATTACAGGATTACAAGATTATTTAAAAGCAGTAGTTAATGTAGGGTGGGTAAGCTTGCGCACCCACCATTGAGCTGCATTAAGTCATTTGCAAGGCGCAGAACGGCGTAGACCTGAAGTGATAAATCTCTCAATTATTTTGAGGAATAAAATGCGGGCAAAATACATCGAGAAAAACTGGGCTGCAAAAACCACCAACGAGAATGAAGTGTTTGAAGGGGAGGATTTCACTGGTGTTGATTTAAACTCACCCATCTTCAATAATGTAACGTTCCGAAACTGCCGCTTCGAAAAAACAAAGTTTTCTGGCGGGCGATTATATCATTGTCATTTTGAAAGTTGTGTTTTTATAGGCGTAGACTTACGTAATGTTACGATTGGGGCTGGCGGTGGTTTGTATAAAAATTGCACTTTTACTAAATGCGACTTTCGGAAAGGCTACTTTTATCAACCAGCGATATCTGGTTGTTTTTTTTGATGAGTGTAAGTTTAAAGGTACAGATTTTAAAGCCAGTTGCTTCGAAGATTGTAAATTTAAAGGCAAGCTTGAAGATGTTGTCTTTCATGGTAAATACGTTAGTGATTTAACGCAAAACTCTAGTGTTAACACTATGAAAAATATTGATTTTTCAATGTCGACATGGAAAAAGATTTGTTTTGATAACTGCGATCTTTCATCTTGCATACCGCCTCATGGTACAACATTCAGTGAATTACTTTGCCCCTCTCCATATCATAACGATAAAAATTATTTATGTTCAGATATTGTGGAATAACAACAGGCATAATTGGTGAAAGAAAATAGATATATAATGGCGATAAAAAATATATAACATCATGAGCATCAGTGCTATCACGTATCATTATTTGCCCGATAAAAATAATGGATATTATTGCATGGGAAATAAAACCGTCTGCCAACATTTTGCTGAGGATGGCGCAAAAATTATACCCTGGTCTAAGGCTCCAGAATTTGATGATGATGTCGTCTCTCTTCGACTGGAACTGACCGACAAAAATGTGAAATCGCTGAAGGGTAGACCTCCTAAGTGGCTGGCAGGCTTAGCTAAGCTAACGTTTCTGCAAATGCCACTTGAGTTAATGGTAAATATGGAGCCGGGAGATCTTCCCGTCGGACTTAAAAGTTTAATGTTAGTTCATTATGAAACAAGTCGTTATTACGCTCCTATTGCATGGAGGGCGCTTGCTGAATCGACTGCATTAGAAGCGTTAACTTTGCAAAATGATTTTGGATCAGAATCCTGCGCTGCTTTCACTTGCGTTAGTGACTTTCAGATGTTGAATTTATCATTCCTCTCTTACGATTCTGCAAAAAATGGGAAACTTGTAACGCTGATCGATAATAATAAACGTTTCGAATTAATTAGTATAGATTGCATCACCAAGGATGAAATTAATTCAGACACTGTAAGAAACGCCATTGGGCTAAGTTTTATCGGCGTAGATAAAACCATAGATCTACATTCACTCGAAGGTTTGAGCAACCTGGAAGCTATTTTCATTAACAGTGCAGAATGCGAAATTGATTGTAGCATTTTTGATAAAATACCGAATATTAAAGAAGTGGAAATTATTAATAGCAAGAAAATAACCAACTCCCCTGCGCTGTTAGCTAATCGAAAGGTTAATAAGCTTTTTGTTTTAGATTGCGGCAATCCGTTTAAAAAATTAAAAAAAGAAGTCGATCCTGGCGATTACGAACTTCTTGATATCGATTATTCATAACGGATTGGTAGGGTGGGTAAGCTTGCGCACCCACCATCGGGTTAACCAGGCGGGTTCGCAAGCTTACCCGCCCTACATCGCTGTACCCAAAATGGCGCACCCACCGGTATGACGCACGCAAAAATCACGCGACCTTCATCACGCCTTTCAGGAGCGCATAATCGTAGAGGCGGTCGCGGGCGATATTCTTCATTTTCACTTCGCACATGATGTCGAAATCGGTAAACGACAGCGCCCAGTCGTTCAGCGTACTGTTGAAATAATAATCGGAATGCGCGCGCAGTTTGGTTTTAGGAATGCCCAGTTGTGACTGCTCCGGGTAACCCTGTTCAGGGATAAGCCCTTCCTGAGAGATGGAATAATGCAAAACCGGGCGTACGCCGCGCCAGGAGGCTTTTATCTGCTCAATGCGCGGATCGTCCGGCGTAATAAACGCATTCTCTTTGACCCAGTGGTGATGAATATCCAGCACGACAGGGCACAGCGCCTGCGCCTGGAGCACGTCATCCAGCGAGCAGGAGATTTCGTCGTTCTCCACGGTTAACATCTTCTGCGCCTGCGGGCTTAAGCGGTTAAAGGCGTCGCGAAACCCTTCGAACCCGCGCTTACCGTTCATGTGAATATTGATTTTGAAATCCTGAAAACGCTGCCCGTAGCCCATCATCACCGCACAGGTAGCATGATATTCCACATCCTCGATGGCGCGGTCGACCACATCAGGGTTATCTGACGCTAAGACGGAATACTGGCCGGGATGAAAGGAGAGGCGAATATCCTGTTCCCGCGCATATTCCCCGCAGCGGGTAAACTGCGGCGCGAGATCGGCTAAAAACTCCTGATAGACCGGGCCTGCCTCGGGCACGGTAAAGAGCGGTAAGAGATCGCTGCCGATACGCATCATGCGCAACGCAGGCGGTAACGGCGCGAGCTGCTCAAACGTTGAATAGAGGTTTCTGAGATTGGTCTCAGAGAGCTGATATAACAGCGTCAGCCGTTGCTCATGGCTGAGGCTTAAAAAACGGGTGCGGGTCGTCGATTTAAACGGAAACTCCTGCTTAAGCCCTGAATCTAAAAACTTACACGCGAAACCTAATTTCATGCACCCTCCGGTTATCTCTGGTTTTAGTGTAGCAGCAGAAAACCGGCCGCCGCCTTACCCGTAGAACCGGGGTTTAAGGAAGGGCGTTATACTGTTTGTTTGCCGCGGCGCTGCCGCGCTACTCACGGACTTATCAGAAACGACTTATGAAATTGCTTTCCACGCGCATTATCCTTCCCGTTATCGCCTGCGCGGCGCTGGCGTACTGGTGGCTGACGCCGCATTACAATAAAGAAGACAAAGGCTATTACGCCTCCGTGTTTTGTACTATCCAGGCGCAGGGGGGCGATGACTGGGCCGCGAGCATGGAAAATGTCGTCGAAGGCAGCAACAATGACTACGCCCTGCAAAAACAACACTATTCCTCTGAGCTCGGCCGCGAAGTCATCCGCACGTGGAAAGGGCTTGATGAAACCCAACGCAATGCGCTTACCGCCAATCCGCAGACTTGCGGCGAAGCGCTTGCCCGCCTGATGCGCTAAGCGCGCTACCGGAGATCGCATTGGCGGCTACACTCAGTGATTAACATCACTACTGTGAGGTCGCTTTTGTTCCGATACACATTCCTTGCCCTGAGTGGGTTTTCACTGATTGCCGCCGCCTATGGGCTGGCGCGCTTCTCGTGGGGACTGCTACTCCCGGCGGTCATTCGGGACATCCCGATGTCCTCCACGCTTATTGGCGCGCTTTCAGCGGCGTCGTTCGCCGCCTATGGCGTGGCAAGCGTGGTGGCATCGCTCTGCACCGCCCGCACCGGGCCAAAGCTACCCGCGTTACTGGCCGGTCTCTTCGCTATCACCGGGCTTATCATCCTGGCAAAGGCGTCAGGCCCGCTCTGGCTGCTGGTCGGGGTCGTCTTTGGCGGCGTCAGTTCCGGTCTGGTATCTCCCCCGATGGCCGAGGCGGTGAACCGCAATGTTGCGCAAGCGCAGCGACCCGGCATCAACACCGTGATTAATGCCGGAACCGGCGGTGGGATCATCTTTTCTGCCCTGGCGGTGTTGCTGATGCCAGGCCAGTGGCGCGAGATTTGGCTGATTTTTGCCGCGGTTGCCGTCGTTCCGACGTTAATGGCCTTGCGCGCCATGCCGGCGGGGGCGAGCGGTGCGCGGGTGTCGATAAAAAACCAGCTGGCCGCCATCCGACGGCCAGCGTTGCGCCCGCCCCTTATTGTCGCGCTGTTAAGCGGCGTGGTCAGCGCGGCGTACTGGTCTTTCGGACCGTTGATGTTTCAGTCGCTGGCGGGCATGAATGAACATGGCGTCACGTTGATGTGGCTTGTGACCGGTATTGCTGGCTGTTTTGGCGTGTTCACTGGCGTATTGACCGGCCGGGTGGGCATTAATGCTGCGCACCGGGTAATGCAACTCCTGACGCTCGCCGCGTTAGGATTACTGGCGCTCTCCTCGGGGCATCCGTGGCTGTGCTGGGGTGTGGCGGCGCTGTATGGGTTTGCGTATATCACGCTCTCAGGGGTGTTGCTCGTCAGTGGGGTGAGTGCCGCAGCGGAGTTTCCGGCAGCCGGGCTCGGCGCGGTGTTTTTGCTGCTGGCGATTGGCCAGATGCTGGGGTCGGCTATCTTTGGCATGCTGCTTGATGCCACAGGCGGCCTCGTGGCTCTCGGCTGCTTTGGCGCTTTGCCGGTGCTCACACTCTGTTTACCGGCTGAAGGTAAAACCTAAGCTTACCGAGATATATGCTCAAGAAAGCATAGTGTAAGCCGATAAAAGTCTTATAAAGCCGCGCTTTTCCGGCGCGTCAGGCGGGAGAAAATACCTCGGGAGCTTCCGCCTTGCTTTGAGGTCTGCCGGCAGCATGCCGGAGGGGTTTAGTCAGGAACGTTTTAGTGCCGGTCGAACAAGCAGCGAAACGCTGTAATGGACGCCGAAAAACGAAACCGGAGGTTTAAATGTATTCCTTCATAGCGCGACAGCCTATCTTTGATGCGTCGCTGAACACGGTGGCCTATGAGTTACTTTACCGGGACGGGCTGACGAACGCCTTCCCGCAAGTCACCGCCGAGTTCGCCACAAGCCAGCTGCTCGCCGATCATTTTCTGGTGACGCCATTACAGCGTCTGTCAGGGAAACATACGTCATTTATCAATTTCCCTTATGAAATGATCGTCAACGGGCTTGCGCAGTCGCTGCCGCGTCAGAACGTCGTGATTGAAATTCTTGAAGACAGTGTGCCGGATAACGCGCTGTTTACGACCGTGCGCGATATGTACGAACAGGGGTATTGCTTCGCGCTGGATGATTTTACGCTGGACAGCGAATGGAGCCGTTTTCTGCCGTATATCAGCGTTATCAAATTTGATATTCAGTCCACAAGTGTTGCGCAGATTAAGGCGTTTTTGCACGCGCACCCTAATCTGCGCTGCAAACTGCTGGCTGAAAAAGTGGAGCACCGCGAAGAGCTTATTCAGTATCAGCAGCTCGGTTTTCACCTCTTCCAGGGCTATTTCTACAGCAAGCCGGAACTCATTAAGACCAAAAAGCTTCCTGAACAAAAAGTCTTTATTCTTGATCTGATCCGCGAGGTGAATGCAGCGCGGCCAGACATTGCCAGGATCGAGAAACTGATCAGTCGTGATGTCGCCATCACGTATAAACTGATGCGCTATGTGAATAACATTAAGTATCAGCATAACTACCACGCTAATGCTGAATCGCTGCCGTTTCGCAGCATTTTTGCGTTTCTGGGCCTCTATGAGCTCAAACGGTTCGTGACAATCCTTGCGGTCACGCATATCAGCGATCCGACCGTAAGTGAGCTTTACAACGTAAGCCTGGTCTATGGGCGCTTCTGCGAACTGGCGGCGCACCGTATTGGCAGCGGGGTGAGTGAAGACGATGCGTTTATCGCCGGTCTTTTCTCGCGCCTCGACGCCATTCTGGATATTCCCATGGATGCGCTGCTTGAGCAGATCTACGTCTCTAAAGAGGTCAAAAAAGCATTGATTAACCGTGAGGGCGTGCCAGGTACACTGGTTCGACTGTGTGAAGCCTTCGAGCGCGCCGAATGGCCGCAAGTGGTCGAGGTTGCCAAAGAACTGAACCTCACCGAGCGGGATATCATTGATATGACGCATGAAGCAGTGAAGTGGGGCGATAATATTATGCAATAGTTTTTGCCCGTCGCTGCCCGTCTGACGGCGGTTTCACGCCGTCGGCGCGCCAGAAAGCTAAAACGTTGTTCCGATTCTCCCGTCATTCCCGTTCATCTTGACTACGCTTTTACAGGCACGCCGACGCGCGGCGCCTGGGCGCTGCCGTCGCTGGTTTTGGATGACTTCAGGAGACGGACATGCATCCTCACACAACCTCACGATCCCCGGCCGCCGCCGTGGCGCTTTATGAACTGCTCAATCCCATTCCCTTAGGCTTCTTTGTGGCCGCCTGGATTTTCGACATCATCTACATGAAAAGCTTTGTGCTGATGTGGACGCATGCCGCCAGCTGGCTCATCGCTTTCGGTCTGGTCATCGCCATTATTCCGCGCCTTATTAGCCTTGGGCAGATCTGGCCGGGGCGTCGCCATCTGCACGGCCCGGCGCAGCGGCTACATTTCTGGCTGAACCTGGTGGCCATTGTGCTGGCTATCATTAACGCCTTTATTCACAGTCGGGATGCTTACGCCGTAGTGCCGGCGGGCGTCATTCTCTCAACGCTGGTTGTGGTGCTGATGCTGCTCGCCAACGTTCAACTCGCGTTACGCCAACGCACTGCTTAAGGAGAAGCCCGCATGAAAAACATTCATCGTCTTGCGCTTGCCGTCTCGCTGGGGGTTCTGCTCAGCGGCTGTGATAACAGCGCCACGCTCGATCCGCAAAAACAGGTCGGGCCGAACCCGGAGCTGCCGGAAGCGAAAAACTTCCTGCTGCCACCTATGGAGGTGCCGGAAGGCGTCGCCTGGAAAGAGGGCGAAAAGCCGAAAGTCGCGCAGGGGCTGAAGATTGAGAAAATCGCGGACGGGCTGATGCATCCGCGTCAGGTCTATGTGCTGCCGAATAACGATATTCTTATCGCGGAGTCTAACGGTACGCCAAAACCCACCACGCGCCCTAAGCAGCTCATTATGGGGATTGTCCAGAAGTCGTCTGGTAAAGGTGGGCCAGGCGGCAATCGCATCACGCTTTTGCGTAACGTCAACGGCAAGTGGGAAAAGCATAACTTTATTGAAAACCTCAACGCGCCGTTCGGTATTCAGCTCACCGGCAATACGCTATGGGTGGCGAACGCCGACAGCCTGGTGAAATTCCCGTATCAGGAAGGGCAGACGGAAATCCGCACGCCGGGTGAAGAGGTGACTGAACTGCCGGGTGGGCCGATTAACCACCACTGGACCAAAGCGCTGCTGGCAAGCCCGGACGGTAGCAAACTCTATGTGGGCGTAGGCTCAAACAGTAATGTCACCGAAAACGGCATCGGGGCGGAATACCGTCGCGCCGCCGTGCTGGAAGTGGACGCCGCGACCGGCGCCAGCCGTATCTATGCAAGCGGTCTGCGTAACCCGACTGGCTTACAGTGGGAGCCGCAGAGCGGCAAACTGTGGGCGATTGTGAACGAGCGTGATGAAATCGGCTCCGATCTGGTGCCAGATTATATGACCTCGGTGCAGGAGAAAGGCTTCTACGGCTGGCCATACAGCTATTTCGGCCAGCATGTGGACGCGCGCGCAAAACCGCCTCGCCCGGATCTCGTTGAGAAGGCCATCAAACCGGACTACGCGCTCGGCTCGCACGTCGCGCCGCTCGGCCTGCATTTCTACACCGGCGATAACATGCCGCAGTATCGCGGCGGCGCGTTTGTGAGCGAGCACGGCAGCTGGAACCGCTCGCCGCTCAATGGCTATCAGGTCGTGTGGGTTAAATTCGAAAACGGCAAGCCGGTCGGCCAGCCGCAGCCCGTCGTGACCGGGTTTCTGACCGAAGATCAGAAGCAGGTGCGCGGGCTGCCCGTCGGTGTCGCGCAGGATAACGACGGCGCGCTGCTGATTGCCGATGATGCCGGTGATGCCATCTGGCGCGTCAGCGCAGCGCAGTAACTCACAGGCCGCCGCGTGCGGCCTGTTCCTTTCAAAGAGGGCGCCAGGCCGCCTGCTATACTTTTT
The DNA here is from genome assembly GCF_001277255.1 of Cronobacter condimenti 1330. Lineage (NCBI taxonomy): Bacteria > Pseudomonadati > Pseudomonadota > Gammaproteobacteria > Enterobacterales > Enterobacteriaceae > Cronobacter > Cronobacter condimenti. Next base: position 2,102,531 of record NZ_CP012264.1, read on the forward strand.
ATTCTTTCAACCAGCGAAGCTGAATAACAAGGAGTTAACGATGCCGGAACCAACCAACCGCGACGGGATGCCGTATTTTCTGTTTCTGTGCGAGGGGCGCGTCCTGTCGCAAAACATTGACGGCCAGATTGTCGACCTCGGCGAAGCCACGGAAGAGCGCGGCGCTTTCACCTGGCGGCTTGATGGCAATGAGGAGCAGGGCGAAGGGCTTTCGAGCGCCGCGGCGGTGCTTGACGATATCGCCGGACACCTGACTTTTCTGTTTCTTGATGGCCAGTTCACCAGTCTGCCAGACGTCTCTGATGAGTATGCAGGCAAACTGGAAAACGCACCCGCCAAAGAAATCATGCTCAATGAACTGAGCGATAAAGGTGGCGACGATAACCCGCCAGCGGTGTAAGCGCAGGCGTCATCGCCGCACTGCGTGATATACACGGATGCGCGGCGGTGATGCCTTCACGCCGGGAGATTAACGGCTTGCCAGATCGGGCGGCTGACGATGATTCATTGTAATAACGGAGCTGATATTATCCGGCAGACGGCGCGCCTCTAAATAGACGGTTTTCCAGTACGGATTATCTAAAGAGGAGCGGGTGACGCCTTTGCTGGTTGACGCGTGAATAAATTTTCCGTCTGAATCATAAAAGCCAACATGCAGCGCGCCTTTAATACGGAAGAAGACTAAATCGCCGGGACGGAGCTTATTTTTATCAACGTTTTTACCCATCTGGATTAATTCATGCGTGGTCACGCGCGCCATCGGTAAATTAAATCTGTCACGCAACGTGCGCCAGACAAAACCGGAGCAGTCAATGCCGTCAATCTCGGTTCCGCCCCAGGCATACGGCGCGTTGTGCCAGGTGTTCATCTGGTCATGAAGGGCGGCGATAACCGGGATGAGATCGGGCCGATGGCTGGATGAACTGGCGTGTGGCAGTGGTGCGATAGGTTTTGGTTTCGGCGCGTTATTAGCACATCCTGTCAGGTAAAGGCAGACTAAAAGGGCAAAAAAAGGTTTAGCGCGGAAATCCATATCGACTCACTGACAGCAGGTTTGACATATTCGGAGCCGGAATTTTTACTAAAAATGCCTTTCATCGCCAGCCCTTTTTCATGCTTTACAATTACTGACATTGTGGGGAAATATTATTCCGTAAAAATCGCTTTTTGACGAAGATATTCATGTTCAGAAACAACTTAAATAAAGATGGGGCTTTACAATACGCGGGCAATTAGTGCGAATAATAAATTAACGCTATGTGATCACGCCTGTCAATTATCACCTTGCGTTCAGTAAATTATAACCTTGATGAACAATAGGGTTATTGGTCTGTCACGGTTGACCCGGACACCGCGCTATTATGACAACACGTTTCCAGCAGGCGCGCTTACGCTGCGAAAGTTCGCTTATCTGTGCGTCGATATCTTTGAGGCGGTAATACTGACTGGCTCGCCGGGCAAAACGCCGCACCATCGCAGTTACAGTGCTTTTGGCTTTACGTGGTCGCGAACTTTCCGACAAGCCTGACGGTCCGCCGCGTTGCGTGAGGGCAGGCGATGGCCCGCCTGTCTGACAATTCATCTCAATGGTGAACGCGCGTTTTTTCCATGGTGTTTTTATCAGGAGCCTGAGCGCAAGACGTTTGAACGTCTGCTGGCGAGGCGGCGTTGGCATCCAGGACTATGCAGCGTATCGTTCCAAAGATTCAGGTACCGGCACAACAACGCACGTCCGTTGCTCATTATTTACGGCAGGCACGATGCGCGGGTAAACCCGACGGCGTCACTGCAAAGATTTAGCCCGCGTATACCGTCAGCATTTATGCCAGTTACGCTCATGCGCCATTTATGGAAGAAGCCGCGCGTTTCAACATAAGTTTGTGCAGGCGACAGCGCGATTAGCGTCTAAAAACCGCTGAACTGCGTCAACAAAACGGTGCGCTACGTGAATTCTGAGAAAAGTCGTGAGGCTGAGCCAGGCAGATTTCGCGTAGCGCACCGGCAAATTCCTGCGGCATGCTGAAATCTGCACATCAACAACTGTAGGGCAGAGGCGTGGCGTAGAAGATGGAGAAGCTCAAAACGACGCAGTTCGGATATAAAATGCAATTTAACATAATATACATTATGCGCACCAATGGAGCTGTTGAGGAAATTTACCTTTCAGTACGGCCAATGCCCGCGATCAACGATTCCACCTGCAGCCAGCCCTTGCTGACGCCATGGCATTCTCAGGGTGAATCTGGCGCACGTGAAAGTTTATCAGCGGGATTGCGCAAAGCCCGTGGCGGATAACATGTTGCGTTTCAACACGCCTTCGCTCAACCCTGAACGTTGCAAAGACATCCTCCATCGGCGTTGTTAGTGCCACATCTTTTCCAGCACGAGATCGGCATCGGGATGTTCAGCCATGCTCAGTTTTCTTGTGTGCTGGCACTGGCCTTGTCTGGTGCGTGTAACGCTTGCTGAAACGGGTATTCAACCCTGACAATGGTTTTCTTCTCCGTCGCCTTTTTATCTTTAAAGGCAGGCCAGCTATATGACGTGGTAATGAATCGCCATGAGTAAAACGCTTTTGCGGTATCGGTAATTTTAAGGCGCAGAACGCTCCAGCTTTCATCATGACAATGTGCGCTTTTTGCGTAATCCGCTTCCGTAAAACATGCACGAATTATGGCGGCCGATGAAAAAGGCACATTTTTAAATGCCGGTTGATAGGAACCATCGCGGTTTAGCATCATAAAATCGGCGATTTCTTCTGAACGACCACCGCCAGAATAGCCAGCAGACCATCTGGATACTATGGCAACCGCCCATTTGGTTTTGCTCAAAGGATAAAGCGCCGGATAGATATAATTTTCGTCTTGCGTTAAATCTTCATCGGGTGTGTGCTCTGTTTTATATCCTGAAAAATCCCACATGGCGACTTTCGTCAATGTGTCGCCCTCACGCTGGACTTCCATTAATCGTGTGCCCGGAAGGATTAAATAAAAACTGTCATCGCTGTTTTTTGCTTTCCAGATAGCCGCGCTGCCCTTACAGGTGTCTTTAAAGGCGCTACATATGCTGATGTACGGCTGACTGCCTGGTTTTATCGCGACAAGAGCAATGGGCGCAGGTGCGGATTCAGCGGGTGTAGCCGCGTTTGCAGCGCCACAAAAAGCAAGTATGACGAAAGCTAACGTACATTTTTTCATTGCCCTTCCTTTTAAAAGACTTTCCTTAAAGCCGTTATCGTTTCGGCCAGTAATGAGAAATAAAACAAGGGCTGGCCATGAGGCGAGCCCTTGCTATTTCTTTCAAGGCAAGATTTTAGCGTCGACAAACTTACTCTGCATTCGATTTTATGAGCGTTAACCCCCCTGTCCCCAACCGCTCTATTCTCTCGATAAATGCCGTTTTCTGTTCGCTATAACTATCTGACTGAAATCCGCTGTCGCGGGCCGCTGCAAATTTTATGCGTTGATATTCGTTCGCCGCATCGTCATGGCGGCGCAGATAATCGCGAAATGCCAGGTGGCGCGTAATGTGTTCGCTGCCGGTTTCGAAGGCATGGAGGTGATGCGTGCGTGCGCTATCGCCTTTAATAAAGTATCGCCTGCCGGCAATGCCGTGTTCGCCACGCGGTGTATACCCTAACGCTTGCATCCTGGCGTTACAGGCATCAAGCGCGGCAAGGCTGCTCACTTCAAGCAGCATGTCGATGACCGGTTTGGCCGCAAGCCCTGGCACCGAGGTGCTGCCAATATGGTGAACGATCCGCGCCACTGCGCCGAGTGTGGCGCGCACCCTTTGCGCTTCTTCATCAAATCGCGCGGGCCACGCGGGGTCGTAAGGTTCAAGCGTAATTTGCCGTCCCGCCATTAGCGTTCTCCTGTCTGCGTTCATCCCGCCCAGGCGTCTCAACCTGGCATTCTTTATAAGAAAATCTGGCTCAAACAGCATTTTACGTGACAACGTCACTTGATTCACCTGCCGTAAACCACTTGCAGAGTGTCAGGCGGTTTACTGTGCCTGATTGATACGTTACCTCATCAACGCAGGCCACAATCAGCATTAGCCCTCGCCCGCCTTCGCTCATCAGCGCCGTGTCGTCGACGTTCGCATTGTGACGCGCGTCATCGAGCTTACCGTCGGGGATAGACTTGCCATCATCGGTGAAGATCACCCGCGCGCAAGTGTCGTCGCGCTGGAATTCTACGGTGAAATGGCGTGTCGGCGTCTCGTTCAGCGCATGACGAATCACATTTGCTGCCGCCTCACACACCGCGAGATCGAGCGCGAAGCGCCAGCCGTCGTCTGCCGGCAGCGACGCCATAAAGTGCGCCAGCGCGTCGGCGAGCGGGCCGAGCGCGTCAAGGCGCGCCGGGAGCGTCAGGGCGGCGCTCATCCGTTTAGCCTTTTTGCAGCCGGGCCAGCGCGGCGGCGCGATCCGGGCAGAGAATAAACACCCTGTCCATGCGGGTGAGTTTGAACATATTCATAATGTTGCTGTTAAGGGAACAGAGTGCCATTTCGCCTTTGCCGTTCATCTGCTTGAACAGGGCTATCAGCGTCCCGAGGCAGCTACTGTCGATAAAATCCACGCGCGAGAAATCGATAACGAGTCCACCTGTGGTGCGGCCGATTTCGTCGCTTACGCCCTGGCGAAATGCCGCGGCGACCGAGGCGTCAAGGCGTCGCGCCACTGGCGTGATGACGCTGATGCCGTCCTGCTGTTCAGTCTCAAGATTCATCGCGCTCTCCCTCAATGCTTCGTTCGATAATTAATAGTGATACGTCGTCGGCCATCGCCACCTGATCGCCCTGCTTTTCGGCGCGCCAGCCCACCAGTTTTTCTTGTAGCGCCGGGAAGATCGCATCGAGCGGGCTGGGAACGTGACGCTGTAACCAACTCTCCAGTCGCGCCTGGCCAAACTGTTCGTGCTGTGGGTTTTCGCACTCGGTGATGCCATCGCTGTAAAGGCAGAGCCGGTCGCCCGGGCGCAAGGTGAAGGTGGCGTCTTCCCAGCTCAGGCTTGCGAGCAAGCCTACCGGCGCCCCGCCGCTGCCTATCTGAGTAATGGTGCCGTTGGGGTGTGTAATAAACGGCGTCGGGTGACCGGCCTGGCAGAGTTTCCCCTCACCTGTGTTGATATCGATGACGCCGTACACCATCGTGAAATAGCTGACAATCTCGGTGTCGTCATGACAAAACCGCTCATTCAGGATACGGATGACTTCGTGCGGCGCGGTTACGTTGTCACCATCAAATAAAAACCGCTCTACTGCCCGTCCGTGCAGGAACTGGCGCGCCACGGCAAGCGACATCATCGCCGCCCCGACGCCATGCCCCGCCACATCCACACAGTAAAAGCCCAGGTGGCTGTCGAGCGAAAACAGGTTAAAAATATCGCCGGAGACATACGCCGAAGGAACAAACAGCCAGTCGGCGAAGAAACCGTCGTATTGCATACGTCGCCCCGGTAATACCGAACGCTGAAGCTGCGCCGCCGCCTGGAGATCGCTCTCGATTTGCGTCAGCGCCTCACGCAGCCGGGCGTTGCGTGCCGCGAGCGTCGCTTCCAGCTCCAGAATGCGCTCCCCCGCATGCAGCCTTGCGCGCAGCTCGCTTTGATTCACCGGTTTACTCAGGAAGTCATCGGCACCCGCTTCAAAACCGAGCGCCAGGTCGTCCACGCTTTCCCGCGCGGTGAGCACGATAAGGTAGATATAGTGTTCCTGAAAGCGGGCGCGGATCTCCTTGCAGAGCGTCAGCCCATCCATGACGGGCATCTCCCAGTCGCTCAGCACCATATTAACGGGCTGCGTGGCCAGCACATCCAGCGCTGCCGCCCCGTTCACCGCTTCCAGCACCTCATAGCCCCATTTGCCAAGCATACTGCCGAGCAGTCGCCGGTAAACGGTTGAGTCATCAACAATTAACACCCGCTGTCTGTGCGGCATCGTGGCTCCTCAGAATGGCAAATACCAGATAAGGCTGACGGTGCCCTCGCGAAACTTACCGTTACCGCTCTTATGGCCCGGGTAGCGCGTGCCGCTGTAGTTGGCATATTGCAAAGAGAACGTGCCCGGCTTATAGCCTGCATAACCAAAACTGTAACTGTAGTCGCCGTTCCACGGCTGCTGCTGGCTACTGTCGGGGTACCAGAATGCGGTCGCACGTACAAAGTAATGCTGTTTATACGTATAGCCACAGCCGCCCAGTACAACATTTTTATTGCTTCGGATGGCGTTACTGTCCAGATCGTAATAGCGCGGCACCCAGGTATAGCCTGCCTGACAAATAATGGAATCCCCTTTGTTAATTAGCAGATGGCGCTCCAGCGGTTTGGGCAGAGAAAACTTATACGCCGCCGTAATGCCGCCTTGCTCAAAATAGGTGTGCCGCTTGTTGCCCGACGGCCAGATGTGGTTATCGCCGTAGTTGCTGTAGACCAGACTGAACGTGTTAGCGTGCCAGTCGTCATAGCCGAAGCTGTAGCGAAAATCGCTGGTATAGCGGCTTAAATCGCGCACCGGCGCGCGCATCGTGATGTTGGCAAAGAGGAAACTCCACGGCGAATATTGCAGGCTCAGATTGACGGTCTGGTTAATTTTATTGGTCTGCGATGCGGTATCGCCGCTGTTAGGGATCGTCACATACTGCTCTTTCAGCCCGCTGTTGAAACTCAGCGCGCCGGAGAAGGTGTTGTCATTGCCGGAGAACAGCCGTCCCCAGCGGCTGGTGAATACACCCGCCTGGATAGGCTCTGCCTCGGTATCTGCGCTGGCAGCCGCCTGCGCGCTGGCTTGGGTCTGTGCGGCAAAGCCCGACGGTGTCGCCAGTGCGAGTGTTGCAAGGCCGAAGTAGTGATAAACCCTCGTCATACCCGTGTCGTTCCTTAATTAGGGATCCAGCGTCCGGCGACGTCATACTTCGCCATCAGCCAGAGAATGCCCAGCGCCACGCTGTGGACCAGCGTATTGAGAAGCCAGGCCTGATGCCACAAATCGAAATGCACCACCTGGCTTACCAGCAACACCACATACACATGCAAGATAAAGGTGTAGAGCGAATGCTGGCCGAGCGGGATCAGAAACCACCCTGCCAGGCGGTAAATGGGCGTCCAGCACCAGGTCAGCAGCAGATAGACCGTTACCATCAGGCTAAAGTCGTTCAATACGCGCAGTGGTCCCAGGCCATTTTTGGCAGCCCAGGTGTGGTAGAGCGCGTTAAAATCGGCAGGCGGAATCGCATGCATCAACAAGCCTGGCGGCATAAACGGGTTGGTATGATTCTGGGCGATAAACATCATGACCAGCGCACAGATGACCATCGCCGTCACGGTCACTTTTCCGGGTCCCGTTCGGGCAAGCGACAGCAATTCCTCTTTATGCCAGCCGCAGCACATGCCGAGCACATAAATAAACTGCCAGGCCATGAGCGGGAAGGCGAATTCAAATTCGCTGGCGGTCAGTCGGTACGGCGTTAGCTGATAGAGACCATAAACCAGCGCCGAACCGGCAATCAGCCATGGGGTTTTACGATATTGCAGTAGCGCCAGATAGAGCGGGCTTAGCAGCAGCAGAAAGACGTACAGACCCAGAATCTGCGTCTGGTGCGGGCCAATCTGCAAAAACAAAATAATGTTGAACCAGGTTTCTTTAATTTGTGGCGTTGCGGGAAACAATGACCAGCTATTTCCGGAGAAACGATCGACAAAGTGCGTTATTTCAAATGTATTGATAAAGGGTATTTTCGATAACAACAATACACTCAGAATAATAATGATATTAACCAGATAGATCTTCCAGGCGCGCCGCCAGAGTGTCCAGCCTACCGTCAGTAATACCGCCTTTTGTAACCGCTGACGATTAAGCATTCCAAGCATAAAACCCGCCAGAATCACAAACCCTTCAGCGCCTGTGGTTAATCCAAAACGCTCCCAGGTAAATATATTCAATATCGACATCACTTCCGTGTGTGCGACAACCATCATGACAAGCGCAATACCGCGCATCAGGTCGATACGCAGATCGCGCCGGTCCGCCGCTACATAGCGCCAGGAGACGCGCGCGCGCGGGATATCGCGGGTTGAAGCAACGCTTGCTGAATCGCTCATCGGCACGGTTTCTTATCGGCTGGGGCCGCCCTTTCCTCGGCAGCGCAATATATTCTGAGTATTATCAGAAAAGTGTATACGGCAATAAGCGAGTGTCAGTGTTTCGCGGAAAATATATTTTCTGATCGCTTTTTTTTTAAACGAAGCGGCACAGGTCGGGCGATAAATTTATCGTGCTGGAAAGTTTAGCGCGGGCATCTACAATCACTTCATAAACTTAAAACCAATGTTTTGTTGCGCCAGAGATATTTCGCTGACGGTAAAATAGTTGCGCTCAACAATTATTTGCCGCCACTGTCTGTGTTGTGTCTGGATGATGATACCGCTATGGGCTTTTATTTCTCCCGCTTTGAAGACAGGAAACCACCGGAGCCGTTAAAAACGCCGCGCGTGGTAAAAACGCTCTGGCAGATCTTGTCCGTTGCGGCACTGGTGCTGGGTGCGAATTATATTCGCTGGCGCTGGACTGAATCGCTCAACATGGATGCGCTGTGGTATGCGCTGCCGCTGGTCATCGCAGAAACCTGCGCCTGGATTGGCACGGTGCTTTTTACCATCAACATCTGGCGTGAGGACGATCCGCCACAGCAGCCCGCTCCGCACGATATTAACGACTGCCTGAATGAGAATGACCGTACCGAGCCGCGCCCGGTGCGTGTCGATCTCTTCATTGCCACCTACTCCGAAGATGTAGAGCTGGTGCGTTTGTCCATTCAGGACGCCCTGAAAATACGCTATCCCGGCCCGCTCGATTACCGCATTCACGTGCTTGATGATGGCCGCCGTCCGGCGATGCGCGCGGTTTGTGAAGAAGAAGGCGTTAACTACATCACGCGTGAAAGCAATATTGGCTTTAAGGCAGGCAACCTGCGCAACGGCCTTGAACAGACAGACGGGGATTTTATTGTGATTTGCGACGCCGACACGCGGGTGTTTCCGACGTTGCTTGAGCATACGCTTGGTTATTTCCGCGACCCGGATGTCGCGTGGGTGCAGACGCCGCAATGGTTTTTCGACTTGCCCGAAGGCGAACGTCTGCCGCGCTGGCTGGCGCGTAAAGTGGGTAAACCGGGTTACGCGCTCGGCTGGTTGTCGGAGAAAGTCGTCGGCCCGGTGACGATGGGTCGCGACCCGTTCTTTAACGATCCGCGCATGTTTTATGATGTGATCCTGCGGCGTCGTAACTGGGCGAATGCCGCCTTCTGCTGCGGTGCGGCGTCGGTGCATCGCCGCGAGGCTATTATGCAGGCGGCGCTGCGCAGTTATGTGTGGACGGTTGAGGAAGAAATCGACCGTCACACGCGCGACATCCGCGACCCGTCCATGCGTGAAGCCCTGCAGGACGCCATGCGCCCGCACGTGCTCTATGATACTGAGCTTACGCCTTATAAATTCCACGTGTCGGAAGATATCTACACCTCCATCGTACTGCATGGCGACAGCGCCCGCCGCTGGCGCTCGGTGATGCATCCGCGTATCGAATCTAAAATGCTCTCGCCACAGGATATGCTCACCTGGATCATTCAGCGTTTTAAGTACGCGGCCGGCTCGCTCGATATTTTGTTTCATGACAACATCTTCAGCCGCCGTCGCTTTAAGCTCTCGCTGCCGCAAACGCTAATGTACGCCACGACCTTCTGGTCTTATCTCGCCTGCGTGTGGAATACGGTGTTTCTTATCTCGCCGCTGATTTATCTCTTTACCGGCATCCCGCCCGTCTCCGCCTGGTCCACGCCCTTCTATCTGCATTTTTTGCCGTTTTTTATCGTTTCGGAACTGGCGTTTATGTTTGGCACCTGGGGCATTTCCGCCTGGGATGGCCGTGCCTCGTACCTGGCGTTTTTCTCGATGAATTTAAAGGCGCTCGATACGGTGCTGCGCGGCGAGCAGATTAAGTTCCATGTGACTCCGAAAGAGCGTCAGACGGGGCGTTTTCTCTATCTGGTGAAGCCGCAAATCGCCATCGTGGTGCTCACGTTAATCGGCCTTATCTGGGGCGGAATTCAGGTGGCGCGCGGCGCGGTGGATGACCCATCGGGCTATGTGATTAACATCTTCTGGGGCGCGGTGAATATCGCTGCCATGCTGCCGATGATCATGGCCGCTATGTGGCAGCCGGCGGATGAGGAGAACGGCGCATGAAAGTCTCTGATGCCCTGCTGAGCGCGCGCAGTTACATCACGATTCTGGTGGGCTTTTTGATTGGCTTCGCCGTGGTGGTCTGGGTGGAGCGTCAGATGCCGACGCGCGTGGAAAGCAGTAGCGGCATTACGCTAAGTGAAGATTTCCCGCCGCTGCCGGAGTCGCGCCAGTTAACATTTGACGAGGCTGTCTGGGCACGCGTGGCGTGGCAATATTTTATCAACAATACCCGCCCCGACGGGCTGGTGAACGCCCAGAACGGCGCGCCGTGGTTCAGTCTCTGGAGTACCGGTAGCTATCTGCTGGCGGCAGTGTCGGCCTACCGGCTTGAGGTTATCACCCGCGACGAGTTTGATGAGCGCGTCACGCAGGCGCTTTATGCGCTCGGCGAATTGCCACTGACACCGGACGGTCTGCCCGCCGCCTATTACCGCAACAGCCCGGCGGAAATACTCGGTAAGCCACAGAGTAGCGCGATCGGCGTTGGCCGTCTGTTGATGGCGCTGCAGGTGCTGCTGTGGCACTACCCCCAACACGCGCCCGCCGTGAATGCACTGGTGTCGCGCTGGCATCTCGACGCGCTTTTTGTTGACGCCAAAAATACCAGCGCGGCGCTTGCGGTACGTCACTGGGTGATCCCGACCGACGAGCCGCGTGACAGCTTTGGTTATCGCACCTATGCAAGCCACACGCTGCGCCTGATTAACACTACGGCCGGGCTTGCCGTCACGCAGCCGCCGGAAGGCCAGAACATGATCGATATCGACGGCATTATGGTGCCGGATGAAGGCCTGCGCACCCCGTGGGGCAAACAGCCGTCACTGGTAAGCCTGCCGTGGCTGCTGACGGGCCTGGAGCTGGGGTTTGATGCGCAAAGCGGTGAAGTGGCCTGGCGCATTATGCAAATTCAGCAGCGGCGTCACAGCCTGCGGGTACGTAAACCGCCTATCAGCACGGATTACGCCGAACAGGCGCCCGATTTTGCCGCAGCCATTCCTGACCGTCAGCCACAGCGGGAGCCGGGCGAAACCGCCTACGATAAAACCGCGCCGGAGCGCACCGCCATCACCTCAACCCGCTCTGCCTTCGCGTGGTATGCGCTCTTTCGTAACGGCTGGAGCGAAGCCCTGCGCCTGCAGGTGCAACCGCTGCTGGTGCCAGGTAAAGGCTGGCAACGTGGTCTGAATCTTAATAACAGCGTGAATAACGTGATTGATGCCGACACCAACGCGGTAGTGCTGGAGAGCCTTGCCTATATCACCGGCGGGCAACTGCTCTGTCTGGGATGCCAGTACACGCCTTCCACCGCCCATGCTTCTGCGGGAGTTACGCCATGATTCTGAAATCTTTACCCCTGTTTATTCGCCTCTGCGCCTGCATCTTCTTGCTCCTGGGCTGCGCAGTGACGGCGCAGGGTCGCGGTCAACTGCCCGCCAATGACTACCCGGCGCGGCATGGTGAGCTGACCGCGCGTGAAATGGCGATGGCGAAAAACGCCTGGCAATATTTCGTGGTGAACTACCAGCCCACCACGGGACTGGTGAACGCGGTCAACCAGTATCCTTCCACCACCATGTGGGATACCGGTTCTTATATCGGCGCGATGGTCGCTGCCCGTGAGCTTGGCATTATCGATAAAGCCGAATTCGACCGCCGGATGCTAAAGCTGCTCGGCACGCTGAATAAACTCGATCTCTTCCGCAGCCAGGTGCCAAACAAGGCGTACAACACGATTACCGCCCAGAAGGTGAACTACCTGAACAAGCCGGGTGAAATCGGCTTCTCGGCGCTGGATATCGGGCGCATGTTGCTGTGGCTGAAAATCATCAAAGAGCGTTACCCGGAATATGGCAACAGCGTCGATAACATCGTGCTGGGCTGGGATTTCACGAACGTAGTGGACCCCTGCGGCACGATGTATGGCTCGTATCTGGAAAATAATCAGCCGAAATATGTCCAGGAAGGCCGTCTGGGGTATGAAGAGTATGGCGCGGCAGGTTATCAGCTCTGGGGATTCAACACTTGTCAGGCGAACCGCCCGGAGCCGTATGCCCTGGCCGATATTTACTGCGTACTGGTGCCGTATGACTCGCGCGACCCTCGCCGGACCAGCCAGCACAACTATGTGGTGACGGAATCCTACCTGCTCTACGGCCTGGAGATGGGCTGGGACACCGCCAAAGATCGCGACGACAGCCCGAATACCTATACGCACCCGTGGATGAAGGATTTCGCTGACCGCGTGTATCAGGCGCAGGAGAACCGCTACACCATCACCGGGGTGATGACCGCCCGCTCCGAACATCAGCTCGATAAATCGCCGTACTTCGTTTACGACACCGTCTTTAGCGACGGCTTTAACTGGAACACGATTACCGATAAAGGCCAGTTCGTGCCGCAGGTTGCGGCGGTATCGCTCAAGGCTGCGCTCGGCATGTGGGTGTTGTGGGATTCACCCTACACCGACCGCCTCTTCACCACCATTGAGAACGCTAACGACCCGAAACAGGGCTATTACGAAGGCATCTATGAGAACGGCGACGGGCCGATTAACGCCTTCACCGGCAATAACAACGGCATCATGCTTGAAGCGCTGCTCTATAAAAAACAGGGCAAGCTGCTGCGCTTTAATACCAACGATCCGAAGAATAAAGAGTACGCGCCGTCGTTGTGGGAGAAAAAACTGGTCGATCTCTTTGAGGAGAACAACACCCGCCGCAACCGTCCGTTCCTGAATATGACGCCGGGTATTCAAAACTGGTGCCAGCAGAGCGGCACTGCGGTGCGCAGCAAACCGACCTGTCAGGCCTGCCAGTGCGCAACCTGTAACGATGACGAACCTGTGAAACTGCCACCGGTAACCGCGACATGCTTAAAACAGTAAGCCGTCTGCTGCTTATCCTCGCCATTCTGGGCCTGGTGATGGCCTGGCTGCTTTTGCGCGACGACCGTGCGGGCTGGCGCTGGCTTACACATGGCGGGTGGCATACCACGGCGCGCATCAGCACCCTTACGCCCCAGGAGCGCGAATGGGCCGCCATCGCCTGGCGTTATTTTGAGAACAACACCCAGGAAGCAACGGGGCTGGTGAACGGCAGCGACAAACGCCCTGTCGCCTCGCTCTGGCAGATGGGCGACGCGTTGATTGCCCTAACCGCCGCCCGCGAGCTGAACCTGGTGGATGAAAAAACCTTCGACGCCCGGCTGACGCGCCTGCTTGGTACGCTCAATCGCCTGCCGCTGACCGCCCGCCAGACGCCAAACCGGCTTTACTCCACCTGGACGCCCACCATGGTGGATTTCACCGGCAAGCCCGGCGTGATGGGCTGGTCGGCGCGCGACATGGCCCGCCTGATGCTGGCGCTGCGCCTTGTCGCGCAATATCACCCGCAGTACAGCGAATATCTTGAGCGGGTGGTGATGCGCTGGAATTTCTGCCCGGTCATCGATAAAGACGGCACACTGTATGCCGCGCAGATGCAAAACGGGCTACTGTCGCCGCGTGATGAAATCCGCCTTGGCGAAAGCGAATATGCCGCGGCGGGCTTCAGCCTGTGGGGGTTTAGCCCGGCGAAAGCCTGGGGGCCGCCGTCGCAGAACGTTATCATGTATGACCGCGCCTTACCGGTGGATGCCCGCGACCCGCGCACCACCTGGCAACCGTCGCTTATTACGACGCTGCCCTACACACTGCCCGGGCTCGAATTTGGCTGGGAGGTGCCGGGCGTCGATCGGGAGAAAATCAATAACCTGCGCGAGCGCGCAAAACTGGTGTACCTGAGCCAGGAGAGCCGCTGGCAACGGGAGAATATCCTCACCGCCCGCGCCGATTTCAGTACCAGCGCCGCGCCCTGGCACGCCTCGGACACCGTCTGGGCCAACGGTTATGCGTGGAATACGCTTGGCGATGACGGCAAAGAGTATCCGCGCCTGGCGCAGGTTTCGACCAAAGCCGTGTTTTCGCTCTGGGTGTTGTGGGACACGCCTTATACCGACGCCCTGATGCAGGCGACCCGGCTGATGTATGACGAAAAACGCGGCTGGTACGAAGGCCGCGTCGAGGCGACCGGCGACTATAACCGGTCGCTGACGCTCTCAACTAACGCCACCGTGCTGGAGGCGCTGTTCTATAAAGCGAACGGCGGCCCGTTGCTTGACAGCGATGCGCCCGCCCCCGGCAGCTATTTCAGCCGCCGTCTGAGCGACGTGTTTAACCCCCTGCGCCAGTGTTTGCCTGGCGAGAGCCGCCCGGAGGTTCGCCCATGATGCTCTATCGGGATCTTTTTGATTCAAGCTATAGCCGCCTCTTTCCCGGTGACAATAAAGAACCGTTTTTCGAGCGCTTTTATACCCGTTTTATTCATATGACGCCGGAAACGGAGAATCACTTTGCGGCGGTCGACCCACAAACGCTGCGTCGGTTTGTTTACAAGAGCTTCTTCGCGATGCTGATGGTCGATGGCGTTCTGATGGTGCCCGATTTTCTGGAGCGTCTGGCGCGTCAGCGGGAAAGCAACGGCGTGCGCCTGCCGCCGAATTTTTTTGCGCACTGGCGCCGGGCAATTCTCGATACCGTGGCCGAGCTTGATCCTGACTGTGATGAAGAGGTGCTGACCGCCTGGGCGATGACGATTGCGCCGGGGCTTGAATATATGCGCCGTCAGGCGGAGCTGAACTACCAGCCGGGAGCGCAGCCATGAACGGCCACGCCTTCCCGGATGCGCTCGACGCGCTGCCCGCCGCCCTGCTGTTTTACGATAACGAGGAGCGTCTGGTTGCCTGGAATGCGCAGGTCAGCCGCTTTTATCCTGGTGTCGGTGCCCACCTTACACCCGGTGTCACGTTAAGCGCACTGGCGGCGGAGTTCGTTAATGCAGGCTTTCACACCGATCGCCGCAGCCGTGACGCGTTGATCGCCTCGCTACTGGCCAATTGCCGCCAGAATAACCACTGTGAAGTGCGCCAGTTGCATGAGCGGCGGCTTTTTATTCAGCATCAGCGCACCGCCGATGGCGGCATTATCAGCCTGCATACCGACATTACCGCGCTTGATACCGTGCAAAGCAACCGGCAACTGTTACATGACGATTTCCTGCTGGCGGCGGAATCTATTCATATCGGCATCTGGGACTGGCAAATCACGACTGACGTGCTGCACCTCAACGACGCCTTTCTTAACCTGCTCGGCGAGCCGCGCGGTCAGCTGCAACACAATAGCCGCTTTCTGTTATCGCTGATCCACCCGGAAGACAGGGATCTGTTGAAGAGTGCCATGCAGCGCGCCGGCGAAAACCAGATGCCGGTATTCGAATGTGAAATTCGCGTGCAACACCGCAGCGGACAATGGCTCTGGATGCTGCTTTCCGGGCAGATCATCGCGCTTACCGTCACCGGGCAGATTGAGCGGCTCATTGGCACGTTGCAGGACATCACCCGGCGTAAAGAGGCAGAGCTGATTTCGCGTGAGGCAGCCAATGCCGCGCGGGCGGCCAATGAAGCCAAAAGCGCGTTTCTTGCCAATATGAGCCATGAGATCCGCACCCCCATGAACGGGATCCTTGGCATGACGCAACTGTGTCTGGACACCGATTTAAACGGCGAACAGCGCGAGTACCTGTCGCTGGTCATGAGTTCGGCGCAGTCACTGCTGCATATCATCGATGACATCCTCGACTTTTCGAAAATCGAGGCCGGCAAAATTGTGCTGCATGAAGAATATGTGGCGCTGCGTCCCTTTATACAGTCGCTGGTACGCCCGCTGATGCCGCTTGCCAGTGATAAAACGATCGAACTGCTGGTCGATATCGACGAGCGCGTGCCGGACATGTTGCATGTTGATGTGGTGCGGCTGCGCCAGGTGCTGACCAACCTGCTTAGCAACGCGCTGAAATTTACGCACCAGGGCGAGATCCTGCTGGCGGTCGCCCCCGGCGCCCAGCCCGATGAATGGCGTTTTCGGGTGCGTGACAGCGGTATTGGCATTCCCACGGAAAAACAGCAGGTCATTTTTGAGGCATTCAGCCAGGCGGATACGTCCACCACGCGGCGCTACGGCGGTACCGGGCTGGGGCTGACCATTTCCGCGCGGCTGGTGGCGATGATGGGCGGCCAGCTTACGGTGACGAGCGAGCCGGATCAGGGCAGCGAATTTAGTTTTATTCTGCCTCTGCAAAGCGCGGCGCAGGGCGTGGCGGAAGAACAGCCGCCCACGCATTTTAATGGCGAGCGAGTGCTGGTGGTCGATGATAACGCCACCAACCGCCGCCTGATGCAGGCGATGCTAAACCAGCTTGGGCTGAACCCGGTTTGTGTCTCGGGGGCCACGGGCGCGCTGGCGCTGCTTGAGAGCGACAGCGATTTCCCGGTCATTGTGCTTGATGCCCAGATGCCGGAGATGGACGGCATTTCACTGGCGCTGGAAATTTCTGTGTTGCCCCAGGCGTCGCGCAGCAAAATCATCATGCTGAGCTCCATGAGCCGGGATCTTGATCTCTCGACGTTGCGTCGCACCGGCATTGCCTGGTACCTCAACAAACCGGTCGATCAGCAGGAGCTTGCGCGCGCGCTTGGCGAGGCGCTGCGCCCTGCACCGGAAAAACCCGCGCCCGCGCCGGCCGTTGTCACCCCTGCGCACGTATGGCCGGAAACGGCGCCGATGCGCATTCTGCTCGCGGAAGATAACCCGGTAAACCAGCTACTGGCCGTGCGCCTGCTGGAGAAGCTCGGCCATGAATGTGTGACGGTGGATAACGGTCTGCTGGCGCTGGAGCACTGGCGTCAGGGGGGCTGGGATATGTTGCTGATGGATTTGCAGATGCCGGTCATGGACGGCGAAGCGGCTATCCGCGCGCTGCGCCAGGAAGAGGTAGTGCGCGGCGGGCATCAGGTCGCGATTGTGATGACCGCCCACGCGATGCAGGGCGACAAAGAGCGTTGTCTGGCAATGGGGTTTGACGGCTATCTCTCAAAACCCGTGACCCTGGTGGCGCTCGCAGAAGAGTTGTCACGCTTCGCCCCGCAAAGCGCCCCGCCGCCCGACGGTCTGCCGGACAGCGCGCAACTGCTGGCGGCGTTTGATGGTGACATGGGGTTGCTTAAAGAGCTGCTCGGGCTGTTTGCCGAAGGGTTTGACGAGCAGGCGGCGCTGCTTGACGCCGCGCTTGCCAGTGGCGACGGCGAACAGGCGCATCGTCTGGCGCATAAACTGCGCGGCGAAGCGGCGACATTTGGCTTTGAAGGGCTGACAACGCTGCTTCAGGAGATAGAAACCCAGGAGCCAGGCGCGGCGCCAACAGTGCGTGCCGCGTGGCGTGAGGCGCTCGCCACCGCGCAGCGTCGGGTGCGTGAATTTCTGATCCAACTGCTGGAGGGGTGATGAAACGTCTGGCCTGTGGCGTATTACTGCTGATGAGCGGCGCGATTGAGGCGAAACCCGCCCCTGAGCTTACGGTGCCGTTACCGGTGAGCTGGTCGCTTGCGGGCGACTGGCACGCGCACGACGGCAACGATGCCGCATTTGCGGGACAGCAAGGCCCGGTGCGCGACTGGCGCACGCTGCGTGTGCCGGCGAACTGGTATACGGCAGGCTGGGATCATCAGGGCGTGCTCTGGTACCGTCACGAGTTTACCCTTCCGCCGCTCCCGAAGGACACCATGACGACGCTGCAGTTTGATGGCGTCGATTACTACGCTGAGGCCTGGCTTAACCGTCAGCCCCTTGGAAAACATGAGGGTTATTTCCAGCGCTTCTCGTATGACATCAGCGATAAGTTACAACGTCACAATAAGCTCACGGTGCGCGTTGACAGCCCTTTTGAAGATCCAAAAACGATCTGGCCGCTACATAAAACAATGGTGAAAGGTGTGCTGAATCAGCACGATACCCGCCCCGGCGGCGCGTGGTCGCCGAGTGGGCAGGATGCCAACTCAGGCGGGATCTGGGCGCCAGTACGGCTGCATTTAAGCCGCGGGGTCACAGTCGATAACCTTATCTTGCGCCCTGACTGGCAGCACGGGCTTGATAGACCGCAGCTGCGCGTTGAACTGGTTTACCGCGCGACCACCGCGCGCGAGGTGGATCTTACCTTGCGTGCCCGCCCCGCTAATTTTGCAGGAGCGCGCTTTGAGCAAAAGCAGAAAGTACACCTTAACGCCACCGGCGCAACGCCGCAGCGGCTGACGTTTACCCTGCCGATGGAAAACGCGCAACTCTGGTGGCCTGACGGCTATGGCTTTCCCCATCTTTATCGCGTAAGCGCAGTCTTTCATGACAACCAGGGGGTAATGGAGCAGATAGCCAGCCGCACCGGGCTGCGTCAGATTATCGAACAGCCAGACAATAAAGGCTGGGTACTGAACGGCAAGCGGATTTTTATCAAAGGCAGCAACTACATTGGCTCGCCGTGGCTCAGCGAGATGACGGAAGAAAAATACCGTCGCGATATTCAACTGGTGCTGGACATGAATGCCAACGCCATTCGCGTGCACGGGCATGTGGCAGGCCGCCCGCTCTATCGTATGGCGGATGAGATGGGGCTGATGATCTGGCAGGACGTCCCGCTTCAGTGGGGCTATAACGACAGCGCGGAATTCGCCGAGAACGCTGCACGTCAGAGCCTGGAGATGACCGAGCAGATTGGCAATTCACCGGCCATTATCGCCTGGGGCGGTCATAACGAACCGCCGTGGAATTCACCGTGGATGGAAAAGCGCTTCCCGGACTGGCACAAGGATCTCAACCGCGTGCTGACGGCGCGTGTGGCAGACGCGCTGGCGAAAGATGACAGCCGTATCGTGCATCGTTTTTCAGCGGTGGAAGAACACTACTGGCAAGGCTGGTACTTCGGCGTCATGACGGATGTGTTGCAACCGGCAAAAACGGGCATCATTACGGAGTTTGGCGCTCAGGCGCTGCCAAAACGCGCAACGCTTGAGACGATTATCCCGGCCGACAAGCGCTGGCCCGCCTCAACCCGCCCGGATGACCCAGACTGGACCGTGTGGAAATACCATAACTTCCAGCCGTTCCAGACCTTCGGCTTTGCGAAGATCCCGCGCGGCGACAATCTGGATGAATTCATTCATAACACGCAGAAATATCAGGCCGATTTGGTCGGCATGGCGGCAGAGAGCTACCGTCGCCAGCGCTATCAGCCTGTCACCGCGCTGTTCCACTTTATGTTTGTCGAAACCTGGCCGTCAATTAACTGGGGCGTAGTGGATTATCTGCGCCAGCCAAAAGCGGGCTATTACGCCCTTCAGCGCGCCTATCAGCCGCTTTTGCCTTCCATCGAACCGGTGACGCTCTCCTGGCGCGCTAACACGCCTGGGGTGGTGAAATTATGGGCAGTAAACGATGGTTTTTCCGCCTGTGACAGGTGTACACTGCGCTGGCGCGTAAAAATGCCCGGTAAAACCGAGCAGCAAGAGAGCAAACCGATGACCCTTCCGCCTGACAGTGGTCGCCAGGTGGCACAACTGACGTTCACGCCCTCCGCCCCTGGCGCGCTGCGTATAGAATATGAAATCCTTGATTCGCAAGGCAAAACGGTTGGCCGAAATTTCTATGAAACCACCGTCGCGCCCTGAGGCGTAACGCATTAATAGCGCAAGCTGGACGCCCCGTGGCGTTCAGTCTCTTCTTAAACTCTTTGCCGTCCGGTTAAAGAGCGATAACGATTTGCTAAACTTACAGAATCTGAAACGAACGCCACTCTGGAGGTACGTATTAGCATGTTTCAACAGACAACACGCTTACCTTTTACAGAGGAGTTAGCTGAGAAGGTGCGTATGGACCCTGAATCTGGCGAACTTATCCCGGATGCCCGCGATGTCGAGCCGCAGCCTGAATCCATTGAGGGGATGCCCTCCCCGGATGCGCTGACCCCCGCCGACCGCTATTTAGAGCTGTTTGAGCATGTCCAGGCCTCCCGTATTTTCGCAGACAGTAAAACGTTTCCGGATTGCGCGCCGAAGACGTCGCCGCTCACTATTTTGATGAATTATCGCCAGGCGAAACGCCTGCCGGGTTTCGATCTGCGCCGCTTTGTGGAAGAACACTTTTACTTTCCGGTCATTAACACAAACCCGTATGTCTCCGACCCTAACCGCACGCTGACGGAGCATATTGATAATCTCTGGCCTATCCTGACGCGCCAGCCGCATGAGCATCTGGAAAACTCCTCGCTGCTGCCGCTGCCTCAGGCTTATATCGTGCCGGGTGGGCGCTTTACCGAGACGTATTACTGGGACTCCTATTTCACCATGCTCGGCCTTGCCGAAAGCGGCCGTAACGATCTGCTGCGCTGTATGGCGGATAACTTTGCATGGATGATTGAGAACTACGGGCATATCCCGAACGGCAACCGCACTTACTATTTGAGCCGTTCGCAGCCGCCCGTGTTTGCGCTGATGGTCGAACTGTTCGAAGAGGACGGCGTGCGCGGCGCGCGGCGCTATCTTGATCATTTGATGATGGAATACGCCTTCTGGATGGACGGCGCGGAGAATCTTGAGCCGGGGCAAGCCTGGCGTCATGTGGTGAAAATGCCGGATGGCGTGCTGCTGAACCGTTACTGGGATGACCGCGACACGCCGCGCGATGAGTCCTGGCGTGAAGACGTCGAAACCGCGAAGTTGTCCGGACGCCCGGCGAATGAAGTCTACCGAGACCTGCGCGCAGGCGCGGCGTCCGGCTGGGACTACTCTTCCCGCTGGTTGCGCGACCCGGACCGTCTGGCCAGTATTCGCACCACCCATTTCCTGCCGGTGGATCTCAACGCGTTTCTCTACAAACTTGAAACCGCGATTGCGAATATTGCGCAGCTGAAAGGGATCCCGGCGACCGCCACCGTCTTTCGCAAAAAAGCGATTGATCGGCGCGAGGCGTGCAACCGTTATCTGTGGGATGACGAAATGGGCTCGTATCGCGATTATGACTGGCGTCGCGGGCGTCTGGCGTCGTTCTCCGCGGCCTGTGTGGTCCCGTTGTATGTGGGCCTTGCAAGCTATGCGCAGGCTGACCGGATATCAGTCAATGTGCGCGAGCGGCTGCTCTCTCCGGGCGGGATCCTGACGACCGATGTGGAAACCGAACAGCAGTGGGATAAACCTAACGGCTGGGCACCGCTTCAGTGGATGGCCATTCAGGGCTTTAAAAATTATGGCGACGATCCGCTGGCTGACATTATCGCCAATAACTGGTTGCGTACGGTGAAACGTTTCTACAACGAAAACCATAAGCTGATTGAAAAGTATCATATCGCGGACTACTCACCGCGCCCCGGCGGCGGTGGCGAATACCCGCTTCAGGACGGTTTCGGCTGGACTAACGGTGTGACGCGCCGTCTTATTGCGCTTTACGGCGAGCCGTAACCCGGTACAGCGACACAGCGACAACGAAAAAGGGCAGCCCTACGGCTGCCCTTTTTAATGGTAAGCGCACTCAGAACGAGGCGCTAATCCCGATGTTATAACGCGTCTGCTCGCCGCTGCTAAGCCCGGCGGTTTGCGAGAGCGCCGCAAAGGCGGAGACGTTACGACTCAGCGTTACGCTTGCGCCTGCAGTGATATCCATCCAGTTTTTGTCATCCTCTGCGCCGTCACGGCTAAAGGTGAGCGACGTGGATTTCAGCCCGCCCTGACCACGCCAGACGGAATCGCCGAACTGATGACGGTAATCGACCTGCGCATAGGGTTTCACCGGCCCGATGTCGGCATCAAGACGCCAGCCGATGCTGCCAATCTGTGAATGGAAATTCTGGTCGCGAAAACGCATTGCGGTGCTGTCGTCACCTGCTTCGCTGTAGCCATCGACATGGCTGTAATCCCATGCATATTGCACCACCGGCCCGGTAGTCAGCGCGTCGGTGACAGGCAGATCCAGCCCGGCAGTCAGGCGCGCGCCCCAGAGGTTTGCATCCGTTTCGCCGGTTTCCGTGCGTGTCAGCGGCCCTAACTCGACACGGCGATGGATATTCCGGTATTCGCCTTTAAGCCAGTGCACATCAGCATTGACCCAACCAGGCCCGAAATCAACGGAGGTAAAGAGCGCCGCCTGATAACCGCGCGCGTCGAAGCTCAGGTTATCCGTCGGGCGCTGGTCATCAAGCGAACCGGCGATAAGCGCCCCGACCAGCCAGTTTTCCGTTATCCGATAATCCGCACCCAGAGTGAGATTATTGGTTGTGGCGCTGCCGTCGCCGGTTTCATTGGCCGTATAGCGTCCGTACTGGCCGCTATAACCGCCAAACACCCCCGCGCTGCCCTGTTCCGCCTGTTCGGCGCGGCGCTGTTGGTAACGGCTGTCGAGTGTGGCGCGGCTATTCTGCACCTGCGCAGCCGTCGCCTTGTTCAGCAGCGCGATTTGCGCCGGTGCGGCCAGGATCGACTGAATATAATCGGCCATCAGGCTGTGTACCTGCGGGCTTGGGTGTAAGTGATCGGCGAAAAGCCACGCCTGGCTTGCGTCAAACCCGGCGCTGGATGACGTACACTCCGCTGAGGATAGCCCCGGCGGACATGCCATTCCGGCGGTATTGGTGATACCAAACTGTGTCGGATTCGCGAGAATTTCGTTGAAGATTTTATTGATGTCGGCACGCACAATATTACCGCCGCCGTTCGCGACCAGCGCCTGCTCTTCGGTGGTGTTATAGAGCGTACTCAAGGCAGAGACTTGTTCCGCGAGTGTCTGATACGCGCTGTAAAGCCCGTCGCCCAGCGCCTGTTGCAGCGCAGGCAGTGCGCTAATTTCGCCCGCTGCGGCGTAAAACGCGGCGCGGATGGCCTCCTGACGTGCGGCAAGCGTCGGCGTCTGGGCACTGTTCAGTGAGGCAAATGCGGCCTGTAGCGCTGCGGTATTGCCGCCCGTACCCAACTGAATGACCGATTCCATCATCGTTGGCGTGGCGGAAACATCCGGCACCGTAGGCACAATCACGGTGCCCGCGCCGGCATCCAGCAGCGTGCGCACCTGCGAGGCGGCCGCCGTCGCGCTGCCGGTCACAATCGATGATGCCTGCAGCGGATTAAGCACCGCCGCACCCAGATCGTTACCGCCAACCCAGTGGATATAAAGCCCGTTGCTGTCGGCCCGCCCATTCGTCTGGCTCAGATAACGCTGCACCTGATCCTGGGTGTTATCGGCGTTAAGCGCCGGCACCGCAACACCGCCGCCTGCGGCGTAGTTATTGCCGCCCTTGTCGGATGGCGCGAGCGTCAGGCCATAGTGACTGGCGAGAATTTCGTCATACAGCGGATAGCGATTGCTGTCGAAGGTATAACGGCCATTGTTGCCGGTATCGCTCAGGCTGTCGCCAAAGATATAGAGGTTGTCCCAGGCGGCGGCTGGGGCAGCTAAGCCACAGGCTAAGCCCAGCGTCAGCCCCACCCGTACAGAGAGACCAGAAAGAGGAAATGACATACGCGCTCCTGCGTTCCAAAGGTAATGAAATAAATGAGTTGCGCTATTGAGTGTAGAGCGTTTCTGCAAGCGCACCGGGTTTACACCTGGAATTGAGAGTCTGCGCGAGGAATATGACGATTTAGCTTTTCCGTTCTGCCTGAACGATGACAACGCCGTGGTTACAGAACCAGGTTTTTGAACGCATTAAAAGAATGTTGTAACTAAAATGATATCAGTATAAAAAAACCCGGCCGGAGCCGGGTCACTTAACAGGGAAAGGGATTAGCACAGCGGCGCGACAGCGTTGCGCATCCCTTTACTGAGGATGGCGTCGAGATCGCGGGTAACGTGCTCCGCAAGCCCTGGGATAGCAGTCAGGTCCTGCTCCCAGTGTTCACAGTCCGCAAGGACTGCATCCACCAGCTCACGCAGCGATATGGTTTTATCGCCAAGCTTTGTCCACAACTGCTGATAACGCTCCAGCCAGTGGGCATCATCCTGCAGCGGATAGTTTTCGCCGTTGCGTTCACCGCGATAAAACGCAATCAGCGCTGCCAGTGCAAACGTCAGACGCGGCGGAAGCGTTCCTTGTTGCGCCTGCCCTTCCAGCAGTTGCGGCAGAATGCGGGTGCGGAATTTCGTCATCCCGTTGAGCGCAATCGACAGCAGTTGGTGTTTGATATACGGGTTGCGGAAACGGCTCACCACAGCATCGGCGAAAGATTCCAGCTCGTCACGCGGCAGATCCAGAACCGGGATAATCTCCTCGTGGATCGCCTTCTCAACAAATGCGCAGACCTGCGCATCTTCCATCGCTTCGCCAACGGTATTCAGTCCCGCCTGGAAAGCCACCGGCACCAGGGCGGTATGCGCGCCATTGAGAATAGCGACTTTACGCGCTTTGTACGGTTTGATGTCGTCGACAATCAGCACGTTAAGCGGCAGTTTATCAAGGCGCAGCTCCTGCGCGAGCCACTGCGGCCCCTGAATGACAAACAGGTAAAAGTGCTCAGCGGTATCGAGAAACGCGTCGTGATAGCCAAGCTGCGTTTCAATCGCCGCAACTTCATCGCGTGGATAACCGGTGACGATACGGTCAACCAGTGTAGAACAGAAGGTGTTCGCGCTTTCAAGCCATTCGGTAAAGGCCGTCGGCAGCGCCCACTCTTGCGCATAACGCAGCACCAGCTCGCGCAGCGCCTCACCGTTATAGTCAATCAGCTCGCAAGGAATAATCACCCAGCCTTTATCCTGCGCGCCGTTAAAGTGGCTGAAACGCTCGAACAACAGACGCGTCAGTTTCGCCGGGTAACTGACCGCCGGGGCGTCTTCAAATTTATCGCCCGCGTGATAGCTGATACCCGCTTCGGTCGTATTAGAGAATACAAACCGCATATCCGGGTTATGGGCGAGCTTCAGGAACGCATCGTACTCCTCGTATACCGCAATCTCACGATTCACAGAACGAATGAGTCGGGACTCGCTGACCGCTTCACCCTTCTCATTCAGACCGCGAATGATCGTGGTATAGAGCCCGTCCTGCGTACTGAGCGATGGCGGAAAATCGCTGGCGATAGGACGCACGATAACCACCCCGGCATTCAGGTCGGTGTGTTCATTGAGAAGATCAACCTGCCAGTCGACAAAAGCACGCAGGAAGTTCCCTTCACCGAACTGGATGATGCGCTCTGGATAGAGCGCGCCGGGAAAATCACGACGATTCAATGTTTTCACAATGTGTTCCTTGATGGATTAAGAGCCATTTACTGACTGAAACTGCCTCCACGCTATCAGATCAAAGATTAATGAAACCCCGTTTCGATCAAATTGAGCTGATTTATTGAAAAATTTTATAGGTGCTTAAAAAAAAGTGTCGTGCCACAGGATTCGCCGTCGGGCATCAGCGCGTAATGCGGGATAACACCGACCCGCTGCCATTGATGTCGTGAATAGAAGCGTTCGGCATCGCTGCCGGTGGACGTATCGAGCACCAGGACCGTTTTACCGGCTTTCTGCGCCTCGTTTTCCAGCATCTCCATGAGCGCCTGCGCAATACCGCCTCGGCGTGCCCGACGATGAACCAGCAGTTTTGAGACATCCGCGCGATGCGGCTGGTTTTCAGGCTGGCTTAGTATCAGTTGCACCGTACCGACAACGCTGCCGTCCGCCCCCAGCGCCGCCAGGACGATACGTTCATCGCGGGCGGCGCTTTGTGCCACGTTAAGCCAGAATTCACGCGCTTTCTCACGACTGATGGGCAGCATGAAGCTCACCGACGCGCCGCCTTCCACGCAGTCGATCAGCACATCGCACAGGGCATCAAGATGGGAGGGAATTTCGGCGGCGCTTAAGCGACGCACGGTAAAGGGTAAGGTCATAACGACTCCGCCATGTAGGGTTATCAAGGTGTTATCTGATAACCGCTATCATGACGGAGAAAAGCAGAAGCCGGTCAGAGGAAAATCTTATTTTCCGGCGTTTTTATGCGCCGTTTTCATCTGATACATCTCGTTATCGGCCGCCTTCAGCAGCCCCGCGAGATCCTGATGTTTATCATCATCAAACTGCACTACGCCCCAGGAAAAGCCGAGACGCCATGGCTTGCCGCTGTCACGGTTAAAGGCGTCGGTCTGCTCGACCAGATACTGCATCGCAATCCAGGCGCCCTTATCGTCGGTATCATTAAATAACACGGCAAATTCATCACCGCCCTGTCGCGCCAGCAAATCACTGTCACGGAAGGCATTTTTCATCAGCGCCGCCATCGCGCTTAGCGCCTCGTCACCCGCCGCATGGCCCCAGGTGTCGTTAATCTCTTTGAAATCGTCGAGGTCGATAAACCCAAGCGACATCGGCTCGCTGCGACGACGATGCGTAGAAAACGCATAACCGGCAAGCGAAGCGAACCCCCGGCGATTCAAAAGCCCGGTCAGCTCGTCGCTGGTCGCCACGCTCAGAACCGTAAACTCATCTTCGACAATGGCGGCCAGGTCACGCAGCAGGTGCGAATCGGCCTCGCTAAAGTCACGCGGTTCGGTATCGATAATGCACAGCGAACCGGCGGTCGCACCATCAGGCAAGCGCACCGGACAGCCAGCATAGAAACGGATATGCGGCGGGCCATTCACCAGCGGATTATCACGAAAGCGCTCATCGCTTTGCGTATCCGTAATAATGAGCGGCGCGTTGCTCAAAATAGTGTGGCCGCAGAACGAGACGCGGCGCGGGATGGGATCGAGCGCGGCCCCGTCGCAGGAGGCTAACCAGAGCCGTTCTTGATCCACAAGACTGATAAGCGCCACCGGCGCGTCGAAAAGGCGCTTCGCAAGCCGGGTAAGACGGTCAAAACGCTCTGTCGGCGCCGCATCAAGCAGGCCAGAATCATGCAGGGACTGAAGACGCGCCTGCTCATTAACCGGGATATCGGGTGTTTTCATTGCGCAACCTGTAAGCACTGTTTAATTGAAGCATAGCGTATCCGGCATCAGGCAAAGAGACCGCCGCCGTCAAAGCGCATAAATACGATTTTTTCCTTCGCGCTTGGCACTGTAAAGCGCGTCATCCGCGGCTTTCAGCCATTGCGCCGCCCCGCTCATCTGCGGTGTGGCACGCGCGATACCAATACTGAGCGTGCAGCGAAGCGCGTTGTCTGGAAAGACATCCACCTGGGCTGCCTGCGCCATGATCCGATCGGCCACCCCACAGGCGCTGGCAAGCGGCGTATCCGGCAGCAGCACGACAAACTCGTCACCGCCAAACCTCGCTACCGTATCGCCGGGACGCGTGGCGTGCCGCAGGATCTCGGAAAACCGCACCAGAAGCCGATCGCCCGCCTCGTGACCGTAGCGATCGTTGGCGGCTTTAAAATCATCAATATCAATAAACATCAACGCCGCGGGCTGTGCCCCCTTGCCGCAGTGTTGCAACGCCCGGTGAATATCTCGCTCCAGCTGACGCCGGTTGGCAATATTCAGCAGCGGATCGGTATTAGCATGGCGCTCAAGTTCACGGGTTTTCTGGCGAAGCCGCTGCGCGAGCGAATGACTCACCAGGCTCAGCGCCAGGACATAAATGGCGATAAGCGGCAGGGTCGCATAGAGCGTGCGCGACGAAACCGCCGCCTGCAGCGGCATATCCAGCGCAAGCCAGGTCGCGCCGAACATCAGGGCCATCATAAACGCCGCCTGGCGCATCAACGCGACCCCGCCCGCCGCGAGCCTATCAGAAAGCAGGATCGTGGCTATCACCACCGACGTCAGCGGCGAAACTGCCGTCTGGGCAATCCAGAAACCCCCTGCCGCGGCGTCCGCCAGCAAATTTTGCAGTTCGGTATGTGCGGGGGAGCTGGCGCGGCGGGCGCGCTGCGCTGCCACCCACGGCCAGAGAAAGGCATTAGCCGCCAGCAACGCCTGCGTCCATAACGGACGCTGTTGTTCCAGCAGCAGCGCGTACAGTGGGATAAAGCAGAGCGTGGTGCCCAGCTGGCGCATGAAAAACATGCGCCTGACGAACCTGAGCGCGGAGGAATGCTGATGACGGTTTAGCTGCTCAGATGCGCTCTTCATACCAGTATCCGGTGACGAAACCCAGCCATCTTAGTAACCCAGGATCGTACCGGCAAGTACTTTAAAGCGCTTCGATAAACAATCGGTCAGATTCTGAAAAGAAACGGCAGTTCAATATCTTATTCGCGTGACATTGTCACTGAGTCGTTACGATAACGTTATGACAAATGCTGTGTCAGACGCAGCGTGGATTGATGCGCCTCCTGCACCGAGGTACGGTTACGACCCTGCCGTTTTGACTGATACAACAGGCCGTCTGCCTGGCGCATGAGCTGGTTGAACGTCTCGCTCACGCGCTCGCGCGGATGGGCGTCATAGCCAAGCCCGATACTGACGCTGACAGACACGGTCTGTTCGCCGTAGATAATTGGTTCCTGTGCGATTTGCTGGCGGATAGTTTCAGCAAGCTGGCAGGCGCGATCGAGTTTCACATCCGGGTAGACCACGACAAACTCTTCGCCGCCCATACGCGCCACGCGCGCCTCATCGCCCGCTATCTGCCGCAGCTTTCTACCAAATGCCGTTAGCACTGCGTCACCACAGGCATGCCCGTAGTTATCGTTAATGCTCTTGAAATGGTCGAGATCCATGAGCATCACACACAGGGGCTTGCCGGCAAGCGACGGGTTAATGTCGTCCCGCGCCAGCGTGTCATAAAGCCCGGAGCGCGAATACACGCCGGTGAGATGATCGTAATTCGCCCGCCGGGAGATTTGCGCCAGCAGTTCGTTAATCGCACTGACGCTCACCGCCACAATCGCCGGACAAATAGCAATCGTCGCCACGCCAAGACGTGTTGAGAACATCTGGCTGCCGACCGAGAGCTTCGCGGAGCTGATTTCGATGATCCCGTAACTGACGAGGATAATTTGCAGCACGCCGGTGCAGAGCGTTAAAAAACACGTCACATTCAACGGATAACGCACCGCACACCAGATAAGCGCGGCGACCGGGAATGCCAGACACCCCGCACCGCCAATCACCACCGACGCGGCGAGCGACGCCACCAGCGCCAGCAGCGGCCAGAGCGTTTCAAGCTTCACCCGCGTGGGCATGCGCGGCCGGGCGAGCGTTAAGATCCACGGTATCAACAGCACGCCGGTGGAGAACTGCTCGCTAAACCAGTCGCACAGGAGTGGCAGAAACCCCTGCGCATTAATCCCAAGGCTGCCCATCGCACCAAAAAACCCGCACAACACGGCCCCCAGCAGGCAGTAAGTGAAGAGCCGCAACGCGTTCATCGGGCGTGACAACGCCGGACCGCGCCGTTTATCGCGCACCAGCAGCAGCGCGACGGTCACGATAAACACCATATTTGAGAAGTTAATGAGCAGCGACGCTGAACCCCAGCTGGTCGTTATCGCGTCATAAGCGAGCATCGCCACATAACAGATAGCGTAATAACCAGGCCGGTTAAGGTACGGGAAACGGGCAAACACCGCCGCCATGACGGCATTAAGCGGCCAGAAGAGCGACAAAGGTTCGACCAGACGCATCATGGCGCCCAGGAAGTAGAACAGCGTGGTCAGAAGAAAAAGGAGTGATGCGTTGAACAGCATCTTGTCTTGACGAAAACCAGTCAACTTCGCCTGGTTAATCATAATCTTTCGCTTACGGCTGCGGGCGGCGGCAGAGAGACGTCGCCGGGATAACGGAATAGCAGTAAGCTTAACACGTTTTGATAACAAATCTGCCTGTGTTTCAGAAGGACGCCGAAATCGCCCCGCCGTCAGCGGTTCATGTCCTGCACCAGCCAGCGGTGGATCACGGCGACGATATAGGTCTGCTGCGATGCACTGAGCGCCACACCCGCCGGGATGTTATGCCATTTGGCAAGGCACCCGCGACAGCAGGTAGCGGTTGCATGCTGGGCAATAAACACCGGATGCCCGCGCATCGGCGTCTGTTTGCCGTCGTTAGCGGGCAACGCGGGCGCAAGCCGTCTGGCGATAAAATCCGCCGCGTGCTGGTCTATCACTTCCGGGCCTTTATCCCAGCAATATTGCCGCTCTTTCGCGCCGAGATGAAAACGTCGACGAAAGGCGGAGCGATTCAGGCGCGCAAACAGCGCATCCATTCTGCCTCCTCAGAAAATCGAACGGCCAATTTCGCGCGCGAGGATAGCCAGCGCCTCGATGCCCGCCAGCGAGTTCCCTGCGTGATCCAGCGCCGGGCTCCAGACCGCAATCGACATCTCATGCGGCACCACGGCGATAATGCCCCCGCCGACGCCTGATTTGCCCGGCATCCCGACGCGCCAGGCAAATTCGCCGGAGCTTTCATACATGCCACTGGTCGCCATTAAGGCATTTACCTGACGCGCCTGTAGCGGGCTTATCACCGGCGTATCAAGGTGCGGCGCCCGTCCCTGATTTGCCAGAAACAAAAACGTGCGGGCAAGCTCTGCACAGTTCATCTTCAGCGCGCAGTAGTGAAAATAGTTCTGAAGAACGGTAATCACATCGTTATCAAAGTTGCCGAACGATTTCATGAGATAGGCGATGGCGGCGTTGCGGGCCGAGTGCTCGAACTCCGAGCGCGCGACACGCGTGTCATAGACAATATCCTGCGCGCCGCAGAGGTTACGTACCACTTCCAGCATACGCTGTTTGGGTGCGCTAAGACGGCTTTGCAGCATATCGCACACCACCAGCGCGCCTGCGTTAATAAACGGGTTGCGCGGTTTGCCCTGTTCCAGCTCAAGCTGCACCAGCGAATTAAAGGGCTGACCGGACGGGTCTTTCCCCACCCGCTGCCAGATCTCGTCATCGTCATAACGATCCATGGCGAGGATGAGGCTCAGCACTTTGGAAATAGACTGAATAGAGAAGCGCTCATCGGCATCGCCTGCCGAAAAGCAATCCCCGGACACCGTACAGACGGCAATGCCGAGCCGGTCGGCAGGCACATCGGCCAGCGCCGGAATATAGTCAGCCACTTTGCCACTGGCGGCAAGCGGGCGAACCTGTTCAAGAATTGAAGCCAGTAAATCGTTGTTAAGCCTGGTCACCGTTAACTCCCGGCGCGAATATCGTTCGGGCCGGGAGTATACCAATCTCAGGCAGGAAGACGAAAGCGCGAGACGGCATCCGAGAGGCGGCGTGACCCTTCGCGCAGGCGCAGTGACGCCTGGGTGGTGTGTTGCACCAGCGTTCCGGTTTCGCCAGCGACCTGGTTGAGCGCGCCAATGCGCTGCGTCACCTGATGAATGCTGTCCCCCTGGCTGACCGTCGCAACCGCGATTTCGCCAAGCAGTCCTGTCAGATGGCTTACCAGCGCCATAACCCGACGCAGGTTTTCTTCAAGCGTCGACACCGCCTGTGATCCTTTTTCAATGCCCTGCACAGAGTGATGGATCAGCGCCTGAATCGTCTGCGTTGACTGGCTGCTCTTACGTGCAAGCAACCCCACCTCTTTGGCAACGACCGCAAAACCGCGTCCGTGATTCCCGGCGTGGGCGGCTTCAATCGCCGCGTTAAGCGCAAGAATATTCGTCTGGAAGGCGACGCTGTCTATCATCGCCACGATGCCGCGCATCTCGGCGGAGCGCGAGACAATATCCTGCATCGATTCATTCACGGTTTGCATCATCGCGTCGCCGCCGGCGGCGATACCGCGCGCCTCATCGGCACGGGCATTCGCAACACGGGCGTATTCACTGTTTTCTTCTACATGCGCTTCCAGCGTTTCAATATGCGACGTCACTTTACGCAACTCTTCCGCCTGTAACGCCGAGTGGCTGAAAAGCTGTTCGTTGCCCGCGGCCAGTTCACTGATATTCGCCACCATCGCCGATGTCGCCTCGCGCACATCGCTGACGAGCTGTTGCAGGCCGCCCTGCATCTGATGAATGCTCTGGCTAAGCTCGGCTATCTCAAGGTTGACGAGCTTGCCTGTCGGCAGCGGCGCACAGAGATCGCCTGCTGCCAGACGATTAATATGGTCGATAAGCTGCCTGAGCGGGCGGATAACCCAGACGGCCATGCTGCGCCACACCAGTAGCGCAATGACCAGCAATATGCCGAGCGCCCCAAGGAACAGTCGCTGCGCCTGCTCAAGTCCGCCCAGCAATTCATGGCTGTCGGTATCCGCGCGCTGTGCGCTGGCATGCTGATAGTGGGCGAAGTTATCGTTGAAATCCGCCTGAAACGCCTGCACAGGGACGGCGAAAAACGCATCGATGCTGTTGGTGGTAACCAGCCCGTCTGCCTGCTCTTTCAGCGCGCTATAGAAGTTCTGGTAACTCGCCTTCAGCGGATCGTCTTTCGCGGGGTTGAGTTTCCCGTAGCGCTCAAACGAGGCATGGGAGCGTTTCAGCGCCGCCTGTGCCTCATCCATCAGGCTGTTCCAGCTACCCACCGAGCCCGTCTCTTTATCCTGCATGAAATAGATGCCGGCACGGTTCAGCAGATCGCTTGCCATCAGGAGCGTGACGCGGGCGTCGTCCATTGCCGCTTGCTGCTGGCGTTGCGCCTCGCGGTGTTCAACCTGCTGCTGCGTCTCGCCAAGGAGCGATGAGAGCATGATGGTGGAGAGAATTTGCAGTGCGGAGAAAAGCGTAATAATACACAGAATGCCTGCCATGAGCCCGAAGCGGGTACGCGGCATAACGCGCCGGAAGGCACGGGAAATTTTAGTTAGGTTCATGTTTTTCTTCGTTAAACAGCGAAAACCTCCGCGAGTCTACAAAGCAAAAATGACAGAATCATGTCACCGGTATGACAAAGGGCCGCCTGTGCGGCCCTGAAATGCAGTATGAAGCCCCGATTCAGCGGCGATTCTTCCACACCGTCTGGATATTACAGAATTCACGCAGGCCGAAATGCGACAGCTCACGGCCAAACCCGCTTTTCTTGACGCCGCCAAACGCCACGCGGGCGTCACTCGCGCAGTAGCCATTAATGAAGACGCCGCCGCACTCAAGGCGCGCCGCAAAATCCTCGGCGAGTGCTTCATTCGCGGTATAAACCGTCGCGCACAGGCCAAATTCGCTCTCGTTGGCAAGCTCCAGCGCGTGTTCGGCGTCGCGCGCCACGCTAATAGCCGCCACCGGACCGAACATCTCCTGGCGAAAGGCGGTCATCTCACGCGTCACATTGCCAAGCACCGTCGGCGCATAAAAGTTGGCTGCGCCGGCCACTTTCTCACCGCCCAGCAGCA
The DNA here is from genome assembly GCF_001277255.1 of Cronobacter condimenti 1330. Taxonomy (NCBI): domain Bacteria; kingdom Pseudomonadati; phylum Pseudomonadota; class Gammaproteobacteria; order Enterobacterales; family Enterobacteriaceae; genus Cronobacter; species Cronobacter condimenti. Next base: position 2,135,908 of record NZ_CP012264.1, read on the forward strand.
AGGTTGCGCCTTCGCTCAATGTGGCGGTCACCTGCGCGTGGAGTTCGTCGCGCAGATCGTAACGCGCCATTGGACCGAGGAAGGTGTCATCATCCGTGGGCGCGCCCATTTTCAGTTGCTGCGTGGCGGCCACAAACTTCCCGGTAAACGCCTCGGCGATGCTGGCTTCGACAATAAACCGCTTGGAGGCGGCACAAACCTGTCCGGTGTTCTGGTAACGCCCCGCCACCGCGGCTTTCACGGCCTCGTCGAGATCGGCGTCCGCCAGGACGATAAACGGATCGGAGCCGCCAAGCTCCAGCACACATTTTTTCAGCGCCGCCCCTGCCTGCGCGCCAATCGCGGCGCCGGCGCGCACACTACCGGTCACGGTCACCGCAGCGATACGCGAGTCTTTAATCGCCTGGCTCACGCCGTCATTGGTGGCGTTAATAACCTCAAATACGCCGTCCGGCACGCCTGCGTCTTCAAAAATGGCGTTAATCAGCTGCGCGCAGCCCATGACGTTCGGCGCGTGCTTGAGCAAATAGGTGTTTCCCGCCAGCAGAATCGGAACGGCGCCGCGCATCACCTGCCACAGCGGGAAGTTCCATGGCATTACCGCGAGCACAGGTCCAAGGGGGCGATATTCAATGACCGCCTGCTGGTTTTCTACCTGCGTGGGTTCGGTGGCAAGCATGGCCGGGCCATGGTCTGCGTACCAGTCGCAAAGCGCAGCGGATTTCGCCACCTCCCCCCGCGCCTGACGGACAGGTTTCCCCATCTCGGCGGTGATAAGCTGCGCCAGCTCTTCACTGCGGGCGCGCAGCGCGTTGCCGATATCACGCAGCGTTTGCGCGCGCTGGTCGATGCTCACCGTACGCCAGCGGCGAAAACCTTCAGCGACGCGATTAATCGCCAGTTCAACCTCATCGGCGCTCGCAAGCGGATACGCCGCCAGGGTTTCGCCCGTTGCCGGGTTTACAGAAATCGCATGGGTTGCAGGGGAAATGCTCATCAACAGGCCTCTCTTCTAATTGGCTACGCATGACGGTTTTTTACACGACACCGTCAAAACTATTGGCATAGCCTGGCCTGCTCTGGTATTTCTGAAAAGTGAATAATATTGACGATTCCATTCACCCGGAGAGAATGCAATGGATTTAACCCAGCTTGAAATGTTCAACGCCGTGGCCGACACCGGCAGTATCACCGCCGCCGCCCAGCGCGTGCACCGGGTGCCTTCGAACCTGACCACCCGCATCCGCCAGCTCGAAGAAGATTTAGGGGTGGATCTGTTTATCCGCGAAAACCAGCGTCTGAAGCTGGCGCCTGCGGGCCACAGTTTCCTTGCGTACAGCAAACGCATCCTGGCACTGGTGCAGGAGGCGCGCGAAGTGGTGTCCGGCGATGAGCCGCAGGGCATTTTCTCGCTCGGTTCACTTGAGAGTACCGCCGCGGTGCGCATCCCGGCTGTGCTGGCCGCCTTTAACCAGCGCTACCCGAAGATTCAGTTTGATCTGGCCACCGGCCCGTCCGGTACGATGATTGACGGCGTGCTGGCGGGTGAACTGAGCGCAGCGTTTGTTGACGGGCCGGTGCTGCATCCTAATCTTGAGGGGATGCCGGTTTATCAGGAAGAGATGATGCTGGTGGCGCACGCCGGACACCCGCCGGTGACCCGCGCGCAGACGATCAACGGCGCGAGCATTTACGCCTTTCGCGCGAATTGCTCGTACCGTCGACATTTTGAAAGCTGGTTTAAAGAAGATCAGGCGATGCCGGGCAAAATCCATGAGATGGAGTCGTACCACGGTATGCTGGCATGTGTGGTCGCTGGCGCCGGTGTGGCGATGATCCCACGCAGCATGCTGGAAAGTATGCCGGGGAGCCATCAGGTGCAGGCGTGGCCGCTTGCTGACAAATGGCGCTATATCGATACCTGGCTTATCTGGCGGCGCGGTGCGAAAACCCGCCAGCTGGAGGCGTTTAGCGCGCTTCTGCCGACATGTCCGACACCGGCTTTTGCATAAACAGGCTCAGCGGATCGGGCTGGTACGGCGCAAACGGCCCGGTGTGCGTATACCCACAGCGCGCGTAGAGTTTCACCGCCGCGTTCTGGTGGATGCCAGTTTCAAGCTGCAGCGTATGGCAGCCGCGTAAACGCGCGGCGGCTTCCAGTGCCGCCATCAGTTTTTCCCCGAGTTTCTGCCCGCGATGGCGCTCATCGATATACACCCGTTTAATTTCGCCAAACCCGTCACCAGTCAGCAGCACAGCGCCGCAGCCCACGGCGGTGCTGGCGTGGCGGATCAGCATAAAAATCAGCGTGTCGTCGGCAACCCCGGCGAGATCGACCAGATGGTTGCTCTCGGCGGGATACAGCGTGTTCTGGTAAGCATCAAGGGCAGCGATCAGCGCCCGGCTCTCGGCGCTGTCTGGCGACGCAAGCGTTATCTGATACATGGGTGCGCTCCTGTTTTTTGTTTTTATTAGCTTTACCGGCTCGTCCCGGCCGTGCAACCCCATGGTCAGAGGATTGTCTTATAGTGCACGTTTAAATCGTTCCGGGGGATTTCCGGGCACCGGGTTGTAGGGGTACTCTGTGCGCCAGAGGGTTAACAAGGAATGACGCCATGAACAACAAAGCACGAAAAGTGATGATTATCGGCGCAGGCAATGTCGGTACCGCCGCCGCCTGGGCGCTGCTGAACCAGAATATCGGTGAGGAGCTGATTCTGGTGGATCTGGACGCTGCCCGTGTGGAAGGCCACTGCCAGGATCTGCGCGACGCCGCCGCGTATATGCCGGGGATGGTAAAAATTTCCGCACGCCAGGCCCGCGACTGCGCCGATGTCGATATCGCGGTCATTACCGTCTCAGGTGGCGCGCTCAAACCGGGCCAGACGCGCCTTGACGAACTCACCAATACGGCGCGCATCGTCAACCAGATCGTGCCGCAAATGATGGCGGGCGGCTTCAACGGTATCTTTCTCGTGGCAACCAACCCGTGCGATATCATCACCTGGCAGGTGTGGAAACTCTCTGGCCTGCCGCGCAGCCAGGTTATTGGCACCGGCGTGTGGCTCGATACCACGCGCTTGCGCCGCACGCTCGCCGAAGCGCTCGATATTGGGCCGCAAAGCATTGATGCGTTTATCCTCGGCGAGCATGGCGACACCCAGTTTCCGGTCTGGTCGCACTCATCGGTCTACGGCTCGCCCGTAGCGCAGGTTTACGAACGCAAGACCGGCCAGCCGCTTGATACCGCCGCGCTGGCAGACCGGGTGCGTAAGTTAGGGTTTGAAATTTACGCGCGTAAAGGCTGTACCGAATACGGTATTGCCGGGACGATAGCCGAAATCTGTCGCAATATTTTTACCGGCAGCCACCGGGCGCTGGCGGTCTCCTGCATTCTGGACGGGGAATATGGCGTAGAAAACGTTGCCATCGGCGTACCGGCCGTGCTGGCGCAAAACGGCGTGCAGCAGATTATTGAACTGCAACTACAGGGCGATGAGCAGGCGAAGTTCCTGCATTCGGCAGCGGTGATTAAAGAGAATATTGCCCGCCTGCCCTGACCATGCGAAGGCGCCCGCAGCGGGCGCCGATACCATTAGCGCAACAACACCTGCCCGATAAGATAAGTCACTGCCTGCCCGCCAATAAACACCCGCTCTCCCTGCCATTCACAGCGCAATTCGCCGCCCCGCGCGGCTCCCTGATACGCCCGCATCTTCGTTTTACCGAGCTTTTCTCCCCAGTAAGGAATAAGCATGCTGTGCGCGGAGCCGGTGACCGGATCTTCTGCAACGCTTTCGCCGGGGCAAAAAACGCGGCTCACGAAATCATACGGGCCACCCGGCGTGCCGGGCGCCGTCACGCACACCGTTTTGCCGAGCGACAGCATGGCGTGTATGTCCGGCGTCAGTGCCTCCACCTGCGCCTGGCTTGCCAGCTCCACCAGATAGTCACGCCCGGCGCGCACCGCCACCGGTGTTGTAATGCCGAGCGCTGACAGTAACAGCGCGGGCGTCTCCACCGGCTGCGTCTGCCAGGCCGGGAAATTGAGCGTCAGCCAGTCGCCGCTGCGCGTCACGGTAAGATCACCCACAAACCGCGTCGAGAAACGGATGTCGCTGTGCGGATAATCGAGATGCTCGAAAATCACGTGCGCGGCGGCAAGCGTGGCGTGACCGCACAGGTTAATTTCATCGCACGTCGTGAACCAGCGCAGTTCAAAGCCCTCATCGGTGCGCACGAAAAACGCGGTCTCCGACTGGTTATGCTGCTTCGCCATCGCAAGCAGCGTCTCATCCGGCAGCCATTCGATTAACGGACACACGGCGGCAGCATTGCCGCCGAAGGTGTTATCAGCAAACGCATCCACCAAATAAAAATCAATTGATTGCATAGCTACTCCCGCCCTGATTACTGAAGTCACCGTGTTTAACACCCTATCACGGCAGAGAAAACACCGCGCGAGGCGCGCCTTTTTGCCGCTCCGTTTGTTTCATAACAAGCGCAAAATGAGATTTACGTCACAAAATGGTTGTATCCGGCCCGGCGATGGTTTTAAGATCGCTTGCTTCTTATTCACTTCTGACCAGCGCGAATCTTTTTTATGACGATGAATACAGTCTCTCGCAAAACAGCGTGGCTGCGGGTAGTTACGCTTGCGGTCGCGGCATTTATCTTTAACACCACCGAGTTTGTGCCGGTGGGGTTGCTCTCCGATATTGCCGCGAGTTTCCAGATGGAATCCGCACAGGCGGGCATCATGCTGACGATTTATGCCTGGGTGGTGGCTTTGATGTCGCTGCCGTTTATGCTGCTGACAAGTCAGGTGGAGCGCCGCAAGCTCCTGATTGCGCTGTTTGTGGTGTTCATCGCAAGCCATATGCTGTCGTTTATGGCCTGGAGCTTCGACGTGCTGGTGATTAGCCGTATCGGCATCGCCTTTGCCCACGCCATTTTCTGGTCGATTACCGCGTCGCTGGCCATCCGTCTGGCGCCGCCCGGCAAACGCGCCCAGGCGCTGAGCCTGATTGCGACCGGCACGGCGCTCGCCTCCGTTCTGGGTCTGCCCATCGGGCGCATCGTCGGGCAATATTTCGGCTGGCGCACCACCTTTTTCGCCATCGGCATTGGCGCGCTGATTACGCTCGCCTGCCTGGTGAAACTGCTGCCGAAAATCCCAAGCGAACACTCCGGCTCGCTGTCGAGTTTGCCGGCCCTGTTCCGCCGTCCGGCGCTGTTGTGCATTTATATTCTGACGGCTGTTGTGGTGACCGCGCACTTCACCGCCTACAGCTATATTGAGCCGTTTGTGCAGAATGTCGCGGGCTTAAGCGAGAACTTCGCCACGTTCCTGCTGCTGGTACTCGGCACGGCCGGGATTATCGGTAGCGTGATTTTCGGCAAGCTTGGTAACCTGCACGCCTCCGGGCTTATCAGCAGCGCCATTGGCGTGCTGGTCATCTGCCTGCTGCTGCTGCTGCCTGCCTCGCACAGTACGATGAACCTCACGCTGCTCTGCGCCTTCTGGGGCATTGCGATTATGCTCATCGGTCTTGGGATGCAGGTGAAAGTACTGGCGCTGGCACCGGACGCCACCGATGTGGCGATGTCGCTCTTCTCCGGCATTTTTAATATCGGTATCGGCGCAGGGGCACTTGTCGGCAACCAGGTCAGCTTGCAAATGTCTATGTCGTCCATCGGCTATATGGGTGCCATCCCGGCGCTTGCCGCGTTTATCTGGGCGATTGTGATTTTCCGCCGATGGCCGGTACAGCTTCCCGACGAACAGCCGCACCACAGTTAAGTATGACGCCGCCGATTCAGGCGGCGTTTTTATTTCCTGGCACCGGTTTTACGCGCTTCACGTTACGGTTTCCCTTCCTTAAAAGGCAGTGACTATCGCACTGATAGCCAAAGCTTCACCTTTGATTCTGAAGGATTTTTGTCACGTTTTAGCAGTTCGTGTGATCTCAAAAATCATTCGGTTGACTTATGCTTGCCTGGGCAATAATATCTCGCGTGACTAATCTACTTGCCTGGGCAAATATTTTGGAAAATAACAGCGATCTGTTTAACGACATTATTCCTTTAGGACGACTGATTCATTTGGTGAATCAGAAAAAGGATCGCCTGCTCAACGAGTATCTCGCTCCGCTTGATATCACCGCCGCGCAGTTTAAGGTGCTTTGCTCCATTCGCTGCCCCGGTCGTATCGCACCAGGGGAGCTTAAAAAGGTGCTCTCGGTAGATTTGGGCGCTCTGACGCGCATGCTTGACCGTCTGGTCTGTAAGGGGTGGATAGCACGGCTGCCCAACCCGAACGACAAACGCGGCATATTGATTGAACTCACGGAAGAAGGCGCGGCGCTGTGTGAACAGTGTCATCAGCTGGTAGGACAAAACCTGCATCAAGAACTAACAAAAAATCTGACGGCAGACGAAGTGGCGACCCTCGAATACCTGCTTAAAAGGGTGCTGCCGTAACAGCAAAGAGGTAAAACGATGTCCAGACGCAATAATGATGCCATTACTATTCATAGCATTTTGGACTGGATTGAAGATAACCTGGAATCTCCCCTTTCCCTCGAGAAAGTGTCGGCACGTTCCGGTTACTCAAAATGGCACCTGCAACGTATGTTCAAAAAAGAGACCGGCCATTCGCTGGGGCAGTATATCCGCAACCGGAAACTGACCGAGATAGCCCTGAAGCTCAAAGAGAGTGACGAGCCTATTCTCTATCTGGCCGAGCGTTATGGGTTTGAATCCCAACAGACGCTGACCCGTACGTTCAAGAACTATTTCTCCGTGCCGCCGCATAAATATCGTGTGACGCGGATGCCGGGCGAAGGCAAATACCTTCACCCGCTGAATCACTGAGCCGTAAAAAACGCCGACGGCGGCACTCCGCCGTTACCTTTCTCCTGCGGGAGATAACCGAGGACATTATGAAATCCGTAACTTGCGCCGCTGCGCTCATTCTGGCACTGACCTCCGGCTCTGCGCTGGCAGGCAGCCCGAAAACGGCGCGTTGTGCCAGCGATCACAGTACAATGACGGTGCCGATTGAGCATCACGAATCGCTGGATCTCAGCCACCGTAGAGCGGGCAGCGATAAATCGGACGAGCTGGGCGTACCGTACTACAACCAGTCGCTGTAAATAAAAAACCGGGCATAAGCCCGGTTTTTTTATGCCCGGCTCACGGCCCGTCGTATCCGCCAGCCAAAAACATTGATATACAGCCCCGCCATCACCAGCAACGCCCCGACAATCTGCAACAGCGAGAGCCGCTCATTAAGCAGCAGCGCGGCGCTGGCAAGCCCCACCACCGGCACCAGCAGCGAGAGCGGCGCCACGCGCCAGGTTTCATAACGACCAAGCAATGTCCCCCAGATGCCGTAGCCGAGAATGGTCGCGACAAACGCCAGATAAACCAGCGATAACACTGTGACGCTGTCGATAGCCACCAGACTCTGGATGACCGTCTGCGCGCCATCAAAAAAGAGGCTGGCCGCGAAAAACGGCAGAACGGGGATCAGGGCGCTCCACACCACCAGCGACATCACGGCAGGCGGCGTCTCAAGCTGCATGATTTTTTTATTAAAGATATTGCCGCACGCCCAGCTCAGCGCCGCGGCGAGCGTCAGCAGAAAACCGATCAGCGCGACATGCTGACCATTAAGACTCCCCTCAATGAGCACCAGCATTCCGACGATAGCAAGCGCAATGCCGGTCAGCTGTTTGGCCTGTAACCGCTCACGAAACGCAAACACGCCAAGCACAATCGTAAAAAACGCCTGCGCCTGCAGCACCAGTGAGGCGAGCCCTGCGGGCATACCAAACTTAATGGCGCTGAAGAGAAAGGCGAACTGCCCGAAGCTTATCGTCAGCCCATAGCCAAGCAGCAGGCGCAAAGGCACTTTAGGGCGCGCCACAAACAGCAGCGCGGGAAAAGCGACGAGCAAAAACCGCAGCCCTGCCAGCAACAGCGGCGGCATGGCGTGCAGTCCGACTTTGATCACGACAAAATTCACACCCCAGGCCAGCACCACCAGTAGTGCCAGCAGCCCGTCTTTGCGCGTCATCCTCTGCCCCTGTCAATTATTAAAATTATGTTAATACCTCACCATACCGGAATCTTCCGATGAGAGACAGATCACTAATTTATGGGGGGAAAGTAAAGCACCTCTTAACACGTTTGAGGGTGTACAGCGCCCCGAGTGCATGTTATTGCTTAAAAAGAGGCCTGAATCAGGTTATCGCTCCCGCTCACTCTCTAAAAAGATAAGAAAATGTTATCAAAGAAAACGCGTTCCACCGCCGCGCTGCTGGGCTCGTCGTTATTACTGACTATCGGTCGCGGTGCCACCCTGCCGTTTATGGCGATTTACCTTGCGAAGCGATTCGCAATGTCGGTCGATGAAATCGGCATCGCGCTCACCAGCGCCATGACTGCAGGCGTGTTTTTCAGTCTGGCCTTTAGCGTGTTCGCGGACCGCTTCGATAAAAAGCGCTATATGCTTATCGCCATTGCGGTATTCGTGGCGGGTTTTATTGCGATTCCGCTTACCCATAATGCCCTGCTGGTTATCCTCTTTTTCGCCATCATTAACTGCGCGTACTCCGTGTTTTCTACCGTGCTGAAAAGCTATTTCGCCGATACGCTGGGTGTTGCGGCCAAAGCGCGTATTTTTTCGCTTAACTATACCTTTCTGAATATCGGCTGGACGGTCGGCCCGCCTGTTGGCACGCTGCTGATGGTCTATGGCCTGAATATGCCGTTCTGGCTCTCGGCGGTGACGTCCGCCATCACGTTTATGGTGATAACCGTGTTCGTGCAGCGTGTTGCGCCCGCGCACCCGCACGCGGATTCGCCCGCAGGCCCGCCGCCGCTGTCGCTGCTGTGGCGCGACCCGCGCCTGCTGTGGTTTACCGGCTCGGCGTTTCTCGGCTCGCTGGTGGCAGGCTCTTTTGCCATCTGCATCTCGCAATATGTGCTCACCTTTTCCGACAGCGCGCTGGCGCAGCAGATTGTCGCGGTTGTGCTGCCGGTGAACGCCATACTGGTCGTAACGCTGCAATATCTGGTCGGGAAAAACCTGCGCGCCGATAACCTGAGCCGCCTGATGCTCTTTGGCACCGTGTGCTTTATTCTCGGCCTCGGTGGTTTCCTGATGGCAGGCACGCATCTCTGGATATGGGGCGCGGCGGCGGCCGTATTCACACTGGGCGAAATCATCTATGCGCCTGGCGAATATATGCTTATCGATAATATTGCCCCGCCGGGCCTGAAAGCGGGTTACTTCTCCGTGCAGTCGCTCGGCTGGCTGGGCGCGGCGTTTAACCCGATGTACAGCGGCTTTATGTTAACGACGCTGCCGTCGTGGTCACTCTTCGCCTCGCTGATGGTCTTCGCGGCCATAGCTTATCTGATGATGTATAAAGGCATGCGCGTGAAAGCCGTTGGGGTGATGCAGCCGGGCTAAGTGGGGTGCGGGTCGGGAGGATATCCCGCCCGCGCTATGTAGACGGTTTATAAAGGAGAAAGGCTGAAGCGCTGCGCGATCCTGCGATAGACCGCGTACTTTATAAAAAACATCACCAGACAACCGGTAAGCCAGTAGAGGCTTAGCAGAACGCAGAGCGTGAAATGTGTTGAGCCTCCGAAACCAAACAGAACGCCCGGTATTAAAAGCACCAGCAAATAATGTGCTTTTATTAATCGAAGCGGTAAAAGCGCCATCAAAATAAAGGTCGGCAACATGCCGTACCACAGCGCCCGATTCAGCGCGATAATCACGCCAACGCCATAACGGCCAAAAGCCTCACGATAAAAATAATGATACCCCGCGTCGTGCAGTATAAGCACACATAACATCGGGGCGAATACCATTGCAGGTCGACAAACTACCTCACAGAAAAATCGCCTGAAATCCTTATCCATGCCTGTCATCCCTTTTTCCCGAAGCGTAACCATTCCTCGGCGGTAATGTTATTTGAAATCGATTCGCTGCTTACAGGCCACTTATTTTCATACACCTGTACACGCGGATAATCCTGATCGTTAGTGACCACGCGATACGTAAACCTTTTACTGGCATACAACGCGCCGCGCAGGACAAAAAAATTATCATAGGTGTCAGAATCATCGTAAGCACTTGTAAATGTGCCGTCTGCCCATCGTTTCCCAGTTTCCAGCGTCTGCTCAATAGAGTGTGTAGCCCTATAAGTATCAACGGCAAATGGGATCTGTCCAATAGCGTCTGCCCAGTAGGGCTTGCCATCAATCATCACAAGCAGGTAACCGTCGGCACCAGCGGGGTTGGCTTTCCAGTCTCCGGGCATTCCCGAGGCGAATGAGAAGGAAGGGCGGTCTGTTTCAGCAAAATCAATAATGTCTTGCCAGCTGAAATGCTTGTAGGCGCTCTGAATCTCAGGTGCATTATTTATATAAACGAGGCGATGAAAATTTTCTGCCAGCGGCTCAAACCACTGCCAGGCATATCGATCGTATAAAGATTGAGCTGTAATAATTTCAAAAGTATCATTTTTGTTTAACTCCAGTGCAAATAATATATCGCCATTCGCACGAGTAATAATTTTGCAGGAAGGAATGTAAACCGTTTCGACGTAACATTCTGCCACAGGACGAGTATATGAATAATGCACCAGATGCGTTATGCCATTCTCTGTCTGGAACTGATATGCGCCTCCATTTATGATGTGCTCAGACTTTTTCATTGCGTTTCCTTTTGCAGTGATAGTGTCATGCACTCTACGCTGTTCGCTACGCACAATAAGAAACGAGGGGGTTTTTATCAGATAATATTTAACCCGTAATGATGTACCAAAAAAGGCCAGCATCCTGCCAGCCCTGAGCCCCGCGCTAAATCGCCACCAGCCCTCTTACGCCCTCGGCCTCCATATCCGCGCCGCGCCCGCGCTGAATAACCGTACCTCGCGACATCACCAGGTAGTTATCAGCAAGCCCTGCGGCGAAATCGTAAAACTGCTCTACCAGCAGAATGGCCATATCGCCGCGCGCCGCCAGTTCACGGATAACCGCTCCTATCTCTTTAATGACCGACGGCTGAATGCCTTCGGTGGGTTCGTCCAGGATCAACAATTGCGGGCGGCTCGCCAGCGCCCGCCCGATAGCGAGCTGCTGTTGCTGCCCGCCCGAGAGATCCCCGCCGCGCCGCTGGCGCATCGATTTCAGCACCGGAAACAGCGTATAGATCTCCTCCGGCACCCGCTTTGCCTGGGCGCCGTGAAAGCGCGACAGCCCCATCAGCAGATTTTCTTCCACCGTCAGGCGCGGGAAAATCTCACGCCCCTGCGGCACATAGGCGATCCCCGCCCCGACACGCTGGTGCGGTTTATCCCGCGTAATCACGTTGCCCTTCCAGGTCACCGAGCCGGAACGCGCCGGAATCAGCCCCATCAGACATTTAAGCAGCGTACTTTTGCCCACCCCGTTGCGCCCAAGCAAACACGTCACTTCGCCGGTGCGCGCCTCAAGCGAGACGCCACGTAGAATATGGCTGCCGCCGTAATATTGATTCAGTTCATGCACTTCTAACATGGCGGCTCCTTAGCGTCCCAGATAGACCTCAATCACCTGCTCGTTCGCCTGCACTTCAGCAAGCGAGCCTTCAGCCAGCACCTGGCCCTGATGCAAAACCGTGACTTTATCGGCGATGGTTTCCACAAAACCCATGTCGTGCTCCACCACCATCAGCGAATGCTTGCCGGCAAGCGCCCGAAACAGCTCGGCGGAGTATTCGGTTTCAGCGTCGGTCATTCCCGCCGCTGGCTCATCAAGCAGCAGCAGATGGGGCTCCTGCATCAGCAACATGCCGATTTCAAGAAACTGCTTTTGCCCGTGCGACAGCGCGCCCGCCGGGCGGCGACGCTCGCTGGAAAGCCGCAGCGTTGACAGCATCTCGTCGATGCGATCCCGCTGTTCGCCGCTTAGCCGCGCACGCAGCGTGCCGCGCACCGTTTTATCGCTCTTTTGCGCCAGTTCCAGATTCTCGAACACGGTCAGCGCCTCAAACACGGTTGGTTTCTGGAATTTTCGCCCGATACCGCGCCGTGCGATATCCACCGGATCAAGGCGCGTCAGGTCAGTCTCCTGATCGTAAATCGCCCTGCCGCTCTGGGGCCGCGTCTTACCTGTTATCACATCCATGAGCGTCGTTTTCCCGGCGCCGTTCGGGCCGATAATGCAGCGCAGCTCACCAACACCGATGGCAAGCGTCAAATCGGTTAACGCTTTAAAACCGTCAAAGCTGACGTTGATATTATCGAGTTGCAGTACCGGATCGGTCTGCGCGCGGAAACGGTCGGTCTCATACTGGCGGGTGTAGAGCGTATCGTGGGTATGCATTATTTCTCTCCCCGGCGCAGAAGCCCCGCGATACCGCGCGGCAAAAACAGGGTAATGACGATAAAAATCAGCCCCAGAAAAAGCTGCCAGTATTCCGGCATCACGACGGTGAAGAGGCTTTTCGCGCCGTTCACCAGCAGCGCGCCAAATACCGGCCCCACCAGCGTGCCGCGCCCGCCGAGCGCCACCCAGATAGCCGCCTCAATGGAGTTGGTCGGCGACATTTCGCCGGGGTTAATAATGCCCACCTGCGGTACATAGAGCGCCCCCGCCAGCCCGCACATCACCGCCGACAGCGTCCAGACCAAAAGCTTGAACCCGCGCGGGTCGTAGCCGCAAAACATCAGGCGGCTTTCAGCGTCGCGTACCGCCGTCAGCACCCGGCCAAACTTGCTGCGCGCAAGCCAGAACCCGACCGCGAGGCAGGCCAGCAGCAGCGCGAGCGTGGCGATAAACAGCGCAATCCGCGTGCCGGTATGAGTGAGCGAAAACCCAAGCAGCGTAGTAAAGCCAGTAAACCCATTGTTGCCGCCAAAGCCGGTTTCGTTGCGAAAAAAGAGCAGCATGCCCGCGAACGTCAGCGCCTGGGTAATGATGGAGAAATAGACGCCCTTAATTTTCGAGCGGAAGGCGAAAAACCCGAACACCAGCGCCAGCAGCCCCGGCACCAGCACCACTAACAGCAGCGCCCAGAGAAAATGCGAGGTGCCCCACCAGTACCACGGCAGCTCGCTCCAGGAGAGAAACGACATAAACGCGGGCAGCCCGTCACCCGCAGCCTGGCGCATCAGGTACATGCCCATCGCATAACCGCCGAGCGCGAAGAAGATCCCATGGCCGAGCGACAGTAACCCGGCATATCCCCAGACCAGATCCAGCGCCACGGCGACAATCGCGTAGCAGAGAATTTTGCCCATCAGCGTCAGCGTCCAGGTCGAGACCGCCAGCGGGTGGCTTGCGGGCAAAAGCGTCAGAAACGGCAGCGCAAACAGCGCCGCCAGCGCGAGGCCGCCCGCTATAAGGCTCAGGCGCGGCGCTTTCTGAACCAGCGTTAAGGTCATCGGCTGCGTCATTCCACGGCCCTCCCTTTGAGTGCGAACAGCCCCTGCGGGCGTTTCTGGATAAACAGGATAACCATCACCAGGATGGCGATTTTGCCCAGCACCGCGCCCACCTGCGGCTCAAGAATTTTATTAAAGATGCCAAGCCCGAACGCCGCCGCGACGCTGCCTGCCAGCTGACCGACGCCGCCCAGCACCACCACCAGGAACGAGTCGATGATATAGCCCTGGCCCAGTTCCGGCCCGACGTTACCAAGCTGGGACAGCGCGACGCCGCCAAGGCCCGCGATACCCGAACCAAGCCCGAACGCGAGCATATCGACGCGCCCGGTCGGCACGCCGCAGCAGGCCGCCATCGCGCGGTTTTGCGTCACCGCCCGCACGTTCATGCCAAGCCGCGTCTTGTTAAGCACAAGCCAGGTGAAAAACAGCACCAGCAGCACAAACCCCATCACCACCAGCCGGTTCCACGGCAGGATCAGGTTAGGTAAAACCTGAATGCCCCCTGAGAGCCACGCCGGGTTGGCCACCTCAACGTTCTGTGCGCCGAACGCCATTCGCACCAGCTGAATGAGCATCAGGCTGATGCCCCAGGTGGCGAGCAGCGTTTCCAGCGGGCGTCCGTAGAGATGGCGAATGATCGTGCGCTCAAGCACCATCCCGGCGCAGGCGGTCACCAGAAACGCGACCGGCAGCGCCAGCAACGGATAAAACGCGAGCCACTGCGGTGCCAGCGCGGCCAGCGCGTTTTGCACGCACCAGGTGGCGTACGCACCGAGCATCAACATTTCGCCATGCGCCATGTTGATGACGCCAAGCAGGCCATAGGTAATCGCAAGGCCGAGCGCGGCGAGCAGCAGAATCGATCCGAGCGATAACCCCATAAACGCCTGGCCGAGCAGGTCGCCCACCAGCAGGCGATGGTCGATGGCACGCAGGCTTGCGGCGGCGGCCTCACGTACTCGCCCGTCAGGCTCGTTTGCCGCCTCGGCAAAGGGCTGAAGCCGGGCGCGGGTTTGCGGGTCGCCCGACTCACCAAGCCGCGTGACGGCCTGCAGGCGTAGCGCGGCATCCGGGCTTGCAAGCTGGAGCGTGGCAAGCGCGGTGGCGAGCGCCTCGCGCACGTCGTTTTCCTTTTCAACCTCAAGGCGCTGCGCCAGCAAAGCCGCCATTTCCGGGTCGCCATCACGTTGCAGCGCGCGGGCAGCATTGAGCCTTTCCGTGACGTTGTCACTCACCAGGCGGTGGGTCGCCAGCGCTGCCGCGGCGAGGTTTCGCAGGCGGTTCGTCAGGCGCAACGGTTTCAGTGCGCCTTCGGGCTCGGTGGCGCGGCCAAGCGGCGTTACGCCGTCGGCATGCTGTGCGAACGGGTGTTTTTGCGCATCCACCATGAGGTTTTCCTGATGAAGCGAGACCAGCAGCGGTAAACGCGCAGGATCCGGCGCTGTCGCCCAGGTTTGCAGCAGCGTGGCCTGCTGGCTGCGGCTGGCCGCTGCGAAATCATCGGCATCGGCCGCGTGGGCGAGCCACGGCAGCAGCAAGGCGGCAATCATCAGCCAGCGAAATAATGTCATGGTTATCTCCTTTGAACCGTTATGGCCTCAGGGCGTGGGTCAGCGCCCTGCACAGCAGGTGACGCTGCCCTTGGCCTGCCCTGCGTTCTACGCCGACCGGCTCCCTCTCCCCAGCGGGAGAGGGTCAGGGGCGCTTCGCTCACGCGGGTGCTTAATTGCTCGCGGTTTTCACCGGCGCGTCGGCTTTTTTATCGTTACCGGCGATATACGGGCTCCACGGCTGGGCACGAACGGGGGCGTCGGTCTGCCACACCACGTTGAACTGGCCGTTACCTTCGATTTCGCCAATCATTACCGGCTTGTGCAGATGGTGGTTGGTGTTATCCATCGTCAGCGTAAAACCGGACGGCGCGTTAAAAGATTGCCCTGCCATCGCCTCGCGCACTTTGTCGACATCCGTGGTGCCCGCCTTCTCCACCGCCTGTGCCCACATATGGATACCCACATACGTTGCCTCCATCGGGTCGTTAGTCACGACGGTGCCCGCATTCGGCAGATTGTGCGCTTTGGCATACGCACGGTAATCAGCCACAAATTTCTTGTTTTCCGGGTTATCCACCGATTCGAAGTAGTTCCACGCCGCCAGGTTACCGACCAGCGGTTTCGCATCGATACCGCGCAGTTCCTCTTCACCGACCGAGAACGCCACCACAGGAACGTCGGTCGCCTTCAGGCCCTGGTTTGCCAGCTCTTTGTAAAACGGCACGTTGGAATCGCCGTTGATGGTCGAAACCACCGCTGTTTTACCGCCCGCGGAGAATTTTTTTATCCTGGCGACGATGGTCTGGTAGTCGCTGTAGCCAAACGGCGTATAGACCTCTTCGATATCTTTATCCTGCACGCCTTTCGAATACAGGAAGGCGCGCAAAATTTTATTGGTGGTACGCGGGTAGACATAATCGGTGCCGAGCAGGAAGAAGCGCTTCGCCTCGCCGCCGTCTTCGCTCATCAGGTATTCCACCGCCGGGATCGCCTGCTGGTTAGGCGCCGCCCCGGTATAGAAAACATTCGGTGACATCTCTTCACCTTCGTATTGCACCGGGTAGAACAGCAGGCCGTTAAGCTCCTCAAAAACCGGCAGCACTGATTTGCGCGACACCGACGTCCAGCAACCGAAGACCGCCGCGACCTTGTCCTGGCTCAGCAACTGCCGGGCTTTTTCCGCAAACAGCGGCCAGTTGGAGGCCGGGTCGACCACCACCGGTTCGAGTTTTTTGCCAAGTACCCCGCCATGGGCGTTGATCTCGTCAATAGTCATCAGCGCCACGTCTTTAAGGGGCGTTTCGGAAATCGCCATCGTGCCGGAGAGCGAGTGCATGATGCCCACTTTAATGGTGTCGGCGGCCTGGGCGCTGAAGGCAAACCCCATGCTGATGACCGACGCGGAAAGGGCGAACGCTTTTAACAAGGTACGACGATGCATAACTTCACTCCTGTGTGTTAAGGGCTGTGTGTAGAATTAATCTCGTGTCTCCCGCCGTGCCTGTTGCAGGGCGTGGAGCGTTATCTTGCGAACCTCTTTCTGGCTTTGGGCAATGTGGTCGTGCAGTCGGGTCCGGGCCTCCTCTGTGTGTCGTTCAAGGATGGCGAGCAGGATCTGGCCGTGCTCGGCATAGGTGGCACTGATGCGTGACGGCTCGGTAAAATCCATGCGCCGCACGATGCGAATTTTCTCCGTGACGTCACGGTGTACCCGCGCCATCTCTGGATTGCCCGCTGCCCCGACGAGTGTCATATGAAACGCCTCGTCAAAGGGCGCGACATCTACACCCGCACCGAGCGGCGCCGGGTCAATCCAGAAGGCGCGAAGCTCTTGCAGCGGCAGCGGCGTAACGTGCGCCGGGAGTGCGCAAAGCCGCGTTACCGCCTCGGTTTCAAGTACCACGCGAAGATCGTAGAGCGCTTCAAGGTGGTCGAAATCGATGGGCCTGACCTGCCAGCCACTGCGCGGCTGCACGTCGAGATAGCCTTCCTGCGCCAGCTGGTGCAGCGCCTGACGCACCGGCGTACGGCTCGCCCCCATACGCGCCGCGATATCGTTTTCACTAAAGCGATCCCCGGGCAGCAGGTGGAAATCGAAAATCTCCTGCTTCAGTAGCCGGTAGATGCGATAGCCCTGGGCTTCCGGGCGTGGCGCCCGGCGTCCTGCTGTTAATGGCATAGCGACTCCTTCTGTGTGCCCTGTGCCCGGCGGGTGCGCCACCCGCCCTGAATATTCGCCTCGTCGCTGACCGCTGGCGGCGCCGTCAGAGTGAGTACAGCCCAGGCGCACTCTGACCAGTAAGCCCGGTCAGCCCAGCCACAGGAGGGCATCGCCGGGGGCGACGGGCCACCCTTGCTGACAGCGGATTTTCGATACCACGCCATCCACCGGCGCGTGCACCATCAGCTCCATCTTCATCGCCTCCACGACGATCAGCGGTTCGCCCTGCTTCACGCGCTGACCCGGCTCGACGAGGATCTTCCAGATATTGCCGTTAAGATCGGCACTCACCAGTTGCCCTGCGCTGTCCGCCTCGTCGTCCACCCGCTGCGCTGGCGTCTCGCTCTCCGGCTCCTGCATCTGCCAGTGCGCCACCTCAGCGCTAAAGGCTGCCTGCTGGCGCGCGCGGAACGCGGCGATATCTGCGGCGCTGGCGTCTAAAAACGCGCGGTATTCGGCGAAATCAAATTCGCTCTCTTCAATGCGGATCGCCGCACGGCCCTCCCGAAAGGCGTCACGGAAATCGTTCAGCTCCGCTTCACTCACCGGGTAAAAACGCACCTGGTCGAAGAATTTCAACAGCCACGGCTCGTCGCCAAACTGCGGGTTTTTGAGGAATTTATTCCAGATAGGCAGCGTGCGCCCCACCAGCTGATAGCCGCCGGGTGAATCCATGCCGTAGATGCACATATACATCCCGCCAATGCCGACGGTGCCCTCGGCAGTCCAGGTGCGCGCCGGGTTATATTTAGAACTCAGCAGACGATGGCGCGGGTCGACCGGCACGGCGCACGGCGCGCCGAGGTACACATCGCCAAGGCCTAAGATCAAGTAGCTCGCGTCAAAGACGATTTTTTTCACCTCGTCGCGGTGCGAAAGCCCGTTGGCCCGGCAGATAAAATCGACGTTGTTCGGCAGCCACGGCGCCTGGGCGCGAACCGTTTGCTGGTAACGCTCAACGGCACCGAGCGTGGCGCTGTCTTCGAACGCCATCGGCAACCAGACGATGCGCGAGGGGATCTTCAGCGATTCAACATCGCCAAGCTGTTTTTCAAGGCTCATCAGCAACGTCAGCAGTTGCTGCTGCCCCAGGCGCTGGCCGTCATAGCGCACCTGAAGCGAACGCACGCCGGGCGACAGCTCTTCCACACCATCGACGTCGCTTGCGCGGATCGCTTTCATCAGCAGATGCACCCGAAGCCGCAGCGCCAGATCCAGCACGTTGTCGCCATATTCGATAAGGATGTAGCTGTCCCCAGCCTGCCGCCACACCACGGCGGGCAGCCCGTTTTGCGCAGGCACCGCAGCGAGGATCGCCGCACTGGCGGTGGTAGCTGGCAGCATTGACGGCGTGTCGCCAGGACGCGCGCTGACGGCGCGCAGATGATGGCACGCCACGTCCTGCGCGAGCTCCAGCGACTGCGCATGATCAATGCTTATCGGATGGAAACGGATCCGGTCGCCGGGCTTCACCTGGCCTACTTTCCAAAGCTCCGCGCGCGCAATGGTAACCGGGCAGACAAACCCGCCGAGGCTCGGCCCGTCGCGGGTGAGGATCACCGGGAAATCGCCCGTGAAGTTAATCGCCCCGATGGCATATTCACAGTCATGAACGTTAGACGGATGCAGGCCCGCTTCGCCGCCATCGGCGCGGCTCCACTCCGGTTTCGGGCCGACCAGACGCACGCCAAGACGGTTGGAGTTGTAATGCACCTGCCACTCAGCGGCGAAAAACGTATCCATCGACGCAGGGGTGAAGAAATCGGGTGCGCCGTGCGGCCCGTAGAGCACGCCGATATCCCACAGATCGCCATAGTGCGGGATGAGCCCCGGCTCCGGCACCTGCGGCAGGGCGATGGGTGCAGGCGTGGTGCAGGCGGCAAGCGCCGGGCGGGAAAGGGCCAGCACATCGCCAGGGCGCAGCGTACGGCCCGCGTGCCCGCCGAACTGCCCGAGCGCGAAGGTCGAGCGGCTGCCCAGGTATTGCGGCACATCGATGCCATTACGCACCGCCAGATACCCCCGGCACCCGTTTCGGGCCCGGCCAAGCGTCAGGGTCTGTCCGGCGCGGGCGGTCACCGGCTTCCAGCAGGCGACCGGTTCGCCGTCAAGCGTGGCGTCGCAGTCGGCGCCGGTGAGCGCAAAAATAGCGTCGCTGTGAAAACGCAGCGTCGGCCCCTGAAGCGTGAACTCAAGCCCTGCAGCCTCCGGCGCGTTGCCGACGATACGGTTTGCCAGCCGGAACGCGTAATCGTCCATAGGCCCCGACGGCGGCACGCCGATATCCCAGTAGCCGAGACGGCCCGGATAATCCTGCACGCTGCTCCAGGTGCCCGGCTCCAGCACCTCGATGGCCTGCGCCTCATAACGCACGTCGTCCAGCAGACGCGTCCACATCGTGGCGTTTTCAAACGCCTCCAGACGTATAATCTGGCGCAGATAATCAAGATTGGTGGCGATGCCGTGCAGCCGCGTGGCGTCCAGCGCCTGACGCAGTTTCGCCAGCGCCTGCGGGCGATCGTCGCCGTGCACAATGATTTTCGCGATCATCGGGTCGTAAAACGCGCTGACCTCCGCGCCGGTGCTCACCCCGCTATCTACCCGCACGCCGTCAGGAAAATGCACGTCGGTGAGCACGCCCGGTGACGGCTGGAAGTTTTTCAGTGGATCTTCGGCATACAGCCGCACTTCTATCGCCGCGCCCTGCGGAGCCTTTGCGAGTCGCGCCTCGTCGAGCGGCTCACCCGCAGCCACTTTCAGCATACACTCGATAAGATCAAGCCCGGTGACGGCCTCTGTGACCGGGTGCTCTACCTGCAGGCGGGTATTTACCTCAAGAAACCAGAAGCGATCGCTTTGCGCGTCGTAGATAAATTCCACCGTCCCGGCGCTGCGGTAGTTCACCGATTCGCCAAGCGCCACCGCCGCAGCGTGCAGAGCGGCGCGCGTCGCCTGCGGCAGGCCCGGTGCGGGCGTCTCCTCCACTACTTTTTGGTTACGGCGTTGCAGGGAGCAATCGCGCTCGCCGAGTGCCGCCACGCAGCCCTGGCCGTCGCCGATAATTTGCACTTCGAGATGGCGGGCGCGGCTAATGAATTTTTCAATAAACACGCCGTCATCACCGAAAAACTGCTGCCCCTGGCGTTTCACGCTCGCCCAGGCCTCGGTCAGCGCTGTCTCATCCTCACAGCGCGTCAGCCCAATGCCGCCGCCCCCGGCGGTGGTTTTCAGCATTACCGGGTAACCTATTTCACCTGCCGCCTGTATGGCGTCGTCGACGGTGTGCAGCAGCCCGGTGCCTGGCGTCATAGGGACGCCCGCCTGCGCGGCCAGCGTCCGTGCGCGGTGTTTTAGTCCAAAATCACTGATTTGCTGCGCCGTTGGGCCGATAAACGTGATGCCTGCGGCCTCGCAGGCCGCCGCGAACTCGGCGCGCTCCGAGAGAAATCCATAGCCCGGGAAAATCGCCTGCGCCCCACTCTCTTTTGCTGCCGCCAGGATTTTATCGACGTTAAGGTAGCTGTCGCGCGCGGCATCGCCGCCCAGCGCCAGCGCAATGTCGGCGTCGCGCACATGTTGTGCGTTACGGTCCGGGTCGGAATAGACCGCGATGCTGACAATGCCCATTTTCTTCAGGGTACGGATGGCGCGGCAGGCGATTTCGCCACGGTTAGCGATAAGCACTTTGCTGAACATAGTGGTCTCCTCAGGCGCGCTGATGGCGGGCAAGCCAGGCTTTCCAGCCGCCCCATTCGGTGATGTCGGTGGCGCTCGCCAGCGCCTGCGGTTCGCAGATAAAGCCTTTCACATCGCGCCCATCCGCGAGCGTCAGCGTGCCGATGCCAAGCGGCGCCGGGATCTCCGCGACTACCTCGCCAAAGCGCGCAAGCGGGATGTCCCACAGCTCAACCACAATCGGCTGACCGTCACCGGCACGCGCAAGCCCGGGCTTTGGTGGCGTCGTATTTGCAAGCGCGTAGAGGCGATAGTCCCCGGATGTGGTCGTCTCTTCGATAAATACCGCGCCGCGCGTGGTGAGCTGGTGGTTAAGCGGCATGCCGCGAAGATGCGCGCCGACGACCGCAAGGCGGACATGGTGTGGTGATATCGGCTGCGGCTGCACGCCTGGCAGCGCTTTATGGGTGGCACCGAGCGGCAACCGCGTCGCCTGCTGCCAGCGCGCGCCGAAATGCGCAAGCGCAGCGTCGTGCCAGGCGGGCGCGATAAGTGTGATCCCCGCCGGCAGGCCGTCGGCGCGAAAATCGCCTGGTAACGCCAGCGCGCAAAGGTCGGCAAGGTTAGTGAAGTTGGTGTAGTAGCCAAAGTGCGAGTTGTAACGCACCGGCTCTTCTTTCATCTCGTCCAGCGTATGAATGGTGGGCGATGTGGGCACCACCAGCGCGTCGACATCTTCCAGCACTTGCGCAATCTGGCGCGCGAGCGCGGCGCGGGTGTATTCCGCCTGCCAGGCGTCGCAAGCGGTATAGTTCAGGCCGCCTGCCACGATACCGCGCACGGTCGGGTCCATAGTTTCTGCGGGCTGGCTGAGCATTTCACCCACCGCCACCGTGCGCTCTGCCACCCATGCCCCCTGATAGAGCTGCTCAGCCAGCGTGCGAAACGGCGTAAAATCCACCGGTATTAGCGTGGCGCCGAGCGCCTCCAGCCGCGCCAGACTCTGGCGGAACGCCGCCTCGCTGTGAGAGTCGTCGTAAAATTCGAGAATGTCCGGCACCGCCAGACGCGGTGTTGCGGGCAGGCGCGCAGGCGCGGTGCGCGGGTGATGTCGCGAGTAAGCATCCTGTGCGTCGTAGCCCCCTGCGATGTCTGCCACCCGTGCAGCGTCGTCGGCGGTTAAGGCGAACACCGAGACGGTGTCGTTCAGCCGACACGCGGGCACCACGCCGCGGTTAGAGAGCCAGCCTTTGGTGGGCTTAAGGCCGACGATATTATTAAACCCGGCGGGCACGCGCCCGGAGCCTGCGGTATCGGTGCCGAGCGCAAACGCCACCAGACCGCGCGCAACCGCTGAGGCTGATCCGGAACTGGAGCCGCCGCTGACATAAGCCGGGTTGAAGGTGTTCGGCACCGCGCCATACGGCGAACGGGTGCCGACCAGGCCTGTGGCGAACTGATCGAGATTGGTTTTACCAAGCACGATAGCCCCGGCGGCTTTGAGGTTCGCCACCACGGCGGCGTCTTCCTGCGGGGTATAGGCAAATGCCGGGCATGCCGCCGTCGTGGGCAGGCCCGCCACATCGATATTGTCTTTCACCGCGAACGGCACGCCGAAAAGCGGAAAATCCACCAGGGTTTTACCCTGGTCAAGCGCTGCCACCAGCGTCGCTACCTGCGCCTGAATATGCTCAGCGCTGGCGCGCGTTATCCACGCCGGATCGGTGTTTTCAGTTTCAGGAAAAGCAGCGGAATATATTTCGGCAATGCGCTTCGGGTCATCCTGATATTCCCTGCGCCACTCAGCAAGCGTCAGCGGCGTAAAAAGCGGTGAACTCTGTGACATAACTGGCATCCCATCTGGTATACAAGATGGAAGTTATTTAGCAAAGGGAATGCCAGTTTTAAAAAATCATTTAATTTCAAATAGATGGATATTTTATGAGGTATTCTCGGTGCGATTATTTGCTTTTTCAGTGCTTATTATCACGAATCCCTTTCATTATGGTGCAACGGTGCGTCATAAATGTGCAATGCGCTCAGGAGGTAATAAAAATGATGAAGGACAGCATCAGGAATAAGATTTCATGATGGTTAAGAGAGGAGATATTAATATGCGCCGCGCTGACGCTTTGCCCCTTCCCCCTGCGAAGAGAAGGAGATAACACGCCGAGCACGCGGTTAAACGATGGCTGCGCTTTGCTTACCACTAATAAAAAGGGGCGTGTCATACGCCCCTCTTAAATCATCGATGACGCCTGGTGGCTTGTTACCACACCTGGCTTGCCACGCCGGTCACGAGGCGCACTTTTTCCCATTGCTCGGCGGGCGTAATGCTGTTGCCTTCTTCGGTAGAGGCGAAACCGCACTGCGGGCTTAAGCAGATTTGGTTGATATCGACATACTTCGCCGCCTCTTCCAGACGCGCTTTAATCAGCTCCGGGTTCTCCAGCTCGCCATTTTTGGTGGTGATAAGCCCCAGCACAACCTGCTGGTTACCGGGACGAATAAAGCGCAGCGGCGCGAAATCGCCGGAGCGGTCATTATCATATTCCAGGAAAAACGCATCGACATTAACGGTGCCGAACAGCACTTCCGCGACCGGCTCGTAACCGCCTTCAGCAATCCAGCTTGAGCGGAAATTCCCGCGGCAGACATGCAGCCCGATAGTCAGATCCGCAGGCTTGCCTTCCAGCGCCTGGTTCAGCACGCGGGCGTAAATACGCGCCAGCTCGTCAGGATCGTCACCGCGCTCGCGGATTTGACGACGCTGTTCGTCGGAGCACAGATATGCCCACACCGTATCGTCAAGCTGCAGGTAACGGCAGCCGGCATCGTAAAACGCGCGGATGGCGTCACGCCAGGTCGTGGCAAGATCGTTAAAATAGTCGCTCAGGTCAGGGTACACGGTGCGGTCGATGGCCGCTGCGCCGCCGCGAAAATGCAGAACGCTCGGGCTTGGGATCGTCATCTTCGGCTCGGCGTTGCCGCTTACGCTTTTAAGGAAGCGGAAATCTTCCAGCATCGGATGTTCACCAAACGCGACTTTACCGGTCACGCGCACACTTTGCGCTTTGGTCTGGATACCGTTGAACTGGATGCCCTGATTAACTTCCACCAGCTCCACGCCTTGCAGCGCCGCGAAGAAATCCATGTGCCACCAGGCGCGGCGGAATTCACCGTCCGTCACCACATGCAGGCCACACGCGCACTGCTGTTCGACGGCATGACGAATCGCCTCGTCTTCCACACGGCGCAGGTGCGCGGCGTCGATTTCCCCTGCCGCAAACTGCTGGCGGGCTTGCTTAATAGCATCCGGGCGTAAAAAGCTGCCGACGATATCGGCACGGAACGGGGCATGTTGACGTTGCATGGTGTTCTCCTCGTAGCCTGGCGCGATGATCACGTCAGGTGATAGTTCAATTGTTGAATATTTGGCCGTCTGGATGGCTACATGTCCAAAGAATGGCATTTCGCCCTGCATCAGGCAAACGAGGAAATTTCATGGGTGTTGAAAAAAATTCATGTAAAAGAATCCCCACCGAAGTGGGGAAAGTGAAAGGCACAAATCATGATTATTGTTTTTTTGAAGCGGCGTCACTGTCCACGACGCCAGGTATGTCTTTGGTCTCACGTTTAAACTGCCCTTTGAGCGCGTCCACCCCACTTTGCGGTTTAGCGAGCGTTTCCAAATCGGCACGCGAGCGGCGGATCTCTTCGGTATTCACGCCGAGTTTTTTATCACGCTCGGTGACCAGCTCCGGCTTCGCCTCGCCGTCGCGGCTGAAAGACCAGGCAAGCATCGGCGGCCCCAGCGGCAGTGCATCACCCTTATCGCCCGGCCCGCCGGTATGCCATACATGCCAGGTTTTACCATAGCTGTTCATTTTGCTCTGCATCAGACGATGCTCAACCGGTGCCGGAATGCCCGGGGCAATCAGCTGGCCGCTAAGGATTTCGCCGTTATGCGGATGCCAGTACTGTTTTTCCTGCGGCGGCAGTTCATTAAAGAGCTTTTCGGAAATGATATATTCCACGCCATTCATGTTAGCGTCTTTAGTATTGCCATCAAATAAGACGCATTGGGCAAAGTCTTCATTCACCTGATGGCAATAATGATGGGCTTCCATCTGTTTTTCGGGGATCTCTTTCATCGGGTGAAAGCCGACCAGATATATATCAAAACCTTTTAAGGGAGCATTACTTTGCAGCACCGCGGCCCCGGTTTCGAGTAAATTGGTATGCGTCGTTTTACTGGCGCCGGGCGGCGTGTCTTTTTCTGCCTGAACAAAAAAGGCGACGGAAAGTAACGGAAGTAACGTTATTTTTAATGCGCGTTGTAATTTCATAAAGTAATCAGATTGCTGAAGGTATTTACGTCATGCGCGAAACGATCTCCGGTATGAGCATTAACCCATACCGGAGAGACGTTATGCCGGGCGCATGCGGCCTGCCGGTCTGTCAGGAAGACGAACGGCTGCTGCTTTTGCCGCCTTTACGGCCAGCTTCTGCTGCACGCTCACGGTCATTTTTGAAATTACCGCCGCTATTCTGGCCGCCTTTACGACCGGCTTCAGAAGCGCGTTCACGATCTACAGCAAAATTACCTGAACCACCACGATGTTGAGCCATAATATTCTCCTCGGATAAGCAGAGATAATTTAAACCGCGTCCCCACAGTGCGAACGCAAAACTAACTATAGGCTTGCATTCCCGTTTCGCAAGTTACATAAGCCGTCGATATGTATTTTACCGCTACGCTGCCCAAGATATATTCACCCTGTCGCTTTTATCTCCTGAATGGCAAAGGAATTTCTGTCTGCGCCCCTCCGTTTAATAAGAAAACTCCTAAAAGAAAGCGTTAATTATTTCACCGTTTCACTGAGGTCTATTCTTTATCTGCGAAGTGTCGTTCGTTGATTTAATTTCCGATGAGGAGTGATTAATGAAACAGAAATGGTACTGCTGCCCCACCATGAAGTTAAAAGACCGGTTTATGGTGTTAATCATGGGACAGGATGTTTTTCTGCTGTTCCGCAAAGGCGGATCGCTCAGGAAGTCCCGCGACTGGCTCGCCCGGGAGAAAGCAAATTTTATTCCTTTAGGGTAAACCGCTGCGTTTTCTGGTTGCAGACAAAAGCGCTATCCCGTTTAATATGTAGCGCTTTTGTTAACCCCCTGTGAGTATCATGATTGTTCGTCCCCCCCAGCATTGGTTCGCCCGACTCTTCGTCTGGCATGGCTCTGTATTAGCCAAAATTTCTACACGCCTACTCCTTAATTTCCTGCTCTCTGTGACGGTTATTTTCTTTTTACCGTGGTATGAAGCGCTCGGAATTAAACTTACGACCGCGCCGTTCAGTATTCTTGGCGTGGCGATTGCGATTTTCCTCGGCTTTCGTAATAGCACCTGCTTTGCCCGCTTTAATGAGGCGCGTCAGATCTGGGGCCAGTTGGTTATCCATTGCCGGTCGCTGCTGCGCACCGCCCGTACGCTGATGCCCGATAACACGCAGGAGCTGCATCATCTGGTAAATTTAGAAGTCGCGTTTTGCCACTGCCTGCGCCTGACGCTGCGGCGCAAAAAACTGGATAACGTGCTCGACCGTTATCTGACCCGCAGTGAAATGGCGCGCGTGATGCAAAGCAATTCGCCGTGTAACACGCTGTTGCTTATCATGGGCGAATGGCTCGCGGCGCAACGCAACGGGCTCTCTGACATCCTTTTCCAGACGCTCGACGGGCACCTTAATCAGCTTTCGGCGGTGCTTGCAGGCTGCGAACGCATCGCCAATACCCCACCGCCTTTTGCTTATTCGCTGATGCTGCACCGCACCGTGTATTGCTTTTGCATTATGCTGCCCTTTGCGCTGGTGACCGACCTGCACTTTATGACACCGTTTGTTTCCGTGTTTATTTCTTACACATTTATTGCGCTTGATACGCTGGCAGAAGAGCTCGAAGATCCTTTTGGAACGGAAGACAACGACCTGCCGCTGGATGCGCTCTGTAATAACATTGAAATTGACCTGCGCGAAATGAATAACGAGTCACACAAGCCGACAAAGCTCTTGCCGAACCGGCATTATCAGCTTACCTAATGAATAGCCGCATTCTCTATTAATAATGAATAATTCACAGTAAATGATTAGCAGGGTCTATGAATTGTGTTAGCGTAGATCCTGTTCACCTCTTCCCTTCGTTTCTCCAGTAAGGGTCTTTTCCTCTCCTGTTTTGTATTGCAGCCTGGCATTAAGGAATCGCCATGTCTCATTTCACGATCGAAATGCTCTCCGATCAGTGCGGAGTCAGCATGCCGAATTTACGCGCCTGGCAACGGTCTGGATTGCTCAAGCCGGCGCGTGACGATAATGGCAGACGTTATTTTGATTACAGCCATCTGATGCGCATTCATGCCATCCTGAAATGGCTTGATCGCGGTCTGCCGCTTAACGAAGTTGCCCGAATATTAAAGGGCGAGCAAAGCGCGCTGGTCAGCCAGTGGGAAGTGTGGCAGGAGCAATTGCTTGCGACGCTTGAGAAAACCCGCATGGAAAAAGCCCGCACGCTGCTGCGTAAAATGGGCCGTGAGCTGCCAGCCGCGTTGCTTCTGGACAATGTTGTGCTGCCGCTGCGTCTGTGGCTAAGCCACGGTAATTCCAGCGCCCAGCTGACCCGCCGCGCCCGCTTTGACACGCTGATTATTGAATACGCCACGTTTCTGATGCAGTCGCTGCGCAAGCGTCCGGCTTCCGGGCTGGTGGTAATAGCGATGAACAGCCACGATCCGCTCGATGTCTGGCTGGAAGCGATCCGCTTCACGGGTGAAGGGTTTCGCATTGACGTCATGCACAAACCCGTGCCGCTGCCGGATCTTACCCAGTTTGAAGCAGACCATTACCTTATCTACAGCGACGTGCCGCTGACGCCCGCACAGCTTGCGCTCTGGCAGCAGTGGCAGCTTGATGGAATGCCGCTCTTCAGCGCAGGTGCCGGTTTCGCCGCGCCCCCTGAGCTGCCTGACGCCGCTAACCTGCCGGACGACAGCGCCGACGACAGCGCCTTCTCAACTTACTAAGCCCCACCGAGGCTTAGTTCCCTTTCCTGCACGTTTCGTAAAACGGTTACCGAACTGTCGTCTTTTCGTCACACCTGACGGGCTTTGTTAAAGGATGGTGCGACTATAAAGCGGGAGGCGTGATGCCGGGTGCCGCCGATCTGTTTATCTGTATGCCGGGGATCGTGTTACTGGTGGGGTTTCTTGCCGCGTATTGCAGCAACAAATGGGATGACTGAGCGTGAGATAAAAAAATACCGCCAGGATGACCTGACGGTAAGGCTTGCATGGATCGTTTATTGTCCTGCGCTCAACATCGCGCTTATGAGAGGATCATCGCACGCGCGGGCTCAACGTAGCCTAAACGTGGCGTTATTCACTTAAACCACGGTTTTTCAACATCGGCTCGATGCGCGGCGCATGCCCGCGCCAGGCCACCCACAAGGCGTCGAGATCGCTGCTGTTACCGCGCGACAAAATCGCCTCACGAAAACGCTCGCCGTTTTGCGCCGTCAGCCCGCCCTGCTCTACAAACCACATATAGCCATCGTCAGCCAGCATCTGCGTCCAGAGATAGGCGTAATAGCCCGCCGCATAACCACCGCCAAAAATATGCGCAAAATAGGTGCTGCGATAGCGGGGAGGCACACAGGGCAGCGCGATATTTTCCTGCGCGAGGGCGGCGGCCTCAAAAGCGGTGACGTCATCAGGCGCAGAGGACGGCGAGAGGCTATGCCAGTGTTGATCCAGCAGGGCCGCGGCCAGCAGCTCGGTCATGTCGTAGCCTTTGTTAAAACGTACCGCGCGGAAAAGTTTTTCACGAAGCGCCTCGGACATCGGCTCGCCGGTCTGATAATGGCGCGCGTAATGGGCGAACACCTCCGGCTGGCTTGCCCAGTGCTCGTTAATTTGCGACGGGAACTCCACGAAATCACGCGGCGTATTGGTGCCGGAGAGCGTCGCATAACGCTGACGTGCAAATAATCCATGGAGCGTATGGCCGAACTCATGAAACAGCGTGATGACATCATCCCAGGAGATGAGCGCAGGCTGTCCGGCGGCGGGTTTAAGATAGTTGCAGACGTTGTAGATGACCGGCTTGTGACCGGCAAGCGTCGACTGCTCGACGAAATTGCCCATCCACGCGCCGCCGCTTTTGCTGTCACGCGCGAAGAAATCGCCGTAAAAGAGCGCAAGCCCGCTGCCGTCTTTATCGAAAATCTCCCAGACGCGCACGTCAGGATGATACACCGGGATGTCGGTGCGTTCGGTAAAGCGTAAGCCAAACAGCGCGCTGGCCGCGTAAAAAACGCCGTGGATAAGCACATTATTGAGCTCGAAATAGGGTTTGATCTGTGCCTCATCAAGCGCGTATTTCTCGCGTCGCACCTGTTCGGCATAAAACGCCCAGTCCCAGGCTTGCGCCTGAAAACCCCCTTGCTGGCTGTCGATAGCCTGCTGAATATCCGCAAGCTCGCGTTTAGCGCGGTCGGTTGCCGCAGGTACGATGTCACGCATAAAGCGCAGCGCCGCGTCCGGCGTTTTCGCCATCTGATCGGCGAGCGTCCAGGCCGCGAAATCCTCAAAGCCCAGTAACGCGGCCTGTTGCGCGCGCAGTTGTGCAAGGCGCAGCACCAGCGCGCGGGTATCGTTGGCATCGCCCTTCTCGGTGCGGTGCCAGCCTGCTTTAAAAAGCGCCTCGCGCGTGTCGCGATGAGCGAGCGACTGTAGCGCAGGCTGTTGAGTGGTGTTAAGAAGCGCGATAAGCCAGCGGCCTTCCAGCCCTTTTTCGCGCGCGGCCTCGGCAGCGGCGGCAATTTCCGCCTCACTCAGGCCCGCCAGCGCCGCCTGTGAGGTGACCAGCAGCCCGCCAGCTTTATCTGCCGCCAGCAGGCGCTGGTTGAACTGGCTGGTGAGCTGCGCCGCTTCACGGTTAAGTGCTTTAAGCTGTGCTTTCTCGTCTGCGCCAAGCGTTGCGCCGGCGAGCATAAACTGCTGCCAGACGACCTCGACCAGACGCAAAGACTCGTCATCGAGCCCCAGCGCGTGACGCGCTTCGTACACGGTATTGAGGCGTGCGAATAAAGTGTCGTTAAAGTGGATATCGTCCGCAAGCGCCGCAAGCTCGGTGGAGAATGCCTCATCAAGCGCTTGCAGATAATCGTTGGTGTGCGCTGAGGTCATAGCGAAAAAGACGCTGGTGACGCGCGCGAGCATCGCGCCGCTGCGCTCCAGCGCCAGAAAGGTGTTTTCAAACGTCGGCGCGGCGGTGTCGCTGGCGATAGCGTCGATGTCGGCGCGCTTCTGGCGCACCGCCTCATCAAAGGCGGGACGATAGTGTTGATCGGTTATCGCATCGAACGGCGGCGCGCCATAAGGCAGCGTGCTCACTGAAGAAAAAGGGGTGGTCACCGGCATGAGTTTCTCCCGCAAAAAGCGTGATGGCAAAATCACAGCTTATGCAGCCGCGCCGGAAACGGCAATGGTTTCACGCGGCAAGCTATCAGGAAGTGATATTCCACAGGGCGCGCCGGGCGTGCTAAGGTAACTGTTCTGAAAAAGCCTTGAGGAACAGCGAGATGATTATTCTGGTAACCGGCGCCACGGCGGGTTTTGGCGAGGCCATTACCCGTCGCTTTGTGAAAAACGGTCATAAAGTCATTGCGACAGGCCGCCGTCAGGCGCGTCTCGACGCGCTGAAGGATGAGCTTGGCGAGAGCGTGTTGACGCTGCAACTTGACGTGCGCAACCGCGCGGCTATTGATGAGGCGATCGCAAGCCTGCCGCTGGAGTGGCGCGACATCGACGTGCTGGTGAATAACGCAGGGCTGGCGCTGGGAATGGAGCCTGCGCATAAAGCGAGCGTTGAAGACTGGGAAAATATGATAGACACCAATAACAAAGGCCTGGTGTACATGACCCGCGCCGTTCTGCCTGGCATGGTCGAGCGTAACCGGGGACATATTATTAATATCGGCTCCACCGCAGGCAGCTGGCCTTACGCGGGCGGCAATGTCTATGGCGCGACCAAAGCTTTTGTGCGCCAGTTCAGCCTGAACCTGCGCACCGATTTACACGGTACTGCGGTACGCGTGACCGATATCGAGCCGGGCCTGGTCGGTGGGACGGAGTTTTCCAACGTGCGCTTTAAAGGTGACGATGCGAAAGCGGGTAAAACCTACGAAAACACTAACGCACTGACTCCGGAAGATGTGACTGAAGCGGTCTGGTGGGTCGCGTCGCTGCCTGCGCACGTGAACATCAACACCGTTGAGATGATGCCGGTCAGCCAGAGCTTCGCCGGGCTTAGCGTGCATCGCCAGTAGTTCCCCTATGCCCGTTCCCCGCGCCTTTGCTGGGCGGGGTGGGCAATTAATGTTAAATTGCCGCAGTTACCCGCAAATAAAGACTGAAGAATGGCCGCTGAAACCCCGCTCAACCCGACCCAGCCGGTGAGTCAACAGATTTACCGCATCCTGCGCCGCGATATCGTGCATTGCCTGATCCCCCCCGGCACGCCGCTTTCTGAAAAAGAGGTGTCGGTACGCTTTGACGTGTCGCGCCAGCCGGTGCGTGAGGCCTTTATTAAGCTTGCGGAAAACGGTCTGATTCAGATCCGCCCGCAGCGGGGCAGCTTCGTCAATAAAATCTCTCTGCGCCAGGTGCGCAACGGCTGCTTTGTCCGCCAGGCCATTGAGCGCGCCGTCGTCCAGCGTGCCGCGACGATGGTAACCGACGCTGACCTCTACCAGCTTGAGCAAAACCTTAATCAGCAGCGCACGGCTATCGATCGCAAACAACTGGGCGATTTCTTTCAGCTCGATGATGAATTTCACTACCGCCTGACGCAGGTTGCAGATTGCCAGCTTGCCTGGGACACAGTCGAGAATATCAAGGCCACCATTGATCGGGTGCGCTACATGAGCCTCGATCATGTTTCTCCGCCCGAGATGTTGCTGCGCCAGCACAACGATATTTTTCACGCGCTGGAAGCGCGCGACGCGCAGGCCGCGGATGAAACGATGCGCCTGCATCTTCAGGAGATCAGCGAATCTGTTTTGTTGATCCGCCAGGAAAACCGCGACTGGTTCAGCGAAGAGTAACCACGCGGCGTTTTACTTCGTCAAAGGATGGATGCGATGCGTGCGTTACTGCTACTGGGCTGCGCCCTTTTCTCTTCTCCACTGCTGGCGGATTGCCTGCAAACGGAGGCCAACGCCGTGGCCGCGGCTGAATTTACCTACTCCGTCAGAACGGTGACTGGCGCGCCCCACGCGCCTTTCTATTCCGCGCCATCCGCCGCGTGCAAGCTGGACGCGTTCCTGGTGCCTGGCGATACGGTGCAGGTTTATCGCCTGGCAAAACCAGCCGGTGGCGAGGCCACAGCCTCGTTCGCCTGGGTAAGTTATCGCGACGCCGCCGGACGCGTGGCAACAGGCTGGATGGATACCTCATCGCTGCGCGAACAACCCGCGTTATTGACACCGCAAGGCGCCTGCGCTGCCCGCCTTCGCGACCTGGACGGCGTGCAGGACACACCCGAGGCGGCCAACCGTTATCAGGTCACTGGCGGCCGCCGCTTTTTCTACTCCGCGCCTGACGCACAGTGTCGTGATACGCAGCTGTTTCTGGTCGCAGGCGATACGGTAAGCGTGACGCGCGCGCTGCCGGATGCCGGATTCAGCGAGGCGACCTGGTATGGGAAAGACGGGAAAATCGTCAGGGGCTGGCTTGAAACCCCGGCGCTGCGCGCCACCGGCGATGGCGAGCGCTGGCGTGACGATATCAGCCCAAGCCCGCTTGCCCGCGTGACGCGTACCGTTTCGCTGGCGCTTAATCCCAACGGTCAGTGCATTTTCTATGAGAATGCCCAGGACGGCGGCCTTTTTCGCCTGCTGGTGCGCGAGGATCATACGCGCGACGGATGTCGCGGTGGTGCGGATCCAGAAGTGGCACCGGTGGTGGCCACGATAGATATCGATATTGCCAGCGGAAATATTGTGCGCAGAGCACCAGCGGGCGAGTAATTTCGGCACGTGACATTCATCACACAAATGCCTCGTTTTTGATCGAGATTAACGTTTTTCCGGTTGCGGTTTTTAAAATGGGGCTCGTCTGGATCATTACCACCTGTTCAGAGGAGAAATCACCATGATGACCTACGATCGCAACCGTAACGCTATTACTACCGGCAGCCGCGTGATGATTAGTACATCCGGCCAGACTGGCGTCATTAAAGCTATCCATGGCGAAGGGATGACGCCGGAGCAGATCCGTCGCGGGCGCACTGTTGAAGTGGAAGGTTGCGAAGGTAAATTCGAGCCGATCGCGCTGATTCGTCTGGGGTTACATTAATTTCGTGCGGCGGGTAGCGTCAGGTTTACCCGCCCGGCGTAAAACAAAAAATGCCGCTGTAGCGGCATTTTTTTCAGGCAGACGTTTCATTCAACGGGCGCATGGCGCCAGGCTTATCCGTCCTGCGCCATCAGGCAAACTGTTTTACGTAATGCGCCACCGTGGCTTTCGCGCCCGCTTCCTGCAACATCGTATACGCCTGCGTGACCTGCGCAACAAACGCAGGCTGACGCGCGAGATCCTCGCCGAAAATCGCACTGATGCCGAGCAGCGCCTGCACGCGGGCTTCACCCTCTTCGCTTGCGCGCACCACGTGCTGAATTACATCCTGCAGCGGGTCGCACACCTCAATGGGGTTGCCCTCTTCATCCACCCCGCCGACATAACGCATCCAGCCTGCCACGCCGAGCGTTAAGAGCGCGCTCGCGCCGCCGTGTGCCTGATGCCAGCGCAGCGAATCCAGCCAGCGCTGCGGCAATTTCTGGCTCCCGTCCATCGCTATCTGCCAGGTGCGGTGGCGCAGCGCCGGATTGCTGTAGCGCTCAATTAACAGATCCGCGTAGCCTGCGAGATCAACATCCTGCACGCTGAGCGTCGGCGCCTGTTCTTTCAGCATCAGCGCATGGGCCGCGCGACGGTAATTCGCATCATTCATGCAGTCGTTAATGTGCTGATACCCGGCCAGATAGCCCAGATACGCGAGAAACGAATGGCTGCCGTTGAGCATACGCAGTTTCATCTCTTCAAACGGCACCACATCGCGCACCAGCTGCGCGCCTGCGTTTTCCCACGCCGGGCGACCCGCCACGAAATTATCTTCAATCACCCACTGGCGGAACGGCTCACAGGCAACACCTGCCGGGTCACGCACGCCGGTAAGCTGCTCGATTTTATCAAGCGTCTCCGGGGTGACCGCGGGCACAATGCGATCCACCATCGTGGACGGGAATGTCACGTTTGCCTCAATCCAGGCCGCCAGGCTCGCGTCCACCGCGCGGGCATACGCCGTCACCACCTTGCGTGCCACCTGGCCGTTCTCCGGCATATTGTCACAGGACATGACGCTGAACCCTTTAAGCCCGGCGGCCTTGCGGCGCGCCAGCGCCTCGACAATCACCCCGGGCGCCGACGACGGCTGTTGCGGATGCGCCAGATCGGCGGCGATAAGCGGGTTTTCCAGCATCAGTTCGCCGGTCGCGGGCGAATGGCAGTAGCCTTTTTCCGTGATGGTGAGCGACACAATCGCTACCTCCGGCTGACACAGCGCGGTGAGCACCGCCTCCAGCCCATCCACCTGCGCATGCAGCGCGTTCTTTACCACACCCACCACACGGGCGCGCCAGGCATCTGCCGACATCTCCGCTACGGTATAGAGATTATCCTGACGACGGATATCGGCTATCTGCTGCTCACCGCCAATCAGGTTAACTTCGCAATAGCCCCAGTCGCTGCCATGCTCAGCGGCCAGAATATCGGTATAAACGCCCTGATGCGCGCGATGAAACGCGCCAAAACCAAGGTGAACGATACGCGCGACCAGCGCGTCACGATCGTAGAGAGGAAGCACAGCGTGAGCATTCAAAAGCGTGGATTTCATAACAAAGACCCGATTGATAAATAAAGTAATTTGTATGAAGACTACGCGCCGTAGCGGCGCGCTTTATGATTTGCGACAGTTTTTACGCACTACATTAACTAGAATGGTAGTAAAGTGTGACTTTCATCACGCTTTACGGGTAATCAGGATCGGTATTGGGAATTAGACAGCGACAGGTTTTGCGGCAAGACGGGTCACGGCGCGCTCTTTGACGAAGGTCCAGAGGATGATCGCACCGACAATATCCATCATGCTGAGGATAATAAAGAACGGATTGTAACCGACGGTTTTTACCAGTCCGCCCATGATTAGGGTGCAGATGAAAATGCCTGTCCACCCGGCGGTACCGGCAAACCCGCTGACGGTCGAGGTTTCGTTGCGTCTGAAAAGATCGGTTGCCATCGTAATGACCTGGGTGGAGAGCATCTGGTGCGCGAAAGCGCAGACAGAAACCAGCCCGACCGCCAGATACGCGCTTTCGACAAATCCGACAAACGCCAGCGGCAGCATCAGCAGCGCGCCAATGCTAAAGCCAATACGGCGGGCGTTGATGGTGGAAATATTCCAGCGCTTCATCATCACGTTATTTAAAAAGCCGCCCGCCATGCCACCGAAATCGGCAGCCAGAAACGGCAGCCAGGCGAACAGCGCAATCTCTTTGAGCGGCATATGACGCACCGTCATCAGATAAACCGGCAACCAGAAGTTAATGGTTCCCCACGCCGGGTCGGCAAGAAAGCGCGGCAGCGCAATACCCCAGAAGTTTCGCTGGCGCAGGATCTGCAATATGGAGGGTTTCGTGCCGTCCGCCTCCAGATGCTTCTCCTGCCCCTCTTCAATATATCTGGCTTCCTGCGCGCTTAACCGGCGGTGGCGTGACGGCGCTTCATAGCCGAACCACCAGATAACGGCGAATACAAGACCGAGCGCGCCGGTGATGACAAACGCCATCTCCCAGTTGTACGCCATGATGGCCCAGACGACTAACGGCGGCGCCAGCATCGCGCCAATAGACGTGCCGATATTCGCCACCCCGCCTGCAATCCCACGCTCCTTCGCCGGGAACCATTCAGAATTACACTTTACGCCCGCCGGAATAGCAGACGCTTCACTAAGGCCCATCAGGCCACGCAAAAACGCCAGTCCGCCCCACGAATGACAGGTGGCGTGCGCCATATTTGTGAGTGACCAGGCAATGATCATAATAAAAAAGCCGAGCTTTAAGCCCACCACATCAATAAAGAAGCCGCACAGCGGCTGCGCTATCGTATAGGCAAACTGAAAGGCGCTTAATATCCACGAATATTGCTGCTCGTTGATATGAAGCTCGGTAAATAAGGTTGGCGCGGAAACGCTCAGCGAACTGCGCGCCAGCGCATTAATAATCGTGCCTAATGACACCAGGCCTATCATATACCAGCGTAATTTTCTGATTTTCATGGGTAGGGTTCCGGAGGTTATCGTTATTATTTCATTTCAGGCTATCTGTGGTGTTACCAGTTCCACAGCGTGCCGTCTTCAAGGCGGGCGACCGGCAAATAAGCCGGATCGTAGGGGTATTTCGCCGCCAGTTTTTCGTCAAATTCGATGCCAAGCCCTGGTTTGTCGCCCGGGTGCATATAGCCATGGTCGAACGTCCAGCTGTGCGGGAACACCTCCAGCATCTGTTCGGAATACCCCATGAACTCCTGCACGCCGAAATTTGGTACCCAGAGATCAAAATGCAGCGCGGCAGCGTGACAAATGGGGGAGAGATCCGACGGGCCGTGCGAGCCGGTACGTACCTGATAAAGCGCCGCAAAATCGGCAATGCGGCGCATGCCGGTAATGCCGCCCGCGTGGGTGACGGTCGTGCGGATGTAATCAATCAGTTGCTCTTCGATAAGCTGTTTGCAGTCCCAGATACTGTTAAAGACTTCCCCTACCGCAATCGGTGTGACGGTGTGCTGACGAATGAGACGGAAACAGGCCTGGTTTTCGGCGGGGGTGGGATCTTCCATCCAGAACAGGCGGTGATCCTCAATACTTTTACCAAACCGCGCGGCCTCGATGGGCGTCAGGCGGTGATGCATGTCGTGCAGCAAATGCTCATGGAAGCCAAATTTATCGCGCACGGCCTCGAAGAGTTTCGGGGTGAAATCGAGATATTTTTCCGTTGACCAGAACTGCTCTTCCGGCCACTGGCCTTTTGTGGCCGGTTCATACGCCAGCCCTTTGCCTTTTGCCATGCCGTAGGTGGTTTTCATACCCGGCACGCCGCACTGTACGCGAATGGCTTTAAAACCCAGCTCTTTATGGCGCGCGTAATCGTCCAGCACCTCATCAATGGAATGCCCGGTGGTGTGGCAATAGACCATCACACCGTCGCGCGACGCGCCGCCGAGCAGCTGATAGAGCGGCATCCCGGCAGCTTTGGCTTTGATATCCCAAAGCGCGGTGTCGATAGCGGCAATCGCCGACATCGTGACCGGGCCGCGCCGCCAGTACGCGCCTTTGTAGAAAAACTGCCAGATATCCTCGATACGCTGCGCGTCACGCCCGATAAGCTGCGGGCAGAGATGATCGCGCAGATAACTGGCGACCGACAGCTCGCGTCCGTTAAGCGTGGCGTCGCCAAGCCCGATCAGGCCGTCCTCAGTCGTGATTTTAAGCGTGACAAAATTGCGCCCCGGGCACGTCACAAATACTTCCGCCTTACTGATTTTCATAGTGCTCCCTTTTCAACACGAAACTGCGCGTAACTGTACGCATTACGATCAACTGATATAACTACCATACAAGTTGAATGCGCAGAAAAATGCGTGGAGCTTCACAAAGCGTGAAGGCATTTTCATGTCGGATAAAGGGATGACAACAGGAAAGCGTCAGGCGCGGCCCCAGCCTGCGACAATAATCAGCATGCCACACAAGGCGACTGCTGCCCCGGCCCAGTCATAAAGGCTCAGCCGCACGCCGTCCACGATTCGAAGCCACAGCAAGGCAGTCATGACATAGACGCCACCGTAGGCGGCATATACCCGCCCGCTTGCCGCCGGGTGCAGCGTCAAGAGCCAGACAAACAGCATAAGCGACAGCGCGGCCGGCAACAGCCAGAGTATGCTTGCGCCCTTACGCAGCCACAGCCACGGCAGGAAACAGCCGATGATTTCTGCAAGCGCGGTGGCGAAAAACAGCAAAGTGGTTTTAATCATATTGAGGCTCGTTGTGGATAATATCGGCAACTGTCGCCGCTGTGCGTGATTCGCGCACGATGATATAGTAAAGCGTGTCGGCTTCACGACAAGAACAGCTTCATAAAGGATATCGCCATGAAAAACTTCCTTCGCCACTCACTGCTGCTGGCGCTGCTGACCGGTGCGTTGACCAGTGTGGCTCACGCGCAAACCGATAAACTGATTATTGAGTCCGGCGATAACGCTCGGACCCGCCAGGACGCTGCGATGGATAAAGAGCAATGGAATGACACCCGTTCTTTACGCCAAAAAGTGAACAAACGCGCTGAAAAAGAGTGGGATAAAGCAGATGTCGCTTTTGACGCTCAGGATAACTGCGAAAAAAGCGCGAACCTCAACGCTTACTGGGAACCCAATACGCTGCGTTGTCTTGACCGCCGCACCGGCCGCGTCATTAATCCGTAACCCCGCCTGCCTGACGGCTCCCGCCTCGCGGGGGCCGTTTTTTTCGCGCATAAAAGGATGAACAATGACAGAGTACGTTGAAGTCAAACTGCGCCCGCTGGAACGTGAAGATTTGCGTTTCGTCCACCAGCTCGATAACAACGCAAGCGTCATGCGCTATTGGTTTGAAGAGCCTTATGAGGCGTTCGTCGAACTTTCCGATCTCTACGACAAACATATTCACGATCAGAGCGAGCGCCGCTTTGTGGTGGAGTGTGACGGCGATAAAGCGGGCCTGGTGGAACTGGTTGAAATTAACCATGTACACCGCCGCGCCGAATTTCAGATTATTATTTCGCCAGAGCATCAGGGCAAAGGGCTTGCCAGCCGCGCGGCCAAACTCGCGATGGATTACGGCTTTACGGTATTAAACCTCTATAAGCTCTATCTCATCGTCGATAAAGAGAACGCTAAAGCGATTCATATTTATCGCAAGCTTGGGTTTATGGTGGAAGGCGAACTGGTCCATGAATTTTTTATTAATGGCGAGTACCGCAACACCATCCGCATGTGCATCTTCCAGCATCAGTACCTGACGCACCTCAAACCGGCCGGAAACAGCCTGCTCAAACCCACCGCACAATAAAAAAAGCGCAGGGTGCCCTGCGCTTTTATCGTCTGTCAGTAGTAATTGATTTCGTTCTGGATCGTGAATTTATGCTTTTTCGGCGGCGTCGTGCCGGTGTCGGTAAGCGCCAGTACGCAGCTTAACGGGTTAAGATGGCGGTCATATTCACAGCGCTGTTCGGCGGTATCGATCACTTTATTGTTGAGTTTGGTCACAGACGTATAGTCATGCTTTTTGCGCTTATCGCTCGGCGTGGCGAACGTGGCAAGTTCCGCGTCTTTGGCTTTGCTGGTTTTACCAAGCGGATAGCCTTCGTCATCGTACCGGTAGCTGACGGTGACTTCCGGCGTATGCCCTTTCACTACGAAGTCGTGCTCGTTGGTTTCATAGATCATGCCGACCGCAGGTAACTCCGCCAGTTGGCATTTGCCCTGCAGACGAATGCGCTTTTCGTGGGTCATCGCATCAAGGTAATAGTTCGCATCCAGTACCAGCGAAAGATGGCTGTTGCTCGGCTTATCGACGTAGGTTAGTGTTTCGAAACACCCTTCCTCAGACAGCGTGCCATTCACTTCGGTTTCCACTTCACCATCATCATTGATCAACTTCTGCGTGAAGTTTTTTACCGGGCCGCGCAGCGGATCGAAATTAAACTCGCTTGAGAAACTCGCCATTTCGGGGCTAAACGGCGCGAGCGCGTCAGGCTTATCACAGCCGGTCAATACCCACGCCATCATCATTACCGTCACGTATTTATTCACGTCTTTATTATCCTTCTGCGGCCTCGCCAAAAGCGGCATGATATCTGAAAAGTCAGTGATATATATAACAACTGCTATGCTTAGAACATCTGTTTTACGCCAATAAGGAGTCTTTCATGAAGAAACGTTACTGGGCAGGCGCCCTGCTGCTGGCCGCCACGTTGCCGGTCAGCGCCGCGCAAAACTCCTGTGAACGGGTAAAAGCCGATATTGAACAGCGCATCATTAATAACGGCGTACCAGAAAACGGGTTTACGTTAACTATCGTTCCTAACGATCAGGCTGACCAGCCGGATGCACAGGTTGTTGGCCACTGCGCCAACGATACACAAAAAATTCTCTATACCCGCACGCAAAGCGGTAACGCGGCGGGCGGCGCCACGTCGCAGGGTGCGGCGAGCGAACCGCAGTAAACACAGTAAACGCATCAGGGGCTTCGGCCCCTTTTTTTTATTCTTGCCGCCCAGTAAGCCCCATCTCTTGACCCTCGTTAACGTTTTCTACTCCATTCTGGGTAAAACTCTTATTTCGCTAATCATTAGCGCTCTAATCTTCTGATTTTCTTACTTCAGGGCCGCCCTGCGTCTTAAGCGACCCGTCAGGGAGCGAGTTATGGCACAACATCACGAGGGCATTAGCCGCCGTCAGTTTCTTACCACCACCTCACTCGGCGGCCTCGCGCTGGCGGCGGGCAGCGTTACGCTACCCTTCGGTTTTACCCGCATTGCCGCCGCGGTAGACATCGCCGTCACCCCACCTGTTGATAAGGTGGTCTGGGGCGCCTGTTCGGTAAACTGCGGCAGCCGTTGCGCACTGCGGCTGCATGTTCGCAACGACACCGTCTGGCGCGTCGAAACGGACAATACCGGGCTTGATACCTATGGCGATCACCAGGTGCGCGCCTGCCTGCGCGGGCGCTCCATTCGCCGGCGCATCAACCACCCTGACCGCCTGAATTATCCGATGAAGCGCGTCGGCAAGCGCGGCGAAGGCAAATTCGAGCGTATCAGCTGGGACGAAGCGCTGGATACGATAAGCATAAGCCTTAAGAAAATTGTCAGCGAATACGGTAATGAAGCGGTGTATATCAATTACACCTCTGGCGTCGTGGGCGGCAATATCACCCGCTCCTCGCCTTACGCCTCGCTGGTGGCCCGGCTTATGAATTGCTATGGCGGGTTTCTTAGCCACTATGGCACTTACAGCACCGCGCAAATCGCCTGCGCGATGCCTTACACCTACGGCTCGAACGACGGCAACAGCACCTCGGACATCGTCAACAGCAAACTGGTAGTGATGTTCGGCAACAACCCGGCGGAAACCCGCATGAGCGGCGGCGGGATCACCTATCATCTCGAACAGGCCCGCGAACGCTCGCAGGCGCGCATGATTGTTATCGATCCGCGATATACCGATACCGCCGCCGGGCGTGAAGATGAATGGATCCCGATCCGTCCCGGTACCGACGCCGCGCTGGTTTCTGCGCTCGCCTGGATCATGATCGACGAAAATTTAGTCGATCAACCCTTCCTCGATCGTTACTGCGTGGGTTATGACGAGAAAACGCTCCCGGCGGGCGCGCCCGCCAACGGGCATTACAAAGCGTATATTCTCGGCCAGGGCGACGACGGCATCGCTAAAACGCCCGCCTGGGCTGCGCGCATCACCGGTATTCCTGAAGCGCGCATCGTGAAACTCGCACGCGAAATCGCTGGTGCGAAACCGGCTTACATCTGCCAGGGCTGGGGGCCGCAGCGTCAGGCGAATGGCGAGCTTACCTCCCGCGCTATCGCGATCCTCGCCATCCTTACCGGCAACGTCGGCATTCATGGCGGTAACAGCGGCGCACGTGAATCTACTTACACGATAACTATCGAGCGGATGCCGGTGCTGGAAAACCCGGTCAAAACGCAGATTTCCTGCTTTAGCTGGACCGACGCCATCGCCCGCGGCCCGCAGATGACCGCCCTCGCCGACGGCGTACGCGGCAAAGAAAAACTCGATGTGCCGATTAAGTTCATCTGGAACTACGCAGGCAATACCATCACTAACCAGCATTCAGATATCAACCGCACCCACGAGATTTTGCAGGACGATACGCAATGCGAAACCATTGTGGTAATTGAAAACTTTATGACCTCCTCGGCTCGCTACGCCGACATTCTGCTGCCGGATTTAATGACCGTAGAGCAGGAGGACATCATCCCTAACGATTACGCTGGCAACATGGGGTATCTCATCTTCACCCAGCCTGCGACGTCAGCGAAATTTGAGCGCAAACCTATCTACTGGATGATGAGCGAAGTGGCGAAACGTCTCGGTCCTGAGGTGCACCAGCGTTTCACCGAAGGGCGCACACAGGCGCAGTGGCTACAGTATCTCTATGCGAAAATGCGTACCCGCGACCCGGCGCTACCGGAGTATGAGGCGCTCAAACAACAGGGCATTTATAAGCGAAAGGACCCTAACGGTCATTACGTTGCTTATCAGGCGTTTCGTGAAGATCCGCTCGCCCATCCGCTTAAAACGCCCTCAGGAAAAATTGAGATCTACTCCGCCCCGCTTGCCGCGATAGCCCGCACCTGGACGCTGCGCGACGATGAAACGATCAGTCCGTTGCCGGTCTACGCCCCGACATTTGAAGGCTGGGACTCGCCCGCGCGCCAGGAGTACCCCCTTCAGCTTTTCGGCTTTCACTACAAAGCCCGTACCCACTCCACCTACGGCAACATCGACGTCCTGCAGGCCGCCTGCCGTCAGGAGGTCTGGCTCAATCCCATTGATGCCGCGCAGCGCGGCATTGAGAACGGCGATCCCGTACGCGTCTTTAACGCCCGCGGCGAAGTGCGCCTTCCGGCCAAAGTGACCCCGCGCATCATGCCTGGCGTCAGCGCGATGGGCCAGGGCGCGTGGCATCAGGCTGACATGAGCGGCGACCGGATAGACCACGGCGGCTGTGTCAATGTACTCACCACGCAGCGCCCGTCGCCGCTTGCCAAAGGCAACCCGCAACACACCAATCTGGTGCAGATAGAGAAGATCTGACACGCGGATGTTCAAAAAACCATAACAACAGGAAGCACATTTACCCTCCGTGAAGGAGGAAAAG
Source organism: Cronobacter condimenti 1330 (assembly GCF_001277255.1). Lineage (NCBI taxonomy): Bacteria > Pseudomonadati > Pseudomonadota > Gammaproteobacteria > Enterobacterales > Enterobacteriaceae > Cronobacter > Cronobacter condimenti. The sequence goes on from NZ_CP012264.1 coordinate 2,178,935, forward strand.
GAGTGACTATGTCAAATACCGATCGGCCGGCCGGGATCAGCCGCCGTACGCTGGTGAAATCCACGGCGTACGGTGGGCTGGCGCTCGCCGCAAGCGGCCTCTCTCTCCCCTTTGGGCTCAGGCACGCGGCGGCGGCGGTAGGACGCGCCGTCAGCGCACCTGAACGCGTCGTCTGGAGCGCCTGTACCGTCAACTGCGGCAGCCGCTGCCCGCTGCGTATGCATGTGGTGGACGGCGAAATCCGCTATGTCGAAACTGACAATACCGGCACCGATGACTATCACGGGCTGCATCAGGTACGCGCCTGCCTGCGCGGGCGCTCCATGCGGCGGCGCGTCTATAACCCGGATCGCCTGAAATACCCGATGAAACGCATCGGCAAGCGCGGTGAAGGGAAATTTGTGCGCATTAGCTGGGAAGAGGCGCTGGATACGCTCGCGCAGGGCATGAAACGTATCATCAGCGAGTATGGCAACGAGGCCATTTATCTTAACTATGGCACCGGCACGCTCGGCGGCACGATGACGCGCTCCTGGCCGCCGGGCAAAACGCTGATTGCCCGCCTGATGAACTGCTGCGGCGGTTATCTCAACCATTATGGGGATTACTCCAGCGCGCAAATTGCCGCCGGCCTTAACTACACCTATGGCGGCTGGGCCGACGGCAACAGCCCGTCAGATATTGAAAACAGCAAACTGGTGGTGCTGTTTGGCAATAACCCCGGTGAAACCCGCATGAGCGGCGGTGGCGTGACGTATTACCTCGAACAGGCGCGCGCGGCATCCCAGGCGCGGATGATAGTCATTGATCCGCGCTACACCGACACCGCCGCCGGGCGCGAAGATGAGTGGATCCCCATTCGTCCCGGCACCGACGCTGCGCTGGCCGCCGCGCTGGCGTGGGTGCTTATCACCGAGCATTATGTCGATCAGCCGTTTCTTGATAATTATTGCATTGGCTATGACGAGAAAACGCTGCCGCCAGGCGCGCCCGCCAATGGCCACTACAAAGCGTATATTCTGGGCGACGGGCCGGACGGCATCGCCAAAACCCCCGAATGGGCCGCGACCATCACCGGCATTCCGCAAGAGCGAATAGTCAAACTCGCCCGCGAAATCGGCGAGGCAAAACCGGCGTTTATCGCCCAGGGCTGGGGGCCACAGCGCCACTCCAATGGCGAACTGGCCTGCCGCGCGATTGCGATGCTGCCTATTCTGACCGGTAATGTCGGCATCCACGGCGGCAACAGCGGCGCACGCGAAGGCGCCTTTCAACTCCCGTTTGCACGCATGCCAACGCTTGAAAACCCCGTGCAAACCAGCATTTCGATGTTTTCCTGGACTGACGCCATTGAGCGCGGCCCGCAGATGACCGCCCTTGCCGACGGCGTGCGCGGTAAAGATAAACTCGACGTGCCGATTAAGCTTCTCTGGAACTATGCCGGTAACTGCCTTATCAATCAGCACTCCCAGATAAACCGCACCCATGAGATTTTGCAGGATGATAAAAAGTGCGAGCTGATTGTGGTAATCGACTGCCATATGACCGCCTCGGCGCGCTATGCCGATATCCTGCTGCCGGATTGCACCGCCTCAGAACAGATGGACTTCGCGCTTGATGCCTCCTGCGGCAACATGGCTTATGTCATTTTCGCCGATCAGGCGATCGCCCCGCGCTTTGAATGCCGCACGATTTATGACATCACCAGCGCGCTCGCCGTGCGGATGGGTGTAGGTGAGCGCTTCACCGAGGGCCGCACGCAGGAGGGCTGGCTGCGCCACCTGTATGCGCAGTCGCGCCAGGCTATCCCCGAACTGCCCGATTTCGACACCTTCCGTAAACAGGGCATCTTTAAGCTGCGCGATCCGCAGGGGCATCACGTCGCCTATCAGGCGTTTCGCGAGGATCCTGCCGCCAACCCGCTCACTACCCCCTCAGGCAAAATCGAAATCTACTCGTCCGCCCTTGCGGATATCGCCGCGCACTGGCAGTTGCCGGAAGGCGATGTGATTCATCCGCTGCCGGTGTACAGCCCCGGTTTTGAACAGGTAAGCGATCCGCTGCTTGCACAGTACCCGCTCCAGCTCACCGGCTTTCACTACAAAGCCCGTACTCACTCCACCTACGGCAACGTCGATGTTTTACAGGCCGCTTGCCGCCAGCAGGTCTGGATCAATCCGCTGGATGCCCGACAGCGCGGCATTACGGATGGCGATCGGGTGCGTCTCTGGAACGGGCGCGGCGAAGCGCAGGTTGAAGCCAAAGTCACTCCCCGCGTTATGCCGGGTGTGGTCGCGCTCGGCGAAGGCGCGTGGTACCAGCCAGACGATCGCGGCGTCGATCACGCCGGGTCCATCAATGTACTGACGACACAGCGGCCCTCACCGCTCGCAAAAGGCAATCCATCCCACAGCAACCTGGTCCAGGTTGCCAGGGCTTAAGGAGTCACGATGACGACACAATATGGCTTTTATATCGATTCAAGCCGCTGCACCGGCTGCAAAACCTGCGAGCTGGCGTGTAAAGATTACAAAGATCTCACCCCTGACGTGAGCTTTCGCCGCATCTATGAATACGCAGGCGGTGACTGGCAGGAGGACAACGGCGTCTGGCATCAAAATGTTTTCGCCTATTACCTTTCGATTGCCTGTAACCACTGCGAGGATCCCGCCTGCACGAAAGTCTGCCCGAGCGGCGCGATGCATAAACGCGAAGATGGTTTCGTGGTGGTGAATGAAGATGTCTGCATTGGCTGTCGCTATTGCCACATGGCCTGCCCGTACGGCGCGCCGCAGTACAACGCCGCGAAAGGCCACATGACCAAATGCGACGGCTGTTATGAGCGCATCCATGAGGGCAAAAAACCGATTTGCGTGGAATCGTGCCCGCTGCGCGCCCTGGATATGGCCCCCATAGCCGAGCTTCGCGAGAAATATGGCGTGCTGGCGCAGGTGGCTCCGCTGCCTGCGGCGCACTTCACCCGTCCGAATATCGTCATTAAACCTAACGCGAACAGCCGCCCGACCGGGGATACCACGGGCCGTCTGGCGAATCCGAAGGAGGTATAACATGGGAAGCGGATGGCATGAATGGCCGCTCGTCATTTTTACGGTGCTTGGCCAGTGCGTGGCCGGCGGGCTTATCGTCACCGGGTTTGCGTGGTATGCAGGTCCACATGACGCGCGCCCGCGCATTGTGCGCGCCATGTTTTTTCTCTGGCTACTGATGGCGGTGGCGTTTCTCGCCTCGGTCATGCATCTCGGCTCGCCGCTGCGCGCTTTTAACTCGCTGAATCGTCTCGGCCACTCGCCGCTCAGCAATGAGATTGCCAGCGGATCGCTGTTTTTCGCGGTCGGCGGGTTGTGGTGGCTCACGGCGGTGCTCGGCAAACTGCCCGAGACGGTCGGTAAAATCTGGCTCGCGGTGGCGATGGCGCTTGGTGCGGTGTTTATTTTTGCGATGACGCGCGTCTACCAAATAGACACGGTGCCGACCTGGCATAACGGCTATACCACTCTCGGCTTTTTCATGACGGCGTTGCTCGGTGGGCCATTGCTGGGCGCGCTCCTGCTGACGCTCGCAGACGTTACGCCCCACCGGGTTTCGGCAGCGGTCTGCGTACTGGCGTTTTTGATAAGCCTCGCGGCGGCGCTGATGCAGAGCGCAAGCCTTGCGGGTATTCACAGCTCGGTGCAGCAGGCAAGCGCGCTGCTTCCCGATTACGGCTTATGGCAGGCATGGCGTATGGTGCTGCTCGCGCTCGGAATCGGGTGCTGGCTCTGTCCATTGGTACGCCGCGTACCGCCGCGGGCATGGGGCCTGGCGCTTGGGTTTGTACTGGTATTGATGGGCGAGCTTATCGGTCGCGGGCTCTTTTATGGTCTGCACATGACGGTCGGCATGGCCATCGCAGGTTAACGCCCGGGCGGCCTGGCCGCCCGGTTTTTTAAGGATAATAACGACAGTGAAAACGATGCTTTCTGATATTGCCTGCAGCGCCCGCGTGCTCGGCGCACTCTTTTATTATGCGCCCGATGCCCCGCAAGCGAGCGGCATCGTCGACGCGCTGCGCGCGCCCGGCTGGCAGCATGAATGGCCGTACGCGTGTGATGCTGCCATCATCGATGGATTTTGTGCGCCCCCAGTGCCAGACGAAACACTCGCGCAGGCCTGGCAGCGGTTGTTCATTGGGCCGCACGCGCTGCCTGCGCCGCCCTGGGGCTCCGTCTGGCTGGATCGTGAATCGGTGCTTTTCGGTGACTCCACGCTTGCCCTGCAACACTGGTTGCGTGATAACGCCATCACTTTCGAAACGCCGCTACAGGAGCCCGCCGATCACATCGGCCTGCTGTTGCTGCTGGCGGCCTGGCTTGCGGAACAATCCAAAACCCGGGAACTTGAAGAACTGTTAGCCTGGCATCTGCTGCCGTTCGCGCCGCGTTTTCTGGAGGTGTTCTGCGCACAGGCGCAACACCCGTTTTACGGCGCGCTTGGCGAACTGACGCGTGCCACGTTTGCCTGCTGGCGCAGCGCTTTAGTCATGCCGGTGGCGCAAAAGCCGCTGTACCGCTAGTGAAACCGGCCCCAGAGCGCAATCAGTATCCAGGCGCTCAGGCACCAGCACGCGACCGCGCCGCCCAGCGCCAGCGGCACTTTCACCCAGCCGCTTAGCACCCAGAGCGACGCCAGATAGACAAAATAAGGAATGATTGCCCACATGCCGAAAATCACCGTAGTGCGCAGCGCCTCCACGCCGCGCCCGGTGACCACGATATAGTGGGCAATCAGCGCAAAAGTCGGAAAGAGCGGAATAAGACCCGCGATATAATAATTCTTCGTTTTTGACAGCATGCCTATCAACACCACCACCGCCGCGCCGAGCAGTGCTTTTATCAGCAACCCCATGGTTTCAGGTTCCGTCTTCTCGTTTCGGTTTTTTCCGACCCTACCATAACTGCGCGCCATGCCGGGATTTTTTCACGGGACGCTCCTTTTTTGTTACGGTGTCACTTCACAACCTGTCTTTTTAAGATAATTCTCTTTTTCAGCGCGCAAGCGAGACGGCGTAAGGGCAAATCGTTAATTGCCGGGATAAACCATTAGCCCGTTAATCGTCACGCCAGCTGGAATCCTGCCCGACAGGTTGCTATAGCTCAACACACCCTGCCGAAACACGGCATAACAACAGGCGACACTGTCGCCATAAAACGTGCACCAGGGAGACAATGCCTCATGCAGAAAGCCTCACTGACTCTACGCGCCATCGGGGCGCTGGCCGGCCTCGCGGCGGTTATCGGATTGCTGGTCTGGGGCATTGGCCCTGAGACTATCGCCGCCCGCCGTGAAGATCTGCTCTATCTCGGTAAACAACATCTGTTGCTGGTGTTCAGCTCTATGGCGCTCGCGCTCGCGGTCGGCATCCCAAGCGGGATCCTGTTAAGTCGCCCCGCCGCCCGCCGCTTTGCGGAATATGCGATGCAGATTTTTAATGTCGGTAACACGCTGCCGCCGCTGGCCGTTCTGGCGCTGGCGATGGTGGTGGTGGGCATTGGCGACAAACCTGCCATCGTGGCGCTCTTTCTCGCCTCTCTGCTGCCCATTGTGCGCAACACCTACGCCGGGCTCTGCTCTGTGCCGGGGTCGCTTATCGAAGCCGCGAACGGCATCGGCATGACCAAAGGCCAGCGGTTGCGCCAGGTGGAGCTGCCCAACGCATGGCCCGTCATGCTCTCTGGTATTCGCATTGCAACGGCGATAAACGTCGGTACCGCCCCGCTGGCATTTCTTATCGGCGCCAGCAGCTTTGGGGAGCTTATTTTCCCGGGCATTTACCTGAACGATTTCCCGACGCTTATTCTGGGCGCGGCCGCCACCGCCCTGTTCGCGTTGATTCTGGATATGGCGCTTGCCGCACTTGGCCGGGTGCTCAGCCCGCATACCGCCTGATGATAAGGAGCTTCCGATGACCCTGTTACCTCGTCTGCTGGCCATCGCCACTGCGGGCCTGCTGTTTGCGAGCGCCGCCAGCGCCGCGCCGCTGGTTCTGACCACTAAAAGCTTTACCGAGCAGCATATTCTTTCCGCCATGACAGTGCAGTATCTGCAAAAGAAAGGCTTCCAGGTGGAGCCACGCACCAATATCGCGACCGTGATTTCGCGCAATGCGATGATTAACAAACAGGTGGATATGACCTGGGAGTATACCGGCACGTCGCTGATTATCTTCAACCATATCAATGAGCGGATGTCGCCTGAGGAGACTTACGACACCGTGAAAAAGCTCGATGCCAGGCTCGGCCTGGTCTGGCTCAAGCCTGCCAGCATGAACAACACTTACGCATTCGCGATGCAGCGCAAGCGTGCCGAGGCAGAGCACATCACCACCATTTCGCAACTCGCCAAAAAGGTTGAACAGGTGCGTAAAGCCGACCCGGACAAAAACTGGATGCTGGCGCTGGATCTGGAATTTTACGGGCGCAGCGACGGCATGAAGCCGCTGCAAAAGGCTTACAACATGCCGCTTGACCGCCCGCAAATCCGCCAGATGGACCCAGGACTTGTGTATAACGCTATCCGCGATGGCTTTGTGGATGCGGGCCTGGTTTACGCCACCGACGGGCGTGTGAAGGGTTTTGATTTGAAGGTGCTGGAAGATGATAAAGGCTTTTTCCCAAGCTATGCCGTCACGCCGGTGGTGCGTAAAGACACGCTCGCGGCGAACCCGGGGCTTGAGGAGGCGCTTAATACGCTCTCCGGCCTGATGGATAACGACACCATCACCTCGCTTAACGCGAAGGTGGACATCGATCACCAGACGCCGCAACAGGTCGCCCGCGACTTCCTGCGCGCCAAAGGTCTGCTTTAAGGAGGGATGATGGAGACTATTCACTATATGATCGATAACGCCGGTTTTCTCGCAAGCCTGACGCTCCAGCATTTATGGCTGGTGCTGCTGGCGGTAGGATTCGCGATCGTTATCGGTGTGCCGCTCGGCATTCTGATTGTGCGCCATAAGTGGCTTGCCACGCCGGTGCTGGGGCTTACGACGCTGGTGCTGACCATTCCTTCTATCGCCCTTTTTGGGCTGATGATCCCGCTCTTTTCATTGATAGGCCAGGGCATTGGCGCCCTGCCTGCGATCACCGCGGTGTTTCTCTACTCGCTGCTGCCGATTGTGCGCAACACGCACACCGCGCTCGACAGCCTGCCGCCGGGTCTGCGTGAAGCGGGCCGCGGTATCGGTATGACCTTCTGGCAGCGTCTGCGCTGGGTGGAGATCCCGATGGCGCTGCCGGTCATTTTCGGCGGCATCCGCACCGCCGTGGTGATGAATATCGGCGTGATGGCGATAGCCGCCGTCATCGGCGCAGGCGGCCTGGGTTTATTACTGCTTAACGGCATCGGCGGAAGCGACATCCGTATGCTTATCGCCGGTGCGCTGATGATCTGTTTACTGGCCATCATTCTGGACTGGTTACTGCACCGCTTGCAGGTCGTACTGACGCCTAAGGGGATCCGATAATGATTAAACTTGAAAACCTCACCAAACAGTTTGTGCAGAAAAACGGCCAGACGTTTAACGCCGTGGATAACGTGAATCTTAACGTGCCGGAAGGCGAGATGTGCGTGCTTCTTGGGCCGTCCGGCTGCGGCAAAACCACGACGCTTAAAATGATTAACCGCCTTATCGCGCCGTCTGGCGGCAAAATTTTCATCAATGGCGAAGATACGACCGATCTCGACACCGTGACGCTGCGCCGCAACATTGGCTACGTTATCCAGCAAATTGGTCTGTTCCCGAACATGACGATTGAGGAGAACATCACCGTGGTGCCGCGAATGCTTGGCTGGGATAAGGCGCGCTGCAAGGCGCGGGCGACCGAGCTTATGGCGATGGTAGCACTCGACCCAAAACGCTTCCTGAACCGCTATCCGCGTGAAATGTCAGGCGGCCAACAGCAGCGTATTGGCGTTATCCGCGCGCTGGCTGCGGATCCGCCGGTATTACTAATGGATGAGCCGTTCGGCGCGGTCGACCCGATTAACCGTGAGGTCATCCAGAATCAGTTTCTGGAAATGCAGCGCCAGCTCAAGAAAACCGTGATGCTGGTCAGCCATGACATTGACGAGGCGCTGAAGCTCGGCGACCGTATTGCGGTGTTCCGCCAGGGGAAAATTATCCAGTGCGCAAGCCCGGATGAGCTGCTTGCGAAACCGGCCAATGAGTTTGTCGGCTCTTTCGTGGGCCAGGATCGAACGCTTAAACGCCTGCTCCTGATCCAGGCAGGCGATGTGACCGATAAACAGCCGACCATCACGGTACGTACCTCAACGCCGCTTACGGAAGCTTTCGCGCTGATGGATGACAACGACATGCGTTCGATAACGGTGGTCGATGACGGCGAGAAGCCGCTCGGATTTGTAAAACGCCGCGAAGCGCGCGGGGCGACGGGGGTTTGTGCCGATATCACGCATCCTTTCCGGGTGACCGGCAAAGCCGAGGATAACCTGCGCGTCGTGTTGTCACGCCTTTATGAGCACAACACCGTCTGGATGCCGATTGTCGATGAAGAAGGACGTTATAGCGGGGAGATTTCGCAGGATTATATTGCGGATTATTTAAGCTCTGGCCGCACCCGTCGGGCGCTCAATATTCATGAAAGTTAAGTTGGGGTTGGGTGTGTGAGGTAACGGCAAGTGTTTAGCGTAATGGCGGGTGGCGCTGCGCGTACCCGCCCTGTTATCTCTATCACGCTTTAGGTAAGGTGGGTAAGCGCAGCGCCACCCACCATAACCCCTCTGCTCTAAACGTTTTACACGGCGGTGCGTAACGGATCGGTCGCGCCGAAACGCGTGACATCCACCCAGTTTGCCAGCTCGCGCTGTTCGGCGCGCGGCAGATACGGCAACTCACCTATCAGCGGCGCGGGAAGTTTCTGGCTTAACACATCGATAATTTCCGCATAGTGCGCAAGCCCCGGGTTTATACGGTTCGCCACCCAACCCACCAGCGGCAGGCCGTCGCTCGCAATCGCCTGAGCGGTTAACAGGGCATGGTTCAGACACCCTTCCTGAATGCCAACCACCATCAGAACCGGCAGTTGTTCCTGTACGACCCAGTCGGAAAGCGGACGTAAATCGTTCATCAGGCTACGCCACCCGCCCGTGCCCTCCACCACCACGTGATCTGCCTGTTCGCTCAGTTGTGCAAGGCCTTTTGACAATAGGGAATAATTGATAGCGCAGCTATGCGCCACGCTGCTTTCCTCTTCGCTGAAGGCTATCGGGTTAATGGCCTCATACGGCAACGTCAGGGTGGACACGCTTTGCAGCACCAGGGCATCTTTGTTGCGAAGCCCCTCCGGTGTGGCTTTGCTCCCTTTAGCCACCGGCTTATAGCCCACCACGCGTTTGCCGGTGGCGGCCAGCGCCTGTAACAGGGCGCGGGAAACCACCGTTTTCCCGACGGAGGTATCTGTACCGGTAATAAAGACGCGCTTAAGCATCGCTGACTCCATCTGCCATTGTATTAAAGAGAATGATCCAGTGGCAAAAGTCTAAAAGAAGACTTTCAGGGTCAGCTTGAGATAGCGCAATTTTTAGTGGATCAGGGAAAAGTTGTCACCCCTGCAACAGGCGAATCAACAACGAACCGTTATACATTGCGTCTTTAACCAGCGCCGCGCCGGCCATCGTGCCGCGATTGGAGAACTGAGTGCTTTCGACGCTAATATTACGGCTGTAGAGAGGCAGCGACTGCTGGTGGATAGATTCCGCTATCGCCGGGAACAGAATATCTGACGCCCGGTTGAGCGGCGAACCAATCAGAATTTTTTGCGGATTAAACAGATTCACCATAATGGCGAGGATGCGCCCGACATTCGTCCCAACCCCGAGAATAATGTCGCGCGCCAGGCGATCGCCTGCCAGCGCTGCATCGCACAGCGAGGCCACGCCAAGCGGCTGTTCGTGCAGCATCGAGCCCATCGACTGATTCATGCGCTGTTGAGCAAGCTCCAGCACACTGTCAATACTGGCTATCGTCTCAAGGCAGCCGTGGTTGCCGCAGTAGCAACGCTTGCCGTAAGGGTCGACCTGCGTGTGACCAATCTCCACCAGACTGCTGCTGCCCGCGTGGAGCAGGCGACCATCGGTGATAACGCCTGCGCCAACGTTATGATCAATCACGACCTGAATCACATCGCGCGCGCCGCGCGAGGCGCCAAACAGCGATTCCGCCATCGTCCAGGCGCTGATATCGTGCTGTACAAATACCGGCACGCCGGTATGGGTTTCCAGCGCAACGCCGAGCGGCATATCGAGAACATCGTAAAACGGCATCTGGCGCACCAGCCCGTGTTCGGTATCAATAATGCCCGGCAGCGTAATGGCGATAGCGGTGAGTCTTTCCAGCTGACGCTGGTGACGAATAAAAAAGCGATCGATGTGGTCAATAATTCGATCAAGCAGCGGGCGTTCTTCTTTCAGCGGCAGGTCGAGCTGCTCTTCTACCACCAGTTTACTGCTAAGATCGCGAAGCGCGAGGTTGATTTCGCCACGGTTGATACGCACCGAAAGATAGTGCCAGGCGTCGGTTTCCACCGCGAGCCCCACCGCCGGACGCCCACGGCTGCCCGGCTCCTGGATTTCCGTCTCCTGCACCAGATGCGCTTCGAGCATTTCGCGCACGATTTTTGTAATACTGGCAGGAGCGAGCTGCGCCAGTCTGGAAAGATCGATACGTGACACCGGGCCAAGCTGATCAATCAGGCGATACACTGCGCCTGCGTTGGTCTGTTTTATCTGATCGATATGGCCCGGTTGACTATCAGCAACCACGTCTCACTCCCTTATTTTCGCGCTTCGAAATAAACATTCGGCTATGGTGAAGCACTTCGCCAGGGCGCGTCAAATTTTTACTTAGCCTTGTGATTTACTGCACATTTTAGCGGGGTTCCAGGGCCGTTTCCGCCTGCCCTGGCGCATCCAGAAGTTGAGAAATGAAACGCTGTGCCGCTGCGCTCTGTTCACGGTGACGTGCCCAGACCAGCCACATCTCTGAAATGGCGTCCGGTTCGCGCAGTTTCACCCAGCGCATCTCTTCAAGCCGCACGCGCTGAAAGGACGCTGGCAGAATCGACACCCCAAGCCCGGCCGCGACAAGCCCGATAATCGTCATCGCCTCGCCCACCTCCTGCGTGATGCGCGGCTGCACGCCGTAGCGATGCAGAAGCCCGAGAATATCGTCATACAGGCCGGTGCCGACGTGTGGGTCGAAAAAGACGAACGGCTCGCCCGCCAGCTCACTCAGCGACACGGCTTCGCACGCAGCGAGCGGGTGATCGCACGGGATGAGCGCCAGCAGCGGCTCGCGCAACACCAGTTGCCAGGCGAGCGTCTCCGGCAGCGGCGTATTACGCATCAGCCCTACATCGAGCCGCCCTTCCGTCAGTGGCGCTATCTGAGCGCGGGTATTGATCTCAAGGGTCTGTAAATGCACATCCGGATAACGGCGACGAAACACCGACAACGTATCGGAAATGGCGCGGATAAACGGGGCCGACGAGGTAAAGCCGATGCGCAGTTCGCCGGTTTCTCCGTGATGCAGCCTTGCGGCCCGCACCGCCGCCGCCTCGACCTCGCTTAAAATCTGGCGGCTGTCGGCGAGAAACTGCCTGCCCGCCGCCGTGAGGCTGACGCTGCGGTTGGTGCGGGCCAGTAACCGCGCGCCGGTTTGCGCCTCCAGCGCCTGGATCTGCTGGCTTAGCGGGGGTTGTGAGATATTCAGCCGGGCGGCGGCACGGCCAAAATGCAGCTCTTCAGCCACGGCGACAAAATAGCGCAAATGACGCAGTTCTATATTCATATTTAATTCATATCATTTGAGATTATTAATATATTAGACAGATGATTCGCCGCTTTCTACTCTTCGTGTGTGCCTTACCCGTCGGCCAACAATCGCGGGGATGTTAAGTAAGGATCTGCTGTGAGTCGTACCACTTCCGTCAGCGCCGCGCCGGCGCAGGCTGCTGACGATGCTGTTATTGCCGCGCCGGCGACATATATCAAACGCGGCACGCCCGCTTTCATGCGCGTAACCCTCGCGCTTTTCTCCGCAGGTCTTGCGACGTTCGCCCTGCTCTATTGCGTACAACCGATCCTGCCGGTGCTGTCACAGGAGTTCGGCATCACGCCCGCCGCCAGCAGTATTTCGCTGTCGGTCGCGACCGTCATGCTCGCGGTCGGTTTACTCTTTACCGGGCCCGTTTCCGACGCCATCGGGCGGAAAAACGTGATGGTCACCTCGCTGCTGCTGGCTTCTGTCTGCACCCTGCTTGCCACCATGATGCACAGCTGGCACGGCATTCTGCTGATGCGCGCGTTGATTGGGCTTTCGCTAAGCGGCGTGGCGGCAGTCGGTATGACCTATCTTTCAGAAGAGATCCACCCAAGCGTTGTCGCGTTTTCGATGGGGCTTTACATCAGCGGCAACTCCATCGGCGGCATGAGCGGCCGCCTGCTGAGCGGTGTGATCACAGATTTCACCAGCTGGCGCGTGGCAATGGCTGTTATTGGCTGTTTCGCGCTGGCGGCCGCGCTGATGTTCTGGAAGATCCTGCCCGCCTCGCGCCATTTTCGCGCCTCTTCACTGCGCCCGCGCACGCTGTTGATTAACTTCCGTCTGCACTGGCGCGACGACGGGCTGCCGCTGCTGTTCGCCGAAGGCTTTCTGCTGATGGGCGCGTTCGTTACGCTGTTTAACTATATCGGCTACCGCCTGATGCTTACGCCCTGGCATTTGAGCCAGGCAGCGGTTGGCCTGCTGTCGGTTGCCTACCTCACCGGCACCTGGAGCTCGCCAAAAGCAGGCGCGATGACCGCGCGATTCGGGCGCGGCCCGGTCATGCTCGGCTTTACCGCCATGATGCTGTGCGGGCTGCTGCTGACGCTGCTCTCGTCGCTGTGGTTGATTTTCGCAGGTATGTTGCTTTTCTCCGCCGGGTTCTTCGCCGCGCATTCCGTCGCCAGTAGCTGGATTGGCCCCCGGGCGCGGCGCGCCAAAGGCCAGGCCTCGTCACTCTATCTTTTCAGCTATTACTTAGGCTCAAGCGTTGCGGGCACGCTCGGCGGGCTGTTCTGGCATCGCTTCGGCTGGAACGGCGTGGGCGGGTTTATCGCCCTGCTGCTGGTGCTGGCGCTGCTGGTGGGTAACCGACTGCACCATCGCGTCCGGTAATCGGCGCGCAGGCCTCGTGTTTCGTCAGGGTTAATGCTACCTTTTCAGCTTGCCGACAACGTCACGAGGCCTTATGGAAAACAAAAATTATCAACAGCTTAGCCGCACGTTCCTGCGGCTCTCCCGCTTCTCTCATCTCTCGGCTATCGCGAGCTGGGATATGTTCGCCATGATGCCGCCAGGCGGCAGCCACGCGCGCGGCGAAGCCCTCGCCGAACTGAGCGTACTACAGCATCAGATCCTGACGGATAAAAACATGGCCGAGTGGCTACGCGGTGCCGAGCAGGAAGATCTTAACGATCTTGAACAGGCGAACCTGCGCGAAATGCAACGCCATTATCAGCAAGCGGCGCTGCTGCCAGCGTCACTGGTCGAAGCCAAATCGCTCGCCGGCAGCCGTTGTGAACACGCCTGGCGCAGCCAGCGCCCGGCCAACGACTGGGACGGTTTCTCGGAAAACCTGAAAGAAGTGGTCAGACTAAGCCGTGAAGAAGCCGCCATCCGCGCCGGGGCGAAAGGCTGCTCGCGTTATGACGCGCTGCTTGATCTTTTTGAACCCGACATGACCAGCGCCCGTCTTGATACGCTGTTTGGCGATCTGCGCGGCTGGCTGCCGGATCTCCTCGCCCGCGCGGTGGAAAAACAGCAGCGCACTCCGCTGACCGCCCCACAAGGGCCATTCCCGGTTGCGAAACAGCGCGAGTTGGGCCTTGAGGCCATGCGTCTGCTCGGGTTTGATTTTGACGGTGGCCGCCTGGATGTCAGCGCGCACCCGTTCTGCGGCGGTGTGCCGGAAGATGTGCGTATTACCACGCGTTATGACGAAAACGAGCTTTTCAGCGCGCTGTTTGGCGTTATCCATGAAACCGGCCACGCCCGCTATGAACAAAACCTGCCGCGCGAATGGCCGGGCCAGCCGGTGCAGCTTGCGCGCTCAACGGCTATCCACGAATCCCAGAGCCTGTTTTTTGAAATGCAGCTCGGGCGCAGCCGCCCGTTCCTGAAACTGCTGCTGCCGCAGGTCGTGGCGCGTTTCGGGATGCAGCCCGCGCTTGAGGAAGAGAACTACCTCGCCTGGAACCAGCGCGTGAAGCCAGGTTTCATTCGTGTGGACGCTGACGAAGTCAGCTATCCGGCACACGTCGTGCTGCGCTATGAGATTGAGCGCGCGCTTATCGATGGCGATATTGAGGTTGAAGATATTCCGGCGCTGTGGGATGAAAAAATGCAGCGCTGGCTTGGGCTTTCCACGGTTGGCAATTACCGCGACGGCTGCATGCAGGATATCCACTGGACCGATGGCGGTTTCGGCTACTTCCCCTCTTACACGCTTGGCGCGATGTATGCCGCACAGCTTTTTCAGGCCGCACGCAAGGCGCTGCCGAACCTCGACGCCGCCATTGCTGAAGGCGACCTGCGCGCGCTGTTCGACTGGCTGCGCCAGTCGGTGTGGCAGCACGGCAGCCGCTTTAGCACCTCGCAGCTGTTGATTAACGCTACCGGTGAAGATCTCAACCCGCGCCACTTCCAGGCACATCTTACTGAGCGTTATCTGTAACGCCGCCTTCCTGTCGCCGGGCCATGCGCCCGGCGTTGTACATTCCGTTACACGCCGATACTAATCACCTACGGACGTCTCCCCCGCTGCGCCGTTATAGTTTTGTCACGCCCCGCCGTTTTTTCTTCGTCGCTTTTGTCAGGCCTGCGCGCTCAGGCACGCACGTTGCCGTTTGCGCCGGACGCGCGGGCCGCGGTTTCCGGAGGCCCGACATGATCCGCCGTTATCAGTTCGAGATAATCCTGACGCTACTGCTGCTGTGCGGCGCGCTGACGGCCTTTTTTTACTGGTGAACCACGCTAGCACGCTGATTTTATTCTCACTTTGCTCGCGTCACGTCTATAGTTACCTCACAGGGTTACTTTAATAATCATAATTGCCCCACCAGAGAGTGATATGCGCAAAACCGTTTTCTTGTTACTGGGATCGCTATTATTACCTGCTTTTATTACGCACGCCGATGAGGGCGATGACGCCTCAGAAGCCGCCAGCGAGGTGCAAACCCTCTTTTTTGGCCATGACGACCGCACGCCCGTGCCGGATCCGGCCTCTTCCCCGTGGGACGCTATTGGCCAGCTCGAAACCGAGAGCGGCAATTTATGCACGGCCACGCTTATCTCCCCGCATCTGGCGCTAACCGCTGGCCACTGTCTGCTGACGCCGCCGGACGGCACGCCGGATCGCCCCGTGGCGCTGCGCTTTGTCTCGCAAAAGGGAAAGTGGCGTTATGAAATTCACAGCATTGAAGGACGCGTTGCGCCGTCGCTTGGCCGCAAGCTAAAGCCGGATGGCGATGGCTGGATTGTGCCGTCTTCTGCCGCACCCGAAGATTTTGGGCTGATTATTCTGCGCAACCCGCCATCCGGCCTGACGCCGCTGCCGCTGTTTGAAGGCGACCGCGCGGCGCTGTCCCGCGCGCTGAAGGCCACAGGCCGTCGCGTTACGCAGTCGGGCTATCCGGAAGATCATCTCGATGCGCTCTACAGCCATCAGGATTGCCTTATTACCGGCTGGGCGCAGCATGCTGTGCTGGCGCACCAGTGCGACACGCTGCCAGGCGACAGCGGTTCGCCACTCATGCTGCGCACCGACAGTGGCTGGCAGTTAATTGGCGTGCAAAGCTCGGCACCCGCCGCCAAAGACCGCTGGCGCGCCGATAACCGCGCGATTTCGGTGACCGGTTTTCGCGAGCGCCTCGAAGCGCTGGCAGACGAATAAAAAAGGGGCGCCGAGCGCCCCTTTTCTCTGTCCGGCCTTACGCCAGTTTGATAATCACCATGCCCACCAGCAGCAAAACAAGCCCTGCCCAGCCTTTGCGGTTAAGGCGCTGGCCGAACATTATCCAGCCTGCCGCCACGGTGGCGGCTATTCCAAACCCGCCCCACAGCGCATACGCGACCGCCAGAGCAATACCTTTCACCGCCTGACCGAGCGCGCTGAACGCGCAAAGCACCGCCGCAAGCGACGCCACGCCATACAGCGGGCGACGGAAACCGTCTGAATATTTCAGCCAGATATTGGCGATAATTTCGAGGCCTATCGCGAGCAGCAGCCAGAGAATATGCTGTAACTCAACCTGCGACATGACGCACCTCCGGTTTATGGCTCTGGGTGTGGGTGCCGGTTTTAATCAGTAAAATGCCGGCAATCAGCACCAGTAACCCCAGGCTTTTTTGCAGCGTCAGGGTTTCATCAAACAGCAGCACGCTAAAAAGCGTAATTAAGATAATCCCAACACCTTCCCACAAGGCATACGCCACACCCAGCGCAATACGCTTAACAGAAAAACAAAGAAAAATATAAGAAAGGGAAATCATCACCAGCATTAAAATAAATCCGACGGGGCCACCGCCCACGCTTGCCCATTTTAATGACAGCGTTCCGGTAATTTCGGCGATAATCGCCAGAGCTAATAAAATCCAGTAAAGCATGGTCTCTCTCCTGCCTGAAAAAAAATAAACAGGCATACCTGATGGCGCGTTAATACGCATCACGAAAACGACAAATAGCAGCAGGCGCGCAAAGACGGCCCGAGTCGAAATAAAAAGAGAGAAACTGACTACAGCGCGTTGCGCCAGTGTTGTTCGCCGCAGGCGAAAACAGCAGGGAAAGGTGTAGAGAAAACGTAAAACGATGAAATAAAGCGGTTGAACAGGTTGTCCATAATCATTCAATTTATCCGCGGTCTTGCTTCTCGTCGTTGCGGAAAAAAATGTCCTCGGTAGTCAAACACACCGGAATTAAACCATGCCGTCAGGTTTTTCTCAACCCATTTACACGACTTTACCGGCAAACTTTAACGTTTTACTCCGGTAAAAACAGCGCCTTAATTTATAGTCCTGATTAATTAATCACGACAGCAGATTAATTAATCATTAGCTGCCTGTGTATTTTCACGATATGCTATTTTCTTACATTAAGTTAACAAGGAAGTATCAGGATGACCTTAGACGAACTGCAACAGAAATATTCCGGTGCGCGTGCCTGGGGCTTTGGCGATTCACCGCACATGGCGGACGAGCTGGGCGCGCTGGTGGCGCACGGTGTCAAACGCGCGACATGCAGCGATTACCACGCCTGGCGGCAGGATGCCGAGCCAACCCTGCCGGGGGATTACCATATCATCCTCAACGGCGCGGGCGAACCGCTGTGCGTGATCCGCACCCATACGCTGCGCCTGGTGAAATTCTGCGATGTGACCGCCCCACTCGCAGCGCTGGAGGGTGAAGGCGATTTAAGCCTTGAGTACTGGCGGAATGAACATGAGGCATTTTTTACTCGCGCCGGCTGTTTTGCACCCGATATGGCCTTGATGTTCGAGGAGTTCGAGCTGGTGGAGCGGTGCCTCACCACACACTCGCGCGCGGCAGTTCGCTAAACCGGGTAGTGTAGCCGGGTGAGAGAAACTCGCGTTTCATCGCCCAGGGTTTGACTATCCCCTGGCCTGCAAACCAGAGCTTGCCCTTGCCAGAGCGATTATATTCATCCAGCAGATGCATCAATGGCGCGCTGTTGGGCTGCGGCGGATGTTCGTCGAAGAGATTGAGCTGCGCCACACCCTGACTGAAAAAATCCCCGAGCATGACGCCCGCTTTGATATAGCGATACCCTTCGCGCCAGATGGCGTCCAGCGCGCTCACGGCGAGGCGCACAATTTCACGGGTGTCGTTCGTGGGCGTCAGCGCCTGCCCCAGCGCCTGATTGCTGTAGCGCGCCTGCGGATCGTCATGTGGGCTGGTGCGAATAAACACCGCCACCTGACGGCAGAACTGATGCTCGTGGCGCAGCTTCTCCGCCGCTCGCTCGGCCCAGGCGCAGACCGCCTGGCGCATGTCCTGGTAATCCGTCACGCGGTAGCCGAACGATCGGCTGCAAACGATCTGCTGCTTCGGCGCGACAAATTCATCCATCGCGAGGCACGGCTCGCCGCGCAGCTCGCGCACGGTGCGCTCCAGCACCACGTTAAAGTTTTTGCGGATGACCCACGAGGGCGTGTTCGCCAGATCAAGCGCGGTTTCAATCCCCATCATCTCCAGTTTTTTGCTGAGCCTGCGCCCGACGCCCCACACGTCGCCTACCTTAAAATGCGGCAGCGCGCTGCGAAGCCGGGCCGGATCGCAGAGATCGACCACAACGCCTGACTTCGGCCATTTTTTGGTCGCGAGATTGGCAAGCTTGGCGAGCGTTTTGGTAGGCGCTATGCCGACGCCCACCGGCAGATGGGCTTCGCGCCAGAGCCGGTCGCGGATAGTCTGGCCGAAGGCGGTCAGCGACACCACGTTACTGACACCACGCAGATCGAGAAACGCCTCGTCGATCGAGTAGATCTCCACCTGCGGTGCCATCTCTTCGAGAATATCCATCACGCGTTTGCTCATATCGGCATAAAACGCGTAGTTGGAGCTAAATACCGTCACCTGGTGGCGCTCAAAGAGCGCGCGCTGTTTGAAATAAGGCTCCGCCATAGTGATGCCGAGCGCTTTCGCCTGGCGACTGCGGGCAATCACGCAACCGTCGTTATTGCTCAGCACCACGACCGGTTTATCCCGCAGGTCCGGGCGGAATACGGTCTCGCACGAGGCGTAAAAGCTGTTGACGTCGACCAGCGCGTACATCTCAGCGCCTCTTTTTCAGCACCCAGGTCACCACGCCGAAAATAACCACTTCGGCGTCGCTTCCAAGGTTTATTGGCGCGAAATCCGGGTTCATCGGCACCAGTTGCGCTACCGGGCGCAGGCGCAAGGTTTTCACCGTGAACTCCCCTTCCAGCGCCGCCACGACGATATCGCCCTCCTGCGGCTTTAAAGCGCTGTCGACCACCAGAAGATCGCCATCTTCGATCCCGGCGCCGTTCATCGACTCCCCGGACGCCCAGAGAAAATAGGTGGCGTTGGGATGCACAATGCAATACGCATCCAGACTGACACGCTTTTCAACGTAATCCTGCGCGGGTGAGGGAAACCCGCAGGCCACCTTCTCCAGAAACAGTGGCAAACCCTCAGCATCAGGCTGTGGCAAGAGACGCATCATTAACATGGCGTGCTCCATCCGTTTATTATGTTATTGTTTACTGTGTTTATATACAGTAGTTTGAATTGCGGTATTCTGACAACCCTATTTTTAAGCGAAGCGGCGTAATTGCCTGGAGAATGACCATTTTTGTGGTTTTACTGAGCGGATCGTAGCGATCCTCAGTACAGGAAAATGCGCGGCGGCTCTGAGGGCGTCAGGATCCAGCGCGAAAAATGCAGGCGTAAAAGGTACAGGCGAAAAAAAACCAGAGCATAAGCTCTGGTTTTAACGAGTAAGGAAAGTTAAGCGCCTTTGCGTTTTGGCAGTGTTTTCAGCAGATCTTCCGGGCTGATAGACGCGACCACGCTGCCAGGGTGTGGCATTTTCAGAATGTGGTTTTTGATTTTCCCCACCACATGCATTTCGCAGGGTTTGCAGTCAAAGCGCAGCGTTAACACTTCATCGCCATGCACCAGTTGCATCGGCGTCGCCTTCCAGCTCTTAATATTGCCTTTCGCCTGTTTCGGGCAGAGGTTAAAGGCGAAGCGCAGACAGTGTTTGGTGATCATCACCGGCACGTCGCCTTTTTCTTCATGCGCTTCATAGGCCGCGTCAATCAGTTGCACACCATAACGCTGGTAGAATTCACGCGCTTTATGGTTGTAAACGTTCGCGAGGAAGCTCAGATGCGTTTCCGGGTAGACCGGCGGCGGCACAGAGACAGGTTTGCGCACGCCGCGCTGATAATTTGCCAGGCGCGCGGCATCCAGCGCCTCGACGGCCTCTCGACGGAAGGCGTTCAACTGGCTATTCGGCACGAACAGCGCGCCCGGCAGCGTAACCTGCACGTCGCGGGCGAAATAAATCGTCTGCCCGAGTTTCGCCAGCCCCTCTTTCAGGCTGGTCAGTGCTTTTTCCGGGTTGTTTGCTTCATCGAACTGGCCGTCCAGCGTGTGCGTCACGCTGACGCCGTCTTCGCAGGTTAAGGTCAGGATCAGCTGTTCCTGCCAGCCGCCAAGTTCGATATCCACTGCCACGCGACGTTCACTGGAGGTTTTCAGCAACGCCTGCTGCCAGTTGTGATCGAGATTGCGGTTAAGCGTATGACGCGGGCGCAGGGTTTTCAGCGCGGCCGGCATCTCGTTCGGGAAAACGCGGTAGCGGTTTTCGCCCGTTTTTTCCGCCACGTTAACGCGAAAACCCACCACTTCGCGCTTAATCATCACGTTCAGCCCGTCACCGTTCGCGAGCGGCTCGGTGGCCTCGACATCCAGATAATCTTTCCCGACGCTCAGCACTTCGCCAACCGGCAGGCCGACAAACGTCGGCGTGTCGAACGCGCCGATATCCATTTTTCGGGCATTCACGAAGTAATCGGTACTGCCGCGGTGGAACGTTTTGTCGGTGGATGGCACAAAATAGTGCGCGGTATTGCCCACCGAAGCACGCGCAAGATCGCCCCGGTCTTCGATAATGGCATCCAGCATCTGACGATAATGTGCCGTGATGTTTTTCACGTAGCTCATGTCTTTGTAGCGCCCTTCAATCTTGAAGGAGCGCACGCCCGCGTCGATAAGCGCCGCCAGGTTGGCAGTCTGATCGTTGTCTTTCATCGACAACAGGTGTTTTTCATACGCCACGACGCGGCCCTGGTCGTCTTTCAGGGTGTACGGCAGACGGCAGGCCTGCGAGCAGTCGCCGCGGTTGGCGCTGCGCCCGGTCTGCGCGTGAGAGATATAGCACTGGCCGGAATAAGCCACGCAGAGCGCGCCATGAATAAAGAATTCGATGGTGGCATCGGTGTTTTCATGGATAGCGCGGATCTGATTGAGGTTCAGCTCGCGCGCGAGCACGATTTGCGAGAAACCGGCGTCGGAGAGAAACTTCGCTTTCTCCACGCTGCGGATATCGCACTGGGTGCTGGCATGCAGCTCAATAGGCGGAATATCCAGCTCCATGATGCCCATATCCTGCACGATCAGGGCGTCAACGCCCGCGTCGTAGAACTGGCCGATAAGCTTACGGGCCGGCTCCAGCGCGTCGTCGTGCAGAATGGTGTTGAGCGTGACAAACACTTTCGCGCCGAAGCGATGGGCGAACGGCACCAGGTCTGCGATGTCCTGGAGGCTGTTGCTGGCGTTGTGGCGGGCACCGAAACCGGGGCCGCCGATATAGACTGCATCTGCGCCGTGCAGAATGGCTTCGCGGGCGATGGCGGTATCGCGGGCGGGGCTGAGCAGTTCAAGGTGATGCGATTGCAGGCGCATAATTCGTCGTTATCCGTTATTTGAAAGACGGCTATTGTAGTCACATTCGGGGCGTACGGAAACTGTTTCACGGCGCGGCTGCCCGTTTGCCAGTCTGCGGGAAAGTATTGCACAAAGGTTTCGTTCGCGCGGCGCGCAAGACGGTGTACGATTGCGCGGTATTCCTGAATTATCACCTCAGTTTCATCGTGTCGTTGCAAATTGTCGTTGGCCGCAAGTTCGCTTGCGGCTTTTTTTATGCCCGCGGGTAGTGGATCAGTGAGTGAAAGCGCACCGGCAGCGGCGTCGGGTTACGATAGCCATGCGCCCTGTCGCCTGCAAACTTCAGCCCTTCGCCGGGGCCAAGCCGCCGCCAGACGCCTTCGGTGTGCAATTCCAGCTCGCCCTCAATCACGACCACATGCTCCGTGACGCCCTTCTCATGCGGCGTAGAGTCGCTCTGCGCGCCGGGCGCGAGCGTAATGGCGAGCATATCAAAGCGCAGCTGTTCATCCCACGGAAAGAGCGGCTCGACAATCATGGCGTGCTCCGCGTCAAACACCGGACGCGCGCCCGCCGCAGGCGGCGTAATAAACACAGAAAACGGCACGTTGAAACCAGTGGCGATTTTCCAGAGCGTCGCGACGGTTGGGCTTGATTCATTGCGCTCGATCTGCCCGAGCATCGCTTTTGACACGCCGGTCGCATCGGCGGCCTGCGTCAGGCTCCATGATTTCTGCTGGCGCAGCGTTTTCAGCGTCTGTGCAAGATGGGCGGTGATATCCATAGGCTCTCCTTTGTCGCGCCCAGTATAGCGCCTTGTGCGTTATAGCGCACGATGCTAGAGTCTCTGGACGTTATAACGCACAGCGGAGTTTTTATGTCTTTTCCCCGTCCGCGCTTAGCACTCCCCCCCGCACCCGCCGTGATCGCGGGCTTTGTCGCAGTGCTGGTCGGTTACGCCAGCTCTGCCGCGATTATCTGGCAGGCCGCCACGGCAGCAGGCGCGACATCCGCACAGACCGCCGGATGGATGACGATGCTGGGTATCGGCATGGGCGTGAGTACGCTCGCGTTAAGCCTGTGGTATCGCGCCCCGGTGCTGACCGCGTGGTCAACGCCCGGCGCGGCGCTGCTGGCAACAAGCCCTGTCGGCAGCAATCTGCATGAAACTATCGGAATATTTATCGTCGCCTCTGCGCTTATCGTGATATGCGGCGCCACCGGGCTGTTTGCCCGACTGATGAAAATAATCCCGCCAGGCCTGGCTGCCGCCATGCTGGCAGGCATTTTGCTGCGCTTCGGGTTGCAGGCATTCGCCACGCTGGACGGGCATTTCGCGCTGTGTGCCGCCATGACGGGCGCGTGGCTTTTTTGCAAAGCATTCGCCCCACGCTATGCCGTGGTGGCTGCACTGCTGGCGGGCGTCGCAGTCTGTCTCTGGCAGGGCGAAATAAATACCGGGGCGCTGCAGGTTCGCTTCGCGCCCCCGGAATTCGTATCGCCCGTGTTCACCCTCTCGTCGCTGCTCGGCGTCGGCCTGCCCTTCTTTCTGGTCACGATGGCCTCGCAAAACGCGCCGGGCGTCGCCACATTGCAGGCATCCGGCTACCGCGTGCCGGTGTCCCCGCTGATGGTGACGACGGGGCTGACGGCGCTGGTGCTCGCGCCGTTCGGCGTCTTTTCTGTCTGCATTGCCGCGATCACCGCCGCCATTTGCCAGAGCCCGGAGGCGCATCCAGTGCCGGAAAAACGCTGGATGGCGGCGGCGATGGCAGGCGTCTTTTATCTGCTGGCGGGCGTGTTCGGCGGCTCAATTGGCGCGCTGATGACGGCCCTGCCGCCGCCCTGGCTACAGACGCTGGCCGGGCTGGCACTGCTTGGCACCATCGGCAGCAGTCTGCATCAGGCGCTGGCGAACGAGCGCGCCCGCGATGCGGCGCTGATAACCTTTCTGGTGACGGCGTCAGGCGTGACGCTGCTGGGGGTCGGTTCGGCTTTCTGGGGGCTGGTAGCGGGTGGGATAAGCTACGCGCTGCTGGCGCGCCGGGCGAAATAAAAAGAGGGAGCCTGGCTCCCTCTGTTATGCGATTACCTGGGCGTGGGGTCAAACATGCGCGCGTCGGTCGCCATATCGTCGATAACCTGCTTAAGGTTCTCCACCGTAAGCGGTGTTTTCTCGTTATTCAGTTCCTTGCCTTCGCCTTTACGCACCACTTTTACCACGGTTTTTTGCGTTGTCGCGTCAATCAACTCACCTTCAAAAAACAGGCTGGTATCCATGGTGCGATGGCCGGTCGCCACCTCGGTGCCGGCCACCACCAGCGCTACCGGCAGCACTTCATAAAATTGCAGGCCCTCTTTGCTGCTGTCCACCGCCGTGATGGCACCGCGGAAAATAACGCTGCGTGGACCTGGCGTGGTCACCAGCGGTTTGCGGCTGGCGGCCGCGTTTTTAAGCTGCGTATTGGTGTAATTGAGCAGGCCGTCCAGTACCTTTTGTGAAATCTGCGCGGTCGGTTTTGGCGTCGGGTAATAAACGACAGGGTTATAGACAATCGAGTCGTAATTATTCAGGTTAAAACCCGGCGCGACCCAGCGCATAGCCGGTTTGCCGGTAGCCGAGGTGACCTTTTCAAGACCGGAATAGTCTTTCAGGAAGCCAGAATATTGTTCAGGTTTGGTGACGCTCGATGAACAACCCGCCAGCAGCAAAAGCGCCGCCAGTCCGGAAGCTTTAAATAACGATGTGCTGTGCATAAGAAAATCCCTGTGAGTGGGTGAGCACTGAATTTATAGCAAACGGGCGCGCAAAGAGATCGTGAAAAAACGAGACGCGAGAAGAAAAAGCGATCGCGGACGTAAAATAGGATAAGAACAATAAATAAATGTGATGCCAATTATAAAATTAATATACGCCGTTTATAAAAATGAGTGGCAGCCAGAGACGAAGGGCTCCGGCTGCGCCGCAGATCTTAGCGTTTTTTCGCGAGCATGGTCGCAAAACGCAGGCTGATACGATTGCCGCTGGCATCGGTCTTATGAAGCTGACCAACATCTTCATTATATTTAATGAGATCCCAGCCCTCATAATACTGGCGCAACTCCCCTTCACGGAAGGCAAACGGGAACCCCACTGTGCACGGATAATCGTCAGTATCCATCGCAGCCACAATCAGGTTATATCCGCCCGGCGCGGTGCAGCGTTGCATATTAGCAATCAGCCCCGGAATAGCCTGGCGCTCAAGAAACATCATTACGACGGTGGAAAGAATAAAGTCATATTCACCGTCAAAATGCAGCGTATTTAAATCTTTCACCGCCGTGTGCAGATTATTCAGCCCTTCAGCGGCCACAATACGCTCAAGATTCGCGACGCTCGCCGGGTTTTTATCCCACGCCGTTACCGTAAAACCGCGGGCGGCAAGATAGAGACTATTACGCCCGTTGCCGCAGCCGAGATCCAGCGCGCGGCCAGGCTGCACGTAGTTAATGGCGTTAACCACATCAGAGTGCGTGGCCGTCAGGCCATATTTTTCAGTGAAATAATTGTCAGCGCGAACGTTCATGGCATTTCCTCAAAGAGACCGCCAGAGATCGATGGCCACAGCGGCCTGTCGGCGAGGCGGTAAAGATACATTTTGAATGCATTTTATAAAAATTCCGTCCTGAACGCTATCGTCTTCCCGTCACGCTAAAATTTGCTACGGTTAATTATCGCCCCCGAAGGAAGCCATGATGAATAAATACCAGCTGAGCGAGGCCACGCGCGTCTACCGCTATACGCACAACGGCGAACCCTGCCATGTGACGCTGCGTCAGCTTATTGCGCTGCGTGATTTCGCCGATGTGAGCGCGGGGTCGCCCGGCGGTTGGGTGGAATCACCGGAGAACCTCAGCCAGCAGGGCACATGCTGGGTCTACGATCATAACAGCGTCGTGTTCGCCGGCGCGAAAATCCGCGGAAATGCGCGTGTCAGCCAGACGTGCGTGATTCATCACGCCGCGGTCATCAGCGATGACGCCTGGATAGACAGCGCGCACATCAGCGATGGCGCGCATGTGAGCGGGCGCGCCATGGTGCAGTGTTCAACGGTGCGTGGCGAGTGCCATCTTTTTGGCGAGGCGCGGGTGATGCAGAACAGCCTGGTCGTTGGCGCCAAAGGGCTGACCGCCGATGCCGACAGCGCGCTGCGTATTTACGGCAATGCCACGGTGAGCGCCTCACGCGTGGTACATCAGGCACAAATTTACGGGCGCGCGCTGGTCACGCATGCGTTTATTGAGCATCGGGCCGAGGTGTTTGAAAACGCAATTCTTGAAGGCAACGCCGACAACGATGTCTGGGTGTGCGACTGCGCGAAAATTCATGGTAACGCGCGGCTGGTCGCGGGGGTTGAAGAAAACGCCTCGCCGACGGTGCGCTACAGCTCAGAAGTCGCGGGCAACGCCCTCATTGAGGGCGACTGTCTGCTCGGCCATCATGTGCGTGTGGATGAACACGCCGTCGTTACCGGCGGCCCGGTACGTCTCGACAACCATGTGACTATCACCGGGCGCGCACACGTGCGCGGCGAAGTGATGATTGAAGATAGCGTGACCCTGCATGATGACGTGGTGGTCGCCGCGCCGCCCGGCGAAACCATCCGGCTGTGCGGATTTAAAACGCTGACCGGGAACGCACACATCCTGCGCACGCCCCTTCCGGGCCTGGCTTAGGCGTTGTCCGGGTCGATAATCCGCCCGTAAATATGCTGATCGTGAAACTGCCCGTTGAGGTATTCGGCCTCTTTTAAACGCCCTTCCAGCGTAAAGCCGTTACGCTGTGCCACGCGGTTGCTCGCCTCGTTGGTCACAATGCATTTGATAACAAAGCGCCGCACTTCGCCGTTTTGGGCGTAATGCGTAATCATCGTTTGCAGCGCGCTGGAGAGGATCCCCTGCCCCTGATGTTGCTCATCAAGCCAGTAGCCGATGTAACCCGCCTTGTTGGTAGGCTCAATCTGGTTAAACGACACTACGCCGACCAGCTCGCCCTCCAGCAAAATCATAAACATTTTGGCGTAGCCGCGGTGGTGCAACATATAGTTGCCCTGAATGGTCTGAAACGTATCCTCGACTTTGTTCACATATTGCGGCCAGTACATCGCTTTTTGCAGCCACGCTTTGTTGCGCTGCACCAGATCAAACAGCGGTTGCGCGAAACGTTCATGAACAGAATGCAGTTCGATGCGGTCATTGACGGTGAGAATCTCATCCTGCCAGGTCAGGCTGGTTGCGTTTTCCAGGGGAGGCTCCTTCTGTTGAGTAAGTCACTACAGTTACCATAGCCGACGGCATGAAAACACTGCCTGAATCCGTAGGGATGCGCCGGAAAACAGGAAAGAGAACCGGTGGCCGCAGCCGGTATGACGCTTATAAAAAAGCCCCGTCAAAACGGGGCTTGCAGAGCGCGTTTAACGCATCTGTCGGTCATCGACATACTGGCGTTTGTCCGGCGCGGGCGGGAAATATTGCCACAGCCAGGTTTCACTGATGGCCTCGCCCTGGCAGCGCAGGTACATGCGCATTTCGACCGGGTCTACGGAATCGGAGGTCGGATACCAGTCGAACTGAATGCGATAGCCGTCAAAAGGATCCACATACAAAATTTCCACCTGTTTCGCCTCGCCGCTGGAGAGCGTAATCACCGGTTCGATACCGCGCGGCGCAGCACCTTTCAGATCGCCGCCCACGAAATCCACCGCGACACGGCGCGACCACTGCGTCGGGAAATGTTCGCCCGGCGCCCAGCCTTCGGGGAAGCTGCCCATCCCGGTACGGGTCGCGTACACGCGCGCGAGCGGCGTGCGTACCGGCGCGTCCGCGCTCCAGTAAAGCCGGTACTGAAAGTTCAGTTTGTCGCCAGCGCGGATCGGTTTTTCCGGCTGCCAGAAGCAGACGATGTTATCGAGCGTTTCACCGGTGGTCGGGATCTCCATCAGCGCGACGGTCCCCTTGCCCCAGCGGTTGCGCGGCTCCACCCACAGGCTGGGGCGCTTGTTATACCAGCCCATCACATCCTGATAGCTCTCAAACTTATGGTCGGTCTGCAACAGGCCAAAGCCTTTCGGGTTTTCGTCGGAAAACGCGTTAAATTGCAGGCGCTGCGGGTTATTGAGCGGACGGCACACCCACTCGCCGTTACCGCGCCACATGGCGAGACGGTCGGAGTCGTGAATTTGCGGGTGGATCGTGTCGCACATGCGGCGCTCGTTGTTGCCGCAGCTAAACATACTGGTCATCGGCGCGATGCCGAGCTGCTTGATATCCTTGCGCGCGAACAGGAAGTTTTCGACTTCCATGATCACCTGGCTTGATTCGCAGTGGATGATGAATTTATAAGCGCCGGTCACGCTCGGGCTGTCGAGCAGCGCATACGCGACAAACGTCGTGTCCTGCGCTTTCGGGGTTTCAAACCAGAACGCGGTGAAATCCGGAAACTCTTCCGGCGTATCCGTGAAGGTATCTACCGCCAGACCGCGGGCGGAAAGCCCGTACTGGTACGTGCTGTCTACTGCGCGGAAGTAACTTGCGCCGAGGAAGGAGACAATATCGCGGCGCGCCAGCTCCGGCGCTTTAAACGCACGAAAACCTGCGAAGCCGAGATCGGTCTGCCCTTCCAGCTGACGGGTATCGACGCCCGCGTCGTGGTAGTTAAAGAGTTCAGGGCGGAAATGCACTTCCCGCGCCTGACGGGTGGCCGGGTCGAGCGAGAACATGCGCACGCGGCGACGAAAACCCATGCCGACGTGGAAAAACTGCACGTCGAGCTGGCGGCCATCAAGGTTATTCCACAGCGAATGTCCCGCGTCATACTGAATGCTGTTATACGCCTGCGGCGTCAGCGTCGCGAGCGTCTCCGGCAGCGGACGTGGCGCGCCGCCCCACGGTTTATCTGCAAGTTCAGCAGCCATGGATTGCAACACTTTGAAATCAAAGGCGCGCGTCTGGCCGTCTGCAATATCAGACTCCTGCGCCCAGGCGTTGCGTGAGAAAAGCGTGGCGAGACCTGGAGTGCCGCATGCCGCGGCGAGGGCCATCGAGGCCTTGATGAAACGTCTGCGGTTCATGCCTGAAAAACCGTCCTTTTTTGTCGAAGTATTTCGCAAGGCCGGAGCCTGGCGGCGGCAAATGTTACAAGCAATATGACCGCCCACTCTAGACAAAATTCAGGACGAAGCCAACAGGTGGCGGAAAAATTAGATAAATTCTTATATTTCAGGCGAATAGATGAATAAAGATGGGTAAATTTATGTCAATCGCGCGGGCATGCCAGGCTTGAAAATCAATCGGTTAATTACTACACATCCCGCAATGCAGGACCAGCGCCGGGTTTCAGGCGCATTCGGGAGAGCCATCACAAAAAACAATGACACGTCCTCTTGCCAGCCGCACCGCGACAGGATAGTTTCTGGCGTCGCAGAGACTGACGGCGTAACGCCGTTCAGGCCCCTGTATATGCCTATATTCCTCCCTGTGGGAGGGGCCGATACCAGCACGATACAAAACCTTCGGCCAACACCATAATTTTAATGATGATAGCTCACGGTGGCCCGGCCTGGCCGGGTTCTCTTTCGGGAAACACCGTCCATAACCCCACGCCCCGGCGCGGGGTTTTGTTTTTGGGCTAGTCCAGCGTCACGTGATGGCGCATCACACGCTTAAACAGCGCCATGCGCGCGCGCATAAAGCGATTTTCCAGCCGCCAGCCCGCCTTTTTATTACGCCCGATACGCAGCAGGCGATCGCGTCCGCGCACGCAGGCGAGCCAGCGCACCGGGCCTTCGAGCACCTGGCTTTGCGCCCCCGCCTCTTTTGCAAAACGCACCCAGTAATCCGCGACCTGCGCAGCGAAGGCATGATCCGCCTGCGTCGCGTAGTCTTTAACCGGGTCCGCCAGCGCGAGATTATCGAAAACGTAAGGCACTTCATTGCCATGCCAGGTGCCATGGGCGTAGGTATCGCGCTCCGCCTCTGCCACATAATCGAACCAGTAACGCCAGCAGGGCACGCCGCGCCGGCTTTGCGCCTGCATGACGACAAAACCCAGCGTGGTAAACGCCATATCACGACACACCTGGCGTCCAAGCTCCCGGTCGCCGCGAACGCCAGGGTACAGCAGCCGGATAAGCCCAAGCCCGAAGCGCCGCTCTCGGCGCAACTTGCGGATCTGCTCTTCCAGATTCACCCCGAAATACGCCAGCACGCTGGCCTCGTCGCTATTGCTCCCGACCATGACCGGCACCGGGTGCTGGCGTGCGGCGAAAAACGTCTCCAGCATCGGTTCCGGCAGGACAATATCACCCGCAATCGGTGCCGGACCAATGACATAAGGCGAGGTCAGTTGCCAGAACGTGTCTGCGGGCAGCGCGCGCAGGTCCGCCGCCGTCGGGTTTTTTAAACCGAGATGGCGTGTCAGCGCCGTGCCGTTTGCCAGCGCTTTGCGTCGAGGAATATCGGGCAGCGTATAACCGCTCTGGATAATCGCTTTGTGAAACAGCCCCTTCGCCTGCGGCGAGGCCATGAGCGAGAGCACGCTGCGCGCGCCGGCGGATTCACCAAATAACGTGACGTTGTCACAGTTACCACCGAAGGCGGCAATGTTCTCCTGCACCCAGCGCAGGGCAGCTATCTGATCCAGCAAAGCGAAGTTGTAGACCGGCCCGGCAGTATCTTCGCCCTCAAGCGCAGGATGCGCGAAGAAACCGAGGTGTCCCAGGCGGTAATTGAGCGTGACCAGCACCACGCCGCGACGTGCCAGCGCGCGGCCATCATACGGCGGCAGGCTGCCTGCGCCGAGCGTAAAGCCCCCACCATGCAGCCAGACCATCACCGGCAGCGGCTCCTCGCGCTCGACCGGCGTCCAGACATTCAGGTATAAACAATCTTCACTAAACGCCCCCGGGTCGCCCCCCGCCAGTTCGCGACAAAATTCGGCATTCTGCCAGCTGGCTGCGGAAAAGGTCGTCGCATCCCGCGTCTGCCCCCTAGGCTCGGGTGGTTGCGGCGCGCGCCAGCGGCGCTCGCCTACGGGTGGCGCGGCGTAGGGAATCCCCTTAAAAACCGCCGTCGCCCCATCAATACTGCCACGCACATCGCCGTGCGTGGTCGCCACAATCGGCTCTTCCAGGTTGCACATCATCGCTTCCTTTTTTAATGGCAATCCTGGGAGCGTAGCCGTTTCAGAGCAGACCGCAACGTCGTTTGCTGCGATCTTCCGCTTCCTGGTAGAGCGTAAACTCATTTAGCACCGGACAACCGAGCGCCGCTTCGAAGGCGTCACGGCTGGCATTGCCGTGACGGCGCGCTCGCGCCTCGTCGCCGAGGTTAGACTGAAAAATCCCCGCCGCGCTGACCGGCAGAAAATCTTCATAAATAATCGGCTGCGCCACCAGCCAGCCGCGTTCAATGAGCGTCTGCGGATCGTCGCCGGGGCGAATGGCGTGACGGTGCGTTTCGCCAACGGGCGTCAGGCGGTAGCGGAAATAGGCCAGGCCCTGGCGGCGCAGCAGCGTATCGCTGTCGGGAAAGCGGCTGAACGTCTCCTGTAACTGGAGCTGATGCGTCAGGTTATCCTTGCCGCTCCCCGCCGCCGCCAGCAACTCGTCATAGAGCGCCCGGCCTTTGGGCGTCAGCGCCATGCCGCGCTGTTCGATTTCGCCAAAGCGCGCGGTATGCGTGCCGGGGCTGTCACCGCCAAAACGAATCGGCTCTTCCAGCGCTTTAAAGCTCGTCTGGCGCAGCAGGATAGGAAATTCACGGCGTGGCGGCCCTTCTATCACCGCTTTTGGCGCTATGCCATATTCCGGCATGAGCGCCTGCACGCGGTCGATATCAAGCGTGCGCGGCGTGAGGTGGTTAATGTGGCAGCCGCGAAAGCACACCACATCGGCAATCAACCGATGTTCATCATGAAGCGCGTGATAGGTTGCGGCATCCACCGTCGCATGGCTGTGCCAGCGGAACGTTTCCAGCGCCTCCTGCACAAACTCCTCTGCCTGCGCGGCGTCAAACCCACCCTGCTCGTCATACATATTGAGCAGTTCATAGCAGCGGCGGGTAAAAATATCGCGCCGGGAGAGCACCGCGGCGGCGCGTTTGCGCAGCTTTTCATCCTCAATCAGTTCAAGGCGCAGCAGGGAAGTAAAAATACGAAAGGGGTTGCGTGCCAGCGCCATATCATCCACCGGGCGAAAGGCGGTGGAATGCACCGGCACGCCAGCCTCGGAGAGATCGTAATAACCGACCGGGTGCATCCCCATAATGGCGAAAATGCGCTTCAGCGTCGCCAGCTCAGCGGCGGTGCCGACGCGAATCGCCCCGTGGCGCTCGACGTTCAGCCGCGCCAGCTCATCGGCATTGGCGAGCTGCTCATGCAGCTGCGGGTGGCTTTCCAGTACCGCCAGGTTCACGTCCGCCACCAGTTCCAGCAAGGTGCCATACTGCGGCACCTCCTTCTGGTACATGGCCGACATGGCCTGTGAAAAATGTTCCCGAATCTCATCTGCCGTGATGCTGTTCGCCATGGTGTCGTGCCTCCAGTGAATATTGCTGAGATTGTAGAGAACGGCGGCAGTTTCAGCGGTGAAGAATTTACAATTTGTGATCCAAAACGTAACAACGCGCGCGGAGCAGCACAGACGGCAAAAAGCACGACAAAACAAAAGACAACGCAGAGTAATAGACGCCAGCCGCGTGCCGTCTGGCTTACAATCAATAACAGGGAAATATGCTTACGCGGCCGCCTTATGGATATCTCTTCTGCCCACCGGAAGATGATGTTGAAAATTTATCTGTTTTGTTAATATTATTTTGCTAGCAAGTTATCAAAATTAAACAAGTTATCTTGTCACCGCTACCGCTCTGTTTTTAACATCAGATATGGAAAAAAACGGTTTGTTCTCCCAGCGCATTCGCTTGCGCCATCTGCATACATTCGTGGCCGTCGCTCAGCAGGGAACCCTCGGGCGCGCGGCAGAAACCCTTAATCTGAGCCAGCCTGCACTCTCGAAGACGCTAAACGAGCTGGAGCAGCTCACCGGCTCGCGGCTGTTTGAACGTGGACGCCTCGGCGCCCAGCTCACCCTCACCGGCGAGCAGTTCCTCACCCATGCGCTGAAGGTACTGGATGCGCTAAACCACGCCGGTCAGGCGCTCAACCGCAAGCCGGACGAAGGCTGCGACGTGGTGCGTATCGGCGCTCTGCCCACCGCCGCCCTCGGGGTGTTGCCTGCGGTGATAGGCCCGTTCCATAAGCAGCAGAGCGATATCACGCTGCAGGTCGCCATCATGAATAACACCATGCTGCTGGCGGGCCTGAAATCAGGCGAGCTGGATATTGGCGTGGGCCGGATGTCCGATCCGGAACTGATGACCGGGCTCAATTACGAACTGCTGTTTATGGAGTCCCTGAAGCTTGTTGTGCGCCCCGGTCATCCGCTGTTGCAGGATACCGTCACGCTAAGCCGCGTGATGGAGTGGCCGGTGGTGGTCTCGCCGAAAGGCACCGTACCGCGCGATAATGCCGAAACGCTGCTGGCAAGCCAGGGGTGCGAACTCCCCGCTACCTGTATCGAGACGCTGTCAGCGTCGCTGTCGCGCCAGCTAACCGTCGATTACAACTATGTCTGGTTTGTGCCCTCCGGCGCGGTGAAAGAGGATTTACGCCAGGGGACGCTGACCGCGCTGCCGGTCGCTATTCCAGGGCCTGGCGAGCCGATAGGCATCCTTACCCGCGTCGATGCCCCGCTCTCACAGGGCGCGCGTGCGCTTCTCTCTTTCATCCGCAAATCGATGCTCAACTGAGTCCGCCACGCCGTGGCGGCATCCCTTATCGTGAAAAGTAATAAGACGCCAGGCTTGCCATCTGGCGCGCGATATCGTTTAAATGACAGTTAAGCCTTCATACTGACGGGAGAGTTGTGATGTCAACGCTGTTAGAACCGGTAAACATCGGCGCGCTTGAATTAAAAAATCGCGTCGTCATGGCACCGCTGACGCGCATGCGTGCGGTGAACGATCGTACGCCGGGCGAGGTCGTGAAAACCTACTACAGCCAGCGTGCAAGCGCCGGGCTTATCTTTACCGAGGCCACGTCGGTAACCCCGCAGGGCGTCGGGTATCCGAATACGCCGGGCATCTGGTCAGAAAAACAGGTCGGCGCATGGCGTGAAATCGTCGATGCCGTGCATCAGTCGGGCGGCAGAATGGTGTTGCAGCTCTGGCACGTGGGCCGCGTTTCTGATCCGGTCTTTTTAAATGGTGAAAAACCGGTCGCGCCGAGCGCCATCGCGCCGGAAGGCCACGTGACGACCGTGCGCCCCAAACGCCCGTATGAAACCCCACGCGCACTGGAAACGCACGAGATCCCAGGCATCGTTGAAGATTTCCGCCGCGCTGCGATCAACGCCAAGCGCGCAGGTTTCGACGCCGTGGAAATTCACGCGGCAAACGGCTATTTGTTTGATCAGTTCCTGCATGACGGCTCTAACCAGCGCACCGATCAATACGGCGGCAGCATTGAAAACCGCGCGCGCTTTCTGCTGGAGGCCGTCGACGCCCTGCTGGCGGAATGGCCTGCCGACCGCGTCGGGGTGCACCTGAATTTGATGTCTGACTCTTACTCCATGCAGGATTCCAACCCGGTTGCGATGTTCGGCTATGTGCTGGAGCAACTGGATGCGCGCCGTCTGGCGTTTGTGTTCTCGCGCGAGGCGCTGGACACGCCTAATCGTGTCGGTCCGCAAATCCGCCATAAATTTAGCGGTGCGTGGATTGCCAACGAAGGACTGACCAAAGAGAGCGCCGAAGCAGTGATTGCGAGCGGCGAAGCGGACGCGGCCGCCTTCGGCAAGCTCTATATCGCCAACCCCGATCTGGTAGAGCGTTTTCGCCGCAACGGGCCGTACAATCCGCTTAACGACGCGACTATCTACGCCGAAGGCGCAACCGGCTACACCGACTACCCTTTTCTGGACGACGACGCGCAGTAAGCGCATCGCAAGGGTAAACACATCAGGGCGCGCAAGCGCCCTTTTCTTTGCTCGCTTAAGCCATAAAAAAACCCCCGGCAAGCCGGGGGTTGGGCGCGTCACGCTTTACCTGATTGAAGGTAAAAGCGCGTGCAAGCGGGATTACGCTGCTTTAGACGCTTTGGCGTTGACTGCAGTTTCTGCAATGGTGGTCAGTTTGCCGTCGGTGGATTTCTCCTCCTCAAGCGTTGCTGCCAGCAGTTTTTTCGCGTCTTTATAGCCTAACTGTTCCGCCAGCGTGCACAGTGTGCCGTAAGCGGCGATTTCATAATGCTCGACTTTCTGCGCGGCGGCGATAAGGCCAGCGTCGCGTACCGGGCCTTGTTCAATCTCGTCAATGACTTCCTGGCCTTCTTCAATCAGCCCTTCCATCGCCACGCATTTGATACGGCGCAGTTTAAGCTCAGGCACGCTTTCTACCACCTGATCGATGCGCTCGATCTGGCCCCGGGTTTCCTCAAGGTGAGCGCGGAAGGCGGCGGCCAGTTTCTCATCAGAAGAGGCACGCGCCAGCTTCGGCAGAGCGCGGGTCAGCTGTTTCTCTGCGCTATAGGTGTCTGAAAGTAAATGTACAAAAAGATCCTGAGCGGTTTTGATCTGCATCTCTTGCCTCCATTAGGGTTATCAAAAGTAAAGCCCTTTAAGCCTGGACAAGGATCGCGAAAACAAGCCAGGCGGCAAACGCGAAAAGTGATACAGCATATTCCGAAAACGATACGCAAAAAAAAGCCGCTCACGGGAGCGGCGAAGGTCAGGCTAAGAGTAGAGCGTTGGGCAGACTGCGCTGCCTTTGATGGATCAGAATGTTTCCCAGTGTTCGCTTTTCGCGAGTGCGGCGCGCGGTACGACCGGCGCCAGCGGCTGCGCAGCTGATGCCTGCGGTTCGACGTGACGAGTGGCAGAGACGCCGCTTAAGCGGAAGGTGCCTACCGCCTGGGTCAGTCGTCCGGCCTGCTCTTCGAGCGAAACGGCGGCGGCCGAGGCTTCTTCGACCAGCGAGGCGTTCTGCTGGGTGACGTTATCCATTTCGGCAATGGCCTGCGCCACCTGCTCAATGCCCTGGCGCTGTTCATCAGACGCAGAAGCGATTTCAAGCATAATGTCAGTAAGACGTTTCACCGCCTCGACAATCCCTTTCATCGTATCGCCTGCGTTCACGACTTCACTGGAGCCACGATCGATAAGCGCGACGGACTCACTGATAAGCCCCTCAATCTCTTTGGCTGCCTGGGCGCTGCGGCTTGCAAGCGTACGCACTTCGCTTGCCACCACCGCAAACCCGCGGCCCTGCTCACCCGCGCGCGCCGCTTCCACCGCGGCGTTCAGTGCAAGGATGTTGGTCTGGAAGGCGATGCTGTTAATCACCGCAGTGATTTCCGAGATTTTCTTCGAACTGCTGGAAATGTTACCCATGGTGGTCACCACGCCGGAGACAATCTGTCCGCCGGTGGTGGCTTTTCCGGACGCGTCCTGCGCCAGTTTGCTGGCGTGGTGGGCGTTGTCGGCGTTCTGTTTCACGGTGGCGGTCAGTTGCTCCATGCTGGCGGCCGTCTGCTCCAGTGCCGCAGCCTGCTGCTCGGTGCGCGAGGAGAGATCGGTATTACCGGCAGAGATTTCACTGGTGCCCTGATAAATCGCCTGCGCGCCTTCGCGCACAGCGCTGACGGTTTTCACCAGCGCACGCTGCATCATCTGCAAATGCTGGCTGAGGCGGCCAATTTCACTGCGGCCGGTTGCTTCTTCCGGCAGCGTTAAATCGCCGCTCGCGATAGTTTCAATGCGGGTCGCGGCGTGTTGCAGTGGCACGATAACGACGCGGCGCAGCACCACGAAGGTCAGGAGCGTCATGACCAGCGCAACGATAAAGGCAGCGACCATCACCATCAGGCTGAAATGGGTGCGGCTGCTGGCGTCGCTGCGAAGCTGTTCCACGCGCTCGTCCCGGCTGTTCAGGGCTTTCGCCAGCACCTGGTTATACTCGTCGTCAAGCTTACGGGCCGTTTCGTTTTCGTGTTCAATGATCGCTTCAAACATGCCGTTTTTGGCAAATTTCAGCATCGGCGTAAGCCCGCTGATATAGGCGTCATAGCGGGATTTGAGTTCACTGTCGACGGCCTCTTCCGACGCCGCATGCGACTCGCGATCCATATACTGTTTAAAGCCTTTGTTAGCCTGCGCTATCGCCTTTTCTGCGTCGGCGATGTTGCGCTTCATCGCATCCATCTCCGCCACACGGCTGGCGGCACCCGCGTGGATCATATTAATACGCGCCGTGCGAAGCTGGTTGGCGCTATCCGCAAGCCCACTGCGGATCTGAATTTCCTGCGTTACGTTATTAAGCGCGCTATCGCCCTGCATGAGGAAGTATCCTGCCAGCCCGCCGCAAAGAGCGAACAACACCAGAATCCCTCCCAGAATGACAGAGAACAGCGGGACAAGCCGAATGTGATGCCAGAAGCTTAGCGCCCCTGAATCACGGGTTGTTGTTTTATTCATGGCCACGATTTCCCTTTGGGTAAGATGCAAATAAAGTCTTGCCTTTATGACATCGGCAGATTTGCGTAAACGCTTACCCTAAAAAGCGATACCTGGCTCACAGATTCGAAAAGAAGGACTAAAGTCGGGGGAGAGGAAAAACCAGCGACCGTTAAGCCGCTGGTAAATAAGGTTATTTATCGCCGAAGTGAATAACGGTACGAATCGATTTCCCTTCATGCATCAGGTCAAACGCCTCGTTGATCTGCTCAAGCGGCAGACGGTGCGTGATGAAAGGATCGAGGTCAATCTTGCCTGCCATCGCATCTTCCACCATGCCAGGCAACTGGGTGCGCCCTTTCACGCCACCGAACGCAGAGCCGCGCCAGACGCGGCCTGTGACCAGCTGGAACGGACGCGTTTTGATCTCCTGACCCGCGCCTGCAACACCGATGATAACGCTTTCACCCCAGCCTTTATGACAGCATTCCAGGGCCGCGCGCATAACGTTGACATTGCCGATGCATTCGAAGCTGAAGTCAACACCGCCATCGGTCATCTCAACGATAACGTCCTGAACCGGTTTGTCGTAATCTTTCGGGTTAACGAAATCGGTCGCGCCCATTTCACCGGCGAGTTTGAATTTCTCCGGGTTGGTATCGACCGCCAGAATACGACCAGCTTTCGCCTGGACCGCGCCCTGAATAACCGCAAGACCAATCCCGCCAAGACCGAACACCGCAACGGTGTCGCCCTCTTTCACTTTAGCCGTATTGTGTACCGCGCCGATGCCGGTGGTCACGCCACAGCCGAGCAGGCAGACTTTATCAAGCGGCGCCTGCGGGTTTACTTTCGCGAGCGAGATTTCAGCTACCACGGTGTATTCACTGAAGGTGCTGGTGCCCATGTAGTGGTAAATCGGCTCGCCGTTGTAGGAGAAACGGGTGGTACCGTCCGGCATCAGGCCTTTGCCCTGGGTGGCGCGCACCGCCTGGCAGAGGTTCGTTTTGCCAGATTTACAGAACTTACACTCGCCGCACTCTGCGGTATAAAGCGGGATCACATGATCGCCCGGCTTCAGGCTGGTGACGCCTTCGCCCACTTCCACGACCACGCCGCCGCCTTCATGGCCTAACACGGCCGGGAATACCCCTTCCGGATCTTCGCCAGAGAGCGTAAAGGCATCGGTGTGACACACGCCGGTATGAGTAATTTTGACCAACACTTCGCCCTTTTGCGGCGGTGCCACGTCAATTTCAACGATTTCCAGCGGCTTGCCGGGGCCAAATGCGACTGCTGCACGTGATTTCATAATGTCCTTCCGTTTTAATGAGTCGTCGTAGTTATTTTAGATAAGCGCGCAAAAGCTGACCGATTTCTGCCATCTTTTGCGCGCGCTGCTCGGGCGTGGTGTCGCCGCTGACCAGCTCATCTTTTAAGTGAATTTCCACCATCTCGCCCATCAGGCCGTTGGCAGCGCCGCGCACGGCGGCGATTTGCTGAAGAATGGCGATACACGGTTCGCCCGCCTCCAGCGCGCGCTCCAGCGCCTCCGCCTGTCCGCGAATGCGGCGCACACGGGTCAGAATGCGTTTTTTGTCCTCAGGAGAATGTGGCATAGCGTTGGCCTCATTGATACTATAGGGGGGTATGGTATCACTTTAAATACGTTTATGCAGGCATTAATATTCATAAATTTACTGCACACTTATCCGCTCTGGAGGAAGGTACTATGGATACCGAGGACTTTTTACCGCTGCCAAACTGCCCCAGAATGTGCGCGCTCCAATCCCTCACACCACCGGTTTATCTGCAAATACGCTTGTTCTCATGTCATTTTCAGCCTGTGTGATCACATCGAAAATTCCGTCATCATCTTCTGAAGTCATTCGATCCTTACGGCATCACCCCCCGGGCTTTCCAGGTACTGCGCGTAACCGTCTGTTTTAAATCTAAGAATATTAACCAATTGCCGCCTTTATCGAGTATATGGCGCTTGGGTAGATAGACGCTGGCTTTAGCAAGTCAGGACTGAAACATTTAGCAGTACGCCCTCAATGCCAGTAGAATCGCTTCGCTGGCATTCCCTGCAAATTATTAACAGCAATAATATCTTTATGATCATTGATAAATACTGAAGAGCAGTGAACTTATTGACAAATAAAATAACTCCTTTTGTTAATCAATTTTGGCGTAAGAAGCCTACTTTAGGTGTAAAAGCATCTGGGCATAAGACGGTTATCATATTCGGCAAGGGTAATAAGATGCTCTAATGCTTTTCATGGAGTCATTGATATTTTTATTAAATAGAAAGGAATGCGTAATGCTTCGTTGTAAATTTTATTTGAATAGCCAGCCGCTTTCAAACCTGAGCTGCCCTGGCGTCGGCTTTTTTCCGGCCTCTTCAGGCTTCATCCTGCGGGTTATGCAGGAATCAGTAAAGGTTGCATTACCCTGCCTTCAAAAGATCACTTCATTACATTGCGAAGTGCATTGCTGGCTTCACCACCCGTTATGGTGGGTACCTCGCTTAGGGCCTATGGCGTAATACAGGTATATTAATGAACATCCTGAAAAACTTACTCATTTGGCATTTTTACACGGCCGTGTATGTCATTATCCTTACGTTTCTTTTCGTCATAATTCCTGAGGAATCACTTTATAATCTTATCTACGGCATACAGACAGAAACAGATGCGGTCGCATGGGATAATATTCATATAACAATACTGTTAATTTCCGCCCTCTTCCTGAACAGCCTTGTAATTTGTTATTTATCGCGACTACCGTTTGCACGCTTCAAATAAGCGCATTTTTGAATGTTCCATAAGGCAGTCGATAAGGCGGCTTTATCTCTTTGCATTACTATTCTCTGCCCGATAGCTGTAAGTGGTTCACATCTATGTTCCTGAACAAAAAATGTTTACCTCTGCCTGTACTACCTCACCTAAATCATCAGCATGATATAGCTCATTGCGGAACCTCTTACAGAAGGTCATCACGGCGCGGTGTAAAAAGCAGGAGGCCTGGGGGCACGAGGCATTTGAAACCGGCGGCGGTAAAATTCGACGAAATAATAGAATGATTTCCCTTCGTCAGGATGAACCGCACGGTAAACGACCAGATGACGCACGCGTTTGGCTTCTGGTATACCCGCGAGGCGCAGTTTGTACGCTTCGAGCTTCTGCGCGTGCGCAACGCCTGGCCCGTGGATATTACCTGGTTTCGCGACTAACTGCAGGCATGCAGCAAAGTGCTAGCGCCGCAGCGGCAAACCGGCGGTTTCTTTAGCGCGCATGACGGTAATAAAGGTAATCAGCGCCGCGCCCATCACGTAAAACGCGGGCGAGAAGAGATTGCCGGTCGAGGCGATAAGAAATGCCGAGAACCACGGCGTGATACCGCCAAAAAAGGCCACCGAGAGGTTATACGCCACTGACAAGCCGCCGTAACGTACGCTGGTCGGGAAGAGTTCTGCCATCGCCGCGCTGCACGCGCCGTCAAACGCGGCGATAAACGCGCCCAGCAGCAGCATCGCCAGCACGGCAGAGAGCATATCGCCGTTAGCCATCACCATCAGCGCCGGATAGGTAAAAAGGATAAATCCGCCGCACCCTGCCAGCATCAGCGGGCGGCGGCCGAAGCGGTCAGAAAGCCAGCCCATAAACGGCACCAGCACCGCAATGCCGAACAGGCCGATGGTGGTAATGGCGTAAGCATCAAGCTTGCTGAAATGCATCTGGGTTATCAGGTAGCCTGGCATAAAGGTTTGCAGCATCCAGTGCCCTACGGCTTTGATAACCACAAACCCCACACAGAACAGCAGCGCGCCGCTGGCGCTTCTAAGCGACGTGCGAAGCGGCGCGGCCTGCGTCGTGCCTGCTTTCGCCGCTGCCTGAAATTCTGGCGTGTCTTCAAGGTGCGTACGCAGATACAATCCCACCCAGC
The DNA here is from genome assembly GCF_001277255.1 of Cronobacter condimenti 1330. Lineage (NCBI taxonomy): Bacteria > Pseudomonadati > Pseudomonadota > Gammaproteobacteria > Enterobacterales > Enterobacteriaceae > Cronobacter > Cronobacter condimenti. The sequence continues at coordinate 2,219,984 of NZ_CP012264.1, forward strand.
CAAGCGGCCCGGCAATCAAAAACGGAATGCGCCAGCCCCAGTCATTCATCGTTGTTTCGCCAAGCCCGGCGGTGAGCAGAAACACCAGCCCGGAGCCTGCCACAAACGCCATAAAGCCGAAGTTGTCTATCCAGCAGGTGAAATAACCGCGCTTATGCACCGGTGCATATTCGGCAAGGAACGTCGTGGCGCCCGAGGTTTCGCCGCCCGCCGCAAAGCCCTGCACCAGGCGGGTAAGCACCAGCAGCGCAGGCGCCAGCAGGCCAATCTGATGGTAGGTCGGCAACAACCCCATCACGAAGGTCGCGCCGGAAGTGAGCAAAATCACCGTCGCCAGTACCCGCTTGCGGCCAATCCGGTCGCCGAGCGAACCGAAATAGAGCCCACCCAGCGGGCGCATCACAAACCCTGCGCCAAACACGGCAAAGGAAGAAAGCAGCGCCGCCGCCGGGTCGCCGGTCTGGAAAAACTGCATCCCGATGATGGCTGCAAGCGTCCCGTAGAGCCCGAAATCGAACCACTCGACAAAATGGCCGACGCCGGTCGCGAGTAACACCTTGCGTAATTTGCGCGCCAGCTGCGCCTGTTCGTCTGCGTCTGTCCCGGCTACTTCACGTTGCACTGACCGCGTCATGATGACTCTCCCGGCTGGCGCGGCGGCTCACCGCGCACGCTGTGTTTCTATAATAGATATAGATCTATAAGCCGCCTCAGCAAGACCGCCCACTTTTCGGCGTACAAAATGTGACCGCCGCCGCGCCACCGCGCGTAAAAAGCAGACGCGATCACACTTTCGACGCGGTGTTATCCCCGGGACGCGTTGCGTTTGCCCGGCATCATGCGCAGTAATGTGTTGTCCTTCCAGAAATAGTGGTGCAGCAGCGCAGCACCCGCATGTAACCCAATCACAAAATAGCTGAGGTTAGCGATAAACGCGTGGATGGCGCGCAGTTCCATTTCCAGATCTTCATTCGGCTCAGCAGCCACCGGCATGCGGATGCCAAAGGCGAACCATTCACCGCCCCCATAATATTTCGCGGTGATACCCAGCACTGGCAGGCCAATAAACATCAGGTAAATGATGAGATGCACCAGATGGGAAAGCCCGATATACATCGCCCGGGGCTTCGGGACGATAGCCGGTGCCGGATATTTCACGCGAACCACAAGTCGCGCCACCATTAGCACCAGAATGGCGATGCCGCAGCTAAAGTGCGTCCAGATAAACATTCGCCCGACGCTTCGCGGCACCAGCCCGCGTAATTCCATAGCCGCATAAGCCATCACCACCAGAATAAACACCAGCCAGTGAAGCGTGATTTGCAACGACGTGTATTTACTGCGCATAAGACTATCCTGATTAAACGCAACGAAAACACCAGGATAACGGCAGAAGATTAAATATTCATTAGTTTTAATACATTCACTCAACAATTGCAGAAAGGAGCGCGCATGAAACACGACCCTCACGCCCGGGAAGCCTTACTGGCGCGTATGCGCGAGGCCGTCGCCCACGCCCACGACCTGTCCGTCTGGCCGCAGGGCGAGGCCCCTGGCGCACAGACAAGCCATACGGTGTTTACCCTTGAAGCGCATCACACCGGGGCAAGCGAGCTTGACCGTTCGGTCACCGGCGTTCGCGCCCCGCGCATCACGGTATACGCGCCGCAAACGCCTAATGGTGTGGGCATTCTCGTCACGCCCGGTGGCTCTTACCGTCGCGTGGTGCTGGATAAAGAAGGCAGCGCGCTTGCGCCCGCCTTTAACGATCGCGGCTATACGCTGTTTGTGATGACCTATCGCCTGCCGGATGACGACCACGCCGAGGGCGCCGACGCACCGCTTGCCGATCTCCAGCGCGCCATGCGGCTTATCCGCGCCCAGGCCGCACGCTGGCAGCTTGATCCACAGAAGCTCGGCGTACTCGGGTTTTCGGCGGGCGGCCACGCGGCGGCAAGCCTCGGCACGCGCTGGAACGACGCGGTCTACGTACCGCTTGATGAAACGGACGCCTGCAGCGCCCGGCCGGCCTTTATGGGGCTCGTCTATCCGGTGATGACCATGGAGGCCCCTGACGCACACCCCGGCTCCCGTCAGGCGCTTATCGGCACAATGCCTGATGAGGCGGCAATTCGTCGCTATTCGCCAGAGACCGCCGTGAACGACCGTACGCCGCCCGCGTTTTTACTGCATGCGGTGGACGATCCGGCGGTGAAAGTGGAAAACAGTCTGCGGATGTTTAACGCGCTGCACGCACACGGCGTGCCGGTGGAGATGCATCTGTTCGAGAAAGGGCGACACGGGTTTGGCATCCGCGATGCGCTGGACTTACCGGCGCATATCTGGCCGGAATTGCTGATGAACTGGCTGGAAGACAAGCTCGCGTAAACGGGCCGCTCGTGGGCGGCCCGTTCATGCTTAGCTTTGCAGGTAGACGACCTGGGTTTGCAGATATTCATGCAGCCCATGTTTGCCGTCCGCGCCGCCAATGCCGGATTTGCGCCAGCCCGCGTGGAAGCCCTGCATCGCCTCGAAGTTTTCACGATTGATGTAGGTTTCGCCAAACTTCAGGCCTTTAATGGCTTTCATCGCGGTCGCAAGCGACTGCGTGTAAACCGACGAGGTAAGACCGTAATCGCTGTCATTCGCCATCGCGATGGCTTCTTCCAGCGTATCGAAGGTGACAACCGGCAGCACCGGGCCGAAGGTCTCTTCATGCATAATGCTCATCTCCTGGCGCACATCCACCAGCAGCGTGGGCGGGAAGAAATAGCCTTTGCCCTCGACCGCTTTGCCGCCAAGCACAACCGTTGCGCCTTCACTGACCGCCCGCGCCACTTTCTCTTTCACTCGCTCAAGCGCCGCGCCGTTAATAAGCGGCCCCATGGCGATATCAGTACGCGCCGCCGGATTGCCATACTCAACAGCGTTCAGCGCTTCGCCAAGCTGGCTTACAAAGCGATCGTAAATGCCCTTTTGCACGTAAACACGCTCGGCGCAGTTACAGACCTGCCCGGTATTAATGACGCGTGAATCGACAATCGCTTTCACGGCAAGCGACAGATCGGCATCGTCCATCACAATCGCAGGCGCTTTACCGCCAAGCTCCAGGCAGACTTTAGTGATATTTTTCGCCGCTGCCGCCATTATCTTCTCACCGGCACCAACGCTGCCGGTCATGCTGACCAGCGCGACTTTCGGGTTGCCCGCAAGCTCCTGGCCCACGGTTTCGCCGCGTCCCAGCACGAGGTTAAACACACCCGCGGGCAGTCCCACTTCATGGACAATCTGCGCAAAAGCAATCGCGTTATTCGGCGTGAACTCGCTTGGTTTGATGACAATGGTATTGCCGGTAATGAGCGCGGGCGCCATTTTGCGGGCAATCAAAAAGAACGGAAAATTCCACGGCAGAATGCCCGTGGTGACGCCAAGCGCGCGTTTAAAGACCAGGATGTTTTCGCCCGGGCGATCGCTTTGAATGATTTCGCCTTCGTAACGGCGCGCCCACTCAGCCATGTAATCGATGTAATCGGCAGTGAAATTAACCTCCACTTCCGCGAGCTGCTGGATTTTTCCGCCTTCGGCGACGATGAGTGCGCTTATCTCCGCCGCTTTTGCGCGAATGCCCGCTGCAATTTTTCGCAGCCATCCGGCGCGCTCAATCGCAGGTAGCGCCTCCCAGGCGTCCTGTGCGCGGGCGGCGGCGTCGATGGCGCGGCGTGCATCTTCCGCCGTCCCGTCCGGGATACGGGAGAGCACCTCTTCCGTTGCCGGGTTGACGACATCGATCCACGCATCGCCCTGCCACTGAACAAACTGACCGTCGATATACATCGGATGTTGTACGGATGCTGTCATCGCTTACTCCTGCTGTCGCGTTGATGTTTTTAACAGGTGAATGGTTTGTTAAAAAACTACGAATAACAGGCCATAGTGCGAAGCGTTTTGGCTGAAATTGTGAGGTAGCTTGGGAAATGTGTCGAATAACGCCGTAAAAAGTAACAAAAGAGCAACATGCCACTGCCCGTTTGCGCCATAAAACGCACAAACGGGCAGCGCTCACGTCAGGCAAGCGAACGATGGCGCAGAAAGCTGGTGAGCTGTGGCTCCTCGTGCAGCGCCTGCCAGGCCTCCAGGACCGCAGGCGGAATGTCTACCGCATCGATAAAGTCGCGGCCCGCCGGGCCGTAGCCCTCAGCGTCGTTACGCAGACGCGGGATTTCGCCGAGCACCAGCGACAAATAACGCTCAACCGGCCACAGTCCTTCAGACGGTTCACGGAACCTCACCGCTCGCGCGCCGTTTTCCAGGACCGGCTGAACGCCCGGGTAACTCAGCCACTGAATGGCGTGTGGAGCATCACGCCAGACGCGAGTGAAAGTGGCGTGTGTCCGTCGCTGCATGACCGGATCCTGAATCAACACGGCCCGCGCCGGACGCTCGCCGCGCCTCTCCAGCAGCGCGCGGGTAAAGCGGGCGTTTTCACCGCTGTTGGTCGATTTTTCTTCAACAATAATTTGTGCTTCGGGCACCTCATGGCAATCGCGGGCAATACGGGCCAGAATGCCCGCTTCGGTAAGCCCGGTCGTGCGCAAATGGTTATAGCGCGGATGTTGTGCCACGGCGGCATAGAGAAATGTCGTCGAGTGACCAAGCCCGCCGGTGATAAGCAGTGGCAACCCGCTCTCTTTGGCAAGCCGCGCGGCAGCATCGACGGTCGGCAACACCGCGTTGCCCGCCAGCACAATAAGCTGCGCGTCAGAAGCCCCAGGTGCGGTGGCAAAATCATTGCGGGCGAGCCAGTTGCCAATCAGATTTACGCGCGCCAGCGTGCCTTCCGAAAGCAGAGGAAAAGGCATCATATTCATGGTGACCTCCTTTTAAAAAGCCAGCATTAAGCGTAACCACCACCGCACAGCCCCCCTACCGGAGAGCTCCTAATCTCCCGGCAACGCGGTCCGTTAATTGTTACAAATTCCAAATCATGACGCATTGCTGCGCTCTAAGACGGCATGAGCGAGCAAGCGGAGAGAGACAGTACTGAAGGGTATACCGTGCATAATGTTTGCTGGGTAAAACAAAGCGCACTCAGGAAATTAAAACGGCCTGGGCTGCACTCTTCTTGCTGAAAATCTGTCTTTCTGAACACCGGGTTTGCTGAACAGGGTGTTTAGTAAATCGCGCTCGTCGTTTATGTCAGCCTTTATAAAACGTCATTCCCTGGTATGGCCGTTCACGGCAGGCGGCGAGGCGCGTGGCAAGGTTGCCGACATGCAGCTCAAGCTGATATCCGTCCGGGTCGAGGAAGTACCAGGAATCCCCTTCGCTGCGATGGGTTTTCCACGTGCGCACTCCCGCCTGCGTCAGTTTCTCAGACATGACCGGGAAATCGGCTTCACTGATGCTAAACGCGTAATGGGTATAGCCAGCAGGCGCGCTGCCCTGGCCGTCAGGCGACAGGCAGAGCCATAACTCACCGCAGGAGAGATACGCACCGCCGTCCCAACGGGCGTGCAGGCGCAGCCCCAACAGGGCGTGATAAAACGCGACGCTTCGCCCGACATCCCCCACCGCGAGCGTCAGATGGTTAAGCCCCGTCAGCATCGTCTGGCGTCTCCTGTAACGGACGCGCGAAACAGACCGCGTCGCACTGGCCCACGTAGCGCCCGTAATTGTCGATAATCTCATAGCCGCGCCGCAGGTAGAATTCCACCGCGCGCTGATTGGTGCGCCGGGTTTCCAGCCACGCCTGATCGTAGCCATAATTACGGGCAAAATCCTCCGCCGCGCCTAACAGCTGGCTGCCTGCGCCGGGGTTGTCCGGCAATGCGAACAGGCGTTTGATTTCTGCAATGCCGGGCTTCAGCGGCCGACAGGCCACACAACCAACAGCCACACCCTGCGCATTTCGCGCCAGCAGAAATGTCGCGCCTTCAGCACGGACATCGTCATTATCAAACGACTGTCGCCCGGAACTGCCGGTCAGCGCCGCCAGCGTTTCAGAGAGGGCCGCCAGCAGGGCTATCGCATCCGGGTGTGTCGGGTCGGTCGGTTCTATCAGGTAATCAGGCATTGTTCTCTCTCGTGATCAGGGTATCCGCCCCTCCAGACAGCATAGCGCAGCGGTAAAACGTGCTGTGGGAATTCAGACAACACGCTTCAGACATTCACTGAATTACTTAAAGATTAATTTACATTCACTTGAATTATTAAAACAGCGGGCCCTAGAATAGTTAGAGCACTAACGAAATGGATACCTGCCGTGGAAACGCGTGACCTTAACTTCTCTCACCTGCTCTGGATGACCGCCCATCACTGGCGGCTGGCGGTCGATCGCCGCCTGAAGGGGCTTGGCATGAGCCAGGCGAGCTGGGTGGCTGTCGCCGCTATCGCGCGCCATGAAACTCCGCTCTCGCAGGGCGAACTGGCGCAACAGCTTGGTGTGGAGAGCGCTACGCTGGTGCCATTGCTGAACCGGCTGGTGGCGCAGTCACTCATTGAGCGCGTCACGCCACCGGGCGATCGCCGCAAGCGCCTGCTGGTCGCGACCCCGCAGGGCCAGGCGCTGTTTGCGAAAGTGAAAGTGGAGGCAGACAGTCTCAGGGAGACTATCCTTTCCACCATTCCCCCGGAAGAACTGGCCGTGACGCGTCGCGTACTGGACCGTTTGTTGCAGGAAATCGAAAAACAGTCATGCGATCGGTGAAACACGACCCTTACGCGCCGCGAGAGTGGGCGCCCCATGAAAAACCGATGCTGCTCGGCTCACCGTCGACGCCGCACCACCCGTCTTATAAGCGTATCGCCTATGGCATCGTGGGGCTGCTGGTGTGCCTGACCGGCGCGCTCAGTAATGCGATGGTCACCGCCAATCTGCAAAATTTGCAGGGCACCTTCGCCGCCTGGTCGACGGAAATTGCCTGGCTGCCCGCGGTGTATGTGATGACGAACGTCTCCATCAACCTGCTGCTGGTGAAATTTCGCCAGCAGTACGGGCTGCGCGCCTTTACCGAAGGGTTCCTGGTGCTCTATGTGCTGGTGACGTTTTTCCACCTCTTCGTTAACGATATCAATACGGCCATCATGGTGCGCGCCGCCCACGGGATGGTGGGCGCGGCGTTGAGTTCCCTTGGCATCTATTACCAGATCCAGGCGTGGCCTGCGAAGCACCGCCTTAAGGCACTGACTATCGGTATTACGGGATCGCAGCTTGCTATCCCCATCGCCCGCCTGTTCTCCACCGAATTACTGGAGCTGGAAGAGTGGCGCGGCCTGTATCTGTTTGAACTGGGGCTGGCGATGATTTCGCTCGCCTGCGTCATCGCGCTCAAACTGCCGCCGGGCGATCGCCGCAAAGTGTTCGAGAAAAAGGATTTCATCACGTTCTGCCTGATGGCGCCGGGCATGGCGCTGCTCTGCGGCGCGCTGTCACTCGGGCGGCTCGACTGGTGGTTTGAGGCCCCGTGGATAGGCTGGGCGCTCGGCGGCGCGCTGGTGCTCATCGTGACAGCGATTGCGTTTGAACATAACCGCAGTAACCCGTTGCTTAACACCCGCTGGCTCTCCAGCGGCAGCATCGTGCGCCTCGGGCTTATCATGGTGTTGATTCGCATTGTGCTGGCCGAGCAAAACACCGGGCCTATCGGCTGGCTCCAGTATGTCGGCCTGCAAAATGAGCAGATGACGCACCTTGCGCTGGCGATACTGGCGGGCGTTATCTGCGGCATCGTCACCAGCGCGCTAACCATTAACCCGCAGAAAACCGTCTGGCCGATTGTGGTTTCGCTGGCGCTGATGATTATCGCCTCCTTGATGGACAGTCAGGCCACCAGCCAGACCCGCGCCGACCAAATGCTGATAAGCCAGTTTTTGCTTGGTTTTGGCAGCGCGTTTTTTCTGGCGCCGGCGATGCTTGCGGGCATCGGCGGCGTTATCGCCGACCCGCGCAACCTGGTGAGTTTTTCTGTGCTGTTCGGCATGAGCCAGAACCTCGGTGGGCTTATCGGCTCGGCCCTTCTCGGCACCTTCCAGACCTGGCGTGAGAAATACCACTCCAGCCTGCTGGCCGATCAGTTGACCACCCTTAACCCGCTGGTAAACGAACGGCTGTCGCAGTACAGCAGCCTGTGGGGCAATGTGCTTAACGATCCGACCTTACTTAACGCCCAGGCGGTACAGCAGTTGCAGACCGTCGCGAGCACCGAGGCGAATATTCTGGCCTATAACGATACCTGTTTACTGACGGCGGCCATCGCCGCTTCCACGCTGCTGTGGATTTTCTGGCGGCTTATCCGCCTGCGGCTCGCCGCACGACGGGCGCTAAAGCAAGCCATGCAGAGTGGCCAGTAACCTGACGATTTTTTGACTGACATAATTCTGGAGTAGTGATGAGCCAACAAGGCGCCCCCACCCCCGCGTCGCCGGAAAAAAACAACCTGCGCGTGGTGTCTTTTTTTGCCGCCGGTGCCATCGGGCTGGTCGGTCTGCTGGTGATTATGTACGCCTGGCAACTGCCGCCGTTCACCCGCCATGCGGCATCCACCGATAATGCCTACGTGCGCGGCATGACGACGTTTATCAGCCCGCAGGTCAACGGCTATATCACCGCCGTGAACGTGCAGGATTTCGCGCAGGTCAAACAGGGCGATGTGCTGATGACCATCGATGACCGCATCTACAAACAGCGCGTACACCAGGCGAAAGCGACGCTTGCCATGCGTGAAGCCGCTCTTGCCAATAACCTGCAACAGCGCCGCAGCGCCGAGGCGACCATCGAGCAGAATAAAGCGGCGCTGGCGAGCGCCCGCGCCCAGAGCCTGCATAATCAGGCGGATTTGCGCCGCGTTAAAGAGCTGACGCAGGACGGGTCGCTGTCGGTGCGCGAGCGTGACGCTGCTATTGCGAGCGCCGCCCAGGGCAGCGCGAGCGTCGAGCAGGCCGCCGCACAGCTTGAAGTCTCGCGCCAGAACCTGCAAAGCGTGATTGTGAACCGCGCCTCGCTGGCAGCAGATGTGGAAAATGCCCGTGCAGCGCTGGAGCTTGCTGAGATAGACCTGCAAAACACCCGTATTATCGCGCCGCGTGACGGGCAGCTCGGCCAGATTGCCGTACGTCAGGGCGGCTATGTCACTGCGGGGACACGCCTTACCTCACTGGTGCCGCCGCAGAACTGGGTCATCGCAAATTTAAAAGAGACGCAGCTTGCCGATGTGAAAACCGGCCAGCCGGTGACCTTTACCGTGGACGCGTTGAACGATGAAAAATTTGAAGGCCGCGTGCAGAGCATTTCGCCGGCGACAGGCGTCGAATTCAGCGCAATTACGCCGGATAACGCGACCGGCAATTTTGTGAAAATCGCCCAGCGGATCCCGGTGCGTATTGACGTGCTCGGCGACGCCGACAAACGCGCCCGTCTGCGCCCCGGCATGTCGGTGCAGGTCACCATAAACACGCGCAGCGAGGAGAAATAATGCGTCGCCCTTATTCGCTCATTGCCGCCGCGCTGCTGCTGACGGGTTGTCATACGAGTAGGGTTGAGCAGGCCCGCCCGTCGCTCATCATCCCCCCCGCCTGGCGCGCCGCAGTCGGGCCGTCGTCACCCACCGAAGGCTTCTGGTGGCGTAATTTTCACGATGTGGCGTTGAACCGTTATGTGGATCAGGCGCTGCGCTATAACAGCGATGTGCTGCTCGCCCGCGAACGGGTGAATCAGTATCAGGCGCAGGTGCAGGCGGCCCTGGGCGACCGCTTTCCGACACTCGACGCGGGCTTCAGCGCCGGGCGCAGCCGCTCGCAATCTGCCGCGACGGGCCTGCCGGTGTACGGCGACCTTTACAAAGGCAACCTGAACGCGACGTATAACGTCGATATCTGGGGCCGATACCGCAGCGCCGCCGATGCCGCCAAAGCGAGCCTGGAAGCCCAGAAAGCCGCCGCCGCCGCCGCAAACCTGACGGTGGCCTCGCAGGTCGCAAGCGGCTATATCACCCTTCTGGCGCTTGATGCGCAGTTACGCGTGACAACCTCAACGCTCGCCTCGCGCCAGGACGCGCTAAAACTGGCGCAGCGTCAGTATGAAACAGGTTACAGCTCGCGCCTGGAACTGATGCAGTCAGAATCGGAGCTGCGCGCCACCCGGGCGCAAATCCCGCAGATCCAGCACCAGATCACGGCACAGGAAAATGCGCTCAGCATCCTGACTGGCCAGAACCCCGGCCCCATTGCGCGCGGTGGCGAATTTGATGCCTTAAGCCCGCTGCCTATCCCCTCACGGCTGCCGTCATCGCTGTTAAACCGCAGGCCGGATATTGTGCAGGCGGAACAGACGCTGGTGGCAAGCGACGCACAGCTGGCCGTCGCCCGTGCGCGCCTGTTACCGGGGATTAATCTCACCGCGTCGGGGTCGCTTCAGGAGAACACCCTGCCGGAATTGCTCGCCAACCCGCTACGGCTCTGGAGCGTCGGGGCGAGCGTACTCGCCCCGCTGTTAAACCGCGAGGCGTTAAATGCACAGATTGACGTGACAACGTCACAGAAAAATCAGGCGTTATATAGTTATGAAAGCACCGTACGTAACGCGTTTAAAGAGGTGAACGACAGTCTCGATGCCGTCGAGCGGCTTGGCGAACAGCTCACCGAATTACAGGCGCAGGAACAGGCGGCGCAGGAGACGCTGCGCATTGCGCATAACCGCTACCAGAACGGCTACGCCTCTTACCTTGACGAGCTGGACGCGCGTCGAACGCTCTTCAGCGCCCAGCTCAATGTGGTGCAGGTGAAAAATAATCTGCTGCTGGCGCAGGTGGATCTCTACCGTGCGCTCGGCGGCGGATGGCCGGGCGCAGCGGCGCAGAGCGAGAAACCCGGCTATGCTGCTTATAACCCCCACCCGTAGTTTAACGCGCCTTCGCGGCGCGCTTTCTGGAGAGCGGTTCGATGCAGCAACAAGAATGGAGCGAAGTGGACGAGTATCTCGCGCAGGCGCTAATTCCCACCGATCCGCTGATGACGCAGGTACTGGAAAATAACCGACTGGCGGGTTTACCCCCGCACGATGTCTCGCCGTTACAGGGGCAATTTCTGGCACTCATGGTGATGATGACCGGCGCCAGGCGGGTGCTGGAAATCGGCACGCTTGGCGGGTACAGCACGATATGGCTCGCGCGCGCATTACCGGAAGAAGGCCTTGTGGTGACGCTTGAGGCCAATGCTGAACACGCTCAGGTGGCTGCGGCAAACCTGGCGCTTGCGAGCGTCACGCCGAAAGTGCAGTTGCGCGTCGGTCCGGCCGTAGAAAGCCTGCCGTTGTATGTGGACGAACCGCCCTTTGATGTGATTTTTATCGACGCCGATAAGCCAGGTAACCCGATTTATCTGGAATGGGCGTTATCGCTTTCCCGCTCCGGGACGTTGATTATCGGCGATAACGTCGTGCGCGGCGGCGCAGTCACTGACCCGCAAAGCGAGGATTTGCGCGTTCAGGGCGTGCGCACGTTTATCGAGATGCTCGGCAACCACCCACGCCTGCGCGCCACCGCGCTGCAAACCGTGGGGCATAAAGGCTGGGACGGCTTTACGCTCGCGGTCGTAAAATAGACGATTTTCTCGCAGCGGTGGGTGAAGTGTCACCCACCTTCACGGTCACTCTCTGGATTATCCGCCCACCTGCTCCATCGCCTGCAACACACGTTTGTCGGAAACAGGGTATGGCGTACCGAGCTGCTGGGCGAAATAACTTACGCGCAGCTCCTCAATCATCCAGCGGATCTCCTGCACGTCATCCTCGTCGCGTCGTGCAGGCGGCAGTTTGTTAAGCCATTGCTGCCAGGCCTGCTGCACGGCCTCCACTTTCAGCATCTGCGCGCGGTCGCGGTGCGGATCGACGGCCATTTTCTCAAGGCGTTTTTCAATCGCGTTAAGATAACGCAGCGTGTCACCCAGGCGTTTGTACCCGTTGCCGGTCACAAACCCGCGATACACAAGCCCGCTCATCTGCGCTTTGATATCTGAAAGCCCGAGCGCCATCGTCATATCCACTCGCCCTTTCAGACGTTTGTTGATATTGAAAACCGCAGTCAGGATCTGCTCCACCTGTCTTGCGATGTCTACCACGGTGTCGTTCAGCTGCGCGCGCACGTTCTCATGCAACTGCGTGAAGCCTTCCTGCGTCCATACCGGCCCGCCGTGCTCCGCAATCAGTTTATCGACGCCGCAGGAGATACAGTCGTCTATGAGATCCAGCACCTTACCGTACGGGTTGAAGTAAAGCCCAAGCTTCGCTTTGTTCGGCAGCTTCTCGTGCAGGTATTTAATGGGCGACGGAATGTTCAGCAATAACAGCCGACGCAGCCCGCGCCACATGGCGTGTTGCTGCTCCTGCGGATTATCAAACAGCCGAATGCCGACGCTCTCTTTCTCATCCACCAGCGCCGGGAAGGCTTTCACCTGGTAGCCGCCGCGTTTCTGTTCATAGCGCTCCGGCAGCGCGCCGAAACTCCAGATATGCAGCCCGCTCTGTTCAATACCGTCATCCGCCACCGCAGACAGCGTCTCCTGTACCTTTTCCTTCAGCCCTTCTTTAAGCGCGCTGAGATCTTTGCCCTCGCGCAGTTTGCGTCCTTTCTCATCCACCACGCGGAAGGTCATTTTCAGGTGATCGGGCACCTGTTCGGCCTGCCACGCCTCTCGGTCGATGGTGACGCCGGTCATGCGGCGCAATTCGCGCTCCAGCGCGTCAAAAAGCGGCAGTTCAAGCGGCGTCACACGCCCCAAAAACGCTTCGGCATAGTTCGGCGCGGGCACAAAATTACGGCGCACCGGTTTAGGCAACGATTTGATAAGCGCAATAATCAACTCGCGGCGCATTCCCGGCACCTGCCATTCGAAGCCCGCCTCTTCCACCTGATTTAACAGCGGCAGCGGAATATGCACCGTCACGCCGTCGGCATCGCCCCCTGGCTCAAACTGGTAGGTCAGGCGCAGCTTCAGGTTGCCCTGATGCCAGAAGTTCGGGTAGTCGAGCTTACTGACTTTCTCCGCGCCCTCTTTAATCAGCATGCTCTTTTCGAAATTAAGCAGATCCGGCGTGTCGCGGCTCGCCTTTTTCCACCAGGTATCGAAATGGCGAGCGGAAATCGCCTCGTGGCCGATGCGCTGGTCATAGAACTCAAACAGCGTGTCATCATCCACAAGAATGTCGCGGCGGCGCGATTTATGCTCCAGCTCTTCCACTTCGGCGCGCAGTCGCTGGTTTTCACGGAAGAACGCGTGGCGGGTCTGCCAGTCGCCTTCCACCAGCGCATGACGGATAAACAGCTCACGGCTCAGTATCGGGTCAATCTGGCTGTAGTTCACGCTTCGCGCAGCGACTATCGGCAGGCCGTACAGCGTGACTTTCTCGCTCGCCATAACCGCGCCCTGCCCGCGCTCCCAGTGCGGCTCGCTGTAAGAGCGCTTTATAAGATGCTGCGCTACCGGCTCGATCCACTCCGGATCGATACGCGCGGCGATGCGTCCCCACAGGCGGCTGGTTTCAACCAGCTCCGCCACCATCGCCCACTTCGGCGGCTTTTTGAAAAGCCCGGAGCCTGGGAAAATAGAGAAACGGGCGTTGCGCGCACCGGTGTACTCCTGTTTATCGGCGTCCTTCATGCCGATATGCGACAGTAGACCAGTCAGCAGCGCCGTATGCACCTCGCGGTAACCCGCCGGTTCGCTGTTAACCGGAATACCAAGCTCTTTCACCACCTGGCGAAGCTGGGTATAGATATCCTGCCATTCGCGCACGCGCAGATAGTTCAGATAGTCAGTACGGCACAGGCGGCGGAACTGGTTTGAGGAGAGCGCTTTTTGCTGCTCGCCAAGATAGTTCCACAGATTCACGAAGGCCTGGAAATCGGACTCTTTATCGTGGAAACGGCGATGTTTTTCATCTGAGGCTTGCTGTTTATCGAGCGGCCGCTCGCGCGGATCCTGAATCGACAGGGCGGAGGTGATAATCATCGCCTCGCGCACGCAGCCATGTTTTTGCGCCTCCAGCACCATACGCGCCAGACGCGGGTCCACCGGCAGCTGACTGAGCTGGCGGCCCATCGGCGTCAGCTTGTACACCGTCGCCTGTTCGTCGGTGGTAATGGCCCCAAGCTCTTCAAGGAGGCGCACGCCATCCTGAATGTTGCGCTTATCCGGTGCTTCGACAAACGGGAACGCCGCGATATCACCAAGCCCCAGCGCGGTCATTTGCAGAATGACGGACGCCAGATTAGTGCGCAGGATCTCCGGGTCGGTGAAGGCCGGGCGTGAGAGGAAATCGTCTTCGGAATAAAGACGAATACAGATACCTTCCGAGACGCGCCCGCAGCGGCCTTTACGCTGGTTGGCCGAGGCCTGGGAGACCGGCTCGATAGGCAACCGTTGCACTTTGGTGCGATAGCTGTAGCGGCTAATACGCGCTGTGCCCGGATCAATCACATATTTAATGCCCGGCACCGTGAGCGATGTTTCGGCCACGTTAGTGGCAAGCACGATACGCCGCCCGGCATGAGACTGAAACACCCGGTTCTGCTCGCTGTTGGAGAGCCGCGCGTAAAGCGGCAGCACCTCGGTATGCGGCAGATTCAGTTTCATGAGGCCATCGGCGGTGTCGCGAATTTCGCGCTCGCCGCTCATAAAGATCAGGATATCGCCCGGCCCTTCGCGGCCCAGTTCGTCGACAGCGTCGAAAATCGCCTGGAGCTGATCGCGCTCGGTGTCGTCTGCGTCTTCAACAATCGGGCGATAACGCACTTCTACCGGGTACGTGCGCCCGGAGACTTCGATAATCGGTGCGTTATTGAAGTGACGTGAGAAACGCTCCGGGTCGATGGTCGCTGACGTAATGATAATTTTAAGATCGGGACGCTTTGGCAGCAGTTCACGCAGGTAGCCCAGCAGGAAATCGATATTCAGGCTGCGCTCATGCGCCTCATCGATAATGATGGTGTCATACTGCATCAGCAGCCGGTCCTGCTGGATCTCCGCCAGCAGAATGCCGTCGGTCATCAGCTTGACCATCGTGTTGTCGCTGACGTGATCGCTAAAGCGCACTTTGTAGCCTACGCATCCGCCCGGCTCGGTTTGCAGCTCTTCGGCGATACGGTTGGCGACAGTACGCGCCGCAAGACGGCGCGGCTGCGTGTGGCCAATCAGCCCTTTCACGCCGCGGCCCAGTTCCATACAGATTTTAGGCAGCTGTGTCGTCTTACCGGAGCCGGTTTCACCCGCCACGATAACCACCTGGTTATCGCGTACCGCGTTGAGAATATCCTGTTTCTTCTGGCTGACCGGCAAGTTTTCCGGGTAGGTGATGGCAGGTCGTGCGGCTTCGCGCAGCAGGACTTTCCCTGCCGCCTCGGTCATCTCCTGGGAAAGCTGTTCGAAAAGCGCCTGCTGAGATTCAGTATTTTTAATCTTTCTTGCCCCATGCAGACGACGTGCGAAGCGGCTTTTATCGCGCAGCATCAAATCGTCAAGACGCGTCGTCAGGGCGGAGAGCGTAATAATTTGTTTTTCCATCATTGAGTTATATGGCCTGTTAACGGCCCGTCAAAGCTAAAGGTTTCATTAAGCGTAGAATATCACACCACGCTCTGGCGCGGCTTGTTCAAAAAATTAGAACATAGAATTCGATATATTGCGCTATCACTGTAATCGGTTTGTGAATAGAGTTGTCGTCAAGCAACGGGGGCAACCGCCCTGACAACCAAATCAAAAAGGAACACCCAATGAGCAAAGTACTCGTTCTGAAGTCCAGTATTCTGGCAGGTTACTCCCAGTCCAACCAGCTTTCCGACTATTTCGTCGACCAGTGGCGTGAAAAACACAGCGCGGACGAAATCACCGTGCGCGATCTCGCGGCGAACCCGGTTCCGGTGCTGGATGGCGAACTGGTTGGTGCCCTGCGCCCGAGCGATGCGCCGCTGACGCCCCGTCAGCAGGACGCGCTGGCGCTGTCTGATGAACTGATTGCTGAGCTGAAAGCGCACGACGTAATCGTGATTGCCGCGCCGATGTACAACTTCAACATCCCGACGCAGCTGAAAAACTACTTTGACCTGGTGGCGCGCGCTGGCGTGACCTTCCGTTACACCGAGAAAGGGCCGGAAGGTCTGGTAACGGGTAAACGCGCCATCATCCTGACCAGCCGCGGCGGCATCCATAAAGATACCCCGACCGATCTGGTGACCCCGTATCTGTCCCTGTTCCTGAGCTTTATCGGCATCAACGACGTGAACTTCGTGTTCGCCGAAGGCATTGCCTACGGCCCGGAAATGGCGACCAAAGCGCAGAGCGATGCAAAAGCGGCTATCGACGCGCTGGTCTCTGCCTGAGTTTACGTCTCGCCTGAGACAAAAAAACCGCCTTTCGGGGCGGTTTTTTTATACGCACGATAGCGCGTTACACTACCACCCACGGCGTTTCGTCGAGTGCAAACCCCAGCGTGTTATCGCGCACCTGATACCGGATCGTATAGGTGTACGGATCGTGCATATTGCGATCGCAGCACGGTTCGAAATAGTGCACCAGGCAGCGGAAGGTGAAAGTACTGTCGGTGATATCGGTTATCTCAAACGACTCCGGTTGATACGCATAGCGGATATCATCCGGGTGCTCGGACATCACCAGCTTTTTAAACAGCCCTGCGTTGGCGCGTAGCGTATCCGCGATGGCGGATAATGACGACGCCCGGCTCGGGTCAAGCGCCAGTGTATATTCGGTTGCCATAACGTTTCTCCTTTAAAAACGCGTTCTGAGCGTGACACAGACGCGCGTCAACGTCTGTTACCCGTGGGGGGTAGCGGTACTATTTTTTCATCCACTGACCATTAATACCGCGAACATATTCGCCAGGCTTGCTGCGGGTAACCAGCTTTTGCCCCGCCATTCTGGCAACGTCATCCACCGGCAGACCGTTCTGGCGGGCCACCTGACGGTAGCTTTCCGCCCGCGCCTGATTGATACGCGCCACCAGCGCCGTGGTGTCGGCGTCCTGCGTGACCGGCGCGAGATAGCCAGTCAGCGTTTCGCCGACGCGCCCGGCAGCGCGGGCTTCCTCAAGCGTCAGCGCGAAACTGGCCGGGCTTGCCAGCAGCAGCGTCAGGGTTAAGACGAGCAGGTTTCTCATCGTCGCGCCTCCTCAGAAAAGATCGCTGCGGCTTTGCAGCAACGCTTCGACGTCTTTATCCACTTTGATATGGATATCGTGCTCAATTTTCACGTTCATATTAATCGTGATGGGCTCTTTCGGTGCCGCCACCTCGATGCGCGGCGTGCAGCCGCAAAGCAGCGTGGCGGTGATGCCGCAAAGCAGCATAAACAGCGGTTTCATGGTTGTTCCTCGCAGGTCTTCCCTGACGTTGCCGTGCAGCGTGCGGCGGGTAGCGCTGCGTGTTGCTCAAGCCAGGACTGTAAATTGTCGCCAAAACGTAAACTACGCCAGAGCGTAAAAAGGTTTTCCTGATGTTGATAGTTAAGCCGCACGCCGCTGGTTTTACCCTCCACATGGCTTTCGCCCTGGAATTCCGAGCGCATCCGCAGCACGCCGAGATTATCAACATCAAGCCGCGTCCATGAGCGTGAAATCTCCATATAGCGCAGCCAGTTCACCGCCGCCGCGGCTGCAGCGTTATCGCGCGCCATCGCGTCGGCCATCTCTTTATCCACACGCAGCGTCAGCGGGCCGGGGCTGGTAAGCCAGCCGTCATGAACTATCCACTGCGGATGGTTAAGCCACAGCGGCAGCGCGCCGTTAATCGCACCCGACAGCGCCACTTGTTTCACATTGGTGGCGGTGATGAGTTCGCTCGACGAGATATGTTCAAGGCGCAGCAGCGCGGGCGTGTGCTGCGGCATGCGGAGCTGTTGCATCCGGATTTTACCGCCGAGAAGTGACGCGCTGACATCGCTTAACACCAGCGGACGCGCTTCACTCCACGGGTAACTGCCCTGTAGCGACGCCGTGATATCCCGCGCCGGCACCTGGCTTGCAATCTCTGCGATGTTAAGGCGCACCGGCCCGCGCGTGCCAAGCTGCCAGGTGGAATCGCTGAACCGGAACGGCAGCACGAAATCCACGCCATTGAACTGATTGTCTTTAGTCCAGGCGCTGCCCTGCTTCACCACGCCGTGGCCCCCCGCCTCGAAGCCCTGACCGTTGGCGGCAGAAAACGCCACCTGCGCGTAAAAATTACCGTCGCGCAGCAACAGCTTCCAGTCTGGCGGGATCAGCGGCTGGAACACCGCCAGCGGCTGCGGCGACCACCAGGCCTGCCCGCGCAGCCGTTCGCCGTCCCAGCGGCCATTAACGCGCACGGGCCCTATCGCTCCGGCGTGCAGGTCGCCTTTAAACAAAAACGCGCTCGGGTCGCGCCCGTTGATGCTGAAATTGAGCGTTGAAGGCGGCAGACTCGCACCGCTGGTAAAGCGTGTGGCACCCGCTTTAAGCGTCAGCGCGCCGTCAAGCGACGGTGACGCGCCTGCGCGTACCCAGCGCACCGGCGAACTGAGCGCCAGTTGCGGATGCGCTATCTCCATACTGCCGTACTGCCACTGGTCAAACTGCGTGGTGAGTTCGCTGAGCGTAATAACATCGTCGCGCCACTCGCCGCGCCCGCCGACAGACCAGCGCGAGCGCATCGGCACAAACGTGCCCTCGCCCCAGTAGCGCCAGCGCCACCGCCCGGCATCCGGCAGAAAATCCTCGGCACGCCCATCGAGATGCAGCAGCATGTCGCCCTGCCCGGGTTCGCTGGCGCGTGCGATGGCCTGAAGCCGTCCGTCGACGCCTTTTTCCGTCACCGTCACGCCCGCCAGCGGCCAGCGGATCTCCTCAATATTTAGCGCATCAATGATTCGCCCGCGCGAGCGCAGCAGCGCGCCCGGCTGGAAATGCAGCGCGGGTGACAGCAGCGGGCCGCGAAGCGTGGCGGGAAGCGTGGCATAAAACGCCAGCGCATCCTGTTTGGCCTCGCCAGTGATGCGCAGCGGCATATTGCTCTCACGCAGGCTCAGTTTACCCGGCCCGAAGGTAAGCACCGCGTTGCCCTTACCGGCATTGCCCTGCGTAACCACGTTCATGCGCCCACTGAGGCGCGCCGCTTCAATGCCGCCGCGCCAGTTCTCCACGCGCACCGCCACGCGGCCACTTAACGGAAAGCCCTGATACGGCCAGTGCCAGCGTCCGTCGCTGAAGGCGAAAGCGTCATGCCCCGCCTGCCAGGGAAGATCCAGCAGCGGATCGGGGTCATCTTCAGCAAAGACCAGCAGTTGCCCTTCTCCGCCACGCCACGCCAGCTCTGCGCGGGCGTGATACGGTGCCTGCGGCAGGGAAAACTGCGCCTGCGCCTCGCCTTTTGTGGGAATGCCGTCTGGCATCAGCGCGAGCGTGAAATCGCCCAGCAGCGTGACCGGCGGCTGGCCGTCAAAAGCATGAACACGTAATCGTTCAACCTTCAGCGCCTGGCCTACCAGCCGCGCTTTGATATCAATATTGTTACCGCTGAATGTCACCACCTGCGCCTGCGAGCTTAAGTTCGCCTTGAGCGCGCCGACATAATCCGGCAGAGAGGCAAGCGTGAGCCGTGCGATATCGACCTCACTTTGCGGCAACATTGCCTGCCACTGGGCCAGCGTGCGCGGCGCACCGGGCGCGGGGTCGTCGGGAATGGCGCTCAAGCAATCCGTGTTGAGCGAGAGTGCGTCAAGATGCAGCCGCCAGCGCGACGGATGGCTTAACACCACGTTTTGCGCATAGGCAAGTTCACAATTCCCCGCGAAATAGCGCAGATCCGGCAGCACTATCGCAGAGCGGGTCAGGCGTGGACGCGCTTCAAGCGCAATGCGCGTGCCTTTTGGCAGCCAGATACCGGCGAGCGTCGGCAACCAGTAGCCTGCGGTTAACAGCAGCGCCAGCGGGAGCAGCACAACCAGAAGTAATAAAGCGATGACGGCTCTGTATTTACCCTTCATGGGCCGTTAATATCCTGATTCAGCGAGAAATTATGCCGAAGAAAGCCAGTATTGTGACAGTTTTGGCAGGCCAGGTGAAGCCAGGGCGGCTCTGAAAGCATAGTTGACCTAGAATTAGAGGTAAGCGACTGTTCAACAATTAATTTTTAAACTTTGTAAGATAATTTTAACTATGCTAACGTGATCACAGAAAATCACTGGAGAAAGTCTTATGAAACTGGCGGTTTATAGCACAAAGCAGTACGACAAAAAGTATTTGCAGCATGTTAACCAGGAATATGGCTTCGAACTTGAATTTTATGACTTCCTGTTAACCCAGCGTACAGCGAAAACCGCGATTCAGTGCGAGGGCGTCTGCATTTTCGTGAATGACGACGGCAGCCGTCCGGTGCTGGAAGAGCTGAAAAAACACGGCGTGAAATTTATCGCGCTACGCTGCGCGGGCTTTAACAATGTCGATCTTGATGCGGCGAAAGATCTCGGACTCAAGGTGGTGCGCGTCCCGGCTTACTCTCCGGAAGCCGTGGCGGAACACGCGGTGGGCATGATGATGTGCCTGAACCGCCGCATTCACCGCGCGTACCAGCGCACCCGTGATGCCAACTTTAACCTCGAAGGGCTGACGGGTTTTACCATGTACGGCAAAACGGCGGGTGTTATCGGCACCGGTAAAATCGGCGTCGCGGCGCTGCGCATCCTGAAAGGCTTCGGTATGCGTCTGCTGGCATTTGACCCTTATCCGAGCGCCGCCGCGCTGGAAATTGGCGTGGAATATGTCGATCTGCCGACGCTGCTTTCACAGTCTGACGTCATCAGCCTGCACTGCCCGCTGACGCCGGAAAACTATCACCTGCTAAATCAGAACGCCTTCGAACAGATGAAAGACGGCGTGATGATCATTAATACCAGCCGCGGCGCCCTGATTGACTCTCAGGCGGCGATTGACGCGCTTAAACGCCAGAAAATCGGCGCCCTCGGTATGGACGTCTATGAGAACGAACGCGATCTGTTCTTTGAAGATAAATCCAACGATGTGATTCAGGATGACGTGTTCCGCCGTCTCTCCGCCTGCCACAACGTGCTCTTTACCGGCCATCAGGCATTTCTGACGGAAGAAGCATTAATCAGCATCTCTGAAACCACGCTTGAAAACCTGCGCCAGCTTGAGCGCGGCGAAACCTGCCCTAACGAAGTCGTGTGATCCAGACCGGCGCGCCCTCTGGCGCGTCGCGTCCTTGACCTCAGGGAGACACCCATGAAAAAAATCCTGATGACATTCCTGGCAGGCATGCTGCTTGCGGGCTGCAACAGCGTTTCTACCGCCTCGCACGTCACTGCGCAGACGCTGCAACATCACCGTTACGTCCTGCAAACCGTTAATGGCGCGCCGCTTGACGCGACACGCCGCGTGCCGGAGTTAAGCTTTGGCGAGCACATGCATGTATCAGGCAGTATGTGTAACCGCTTTATGGGCCAGGGCGAACTGAATGGCGATACGCTGCAGGTGAACGGGCTGGCGTCAACACGGATGCTGTGCGCTGAGCAACAGCTTAATGAGCTGGATAAACTGATAAATGAGATGTTAAGCCAGGGCGCGACGGTGAGCGTGGAGAAACAACAACTCACCCTGAAGTACCGCCAGTTCAGTCTGGTCTATAAACTGGCGGATCTGATGTAGCAAATCAGTACGCGGCGCAGGCACCGGTGGCGAGCGCCGCTTCGCTGCAACGTTTGCCGTTGGGCAGCGCGCACATGCCGGTCGTGGAGCCATCAAGCTGACGCGCGACCGACAGCGAGCCTCCAACCATCGCGCAGTTCGCCTGACCTGCGTTCGACATCGCAGCCCGCATTCCCGGCGGCACGTGGGCCGCAGTAGCCTGCTGAACGGGTTCGCTGCTGCATGCCGATAACATTAACGCGGCACATCCTACCCAAAACGCTGCTCGCATGGTTCTCCCCTTTCGTTGACAAGCAAAACCTGAGCATCATAGGCCGCCCGACGCGGCGCGTCGAGATTCACTCTGCTGCTTTTTTGGACGAAGACACATTTTTTTGCCATTTTCAGCCTCGCGCTCTTGATCCTGCGCATGAAATCATTCACCTCGCGAATAGTCAGTACACAAAAACGAAAATGCCGCGCCCACCCCTTTGCTAAAATTCCCTTATTACTACAGGGTCTGTTGTGACAGCGCAGATCGCACATGTGGCGCAATGTAAGGATCTTTTATGATTACTCTCGACGGCAATGGCGCAGTCGCGTCAGTCGCGTTTCGCACCAGTGAAGTTATCGCGATTTATCCCATCACGCCGAGTTCCACCATGGCGGAACAGGCAGACGCCTGGGCAGGCAACGGTATGAAAAACGTCTGGGGCGACGTACCGCGCGTGGTGGAGATGCAGTCCGAGGCGGGGGCTATCGCCACCGTCCACGGTGCGTTGCAGACCGGTGCACTGTCTACCTCATTTACCTCCTCGCAGGGGCTACTGCTGATGATCCCGACGCTCTATAAGCTCGCCGGGCAGTTAACCCCCTTTGTGCTGCACGTTGCGGCGCGCACCGTCGCCACCCATGCGCTGTCGATTTTCGGCGACCATTCAGACGTCATGGCCGTGCGCCAGACGGGCTGTGCGATGCTGTGCGCAGCGAGCGTGCAGGAGGCGCAGGATTTTGCCCTGATTTCCCATATCGCCACGCTGAAAAGCCGCGTGCCGTTTATTCACTTCTTTGATGGTTTTCGCACCTCGCACGAGATCAATAAAATCGCGCCGCTCGCCGATGAGACGATCCGCGATTTACTCCCGCAGGCGGAGATCGACGCGCATCGCGCCCGCGCGTTGAACCCGGAGCACCCGGTTATTCGCGGCACGTCCGCCAACCCGGATACCTATTTCCAGTCCCGCGAGGCGACCAACCCCTGGTATAACGCGGTTTATGACCATGTCGAACAGGCGATGAACGATTTTGCCGCCGCGACGGGCCGCCAGTACAAGCCGTTCGAGTATTACGGTCATCCGCAGGCCGAGCGCGTCATCATTCTGATGGGCTCGGCCTGCGGGACCTGTGAAGAAGTGGTCGATGAATTGCTCACCCGCGGCGAGAAAGTGGGCGTGCTGAAAGTGCGCCTGTTCCGCCCGTTCAGCGCACGTCACCTGCTGGCGGCGCTACCGCCGAGCGCGCAGCGCATCGCGGTGCTGGATCGGACCAAAGAGCCCGGCGCACTGGCGGAACCGCTGTATCTTGATGTGATGACCGCGCTTGCAGAAGCCTTCAACAGCGGCGAGCGCGACACCCTGCCTCGCGTGACTGGCGGGCGCTACGGGCTGTCGTCAAAAGAGTTCGGCCCGGAGTGCGCGCTGGCGGTGTTTACTGAACTGCGTGCTGAAAAGCCGAAACCGCGCTTTACCGTGGGCATTTACGACGATGTGACGCACCTCTCCCTGCCGCTGCCGGAAAACACCCTGCCTTCGCGCGCGCGTCTCGAAGCGCTGTTCTACGGGCTTGGCAGTGACGGCAGCGTCTCGGCGACTAAAAACAACATCAAAATTATCGGCAATGCCACTGCGTGGTATGCGCAGGGCTATTTCGTCTACGACTCCAAAAAAGCGGGCGGCCTGACGGTGTCACACCTGCGTGTCAGCGAGCGCCCGATTAACTCGGCGTATCTGGTAAACCAGGCGGATTTTGTCGGCTGCCACCAGCTGCAGTTCCTCGATAAATACCAGATGGCCGAGCGCCTGAAGCCCGGCGGTATTTTCTTAATCAATACCCCCTACCCGCCAGAAGAGGTCTGGCACCGGCTGCCGCAGGAGGTACAGGCGGTGCTGAATAACAAAGCGGCGCGGGTTTACGTAGTTAACGCCGCGAAAATCGCCCGCGAATGCCAGCTCGGGGCGCGTATCAATACCGTCATGCAGATGGCGTTTTTCCACCTCACGCAGATCCTGCCGGGCGACAGCGCCCTTCAGGCATTGCAGGGCGCTGTCGCCAAAAGCTACAGCAGCAAAGGCCAGGAGCTGGTGGAGCGCAACTGGCAGGCGCTGGCGCTGGCGCGCGAATCAATTTATGACGTTCCCCGCGAGGCCGTTGATACACAAAGCCACCTGCGCCCGCCGGTGGTTTCCGACGCCGCGCCGGATTTCGTTAAAACCGTGACCGCCGCGATGCTCGCAGGGCTTGGCGACGCGCTGCCGGTGTCGGCGCTGCCGCCGGACGGCACCTGGCCGCTCGGCACCACCCAGTGGGAGAAACGCAATATCGCGGAAGCGATCCCTGTCTGGAAAGAAGAGCTGTGCACCCAGTGCAACCACTGTGTCGCCGCCTGTCCGCACTCCGCCATCCGTGCCAAAGTTGTGGCCCCGGATGACCTTGCCGACGCGCCGCCCTCGCTGGCCTCGCTGGATGTGAAATCGCGCGACATGCGCGGTCAGAAATATGTGTTGCAGGTCGCGCCGGAAGATTGCACCGGCTGTAATTTGTGCGTCGAGGTCTGCCCGGCGAAGGACCGCCAGGATCCGGCGATCAAAGCTATCAACATGCGGTCGCGTCTGGAACATGTTGAAGTTGAGAAGCGCAACTACGGTTTCTTCCTGGGCCTGCCGGAGATTGACCGCAGCAAACTGGAACGCATCGACATTCGCACCTCGCAGCTCATCACACCGCTCTTTGAATACTCCGGTGCCTGTTCCGGCTGCGGCGAGACGCCGTATATCAAGCTGCTGACCCAGCTTTATGGCGACCGGCTGCTTATCGCCAACGCCACTGGCTGCTCGTCAATTTACGGCGGTAACCTGCCCTCAACGCCTTACACCACCGACGCAAACGGGCGCGGGCCGGCCTGGGCGAACTCGCTCTTTGAGGATAACGCGGAGTTCGGGCTCGGTTTTCGGTTGACGGTCGATCAGCATAAAGCGCGCGTCGAACGCCTGCTGGCGCAATTTGCCAGCCAATTGACGCCGGCGCTGAATGACGCGCTGCGAACCGAGGCCACGCCCGAGGCGCGCCGCGAACACGTGGCGCAGTTGCGTCAGCAGTTGCAGGGCGTGGAAGGCGCGCAGGAACTGCTGACCGACGCCGACGCGCTGGTGGAAAAATCTATCTGGCTGATTGGCGGCGACGGCTGGGCCTATGATATTGGCTTTGGCGGACTTGACCATGTGCTGAGCCTCACTGAGAACGTCAACATTCTGGTGCTCGATACGCAGTGTTACTCGAACACTGGCGGCCAGGCCTCGAAAGCGACACCGCTTGGCGCCGTGACGAAATTTGGCGAGCATGGCAAACGCAAAGCGCGTAAAGATCTCGGCGTCAGCATGATGATGTACGGTCATGTCTATGTGGCGCAGATTTCGCTCGGCGCGCAGCTGAATCAGACGGTGAAAGCGATTCAGGAGGCGGAGGCCTACCCCGGGCCGTCGCTGATTATCGCCTACAGCCCCTGTGAGGAACACGGCTACGATCTGGCGCTGAGCCACGACCAGATGCGCCAGCTCACGGCGACCGGCTTCTGGCCACTCTATCGCTTCGACCCGCGCCGTGCCGACGAGGGCAAGCTGCCGCTCTCGCTCGACTCGCGCCCGCCGTCAGACGCGCTCGCAGAAACCCTGCTGACCGAGCAGCGCTTCCGTCGGCTTAACGCCCAACAGCCGGAGGTGGCAGAGCAGCTCTGGAAAGACGCGGCGGCCGATTTGCAAAAACGCTACGACTTCCTGGCGCAGCTTGCGGGCAAAGCCGAAAAGGTCAGCGAATAGTTCTAGTGCTTCGCGTTATCGCCCCTGTTTTTGGCAGGGGCGTTCTCACCCAGCTCTTCCCGGCTTAACACCCGATACCAGGTAAATTTATCACCTGTTGTGCATTTTACCGCCACGCCGTGTAGATCCCCGTCCTTAATAAAAAAACCACGGTACTGATTTTCACCCACCGCTAAATAACGCGCTTTTTCGCCAAGCTCATAAATGGTTTGATAACGTTCGCCGCAGCGGAAGGTAGTGCGGGTATCGAACTGATAAAAGGAATTTAATAACGCACCGCCAATTGTGCGGGTATTTGCCATGATCAAACCCGGCATCACGCTGGCGAATGCCGCTACCAGTAATATCTGACTGCTCATAGGAACAGAAACGCGTTTTTTACGTCGCCGCACGCTGGCTTCTATAAAAACGGAAACCAGCATGATTAAGATATAGGAGATATTAAAAGCAATAAACGCGGCCATAAATAGCGTCAGACACCAGGCGGTATAGGGCATTTGCGCTGACGAAATATCCCAGGATTCGATGAGCACCGCACTGGCCAGCATTTTGGCGAAAAAGAGCACCAGTGCGAGCACCAGCGGCCAGGCTTTCCCGAGAATGGAGGCCACTGGCGGCGTCAACACTGATGTACAGAGCAAATAAAAGCGCACAAGGCAGATGGCGCCTAACAGGCAACAGGCCGCGACCAGCGACCACACCACCGTACCCGACGCATGCGCGACCGCCAGCAGAAAGCTTGCCGAGAGCAAAACCATTGTGGCTCTTGCCATCGCTATCAGCCCTTTCACACGGCTGTACTGCTGGCGCGGTAAAAACCGCTTCAGGCGTTTGCGCTCCTGAGCGTGAAACGCCGCGCGCCCTTGATATTCGATGAGATACGCACAGATCCACAGCATATTAAACCAGACCGCCGCGCCCACGAGCGACGGGTGGTGGGTTTTATTAGCGAGAGCAAGCAGCACGAGCGTAATGACCCAGTTAACACTCCAGAAGAGGATAAGCGCGGGCAGCTGGCGCGACAGTTTATGCAGTAAAGCGAACATGACCTTCCCTGTGTCTGAAAACGAATGTGATAGGCGCCCACCATAATGAGTAATAATTTTAGTGGCAACCTGACCGCACAGGTTTAATTACCCGTAGTCACTATTGGGTTTTATATAATCATAACCACTGTCCCTCCCTGAATTAAGAGAGGCCACCAGGTATAATCTCAAGGTGTTATTGGCTATACTTCGCCGCTTGCCTGAAACGGGTGTTACGGTGACATACGAGGAAGAGATGCATACTTTAGGAATGATTATTGGCGCACTGATTGTTATTTTTATCGTCATGGCGATGAAAAAGCGTAAGCGTTAATCCTACACACCAGCGCCGCATCCCTGCGGCGCTGGTGTTTTTACAGCGACATATCCACCACAATACGCCCGGTAATTTTCCCGTTACGCATACGGTCGAAAATATCGTTGATATTCTCAAGCGGTTCCACGGCAATTTCCGCCGCCACCTTTTTATGCCCGGCGAAATCCAGCGCCTCCTGCAAATCCTTACGTGTTCCCACAATCGATCCGCGCACCGTCGTACCATCCAGTACCATATCGAAAATAGAAAGATCGAATTTACCCGGCGGCAGACCGTTTAACACCATCGTGCCGCCACGGCGCATCATGGTGGTCGCCTGGGCGAACGCTTTTGGCGACACCGCCGTCACCAGCACGCCTTTCGCGCCGCCGAACGTGTCATGGAAATAGCTACCTGGGTCAACTTCCAGCGCATTCGCCACGACCTGCGCGCCGAGACGTTTGGCAAAGTCGAGTTTATCGTTATCGATATCCACCGCCGCGACGTTCAGCCCCATCGCCGTGGCGTACTGGATAGCAAGGTGCCCTAAGCCCCCGATGCCGGAAATCACTACCCAGTCGCCTGCTTTGGTGTCGGTCATCTTCAGCCCTTTGTAGACCGTGACACCCGCGCAAAGAATCGGCGCGATACTGTTAAAATCGACATTGTCCGGCAGAATACCGACGTAGTTAGCATCGGCGAGGCAATACTCAGCAAAGCTGCCGTTGACCGAATACCCGGAGTTTTGCTGGCCGTGGCAGAGGGTTTCCCAGCCGCCGAGGCAATGTTCGCAGTGGCCGCAGGCGGAATAGAGCCACGGCACCCCGACGCGATCGCCCTCTTTAATGTGCGTGACCCCCTGGCCCACCGCCACGACGTGCCCTACGCCTTCATGGCCCGGAATAAACGGCGGGTTCGGTTTTACCGGCCAGTCGCCTTCCGCGGCGTGCAGATCGGTATGGCATACGCCTGTCGCGGCGATTTTGACCAGCACCTTGCCCGGCGTTACTTCCGGTACCAAGACTTCCTGGATCTCAAGCGGCTGCCCGAAGGCTTTTACAACCGCCGCTTTCATTTTCATCACTTTCATCAGTCACCTCGTTAGCGGATAGTTCAGATGTTGTTCAGATGGATCAGAAAAGGTTCAGAGGCTGGATGTCGTAGCTGACCAGCAGATTTTTCACCTGCTGGTAATGTTCCAGCGCTTTCTTATGCGTTTCGCGGCCAATACCGGAATTTTTGTATCCCCCAAAGGCGGCATGGGCGGGATACAGGTGGTAGCAGTTAGTCCAGACGCGGCCCGCTTTGATTTCGCGCCCCATACGCCAGGCAAGATTGGTGTCGCGCGTCCAGATGCCCGCGCCGAGGCCGAATTCGGTGGCGTTCGCCAGTCGCAGCGCCTCATCCGCGTCTTTAAAGGTGGTTATCCCAATAACCGGCCCGAAGATCTCTTCCTGGAAGAAGCGCATCTCGTTTTCGCCTTTAATCAGCGTCGGTTCGATGTAGAAGCCTTTCTCCAGCGCTGCGCCGTGGTTGAGCCGCGAACCGCCCGCAAGGATCTGGCCGCCCTCACCGCGTGCAATGTCGATGTATGAGAGGATTTTGTCGAACTGCTCCTGAGAGGCCTGTGCACCAATCATGGTGTCCGTATCATAGGGGTCGCCTTTACGAATGTTGGCCATACGCGCCAGCACACGTTCCATAAAGGGTTCGTAGATAGATTCCTGAATCAGGGCGCGGGAAGGACAAGTGCACACTTCCCCCTGGTTAAAGAAGCCCAGAATCAGGCCTTCGGCCGCTTTCTCAATAAATTCCGGCTCTGCCTGCATGATGTCGGCAAAGTAAATATTAGGCGACTTTCCGCCAAGCTCGACGGTGCTGGGGATAATATTTTCCGCCGCGCATGCAAGAATATGCCGTCCGACCGGGGTTGAGCCGGTAAACGCGATTTTCTCAATACGTTTGCTGCGCGCCAGCGCTTCGCCCGCCTCCTGCCCGAACCCGTGCACCACATTGACCACACCCGGCGGCAGTAAGTCGCCGATAAGCTCCATCAGCACTGAAATACCCAGCGGGGTCTGCTCGGCGGGTTTCAGCACGACGCAGTTACCCGCCGCCAGTGCAGGCGCAAGTTTCCATGCCGCCATCAGGATCGGGAAATTCCACGGGATTATCTGGCCGACGACGCCAAGCGGTTCGTAGATATGATAGGCGACCGTGTACTGATCGATTTCCGCTACGCTGCCCTCCTGGGCGCGCAGACAACCGGCGAAATAGCGGAAGTGATCCACCGCCAGCGGAATATCCGCGTTCAGCGTTTCGCGAATTGGTTTACCGTTATCCCAGCTTTCGGTAAGGGCCAGCTGTTCGATATGGCCCGCCATGCGATCGGCAATCGCGAGCAGCAGGTTTGAGCGCTCCTGCACGCTGGTTTTGCCCCAGGCAGGCGCGGCGGCATGTGCGGCATCAAGCGCACGTTCGATATCCGCCCCGTTAGAGCGCGGGAACTCCGCCACGGTCGCGCCCGTCACCGGCGTGGTATTCGTAAAATAGTGTCCTTCGACAGGCTCGACAAACTGACCGCCAATATAGTTTCCATAACGCGTTTTAAAGCTAATGAGAGCACCAGGCTGACCGGGGTGAGCGTATTTCATGGCAGATTCCTCAGTGTAGCGACAATCGGTTAAGCACAGTCTGCTGTGCGACAGCCTGAGATAAGCAGTTCTTATGCCAGAGTAACGGGACAGAAAGTAAAATTTAAAATCCCGAATCAAAACATAACGTTAAATGTCTACCCGAAAGCGCAGATGCCGTGGCGCCTGGGCCGTCCTGCGGAAAATGTCGCGGAACTGTGTCATGTGTCGCAACACATGGAACACTTAAATGCTACATATTTGAAACATATGCACTCACGGGAGAACGCCATGCCGCACAGCGCCACGTTAACCTCCGCAGGCTTAACGCCGTATTGCGACGAGCGGTCTTTTCCGTGTCTTGTGAACGACTCCTGGCAGCGCAGCCAGCGCTACGGCCTGACCCGCAGCGACGACGCCACCTCGTTTGTCACCCGTGCGCTGCTTGAAGAGGCACGCTCCCAGCATGGCTGGCTGAAACAGCTTGCCCGTCCGCTCATGGAACGGCTCGGCGAGAACCTCAACCGCGTCCCCTCGGTGGTTGTCGCCTCGGACGATACGGGCCTGGTACTGGACACGTTCGGCAACCAGCAGTTCTTGCATAAGGCGCAGCGTGTCGCGCTCGCGCCCGGAAACTTGTGGGGCGAACACGCCCGCGGTACCAATGCCATCGGTACGGCGCTGGCGCTGCACGCGCCGTGCGAAGTCCACAGGGACCAGCATTTTCTTAATCAAAACGCCGGACTGTATTGCTACGGCGTGCCGGTGTTCCGCCCGGACGGGCAGATAGCGGGCGTGCTGGATCTTTCGACGCCTGCGCAGCAACCGGTACCGGAAGCCGGCAGACTGATGCGCCAGGCAGTGCGACAACTCGAACATGACTGGGTGGTCGCCCAGCTTGACGCACAGCAGTGGCTGCTGAGTCTGCACGCCGACCCGCGCGCGCTCGGCTCGGCGCAGGAATTGCTGCTGGCGTTTCGCGATGACCGACTGGTGGCCGCGAATAAGCTTGCGATGGATGAATTTAACCTTTCTACGGCGCATATCGGCACGCTCTCGCTGGATGCGCTTTTCCCGCAGGCGCGTGCGACGGATGAGCACGCCTCGCTCACCGCCATTAATCAGCGCCGCTACCACGCCCGCAGTCAACGACCGGCCCGACGCGTCTGGACCGCGCAGCCGCCCCGCACGCCGGAAGAAGAGAGCGGTGTTGAAACCGAAAAAGCGTTGCGCCTCCTCAACGCTGGCATCGCGTTGTGCATTACCGGCGAAACCGGCTGCGGTAAAGAGCATCTGAGCCGCCGCCTGCACCAGCAAAGCCAGTGGCGCGACGGCCCCTTTGTCGCGATAAACTGCGCCGCATTGCCGGAACAGCTGATTGAATCGGAGCTTTTTGGCTATCAGCCCGGGGCGTTTACTGGTGCCAGCAGCCGCGGCTATATCGGCAAAATTCGTGAAGCCGATGGTGGCGTGTTGTTTCTTGATGAAATTGGCGATATGCCGCTTGCGATGCAAACCCGCCTGTTGCGGGTGTTGCAGGAGAAAAGCGTCGTCCCGCTTGGCGGCACGCGCGCGGTGCCGGTGGCCTTTACGCTTATCTGCGCAACCCACCGCCCGCTTGATGACATGGTCGCGCGCGGCGCGTTCCGTGAAGATCTCTTTTACCGCATCGAAGAATATCGTCTGCGTATTCCTCCGCTTCGCGAATGGCCCGCCCTGCCGCGTTTCGTGCAGCGGCTCTGGCAGGAGCTTGGCGGCACAAGCCGCGGGGTGACGCTTTCGCATGATCTTATCGCGCATATCGCACGCCTCCCCTGGCCTGGCAATGTGCGCCAGCTTTTAAGCCTGCTGAAAGTCCTGCTGGCCCTGGCGGACGAAGGTGACGTTGTCACGCTAAGCGATTTACCGCCCTCCTACGGTCTGCCTGCCAGTAAAGAAACGGCGCCGCCTGTTGAACAGACGGCACCGGATGTGGATGTGGATGCCGTGTTAAATAGCGTCAAGGGCAATATGAGCGAGGCAGCGCGCAAGCTTGGCGTATCGCGCAGCACACTCTACCGGCGGCTTGAGAAACAACGGGCGACCGCACGTTAACGCAGCCGCCCGCTCACATCGCCCAGCGCCTCAATAGCGTTTTGCGGATAACCGGCTGCACGCAGCGGCGCGAGAATCTCCTGCGCCAGATCAGGCACATAGCCCACCAGCAACTCCCCTTTGCCGCAGAACTCCGCCTCGCCAAGTGCGGCGGGTAAAATCACGGACTGCGCGCGCTCAAGGGTCATCACGTTGCCACCGGTATTGATGGTGACCGGCGCGCCGATATTGGTGACGATGCGCACCGAGGCAAAGTGATAGTCATAGCAGGTGTCAAAGCGCCAGCGTTCCAGCGCGAAGTAAGGCCCGGCGCAGCACAGCAGACGCTGCACAGCCGAACACTCTTCCAGCACCAGACCGCGCTGCGGCTGGGTCAGCAGTGCCGGGCGTAACTCCTCAAGCAGCTTATCAATATTACGGGCCTGCTCCTGTGGCGGGACCGGCGAGCCATCCTCCATATTCCACGGCATCGCGTGCTGCTGAATGTCAGAGGTCTGCTCGATTTCATAGATAAGCGTATCCGGCCCGAACGAATGGAGCTGGCCGCCGGGCACATAAAGGGTGTCGCCGGTTTTAAGCGGCAGACGGTACATGACGCGGTCATAGTCCCCTGCCAGCAACGCCTCGCGGATGGCCTCTGTCTTCATGCCAGTTTTGATGCCCGCAAGACAGGTCGCGCCGGGCGCGGCCCAGAGAATATGCCAGGCTTCGGTTTTACCGTTAGGCTGGTTTTCAAGACGCTGTGCCATCTCATCGTTCGCGTGCAGATGCACCGGCAACATCCCGCTGCCGTCGATGAATTTACTGAGCAAAGGAAAATGCGGGCCGCGCCATCCCGGCGCGACCAGTTCTTCAGGATAGCGCGTCACCAGCTCACGAAGCGTGGTACCGGCAAGCGGGCCGTTGGTTACGGTCGCTATCATGCCGTCCACATCGCTCACTTCCCAGGTTTCGGCGACGCGCGTTTCCGGCAGTTCCGCTTTACCGAGCTGCGTTTTAATGCGCGTGCCGCCAAAGATATGGGTCGCAAGCGGCGTGGTCAGCGTCAGCGGATAGTTGAGCATCCCTCTCTCCTTGTCAGATAACCGCCTGGCCACCGGTCACAGCGATCGTCGCGCCGGACACATAGCTTGCTTCATCACTTGCGAGCATGACATAAACCGGCGCGAGTTCCGCAGGCTGACCGGCGCGCGCCAGCGGCACCTGGCTGCCGAACTCTTTGACCTGCTCCGGCGGCATGGTTGACGGAATAAGCGGCGTCCAGATAGGGCCTGGCGCGACCGCATTGGCGCGAATACCTTTTTCGGCAAGCAGCGCGGCAAGACTGCCGGAGAAGTTCACAATGGCCGCTTTGGTGGCGGAATACGCGATAAGTTTCGGCTTCGGCTGGTCGGCGTTTACCGACGCGGTGTTAATGATAGACCCACCCGCAGGCATATGTGGCACGGCGGCTTTGCAGATCCAGAACATGCCGTAGAGGTTAGTTTTCATGGTGCGGTCGAATTCGTCATCGCTGATTTCATCAAGCGATTCGCGTGTCATCTGGAAGGCGGCGTTGTTGACCACGATATCTATCTTCCCGAACGCATCGGCGGCTTTCTGCACCAGCGCGCGGCAGTGGTCAGCATCGGTGATATCGCCTGGCACCAGTACCGCTTTACGGCCGGCTTCTTCGACCAGACGCGCAGTATCTTTGGCATCGTCATGCTCATCAAGATAAGAAATCAGCACATCTGCCCCTTCGCGGGCATAGGCAATCGCCACCGCGCGGCCAATACCTGAATCACCGCCGGTAATGATGGCGGCTTTACCGGTAAGACGGCCTGATCCTTTATAGCTGGTTTCGCCGTGATCCGGCGTCGGCTGCATGTCGGCGGTTGTGCCTGGAACCTGTTGTTGCTGTTCAGGGAATGGCGGTTGTGGACGTGTCGTCATGGTTTTCTCTCCTGTTTCTTTCCTTTCGCACCCTGTAAAAAAGGTTGAGCACGAAAGACATCCGGGTTTCAGGAACCTGACGCTAAGG
Source organism: Cronobacter condimenti 1330 (assembly GCF_001277255.1). Lineage (NCBI taxonomy): Bacteria > Pseudomonadati > Pseudomonadota > Gammaproteobacteria > Enterobacterales > Enterobacteriaceae > Cronobacter > Cronobacter condimenti. The sequence goes on from NZ_CP012264.1 coordinate 2,253,827, forward strand.
AGCGCCAACGTTAAAATCAGGTTTCAGTATAGTTGACGAGATATTTATGCAAGCGAAGCGGGAAACCAGACGGGTAATTTTTATTCGCCGCGAGGGGTTATTTTCAGGCGCAGCGACGTTTTAAAAATGACGCTAATCGAGGCGGGAGTAAATGCAATAAAAAACACACAAAACAATGAGTTAAATAATTCACTCTCGGTTTGATTTACACCGAAATATTCTTAGGCGTTTTACTTTTGCTTATTAGTGCGAATGCTTTATCACGTCATAATAATAACGTCGGGCAACGACATGCGGTGCCCGACAGGAAAGAAAGCTACGTTTATATCGCCAGATCCACCCATAACGCCGCGTGATCGGACCCGGCCTGCTGCGGTTTTTTCAGCTCCGGATAGACTTCCCATTTTACGGGGCGCTCACCGGGCCACATGCCTTTACGGATGACGCCGCCTGCGGTCACGCATTCCCAGAGCGCGGGCGATAAAAGGATGTAATCGAGCTTGTTATTTTTGGCGCTGTTGCCCCAGGTGCCCGGGAACCCGCCATTGTCGAAAGACGGGTGCGTGAACGCGTCACGCAGATCGGTCTCTTTCAGGAGCGGTGCCAGCGTGTCGCTGTCCGGCGTGTCGTTAAAATCACCGGCAATAGCGATAAAGCGCTCGCCAGCGTCGCGCCGGGCCTGATAGATAGCGGCGACCCGCTGCGCCTGCGCTTTACGTCTCGCATCCGATTCCGCTTTGCCGCCGTAGCCTTTACTTTTGAGATGATTGACCATCACCCACAGCATCTCGCCGTTGGCGAGCGGTACCGAATATTCGGGGCAGTCGCGTGAGAAAATTAGCTGCCCGCGGGCATCGCGGTCGTCGACATGGCTGCGCATCGGCCCGATGGGGTAATCGGGGCCCGTCAGCAAGCCGACATCAATGCCACGACTGTCGTTGCCGTCTATCACCATGACGTGGCAAAACGGCTCACCGCCGAGCGCTGCGATGATTTCCTGGTTAAACGCCGCCAGCGCCGGACGGCTCTCCGCCTCCACGACCGCCAGCACGTCGGCCTTTAAATCGCTCATGACTTTCGCCGTGATGCGCATCGCGACTTCATCGACCGGCGACTCAATAAGCTCGAGCGACCCAACCCAGTCGGCGCGGCCGCTGGCGATAATGTCAATACCGCCGTCGCGCGGGCGTTTTAGCAGGTTGCCGCGGTTGCGGCGCAGAATGACAAACGGCCCGGTATCCGATTTCTCAAGCCCAAGCGCCACCAGCAGTTTTACCATCTCTTTTTTGCTGGCCTCGGTGTAGGTTATCTCACCTAGCAGCTGATTAAGCCTCGCGAATTTCTCCAGCACCGGCCGCCCCTGCGACCAGCTCCCCTGCGACATGACCCGTGCGCGATCGAACAGGTTTTCAACGTTATATGACGCCAGACGCATAGCCCCTCCCGTTATGGTAATCCATCGCCGCCAGCCACCGCGCCTGGCGTTACGTCCGCTATGAGTGTGGCAGCAAAATGTTACGGCTTCAAAACAGGGTGGCTTGCGCAAAACGCGCTGGCATTCGTCGCCGTAATCCGTACCATACACGCCACGCACACCCTGAACATTCGGGCCTGCTGGCGCGAGAAGCAATAAACGCTGCGCGCGGGCAAGCCAACGGTGAACTCGCGCGCCGGGCAACCCGCCAGAGCGCGCCGCAACGCAGAACTGAGCCACTTTTAAATGTCTGAAATTCAAGAAATTAGCAAAAAAGAACAGTACAACCTGAACAAATTGCAGAAGCGTCTGCGCCGCAACGTCGGCGAGGCGATTGCCGATTACAATATGATCGAAGAAGGCGACCGCATTATGGTCTGCCTCTCCGGCGGCAAAGACAGCTACACGATGCTTGAGATCCTGCGTAATTTGCAGCAGAGCGCGCCGGTCAATTTCTCGCTGGTGGCGGTTAACCTCGACCAGAAGCAGCCGGGCTTCCCGGAACATATCCTGCCGGACTATCTGGCAACCCTTGGCGTGGAATATAAAATCGTTGAGGAAAATACCTATGGGATCGTTAAAGAGAAGATCCCGGAAGGTAAAACGACCTGCTCACTGTGCTCACGCCTGCGCCGCGGTATTCTCTACCGCACCGCAACTGAACTGGGAGCGACCAAAATCGCGCTGGGGCATCACCGTGATGACATTTTGCAAACGCTGTTCCTGAACATGTTCTACGGTGGCAAGATGAAAGGCATGCCGCCGAAGCTGATGAGCGATGACGGTAAACATATCGTTATCCGCCCGCTGGCCTATTGCCGCGAAAAAGATATTGAGCGTTTCTCGCAGGCGAAAGGCTTCCCGATTATTCCTTGTAACCTTTGCGGCTCGCAGCCGAACCTGCAACGTCAGGTGATTGCCGATATGCTGCGCGACTGGGATAAACGCTATCCGGGGCGCATCGAAACCATGTTCAGCGCGATGCAGAACGTGGTGCCGTCCCACCTGTGCGATACTGAACTGTTCGATTTCAAAGGCATTCATCACGGTTCGGACGTGGTGAATGGCGGCGATCTGGCGTTTGACCGCGAAGAGATCCCGTTAATGCCTGCTGGCTGGACGCCGGAAGATGAAGAGGCCCCGCCGATGCAGCGCCTCGATGTGCTGGAAATTAAATAAGTCTGATGCCCTCTTACGAGGGCATTTTTTTGCGCTTAACGCATGTGCGGCGGCGGATCGTCAATAGGACGCGGATCCGGCGACGGTGGGTCGGGAACGGGTTGCGGTGTGGGGATAGGATCCGGTACCGGCACCGGGTCGACAGGGACCGGGTCACTCATAGTCGTCACAGATGGATGATGCATAACCTCTTCCTCTTGTGGTTGCGGATACTCTAAGCGTAGAGGATGTGTAGCCGAAGGGGAAAGCGCACCGCGAACGTGGCGCAATAAACGCCCGGACACGCCGGGCGTTTATTGGGTGCCTCAACGGCTACCGGCTAACTGCCGCGAAGTTCACCGTGGCGCGATTGGTGATGCCATCTGCGCTTGCGATAACACTCACCGGTTGCGCGACCGAATCCTTAAGCTCAGCCGTGGTGACGCCTTGCGCGTCCGTGGTGGTCCAGGCGGGCGTTGTCAGTTTCGCCGTACCGCTACCGCTGATGCTCCACGCCACGCTGGCGCCATTAACGGGTTTACCGCTGCCATCAGTGACCAGCGCTTTGACACGATTTACTGAAGCGTTATCTGCCGGAGCGTTATCTGAAAGCACACTGAGCACCAGATTTTTAGCAACCACCGCTGTAAACCGTGCATCAGCCGACCCGCTTTTACCCTGCGCCCTCGCGGTGACGGATAAGGTCTCCGGCACCGTGTCGGTGAAGGTAAGCCGCGCCTGGCCTTGTGCATCAGTAGTTACGGTGACCGGGCTTGCCGCGTGCGCGGTGGCGCTACTCAGCGTCCAGCTCACGCTGATGCCGGACATCGGCCTTGCGTGGATATCCTTTACCACTACCTGCGCCTCATTCACGCTCCCGCCGTCTGCCGGGGCATTATTGGTGGGGATCGTGACCGTCACGCCGCCCACCGGCACCGTGCTAAAGCTCGCCGTCGCCTGCCCTTCAAGACGCCCTGCGCTTGCGATAACGGTTACGCTCTCTGCGACAGGATCTTTCAGGTTCACCGTCGCATGGCCGCTGGCGTCCGTCGTGACATCCGCGGGCGAAGCAAGGCTTGCGGTTGCGCTCCCCTCAAGACGCCAGTGCAGCGCGGCGTTTGCGACCGGCTGCCCTGTCGTATCGGTAAGCGTCGCCTGCGCGCGGTTGATGGCAAGATTATCCGCAAGCTGGTGGTTAAGCGTCATTGAGACAGTCAGCGCGGCGGGTGGCGCGGCGACAAACGTGGCGACAACCGAGCCGTGCATGTCTCGCGCTGTCGCACTGAGCGTGACGGCCTCGGCGACGCGATCTTTAAGGCTTACGCGCGCAATACCGTCGCTGCTGGTCACAACGCTTGCAGGTGACGTCAGTTGTGCGGTGTTGCTGCCATCAATACGCCACTGTACGGTGACGCCCGGCAGTGGCCTGCCCTGCCCATCCGTCACGCGCGCCTGCGCCAGAGCGCGGCTCTGGTTATCCGCAACAACCTGGTCTTTCACCATGCTAAGACTCAGCCCCGCAGGCTGCGGCGCGCTGAACGTTGTGGTCGTCGTTGCCGTTTTGCCGTCGGCGCTGACGCGAAGCGTTACCGCGCCCGGCGTCTGGCTGGTTAACGCCACGGTGGCGCTGCCGGTTTCATCCGTCACCGATGTGAGGTTTGTAAGCGTCGCGCTGCCGCTCGTCGACCAGCTCACTTTCACGCCCGCACGTGGTTTGCCATCGCTGCTGGTGAGGCGCGCCCGCGCGCGGTTCTGGCTGACGCCGTCCGCCGGGCTGTTGTCTTTTTCCATCGCGAGCGTCAGCGCCGCCTGGCTCTCACCAAAATGGCTCACCACAGAATGCGTGATGCCGCCAGCGGTGGCCTCGACCGTAACCGGCTCAGCGAGCGTATCCGTAAGCGTGGTTTCGGCAACGCCGCGCGCGTCGGTGACGCCATTCGCCGTGCCGAGCGCCGCATGGCCGCTGGCCCGCCACTGCACAGGAATATTCGGCGCGGGCGCGCCATCAGGCGTAGAGGCGTGAAGCGTGATGCGGTTACTGGTCACACCATCCGCCGGGCTGTTGTCCGTGAGACGTTGCAGGGTGAAGCTACCCATGGCACGTGTCTCGTGCTCCTGGCGATATTGCAGGATAATCTCATTATTACGTGCCACCAGCGCCGTACGGCTGCCCGTGAGGGTGCGCTGGGCGGCCACGTTATCCGGGTTGATGAGCGCAGCCCAGGACATGCCAGCTTCATAATGGAGGTCAAGCGTAAAGGCCGCGTCATCGCGTGCGCTTTCGCCGCGCCGGTAATCCGCGCCGAGGCTGATAAGCGGTACCGGCGTATAACTGATGCCAAGCGTTACTGCCGATGGATAACGTTGGCGGTCGTTTTTATCAAACAACGCCACGTCATTGCCAATGTAGTGCTCGTAAATTATTTTCCCGCCGAGTTGCGGACAGGCCGGTAAATAACCTTCGGCCCGTAAATCAAAACCGTCGGCAGATTTTTCCTGATAATGGTCAAAATCCGCCGAGCGATGCCATCCGGTAGTGCCGAAATAACTATTTGCAGATAATTTTAAATAATCCCGCCAGGCTTCGAGCCCTATTCCCACGCGCCGGTTATTGCCGCTGAAATCGTCGTCGAAAAAGATATTGGTCCCGATCATCCATTGACTATCGAGAAAGCGGCGAATGCCAAGGCCCATATTCCCGGTGTTACGGCCATCCGGGGCGCGAAAACCGGCCTCGGCGAAAAACAGTGTTTTGGGGGTTTGCCAGAGCGGCGTGAGCAGATCAATAGCGCTGCCGTCCCAGTCACCCTCATTATCGACATTCAACGACACCTGAGCGGTGCCCCACTGGTTAAGCCAGCGCTCAAGCGACTGCCCCCCATAGCTTTCGGCACCGGAGAGTGCCTGTTCAAGCGTGCCGTCCTGCTTCTGCGGGCCGCCTGGTCCTGTAGAAACGGTCAGCGGCGGATCGCTATTGTGCGCAAACGCGGCAAAGGGAAAAAGCGACGTAGAGAGCTGAAGAATGACCTGAAGAACCACAACGACCCTGTTGTATTTATTTTTCATTACTGTTCACTCTGGAATTGATTTCACTGGTTATGCAACCCGTGGGCGCCAGAAGAGAATATCCATTTTTGTAATTTGGCGATTTCAGAATGACAATTCATTCTTTCTGGATTTGTAATAAAAGGTATTTATATTGATGAAGGGAATAATTAATAAAAGATATATATTGTTTATATTAATTCGTAACGCCGACGCAGGCGCCCGCCTTCGCCACCTGCCCGCGCAGCACAGGCGAAACGAAACGCGAAACGCGCACCGCCGGGAAGGTGAAAAAAGCACAAAAAAAAGCCGACTTAATTAAGTCGGCGTCGTACGAATCAATTGTGCTATGCAGTAATTCAAAAAAGGAAGTAAGACAATATGGAGCGCAACGCCCATCGCTTGACGTTGCATTCACCTGCGACAGGAATAATGCCGTGAAACGACGTGCCATTTCTTGATGTCGCTCAACATCGGGGTCCTTTTTCATACTTTAGGTGTAGAAAAAGCGATTTTTTACAACCATTTACTTCGATGTAACCACCACGTAACACCTCCTATCACCAGCACCAGTGCCACGCAAAATACGCTAAAGCCCAGATGCCAGCCGCCGCCGGGGATACCGCCCAGGTTCACCCCAAACAGCCCGGTGAGAAACGTGCTTGGCAAAAACACCATCGCCATCAGCGACATCGTATAACTGCGCCGCGCCAGCGATTCCTGCATCGTCTGCGAAATTTCATCGGCCATCACCGCTGTGCGCGCAATACAGGCATCGATTTCATCAAGCCCGCGTCCCAGCCTGTCGGCGATATCCTGCATGCGGCGACGGTTATCATCGCTCATCCAGCTGAACCGCTCGCTGGCGAGACGTGAAAAGACATCCCGCTGCGGCGACATATACCGGCGCATCACAATCAGCTGTTTGCGCAGTAATGCAAGCACGCCGCGCGGCGGCACGATCTCTTCCAATAGGTTATCTTCGAGATCGATAATTTTATCGTGCAGCTCTTCGATAAATTCGCTGGCGTGATCGGTTAGCGCGTCGCAAGCATCCACAAGCCAACCGCCGACGTCCGCCGGGCCGCTGCCTTCGTTGAGATCGTGAATAATATCGTCAAGGGCGAGCACCTTACGCTGTCGCGTGGAAACGATGAGCCGCTCATCAATATAAAGGCGCATCGCCACCAGTTGATCCGGCCTCTCATCGGTACTGCCATTAATGCAGCGCAGGGTAATGAGTGTGCCCTCGCCCATGCGCGTTACGCGCGGTCGCAGGCTTTCACCCCCCAGCGCGTCGCGCACCAGGTTTGGCAGCAGCGGCGTCTCGGAAAGCCACTGCGCGCTCTCCGAATGGGTGTAATTCAGGTGCAGCCAGCAGGGATGGTCTTTATCGATAAGGCAGTCATTCTGTAACGGCTTTACGCCGCCGTGTCCATCCAGCATCCAGGCAAAGACCGCGTCCGGCACGTTGACTTCAGAGCCCTTAATGGCCTCCATCGCATCTCCTGATTCATTGGGGTAATAAAAGCTGGCGGGCGCCAGCGCCACGTCGCATGAAATCCGCGTTAACGGTTTTCCAGCGCGTCCTGAATGGCGTCGGCCAGTTCAGCCAGATGATGGCGGGTATATTCGATATCCTTGGCAAGCTTATCGCGCCCTTCGTAATTGTTAGGCGCGGCCACCGAGGCTTTAATCAGTTCCAGCGCGGCGTTTACCGCCAGCAGACGTTTTTCCGCATCGCTGCGGGAGGAGTAATTTTCAGGCAGCATAGTACGCTCCGGTCATTTAACTGGCCTTTATGGTCGTACATTGCGCAGGAATTTCAAGCCAAAGCGTGGTGGTTGCGGTTTAAAACAGCGCCACCAGCAGCGCGACGGGGAAACTCATCGGCCACGTCGCGCCGATAAGCGTGGCGCAAAGCAGCTTGATGCTGGTTTTATCTTTCGCAATGAAAAAGGTAATCAACGCCGCGATCGCCGCCATGACGGCGTAAAAAACGAGCATATGTTGGTAGAGCATCATGATTGCGTATCCATACTGAGAGTGCGGTCGCAATATGCGATTTTTTATGACGCAGATCAAGTATCAATTCTTATGACGAAACAGTAAAAGTTGATCTGCTTCACCTGCCCCGCACCGTTTACGAGGATGAATCAAATCCGTACGTGATATGTTAACGTCGGTATATCGAATCAGTTACAACCAGAGGCTGCTCCATCGCAATGAGAACCACGCGCGTCACGTTACGTCTTTCCCACGCCGTCAGCGACACCATGCTCGATGACATTAAAGCCATTATTCCCGCTGATGCGTTGCAGGTTTTTATCAATCAGTTAGATGAAACGCAGTACGCCACGCTGGAGTGTATTCAAACGGAACAGAATTGTTCGCTGATAGCCTCCGCCATCGTGGTCTGGCGTCAGCTCGGGCATATCAAAAGCCTTATCTACCGCAACGGCGATGTGCTCCGCGATGTCTCGGACGCCAGCCAGTTTCAGATATTCACTATGCTACGGGCGCCTCTGACCGTCCTTGCGGTACGTTAATTTTTTCAGAAAATTCTCAACTTTCGCCCCTGTCTGCCGATAACCTACTGAAAATGGACGGGGGAGCCCCTCATGCAAACTGGAATACCCACGCTTGCGCTGGCCTTTACGGTCTGGCTGCTGATTTTTATCCCTTCTTATAAAATCGCCCGTCGGGCAGGTTTTGGCTGGTCGATGGCGCTGCTGTTGACGATGCCGGGTCTGAACATCATCGCCTGGTGGTGTTTTGCCTGTATGAAGTGGCCTGCGCGACGTTATTTCTGACGTCCTGATACGTTGCCAGAACGGGGTGCATGGATGACGCGCCCTGCTTTGCTGTGCCCGCCAGAAGATGAAAACCGCGTTTAGGGTTAAAGCTCCGCGCTGCCTTGCCGATGATGCAGATAACACCAACGCCCGCGTTGACCGTAACAGCTGAGGCGCTCGCGCCTGTAAAGAAGCCGCGCTTAAAGGTAGCACCCTTATGTTTAGCCACATCGACAGAAAAGATGCCAGACGCATGGCAGCCCTGGACATGCTCCGGGGTGATCACGGGCATCAGGACCCGGTACTGCTGCAATTTGCCAGGCTTGCGAGTCTGGCGCTCGGCATACCCGGTTGTTTTATTGCCGTCGTGGACAAAGCAGGCCTGCCGGTGCACCTTGCCCATCCGGAGCCGTTACAGGTTGACCCCGCCATACTGACAAGGCCGTTGTGCGCGCCTGGCGAAGCCGTCTGGTGCAGCGATACCGCGGTTGATGAGCCGGGACGTTCGCACCCGCTGGCCGTCCCTGACGTGCGCTTTTACGCCTGCGCGCCGCTGCGCACGCGCGACGGCAGCCTGACCGGCACCATCGGCATCACGCACCCGACGCCGCAGCCCTTTGATGACGAACGCGCTCACACCCTCGCTCTTATCGCCGGGCTTACCGGGGCGTGGCTTGAAACGCTCAATGCAGTAGGTTTTTTAGATCCAGTCACGCGTTTACCAAACCGCCAGAAACTGCTGGCGGATATGGAGCGCTTGTCCGCAAGCGGCAGTGCCGAGCGCTATACCCTGATGATTTTTGACTGCATCGACATGCCTACCGCGTATGAACTGGCGCGTTCGCTCGGTATGCCGGCGCTGGAAACGCTGCTTAACGATCTCGGCCCGCTGCTTCGCATGAAACTGCGACTCAAGAACGAAACCGTACTGTATAACGTGGCGACCGGTCGCTACGCCCTGCTGCTGAAAACCCGTAACCAGAAAGCGATTCGCCGCAATGCCGCGATGCTCCCGCTGGTTAACGCGCGAATGCTGCAGGGCATCAATATCCGGCTTAATATTTTTGCGGGCGAAGTGGGCTGGCAGCCTGACAAAACTACGCCCAACGAAGCGCTGCGTCGCGCCATCAGCGCGCTGCATGAGGCTATCTGGCTTAATAAGCGGCATATGACGTTTGATGCCGAGCGCGATGAGAAACGCAACGTCGATTTCCAGCTCCTGCACGATCTTAGCGAAAGCATCGCCAAAAATCGTGGGCTGTATCTGATGTATCAGCCGAAAATCAAACTCAGTACCAACAAAGCGGTGGGGGTTGAAGCGCTGCTGCGCTGGCGGCACCCGACGCGTGGCGAAATTCCGCCGGGCGTGTTTATTCCGCTTGCGCAGAACACGACGCTAATGGATGAAATCACCCAATGGGTCATCGGCGCCGCGCTGCTGCAACTGCAAAAGTGGCGCTGCCAGGGCATCGTGCTGCCAGTATCGGTCAATATCAGCGTCAGCGATCTCTCGCGCAGCGGCTTTGCCGACGCGCTGGAAGAACGCGTCCTGCGCGCGGGCCTGTCGCCAAACGATATCCGCATCGAATGTCTGGAAACCGAAAAAGCGCTGGAGAGTGAAACCGCGCTTTGCGAAATGGATATGCTTAAATTGCGCGGCTTTAAAATCCTGCTGGATGACTTTGGCGCGGGCTACAGCAATATCAATTACTTGCGTCGTGTTCCTATCGATATCATTAAGCTGGATCGCTCGCTTACCAGTCGCATCGCCGACGATCGTAGCAGCCAGATAATCGTGCGTAATGTCATTCAGATGCTTAAAGAACTTGATTACGTCGTGCTGGCAGAAGGTGTTGAGGATGCAGAAACCGCACGTTTACTGCTGGAATTCGGCTGCGATGAAGCGCAGGGTTATTTCTTCTCCCGCCCGGTAGAGCCTGACTTTATCGCACAATGGATATAACTGTTATTTTCCGGTGCGTTACGCACCGGATATTTCCCCTGACAAAATAACCCGCCAGTTACTGCGGAATTAAAGACACCCCTCACGTCAGGACAAAATGTATATTAATACACATTCAAATTATTACCTTGCGGCATTGTGTGATCAGACACACTTAAATAAATAAATTTTTTCATGCTGCAATATTTCCCGTCTACGCTTATCTCATACCTTAGCCTTTTACTAAGGTTATCTTTGCCATCACCCGGGACAATATTGGTTCACGGAAGAACCGCTTTTTCTCACTATCCTGTAATGCCTCCTTGTTGACCCTGCCCCTGCGCCTCCTTGGTTTAGCGGCCTTCCGCGCCCCTCTGCCCATCAGATTCGCTCCCCTTTCGTGCTGACCAGGAGGTTGTTGCGACGGCGCCTGAATACGACAAAATATGTCATGACGTTTCACAGGATTAATTTTATTGCGTTTTATATAAAGCGATTAATTTATTTGCCACACCTTTAATTTTTATTTTCAAGCGATAATCAGGCGAAGCGTAAAATTAAAAAAAGCCTCACATCACGCAAAAAAATTCACCGAAAAACAGACCTTTTGAGCGGCGATGATATTTTTATCCATCATTTAACTTGCAGCATGTATAAGCCATGACTACAGTTACTAATACCTTTTCGACAGCAGTCAAACGCTGCTGAATTAAGCAAGACCAACAACATGAGGAGAATATGTATGACTCAGCATCGTGGTGGTTCAGGTAATTTCGCAGAAGACCCCAAACGCGCCTCAGAAGCAGGCCAAAAAGGCGGTCAGCAGAGTGGCGGTAACTTTAAAAATGACCGCGAACGCGCCTCCGAGGCGGGGCGCAAAGGGGGTGAAAATAGTCATGGCGGCGGTCGCTCCTGATATTTATCACCTCGCCTGAAAGGAACGCTGCCGGGAGTATCGCAGGCGTTCTATAATCAACAGGCCATTTTACATCAGGGTATTTAAAGAGAGCGTCTGGCGCTCTCTTTTTTATTGTGTTTATAAAGACATTTACTCGGTTTTATAAAAAACCATTGCGGCACTTGCCGCGTTATTCATGCCTTGTGCTAAAGATATAGTTTTGCGCCGTTTCTTCTTGCAAAAATACCTCCTGCGCCTCCCCGCTTGGCAGTACAACACATACCGACGCCCCTGTATGCAGCCCCGCAAACGCGTCAATCTGCTGCGCTTTATCAACCTCAAAGGTTTTCACCGTTTCCTGGGTGACGGCATCGGGTTCACTGACACTATAGGTGGCGGTAAAATCCACTTCCGGGCGGTCTTTCAAATGCAACTGGATAGAAGGCATAGCGGCTCCCCGCGTGACTCAGTTAGGGTAAGTGTAGTTCACCCTTGTGTTTCCAGGGGAAGCGGCATCCGGCAACTTTCTGACTTTATCAATAAAATTAAAGCGATGCGAAACGCGGCCGATAACAGATAAGCATGAAAGCAGTAACCTGCGGCTGGCGGATCCCGGTACGCCACACCAGCTAACCATCACACCTGTCAGCGGGGATGCGTGTCATCGTGCTGGCAGGACAAGGGAGAGTGAGATGAAACGGTCCGGCATTCTGGCTTTAGTCGGGGCAATGTTTTTGTTGCAAGGGTGTGATGCAAACAGCATCGACCAGGTGCAGTCGCTAAGCGTCGGCGACCGCTCCCTCGGCCAGGTTTTCGCGGCCCGCACCGACTGCGTGCAGGGCGAATGGCGCACCTTTGAAGACGCAGGCGGACGCGATGTGGTGCTCTACTCCTGCCAGCTACCGGCCCCGGAACTGGCTGCCTTAACCGCGCAATACCGTGAGCACAGCAATCAACTGGTTGAACAGAACACAACGTCACGCTGGCGCTCGGCCCATCGCGAGGATGTGGCCCGCGTGATGAGCGAAGTGAGCATCCGTAACGTTGAACTGCTGTATATCTGGCGTTTTAACAAGGGTGCCGCGCCCGCCCTTGCCGATGTCGAAGTCAAAGCGACTACCACCTTTGCCAGTTTCAGCTATAGCGTGAACCAGCCGGATCGCTTTCTCACCCAGGCGTCAGATAATACCCTGCCCGACCTCTGGCCGCAGAGCCTGTTTCCTCAGCTTGATAAAAACGCGAGCGCGTTGTACCGCGAACTCAGCGCATTGTAATTACCCGCTGCCGCCGTGTTCACGGCGGCTTTCGGTGAGATACTTTACCCCCTGCATCATCGCCTCGCACCAGCTCACATAATCATGCCCGCTCGCCCACGGGTGAAAACTCACCGCGTAGCCCTTCTCTCGCAGCACGTGCTCAAACTCACGCGTATTCTGATAAATTCCTCCATCAGGTCCCTGCGTTTCGAACCGTCCGGCCTCTAGCCAGAAACGCACAGTCAGGCGCGGCGCGCGCTCATACTCGCGTGTCAGCCAGCTTGCCGGCTCGCCTTTTGGCGCCCACCAGTACGACCCTGACAGGCTTAAGACATTACCGAAAACCGTCGGATGGCGAAGCGCCACCCATGACGCCGCCAGACCGCCATAGCTGGAGCCTGTGACAATAGTGCGTCGCCCTTGCGGCGCGAGGCCCTGCGCGCGAAGCCAGGGCAGAAGCTCCAGCGCCATCATATCGGCGAAATCACGGTTAGGCGGCAGCTCTTTGCTGCGTCGGGTGAAATCCAGACTGTCGATAAACACCACATTGAGCGGTGGCAGGCGTCGGGCGGTTATCAGGCGATCGACCACGGATGCCAGCCGGTAGTCGTCCTGGTAAGTGTTGCCGTCAAAGACCATGAGCGTCCAGCGTGCGGGGGTTGCCGGGCGGTAAAGCTGAATGTCGCGCGTATTATTAAGCCGCGCGCTGGTAAACGCGTGGCGCGTCAGGGTGCCGTTTCGCACGCCGTTCAAATCGCCTGCCGCCCCGCACTGGCGTGCGCCGCCCATCGTGACTAAGGAATAACGGTTCCAGCGGTCCTCCTGCGAAGGAAGAAACTGCTGCGGGTTCAGCGGATCCGCCTGAGCGGTTGCAAGGATAGCGCGACGTTGCTCGCGCGGGGTGCCGTGGATTTGTGGCACATCCGGCGCGAGCTTGTACTGCATCAACGTATCGGCGGGCACTACATAGCTGCGAAACCAGACATCCGACAGCCCGAGCCGAAACAGTGGATCGTGGTCGCCTGCGGGCGAGCCCAGAATAAAGACGTTTTTTCGGGCCCCGCGCCATAAAAATGTGATGCGTCGATGGTTGTCATCAACGGGTTCCACAAGCGGCGTGCCGCGTTCCGCAATGTTGCGCCAGAACGCCTGCGTATCGCCGCCGCCGCTCAGGTGGCGCGCCAGCGCCTGAAGCGTCGGGCTTACGGGTTCTGGCGCTTGCTCGCGCGCCAGCGGCACCGTTTCCTGGGCCTGCCAGCGTAAAGACCATGTCGTGCCTGCCGCCCCCTCCAGGATCAGCGTGGAAGGCTGCCGGACCGGCAGCGCAAAGAGCAACGAATGGGTACCGTCTGCCGGGCCACGCGTCACCAGACGTCGTAACGGCTGCTGCTGTCCATCCATCAGTTGCGCCTCGCGCGCGCCGGTCAGCGTTGCGGCGACATAATTTTCGCCGAGAACCGGCTGGATAATGCAAACGCGTCCCCGGTTATCAAACGTCCCGGCAAGCTCGCCGTCAACCGCGCTCTTCAGGCATGACGCCGCTTCGCCAGGTGATGCAGCCATCCCCAGCAGCAGACTTATCGCGAACGTTGTCCTCTTCACTCGACTCTCCCTAAAAAATTGTTTACAACTTAATGCAAATGGTAATGATTTTCAATATCATCAAGCGGTTTGTGGGGTGGTGATTTACGCGTCGTGCCGGTTGACGGGGCGACGCAGGTTGATGATGAAGACAAGGAAAAAGAAAGAAATGGTCTTTAAAAATAAGAAGATAATTAAGTTGGGTATTCTCAGTCTTGCTGCAGCGGGCGTCTCGGGTGCGCTTGCGGCCAAACCGGGTGAAGAGACGATGGTCGTCACCAACGGCGTGGCAGAAGATCCGCATGCGCCGCTTAAAGGCCTGGTCGCCACAAAAACGCTCTCGGCGACGAAAACCAGCGCGGATCTTGTGCGTACGCCGCAGTCCGTTTCGGTGGTGACGCGCGATCAGATGTCCGCGCTTGACGTCACCTCGGTATCGCAGGCGCTGCGCTACAGCGCGGGTGCCTTCACGGAATATCGCGGCGGCTCTAACCGCAACGATGAAGTGTTTGTGCGTGGTTTCAGCTACGTGCCGAAGTTTCTCGACGGGCTGAGTTTTGGAGCCACCGCCGGCTCGCAGACCGGTGTGGTTGACCCGTGGCTGCTTGAGCGCGTCGAACTGGTTCGCGGCCCGGCGTCCGTGCTGTTTGGCCAGGTCAACCCCGGCGGGCTGATTAGCATGACCAGCAAACGTCCGTCCCTGGATGCCACGCAACAGGTACAACTGCGCACCGGCAACCATCGGCTGGCGGAAGGCGCGTTCGATGTGGGCGGCGCGCTGGATGACGAAGGCCACGTGCTGTGGCGCCTTAATGGACTGGGTCGCGCGCAGCATAATGAGGTGGAAGATTATAAAGAGTCACGTGTGGCGATTGCCCCCGCCCTCACCTGGTATGCTAACGATCAGACACGTTTTACGCTTTTGACCAGCTACCAGAAAGACCCCGATGCGGGTTATCGCAACTTCCTGCCCGCATACGGTACGGTGAAAGCTACCGCTGACGGGCGCACCATCGCGCGCGATTTCAACGTCAGCGACCCTGCTTACAATACGTCGCGCCGTGAGCAAACCTCCGTCGGTTATGAGCTTGAGCATCAGCTTAACGACGCGGTGACCCTGCGACAGAACGCTCGCTACAGCCATATCACGCAGGAGTACCGTTATCTGGTTTACGCCAACAGCGGCCCGGCGTCGACCCTCCTGCAGCGACGCCCGCAGCATGAACAGCGCGATACCCAGGAGTTCGGGCTGGATAACCAGCTGGAGGCGCGTTTCGAAACAGCGGATGTCAGCCATACGCTCCTGACCGGTTTTGACTATAAACAAAACCGCGATCATCAGCGCCTCGCGCGCGACAGCGGCGCACGCTACGACATGGACTGGACGCGCCCGGTTTACGGGCTCGCGATTTCGGACAGCGCGCTCACGCCCGTCACCAACGAGCAACAGGATCTGGACCAGATGGGGCTGTATTTGCAGGACCAGCTGAGCTGGAACCGCTGGGAGCTGCTGCTCTCGGGGCGGTATGATGTCTCAGAGGTGCGCACGACCGATCTGCTGGAGGACACCGTGACTCAGCAGAATGATAACAAATTCACCTGGCGTACCGGCCTGCTCTACGCGTTTGATTTTGGTCTCTCGCCCTATATCAGCTACAGCACCTCATTTGAACCGAACCTGCAAACCAACCGCGCCGACGGCACCGCGCCGTTCAAACCGATGGAAGGTAAACAGACCGAAGTGGGTCTGAAATATCAGCCGACCGAAAGCGTGTTGATGTCACTGGCGCTCTATGATCTGAAGCAGACTAACGTGGCGACGTACAACAGCACGCTGGGCTATTTTGAAAACGCCGGTGAAGTGGAATCGAAAGGTGTGGAGATGGAGCTTCATGCCACGCTCTACGACAACCTGAATCTGATTGCTTCTTATACCTACACCGATGCCGAAAATGTCAGCACTACTGTGGCAGGCACCGAAGGTAAAACGCCCGCGCGCATTCCTGCGCATATGGCTTCCGCCTTCGCGAGCTATACCTTACCCGGCGGGCCGTTAAAAGGTCTGACCGCAGGGGCGGGTGTGCGATACATTGGCACCAGCTATGGCGATGCGCAAAACACGTTTAAAGTGCCGTCAGTCGATCTGTATGACGCCATGCTGCGTTACGACCTGGGCGCGCTTAACGGCCAGCTCAAAAGCGCAGCGCTGCAGGTTAACGTCAACAACCTGGCGGATAAAAAATATGTCTCTGCTTGCGCGTCTGATACTGCCTGTTTCTATGGCGTGGGCCGCACCCTCACCGCAACGGTCAGTTACGCGTGGTGATGGCGTTTTGCAACAGAACACCGACCGGGTCCGCCCGGTCGATGTTTTACTGAGCAAACGGTTGCTTTTTTTAAGTTAAATTTTTTTCACTATCACAAGCGGCACGATTTGACGGTGTCGTCCTGCGGGCTGGCCAAATTATATGCAGCAAGCCTACAAATTCGTTATTTCGTTAAGATATGACAAACTTGAACCATTATCTTTGTATAATTGCAGCGACGTAATTATTAGAAAGAAAATTTAAACAGGGATTTATAGTTGCAGCCAAAATAATTTCGCCGATAAAACCAACAGTGACTGTTAAGCATATATTATGCTTCTTTACCCTTCTCTTCACTGCTGCTTGTTTCCCGCAAAAACTTTACTTTAATAACGTTACAATTAACGCATTCGCATCATTGAGCCGATGCGCACGCCACTGTATTACGTGAAACCATGATGGAGGGTAGAATGACCTGGCGGGTTGTTGATTCTGTAGTAAGCACCGACACCAATTCTGTATTTACGTTAATTGCCTCGCGACAATCCATCAAACGGATCCTCTGGTATAAAGCGACATTTTATTTATCTACTGGCGATAATGTCTCCATCGCAGGTGAAGCAATAACCGTGAATGACCAATCCGTGACGTTAACGCTCTACCGCACCCTTTCCTATAACGCCGACTTCTGGCAAACCCTTTTACGTTGTAATACCCACTGTCCCGGCAATCAACAACAACAGGTGCATCGCTGCGCTTACCGGCACGCCTGTAAGCTGCTGTTTTGCCCGTTTCAATTGCATTAACCCATAAGGCGTTTCACATAGTATTTCCCGCTGTCGCATGGGAAAATCCTGATTCGATACGTTGTCTTAGCGACGTGGTAATGTCTTATTCCTTTCAACAAACAGGAATTCATGCCGGTGAAAACCCTTTTGAATACCGCTCTGCTTGCGCTGGCATTAAGCGCCGTTTGCGTACAGGCAGAGGAAATCACCCACAGTGCGGCCGCTGATGCCTGTATCAAACAGGCCGGTGAAAACAGCAGTGACTGCCTTGAAGCCGCAGGGCTAGCGTCAGACAACCAGCTCCGACAGGCGTTTGATGCCAAAATAACTGAGCTGCAAAATTTTGACTACACCCGCTGGCCACAAGGTGACGAGGCCCGCCGCACGCAGATGGTGGAGGCGTTGAAAATCAGCCAGCAGCAGTGGACCGAGGCCCGGGACGCCTTCTGTACTGCCGCGAGCGCATCAGCCGCCGGGACGCCCTGGCTTAGCGCCCACGCGTTAAGCTGCGTCATGAAGATGAACCAGCGCCGCACCGAAGAGCTGGCGCTGATTCATCCACTGGCAGAACAGAAATAACGAAGATTTGAACGAGTTCGGCGTCAGTGCAACGCTGACGCCGTCTACGTTAATGCTTAAGAATATACATGGTGCGGCTGTAAGCTACGTCTTCAGGGTTATTAATGGGATAACCCTTCAGCCACGGCTTAATTAACCGGCCATTGGTGTACTGGTATATGGGGGCAATAGGCGCTTGCGAGGCAATAATGCGCTCGGCGCTGTTGTAATCGGCATTACGCGCGGTGGCGGAGGTTTCCTGCGCGGCCTGTTGCAAAATTTTGTCGTAATCCGGGTTATTGAAACGGGCGATATTGCCGCTATGGGTAGAAGACAGTAGCGACAGGAATGTTGACGGCTCATTATAGTCGCCAACCCACGAGGCGCGGATCACATCGAAATTCCCCGTATTGCGGCTGTCGATATAAGTCTTCCATTCCTGGTTTTTCAGCTTCACCTCCACCCCGAGGTTTTTCTTCCACATCGACGCCACGGCAATAGCGATTTTCTGATGGTTTTCGGACGTATTGTAGAGCAGCGTCAGATCCAGCGGGCGCGACGGGCCATAACCGGCCGCCTGCAACAGCGTTTTGGCCTGCGCGTTCAGCTCTTGCTGGCTCATCTCCTCCCATTCAGACGGTGCGGGCGTGAAGCCGGCTGTCACATCCGGGGTAAAGCGCCAGGCTGGCTTCTCACCGGTGCCAAGCACCTTTTCCGCCATCAGGCGGCGGTCAATGGTCATGCTGAGGGCAAGACGCACGCGGGCGTCCGCTGTCGGCCCTTTCTGCGTATTAAACGCATAGTAATAGGTGCCGAGCTGCGGTGGCGTAAAGACCTGGTCCGGGATCTCTTTTTTCAGCTTCTGATAGAGGTTTTTAGGGAAAGATTCGGTGATGTCGATATCGTTCGCCAGATAGCGTTTGGTCGCCGCAGACTCCTGATTGACCGGTAAAAAAGTCACCTGCGTCAGGACCGTTTTCGCGTGGTCCCAGTAGTGGCTGTTGGGAACCAGCACCAGCTTTTCATTGACCACGCGATCTTTAAGAACGAACGCGCCGTTGCCAACGAGATTACCCGGCCGCGTCCAGTCACCGCCCTGCTCTACGTTATTTTTTTTCACCGGGTAGAGCGCCACATTGGCCGCAAGAGCCGGGAACCACGGCAGCGGTTTATCCAGCGTTACTTTGAGGGTATGCGCATCTACAGCGCTGACGCCAAGCGTTGTCGGCGACTGCTTGCCATCGATAATAGCCTGCGCGTGCGTCATGCCCGCCAGCGAGAAAATCCAGGCGAAAGGCGACGTCATCTTAGGATCCACCATGCGCTGCCAGCTGTAGACAAAATCCTGCGCGGTCACCGGCGTGCCGTCAGACCACTGCGCGTTGTCGCGCAGTTTAAAGGTCCAGATGCGGTTATCACTGCTCTGCCACTGCGTTGCGACTCCTGGCACCAGTTCGCCTTTCTCGTTCTGGTTTACCAGCCCTTCAAAAAGATCGCGCAGCACCTGGATTTCCGGCAGCCCGACCGCTTTTGCCGGATCCAGCGACGCGGGTTCGTCTTTGAGATGACGCACAAGCGTCTGGTGTTCGGCAAGTACAGTGCCAGGCGGCACGTCGGCGGCAAAAGCCGTGGTCAGCGCGGTCGCGACGCATAATGCGCTCAGGGTGAAACTTACAGGAATTTTCATGAGGTCCTCGTTCTCTTTAGTCCCGCGCCGAACCGCTCTCTCCGGGCGCGCTGTCGGGGAATTATTTGTTGGATGAATATAAATTGCAAACCGCTGGCCCAGATTTTGCGTACTAACCCCGCGCCAGATCAACGTGTTAATGCCATGCCGCCCGCATCAGATGCCCACGAGCATTTGCCGTCAGGCTGTTGAATTTCGGCGGGTTGTCGTCAACACTCCTGTTATCTCCCTTTGATGGCGGCCCCTTATGACCACCCAGACCACGCTTCGACCCCGTGCCCAGCGCGGCCCCTTATCTGACGACGCCAGACGTTACGGCGAATCGGTGCTTGGCGCGCCGCTGCTTTGGTTTCCGGCCCCTGAGGCGCAACGCGCGCCAGGGCTTATTATCGCGGGCACGCATGGCGATGAGAACGCGGCGCTGGTGACGCTCTCCTGCGCGCTGCGCACCCTTGCGCCCGCGCACCGGCGGCATCATGTCGTGCTTGCGGTAAACCCCGACGGCTGCCAGCTTGGCCTGCGCGCCAACGCTCGTGGGGTCGATCTCAACCGCAATTTTCCGGCTGCGAACTGGCAGCCTGGTGAAACCGTTTATCGCTGGAACAGCGCCGCTGAAGCGCGCGATGTCACGCTATCGACCGGCGAAAAACCGGGTTCAGAGCCGGAAACCGCGGCGCTGTGTCAGTTAATTCATCAGCTGAAACCGGCCTGGGTCGTGTCGTTTCACGATCCGCTCGGCTGTATCGACGATCCTCGGCAAACACCGCTTGGCCAGTGGCTTGCCGGCGCGTTTGGTCTGCCGCATGTCACAAGCGTTGGCTATGAAACGCCAGGGTCCTTCGGCAGCTGGTGTGCGGATCTGGGGCTGACCTGCATTACCGCCGAGTTTCCGGCCATCTCCGCCGACGACGCCACTGAGCGTTATCTGGCGGCGATGACCGCGCTGTTGCATTACGACGATAACGCCTGAGGCCCGGCGTCGGGATGAAGATAAAGCTGACCTGGCGTGAAGCGTAAGGCGGGTTCGACATCCGCCGCAAGCCAGGTTGGCCCGTCGAGATCGGTGAAGCGCGCCTGCGGGATCAGCGGCAGTGCGGCACTGATTGCGCGTGAGGTGCAGAGCATACAGCCGAGCATCAGCGTAAACCCCTCCTCCGTCTCCTGGCGTGCCAGCGCCAGCGCTTCGGTCAGGCCACCGGTTTTATCGAGCTTAATGTTGATCATCTCATAGCGTCCGGCGAGGGTCTTCAGGCTGCCGCGCGTGTGGCAGCTCTCATCGGCGCAGATGGGCAAGGGATGAATGAAATTTTCCAGCGCGCGGTCGTCCGAGGCGGGCAGCGGCTGCTCCAGCATGTGGACACCAAGATCCGCGAGCAGCTGGCAACGCGCCGCCAGCCCCTCCGCATGCCAGGATTCGTTGGCATCGACAATCAGCGTCGCCTCCGGCACCGCTTCACGAATAGCAACCATGCGCTCGGTAATGAAGGTATCGTCGAGTTTGATTTTCAAAAGCCGCGCACCCTTATCCCACAGCAGCGCGGCATTAACCGCCATCTGCTCCGGCGCGCCGATAATCACCGTCTGGGCAGTAGCGTGCTTATCCGGCAGAGTGACAGATAAATGCGCCGCCAGCGTCTGTCCGGCGCGCTTGGCTTCCAGATCCCAGAGGGCGCAGTCAATGGCATTTCGCGCCGCGCCGGCGGGCAACAGGCGCTGGAGGCCAGCCCTGTCGAGCCCGGCTTCAAGCTGCGGGACTACCGTCATTATTTGCGCCAGCACTGACGCGACACTTTCACCGTAGCGCGGATACGGCGTACATTCGCCGTACGCACGCACGCCCTCTTCTTCCAGCTCCACCACGACCACCACCGCTTCACTGCGGCTGCCGCGGGCAATCACAAACGGCGAATGAAGCGGCCAGGCTTCCTGATACACGTTTACGCTTCTCATTATTTTCCTCGCAACGGGCTTTGCCTCAGTATAGCGGCTGGAAAGTTAGCCTGCCGGGACAGTTTTTTATATTCATCGCTGACGGGATCACATACACTAGCGGCGACGTTAACTATATGTAAACAGGAAGATAACTATGTCACAAATCGTCTATTTCCAGGGCAATCCGGTTTCCGTGGTAGGTCAGATCCCGCAGGCTGGCAGCAAAGCGGCGCCGTTCAGCCTGGTGGCAAAAGATCTGTCTGACGTCTCACTGAGCCAGTTTGCCGGTAAGCGTAAAGTGCTGAACATTTTCCCGAGCATCGACACCGGCGTTTGCGCCGCGTCCGTGCGCAAATTCAACCAGCTGGCAACCGGTATGGAAAATACCGTGGTGCTGTGCATCTCTGCTGACCTGCCATTCGCACAGTCCCGCTTCTGCGGCGCGGAAGGCCTGAGCAACGTCATTACCCTCTCCACGCTGCGTAACCCTGAATTTGCCGCGTCTTACGGCGTTGGCATTGAAGAAGGCGCGCTGAAAGGCCTGACCGCGCGCGCGGTGCTGGTGGTCAATGAGAATGATGAAGTGGTATTCAGCGAGCTGGTGAATGAAATCACCCACGAGCCGAACTACGACGCGGCGCTGAACGCGCTGAAAGCGTAAGCTTCAGTTTAAAAAAAAGCCTCCGCATGCGGAGGCTTTTTTGTGGGTGCGTTATTCTTCGCCCTTGCGCTGGCTTAAGCCGTATTCGCGCAGTTTGTTCGCGATGGCCGTATGCGAGACACCGAGACGTTTGGCAAGTTTTCGGGTACTCGGATAACTGCGGTAAAGCTGGGTCAGCACCGAGCGCTCGAAGCGGCGGGTAATGTCGTCAAGCGAGCCTTCCATCGCCTCTTCGCCGACCGGCAGCGCGGCGGCGTCGAAATCCGGCAACAGGATATCCTGCGGGCGCAGTTCATAACCTTCAAGCTGTGTCAGCGCGCGATAAATCGCATTTTTCAGTTGACGCACGTTGCCCGGCCAGCCGTAGCGTGTCAATACGCTGCCGAGATCGCTTGCCAGTTTCGGGCGCGGTACGCCCTGTTCATCGGCAAAGCGCGCCACGAACATTTCGGTGAGCGGCATGATGTCCTGCGGACGGTCGCGCAGCGGCGGCAGGTTCAGCGTCAGCACGTTCAGACGATAATAGAGATCCTCACGAAACGCGCCTTTTTGCACCAGTTCCACGAGGTTTTTCTGCGTTGCACAGATTACGCGCACATCAACATGCACCTCATGCTCTTCACCCACCCGGCGGAACGTGCCGTCGTTGAGAAAACGCAGCAGTTTGGCCTGCATCCTCGGTGACATTTCACCGATTTCATCAAGCAACACTGAACCGCCGTTAGCCTGCTCAAAAAAGCCTTTTTTCCCTTCGTGTGCATTGGCGTAGGCGCCAGGCGCATGACCGAACAGCTCGCTTTCCACCACATCTTCAGGAATAGATGCACAGTTGAGCGCCAGATACGGTTTATCCGCGCGCGGGCTCGCCAGATGACATGCGTGAGCCAGCAGATCTTTGCCGGTGCCGGTGTCACCGGTGATGAGCAGCGGGGCGTTCAGCATCGCGAGTTTACGCGCCTGATCTACCACCTGCTTCATGCGCGGGCTGACAGCGATAATATGGCTGAACGCATGCAGATCCTGGCTTGTGAGGTTTTGCAACTGCCGCCCCATGCGCACGGTGGAGCGCAGCATTACCACCGCGCCGGTCAGCACGCTCCCGCCGCTCTCTTCTTCCAGATGCACAGGCGTAATCTCCAGCAGGAAATCCTGGCCGTTGATCACCACATGTTCGGTGTGGGAGTCCGCCGGGCTACTCTCTAGCCAGCGCTGGAAATTAACGCCATTAATCAGGCTGCCGGCGGTATGGTTACGCAACCGTGCTTCGCTCTGGCCAAACAGCGCGCAGCTGGCGGGGTTGGCAAGCTCGATTTTGCTTTTCATATCGACTGAGAACACCGGCTCCGGCAGCGCTTCTAACAGCGCACTCAGCGAACGATGCTCACGCTCTGAGGGCATCCACGGCACGGTGCGCACGTCGGTGACGCCGGGAATACGGCGGATTTCCGCCATCAGGCTGCTGAAGGCATTAAATTCCAGCGTGGAAAAATTGAGATAGATTCGCCCGATCGGGTCGATTTCAATACCGCGCAAATCGATACTGCGCAGCACCAGGAGATCGAGTAATTCACGGGTCAGACCGAGGCGGTCTTCACAAAACACTTCAAGACGCATGGCAGCACCTTCACGCATTGAGCCAACGAATGGCGAGATAATACTTCAGATGCCGCAGCCGGGGGAGTGCTCTGTCAACAAAAATTGACAGACTGCGGTAAAAAGCGGCGTCATGCTGTAAACCTGAGCAGGCATGACGCCCTTGGGCTTAGTCGTCGCGCTCGCGCTTCTGCTTTTGCAGCGTCGCTTTCACTTCCGTGAGCAACTGGCGGCGGAAATCGCCGAGGCGCGGCTTGTCATCCTGGGTCCAGGGAAGCGGCCGACAGAGTTCCATCGCCTTCACGCCAAGGCGCGCGGTGAGTAGCCCCGCGCCAAGCCCCTGCGCCACCCGCGCCGAGACGCGCGCGGCAAGATCCTGTGACATCCAGTCAAGGCCGACTTCACGCACCATCTCGCTCGCGCCTGCGAAGGCCATATTCAGCAACACCAGGCGAAACAGGCGAATGCGGCTGTAGTACCCAAGCTCAATGCCATATATCGCAGCGATACGGTTGACCAGCCGCAGGTTGCGCCAGGCGATAAACGCCATATCCACCAGTGCCAGCGGGCTGACGGCAATCATCAGCGTCGATTCCGCCGCCGAGCGGCTGATGGCGCTGCGCGCCTGGACATCCAGCACCGGCTGAACAATCTGCGCGTACAGCGTCACCACTTCGCGATCGCTGTGGGTTTCATGGATGGCGGCATGCCAGCGCGCCAGCGCCGGATGGCTCTGGGTCAGCCCCGCCTGCTGGGCGAGCTTTTCACAAAACGCGCGCGCCTTGCCATTACCGTGGCTTGCCAGAAGCTCGCGCGCCTCGTCACGTTCTACGGCGCGCTCACGCAGCCGGTAAAGCCGCCGCCACTCGCTTGCCAGTGCGCCGACGCCTGCCGCGACAATCAGCCCACCCGCGACACAGCCGCCGAGCGCTATCCAGTCCTGCGTGCGCCAGGCGTTCATCGCCCACTGTGCGCCCTGCGCCACGACGCTTACGCCAAACAGCCCAAGCCCCGCCGTCACCATGCGCCGCCACAGGCTGCGCCGGGGTCTAAGGGCGTTTTCCACCACCTGTTCCGGCGCATCGGCGGCCGCCATGTCTTCTTCCGCTACCGGAATAAACTGTTGCGCCTGCGCCTCATCAAACGCCTGGGTGGCGCGCAGTGTCGGCCCCTGTTCCGGGCGCAGCGGCTCGTCAAATTCGCGTCGCGGTTTAATCTCGCTCATCGCAGTTTGTCTCCTGTTAAAAACTCCAGCACCGCGTCCAGGCGGATATGCGGCAAGGGCCGGTCAACATCCATCACGCGCGGGCGAAACGCCTCGAACTGAAAGCCCTGCTGCTGCCAGAACGCGCTGCCGGGCAGACGAGCGGGCACATCGCCCGGGTAGATTGTCAACGGCGCGCCGTCGCTTAAGCGATGCCCGCGCAGCGCAGGCACCTGCTCACCATGGCTTTCTACCATGCCGCTTTCGGTCGCCTGTATCGACGCGATGCCCATGCAATCCATTTCGATGCCTTCAAAGGCCGCGTTTTGCCACGCTTCCTGTACCAGTTGTGAGAGCAATGAGACCAGATTCGCATGCTGATCGTGCGTGACGTGATCTGCTTTAGTGGCAGCGAACAGTAGCTTGTCGATGACCGGCGAGAAGAGTCGTCGAAACAGCGTACGCTGCCCGTAATGGAAACTTTGCATCAGTTGGGTGAGCGCAAGGCGCATATCGTTGAACGCCTGAGGCCCACTGTTCAGAGGCTGCAGACAATCCACCAGCACGATCTGACGATCAAAACGCAGAAAATGATCGCGATAGAACCCTTTCACGACCTTTTCGCAATAATAATGATAACGCTCGCGCAGCATGCCGATATTGGTGGTTTTGGCCGCCTGCGCGAGTTTCGTCTCGCCTGTCTCATCCACACCTGGCCACGGGAAGAACTGGAGTACCGGCGCGCCCGCCAGATCGCCTGGCAGCACAAAACGTCCCGGCTGAATAAAATGCAGTCCTTCACGTTTGCATTGCAGCAGGTAATCCGTCCAGGCTTCGGCTATCTCCGCCAGGCGATTTTCATCCCCCGGCGCGAGCGGATCGAGCCCTTCGCAAAGGCTGCGCCAGCGCTGCGCCCATCTGGCCCTGTCGCCCTGTAACAGGCCGGTCATCTGACGAGACCAGCTCAGGTAATCCTGCGCCAGCATCGGTAAATCGAGCAGCCATTCGCCGGGGTAATCAACAATGTCGAGATAGAGAGTGGAAGTATCCCTGAAGTGGCGCAGTAGCGAATCCCGAGACCGGTAGCGTAGCGCGAGACGAATTTCGCTGACGCCACGCGTCGGCGTCGGCCAGGCGGGTGGCGTGCCGTAAAGCTGCGCCAGGCCTTCGTCATAGGTAAAGCGCGGCACGCCCATATCCTGCTGCGGCACGCGACGAACGCCAAGCAGGCGCTCCTCACGCACCGGCGTAAAGAGCGGTAACCGCGCGCCGGTATTCACCGATAACAGTTGATTCACTAGGGCGGTGATAAACGCGGTTTTCCCGCTGCGGCTCAGACCCGTTACGGCCAGGCGCAGATGCCTATCTACGCTGCGATTCATCAGCGCCTGCATTTCACTTTGAAGTTGTTTGATCATATCCCTTCGCCCCGATGCGTTATTTCCTCTGATAGTAACAGGTAAGGCCCGATCCCGGCGATTCAAGCGCCGCTAACGTCGATTTACAAAAACGGGCTGCATGGACAGCCTGCCGGGGCTTCAGTAAGATAATTTTCAAATCGATGTGATGGAGCACGGTCGAATGTCCCCGACCATTTACGATATTGCCCGCGTGGCGAAAGTGTCGAAATCGACCGTGTCGCGCGTCCTGAATAATCAGACTAATATTTCCGACGCGGCGCGAGAGCGGGTATTAAAAGCCATTGAAGAATTGCAGTATCAGCCTAATAAACTGGCGCGCGCCCTGACCTCTTCCGGCTTTGACGCCATCATGGTCATTTCCACCCGTTCCACAAAAACGACGGCCGGTAATCCCTATTTTTCCGAAGTGCTGCACGCGATTATGGCGCGGGCGGAAGAGACTGGCTTTGACGTTATTCTTCAGACATCACGTAATAGCGAAGATGACCTGCAGAAATGCCTGACGCGTATTCGCCAGAAAATGATCAAAGGCATTATTATGCTGAGTTCACCGAGGGATGAAACGTTTTACGCGCGTCTTGATGCGTGCGGTATTCCCGTGGTGGTGATCGGTAACGTCGCGGGCGAGTATCAGCATATTTGTTCGGTAGATACTGATAATTACCACGACAGCATCGCGTTAACCGATACCCTGATTGCAAAAGGCTGTCAGCGCATCGCCTGCCTGCACGCCCCGCTGGACTATCATGTGTCAGTTGACCGTCTTGCCGGGTTTCGCGCGAGCCTTGCGGCGCATCAGCGCGTTGACGATCCTGCGCTTGTTGTTGATGGTGGTTATACCCAGGAAAGCGCGCTGGAAGCCGCACGCCAGCTGTTAGCCATGCCCGAACCGCCGGATGCGGTATTCGCGACCGACAGCCTGAAGCTGATGAGCCTCTACCGCGCAGCCGCCGAGCGCGGCATTATCATCCCGGATGCGTTAATGGTGGTCGGCTACAGTAATGAAACGCTGTCATTTCTGCTCACCCCGCCGCCCGGCGGTATTGATATTCCCACCCGGCAATTAGGCGATGTCAGCAGCGCGCTGCTGTTTGCCCGTATCGCCGGAGAAAGCGTGCCCGCCAGAACGCATATTCCCACCAGGATGATTTAAAAAATAAGCTCCGCCTGATGCGGAGCTTTTCTTATTCTCTTTCACTTCAGGCAATCGCTATTTCTGAGTCGCTGTCGAAGAGATGACATTTATTCATATCGAAGACAATGGGGATACGCTGATCGGCCTGATAATCTTTATCGGCGCTGGCGCGCACCACCATTTCATGTCCGCCGACGGTGGCGTAGAGCATAAATTCCGCACCGGTTAATTCAGCGACCGTAATTTTCGCTTCGATGGCATTTTCACCCGTTGCGCCTGGCATAATATCTTCCGGGCGAATGCCTAATATGACAGCCTTACGTTGATAGTCGCTGGTATTAATTTGCGCAAGTTTACTGGCTGGCAGCGGCAACTTAAGGGTTTCAGTAACAAAATAGTCGCCGTCAATCGCCCCGCGAATAAAATTCATGGCAGGCGAGCCAATAAACCCCGCCACAAAAATATTTGCCGGACGGTGATACACCTCTTTGGGCGCGCCGACCTGTTGTACAATGCCATCTTTCATAATGACAATGCGGGTCGCCATCGTCATCGCTTCTGTTTGATCGTGGGTGACGTAAATCATCGTTGTATTGAGCTTCTGATGAAGCTTGCTGATTTCCGCACGCATCTGCACGCGCAGCTTGGCATCGAGATTGGAAAGCGGCTCATCCATCAGGAAGACGCCCGCTTCGCGTACAATAGCTCGCCCAAGCGCCACGCGCTGGCGCTGGCCGCCCGACAGCGCCCCCGGTTTGCGTTTAAGGTACTCCTTAAGCCCGAGGATTTGCGCCGCCCAGGTGACACGCTCTTCAATGACTTCCGGTGCGACTTTCTGCATTTTCAGCCCGAATGCCATGTTGTCGTATACCGTCATGTGCGGATAGAGCGCGTAGTTCTGGAAGACCATTGCAATATTGCGCGCTTTGGCAGGCACATCATTCATACGTACGCCGTCGATGAGCAGCTCGCCGCCGCTGATGGCCTCAAGCCCGGCTATCATGCGAAGCGTGGTCGATTTTCCGCATCCCGATGGCCCGACGAAGACAATAAATTCTTTATCGGCAATCTCCAGATTGAAGTCCTTAACAACGTGAACCTGGTTGTCATAAATCTTCTGAATGTGTTTTAACGAAAGTTGAGCCATACCCTATCCTTATTGGCAGCGCGTCGCCGCGCGCCGTTGTTGATTCCAGAATGCGTGAAGCCGCGACCAGGTCAGTTGAGCAGTATCATCCAGCCGAAGCTGCGCGCCTTGCAGCCCCGCGCCAATCCCGACGGCCGTCATTTTGCAGGCATTAATGGCGTCAATGCCTGCCTGGGCATCTTCGATACCGATACAGCACTCAGGCGCAACCCCCAACCCCGAACAGGCAGCCAGAAAAATTTCCGGGTCCGGTTTTGAATGGGTTAACCGGGCAGCATCGGCACAAAAATCAAACTGCGAGGCAAGCTTCAGCGCGCGCAAAATCGTGGGCGCGTTAAGCGATACCGAGGCGAGCCCCGTTGCGACGCCTTCCTGGCGCAGTGCTGCCAGTAACGACGTGATGCCCGGCAACACGGCGTGCGGCGTCAGCGTGCGTAAAGCCTCGACATAACAGGCGTTTTTTCGCGCCGCCAGCGCCGCTTTCTCTGCCGCACTGAACTGTGTGCGCTTCCCGCCATACACAAGAATGCGCTCAAGCGAATCCATTCGGCTGATGCCCTTGAGCTGTTGATTGAAAGATTCATCAATAGTGATGCCAATTTCCGACGCCACTTGTCGCCAGGCGATAAAGTGCAGATGCGCGGTGTCGGTTATTACGCCATCAAGATCGAAAATCACTGCATCAGGTTTCATTGCGCCTCCTTGCGCACCGCAGGGTCGCTAAGGACAAAAGCCGTTTCACCTTTTGCCACGACCACAACATCGTTGATAAGCAGCGTCACGGGTCTGTCGCAGACTACGGTTACGGTGTCCTGGGTAATAACGAAACGCAGCGTGCTTCCCTGCCAGCAGAAGGGGAAGGCAAGCCGTTGCCAGTGAGGGGGAAGTGACGGCGTCACGCAAAGCAGACCTTGTTTTACGCTGATGCCTGCGAAACCCTGCACCGCTCCGAGCCATATCGCCCCGGTCGCCGCGGCATGAATGCCGTCGTCGCTGCTGTGTGGGGCATTGCCCAGATCAATCTCACAGCCTGCCCGCCAGAATCGGTAAGCATCGTCACACCGACCGCAGCGGGCGGCCACGATGCCGTGAATGGCTTTGCTGAGCGAGGAGTCGTGAATCGTCCGCGGCTCGTAATAATCAAGGTTGGCGGCAAGCGTGCCGGTATCAAATCGCCACGGCAGCATATAGAGCAGCATGACGACATCCGCTTGCTTGAGGATTTGCATGTCGTTTACTTCGGCGCGCGAATAGTCCAGCAGGACAGACTGATTGCCAGCGTGCTCGCGGTAGCGCGTGAGATCGATATCCGGCTTGCTGAAAAAGGTGTCGTCCTGCGGGATCACGCCGTCGGCGCGCGGAGCGGGCAGGTACAGCCGTGCGAGAAAATCTTCACACTGCGCCGTGAAATCATCATCCGGCACGCAGAGATGGCGGCGAAGCTCACATGCCAGCCTGACATTGTCGTGCGCCAGGTAGCTGGTATAGGCGTTATTATTGATATGTTCGGTGTATTCGTCAGGGCCGATCACATTAAGCAATTCCAGCCGCCCGTTAACCGCCTGCGCACGACTGAGCCAAAAACGCGCGGTTTCTTCCAGCAATGCGCGTCCTTCCCGCGCCATAAACACCTCATCACCGGTAGCCTGCCCGTACGCCGCCACAGCCCAGGCGATATCCGCCACCAAATGATGTTCCGCCTCGGCGGAGGCCACCTTCTGCCGCTCCCCGGTACGGATGTTGATGGCGGCAAACGCCGGCGTTTCTTCATCCCCGCTGCGCGCGCTCTCCCATGGAAACAGCGCGCCCTGCCATCCGCCGCGCGCTGCTTTGCGTTTCGCGCCCGCCAGGTTCAGCCAGCGGTAGCGCAATAGCTGACGAGCTATTTGCGGCGCGGTATGCAGCTGAAATGGCAGCAGAAAGACCTCGGTGTCCCAGAACACATGGCCTTTATACCCTTCGCCCGTCAACCCTTTGGCTGCGATGCTGCTGCGTTCGTCATGACGTGGCGTCATGGCATGCAGGTGATAGAGCGCGAAATCGAGCGCTTGTTGATCTTGGCTGCAAGTGCCCTGCACCTCGACGCGTGCGTGTAACCACCAGTTACGACGGGCCTGTAAGGATTCTGCCAGCAGCGCATCAAAACCTGCGCTGACGCACGCGCGCAGCGCGGTAAGCGCGGGTGCCACGGCGTTGTCATCCGGCCCGTCGAGTGACGCACAGACCCAGGCACATTTCTCAAGCGTAAATGGCTCACCTTTGCCGACTGTCTGCTGCGTATGCTGCAATAAGCGCCGGTTTTTTGCGGAAAAACTTACCTGCGCCTGTGGGCTGACGCGACATGCGCAACCGAGGATGACGTCGCTGACATTATCGAGTGTGCGGTAGCGGCCCTGCAGATAGCTATTTTCAAACACGCGCAACTCGCGCTCTGCCAGATGTTGCCGCCCGCTGTTGGTTTGCGTCGCGTCGATGCCGGTGGCAACCCGGATCGTAGCCGTGCCGTCGAGCGGTGTAATCGCAAGCCGCAGGCCCAAAAAACCCAGCCGCGCAGCGGAGACAAACCGCGCGCTGTTGATGGCGAAGCGTTGCCCCTGCGGCGAGCGCCACAGCACCTCACGTGTCAGTGCGCCGCTTTCAAAATGGAGTTCACGGCGGTAGGCAAGAATTTCACCGCTAAGGAGACTGAAAATGTCACCGTTCAGTTCGATATCCATACCGACCAGATCCGGCAGGTTGACCAGTTCATTGGTTTCGCCCTCACCTGCCCCGTGGTACAGGCCTGCCAGAAACATACCGCGCGTCTGGGTGGTGTAAGGCTCCTCATGCGTGGCGCGCACACCGAGCGCGCCGTTGCCTGTCGCCATCAGCGTGGCGTATTTATTGTGACAATGCGGGTCAAAGCGCGCTTCGACCAGCGTGGTTAATGGATTCATAGTTCAACGCACGTCCCTGTTTCTGCCGCCTGATAGATGGCCGCCACCAGCCGCTGGATCTGCCAGCCTTGTTCGCCATCCGCAATCGGCGCGGGTTTGCCCTGCACGCTGTCGAGAAAGGCCTCCATACTGCGCCGATGGCGTTGATCGTCCGCTTTCTCACGCTGCAACAGCGTTAAAAGCTCACCGTCATTATCCTGATAAATATGGGCTGGAAAGAGCGTGGCCCCGGCTTTCTCACCGCAAAACTCCACGTTCATGATGGATTGCGGCGCGATATTCAACGCAAAAGAGGTTTCAAGGCGCAAAATGCCGCCGCTTGCGAACGTCAGCGTCGCAAACAGCGCGTCTTCCACCGTGTAATGTTGAGGATCCCAGTGGCCAAACTGCCCGCTGCTTTTGGTGGTGCCAAGTTTCTGGAACGAATGGGCCGTCACGCGCGCAACCGCAGGAAACCCCAGGACAAACATCGCAGCATCGAGCATGTGCACCCCGATATCAATCAGCGGCCCGCCGCCCTGCAGCGCTTTATTAGTGAACACGCCCCATCCCGGCACGCCGCAGCGGCGCAGCGCCCGCGCGGTAGTGACATAGACATCGCCAAGCGTGCCGTTCGCCACCTGCTCGCGGAGCAGCCGGGTATCGCGCGCAAAACGGTGATGGAAATCGTAAGCCAGCACGCGTCCGGCGCGTCGGGCAGCCTCGCGCATCTCATCGGCCTGCGCAGGGGTCATGGCTGGCGGCTTTTCGCACATAACATGGCACCCTGCCGCCAGCGCCTGCATCACATGCTCATAATGAAAACGGTTCGGCGAGCAGACGCTGACCACATCAGGGCGAATCTTTGACAACATCGCACCGACATCGGCGAAAATGTGCCTGATAGCGTGGCGTTCTGCGAACGCCTGCGCCTGTTCAGGGCGGCTGTCACAGACAGCCGCCAGTTGCACTTCTTCGCGCGTGCGGTAAAACGAGGCATGAACGTTATCAGCCACCTGTCCGGCGCCAATAATGGCGACCCTGAGTAGCGAGTTTGGGTAAGCACTCATTTCGCACGCCGCCTCTTAGCACTGACGCAGAAAATCGAGCGATTGCCGGTAAGCCTGCGCCGGATCCTCTGCCCGTATGCGGCACTCGTACACGAGATAGCCGTCATAGCCATCGGTGCGCAGCTGGTTGAACGCCGCGCGGAAATCAATAGCCCCGCTGCCGGGCTGGTAGCGGTGGTTGTCCGCTACGTGAACGTGGCCCAGCAGATCGCGATGGTCATGAAACGCGGCGCAGAGGTTATCCTCCTCAATATTCATATGGTAGAAATCACCGATGATCCTGACATGCTTCAGGCCGCCTTCGACGATATAACGCCGGGCGTCGGCCAGCGTGTTGATCATGTGATCCTGATAGCGGTTAAGCGGCTCCAGGAAAACGCAGGTGCCTGTGCGAGCGGCAACTTCGTCGAGATAGCGCAGCGAATCACTGACCGCTTTTCTGTCGCCCGCCAGGCTTCGCGGCGATTTCATTGGCGGCAGGCGGAACGTAAACATGCCCCAGGCGGCAGGCACGACAATCCCTTTACCGCCGACGTCTGCCAGCGCCTCCATAATCCGGGTGATTTGCGCAAGCCCGTTCAGGCGGCGCTCTTCGATAAAATCCCCAATCCAGCCGTCATAACCGCCGCAGGCGCTGGTCACCGGCAGACCCGTCTCTTTGATGGCCGCTTTGACCTCGTTAAGGTTATCTACCAACAACTTGCCGTCGATTTCAAAACCCTCAAACCCCATGGCCTTGATATAGCGGAATTTCTCAAGGATCGTTTCCGGGAAAAAAGCCTGATTTTGTGTTGCGATTTTCATTGTGGTTTCATCCATGAATTAAAAAGTGACGCCCATTTTGATACTCAGTTCAGGGTGCTTATCGACATACTTCATGTAGCTTTCCGCGCTCTGCGCGAAAGTGACCACCGGGTCTATCAGATCCTCACAGTCGAGATAGCCGTTCATCAGCAGCGCCCAACAGGTCTCTTCGATACGTTTGCGGTTCCAGCGTGGATAATCGGGGTTTGGCTCACTACAGGCGCGGGAGAAGATGATTTTCGCGTTGTTAAAGTGCGCTTCGCGCCCAAAGTTGAGGCTGGTAAACGGCTTGGCGAACGCCACGTAGGAAATAGTGCCGCCATAAGCGATGCCGCGCAGCGCCGCCTGCAGCGCATCGGCATGGCCGCTCGTTTCGATAATGACGTCAGCACCCTGCTTACCGGTGAGCTTTTTGATTTCAAGCCCGATATCGGTGCCTGCCGGAGTGAACGTGTAGTCTGCGCCGTGACGGCGCGCAATGGCGCAGCGGTGCTCAATAGGATCAACCCCAATCACCACTGACGCGCCTGCTTTTTTGGCAAGCTGAATGGCTATCTGGCCGATAGCGCCGAGCCCGACGACCACGACGAAATCCCCGACGCGCACATTACCGTCACGCACGCCGCTCATGGCGAACTGTGCCGGGTCGTAGCAGACGGCATTTTTCCAGCTTGCGTCCTGCGGCATTTTGCGAAGCTTATAGTTATCAATGCCGTTGACGATGACGGTTTCCATCAGCGGACCGTAAGTGCAAACCCTGTCGCCTACGGCATAGTCGGTGACCTGCGCACCGCACTCGATAATGTCCCCGACGACCATATTCCCGAGCTGAAAGTGGCCAAACTCAATGCCGCGCGGCGCGTCTGCAGGACGCGGCGTAAAAAGCTGCCATTCGCTGGAAAACGCTTCGTCAATAAATGGACTGGCGGCACGAAAGTCCACCACTTCGGTGCCGTGTTTTGGCGCACCGAAGCGAACGCGGATTTTGACTTCGTTATCCGCCACCTTGCTATCCTGATAATCCACCAGCGCGGCGACGCGCGGTGCCTGAGCAACTAATTTTTTCATTACTTTCTCCCTGAAAATGACCCGGTCAGCCCTTAACGCCGCCGTCGGTCAAACCACTTTTGATAAAACGTTCGGAAAGCGCGTACATCACCACAACCGGCAACGCGGTCACGAGCGAAGCCGCCATCATGCGACCCCAGATGTAATCAGGCGTGCTAAAGAGCGTGTTAAGCCCGACAGGCAGCGTGAAATTCGAGGCGCTGGAGAGGAAAATCGAGGCGAAGAGATAGTCATTCCACGCCACCATGAAGCAATAGACGAACACTGAAACCAGCCCGGATACCGCTAACGGCACGGTGATCCGAAAGATGATCTGCAGCCGGTTTAATCCATCCATCATCGCGGCTTCTTCTATTTCATCCGGTATGGTGTCGAAGTAGCTTTTGAGCATGAACACGGCGGTCGGCAAGGTCTGCGTCACCATGGTCACGATGATGGCAAGTTGGGTGTCATAGATGCCAAGCGCGGTGATGATTTTGAAAAGCGGTACCACCAGCAAAATGCCGGAAAACATGTACACCGCGTAGAAGCTGGCGTTAATGGTCATTCGACCTTTAAAGCGCAGTTTCGAGAGTGCGTAAGCCCCAAGAATGCCGATGAACACCGCGACGCCTGACGCGATAACCGACACCACCAGGCTGTTTCGAAAATAGGTGACGAAGGGAAAGATAATCGGGTTAAAGATGTCGAGGTAGTGTGCGAGCGTCCAGTGCTGTGGAAACAGCGTCGGATGCAGCGATATAGCCTCTTTTGGGCTTTTGAACGAGGTCATTAGCATCACGAAAAAAGGCAGCAGCGTCGCTATCAGGAACAGTGCAAGGCCGAGATAAAACCCGACGCGGCGTAACAGACGGTTATTTGTTGCCATGGAGATTCACCCGGTTTCTGGTAATCAGGATCACTGCGAAAATGATGATGAACAGCACGACGGAGATCGCGGCTGCTTTGCCAAGGTCGTTAAATGCGAAGGCGGTTTTGTAGAGATAAACCCCCAGGATATCGACCTTGCTGGTGAGCAGATACACGTCGGCAAACATGTAGAACATCCAGATGGTGCGCAGCGTCACGACCGTCGCCAGCACCGGCATAATCGCGGGCAGCGTTACGATGCGAAACCGCTGCCAGGTGCTGGCACCGTCCATTTCCGCCGCCTCGTACAGCGATTTGTCGATCGTCTGCAAAATGGCCAGAAACGAGATAAAGGCATACGGGAAATAGCGCCAGATGGCGAACAGCACGACCAGAACAAAGCTGCTGGACGGGTTATCGAACCACAGCGGCGCGTGCTGATAGAGGTGCAGCAGGTCGCCTGCTATCCAGTTCACGATGCCGTAGCCGTTGTTGAACATGTACTTCCAGGCGAACACCAGTGAGATGGATGGCGTGACATAGGAGAGGATCACGAGCGAGCGTGCCGTTTTACGAAACCGGAACTCGCGGTTGAAGAAGATAGCCACCGCCAGCCCAAGCGCGGTGCTCCCAATGACAACCAGCGCCGTATACCAGAATGTCATCCACAACGAGTGCCAGAACCCTGGATCGGCCAGGATGTTCAGGTAGTTCTCAAGTCCGGTGAACTGCGACGGCAGTCGGGGATTGAGCGGCAGACGTAAGAAGCTGATTTCAACATTCGATATCATCGGCCACGCCACCAGGCCGCCCAGCAACAGCAAGCTGGGGGCCAGAAGCAGCATCGCGAAGGGCAGATCAGCGCTGCCTGACGGTAATTTTTTCATAAGTGCCATTTCCTGCGTCGGGTTCACGGTCTGGCGACCATCGCATCAAGGCGTTTTTGCCCGTTAGCCAGTGCCGTCGCTGGCGACGCGCCGCCAACAGTGACGCTGTTGACCATTTCGTTGATCACACCGGAACTGGTGACATCTCCCATGCGGGCGAAGTTTTTGTCACCGACCGAGCCGAAGATTTGCACGTTGGGATACTGCGCGATGAGCTCGCGAGTGAGCCCACTGAAGGCTTTGATAACCGGGTTTTGCTGGTAGACGGGCGTTTCTACGACCGCTTTATTCACGGGTAGCGCCGCGCCTGGCGACATCAGCACCCAGTCGGCGGCGTTTTCAGCCTGCTCCATAAAGACCACGAATTTCTTCGCGGCTTGCGTTTCTTCTTCGCGCTGCCCGGCCGTGATGGTAAGCGAGGTCAGCATGCCGTAGACGGCGGAGGATTTTTTCGTCGGAACGATAAATCCGAGATCCTGTGGGTCACCCTCTTTGTATACGGCAGGCAGAATGTAAGTGGAGTAAATCGCCATCGGCGCGGTGCCGTTCATAAAGGCGTCTTTAATTTCCATCACGTCGCTGGAGCCTGGCATAGAGAGCGCGGCGAGCTGGCGGTAATATTCCAGCGCCTCACGCATCTCAGGGGTGTCGAGCGTGATGTTGCCGTTAGCATCAAAGGCATTGGCGCCGTTTGAGAGCGCAAATTGTGAAAACGCCTGTTCCGTCATGACGCTTTCCGCCGTCGGCAGCGCGATTCCATATTTTTTATCGGAGGGTTTATTAAGCAGCGTGGCGGCGTTAAGCAGTGACAGCCAGTCCTGCGGTTCGGCGATCCCTGCCTGCGCTAAGCGGGCTTTACGATACCAGACGCCTTGTAACCACGAACTTATCGGCACTCCGGTCCATGCTGTGCCGTCTTCAGTCCGCACGATGCGTAGCACGCCGTCAAAGAACTGCGTCTCGCCCACTTGCGTGATGGCGGCCTTGATAGCATCACGATCCAGTAGCTGTTCTTTGTCCATCACCCTGGCATAGTCATGGCTGATTTCAATGACCTCTGGCAGCGCACCGGAACGGGCGAGCGTAGTCACTTTGGTGTTGTAGGCATCCTCTTCTACCGGGACCTGTTTCACCGTGATATCCGGGTTTGCCTTTTCAAAACGGGCAATAAGCTGCGTAATGACCGCCTGACGCTCCTGTTCAACCGACGAGTGCATAAATTCAATGACGACATGATCTTTTTTCTCATCGTTACAACCTGAAATCAGGGCGCACGCAACCAGTGCTGAAATCAGCACGCTGTTGTTATTTCGCATATTAAGTCCTTTTAGGCTTTGCTAAGCCACATTGCTTGCCAGGGGGCGAGAGTCAGTGAGTCGTTATTTACTGTTACGCCAGAAAGTAATTCACGCAGCCCGTTTGCGTTAAAGGGAATTACTTGCACGCTATCGCTCACATTAAACAACGCCGTAACCGGCTCACCTTTTTCGGGGGTGCGAATTATTTCCATAATACTGTCATTAATACAGCGAGCGGAGAAGGCGCTATCAGGATGGAAAGCCGCATACTGGCGACGCAGCGTGATTAATTTCCCAAGTTGCTGCAAGGTGGCGTGACGTAAACCGCCTTCGTTTTTAAGCGCGTCGTTAATTTCCGCTTCGGTATATTTCTGGCGATTAATAGCCCGGTTATAACCGAGCCTTTTTACGCCGGCGTCATCGTTGCGCGAGCCAAGAATGCTTTGAATATAAATCGCCGGTACGCCCGGAAACGTTAATAGCAGCGCGTGGGCCAGCAGAAAACGAGCCAGGCGCTGTGCATCGGTGTCTGCGCGCGCGCTGAGTGCATCCATATACGTCACGTTTATTTCGTACGGGCTTCGGCTGCCGTCCGGGTTATTTTTCCAGTTTACCCGCGCACCTTCGGCCTGTAATGCCTCTACCAGCGCCACAATTTCCGCCTCTGGCAGAATACCGCGAAGCGGATTCAGCCCAATGCCGTCATGAGAGGCAAGAAAATTAAACCAGGTAGTTTCCCCGACGCGTTTTTCACTGAGGTTCTGCGCCCACTCACACAAGGTGCGGGCGCACGCGGTATGAATTGCGTGTAGCACCAGCGGCGGCAGCGGGAACTGATAGACCATATGAGCCTCATCAAACCCATTGCCGAGATACGCGATATTGTCTTTATGCGGCACGTTGGTTTCGGTGATGATCACCGTACCGGGCGCGACGGCATCCACAATCGCGCGGAAAAGTTTCACTAACTGGTGTGTTTTTTCCAGATGGATACAGGACGTTCCAGGTGTTTTCCACATAAAACCGACCGCATCCAGCCGAATATATTGCGCCCCTTCGCGAAGGTAATGTAGCAGCACATCAACCATGGCCAGCAGCACGACCGGGCTTGCGAAATTAAGGTCAATCTGATCTTCGCTAAACGTGGTCCACAGATGTTTTACACGCCCGTCGTTAAGCGTAAACGGCGTTAATAATGGCAATGCGCGGGGCCGGGTAACCGCAGATAAATCGGTGTCTGGGTCCACGGCAATAAAGAAATCTTCATAACCGGCCTTTTGCGCGAGCCAGGCGGCAAACCAGTCGCTTTGCGCGGAAATATGATTGCAGACAAAATCGAACATTAGCCGTGCGTGGCGGCCAAGCCGTGCAATATCGTCCCAGTCACCGCACAGCGGGTCGACACGATGGTAGTCCACCACGGAAAACCCGTCGTCAGACGACCATGGATAGAACGGCAGCAAATGGATATGTGAAAAATACGGTGTTAACCAGCACTCAAAGACCCGCTGTAAGGTGGCGAGGCGTTTTTCACCCGGGGCGCTGAATTGATCGGCATAGGTAATTAATACAACGTCCGTTTCATCCCAGCCCTTTTTACGTGGCATGCTTATTTCATTACGCGCTTGCGTAATATGTTTTTCCAGCGTACTAAACTGTTGCTCGTTAAAATTATCGCCGTAAATATTCGTAACCAGCGTTTTAATTGCCTGAATATTTAATGCATCGTTTGTTATTTTTTCCATTGATAACATTTCTCATGGTAGCGGTCCCACGCAGAAAGGCTACTCCCGGCAAAATGGTGTGTCAACGCGAGTAAAGTTTGCTTTTAGGAATTAAACTCGGTTTCCGGAAAGGAGCGTGAGTAATTGTGAAGTAGCGCAAAAAAGCCAGAAATCAGGAAAGTAATAAGGGGTATGGAGCGGATTTTAAAAAGACGACCGCATACCGCCTATGAAGCCGTTTCATTCAGCCTGGATTGAGCCAGACTCACAGGCCATGATACCCTGTTAATCTCAGCGTGAGTATGGGCAATAATGTAGGGAGCCTATAGTCAAAAACGTTATCGCTTTATTCGTCATCCGCAGCACGTTTATAAGCAAGCCAATCATTCCAGACGTTTTCTGGGTCAACGTCAGAATAGCCACGGCTCTCATTCATTTTTAACGCCACGTCTTCAGGCATTGCCATCGCGGTTGCATTGTCGCGTAGTGTTTCAACTTCATCACGGGTCAAGTCGCGCCCCAATGCTTTTTCTTTTGCAGCCAGCAAAACGATGAGCGCAGGGATAAATACCAGTGTCATTTTTACCTTCTTAAATGATGGGGCAAAAAGGTTCTGTAGATCACAAGAAACAGAACGCTTGTAGTCGAAGCGATAATAACTGAAGGCGCAGAGTGCAGGAACACAACAAAGCCCGAGGGGCTCGGGCTATTTGCGGGAAGGTTTATTGATATAACGCGCGAAGACGCGTCGGGCGAGACGGTTCAGTAAGGGCTCCAGCGCAAAGGCCAGGGCGATTTTCAACGGGCGACGAGCAACGGATTTTATCGCCCAGCCGGCAAACCCCGCCGGGCCGTAGCGTAGCGCCGTCATCAACGCAAGCTTTCCGGCGATTTTAAGACCCGGCTTTGCGCGACGCGAGACACGCTGCCAGCGAGTGGTCGAATTCATGGCGACTCCTTTAATACCGGGGGCATCGCCCCCTGTAGTGTCATTATAGCTGGCGGAACCGGCTACGCAGCGAGAAGGCATCCGAGGTGACATAGCGCTCCATCGTGCGAAGACGCTGCTCCCCGGCGGCAAGTTCGACATCAACCGCATTCAACAGCTCGCTGCTGGTCGGTGTACCCTCCCCTTCCTGCGACTCATCAAGCGGATCGAGCGCAAAGGTCAGCACGATGTAGGCCACAATCGTGATAAAGAACAGCCCAAAGAGCATTGAGAGCACAGTAATCAGCCGGACAAGTTTCACCGGCACATCGAGATAGTGCGCAATACCGGCGCACACCCCCTTTACCATGCCCTCACGAGGAAGGCGTCCCAGCTTTTTGCCGCTAAACGTGCGCGTCATCATTGATTTCTCCAGTTCGGGTGCTCGGCGTCAAGAATTTGCTCCAGTGCATGAATACGCTCGCGCATACGCTGGGCTTCTTCATTTAACTGCGCCAGACGCTGTTGCTCGCTTTGGGAAAGCGCGTCGCGGCCCGACCGGTTGGTGTAATGCAGCCACAGCCAGACGGGCAGCACGAACAGCACAAACAGCGTTAAAGGAATAGCCAGAAACAGTGCACTCATGTGTTCTCCTTAGATGTAGATAATGCGACGACTTGCGCCGCCGCGCTCCTTGTCGACATGGGCGATTATTCGCCGTCGCGCTGCTGCACTTTCGCTTTCAGCGCCGCCAGCTGTACGCTGATGTCATCATCAGCTTTCAGCTCGGCAAACTGCTGATCGAGCGATTTCTGCTTACCAAAGCCGTGGCTTTCCGCTTCGGCTTCCATCTGATCGATACGGCGTTCGAAGGATTCAAAACGCGCCATCGCCTCATCGATTTTTCCGCTGTCGAGCTGACGGCGAACATCGCGTGAGGAAGATGCCGCCTGATGACGCAGCGTCAGCGCCTGCTGGCGGGCACGGGTTTCGCTGAGTTTATTCTCAAGCTCGCCGATTTCCTGTTTCATCCGCGCCAGGGTTTCATCAAGCTGCGTCGCTTCATCTTCCAGCGTACGGATAATGTCCGTCAGTTTTTGTTTCTCAATAAGCGCAGCGCGGGCCAGATCGTCTTTATCTTTACGCAGTGCCAGCTCGGCTTTTTCCTGCCATTCGGCCTGCTGTGCGTTCGCCTGCTCAATACGGCGCGCTATCTGCTTCTTCTCTGCCAGTGCACGGGCAGAGGTAGAGCGCACTTCTACCAGCGTATCTTCCATTTCCTGAATCATCAGGCGGACCAGTTTTTGCGGATCTTCAGCCTTCTCCAGCAGGGAGTTAATGTTGGCGTTCACGATGTCGGCAAAACGAGAAAAAATACCCATAATTTCATCCTCTACTTAGTAAGACGGGCAAAGCCCTTGCTGCTGTACTTAATACAATTGTTGTGCCAACTTTTTAACGCATTGATTTTATTAACCAACCTCAACTGGCCCGATCCGTACAACCAGGCTAGAGTAGTGATATACGCTACTAAATAGTGAATTTCATCATGGCCGAATACAAAGATAACCTTATTGGTGAGGCGAACCGCTTTCTGGAAGTGCTTGAACAGGTCTCACAGCTTGCGCCGCTGGATAAACCCGTATTGATTATTGGTGAACGCGGAACGGGGAAAGAGCTCATTGCGCATCGCCTGCATTATTTATCACGCCGCTGGCAGGGGCCGTTTATCTCACTCAACTGCGCGGCGCTGAATGAAAACCTGCTGGATTCAGAACTGTTCGGTCATGAGGCAGGCGCGTTTACCGGCGCGCAAAAGCGGCACCCGGGACGTTTTGAGCGCGCCGATGGCGGCAC
This sequence comes from Cronobacter condimenti 1330, assembly GCF_001277255.1. Taxonomy (NCBI): domain Bacteria; kingdom Pseudomonadati; phylum Pseudomonadota; class Gammaproteobacteria; order Enterobacterales; family Enterobacteriaceae; genus Cronobacter; species Cronobacter condimenti. The sequence goes on from NZ_CP012264.1 coordinate 2,295,808, forward strand.
GCTCTTTCTGGATGAACTGGCCACCGCGCCGATGCTGGTCCAGGAAAAGCTGCTGCGCGTGATTGAGTATGGGGAGCTGGAGCGCGTCGGCGGCAGTCAGCCTTTGCAGGTAAACGTACGGCTTATCTGCGCCACCAACGCAGACCTGCCCCAACTTGTGGAAGAAGAAAAATTTCGCGCCGATCTGCTCGACCGCCTCGCATTTGATGTGGTGCTGCTCCCTGCCCTGCGTGAGCGCGATGCAGACATTATGCTGCTTGCCGATCAGTTCGCCATCCAGATGTGCCGCGAACTGGGCCTGCCGCTCTTCCCGGGCTTTACCGAACGCGCGCGTGAGACGCTGCTCGGCTATCGCTGGCCCGGTAATATTCGCGAACTGAAAAACGTGGTGGAGCGCTCGGTCTATCGCCACGCCAGCAGCGACGAGCCCGTCGATAACATTATTCTCGATCCGTTTCGCCGTGAAATGCCGCCTCCTACGCTGCGTGAGGCGCCGGATGCAGCCGCAAGCGGCCCGACGCTTCCGCTGAACTTGCGTAAATGGCAGCATGAAGAAGAGAAACGGCTGCTTGAAGAGAGCCTGAGAGCGGCGAAATATAACCAGAAACATGCCGCCGAACTGCTCGGCCTGACCTATCACCAGCTCCGGGCGCTGCTGAAAAAACATGAAATTCGCTAAGGGCGGATACTTTTAACCCAAACGCCCGCAGAGTTTTTTACGAAGCTGGCGTAAGTGCGATACACTTTGCCTGGTGACTAAAACAACTCAAAAACTTATGCGCGGAATTCTCTCCCCTTTATTAGCGACGCTCGGGTTCCTGAGCGTTCAGGCTTTTGCTGCGCCTCCCGCCGGGCCTGATTCGCCCGGCGATATTCGCCAGAGCGGATTTGTCTATTGCGTTAATGGCCAGGTCAATACCTTTAACCCGCAAAAAGCAGGCAGCGGACTGACGGTTGATACGCTCGCCGCGCAGCTCTATGACCGGCTGCTGGATGTCGACCCTTACACTTATCGTCTGGTGCCGGAACTCGCTGAAAGCTGGGAGACGCCGGATGACGGCATTACCTGGCGTTTTCGTCTGCGCACGAATGTACAGTTTCAGCGCACTGACTGGTTTACCCCCACGCGCGCGCTCAACGCCGACGACGTGGTATTCAGTTTCAGGCGCATTATCGATGAGAAAGACCCGTGGCATAACGTCAACGGCGCCAGTTATCCCTATTTCGACAGTCTGCAGTTTGCCGATAACGTCCGCAGCGTGCGTAAACTTGATAACCGTACGGTAGAGTTTCGCTTGCGCCAGCCAGACGCCTCGTTTTTATGGCATCTCGCCACCCATTACGCATCCGTCATGTCGGCGGAATACGCCGCCGCGCTTGAGCGCAGCGGCAATCAGGAAGAGATGGATCGCGAACCTGTCGGCACCGGGCCTTTCCGCCTCGGCGAATATCGCGCCGGGCAGTTTATCCGCCTGCAACGCCACGACGATTACTGGCGCGGCAAACCGCAGATGCCTCAGGTGGTGATTGATCTCGGCTCCGGCGGTACCGGGCGTCTGTCAAAATTGCTGACCGGTGAGTGTGATGTGCTCGCCTGGCCTGCCGCAAGCCAGCTCACTAGCCTCAGAGACGATCCGCGCCTGCGCCTGACGCTACGCCCTGGCATGAATATCGCGTATCTGGCGTTTAACACGCATAAACCGCCGCTGGATAACCCTAAAGTGCGTCATGCTTTGGCGCTCGCGATAAATAACCAGCGCCTGATGCAGTCTATCTATTACGGCACTGCCGAGACGGCGGCGTCGATTCTGCCGCGCGCCTCGTGGGCCTATGACAACAATGCGAAAATCACCGAATACAATCCGGAAAAATCGCGCGCGCAACTGAAAGCGCTGGGCCTTGAAAATCTGACGCTTCAGCTCTGGGTGCCGACCAGCTCGCAGGCCTGGAACCCAAGCCCGCTGAAAACCGCCGAATTGCTGCAAGCCGATCTGGCGCAGGTGGGCGTGACGGTGGAGATTGTGCCGGTGGAAGGCCGGTTCCAGGAGGCGCGTCTGATGGATATGAACCACGACCTGACGCTTGCGGGCTGGGCGACGGACAGTAACGATCCCGACAGTTTTTTCCGCCCGTTGCTAAGCTGTGCGGCTATCCGCTCGCAGACCAATTACGCTCACTGGTGCGATCGTGATTTCGACGGCGTGCTCCAGGCGGCGCTCTCCTCACAGCAGCTGGCATATCGTATTGAAGCCTATACGCGCGCCCAGACTATTCTCGCCGACCAGTTGCCGGTGTTGCCGCTGGCGTCGTCGCTGCGGCTTCAGGCCTACCGTTACGATATGCAAGGTCTGGTATTAAGCCCGTTCGGCAACGCCTCATTCGCGGGCGTTTCGCGTGAGAAAACGCAGGAGCAACAGCCATGATTATTTTTACCCTGCGCCGCCTGGCGCTGTTGGTCATTACGCTGTTTTTCCTGACTATCGTGGGGTTCTGCCTGAGCTATTTCACGCCCCACGCGCCGTTACAGGGCGCGTCGTTGTGGAATGCCTGGCTGTTCTGGTGCGACAGCGTGCTGCACTGGGATTTCGGTGTCTCCAGTATTAACGGTCAGTTAATTTCCACTCAGTTGCGTGAAGTTTTCCCGGCCACCATGGAACTCTGCGTGCTGGCGTTTGGCCTGGCGCTGCTGGTGGGTATTCCTGTTGGCATGGTCGCGGGTACGCTGCGCCATAAATGGCAGGATAAACTTATCAGTGCGCTGGCCCTGCTCGGCTTCTCTATTCCGGTATTCTGGCTGGCGCTGCTGTTTACTCTCTTCTTTTCGCTTACGCTCGGCTGGTTCCCGGTTTCAGGCCGCTTTGATCTGCTTTATGAAGTAAAATCGGTCACAGGCTTTGCGCTTATTGACGCCTGGCTGTCTGACTCGCCATGGCGTCACGAGATGATTTTAAGCGCCCTGCGCCATATGGTGCTGCCGGTACTGACACTTGCTGTCGCGCCGACGACTGAAGTCATTCGTCTGGTGCGCGTCAGTACGGTAGAGATCCTGGAGCGCAATTACATCAAAGCGGCGGCCACGCGCGGGCTGTCGCGTCTGACTATCCTGCGTCGCCATGTCTTACACAACGCCCTGCCGCCGGTTATCCCCCGTCTTGGCTTGCAGTTTTCCACCATGCTGACGCTCGCGATGATCACCGAAATGGTGTTTAGCTGGCCGGGGCTTGGCCGCTGGCTGATTAACGCAATTCGTCAACAGGACTACGCCGCGATTTCCGCAGGCGTCATGGTGATTGGATCGCTGGTGATTCTGGTGAATGTGCTGTCTGATATTCTGGGCGCGCTGGCGAACCCGCTGAAACATAAGGAATGGTATGCCTTACGATAGCGTCTATCGCGAAAAACGCCCGCCGGGCGCGCTGCGTACCGTCTGGCGCAAATTTTATGGCGACACCGTGGCGATGGTGGGTCTCTACGGCTGCGCGGGTCTGGCACTGCTCTGCATTTTCGGGCGGGTCTTCTCGCCCTACGGCATCGATCAGCAATTCCTGGGTTACCAGTTGCTGCCACCGTCATGGTCGCGTTACGGCGAAGTCTCGTTCTTCCTTGGCACCGACGATTTAGGGCGCGATTTATTAAGCCGTTTACTGAGCGGCGCAGCCCCGACCATCGGTGGTGCGTTTGTCGTCACGCTTGCGGCCACGGTTTGCGGACTGCTGCTCGGCGTACTTGCCGGGGCGACCCACGGGCTGCGCTCGGCGGTGCTCAACCATGTGCTCGATACGTTGCTCTCCATCCCGTCACTGTTGCTCGCAATTATCGTTGTCGCCTTCGCAGGCCCGCAGCTCAGCCACGCAATGTTCGCAGTCTGGCTGGCGCTGCTGCCGCGCATGGTGCGCTCGGTCTACAGCATGGTACATGACGAGCTGGAAAAAGATTATGTGACCGCCGCGCGTCTTGACGGCGCGACGACCTTTAACATCCTGTTCTTCGCCGTGCTGCCTAACACGGCCTCATTGCTGGTGGGTGAAGTTACGCGTGCGCTGTCGATTGCGATTCTCGACATTGCGGCGCTGGGTTTCCTCGACCTCGGCGCCCAGCTTCCCTCGCCCGAATGGGGCGCGATGTTGGGCGACGCGCTGGAGCTGATTTATGTCGCCCCCTGGACAGTTATGCTGCCGGGTGCGGCGATTATGGTGAGCGTATTGCTGGTAAATGTGCTTGGCGACGGCATTCGTCGCGCCATTGACGCGGGGGTGGAATAATGCCGCTGCTGGATATCCGTAATTTAACCATTGAATTTAACACCAGCGAAGGCTGGGTGAAGGCGGTAGATCGCGTGAGCCTGAGCCTGCCGGAAGGCGAGATTCGCGGGCTGGTAGGCGAATCTGGCTCTGGTAAAAGCCTTATCGCCAAAGCCATTTGCGGCGTTACGAGAGATAACTGGCGCATTACGGCCGACCGCATGCGCTTTGATGATATCGACCTGCTGCGTCTGTCACCCGGCGAGCGCCGCCGCCTGGTCGGTCATAACGTATCGATGATTTTTCAGGAGCCGCAATCCTGCCTCGATCCTTCAGAGAAAGTCGGCCGTCAGCTTATGCAGAATATCCCCAGTTGGACTTATAAAGGCCGCTGGTGGCAGCGCTTTGGCTGGCGCAAACGACGCGCGATTGAATTGTTGCACCGGGTGGGCATTAAAGATCATAAAGATGCCATGCGAAGCTTCCCTTATGAACTGACCGAAGGTGAATGCCAGAAGGTCATGATCGCCATCGCGCTTGCTAATCAGCCGCGTTTGCTGATTGCCGATGAACCGACCAACGCAATGGAGCCGACCACCCAGGCACAGATTTTCCGTCTGCTCTCACGGCTTAACCAGAATAACAACACCACGATTTTGCTGATTAGCCATGACATGCAGATGCTGAGCCAGTGGGCTGACCGCATCGATGTGCTTTACTGCGGCCAGACGGTCGAAACGGCGCCGAGCGAAGAGCTTATCTCCACGCCGCACCACCCTTACACGCAGGCGCTTATTCGTGCGATACCCGATTTTGGCAGCGCAATGCCGCATAAAAGCAGGCTTAACACGCTACCGGGCGCAATCCCGTTGCTGGAGCATTTGCCGATTGGCTGTCGCCTTGGGCCGCGCTGTCCGTATGCCCAGCGCAAATGCATTGAAACCCCGCGCCTCGATGGGCCGAAAAATCATCTTTTCGCCTGCCATTTCCCGCTGAACATGGAGAGAGAGTGAGATGGTAGAAACGCTGTTGCAGGTTCGTAACCTGAGCAAAACCTTTCGCTATCGCACCGGCTGGTTTCGCCGCCAGACCGTCGAGGCGGTTAAGCCGCTGAGCTTTACCCTGCGCGAGCGTCAGACGCTTGCCATTATTGGCGAGAACGGCTCAGGCAAATCTACGCTTGCAAAAATGCTGGCCGGGATGGTGGAGCCGACCACCGGCGATCTGGTAATTGACGATCACCCGCTGACGTTTGGCGACTACTCATTTCGCAGCCAGCGCATCCGAATGATTTTCCAGGATCCGTCGACCTCGCTGAACCCGCGTCAGCGCATCTCGCAAATCCTCGACTTCCCGCTGCGCCTCAATACCGATCTGGAGCCTGACGCACGCGTAAAGCGTATTAAAGAGACGCTGCGCATGGTGGGCCTGCTGCCGGACCACGTCAGTTATTATCCGCATATGCTGGCACCCGGCCAGAAGCAGCGTCTGGGCCTGGCGCGTGCGCTGATCCTGCGTCCCAAAGTCATCATCGCTGACGAAGCGCTGGCCTCACTTGATATGTCGATGCGTTCGCAGTTAATCAACCTGATGCTGGAATTACAGGAAAAACAGGGTATCTCTTATATTTATGTCACCCAGCATATCGGCATGATGAAACACATCAGCGATCAGGTCATGGTGATGCATCAGGGGGAAGTGGTGGAGCGCGGCAGTACCGCCGATGTCCTGGCTTCTCCGCTGCACGATTTAACCCGGCGGCTTATCGCCAGTCATTTCGGCGAAGCCTTAACCGCCGATGCCTGGCGAAAAGACCGCTAATCCGCCATCTGTAGTGGTCGGATTAACTCATTCGGCGAGTCATGTTAGAATCGCCGCGTTTTAACGACGGCTGGCGCTTTCAGCCCGCCGCCATAACAATGACATAAGGATTAAAAGCTATGGGTTTTCTTACCGGTAAGCGCATTCTGGTGACTGGCGTTGCCAGCAAACTGTCCATCGCGTACGGTATTGCACAAGCTATGCACCGTGAAGGGGCTGAACTGGCGTTCACCTACCAGAACGACAAGCTGAAAGGCCGCGTGGAAGAGTTTGCCGCTCAACTGGGCTCCAGCATCGTGCTGCCGTGTGACGTTGCGGAAGATGAAAGCATCGACGCGCTGTTCACCGAGCTTGCTAAAGTCTGGCCGAAATTTGACGGTTTCGTGCACTCCATCGGTTTCGCACCGGCCGACCAGCTGGACGGCGACTACGTTAACGCCGTAACCCGTGAAGGCTTCAAAATTGCGCACGACATCAGCGCTTACAGCTTCGTGGCCATGGCGAAAGCCTGCCGCAGCATGCTGAACCCGAATGCCGCCCTGCTGACCCTTTCATACCTGGGTGCAGAACGCGCTATCCCGAACTACAACGTGATGGGCCTTGCAAAAGCGTCCCTGGAAGCGAACGTACGCTACATGGCGAACGCGATGGGTCCGGACGGCGTGCGTGTTAACGCCATCTCCGCAGGCCCGATCCGCACCCTCGCGGCATCCGGTATCAAAGATTTCCGTAAAATGCTGGCGCACTGCGAAGCGGTCACCCCGATTCGCCGCACTGTCACCATTGAAGACGTCGGCAACTCCGCGGCGTTCCTGTGCTCTGATCTTTCCGGTGGTATCACCGGTGAAGTGGTGCACGTTGACGGCGGCTTCAGCATCGCAGCGATGAACGAGCTGGAACTGAAATAATCCTCCGGCTTCTCGCGCAAGGGCAGGTTTTCAACCTGCCCTTTTTATTTATGCCTTTCTGATATTTGTTATCACCGAACAATCTTTTATCGCCGCGAGGTGTTACGCCAGGATAGTCATGCGTGACCTGCCCGGCGCCTCTGTGTTGTTGTCAGCCGTTCCGGGCGCTCATTTTCAGACAAGGAACGACCATGGAACAACGCCGCCTTACCGGCAAAAGCCACTGGTATCATGAAACCCAGTCCAGCCTCTGTCCGGCAGATCCGCTGCCGTTAGTTCCCGAAGCCGCTAAGGTGGAGGACCGTTTTCTGCTCGATCTGCCGCTGGACGACGCCCAACGTGCGGCACATCTGTCGTGGTGTGACGCCGCTCGCGCGATGATCCCCTCGCTTCTTCCCGAAACCTGCAGCGTCACCCGTCTGCATACTTTAAGCGTCTACGATCGCCTCAGCACCGCGCTGACGGTGGCCCAGGTCTATGGCGTACAGCGGCTGTGCAACCACTACGCCGCGCGTCTGGCGCCGGAGCCGGGGCCAGACTCATCGCGTGAAAGCAACCGTCGCCTGACTTTACTCACCCAGACGGCCCGCCAGCTCGCAAGCTCCCCTACGCTTATCGACAGCGCAGCGCGTACGCAGCTCGAAGAGGCAGGTCTCTCAGTCCACGACATCGTCACTTTCACGCAGATTATTGGGTTTGTGGGCTTTCAGGCCCGCGCGGTGGCGCTGTTGCAGGCACAGCCAGGCCAGCCGGCACGCTGGCTGCCGGGCATCAATATGCAGCAAGACGCGCCAGCAAGCCTGTTCAACGCGCCCGACCCGCGCTGGCAGCCCGATCTACCGACCCTTGAAATGGGCTGGGCCAGCGAGGAACAGCAGGAGGCCTATAACGTTGGCCTTAACGACGCCTTGCTGCAACCAATGCTGTCGCTACTGGCGCATGACGCCTGTGCGCTCCACGGCCTTGCACGATTGCTTAATGCGCTACGTACGGGAATAGCGGATGAGGACGCGGCGCTTGCCGAAATGCTTGCTGCGCGCATCAACGGTAGCGCCAGTTGCTTTGCCGAAGCCGCCCGGCGCTTACGCCGTGAGCCATATCTGCCTGACGCCGTGCGCAACGGTGAACGCGCGATCCTCGCCTGGAGTCATCAGCACCCGCGCGAGCGCGCCATTATTCAGGCGATGCAAATGCTTACCCGCGCGCCGGAACGTTTCAGCCACGCACAGCTTATGCCACTCCTGGAGGCTGATGTTGACGCGCATGACGCGTTGCGCCTGCTTGCTTACGGCAGCGCCTGCGGCTGGGTCAACCGCCTGCGACTCGCGCTTGGCGTCACGGCGTAGCGCCGCCCCGGTCTAAAGAGCGCTTGCCGGGAGCCGCGCAATCGCGTAAAACTGTCAGCCGCTCTTTTGGCCACGAAAATTCGACACTATGTTTCAGGATAACCCGCTGCTTGCGCAGCTTAAACAGCAACTGCATTCCCAGACGCCGCGCGCCGAAGGGGTAGTAAAAGCCACGGAAAAAGGTTTTGGTTTCCTTGAGGTTGACGCGCAGAAAAGCTACTTCATTCCGCCTCCGCAGATGAAGAAAGTGATGCACGGCGATCGCGTCATTGCCGTTATCCATACGGAAAAGGAAAAAGAATCCGCCGAGCCGGAAGAGCTTATCGAACCCTTCCTCACCCGCTTTGTGGGCCGGGTGCAAAAGAAAGACGATCGTCTCTCCATTGTTCCCGATCATCCGCTACTGAAAGATGCCATCCCGTGTCGCGCTGAACGCGGCGTGAGCCATGATTTCCAGAATGGCGACTGGGCTGTGGCCGAAATGCGTCGTCATCCGCTGAAAGGCGATCGCGGCTTTTATGCCGAACTCACCCAGTTTATTACCTTTAGCGACGATCACTTCGTGCCGTGGTGGGTGACTCTTGCGCGTCATAACCTCGAACGTGAAGCGCCGGATGGCGTGGCGACCGAAATGCTGGATGAAAACCTGACGCGTGAAGATCTGACCGCGCTGGATTTCGTCACCATCGACAGCGCCAGCACCGAAGATATGGACGATGCCCTGTTTGTAGAAACGCTGGATGGCGATCGTCTGCAACTGACCGTCGCGATTGCCGACCCGACAGCGTGGATAGCCGAAGGCAGCAAACTCGATAACATCGCAAAAGTACGCGCGTTCACTAACTATCTGCCGGGCTTTAATATCCCGATGCTGCCGCGCGAGCTTTCCGACGACCTCTGTTCGCTGCGCGAAGGCGAAGCGCGTCCGGCACTCGTTTGCCGCATGATTATTGACGCCGAAGGCGCTATCAGCGACGAGATTCACTTCTTCGCCGCCACCATCGAATCCAAAGCCAAGCTCGCCTATGACAATGTCTCCGACTGGCTGGAAGAGAAAGGCGACTGGCAGCCGGGTAGCGAGGCTATCGCCGCGCAGATCCGTCTGCTGCAACAGATTTGCCAGCGCCGCAGCGCCTGGCGTCAGAAACACGCGCTGGTCTTTAAAGACCGCCCTGATTACCGCTTCGTGCTGGGCGAGAAAGGCGAAGTGCTGGATATCGTTGCCGAGCCGCGTCGTATCGCTAACCGTATTGTGGAAGAGTCCATGATTGCGGCGAACATCTGCGCGGCGCGCGTGCTGCGCGACAAGCTGGGCTTTGGCGTTTACAACGTCCACGCGGGCTTCGACCCGGCAAGCACCGAACAGCTGGCCACGCTGCTGCAGAGCCACGGTATGCATGTTGACGCCAATGATGTGCTTACGCTGCCTGGTTTCTGCAAACTGCGTCGCGAGCTGGACGCGCAGCCGTCAGGCTTCCTCGACAGCCGCATCCGCCGCTTCCAGTCCTTTGCAGAGATCAGCACCGAGCCGGGTCCGCATTTTGGTCTTGGCCTTGAGGCATATGCCACCTGGACCTCTCCGATCCGTAAGTATGGCGATATGGTTAACCATCGTCTGCTGAAAGCCATTATTAAAGGCGAGAGTGCGACACGTCCGCAGGAAGCGTCTACCGTTCAGATGGCTGAGCGCCGTCGTCTTAACCGTATGGCCGAACGCGATGTCGGTGACTGGCTGTATGCGCGTTTCCTGAAAGACAAAGCCGGCACCGATACCCGTTTTGCTGCGGAAATTATCGATGTCAGCCGTGGTGGCATGCGCGTGCGTCTGGTGGATAACGGTGCGGTTGCCTTTATCCCTGCGCCATTCCTGCACGCGGTGCGCGATGAACTGGCCTGCAGCCAGGAAAATGGTACCGTCCAGATCAAAGGCGAAACCGTCTATAAAGTCACCGACGTTATCGACGTCACCATCGCAGAAGTGCGTATGGAAACCCGCAGTATTATCGCGCGTCCGGTTGCCTGACCCTCGACTCCCCGGCACCGCCGGGGAGTTTCTCCTTTCCCCCGCTCCGTTTTTCCTCTGTGTGAGCGCGCACATTTTTCCCGTCTCACTTGGGCATTTTTTCAAAAAACGATCACACTAACAGAGTGCGTCGTAATTTAACGCATTGAGAATTAAGCGAAATGGCCGCTTTACCACCTGGTGTTTGCCATCGCTAAAAATATATTCCCGTAAAAACAAACGTTTTGCCTGTTATTGCCGGCAGAGCCCGGCCGTGCCGTTTGCGTAATACCTGGTGTGGGTTCGGGAGAGAGCATGAAAGACGACCTGGAGAATAATCTGCTGTACCGCTATTCCGGCGCGGCAAGCCCCTACTGGCGCCTGCCACTGGACAGTAACGCGTTACAGCTTGCCGCGACGGAAGCGGCCGCCACCAGTCATGTGGTACCGCTGACCCCAGAACAGGCCGCGCAAATCCGTGCCATGGGGGTCATCACCTCAAGCGTCACGCTATCGCTGTCGCTGTTCGGCGAACTGGTGCCCGTTCATCTGGTGGGCCGAAAAGTTTCCCGCAAAGAATGGGAAGGTACAGCGTCTGCGTGGAACGACACGACATCCGTGGCGCGCGACCTGGTGCAGGGCCTGTCGTTTGCAGAGCAGGTCGTGTCAGAGGCTAATTCGGTCATTGTCATTCTGGATCGCCACGGCAATATTCAGCGTTTCAACCGTCTGAGCGAAGAGTACACCGGCCTGAAAGAGCAGGAAGTCATCGGGCAGAACGTTTTCAAACTCTTTATGACGCCCGCCGAAGCCTCGGCTTCGCGCCGCAATATCACCGGTTTTTTTCGCAATGGCAGTTCTTATGAGGTTGAACGTTGGGTCAAAACCCGCAAAGGCCAGCGCCTCTTTCTGTTTCGCAATAAATTTGTTCACAGCGGTAGCGGCAGAAATGAAATCTTTCTCATCTGCTCCGGTACCGATATCACTGAAGAGCGGCGCGCTCAGGAGCGATTACGCACGCTTGCCAATACTGACGCCATTACCGGCCTGCCAAACCGCAACGCCATTCACGAGATGATAAGCGATGCTATCACCCGTCGTGGCGACACCCAGGTTGGCATTGTCTATCTCGATCTCGATAACTTCAAAAAGGTGAACGATGCCTACGGGCATATGTTTGGCGACCAGTTATTGCAGGCCGTGTCGCTTGCGATATTAAGCTGCCTTGAGAAAGACCAGGTCCTGGCGCGCCTCGGTGGCGATGAATTTATCGTGCTGGCGACCGACACGTCTCAGGCGGCGCTGGAGGCAATGTCCTCGCGCATCATCACCCGGCTTAAGCATCCGTTTCGCATCGGCCTTATCGAAGTCTATACCGGCTGTTCGCTTGGCATCGCGCTTGCGCCGCAACACGGTGACGATCGCGAAAGCGTTATCCGTAACGCCGACACGGCGATGTATACGGCCAAAGAGAACGGACGTGGCAAATTCTGCGTCTTCTGCCCGGAAATGAACCAACGGGTGTTTGAATATCTCTGGCTGGACACAAATCTGCGTAAGGCGCTTGAGAAGAACCAACTGGTCATTCACTACCAGCCCAAAATCACAACACAGGGTGAAGTGCTCAGTCTGGAAGCACTGGTGCGCTGGCAGTCGCCGGAGCGCGGGCTGATCCCGCCGCTGGATTTTATCTCGTATGCTGAAGAATCCGGGCTTATCGTGCCGCTCGGGCGTTGGGTCATGCTGGACGTTGTGCGTCAGATAGCGAAGTGGCGCGAGGCGGGCATTATGCTTCGCGTCGCGGTGAATGTGTCAGCACGCCAGCTCGCCGATCAGACGCTGTTGAGCGATCTGCGCCAGGCGCTTGCCGATATGCGCTTCTCAAAAAGCCCTATTGATGTGGAGATAACCGAAAGCTGCCTGATCGAGAATGCCGAACTGGCACTGTCGGTGATTAATGAATTCAGCACGCTCGGTGCCGAAGTGCATCTGGATGATTTTGGCACCGGCTATTCATCGCTTTCACAACTGGCGCGCTTTCCACTCGATGCCATAAAACTCGATCAAAGCTTTGTGCGCGATATCCATAAACAACCGGTGTCGCAGTCGCTGGTACGCGCTATCGTCGCTGTGGCGCAGGCGCTCGATCTGCAGGTGATTGCCGAAGGCGTGGAGAGCCATGAGGAAGATGCCTTTCTGACGCAAAACGGGGTCGATGCGCGTCAGGGCTTTTTGTTTGCAAGACCCATGACCGCAGGCGCGATAGAACGCTGGTATAGGCGCTATCGGGCCAGGAAACAGACGCCGTAAACGGCGTCTGAGGTGCATCCCGTTAGCCTGCTTTACGCAGGGCCGCGGCGGTATGACGGTTTTGCAGCTGGATCAGACGCTCCATGTAGCTGACATCCTTCGGCTCAAGGCTGAACGCCGCATCTACCCAGTCTTCCGTTATCTCCATCAGCTCGTTACGTGAGAGCCGCAGCACGCGCTGACGCGCGCGGAGCATCGCCCTCACCCCGTTGAGACGCGGCTTAAGCGTATCGATAAAGGTACGAGTGGCCACGAACCCCTGCCCCGGCTCAAACAGCAGATCCACCAGCCCTTGTGGGTGATACCACTCGGCGGTGTGCGATTCGCCCTGATAAATCAGCTCCTCGGCAAGCCGCATACCGGCACGGCGCGTCACCAGTGAATACCCGCCCATTCCGGGGAAGAGATTAAAGGCGATTTCCGGAAACCCCATGCGCGCGTCGCGCTGGGCCAGTACGAAATGGTGCGCAAGGGCAGCCTCAAAACCGCCGCCGAGCGCGCTACCCTCCACCATCGCAAGGCTGATAGCGCCACAGTCAAAACCGCGCGAGGCGGCGTGTACGCAATCCACGCAGGCGCGGGCATAAGCGCGCAGCGCTTCGCGTTTGCCGTTGCGAATGCAATCAACAAAAAACTGTAAATCGCCGCCCGTATTATACATGCCCGGAACCAGCGATCCGGTGACCCAGAAATCAACCTCCAGCCTGGCCTCCTGCACCAGATAACTTAAGTTCATAATCTCTTCAATCAGGACATGGTTAAAACACGGACGCGGCTGAGCCCGCAACATCATCCAGATAATGCGCCGTTCTTCCTCATAAAATCCGGAAAGTTGGGTGAAACGCGCTGTATCGGTAAAGAGTTTGCAGGTCGATTGGTTGAATACTGACATAGTCTTTCCTCAGTTAAGTTAACGCGTTATGCGCAGGATCAGACTAATTCACGCCAGCTTTTCGCACGGGATGCCGGTCTGTTTTATAACCATTATTTATCTTTTAACGCGAAATGATTGAGTCAGAAGAGGTATTAGAGCGGCAGACGGCTTCTCTTTGACGCCGCTTTTCTGCATCATGGGGACTGTACCGACCAGAAAAAGGAAACACGATGCCAACAGTAAATCCGCAACAACTGGCTGACCGAATTGATACCGTTCTGGATATTCTGGTGGCGGGCGATTACCACTCCGCCATCCATAATCTGGAAATTTTGAAGGCTGAACTGCTGGCGCAGAGCCAGCAGGAAGAGACGGCGGGCGAGAAAAAAGCGAAGGCGCCCTGGGAAATCTGACGCCTTGTGAAGATTATAAGCTCTGACTGCCGAACGCCTGCTGCCATTCGCGCCCGAAGGCGTCTACCGCGGCGGTCACGGCAGGCGTGTTAAGCAGTTGCCCTGCGACATCCAGCGGCAGGGTAATGGACTGGCACCCTGCCAGCAAACAGCCGAGCGCCTGTTGCGGCGTGCGAAAGCTCGCGGCCAGTACTTTTGATTGCGGCGCGTGTAGCGTCAACAACTGCTGCAGGGCGCGCACCGTCGCCACGCCATCTCCGCCCTGCGCATCCAGGCGGTTAACGTAAGGCGCGACATAGTCAGCCCCCGCCAGCGCTGCCATCAATCCCTGGGCCGCGCCGTAAACCGCTGTACCGAGCAGCGGAATGCCAGATGGTTTGAGGATTTTCATTGCCGACAGCCCTTCTTCCGTCACCGGGATTTTCACCACGATACCCGGGATCCTCTGCGCCAGTCGCTCCGCTTCACGCACCATCTCTGATGCGCTCACTGCGATCACCTGCGCGAAAAGCTTGCCTTCGCCGTTCAGCGCCTCCTGCAACGCGGGCAGGAGCTCCCAGAGTCTGACGCCTGCGCGCGCCACGATAGAAGGATTTGTGGTCACGCCCTGTAGCGGCAGAATGCGGGCCAGACGTTTGACGGCCGCGACGTCCGCCGTGTCGAGATACAGCTCCATAACGACTCCTGTTTTGAGCAAGTTAACATTGTCGCCATCTTAAATCAGCGTTGGCAGATAAAGCTGATCGCCATCAAGAAAACTTTCATTTGAAAGTAAGATTATTTTCATAAGAAAGTTAACGGGCGCAACGATGATGATTTTTAATCTGCAACGCTATTCCACGCACGATGGTCCGGGCATCCGTACCGTCGTCTTCTTTAAAGGCTGCTCATTGGGTTGCCGCTGGTGTCAGAACCCCGAAAGCCGACGCCGCCTGCGTGACGTGCTGTTTGATGAACGCCTCTGCCTGAGCGGCTGCGCGTTGTGCGCGCAAACATGCCCGCAGGCAATTCGTCGACACGGCGAGACTCTGATGATTGACCGCACGGCACTTGATGATGCTGCGCTTGACGCGCTGGTCGACTGCTGTCCGACCCAGGCGCTCAGCGTCTGCGGCGAAACGCAAGGCGTCGAAGACATTATGGAAAAAGTGCTGCGCGACCGTCCCTTTTATGCGCGCAGCGGTGGCGGGATCACGCTCTCGGGCGGCGAGCCGTTTATGCAGCCTGAATTGGCGCAGGCCCTGTTGCAGCGTAGCCGCGAGGCAGGCATTCATACCGCGGTGGAAACGTGTCTCCATGTTCCGTGGAAGCATATCGCCCCATCGCTGCCGTTTCTTGATCTCCTCCTTGCCGATTTGAAACATGTCGACCCGCAGCGCTTTCACGCCTGGACCGACGGCAGCGCCGAACGGGTGCTGGATAATTTCCGGCGACTGGCAAAAGCGGGCACGGAGATAACGATTCGTGTCCCGTTGATCCCCGGTTTTAACGCTGATGAAGCGTCAGTTCGCGCCATTACCAATTTCGCCGCCGATGAAGCAGGCGTCAGAAATATTCACTTTCTGCCCTACCACACCCTTGGCATTAACAAGTACCGCCTGCTGGACTGGCCTTATCTGGCCCCGGCGACGCCGCTTGATGAACCGGCGCTGCTGGCATTCGCCGAAGATTACGCCTGCCAGAAAGGACTCACCGCCTGGATAAGAGGATAACTACCATGACTGAACTGAATCTCGATTTTCTGCCCGAGCGCATCAAAGCGCATAAAGCGGCGCTGGTGCAAATCGTCCGTCCGCCCGTTTGTACCGAACGTGCGCAACATTACACGGATATGTATCAGAAGCATCAGGATAAGCCGCTGCCGGTGCGTCGCGCGCTGGCACTGGCGCACCACCTGACCAGCAGAACCATCTGGATAAAACATGACGAGCTCATTGTCGGTAACCAGGCAAGCCAGGTGCGCGCGGCGCCCTTCTTCCCGGAATATACCGTCAGCTGGATTGAGCATGAGATTGACGACCTCGCTGATCGTCCCGGCGCTGGGTTCTCCGTCAGCGCAGAGAATAAAGCCGTGATGCATGACATTTGCCCGTGGTGGCGCGGCCAGACCGTACAGGATCGCTGCTACGGCATCTTTACCGATGAACAAAAAGCGCTGCTGGCGTCTGGCATTATCAAAGCTGAAGGCAACATGACCTCCGGCGACGCCCATCTGGCGGTCAATTTCCCGTTGCTGCTGGAAAAAGGGCTCGACGGGTTGCGGGCAAAAGTTGCGGCGCGTCGCGCACGTCTGGCTCTCACCGATCAGGCCGACTTGCACAAAGAACAGTTCCTGAAGGCTATCGATATCACCTTCAGCGCGTTAAGCGAGCATATCCTTCGCTACGCCGGGCTTGCCGCTCGTATGGCGCAAGAGGAGAACCGCCCGGCGCGTCGTGACGAACTGCTGGCGATTTCCGCGAACTGCGAGCATATCGCCCATCAGCCCCCCGCCTCATTCTGGCAGGCATTGCAGCTCTGTTATTTCGTACAACTGGTACTGCAGATTGAATCCAATGGGCACTCGGTCTCCTTTGGCCGTCTCGATCAATATCTTTATCCGTGGTATCGCCGGGATGTGGAGCTTGAGCATACGCTTGAGCGCGAGCGCGCGATTGAACTGTTACAGAGCTGCTGGCTGAAGCTGCTGGAGGTGAATAAAATTCGATCCGGCTCCCATTCGAAAGCCTCAGCGGGCAGCCCGCTTTACCAGAACGTCACCATCGGCGGTCAGCGGCTACAAAACAATAAGCCCGTGGATGCCGTCAACCCGCTCTCCTGGGCCGTGCTGGAATCGTGCGGCCGTCTGCGCTCAACGCAGCCAAATCTCAGCGTGCGCTATCACGCAGGCATGAGCAGTGATTTCCTCGATGCGTGCGTACAGGTGATCCGCTGCGGCTTCGGAATGCCCGCCTTTAACAATGATGAAATTGTCATTGAGGAGTTCATCAAACTCGGCGTGAGCCGTGAAGACGCGTATGACTATGCGGCCATCGGCTGCATTGAAACGGCAGTCGGCGGTAAATGGGGTTACCGCTGCACCGGCATGAGCTTTATTAACTTTGCGCGCGTTATGCTGGCGGCACTGGAAGGCGGCCGCGACGCTACCACCGGTAAAATCTTCCTGGCGCAGGACAAGGCGCTCTCTGCAGGCAATTTCCACGGATTTAATGAAGTCATGGATGCCTGGGATACTCAAATCCGTTACTACACCCGTAAATCGATCGAGATTGAGTGCGTAGTAGATACCGTGCTTGAGGAGAACGCGCACGATATTCTCTGCTCGGCGCTGGTCGATGATTGTATTGAGCGTGGCAAGAGCATTAAGCAAGGCGGCGCGAAATATGACTGGGTGTCGGGCTTGCAGGTCGGCATTGCTAACCTTGGCAATAGCCTTGCGGCAGTGCGTAAACTCGTGTTTGAAAAAGGCGTGGTGACCCAGCAACAGCTTGCGCAAGCGCTGGATGACGATTTTTCAGGGCTTACCGGGGAGCAGTTACGTCAGCGGTTAATAAACAGCGCTCCAAAATACGGTAACGATGATGATGATGTCGACCTGTTGCTGGCGCGCGCCTACCAGACCTACATTGACGAACTGAAGCAATATCATAATACCCGCTTCGGGCGCGGCCCGGTTGGCGGCACCTATTACGCAGGGACATCGTCCATTTCCGCTAATGTGCCCTTTGGCGCAGCCACCATGGCAACCCCGGACGGACGCAAAGCCAAAACGCCGCTCGCGGAAGGCGCAAGCCCCGCCTCCGGCACTGACAGGCTGGGGCCAACGGCGGTGATTAACTCAGTCGGCAAATTGCCCGCTGAGAAAATTCTTGGCGGCGTGCTGTTGAATCAGAAGCTTAACCCGTCCACACTGGACAACTTACGCGATCGCCAAAAATTGATGCAGATGCTGCGCACCTTTTTTGAAGTGCATAAAGGCTGGCATGTTCAGTACAACATTGTGTCGCGTGAAACTTTGCTGGACGCCAAAGCACACCCGGATAAGTACCGCGATCTGGTGGTGCGCGTGGCGGGTTACTCCGCGTTCTTTACGGCCTTATCCCCTGATGCGCAGGATGATATTATCGCCCGTACCGAACATACGCTTTAAATGAAACCGCGGTGGCGTCATGCCACCGCGCATAACGATGCTGATATGAACTCCCGACAACAAATCATTTTACAGATGGTGATTGACCACGGCCGCATGAGCGTGGCGGATCTCGCAAAAACCACCGGTGTTTCTGAAGTTACCATTCGTCAGGATCTTAACCTTCTTGAAAAGCAAAGTTATCTGCGCCGTACCCACGGTTTCGCGGTTCCGCTGGACAGCGATGATGTGGAAACCCGGATGATGAACAATTTTGCACTCAAGCGTCGGCTCGCTGATTTCGCGTGTTCGCTCGTAAATGATGGTGAAACGGTGTTCATTGAAAATGGCAGCACTAACGCCCTCCTGGCGCGCGCGCTGGCAGAACAAAAAAAGATAACGCTCATCACCGTGAGCAGCTTTATCGCACACCTTCTGAAAGAAACATCCTGTGAAATCATTTTACTTGGTGGGATTTATCAGAAGAAAAGCGAAACGATGGTCGGGCCGTTAACGCGCCAGTACATCTCGCAGGTGCACTTTTCTAAAGCGTTTATTGGTATTGATGGCTGGTCGGCGCAGACTGGCTTTACCGGTCGCGACATGATGCGCGCGGATGTGGTCAACGCCGTGCTGGAAAAAGGCAGCGAGGCGATTATCCTTACAGACAGCAGCAAATTCGGCGCGGTACATCCTTATACGCTAGGGCCCGTTTCACGCTTCAGTCGCGTCATCACTGACAGCAATCTGAATGACGATGCGCGTGACACGCTCAGCGCCTGCGGTTTAACGCTCGATATCCTCTCGCCTTTTCCAGCCTGAATCATCACCGGCGCGCAAGGATAGGCGCGCCTTCGCTTGAGACTATTCTCAGCGCCAATTAAGACTTTTTACCTGTCTGAATTCGCTTAAGAAATTAAAATTAACATTAGCGATATTACTGGATGGCGATTGTCACCTGCGTGATTTTATTCCGTGTCGCTGCACCGTTTCACGGTGAGGAACTTTAAGATGTGAATTAACCACTATACTTAAAGTGAAACACCTTTCCGTGAATCAATTATTCAGGAGAAAGTATTATGTCATTAAATTACAAAAAAGTGGCCGCGGCACTGCTGGCCGTTACTCTGGCAACCTCTCTGAGCGCATGCTCTAACTGGTCCAAACGTGACCGCAACACCGCGATCGGCGCGGGTGCAGGTGCAATCGGTGGCTCCGTGCTGACCGATGGCAGCGCGCTCGGCACCCTTGGCGGCGCAGCGGTAGGCGGTATTATCGGTCACCAGGTTGATTAATCTGCGGCCCGCAAAAGCATAACGCTTTGACGTATTACTCGCATCACCGAATAATTACAGGTCTGGCTATACTGCAGTAACATAACTAAATAGCCACGGCGTTTTCGCCGTGGCTGACAATTAACCGCCCGCGAGTTTAACTTTCATTCCCTTCGCCTCCAGCAGGCTTTTAATTAAATCTCGTTTGTCCCCCTGAATTTCAATCACGCCGTCTTTGACCGCGCCTCCGCATCCGCATTTTTTCTTAAGCTCTGCCGCAAGGGCTGTTAGCGTAGCGTCATCAGCGTCAATGCCGGTAATAAGACATACGCCCTTCCCTTTACGTCCGCTGGTCTGGCGTTGTATACGCACCACACCATCGCCTTTGGGTCGTGCTGGCGCGGCTTTGGGTTCATCGATACGGCCGGTTTCCGTGGAATAAACCAGACGGCTGTTATTATCGCGCATTATCCCTCCTGCTTCAGTGAGGCCAGAATATCTCGCAGCGCCTTTGCCGGGTCGGCTGCACGGGTGACGGGACGTCCAATTACCATATAGTCTACGCCTGCCTGCTGCGCCTCGGCGGGTGTCATAATGCGGCGCTGATCGCCTGCCTCGCTGCCAGCCGGGCGAATGCCAGGCGTCACCAGCCTGAAGTCGTGACCAAACGTGGCCTTAAAACGCACCGCCTCATGCGCGGAGCAAACCACGCCATCCAGCCCGCACTGCTGCGTAAGGCGCGCCAGGCGTTCTGCCTGGTCGGCCGGGCTAAGGGTAATACCCAACCCCTGTAAATCTTCCGCTTCCATGCTGGTCAGCACAGTAACGGCAATCAGCAGCGGCGCATCTTTACCAAACGGTGCCAGCGCCTCTTTGGCCGCAGTCATCATCCGCGCCCCACCCCCTGCGTGAACGTTCACCATCCAGACCCCAAGTTCCGCCGCCGCCGCAACCGCACGCGCTGTCGTATTGGGGATATCATGGAATTTCAGATCGAGAAAAACGTCAAAGCCGCGTGCGATGAGTTCACGAACCAGTTGTGGGCCGAACAGCGTAAACATCTCTTTGCCAACTTTCAGCCGGCAATCACGCGGATCGATGCCATCCACGAAGGCCAGCGCGCTGTCGCGGTTGTCGTAATCAAGCGCGACAACCACAGGGGAGTGAGTTACAGAATGAGAGGAGGATGCAATTAACGTCATGACCAGACCTTCTGACAGGCGCACCGGCGCGGCGCGAAGTTGATAAACGGCAAGCATTCTACCCGCCGACAGGCAAAATTTACAGGCGAGATCGAGACAGCCCTGACGAGCGGGTTTTGCGGATGTGGATCACCGTGGTTGCAACGGTATTTTACCCTTAAAAGTATGTTGTAACTAAAAGCAGTGTTGATTAGTGCCGCAACAATGATGTGCGGCAGGGATGTGCGGCAGAGTCAAAGAAAGACTTTACTGGCCGTCGAGGCCGCGGATAGGTTTGATGGTTGACCACGCACGGCACGACGGACAATGCCAGTAGAGTGTAAACGCGGTGAACCCACATTTCTGGCAGCGATAGCGCGGCTTGGTGCGCACCTGCTCGCCTACCATGTCGCGCAGCACCATCAGGCTCTCTTTGGCGCGCCCTTCTTCCGCTTCGTGAAGATGGTAATCCATCAGTCGATGGAAGACGCGCATCGTCGGATGTCGTTGCAACTGGCGCGTAATATAAACCTGAGCACTGTCCGCGCCTTCGCGCTGCTCCAGCACCTGCGCAAGCATCAGCTCCGCTTCAGCGCCCGTGTTTTCTTCCACACACCGCTTGAGAAATTCGGCCCATTCGTCCGGTTTCCCGAGCTGCTGATAACAGACCTGCAGCATCTCCAGCGTTTCGCTCACGAGTTCGCGATCCTGCACGATCACTTTTTCAAGCATCTCTACCGCGTGAGCATAATCGCCGCGGGTCATCAGAATACGGCCAATCATGATAGAAACGCGTGCGCTGTTGCGATCCGCCGCCGCGCCTTTTTTGAGGAATGACATGGCGCGATCCATGTCTTCGTTGCTCATGGCCTGCAGGGCCAGTTCGCAGTAGAAGTGCGCAATTTCAACACGCTGATGCTCTTTACCAAGCTTCACCAGTCGCTCGGCGGCATCAATTGCCTTTTGCCAGTCGCTGGTCGCCTGATAAATCTGCAACAATTGCTGGAGCGCCCCGACGCGGAAATCGGTTTCATCCACCAGTTGATTAAACATATCTTCGGCACGGTCATAGAGACCCGCAGCCATATAGTCGCGCCCCAGTTGCTGAACGGCCAGCAGACGCTGGTCATAGGTCAACGACGCGCTTTCCATCAGTGACTGGTGAATACGGATAGCCCGATCGACTTCGCCACGAGAGCGGAAAAGGTTGCCGAGCGTCAGATGAGCTTCGATAGTGCCGGTGTCTTCCTTGAGCATTTCAAGGAACAGATCCACCGCTTTATCCTGCTGATTAGAAAGCAGGAAGTTTACGCCCGCCACATAATCGCGCGAGAGGCGGTTAGCTTCCTGCTCTTTATCCTGTTGCGCACTTCTGCGGCCCATATACCAGCCATACGCAGCGGCGACAGGCAACAGCAGAAACAACAACTCCAGCATAGAGGGTTAATCCTTAACAGCAGGCGCAGGGGTGCTGACAGAGACAGGCTCTGCAGGCGTCAGCTGCTGCTCAAGGCGTTTCACTTTGCGTTCAGCCCGCGCGAGCTGCAAACGAACACGCAGCCAGAACAGCCCGCAGATGATCCAGCCGATAATAAACCCTGCACCGAAAAGTGTCGCCAGCAGTGTAGAGATACGATAGTCGCCCTGCGCCAGCAGGTAGTTAAACGTGACCTGTTGGTCGTTTTGCGCGCCCAGCGTGACGGAAACGACGAAAATCGCTAATACCAGTAAAAAAATAATCAGATATTTCACATGACATCCCGTATGTGTTTTGTGCGACCAATGTCCCGGCCTCGGCTCAACGCGCTATACGTTATCATTTCCACCCTTCGCGTGAAATGGTAAAGCGCCAGGACATTCTTTATAAATAGGGGCGTAACGGCGAAACTCAAGTCGCCGTCACTCTTCGGCGTCTCGCCGCGCAATTTCCACCTTCTCTTCCACAGGCGGCGTCAGTGGGCCGCACAGACGTTGCGCAAGCCAGACGGCAATGGTTACCAGCAGCCATGACAGCAGCGTCGCTACGACCAGATCGCGTGGCCAGTGCATACCCAGCAACATCCGGCTGCCCATGACACCAATGGCCCACGCGGTCAGGATAGCCAGCGTCCACGTGCGCCGACGCGGCCACAACAGACCAAACCCCAGCATTGCCCAGCTCGCCGCGAACATGGTATGCCCGGAAGGAAACGCGAACCCCGTCTCGTTCTGCCAGTGTTTGCGCAACCAGCCCGGAATATCCGTTTCATTCTGAAGCTGCGCTTTAACTAACGCGCCTCGTTCCTTACGTTTTAAATTGTAGAACTCGTCTACCGGGATGTTACGGTTTTTTTCAAGCCAGATAACAAACGGTCGCGGCTCCTGAACTTTATTTTTAATCAAGGACTTAGACCATTGCCCAGCGGTAATCACGAGCCCGAGAATAGCAAACAACATTAGCGCCGGCCGCAGGCGAAAGCGCAGACACCACAGGAACCAGCCGCACAGCAAAACGTGTGTGATAATGCCCCAGGGCTGCGTGACGGTCTCCGTTACCCAGAACAGCATTTTGAGCCACAGCGAACCGCCGCCCGGTTGCCACTCCCAGCCTGAAATCCAGACGGTCAGGGGCATAATAAGCAGCAGCGCGGCACCCACCGCGGTACGTTTTGCAATTGCCAGCATGTTCTCTCCTTTTTCCTGAAGTCTTTCAAGAATAACCGAAAATCGCGTCCGGCAGGATAGTTAGCTATTGATATGATTGTTCAACAGCGCACGTCATGGTGAGGCGAATCCCGGCGGGATGTGGCAAAATACACAGTAACAACAGAAAGCCAACAGACTGGCAGACGCCTGCGGGCGTCAGAATATCCGGAGAATCACATGCAGCTTAAACGTGTGGCAGAAGCCAAACTGCCAACCCCCTGGGGCGATTTCCTGATGGTAGGTTTTGAAGAACTGGCCACCGGACAGGATCATGTGGCCCTGGTTTTCGGCGATATTACCGGTGCTGATCCAGTACTCGCCCGCGTGCACTCAGAGTGTCTGACTGGTGATGCGCTGTTCAGCCTGCGCTGCGACTGCGGTTTCCAGCTTGAAGCGGCGTTGTCGCACATCGCCGAAGCCGGACGCGGCGTGCTGCTCTATCATCGCCAGGAAGGTCGTAATATCGGTCTGCTCAATAAAATTCGCGCCTATGCCTTACAGGATCAGGGCTACGACACGGTTGAAGCGAATCATCAGCTTGGTTTTGCGGCGGACGAGCGTGATTTCACGCTGTGCGCAGATATGTTCAAGCTGCTGGGCGTCGACGAAGTGCGCCTGCTGACCAACAACCCGCACAAAGTAGAGATTCTCACGGAAGCAGGCATTAACATTGTGGAGCGCGTCCCGCTGATTGTCGGGCGCAACCCAAATAATGCGCACTATCTCGATACTAAAGCCGCCAAAATGGGGCATCTGCTCTCCGGTAAATAACCGGTGCAATAGTGCAATAAAAAAGGCCTGCTGATGCAGGCCTTTTTATTTCTTAATTGCGCACGCCGTTAGCGCAGCATATTGCGGATCACATAATGCAGGATGCCGTCGTTACGGTAGTAGGTCATTTCATTGCCGGTGTCGATACGGCAACGGCACTCCAGAACGTCGCGACTCCCGTCGGCGCGCGTTAAGGTTACGGGTACGGTCGCGCCCGGGGTCAGGCTTTGCAAAGCACCGATATCGAGCGTCTCGTCACCCGTGAGCCCAAGTGTTTTACGCGTCACGCCCTGCGGAAACTCCAGCGGCAATATCCCCATCCCGATAAGGTTAGAGCGGTGAATACGCTCAAACGACTCGGCAATGACGACGCGAATGCCCAGCAATCGTGGACCTTTGGCCGCCCAGTCACGGCTTGAACCTGAGCCGTACTCTTTACCGGCAATGACCGCAAGCGGCGTGCCCTGCGCCTGGTAACGCATGGCGGCGTCATAAATCGACATCACCTCGTTGCCCGGAATAAGGCGCGTCATGCCGCCTTCGACGCCCGGCACCATCTCGTTGCGAATACGAATATTAGCGAACGTCCCGCGCATCATGACTTCATGGTTACCGCGTCGCGAGCCGTAGGAGTTGAAATCGCCTCTCTCAACACCATGACTTTGCAGGTAACGCCCGGCAGGGCTGTCTGCCTTAATGCTGCCTGCAGGTGAAATATGATCGGTGGTAACAGAATCGCCGAGCATCGCAAGAATACGCGCGCCATGGATATCCTGTACCGGTGCCGGTTCGGCCAGCATTTCATCAAAGAACGGTGAAAGGCGAATATAGGTTGAATCATTCTGCCAGTCATAGGTGTCGGAGGCTTCCACCTTAATAGAACGCCACTCCTCGCTGCCTTCGAAGACTTCCGCATACTCTTTACGGAACATATCGGTAGAGACTTCCTCTACCGCCTTCGCTATCTCCTGCCCGCTCGGCCAGATGTCTTTCAGGTAAACCGGATCGCCTTTGCGGTCGTGGCCGAGAGGATCGGTTGCGAGGTTGATATTCATATTACCCGCCAGCGCATACGCAACCACCAGCGGCGGTGACGCCAACCAGTTGGTCTTCACCAGCGGATGGATGCGGCCTTCAAAGTTACGGTTACCCGATAACACTGCGCCGACGGTTAGATCGCCCTTCTTGATAGCCTGCTCTATCGGCTCCGGTAGCGGGCCAGAGTTACCGATACAGGTCGTGCAGCCGTAGCCCACCAGATTGAAGCCAAGCTCATCCAGCCACGGGGTAAGTTTGGCATGGGCCAGATAGTCTGAGACCACTTTCGAGCCTGGCGCCAGGGATGCTTTGACCCATGGCTGGCGCTTGAGACCAAGCTTAACGGCTTTCTTCGCAAGCAAACCTGCGGCCATTAACACACTTGGGTTAGAGGTATTAGTGCACGAGGTGATCGCCGCAATGACCACGGCGCCGTCCGGCAATTCATACTGATGCCCGCTCAACACATAGCCGACGGAATGCAGATCATTTTTTGGCGAATTGACTTCAAGCTCGGTGCTGGCTGCGAAGGCTTTCGGCACATCGCCTAACCCGACACGGTCCTGCGGGCGTTTTGGCCCCGCGATACTCGCCTCGACCGTTCCCATATCCAGTTCGAGCGTGCTGGTGAAAACGGGTTCGTCCCCCGGGTTACGCCACATGCCCTGCGCTTTTGCGTACGTTTCTACCAGAGCGACCTGTTCTTCGCTGCGCCCACTCAGGCGCAAATAGCCGAGCGTGACATCATCAATCGGGAAGAAACCGCAGGTTGCGCCGTACTCCGGTGCCATGTTGGCAATGGTGGCGCGGTCGGCCAGCGGCAGCGAATCGAGGCCGTCGCCAAAAAATTCCACAAATTTGCCCACCACCCCATGTTTACGGAGCATCTGAGTAACGGTCAGTACCAGATCGGTTGCAGTAATGCCTTCGCTGAGTTTGCCGGTCAGACGAAAACCTACGACATCGGGGATAAGCATAGAAACCGGCTGGCCAAGCATTGCCGCTTCCGCTTCAATGCCACCCACGCCCCAGCCCAGCACGCCGAGACCGTTAATCATGGTGGTATGGGAATCGGTGCCGACGAGCGTATCGGGGTAGGCCACCATCGCGCCGTCCTGCATCTCACTCCAGACGGCTTTACCCAGATATTCAAGGTTCACCTGATGGCAAATGCCCGTACCGGGCGGCACAACGCTGAAGCGACTGAACGCCTGCTGGCCCCAGCGAAGAAAGGCATAACGTTCGTGGTTGCGCTCCATCTCAAGACGCACGTTTTCTTCAAACGCGTTATCGTCCCCGAAATGGTCGACGGTCACTGAGTGGTCGATAACCAGATCGACCGGTGAGAGCGGATTGACTTTAGACACATCCCCGCCAAGACGCTGCACGGCCTCACGCATGGCCGCGAGATCAACGACAGCCGGAACGCCGGTAAAGTCCTGCATTAACACGCGTGCAGGCCGGTAGGCAATTTCACGATCGGTATGGGCATGTTCAAGCCAGCCCGCAAGCGCCTGAATATCTTCAAGCGTTACGGTCTCACCATCCTGCCAGCGCAGCAGGTTCTCCAGTAACACTTTCAGTGATTTTGGTAACCGCGCGATATCACCCAGCTCCTGAGCAGCTTTTGGCAGGCTGTAGTAGTGATAGGTTTTATCCTGCGCCTGTAAAGTATCCTTGCTGGTTTCGCGTAGGGTCGACGACATAGCTCCTCCTTCAGTCCTGAGATAGCGATGCCCCGATTGTTATCAGGGTCTGTATTAAAGATAACACAAACATGTCGTAACGATTTGATAACAACCCAAATCGCTAAAAGTGGGGAAAAACAGAGGGGGAAAAGCAAAGCGCCCGGCGAAAGCCAGGCGCAGTGGAATCAGTGAGCAAGCATCCAGACAAGCTGACACCAGAACAGGGAGGAAACCATAAACGCGCCAATCCATGACCAGTATTTGAGTGTGAGCTGATTATTCATACCTATTACACCAATAATTTATACCGTTGATCATTCTGGCGAGGCCAGACTTGTTAGGATTGCTGTGTGTAATTTTTCTCGCTGCGTTAACAACAAGAAGAGATAAATTTAAGATAAATTAAATTCTTGTTTTTTATTATCTACGCCATTCAGCGATTATTGTTTTTGTGATCTTCTTCAGCAAATAAAGCGATAAAATCTTGTTGCTCTTTTGTAAGCTTCCAGCCCGCAGGAAGGGAGGCAAAACCTGCTTTTGGGCCGTTTTCATGCCTGTCATCAGATTGACATATTGGCGAATGGGTGAAAGCGTGCTGTTGTAAAGCCATGCTTAACCCCAAAATGTCCATACCATGAGCGCAATCCCAATCCAGAACAGGGCTGAGATGCCGAACACAGCCAGCCACGCTTTACGCTTAAGATCAGGATCTCTTTGCGATTCGTCGCTTTCTGATGGCATGGCTAACCTCGTACAATCGACATTGCTTATCATATGGTCACCAAACAATTGGCAGAAGTAATCATCAGTTGAGATAAATCCTAAAGCTAATCGCGTAAAAAATCCAGCGTATTTACGATCATTTTTGGAGGAAATATTCAATCTTTTGACGTGAAATAAATTATTGAAGTTCCGAATTTGCGCGCTCAGAGATTATTTCCTACTTTTGTCGTGACGAGACGACACCTTGCCCGCACTCTTAATATGGAGAAACAGGATTAATAGTTTCACTTAGTGCGAATGATTATGTTTTTAATTTGAATAAGGAAGGTAAAACAGGCGTACCTTTGAACCAGTCGAAAGGTACGCGAGGGAATTATTTGGCGGGTAATTTGATATCTTTAAACATTGCTTCAATATCTTCATTCGAGCGTAACGCTACGGCGGCGTCAACCACATCACGTGTCAGGTGTGGCGCGAAACGTTGAATGAAATCATACATATAACTGCGAAGGAATGTGCTGCGGCGAAAACCAATTTTGGTCGTGCTGTGGCTGAAAATATCATGCGCATCAAGGCGCACCAGATCCGGATCTGAGACTGGATCGACCGCCATGCTGGCAATGACCCCTACTCCGAGTCCCAACCGCACATACGTTTTAATCACATCCGCATCGGTCGCCGTGAAGACGATTCGTGGCGTTAAGCCTGCACGGTTAAAGGCGGTGTCGAGTTCTGAACGGCCCGTAAAGCCAAAGGTGTAAGTCACCAACGGATATTGCGCCAGTTCTTCGATATTGACGCTCTCTTTAGAGGCAAGCGGGTGATCGGGTGTCACCACAATCGAACGGTTCCAGTGATAACACGGCAGCATGACCAGGTCGTCATAAAGATGTAGCGCTTCAGTAGCGATAGCAAAATCCGCATTGCCTTTAGAAACCGCCTCGGCAATCTGTGTCGGTGAACCCTGATGCATATGCAGCGACACGCGCGGATAACGCTCGATAAAGCCTTTGATGACACCCGGAAGCGCGTATCGTGCCTGCGTGTGCGTTGTGGCGACATAAAGAGAGCCTTTATCCGGCCAGGTATGCTCACCCGCAACCGATTTTATGGCGTCCACTTTCGAGAGCACTTCGCGGGCAATACGGATAATTTCCTGACCTGCCGGCGTAACCTGTGTCAGATGCTTGCCGCTACGGGCGAAAATCTGAATTCCCAGCTCATCTTCCAGCATACGCACCTGCTTACTGATGCCAGGCTGGGAGGTATAGAGCCCTTCCGCCGTGGATGAGACATTCAGGTTATGGTTCACCACCTCAACGATATAGCGCAACTGCTGTAGTTTCATGACCGACCATCCAGAATCAGAGACGCCTGGAACACAGGCTTAAGACGATTTCATAATAAGAAAGGAAGATACTATAACCACTATATCATTTATAGCTTCTGTGTATAGGTCATCAAAAAAAATAGTAAGGTTGTTATAAAAGCAAAAAAGCCAGCATACGCTGGCTTTTTACTCTGACTACCGTCAGGTTTACTTTTTCCCTTCTGCCCACTTGCCATCGACGTAAAACGCAGACCAGCCGGTCGCTTTGCCCTCTTTCTCAGAGGCGACATACTGCTGTTTGGTTTTACGGCTAAAGCGCACCACGGCCGGGTTGCCTTCAGGATCCTGCGCTGGCGCATCAGCCAGGTAACGCAGTTTTTCCGGCAGGCGATCGCGAAAGCGTTGTAACTCTTCAACCAGCGGCGCACGGGTTTCGCGCGATTTCGGGAACGTGTTAGCGGCGAGGAATACACCCGCGGCGCCATCGCGCAGTACGAAGTACGCATCCGACTTCTCACACGGCAGTTCCGGCAGCGGCACCGGATCTTCCTTCGGCGGGGCTACTTCACCGTTACGCAGGATCTTACGGGTATTTTTGCACTCTTCATTGGTGCAAGCCATGTACTTGCCGAAACGCCCCATTTTCAGGTGCATTTCAGAGCCACACTTCTCACACTCAACGACCGGACCGTCGTAGCCTTTAATGCGGAACTCGCCCTCTTCGACTTCATAGCCGTCGCAGGTCGGGTTATTACCACACACATGCAGCTTGCGCTTCGGATCGATAAGGTAGCTGTCCATCGCGGTACCACATTTCTGGCAGCGACGTTTGGCGCGCAGCGCGTTGGTTTCCGCGTCGTCACCTTCCAGCACGTTCAGCACTTCGTTTTCCGGCACCAGGTTAATGGTGGTTTTGCAGCGCTCTTTCGGCGACAGCGCGTAACCCGAACACCCGAGGAACACACCGGTGCTCGCCGTACGTATCCCCATAGGACGACCGCAAGTCGGGCAATCGATACTGGTCAGCACCATCTGGTTCGGGCGCATGCCGCCTTCTTCCGGATCTTTTTCCGCCGTATCAAGCTGCTTGGTGAAATCGTCGAAGAACGTATCCAGCACCGCGCGCCACTCGGCTTCGTGGTTGGCTACCTGATCGAGCGAATCTTCCATCTGCGCGGTGAAGTCAAAGTTCATCAGATCCGGGAAGTTTTCTTCCAGGCGATCGGTGACGATTTCACCCATTTTTTCTGCATAGAAACGGCGATTTTCTACACGTACATAGCCCCTATCCTGGATTGTCGAAATGATAGAAGCATAGGTTGAAGGACGACCGATACCGCGTTTCTCAAGTTCTTTAACCAAAGACGCTTCGCTAAAGCGCGCAGGCGGTTTGGTGAAGTGTTGCGCAGGCGTCAGTTCAAGCAGAGAAAGTTTATCGCCCTGATTTACCGCCGGCAGCGTTCTGTCCTCATCACCTTTGCGCAGCGCAGGCATGACTTTCGTCCAGCCGTCAAAGCGCAGGATACGGCCACGCGCCTTCAGGCGGAAATCCCCCGCCGCAACGGTGAGCGTGGTGGAGTCATACTGTGCAGGCGTCATCTGACAGGCGACAAACTGGCGCCAGATCAGTTGATAGAGCTTCTGCGCGTCGTTTTCCATGTCTTTCAGAGATTCCGCCAGCACACTTACATCAGAAGGACGAATGGCTTCATGCGCTTCCTGGGAGTTCTCTTTGCTGGCGTACTGGTTCGGGTTTTCCGGCAGGTACTTCTTACCGAACTCCTCACCAATATAGCTACGCACCATGCTTACCGCATCCTGACTCAGGTTCGTGGAGTCAGTACGCATATAAGTAATATACCCTGCTTCATAAAGACGCTGGGCCATCATCATGGTTTTCTTAACGCCAAAGCCGAGACGGGTGCTGGCTGCCTGCTGAAGTGTAGAGGTAATAAAAGGCGCGCCAGGTTTGCTGCTGGTGGGTTTATCTTCCCGCTCGACAACCTGGTAGCTCGCCCCTTTTAACTGCGCGACTGCCGCTTCAGTATCCTGACGGTTTACCGGGCGGAACGGTTTATCTTTATGATGCGTGACCTGAACAGTGAGCTGATCGCTTTTCGGGGTCGACAGCAGCGCGTCCACTTCCCAGAACTCTTCCGGTACGAACGCTTTAATTTCGCGCTCGCGCTCAACCACCAGGCGAACGGCCACAGACTGTACGCGGCCTGCAGACAGACCGCGGGCGATTTTCTTCCACAGTAGCGGAGAAACCATATACCCCACGACGCGGTCCATAAAACGGCGCGCCTGCTGAGCATTCACACGATCGATGTTGAGCTCGCCCGGTTTATCAAAAGCCTGGCGAATGGCATTTTTGGTAATTTCATTAAAAACGACGCGGCTGTAACGCGTCTCGTCGCCGCCGATCACTTCCCGCAGGTGCCATGCAATGGCTTCCCCTTCGCGGTCAAGGTCGGTTGCGAGATAGATATGGTCGGCTTTTTCAGCAAGCGCTTGCAGCTCGGAGACCACTTTTTCTTTACCGGGTAGCACTTCATACTGGGCTTCCCAGTTGTGCCACGGGTCGACGCCCATACGGTTGACTAACGCGCCACGTTCATCTTTTTTGACTTTTTTAGCCGTCTTAGTCGAGGCGGATTCAGCGCTTTTTTTAGGGGCGGAGCCACTGGTCGGCAAATCACGGATGTGACCGACGCTGGATTTCACCACGTAGTCTTTACCGAGATATTTGTTGATCGTTTTGGCTTTTGCCGGGGACTCAACGATGACGAGAGCTTTACCCATATTCACCTTTACCTGATTTGATTCTTCCAGAATACGTCGCACGTTGATTCGCCTTCTCTGGCGACAAGCCTGGTATATTGAGGCCGTCGCAAAGCTTATCAACCCCTTAATCCATCACCCAACGCGGTTGCGCTATTGCAGGTGGCTGAGTTGTCAGGTTTTATCGTGCAAATGCGCTACAGCACGACGGAAGTTCGGTCGAATGTCAAGCAATTCTGTTGCCAGATTTGCGAAAGCGTCACACTCTACCTGATAAAATTCGTTACGCAACTTTATTAGCATGCAAAAGTGATAAACGCCACCAACGGCCCCGCCTGAAAAGCCCTTCCGGCAGCAGGGAAAATTTGCCCCTTATACCCGGCGGGGCGTACACTATTACCCTGTTTGTAAGGAGATGATTATGCAAGAGATAACTCAACCCATCGATCGTGCTTCCCTGCTGGCTCATGCCAATAAAATGATCCGTGAACATGAGGACTATATTGTCGGCATGGAGGCCACCGATGTTGAGCAAAAAAATGGCGTGCTCGTTTTCCGTGGCGAATATTTTATGGATGACCAGGGGTTGCCTACAGCTAAAACCACAGCAGTATTTAATATGTTTAAATACCTGGCGCACCAGCTCTCTGAAAAATACCATTTGCAACCCTGAAGCGAGTTGCATAACAGTACGGCCAATGTTTCTTTCATAAAAAAAGCGAGGTTTAACGCCTCGCTTTTTTCGTTTCAGAGCAGCGGCTTTTGCCCGCGCTGCCACCAGCGCAGTAGCAGACGATCCACGCTTTGCGCAGCGCTTCCTGTAAAGCGGTCCATTAACCGTTTACGCTGCATATAACGCAGGCTGACTACATCGCGGTCCTGCATACGGGAAATAATCAGGTCATCGCTGGTGCTGATGTCATCCACCAGCCCTTTTTCCTGGGCCTGCACCCCATACCAGTGTTCGCCAGTAGCAACCGCATCGATATCGAGCGAAGGACGCATGCTATGTACAAACGATTTAAAGAGCTGATGCGTCTCGTTGAGATCTTCGCGGAATTTCTCACGTCCTTCTTCGGTATTCTCACCAAGCAACGTCAGCGTGCGTTTATACTGCCCTGCTGTATGCAGTTCAATGTCAATATCATTACGCTTTAAGAGCCGGTTGAAGTTTGGGATCTGCGCCACGACACCGATGGAGCCGATAATCGAAAAAGGCGCAGCCACAATCTTATCTGCTACGCAGGCCATCATATACCCACCGCTGGCAGCCACTTTATCCACGGCGACGGTCAGTGGGATCTGACGCTCACGCAGCCGCTGTAATTGCGAGGCGGCAAGTCCATAACCGTGGACGACGCCACCCGGGCTTTCCAGACGAAGCAGCACTTCATCTTGCGGCTTCGCCACCGCGAGCACGGCTGTCACCTCTTCACGCAGCGCGCGAACTTCATGGGCATCAATACTGCCTTTGAAATCGAGGACATAAAGCGTGGGTTTTCCGGCTGGCACCGCGTCACCACGTTTAGCACGTGCTTTGGCCGCCTTTGCCTCAAGCTTGTTTTTCTTCTTCTGGCTTTTATGCCATTGCTTATGTTGATGAGGGTCGAGCAGCGCGGCGGCAACCTCTTCCTTCATTTCTTTATACTCTTCACCAAGCCTTGTTACGCGCAGTTCTCCGCGCTGGGCTTTCTTACGCTGCGTAAGATTAGCGATAAGCGCGATAACGATGGCAATGGCGATTACCACCGTGACGATTTTTGCTAAAAACAGTCCATACTCTGCAAATAAATTCACTTCTCCACCTTTTATTCAGGCATGACTCGGCCGTTAGTGTAACTGAGGCCCGCGCCCACGTCTTGTAGCAAAGCGAAACTGTGCGAGGCGTCTCGATGAAGATTTCTTTATTGATGAAACAGTTGCAAATAAAGCGCATCAGACACAACCGTCCCCCCGCCTGATTGAAATACACGTAAGATTAAGGCATAAAGCGTTTTTACCCGATGCGAAGCGAAACCCGGCCACGCGCCATTTCGCCCCCAGCAAGGAGTGACCTGTGCACTATCAACCGCAACGCGATCTGCTGCAAAATCGAATTATTCTCGTCACTGGCGCCAGCGACGGTATTGGCCGCGAGGCGGCGCTGACTTATGCGCGCTACGGCGCTCACGTGCTCCTGCTTGGCCGCAATGAAGAAAAATTGCGCGCTGTCGCTCATGAAATCAGCGCGGAAGGACTCGCTGAGGCGTACTGGTTCCTGCTGGATTACGCTACCGCCACGCCAGACGACTGCCAGCGCCTCGCGCAGGCGATTAGCGAACGCGTGCCACGCCTTGATGGCGTACTGCATAACGCGAGCATCCTGGGAGACATCGTGCCGATGGATAAACAACGTCCCGATGTGTGGAGCGAGGTCATGCAGGTGAACGTCAACGTCACGTTCTTTTTAACCCAGGCATTGCTGCCGCTGCTGCTGCAATCGGAAGCCGGATCGCTGGTATTTACGACATCCAGCGTGGGTCGTCAGGGCCGGGCGAACTGGGGCGCTTACGCCGTCTCGAAGTTTGCGACGGAAGGTATGATGCAGGTTCTCGCCGAAGAGTATCAAAGCCGTCATCTGCGCGTGAATTGCATCAATCCTGGCGGTACGCGCACCAAAATGCGTGCCAGCGCCTTTCCGACAGAAGATCCAGATAAACTGAAAACCCCCGCCGATCTTATGCCGCTTTACCTGTGGCTGATGGGCGATGACAGCCGCCGCAAAACCGGCATAAGTTTTGACGCCCAGCCGGGCCGCAAACCGGGGATCGCCGAATGAGTGATGAACGTTACCAGCAGCGCCAGCAGCGTGTAAAAGAGAAAGTCGAGGCGCGCGTCGCCGCAGCCCAGGAAGAGCGCGGCATCCTTATCGTCTTTACCGGCAACGGGAAAGGTAAAACAACCGCCGCATTCGGTACCGCGACCCGCGCTGTCGGTCATGGTAGAAAAGCTGCCGTAGTACAATTTATTAAAGGCGAGTGGCCGAACGGCGAACGCAACTTGCTGGAGCCTCACGGGGTAGAGTTCCAGGTCATGGCGACTGGTTTTACGTGGGACACGCAAAACCGTGAAAGCGACACCGCCGCCTGTCAGGCAGTGTGGCAGCACGGTAAACGCATGCTGGCGGACGCCTCGCTCGATCTCGTGATTCTGGATGAGCTGACCTATATGGTGGCGTATGACTATCTGGCGCTGGATGAGGTGTTGACAGCCCTGCGTGAACGTCCGGCACATCAAACAGTCATCATTACGGGCCGTGGCTGCCATCGCGATATTCTGGATATGGCCGACACCGTGAGCGAACTGCGCCCGGTGAAACATGCGTTTGACGCTGGCATCAAAGCACAAATCGGCATCGACTATTAACGGCCATAAAAAAACGCCCTCATCTGAGGGCGTTTTTGTTAGTTTCCGCGACCGCCGCCGCCAGAGCGACGATTGCCGCTGTTCGGCCGACCGTTGCCAGAAGGGCGTGCAGCGCCGCCTGTGCGAGCACTGCTGCCCGGGCGAGCAGAACCACCGGTGCGAGATGTCCCGCCTGCGCGGGTGTTTTCAGTCGGGCGCGCGCTGCCTGCCGGACGTGCGGCACCTGTCTGACGTGCAGGGCCAGCCTGGCGCGTACCGCCGGTAGCCTGACTGTGGCGCTTAACAGCGCGACGAATCTGGTTGGCCTTCATACGACGGCGATCTTTTTCAACCGCCACTTTACTTGCGGTTTCAGGCGTCAAGCCCACCAGCTCGCGCAGGTAGTTAGTCTGGGCCAGATCAAGCTCGGTCCAGCCGCCACGCGGCAGGCCTTTCGGCAGCGGGATATCGCCGTAGCGCACGCGGATAAGACGACTGACCTGCACGCCGACGGCTTCCCAAAGACGACGCACTTCACGGTTGCGCCCTTCGGTCAGCGTCACGTTATACCACTGGTTAATACCTTCGCCGCCGCTAAAACGGATGGTTTTAAACGCCGCCGGGCCATCTTCAAGCTGTACGCCGCGAGCAAGATCGCGCAATTTGGCTTCGTCCACCTGGCCGAAGACGCGCACCGCATATTCGCGCTCCACTTCCTGGCTTGGGTGCATCAGGCGGTTCGCCAGTTCACCATCGGTGGTGAACAGCAGCAGACCACAGGTGTTGACATCAAGGCGACCGACTGCAATCCAGCGCGCACCGCGCAGTTTCGGCAGACGATCAAAAACGGTTGGGCGGCCTTCCGGATCGCTGCGCGTGCATAGCTCGCCTTCCGGTTTGTAATAGGCCAGGACGCGGCAGATTTGCTCAACGGACTCTTTAACCGAGATCAGGTGGCCATCAATACGGATTTTCAGGGCGGGCGTAACATCAACGCGATCGCCTAAGGTGGCGATTTTGCCATCGACACTGACGCGACCGGCTTCGATCATGGCTTCAATTTCACGGCGGGAGCCATGACCGGCTCGCGCCAGCACTTTCTGTAACTTTTCGCTCATGGAGCTTCCTTCAGGTGTCGCCTTCCCAGGCGTCGAACAGGATAACCGGGATGGGGCGCGCCAGGTTCCGGCCGCCCCCCGATTTCAGGCCGCGTAGTATAGCGGTAAGCACTCTCACAGGAAAGGCTTAACATCCCCTACGCCCTCGCGCAGTACAACCGGCGCATCGTCAGTCAGATCAACCACCGTGGTCGGCTGCTGGCCGAGATAACCGCCGTGGATAATCAGGTCTACCTGTTTTTCCAGGCGATCTTTGATTTCATCCGGGTCGGACTCGGTAAATTCACTGCCCGGCAGCATCAGCGAGGTAGAAAGCATCGGCTCGTCGAGCGCTTCAAGCAGTGCGAGCGCGATAGGATTCGACGGCACGCGAAGCCCGATAGTCTTACGCTTCTCCTGCAACAGACGGCGCGGCACCTCTTTGGTGCCTTTAAGAATAAAGGTGTAATTACCCGGCGTGTTGTTTTTGATAAGACGGAACGCCACGTTATCCACATACGAATAAGTCGACAGCTCAGACAGATCGCGACACATCAGCGTAAAGTTATGGCCATCCGGCAGGTCACGGATGCGGCAGATGCGCTCCATAGCCCCTTTATCTTCAAGCTTACAGCCGAGCGCGTAGCCGGAATCGGTCGGATAGACAATGACGCCGCCCTTACGCACAATTTCCACCGCCTGTTTGATAAGACGCGGCTGTGGGTTGTCCGGGTGGATATAGAAAAATTGACTCATACTGCCCCCTCTTTACTCAGTTCCGGCGACCAGCGTTGCCAGACGGGCGTTAACCCTTCCGGCAGCCACAGCCTGCGCCCCAGTTCAATCCAGGGGCACGGCTGATGGAAATCCGATCCCTGCGACGCCAGCAGCCCATACTGTCCGGCGTAGCTTGCAAGCTGACTGCGCTCATTGGGCGCCTGCTGGCACTGGGCCACTTCCATGGCATCGCCGCCCGCCTGTGCGAAAACGTTCAGCAGGCGTTTGAGCCATTTGGCGCTCAGTTGATAACGCCCCGGATGGGCGACAACCGCCAGTCCGCCAGAATGATGAATTACATCAATAGCTTGTTCTATTGTACACCACTGGGGAGGAACATAACCGGTTTTCCCTCGCGCCAGATAATGTTTGAACACATCCGCCATATTATTCGCGCGCCCGTCTTCAATCAAAAAACGTGCGAAATGCCCGCGCGTAACCATACCGCCAGCCGCCAGCCGACGCGCGCCTTCCAGCGCGCCGGGAATGCGCGCTTTCTCCAGCCGTTCGGCGATCATTTCGGCTCGCTGCGTGCGGCGCTGCGCCTGCGCCTCCAGAAACGCCACCATTTCTGGGTGCGTAATATCTATCCCCAGACCGACGATATGGATTTCATGGTTTTCCCAGAGCGTGGAAATTTCAACGCCGTCGATGAGTCTTAGCGCAAGCCCGGCGCGGGCTATCTCCTGATGCGCGGCAGGCAGCCCGGCGGTCGTGTCATGATCGGTTATCGCGAGCGTATGAATGCCCATGTCGACCGCGCGATGCACCAATGCCGCCGGTGAAAGCAGGCCGTCCGAGGCGGTTGTGTGGCTGTGCAGGTCGTAAATAATCGCTGATTCAGGTTCGCTCAAAACGGCTCCAGTGGCTAAGGTCTTTTATATCGTCTTGCTCATCATAACGGTTTGTGGAAATTATCAAAAATCAGTGTTGACATTCCCGCCATGAACCAGTTAACTAGTACGCAAGTTCACACGAAGAAGGTATCTGAAAAATGACGCATTATTTCTCTCTGCATGGCTGGTGGCGTACCTCCTGATCCCGGGCGGTATCTTTACCTGTGCGCAAGCAATCAGATACCCGGCCCGCTCAGTGCGGGCTTTTTTTTGAACACAAAACAGAGATGCAGACCATGCAAACAGAAAAACCGGCACTCGAACTGCTTACCTGCGATGGCCTTTATCGCGAAAACCCGACCGCACTCTTCCACCAGTTGTGCGGCGCGCGTCCGGCAACGTTATTGCTGGAGTCGGCGGATATCGACAGCAAAGACGATCTGAAAAGCTTGCTGCTGGTTGATAGCGCCCTGCGCATTACCGCATATGGTGACACTGTCACTATTGACGCACTGAGCGCTAACGGCGCATCGCTTCTGGCACTGCTTGATAACACCCTGCCGGAGACAATTACGGTTGAAGCCCGCCCGCAGAGCCGCACGCTGCGCTTCCCGCCGGTGAGTGCACTGCTGGATGAAGACGCACGCCTGTGTTCATTATCGGTGTTTGACGCCTTCCGGCTGTTACAGAATCTGGTCACGCTGCCACAGGACGAGCGCGAAGCGATGTTCTTTGGTGGGCTGTTCGCCTATGACCTGGTCGCCGGTTTTGAAGCCTTACCTCCGCTTTCACACAATAACAGCTGCCCGGATTACTGCTTTTACCTTGCGGAAACGCTGCTGGTTATCGATCACCAGACGCGCACCACCCGCATTCAGGCGAGCCTGTTTACGCCAGATGAAGCGGAACGTGCGCGACTTTGCGAACGTCTTGCCCGCATCCAGCTTCAGTTGCAGGAGCTGCCCGCGCCGCTGCCGGTCGATTCCGTGCCGCAAATGCGCTGCGAGTGCAGCCAGAGCGATGAAGAGTTCGGCGCGGTCGTGCGCGAGATGCAAAAAGCGATTCGCGCAGGCGAGATTTTCCAGGTCGTGCCGTCACGCCGCTTCAGCCTGCCCTGCCCGTCGCCGCTCGCGGCTTATGACACGCTGAAGAAGAGCAACCCGAGCCCGTACATGTTCTTTATGCAGGACAGCGAATTCGCGCTTTTCGGGGCCTCGCCGGAAAGCTCGCTTAAATATGACGCAGACTCGCGCCAGATTGAGATCTACCCGATTGCCGGTACGCGCCCGCGCGGGCGTCGCGCAGACGGGTCGCTCGACCGCGATCTCGACAGCCGCATCGAACTTGACATGCGCACCGACCATAAAGAGCTGTCTGAACATCTGATGCTGGTGGATCTGGCGCGTAACGATCTGGCACGGATTTGTACGCCAGGCAGCCGTTACGTCGCAGATTTAACCAAAGTGGATCGTTATTCCTTTGTGATGCATCTGGTTTCCCGCGTGGTGGGTGAACTGCGCCACGATCTCGACGTTCTGCATGCCTATCGCGCTTGCATGAACATGGGCACGCTGAGCGGCGCGCCGAAAGTCCGTGCGATGCAGCTTATCGCCGAGGCAGAAGGTCAGCGGCGCGGGAGCTACGGCGGCGCAGTGGGTTACTTTACCGGCCACGGCGATCTCGATACCTGCATTGTTATCCGCTCCGCGTGGGTAGAGAACGGCATCGCCACGGTGCAGGCTGGCGCGGGCGTAGTGCTTGACTCCGTCCCGCAATCCGAAGCTGACGAAACCCGTAATAAAGCCCGCGCGGTACTGCGCGCCATCGCCGCTGCCCATCACGCACAGGAGACTTTCTGATGGCCGACATTCTGCTGCTCGATAATATTGACTCCTTTACTTACAACCTGGCAGACCAGCTGCGCGCGAACGGCCATAACGTGGTGATTTACCG
Organism: Cronobacter condimenti 1330; assembly: GCF_001277255.1. Lineage (NCBI taxonomy): Bacteria > Pseudomonadati > Pseudomonadota > Gammaproteobacteria > Enterobacterales > Enterobacteriaceae > Cronobacter > Cronobacter condimenti. The sequence continues at coordinate 2,335,373 of NZ_CP012264.1, forward strand.
CAACCATATTCCGGCCCAGACGCTGATTGAGCGTCTCGCGACCATGCACAACCCGGTGCTGATGCTCTCGCCAGGCCCGGGCGCGCCGTCTGAGGCGGGCTGTATGCCGGAGTTGCTGACACGCCTGCGTGGCAAACTGCCAATCATTGGTATCTGTCTCGGCCACCAGGCGATTGTGGAAGCCTATGGCGGCTATGTGGGCCAGGCGGGTGAAATTCTGCATGGCAAAGCCTCCAGCATCGAACATGACGGTCAGGCGATGTTCAGCGGGCTGATGAATCCATTGCCGGTGGCACGCTACCACTCGCTGGTCGGCAGCGATATTCCCGCAGGGCTTACCGTCAACGCGCATTTCAACGGTATGGTGATGGCGGTTCGCCATGATGCCGACCGCGTGTGCGGCTTTCAGTTTCACCCCGAATCGATTCTTACCACCCAGGGTGCCCGCCTGCTGGAGCAGACGCTCGCCTGGGCGCAGACCCGCGCCGAGCAGCAAAACAGCGTGCAGCCGATCCTTGAGAAACTCTACCAGGCGGAAGTGTTAACCCTGGAGGAGAGCCACCAGCTCTTTAGCGCTGTAGTGCGCGGCGAACTGAAGCCGGAACAACTGGCGGCCGCGCTGGTCAGCATGAAAGTGCGTGGCGAGCATCCGGTGGAAATTGCCGGCGCCGCGAGCGCTCTCCTGGAGAATGCCGCGCCCTTCCCGCGCCCGGATTATGCATTTGCCGATATCGTGGGTACCGGCGGCGACGGCAGCAATAGCATTAATATTTCAACCGCCAGCGCGTTTGTGGCCGCCGCCGTAGGGCTGAAAGTCGCCAAACATGGCAACCGTAGCGTCTCAAGCCGCTCGGGTTCCTCCGATCTGCTTGCCGCCTTTGGGATTAACCTTGAGATGAACGCCGATGCCTCGCGCAAGGCGCTGGATGAACTGGGCGTTTGCTTTTTGTTCGCGCCGAAATACCACACCGGCTTTCGCCATGCTATGCCGGTGCGCCAGCAGCTGAAAACCCGCACGCTGTTTAACGTACTCGGACCGTTGATCAACCCGGCGCATCCGCCGCTGGCGCTGATTGGCGTCTACAGTCCTGAGCTGGTGCTGCCGATTGCTGAAACCCTGCGTGTACTCGGTTACCAACGCGCGGCGGTCGTGCACAGCGGCGGCATGGATGAAGTGTCGCTGCATGCACCGACGCAGGTGGCGGAGCTGCGTGAGGGCGAGATAGTCAGCTATCAGTTAACCGCCTCTGACTTCGGTCTTGAGCCTTATGCGCAGGCCGATCTGGCGGGCGGCACGCCGGAAGAAAACCGTGACATTCTGAGCCGCCTGTTACAAGGTAAAGGCGAGCGCGCTCACGAGGCCGCCGTGGCCGCCAATGTCGCGATGCTGATGCGTCTGCACGGCAAAGAGGATTTACAGGCCAATGTGCGCAATGTGCTTGAGGTGCTGCGCAGCGGCGCCGCTTATGACCGCGTAACCGCACTGGCAGCGAGAGGATAAAAGATGGAAACCGTTTTAGCGAAAATCGTCGCCGATAAAGCGCGCTGGGTGGAAGCCCGTAAGGCACAGCAGCCGCTGGCGAGTTTTCAGAATGATGTCGTGCCAGCCGGCCGCCGCTTTTATGATGCGCTGCATGGCGCCCGCACTGCGTTTATCCTGGAGTGCAAAAAAGCGTCGCCATCCAAAGGCGTGATCCGCGACGATTTCGACCCGGCGCGTATCGCGCAGGTATATAAGCATCACGCCTCGGCCATATCGGTGCTCACGGACGAGAAATATTTCCAGGGCAGCTTTGATTTCCTGCCTGTCGTGAGCGCCATTGCTCCCCAGCCGGTGCTCTGCAAAGACTTTATTATCGACCCTTATCAGATTTACCTGGCGCGCTTTTACCAGGCAGACGCCTGCCTGCTGATGCTTTCGGTGCTGGATGATGACCAGTATCGCCAGCTGGCGGCAGTGGCCCATAGCCTCAGCATGGGCGTGCTGACGGAAGTCAGCAATGAAGAAGAACTGGAGCGCGCCATTCGTCTGGAAGCAAAAGTGGTGGGTATCAATAACCGCGACCTGCGCGATCTCTCTATTGACCTTAATCGCACCCGCGAACTGGCGCCGCGGCTTGGCGCTGGCGTGACGGTAATCAGCGAATCCGGCATTCATACCTATGGTCAGGTCCGTGAGTTGAGTCGTTTCGCTAATGGCTTTCTGATTGGCTCCGCGCTGATGGAGCATGACGATTTAGACCTGGCCGTTCGTCAGGTGCTGCTTGGCGAAAACAAAGTGTGCGGACTGACCCGCGCACAAGATGCGCAGCGCGCTTTTGAAGCGGGTGCCGTTTTCGGCGGGCTGATTTTCGTCCCCTCGTCGCCCCGCGCCATTAACGATGACCAAGCCCGTGCGGTGATTGCCGCCGCCCCGCTGCGCTATGTCGGGGTGTTCCGCGATGCGCCACTTGAGGACGTCGTCGCCAAAGCAAAGGGGTTGTCACTGGCCGCCGTCCAGCTTCATGGCGACGAAGACCAGACCTATATCAGCGCCCTTCGCGCCAGCCTGCCGGAAACGACGGGTATCTGGAAAGCGCAAAGCGTCAGCCATGTGCTCCCAACCCGCAATCTTCAGTATGTTGACCGTTACGTGCTGGATAACGGCCAGGGCGGGAGCGGCGCGCGTTTCGACTGGTCGCTACTGGAAGGCGAGACGCTTGATAACGTCATGCTGGCGGGTGGACTCGGCGCAGATAACTGCGTGCAGGCCGCACAGCTTGGCTGCGCGGGACTTGATTTTAACTCCGGAGTGGAGAGCGCACCGGGCATAAAAGACAGCGAAAAACTGGCGGCGGTCTTCAGAACCCTGCGGGCTTACTAAAGGAAAAAGATGATGAGCACACTGTTAAACCCCTATTTCGGCGAATTTGGCGGCATGTATGTGCCGCAGATCCTGATGCCCGCCCTGCGTCAACTGGAAGAGGCGTTTGTCAGCGCCCAGAGCGACGCGGAATTTCAGGCGCAGTTTACCGATCTCTTAAAAAACTATGCCGGGCGCCCGACGGCGCTGACGAAATGTCAAAACCTTACCGAAGGTACCCGCACCACGCTTTATCTTAAGCGTGAAGATCTGTTGCACGGCGGCGCGCACAAAACCAACCAGGTGCTGGGGCAGGCCCTGCTTGCCAAACGTATGGGCAAAACGGAAATCATCGCCGAAACCGGCGCCGGACAGCACGGCGTGGCGTCTGCACTGGCAAGCGCGCTGCTCGGCCTGAAATGCCGCATTTATATGGGCGCCAAAGATGTCGAGCGCCAGTCGCCAAACGTGTTTCGCATGAAGCTAATGGGCGCAGAGGTCATACCGGTCTACAGCGGCTCGGCGACGTTGAAAGATGCGTGTAACGAGGCGCTTCGCGACTGGTCCGGCAGTTACGATCGCGCGCATTATATGCTCGGTACCGCGGCTGGCCCGCATCCATTCCCGACCATCGTGCGTGAATTCCAGCGCATGATAGGCGAGGAGACTCGCGCGCAGATCATGGAAAAAGAAGGCCGTCTGCCGGACGCTGTCATCGCCTGCGTCGGCGGCGGCTCTAACGCCATCGGCATGTTCGCGGACTTTATTAATGAAACGAGCGTGGGGCTTATCGGCGTCGAGCCTGCGGGCCACGGTATCGAAACCGGCGAGCACGGCGCGCCGCTCAAGCATGGCCGCGTAGGCATTTACTTCGGCATGAAAGCGCCGATGATGCAGACCGATGACGGCCAGATTGAAGAGTCCTACTCTATTTCTGCAGGGCTCGACTTTCCGTCTGTCGGTCCGCAGCATGCGTACCTCAACAGTACCGGACGTGCGGAGTATGTGTCGATTACGGATGATGAGGCGCTGGAAGCCTTTAAGACGCTCTGCCGTCAGGAAGGGATTATCCCGGCGCTGGAATCCTCCCACGCCCTCGCCCACGCGCTGAAAATGATGCGCGCGGACCCGGAGAAAGAGCAGTTACTGGTAGTCAACCTGTCCGGGCGCGGCGATAAAGATATCTTTACCGTTCACGATATTTTCAAAGCACGAGGGGAAATGTAATGGAGCGTTATCAGCAGCTGTTTGACCGCCTGGCAGCCCGTAAGGAAGGCGCGTTTGTTCCCTTTGTGACGCTTGGCGATCCGTCGCCTGAAGTGTCGTTACAGATTATCGATGCGCTTGTAGAAGGCGGTGCCGACGCGCTGGAGCTGGGCATTCCATTCTCCGATCCGCTGGCGGACGGCCCTACCATTCAGAGTGCGACGCTGCGCGCTTTCGCCGCAGGCACTACGCCGGATCAGTGCTTCGAAATGCTGGGCGCTATTCGCCAGAAATACCCGGCGCTGCCCATCGGCCTGTTAATGTACGCAAACCTGGTATTTAGCCGCGGCGTTGACGAATTCTACGCGCGCTGCGCCGCTGTGGGCGTCGACTCCGTGTTGGTGGCCGATGTGCCGGTGGAAGAGTCTGCCCCGTTCCGCCAGGCGGCAATGCGCCATAACGTGGCGCCGATTTTTATCTGCCCGCCGAATGCCGATGACGACCTGCTACGTCAGATTGCCTCGTATGGCCGCGGCTATACGTATTTGCTGTCGCGTGCGGGCGTCACGGGTGCGGAAAATCGTGCCGCGCTGCCGCTCAATCATCTCATAGCGAAACTGACTGAATACCACGCCGCGCCGCCGCTGCAGGGGTTTGGGATTTCAGAGCCCGCACAGGTGCAAGCCGCGATTGCCGCAGGCGCGGCGGGGGCAATTTCCGGCTCAGCGATCGTGAAGATCATCGAGAATAACCTCGACGATCGCGCCGCGATGCTGGACGCCTTAAAAGCGTTTGTCCACGACCTTAAAGCGGCCAGTTTGCCTGCGTAAACCCGTTTGACGACAAAAAAGCGCGAGCGATCGCGCTTTTTAAATCCCTGCTAATCAGTCACATCCAGAGTTCCATTCATAAAATCCCCTGTGAGTCCAGCGATACGATCTGATTTTGAGCAAAATCTTAAGGCACGTGTCGCATTCCTGACCAAAACTTAAACTCAAGACAACGAAGCCTGGCCGCAAACGACAGCAACTTGCGAGCCCGCCTTAAAAGGAAACGGCAGGTTTCGTTGGTATAAGCGTTGGAGCCACCCGCAACGGCACAGACGCCGCCCCGGCAAGGCCGCCGGAGGACGATGTGGCAACTGACTTCAGACCATAAACCGCGTGAAAACGTAACGCGCAATCGCAACCAGCGTTGTCTGGCTCGGTTACGGGAAAGGGTGGAGGTGAAGATGATTAACCAGCATATGATGAACAAAGCTCGCCGTGCAGCTCGTGAAGCGTTAACCAAAAGAAATGCCCGCAAATGGGACGAAGCCAACCGCATTATGCGTCAAGCCGCCGCCAGCGCGTTTAACTGAGACGCTGAAGCTCGTGTCCGCAAGCCTTGCACGCGGTCACATGCGAGTCGCCGGTTTACCATTTCACCCGGCAGCAATAAAAAACCAACCTTTCGCGGTTGGTTTTTTATTGCTGATGCCTTAAGACGGGCGTCGCTTGCTTAAAAACGGTAACCCGCCGAGAACATAAATACCCACGGATCGAGGCGAGTATCGATGCTTTGCTGTTGACCGCCCGCTTTGAATTTCACCGTCGTGTCGATATCCATGTACCAGACCGACATGTTAATCATCCAGTCTTTATTCACCATATAATCGAGACCCACCTGCCCCGCCGCACCCCAGGAATCCTCCAGGCTCAGATCGCTCAGACCGTTTTTCTTGCCGGTGTCGTTAAAATCTTCGTCGAAGAAAGTGGTGTAGTTAATCCCAGCACCAATATAAGGACGCAACTTGCTTTGCGAATCGCCGAAATACCACTGCGCCATTAACGTGGGCGGCAGATGATGAACCGTCGCGATGTCTCCGGTCGCGCCGAGCCCGACTTTATGGCGGAACGGCGTGGCCGCCAGAAGCTCAACGCCAATATTATCGGTCGCCATATACGTAAAGGTCAGGCCCAGTTGCGTATTGTTATTAACCTTAAAACCGCCCATACCCAGCACATTGTCTGAGCCTTCTGACGGACGAACCGTCGCCGTACCGGCGCGCATAAAGAAATCACCTGCCTCATGCGCCGAAGCCATACCTGAAAAACAACCCGCTAACGCCAGCGCCACTATGAGTTTTTTCATTCCCGTTTCCCTTCTGTGGTTTTATTTGCCGGGTGAATATACTCACTACGAGTTAGGAAGTGATCCAACGCAGATCACATTCAGGACGCTAATTTAACATTCATTGATCTGAATTAATTTTTACCCTTACTGCGGCTTCGATGAATTTGATTTCAGGTCAATTTTTGCCTGCCGCCACGCCAAAAATATTCCCCTTTTCCCCTCTTGAAAGTCATCCCGGAGGGGAATAATTTAACTTCTTCACAATTTTGAAACGATACGTTGTTTAGTTGCAGGTGAATGATGAGCGATCTCAACCCGTGCATGACGTGCGGTGCCTGTTGTGCTTTTTTTCGTGTCTCTTTCTACTGGGCCGAGGCGGATGACGCGGGCGGCCTTGTCCCGGTTCATCTCACTGAGCCGTTAACCCCTTTTCTGCGCTGTATGTGCGGCACTAACCAGAAACAGAGCCGTTGCGTAGCGCTCGAGGGTACGCCCGGCGAGTCGGTGCGTTGCACCGTTTATGAACATCGTCCATCGCCATGCCGGGAGTTCACGATGTCTGGCGAGGGCGGCGTGGTGAACGAGGCGTGTAATCGCGCCCGCGCCCGTTACGGTTTGCCGCCGCTTCCTGACAATTCCTTACCTGTCGCGCCCCTTTACAACGCTGCCACTGCGCCATCATCCAGGGTACAATTGCCGGCGGAATAATATCTGCCAACCCAAGGAGAGTGCATGTCTATCACGGCAAAATCCGTTTACCGTGACACGGGTAATTTTTTTCGCAATCAGCTCGTAACCATCCTGCTGATTGCGCTGCTTTGCGCCTTTATTTCTATGATTCTTGGCCGGGCGTTTACACCGGATGCCGATCAACTCGCTATCCTCAGCGAGGGCGATGCGCTAAGCAGCAGCGCCAGTCTGTTTGAACTGGTGCAAAACATGACGCCGGAACAGCAGCAGGTATTGCTGAAAGCTTCGGCGGCCTCCACCTTTTCCGGGATGTTCGGCAATACCTTACTGGTAGGCGGCGTGCTGCTGCTGATTCAGGCGGTCTCTGCCGGGCAAAACGTCAGCGCGTTGCGCGCCATTGGGGGTGCCGCACCGATGCTGCCGCGCCTGTTTATCCTTATCTTCCTGACGACATTCCTGGTGCAGATGGGTATTTTGCTGGTGGTGGTCCCAGGCGTGATCCTCGCCATTGTGCTGTCGCTGGCACCGGTTATTCTGGCGCAGGATAAAGCGGGTATTTTTGCCTCAATGCGCAACAGTATGCGTCTCGCGTGGCGGAATATGCGTCTGGTCGCGCCGGCAGTTTTGGTGTGGTTGCTGGCCCGAACCGCCCTGCTGATGTTTACGCCCGCCTTTGCCGCGCTGACGCCGCAAGTAGGCGCGGTTGTCGCCGGGACGTTGAGCAACCTGTTGACCGCGCTGCTCCTCATTTATTTATTCCGGTTATATATGCTTATCCGGGAATAACCTTTTTTGCCCGGGCGCGGCGATCGTGCGCGGGCCTCTTGATGGAACCGATGTATGAAGCAGTTACTCGATTTTTTGCCGCTGATTGTCTTTTTTGTCGTTTATAAGCTGCACGACATTTTCTGGGCAACCGGGGCGCTGATTGTGGCCACCGCCCTGGCCGTGATTTATAGCTGGTATAAATTCCGCAAAGTCGAAAAAATGACGCTGGTGACCTTCGCCCTGGTCGCGGTGTTCGGCGGGCTGACCATTTATTTCCACAATGCGGAATTCATTAAGTGGAAAGTGACCATCATTTATGCGCTCTTTGCCGGTGCACTGCTGATTGGTCAGTGGGTCATGAAGAAACCCTTGATTCAGAGCATGCTGGGTAAAGAGATAACGTTACCGGCGCACGCCTGGTCTCGTCTTAATCTCGCCTGGGCGCTTTTTTTCATTGCCTGCGGCCTGCTTAATATTTACGTCGCGTTCTGGCTTCCGGAAGCGGTCTGGATGAATTTCAAAGTATTCGGCATTCCTGGCCTGACGCTGGTCTTTACCCTGTTGAGCGGCGTTTATATGTATCGCCATATGCCGCAAGAAGACAAATAACACCCGCGCAGCCCTTCAGTAAAAACGCCCCTGAGCTTACGCCCGGGGGCTTTTTTTTGCGTATTTCAAACCATTTACCCACACTTTTTTCAAGGAAATACAATGCCCTGCGCAATTATTACCCCATTGTGGAGAAATCATGGAGAATCACAATTATATGTTGTAATGATAATTGTTATCATTATCATGCAGGCGAGTGATTACATTTCTACACAATATGGAATAATTGATAATGTTTGAAATAAAGCATGACATTCGCAAGCCATTAGCACTGGCAGTGGCCTCGCTCATCGGAAGCGGCGCCTGTGCCGCACAGGCAGAAAGCATGGACGGCGGCGACGTCATGGTGGTGCAGGCCACCGCCGAACAGGCGCTTAAACAGCAGCCCGGTGTTTCCATTATTACTGCTGATGACATTGAGAAAGATCCTCCGGTCAACGACCTTTCAGACATTATTCGCAAAATGCCGGGCGTTAACCTGACCGGTAACAGCGCCAGCGGCAGTCGTGGCAACAATCGCCAGATCGATATCCGTGGTATGGGGCCGGAAAACACGCTGATCCTCGTCGATGGCGTCCCCGTCACCTCTCGTAATGCGGTGCGTTACAGCTGGCGCGGTGAGCGTGATACGCGCGGCGATACCAACTGGGTGCCCGCGGAGATGGTAGAACGCATTGAAGTTTTGCGTGGCCCGGCGGCGGCACGCTACGGCAGTGGTGCGGCAGGCGGCGTGGTTAATATCATTACCAAACGTCCTACCAACGACTGGCACGGCTCGTTTTCGCTTTTCACCAACCAGCCTGAAAATGATAAAGAAGGCGCAACCCGACGCGCCAATTTCAGCCTGAGCGGCCCGCTGGCGGGCGATGCGCTGACCATGCGTCTCTTTGGCAACCTCAATAAGACCGATGCTGACGATTACGATATCAATACCGCACAAAATGGGTCTTATGCCGCCGGTCGTGAAGGCGTGCGTAACAAAGACATCAACAGCGTGCTGTCGTGGAAAATCACGCCTGAACAGATCCTTGATGTTGAATATGGTTACAGCCGTCAGGGCAACATCTACGCAGGCGATACACAAAACAGTAACAGCGACGCCAGCGCTGACGGTCTGGTGCCTTCACTTTACGGGCACGAAACCAACCGCATGTATCGCCAGAGCTATGGCATTACGCATAACGGCATCTGGGACTGGGGTCAGTCAAAGACCGGGTTTTATTATGAAAAAACCAATAATACCCGCCTTAAGGAAGGCACCGCGGGCCGCTATGAGGGCATGATAACCGACGAGAAATACAGTACCAGTCGGCTTGAAAACTACCGCGCCAGCAGCGAAATCAACGTGCCACTAAACCTGCTTGTTGAGCAAACCATGACGCTGGGTGCCGAATGGGATCGCGAAGCGCTCAACGATCCGGCGTCTATGCAGTCCACCAATGCCAGCAACATCACGATTGGCGGTGTCTCCGGTAATGCCGCTTCCCGTAGCAGTAAAAACAGCGCCACCCTCGCCGCCGTCTATTTTGAAGACAATATCGACGTGCTGCCCGGCACTGTCGTGATCCCGGGCCTGCGTTACGACCATCACAATCAGTTCGGTGGTAACTGGAGTCCGAGCCTGAACCTCTCTCAGGAGCTTACCGATAATGTCAAACTTAAAGCCGGTATTGCACGTGCCTTCAAAGCGCCAAACCTGTATCAGTCGAGCAAAGGTTATCTGCTCGCTACGCGTGGCAACGGCTGCCCGATTGGCGTAAACGGCAGTTGCTACCTGCTGGGCAATGAAAATCTGAAACCGGAAATCAGTATTAATAAAGAGATTGGGCTGGAATATACGAAAGACGGCTTTGATGCAGGCGTGACGTGGTTTCGTAACGACTACCAGAACAAAATCGTCTCCGGCGATCGCGTACTTGGTTACGCCTCTAACGGCAATAATATTTTGCGCTGGGAAAACGGCGGTAAAGCGATTGTAGAAGGGCTCGAAGGTAATCTGACGATCCCTCTGGTGCAGGATGCGTTGAACTGGCGTACAAACGCGACTTATATGATTAAATCGGAGATGAAAAAGAACGGGAATCCGCTGTCAGTCATTCCGAAATATACCGTCAATACGATGCTGGACTGGCAGGTGAACGATAAACTCTCCACTAACCTGAACTGGACGTTCTATGGCCGCCAGAAGCCGCGTCAGGCCGCAGAGATCCGTGTGGAAGGTGATGGTAATCTTTCCCGTAAAGAAGTGGGTGCGTATTCCATCGTCGGTGTCGGCGTCAATTATGAACTGACCAAAAATCTGCGCCTGAACGGCGGTATCAGTAACCTGTTCGACAAAACGCTTTATCGTGAAAACGAAGGCGCATCGACCTATAACGAGCCAGGCCGCGCTTACTATGCCGGTGTGACCATGTCCTTCTGATTGCTGTTTTGCAGGGAGGCATTCGCCTCCCTTTTTCATGTGCCAGGGATAGCCCCCTTTTCTCTCTTCTTTTCCTGCCTTCACCCCGCCATACGTAGTGTTATCATCTTGTCGCTCCGCGTCCTTCAGGCATTGCCCTCGCGCGGATCCGGTAACTGCTAACCACAATTGAGAAGCCCCATGACGACAGAGCAAACCTCGCCGCAAGGCGAACTGGTGTTACGTACGCTGGCCATGCCCGCGGATACCAACGCAAACGGTGATATTTTTGGCGGCTGGCTGATGGCGCAGATGGATATTGGCGGCGCTATCCTGGCGAAAGAGATAGCCCACGGCCGCGTGGTGACAGTGCGTGTGGACGGCATGACCTTCCTGCGCCCGGTGGCGGTTGGCGATGTGGTGTGTTGTTACGCTCGTTGCGTCAAGCGCGGCACGACGTCGGTGACTATCAATATCGAAGTCTGGGTGAAGAAAGTTTCTTCGGAGCCGCTCGGGCAGCGTTATCGCGCCACCGAAGCGTTATTTATCTATGTCGCGGTGGATGACGAAGGAAAACCACGCCCGCTGCCGTCCGTGGCATAGCGATATAAAAAAGCCAGAGACAGTGCTCTGGCTTTTTTATTTAAGGGCAATTACTGCATTGTTGCTCCGCCGTTAATGCGGAAAACAATATTCACAATCAGCCCGGTTCCTGGCTTACCGGCCTCATAGCGCCATTTGCGCATCGCCTGTTTTACTTCTCGCTCAAACATGTTCGCGGGTTTGGCGGAGAGGATCTGAACGTTTTCCACGCTGCCATCCGCCGCAACGTCGAATTTCACGCGCACTTGCCCTTCCATACGCAGCGCATAAGCGCGCGCCGGGTATTGCGGCTGGTTACGGCTTAAAGCTCGCGGGCCCGCTGGCGCCACGTTTTTAGGCGCAGACGGCGCAGGATTTGACGTTGCCGTAGTTCGTGACGGCGAGGCGTTCTCAAACGGCGACGCCGGTCGCGGCTCGGCCGGTTTTACTTCTCGCTTCGGCTGCTCTTCCACCTTTTTCACCGGTTTCGGTTTCGGCTTCGGTTTTGGCTTCGGTTTTTCGATAACCACCGGCGCTTCTTTTGGGGGCTCTGGTACGGGCTCAGGTTCCACTTCCGGCTCGGCGACAGGCTCAGGTTGCGGTGGTGCGACTTCCGGCTGGGGCGGTTCAAGCGCTTCGGGCGCCACCATCGTGACCGAAATCGGCTGCGAGGGCGCGGGCATTTCAACAACCTGATTTACCGAGGTATAAAGCACAGCCGCCGCCACGATGGCGCCGTGGACAGCGACGGAAAGTAACGTCGGCCACGGAAAACGGCGAGGCATATCGAGGGTCATTGAAGTCATAGTCGTTTCACTGAATGAATGAGAGCTTAATTTTAAATGCAAATAGCAATCATATTCAACAACTCAGCCCGCATCCGCCCAATTTGTTCCATGGACTGCCGAAATTTACCGCTTAAATGTTAAGGACTTAACAGGCCGTTTAACTTTGCGTTGCACACTTTACGGCTTTCACCTACCGTTATTCACCTCGCCGTTTCATAAAAGGAGTGTGACGTGCTTTATGTAATTTATGCGGAAGATGTGGCTGATTCTCTGGAGAAGCGCCAGTCGGTGCGCCCTGCGCATCTGGCTCGTTTACAGCTGTTACGTGATGAGGGTCGGCTGCTGACCGCAGGGCCAATGCCTGCGGTAGACAGCAACGATCCGGGTGCTGCGGGTTTTACTGGCTCAACGGTCATTGCGGAGTTCGCGTCACTCGAAGCCGCGCAGGCCTGGGCTGAGGCCGATCCGTATATCGCCGCAGGGGTCTATAAGACCGTGGCAGTGAAACCTTACAAAAAAGTTTTCTGACCGCAGCCGCGTACAGGTTGCGCGACCGCAAAGGGCATTGACTGACGTCGTGCCCTTTTTTGCGCGGTCATGTTTTGCAGGCGTTGCGTTATTTACCGCCCGGCACCAGTCGCAGCATGGTGACAGAAGCGTTGTTTCGCCCGGCATGGCATTTATGCGACGTCACAAACTGGCGGGCCGCTTCACAGGCAGAAACACTCTCAGGCAAGCGCTGGCTGACGGTAATCGCCTCTTTCGCAAAGCCGAAAATCCCGCTGGTTAAACTTCTGTCTTCAACAGTTCTGGGTCGTGCGCCGCAGGCTCCTTTGCGTAACAAAAATTTATGGATTTCTGTCAGAAATTCCTCTTGCTTAGTCATAAACGCTCCATCAGTTACGGATGAAAGTAGCACCTGTAGGAATACAAGCTGTCGATGCTGTTAATCTAACCTGGACAGACCAGAAACAATCGCCGGAAATAACATTAAAAATGCTTCATTTTACATAAGAGCAATTATCACCAGCGGGAATACAGGATATATTTCAAATTGTGAATTTACGTTAAGTTTTGAAAACCTTACCAATGCATTGTTTTTTAAGGATTTTCTCGCAAACATTCAGCATATTCCCACGCAAGAAATATTCAAATTTGCCCTTCCTTATTAAGCAAATTCTTATACCAGAATATTCCTAATTTTATTTAAAACCATTAGCGCGGCGCGAGAAGTTGCTTCGGGAAATTTAACGCGAACAGGACAAGAGCAAAGCCGATAAAAAAGGGATAAAACAGGCGTTATTAACGCGGCGGGAAAAGGCGGTATGAAAAAGCGTGAAGGAGACATTCGGGGGCACCGCAGGCGGTGCCCTTTCACTGCGTTTAGCGATCGTGGATGGCGAACAGCAACGAATTGCGCTGACGATTCAGAACACATTTTCTGATAGCGTGGATTCGCATATTGCGTCGGGATTGTGCTTCCAGCCAGCGAGCTTTACGCCGTTGAGACTGCCGCTGCATGCGCCAGCGCCCAACTTCGGTTCTACTACGCCTCATTTCTACTACTCTTGACTGAAACAGAGCCGACATTATAGTCCCTTCCGGCCCGCAGACCAGCGCTTTTCTGGCACGTTCTTATTGGAGTGCGACAGGGTTGTGCGTAAACTCTTAACGATACGCTTTTTAAAGGATTTTTAATCTATGACAACCTTCTACACGGTAGTGAGTTGGCTGCTCATTCTGGGATACTGGCTGCTTATCGCGGGCATAACGTTACGCATCCTGATGAAACGTCGCGCAGTGCCCTCCGCCATGGCCTGGCTGCTTGTCATTTATATTCTGCCGCTGGTAGGGATTGTCGCGTATCTGTCTGTGGGAGAACTGCATCTGGGCAAGCGTCGCGCCGAACGCGCCCGCGCAATGTGGCCTTCCACGGCGAAATGGCTTAACGATCTGAAAGCCTGCAAACATATCTTCGCCGAAGAAAACAGCGCGGTGGCAAGCGCCCTCTTCCAGCTGTGTGAACGCCGTCAGGGCATCGCCGGGGTAAAAGGCAACCAGTTGCAATTGCTGACGTCTTCCGATGACGTGATGCAGGCGCTTATTCGCGATATCCAGCTCGCGCGACACAATATTGAGATGGTTTTTTATATCTGGCAGCCCGGCGGCATGGCGGATCAGGTGGCGGAATCACTGATGGCGGCGGCGCGGCGCGGCGTACATTGCCGGCTGATGCTTGATTCCGCAGGCAGCGTCGCGTTCTTCAGAAGCCCCTGGGTGGGCATGATGCGCAATGCGGGCATCGAAGTGGTGGAGGCGTTGAAAGTTAATCTGTTGCGTGTTTTCCTGCGTCGTATGGACCTGCGCCAGCACCGCAAGATGATCATGATAGATAACTACATCGCTTACACCGGCAGCATGAACATGGTTGACCCGCGCTATTTTAAACAGGACGCGGGCGTCGGTCAGTGGGTCGATTTGATGGCGCGAATGGAAGGCCCGGTCGCTACCGCAATGGGGATCGTCTACTCCTGCGACTGGGAGATTGAAACAGGTAAACGTCTGCTGCCGCCTGCGCCAGATGGCAATATCATGCCGTTTGAACAGGCCAGCGGGCATACTATCCACACCATCGCCTCCGGCCCAGGTTTCCCGGAAGATCTTATTCATCAGGCGCTGCTGACCTCCGTGTACGCGGCGCGTGAATACCTCATCATGACCACACCCTACTTTGTGCCAAGCGACGATCTGTTGCACGCCATCTGTACCGCGGCGCAACGCGGTGTTGATGTCAGCATTATTTTGCCGCGCAAAAACGACTCTCTGCTGGTCGGCTGGGCCAGCCGCGCGTTTTTTAGCGAACTGCTGGCGGCGGGCGTAAAAATTTATCAGTTCGAAGGCGGCCTGCTGCATACGAAAAGCGTTCTGGTGGACGGCGAGCTTAGCCTTGTGGGCACCGTCAATCTGGATATGCGTAGCCTGTGGCTCAATTTTGAAATCACACTGGTGATCGACGATACCGGTTTCGGGTCGGATCTGGCGGAGGTGCAGGATGATTACATCTCTCGCTCCCGCCTGCTGGATGCGCGCCTGTGGGTAAAGCGGCCGTTCTGGCAGCGCGTCGTGGAGCGACTGTTTTACTTCTTCAGCCCGTTGCTGTAAAACGTGCCCAACATCATTTACTGGGGTAGTCACGATGGAAATGGATCTGAATAACCGCCTGACGGAAGACGAAACGCTCGAACAGGCTTATGACATTTTTCTGGAGCTGGCGGCAGACAATCTCGATCCGGCAGATATCATTCTGTTTAATTTACAGTTTGAAGAGCGCGGCGGTGCCGAACTTTTCGACCCGTCGGAAGAGTGGCATGAACATGTCGATTACGATCTGAACCCGGATTTCTTCTCTGAAGTTGTCATTGGACTTGCGGAAAAAGAAGGCGACGAAATAACTGATGTCTTCGCCCGTGTGTTGTTGTGCCGCGAAAAAGATCACAAGCTGTGCCACATTCTGTGGCGTGAATAACCCCGCCGCGCGGCAGTCGCCGCGCTACTGCTTCTCTTCTTTGATTCTGGTTCCACATGCGTGGCAGTAATGCGCCTGCTCCTGACACGTTGTGCCGCAGGATGGGCAGCGTTGCGCCGCTTTTTTCTCTGTCAGCGCACTGGTCATCTGCGCGGTGATAATGCCGGTCGGGATAGCGATCACCGAATAGCCTATCAAAATCAGCAGTGACGCCACGGCGCGCCCGCCAGCAGTATGCGGCGTGATATCGCCATAGCCGACGGTTGTCACCGTGACGACGGCCCAGTAGACCGATGTACCGAGCGTGTTAAAGCCGCTCGACGCCCCTTCGATGCCATACATCAGCGCCCCGGCTATCACCATTACGATCGAAATAAACGCGTAAAAGACGATGAGCTGGTGTCGCGCGTTAACAATCGTCTGCCAGAGCAGCCTGGCAGACCCCATCATGCGCAGCAGTTTAAGGATTCGCAGCACGCGTACGGCACGCAATGTGCGCCAGATAAACAAATAATTCATGCCAAGCTCCGGCCAGAGCCAAAGCACATAGAGCGGCAACACCGTCGCCAGATCGATAAGTCCCCAGAAACTCAGCACATAGCGCGCCGGATTGGGCCAGACGGCGAGACGAAGCAAATATTCCAGCGTGAAAATCAGCGTAATGCCCATCTCCAGCCAGACGAAAATATGCCATTCGTCATAGGTAAGATGATATTGCGTGCCGATGCCGGATTCGATAAAAACGACCACCACGCTAAAGAGCGCGAACAGACCGCAGAACGCTTCAAAGCGTCGGCCGCTGTGCTGATGCTGGTCGAAGAGGAAGTGGTAAGCGCGTTGACGAAACTCTGTTATCCCTGACACGTTGTCCTCGCTATAAAGAAGGGCTGGCACCTGCCAGCCCCTGCAATTATAACGGGTCCACCTTCAGGCAGGAAACCGCGTGTCGGAAACTCCCTTCCAGCACCGGACGCGTCTTTGCGCATTCCGGGCCAGCCATCGGGCAGCGGGTGCGGAACACGCAGCCAGATGGTGGGTTGATAGGCGAAGGCAGTTCGCCTTCCAGCAGTTGGATGGTTTTGTTCTTTTCGAGATCCGGGTCCGGGATTGGCACCGCTGACATCAGCGCGCGGGTGTAAGGATGCAGCGGATGATGATAGACCTCATCATAGGTGCCAAGCTCTACCGCATGCCCCAGATACATCACCAGAACGCGATCGGAAATGTGCTTCACTACCGCCAGGTCGTGGGCGATAAAGATGAGCGACAGCCCCATTTCACGCTGCAGTTTTTGTAACAGGTTTACCACCTGCGCCTGAATCGACACATCGAGCGCCGAGACCGGCTCATCGCAGATAATCAGCTTCGGTTCAAGGATCAGCGCGCGGGCGATGCCGATGCGCTGACACTGGCCGCCGGAAAATTCATGCGGATAGCGGTTCACCAGGTTTGGCAGCAGGCCCACTTTCATCATCATCGCTTTCACGCGATCGCGCACTTCCTGACGCGGCATTTTGGGATGATACGTTCGCAGCGGTTCGGCGATGATATCGCCAATGGTCATACGCGGGTTTAGCGAGGCCAGCGGATCCTGGAAAATCATCTGGATGTCATTGCGCACATCGCGCCATTCATTCGGTTTCATGCCCATCAAATCTTTGCCAAGCCACGCCACGCGACCACTGGTGGCTTTCACCAGGCCAATAATCGCACGCGCGAAGGTCGATTTGCCGCAGCCGGACTCACCCACCACGCCCAGGGTTTCCCCTTCGTACAGGCGCAGCGTCACTCCGTCGACCGCTTTTAACGTTTTGGACGGCTGCCAGAACCACTGTTTGCCATCCTTGATATCGAAATGCACCTTAAGATCGGCCACTTCGAGCAGCACTTTTCTGTCTTCAGCAAGGGTGCTCATTTCAGTTCCTCCACCGGTTTAAAGCAGGCGCGCAGGCGGCCTGGAGCGAACTCCTCCAGCGGAGGCATCGTGCTGCAAATGTCCATCGCGTGCGGACAGCGCGGCTGGAACGGACAGCCTTTCGGCAGACGCAACAGGTTCGGCGGATTGCCAGGAATGGTCAGCAGGGATTCCCCTTCGGCGTCAAGACGCGGCACGGCGTTGAGCAGACCGATAGAGTACGGGTGCGCCGGATCGTAAAACACGTCGCGCGCTTTGCCATATTCCATGGTACGACCTGCATACATCACCAGTACTTTATCGCAGATACCTGCAACCACGCCGAGGTCGTGAGTGATCATGATGATAGCGGTGTTGAATTCGCGCTTAAGCTCATTCAGAAGCGTCATGATCTGCGCCTGGACGGTCACGTCGAGCGCGGTGGTCGGTTCATCAGCGATCAAAAGCTTAGGACGGCATAACAGCGCCATCGCGATCATCACACGCTGGCGCATCCCGCCGGAAAACTCATGCGGATACATGCGCATGCGCTTGCGCGCTTCCGGCATTTTAACCGCGTCCAGCATACGAACTGACTCTTCAAACGCTTCGGCTTTGCTCATGCTTTTGTGCAGCATCAGCACTTCCATTAGCTGTTCGCCGACGCGCATATACGGGTTCAGCGACGTCATCGGATCCTGGAAAATCATCGAGATCTGTTCGGCGCGCAGGCGGTTGAGCTCGCGTTCCGGCAGGTTGAGGATTTCACGACCGTTAAAGGTTGCCGAACCCCCGATGCGGCCGTTGGTGGCCAGCAGGCCCATCAGCGCAAATGCAGTCTGAGATTTGCCGGAGCCGGATTCGCCCACGATACCGAGCGTTTCACCGGCGCGCAGGCTGAAGTTCAGGTCGTTGACCGCCGTGACGTCGCCGTCAGGGGTCCCGAACGTGACACGCAGATCTTTCACATCCAGCAGCGTCGCTGATGACGTTGCAGAAGCTTGCTGCGCAGAGAGTTCAATGGTGCTCATGGCGGCACTCCTTAACGATCTTTCGGGTCGAGGGCATCACGCAGGCCATCGCCGATAAAGTTAAAACAAAACAGGGTGATCACCAGGAAACCCGCCGGGAAGAGCAGCAGCCAGGGCGATACTTCCATCGAGTTGGCGCCATCGCTCAGCAGCGCGCCCCAGGAGCTAAGCGGCTCCTGCGTACCGAGACCGAGGAAGCTTAAGAATGATTCGAACAGGATCATGCTCGGCACGAGCAGGGACGCATAGACGACGACCACGCCCAGCACGTTCGGCACAATATGACGCACCACAATATTGGCGGTCGATACCCCGCCCACCTGAGCGGCTTCGATGAACTCTTTGCGTTTCAGGCTCAGCGTCTGCCCGCGGACAATACGTGCCATATCAAGCCAGGACACCATCCCGATAGCCACGAAGATAAGCAGGATGTTTTGACCAAAAAAGGTTACCAGCAGGATAACGAAGAACATGAACGGGAAGGAGTTGAGGATCTCCAGCAGACGCATCATGACCGAATCCACTTTACCGCCGAGATACCCTGACAGCGAACCGTACAGAGTGCCGACGATCACCGCGACGAGCGCCGCGGCGACGCCGACCATCAGCGAGATACGCCCACCGATAGCCACACGCACCAGCAGATCGCGCCCTGAAGAGTCCGTGCCGAACCAGTGGCCCGATTCCGTATCCGGCGCAGCCGACATCATGCCCCAGTCGGTATCAAAATAGCTGAACTGCGACAGCATCGGTGCAAGTGTCACAAAGAGCGCGATAATCGCAAGCACAATCAGGCTCGCCACCGCCGCGCGGTTATGCATAAAGCGACGGCGGGCGTCCTGCCACAGGCTACGCCCTTCTACTTCCAGTTTTTCACTGAAGTTTTCCAGCGCCTCGCTGTTTTTCTTACTCAACATCATGGCGTACTCCAGTGTCAGTAGCGAATTTTCGGATCGATAACGGCATACAGCACATCAACAATCGCGTTAAACAAAATAGTCAGCGCACCGACCAGAATCGTCAGGCTCAGCACCAGTGAGTAGTCGCGGTTGAGCGCACCGTTTACGAACAGCTGTCCGATACCTGGCAGACCGTAAATGGTTTCGATAACCATAGAGCCGGTAATGATCCCAACAAACGCAGGTCCCAGATAGGAGAGTACCGGCAGCAGCGCAGGCTTGAGCGCATGGCGGAGAATTATCCGGCGCATCGGCAGACCTTTCGCACGGGCAGTACGGATGAAGTTGGAGTGCAAGACTTCAATCATCGAGCCACGGGTAATACGCGCGATGCTTGCAATGTACGCAAGGGAGAGTGCGACCATCGGCAGGATCATGAATTTCAGCGCCCCGCCATTCCAGCCGCCGCCCGGCAGCCAGTGCAGAGTGATGGCGAAGATCATGACCAGCAATGGCGCGACCACGAAGCTCGGTATGACTACGCCGGTCATTGCCACCCCCATGACAGCGAAATCCCATTTCGTGTTTTGCTTAAGCGCCGCCATGACACCCGCTGCGACGCCCAAAATCACAGCAAGCAAAAATGCTGCGGCGCCTAATTTCGCGGAAACCGGGAAGCTGGACGCGACAAGATCGTTAACTGAATAGTCCTTATATTTAAAGGACGGACCGAAATCACCTTTCGCCAGTTGCTTCAGATAGTTGAAGTACTGGGTCATGATGGGGTCGTTGAGATGGTATTTCGCCTCGATATTCGCCATGACTTCCGGCGGCAGGTTACGTTCGCCGGTAAAAGGACTGCCCGGCGCGAGACGCATCATAAAGAAGGAGATAGTAATAAGGATAAATAGCGTCGGAATCGCTTCCAGACAGCGACGTAAAATAAATTTTAACATTGCCCGTACCTTCTGGCGTGTGCCTTTGACTCACGGAAAAATAAGACACAGTGGGGCAGGAAACCCTGCCCCACGAATTGCCATTAATGTTTGATAATATACAGGTTTTTAACGTAGACATTATCCAGCGGGTCTTTACCGGTGTAACCACCGACCCACGGTTTCACCAGACGGGCGTTCACGTAGTAGTAAACCGGCACGATGGCGGAATCTTTATCCAGTTGCTGCTCCGCTTTATTGTAAAGCTCGCTACGCTGGCCTTCATCGCTCACCTTCAGCGTATCTTCCATCAGCTTATCAAACGCCTCGCTCTTATAATGCGCGGTGTTGTTGGAGCTGTCAGACAGCATGGTGTTCAGGAAAGAGGTCGGCTCGTTGTAATCCGCACACCAGCCCGCACGCGCCACGTCGAAGTTGCCCTGATGACGGGTATCCAGGAACGTTTTCCACTCCTGGTTTTCCAGCTTCACGTTCACGCCCAGGTTTTTCTTCCAGATGGACGCGGCAGCAATCGCCAGTTTCTTGTGCAGATCAGAGGTGTTGTAGAGCAGATCAAACGTCAGCGGTTTGTCCGCGGTATAACCTGCTTCAGCCAGCAGTTTCTTGGCTTCTGCGTTACGCTGTTCCTGGGTCATTTTGAACCAGGCCGGTTCGGTGAATTTCGCGCCGTCAGTGTAAGGCGGGGTATAGCCGTAAGCCGGCAGGTCGCCCTGGTTTTTCACTTTATGCACGATGATGTCACGATCCAGACCCAGCTTCAGCGCGGTACGAACGCGCGGATCATTAAATGGCGGTTTCTGGTTGTTGATTTCGTAGTAGTAGGTACACAGATACGGGTCAACGTGGACTTCTTTAGGGATCTCTTTTTTCAGTTTCTGGAAGAGTTCAATCGGCATGTTGTTATAGGTCATGTCGATTTCACCGCTGCGGTAGCGGTTTACGTCAGTGACTTCTGAAGAGATAGGCAGATAAGTAACTTCGTTGATAACGGTTTTCGCGTTATCCCAGTAGTTGGTATTGCGCTCAAGCACGATGCGCTCGTTCACTACCCAGGATTTCAGCTTATACGCGCCATTCGATACGATGTTCGCAGGCTGGGTCCATTTATCGCCAAATTTCTCAACGGTCGCTTTAGGCACCGGAGACATGGAGGAGTGCACCAGCAGTTTATAGAAATACGGGACCGGCTCGCTAAGGGTTACTTCAAGCGTATGGTCATCAATGGCTTTAACACCGAGATCGGTGGCCGGTTTTTTACCCGCGATAATGTCGTCGATATTGGTGATGTGGCCGTACTGCAAATAGCTTTCATACGGGGAGGCAGTTTTCGGATCGGCCAGACGCTGCCAGCTGTAGACAAAATCCTGCGCTGTGACCGGCTCGCCGTTGGACCACTTCGCGTCTTTACGCAAATGGAAGGTCCAGACTTTAAAATCTTTGTTTTCCCACTTTTCAGCAACACCCGCGCTCGGGTGGCCTTCTACGTCAGTCACCAGCAGACCTTCAAACAGATCGCGGTTAATGTTCGACTCAGGCACGCCTTCAATTTTATGCGGGTCGAGAGACTGAACTTCCGAACCATTATTGCGCACCAGCGTTTGCTTCTCCGCCAGTTGCACACCCGCAGGTACATTCGCAGCCATTGCGTTACCCGCGATTAGCGCAGAAAGGATCCCCGCCGCTACCAGACTTTTTTTTGTGATGATGGACATTGTGTTGGTACTCCACTCATTATTATTACTGACCAAAGCCAGCCCGTTCTCCCCTAATGGGGACCTGTGCAGCGCAGGAGCTTTCGCGTCTGCCAGGTGGTTTTTCATTTTTACTACGTGCTATCACCGACTTTATTTATCACGGTTGCTCTGTGGCAGCCTGTCGTCGATTCTTTTCCTGCCCTTCCCTGTTTTAAGGACAGTCTCTTGTCGCGCTACCTGTTGAGGGAAAGCGCTTTCATACGAAAATCATTCTCATCTGCTGATAATTCGCAGGCAAATGTTTTGCCGGAAAGTATCAAATGCGTGAATTGTGCGCCAATACAATTTACAAATTTGTTAACCGCTTCTCTTTTGTCGCATTGCCTGGCGTTGCGCCAACTTGTTCTAAAAGCTCAAAATGACCCATTTTTCTTTTTATTATCAATACATTGATGAAAAAACAAGTCGAGTAACTGGCGTGTGATGCTTACAACAGTCAGCCACAACATAACGTTAACAATTGAACAAAAATTAGCACATTTATCTGCAGTGGCGTTGAAATTACTAATAACATTTCGTTAAACCCGCATCAATACTCAAAGTATCATGTGAGGGAAATAACAGACTGATTGCTTTATTTGTGTACGCAATGAATGTAACCGGGCCTGTAATTCATTGTTTTAATAAAGTTTTGGCTAATATCAGATAAAGTTATATGTCGAAACGCGGAAAGGGACGTGTTATAGGAAATGCTAATAATAGAAGAAAAAAGCGAAGCTTCCGCTCCGCTTTTTATCAGCTGGAAGATGACTAACTTACAAGGCCTGGAAACAACGCTTTAATGCCTGTCACAATAAATTCAATACCAAGCGCCATTAGCAGTAAACCCATGATACGCGTAATAACATTAATGCCGGTCTGCCCGAGCAGCCGAACCAGCCAGGGTGCCAGACGAAACACTCCCCAACAGCAGGCGGCGAATAGCGCAATGGCAAGGGTAAAGCCAATCAAATACTGCCAGCTGTGGTAGCGCGTCCCCCAGACGATAGTCGAACTGATGGCACCCGGCCCGGCCATCAGTGGCAGCGCCAGCGGTACAACACCAATACTTTCGCGGATAGCTGTCTCCGATTTTTCCTGCTTGTTTTGTTTATCTTCGCCAAGCTTGCCGCTAATCATCGACATCGCAATAGTGACGACCAGAATGCCGCCCGCAATGCGAAACGAGTCAATCGAAATACCAAAAACCTGAAGAATCGCGTCGCCCAGGAAAAGTGATGTCCAGAGAATAATGGCAACCGAGAGATTGGCGGTGAGGTTCGTTTTATTGCGGGCTACCGCCGTCTGGTAGCTCGTCATACTAATAAAAACAGGAATGATGCCCACGGGGTTTACCAGCGCGAACAGGCCAATAAAGAATTTAAAAAACGTGGGTAAATCAAACAGCATAGAGTTCAAAGGATGCTCCGCAGATTGGGTAGGCAACGGCGTCGCGTAATGTAATCCAAAAGGCCTGCATACGCTACGCCATTACGGCGTTATGCTTTCTCGATCTCGCGCCATATTGACCGCGTCGACCTGTGTTATTCTTTTGTTAGTTTTATGGTAAGTTAAAATTCCTTAGATGTAGCAAATATATTAACCGTCGCTGAATTACCGTCAGAAGGGCTGCTGAAAGGAGTCAGCATGGGGTTAAATTGATTTAGATCACGCTTTTGCTACTCAGAAGTGAGTATCTTGATGATGCCGCCAGGGAGTAAAACATTTTCCAGATGAATGTTTTTAGGCAAGGCTCTTTTAGTAAATCAGCGGAGGTTTCTGGTCGTTTTGCTGGCAAACCTGTCTGTAACGCACGCTGTTTGGGGCTGACTATACTGTCGTTTCGAGCAGATGATTTACTAAAAGAGTTTAACATTATCAGGAGAGCATTATGGCTGTTACTAATGTCGCTGAACTAAACGCCCTCGTCGAGCGCGTCAAAAAAGCCCAGCGTGAATATGCCAATTTCACTCAAGAGCAGGTTGACAAAATCTTCCGCGCCGCCGCTCTGGCCGCTGCAGATGCTCGAATCCCCCTCGCTAAAATGGCTGTTGCCGAATCCGGAATGGGTATTGTTGAAGACAAAGTGATCAAAAACCACTTTGCTTCTGAATATATCTACAACGCTTACAAAGATGAGAAGACCTGTGGCATCCTCGATGAAGATGATACCTTCGGGACTATCACCATCGCCGAACCTATCGGGATCATCTGCGGTATTGTCCCGACGACTAACCCGACTTCTACCGCTATCTTCAAGTCATTGATCAGCCTGAAGACGCGTAACGCCATTATCTTCTCTCCGCATCCGCGTGCTAAAAACGCCACAAACAAAGCGGCTGATATCGTCCTGCAGGCAGCCATCGCTGCGGGCGCGCCAAAAGACTTGATCGGCTGGATTGATGAACCGTCTGTCGAGCTGTCCAACGCGCTTATGCATCATCCGGACATCAATCTGATCCTGGCAACTGGTGGACCGGGCATGGTGAAAGCGGCTTACAGTTCTGGTAAACCAGCAATCGGTGTTGGTGCCGGTAACACCCCGGTGGTTATCGATGAAACCGCAGATATCAAACGTGCGGTTGCGTCTGTACTGATGTCCAAAACATTCGATAACGGCGTCATCTGTGCTTCAGAGCAGTCTGTTGTTGTCGTCGATTCTGTTTACGATGCCGTACGCGAACGTTTCTCAACGCATGGCGGTTATCTGCTGCAGGGCGCAGAGCTTAAAGCCGTACAGAATATCATTCTGAAAAACGGTGGTCTTAACGCTGCTATCGTAGGTCAGCCTGCGGTGAAAATTGCGGAAATGGCCGGTATTACCGTGCCGTCCAGCACCAAAATTCTTATCGGTGAAGTTTCACTCGTTGATGAGAGCGAACCGTTCGCTCACGAAAAACTCTCCCCTACCCTTGCTATGTACCGTGCGAAAGATTTCGAAGATGCGGTAGAAAAAGCGGAAAAACTGGTTGCCATGGGTGGTATCGGTCATACCTCCTGCCTGTATACGGATCAGGACAACCAACCGGCTCGCGTCAGCTTCTTTGGCGACAAAATGAAAACCGCGCGTATTCTCATCAATACGCCGGCTTCTCAGGGCGGTATCGGGGATCTCTACAACTTCAAACTGGCACCGTCTCTGACGCTGGGTTGCGGCTCATGGGGTGGTAACTCCATCTCTGAAAACGTTGGTCCGAAGCACCTGATCAACAAGAAAACCGTTGCTAAGCGAGCTGAAAACATGTTGTGGCATAAACTTCCGAAATCTATCTACTTCCGTCGCGGCTCGCTGCCGATTGCAATGGACGAAGTGATTACCGACGGTCACAAACGCGCCATGATCGTGACTGACCGCTTCCTGTTTAACAACGGTTATGCGGATCAAATCACCTCTGTGCTTAAAGCAGCGGGCGTTGAAACCGAAGTGTTCTTTGAAGTAGAAGCTGACCCGACATTAAGCGTTGTACGTAAAGGCGCTGAACTGATGAACTCCTTTAAACCGGATGTCATCATCGCGCTGGGCGGCGGCTCTCCGATGGATGCGGCGAAAATCATGTGGGTCATGTACGAGCATCCGGAAACCCACTTTGAAGAACTGGCACTGCGCTTTATGGATATCCGTAAACGTATCTACAAGTTCCCGAAAATGGGTGTGAAAGCGAAAATGATCGCTGTCACTACAACGTCCGGTACCGGTTCCGAAGTTACCCCGTTTGCGGTCGTGACCGACGACGAAACCGGCCAGAAATATCCGCTGGCAGACTACGCGCTGACGCCGGATATGGCGATTGTGGACGCTAACCTGGTAATGGACATGCCGAAATCGCTGTGCGCGTTCGGTGGCCTGGATGCTGTAACGCACGCACTGGAAGCTTACGTTTCTGTTCTGGCCTCTGAATTCTCTGACGGTCAGGCGCTGCAGGCACTGAAACTGCTGAAAGATAACCTGCCGGCTTCGTATCATGAAGGTTCTAAAAACCCGGTAGCGCGTGAGCGTGTACACAGTGCAGCTACTATCGCTGGTATCGCGTTTGCGAACGCCTTCCTGGGCGTGTGCCACTCAATGGCACATAAACTGGGTTCGCAGTTCCATATCCCGCACGGTCTCGCGAACGCCCTGCTGATTTCTAACGTTATCCGCTATAACGCGAACGATAACCCGACGAAGCAGACCGCCTTTAGCCAGTATGATCGCCCGCAAGCGCGCCGTCGTTATGCTGAAGTTGCCGATCACCTTGGCCTGTCTGCACCGGGTGACCGTACCGCCGCGAAAATCGAGAAACTGCTGGCGTGGCTGGAAAGCATTAAAGCTGAACTGGGCATTCCGAAGTCCATTCGTGAAGCGGGTGTTCAGGAAGCTGACTTCCTGGCGCATGTCGACAAGCTGTCCGAAGATGCTTTCGATGACCAGTGTACTGGCGCTAACCCGCGTTATCCGCTGATTGCCGAGCTGAAACAAATCCTGCTGGATAGCTTCTACGGTCGCGAATACAAGGAAGGCGCAGAAACTGCAAAAGCGGAAACCGCCCCGGTCGTGAAAGCTGACAAAAAAGCCAAGAAAACCGTTTAATCTGGCTTAAAATTATAAACCCGCCTCCCGGCGGGTTTTTTTATGCCTGTTATAACATCCTCAGCGGTACCGATAGTTACTCAAGCGCTGTTAATGGATTAGATGCAGAGGCTTAATGCGAGAATTCCCTCTTCTGCGGATGGGCTGTGTTGCGATGCTATGAGCCAGATTTCGGCTAACGCACCACCACTCCACGATATACCGCTGACCATACATCAGGCCTGTTACCCCTCATCCCCATAAAAAAGCCTCAGCGCATTTCTGAGGCTTTTTTTACAAACGGGACAGTTACCTAAACCGTATTGATTAAACACCTTGTATGGCTTTTAGCGAGCCTTTTTCCAGTGCTTCTTTATAATGCTTCCGGCATACGGACACATAACGCTCGTTACCGCCAATGACGACCTGTTCACCCTCATTGTAAGGTCGTCCTTCTTGATCGAGACGGAGCACCATGCCCGCTTTACGCCCGCAAAAGCAGACCGTTTTCAGCTCAACCAGTTTATCGGACCACGCCAGCAGATATTGGCTGCCGCTAAATAATTCGCCCTGGAAATCGGTACGCAGGCCATAACAGAGCACAGGAATATCCAGCTTATCGACGACTTCGGAAAGTTCATAAACCTGTTCACGGGTCAGAAACTGGCATTCGTCCACCAGCACGCAATGTACTGGTGCGTGGTGATGTTGATCCTGAATATCATTTAATAAAGAGGTGTGCTGGTTATAAAGCCGTGCAGGCGAGGATAATCCTATACGGGAACTGACCTTCCCTGCGCCAAAGCGATCATCAATTTCCGCGGTATAAACCAGCGTGCGCATTCCCCTTTCCTGATAGTTATATGATGATTGTAGTAATGCCGTCGATTTACCGGCATTCATTGCCGAGTAGTAAAAATAAAGTTGCGCCATCTGCTCGATAACCCTGGCTTAAGTGTTGGTACGTTGCGGCCAGTGTATCATATTCTCTAAGGATCGCGTGCCGCCGCCGTTGCTGACCACACACATGCTTATATAGCGATACGCTCATGGAAAGGACTCAACACTTTGAAACACATTGGCGCCCCGTATTGTGGATAAACTGTGAAGACACTGGGCACTTTAGTCCATTAATCGAAATACTTTTGGTTGGTTCGTATTCTAATATGACAGGCACAAGTGCCACTCAAGGATCTACTAATACAAAGGGAGCATATTTCTTCTTGAGGATAATAAACCCTTAAAAAATGGTGTTTCTCAGGAGAATGCCCGCCTGACGCTCGCGATAGACGACACATTTTCCCCCAGTAGCTTTGTGCGTCACTTCAAGAAAAATTTAAGTTTCGCCTTTTTAAATGACCACAAATAATCCGATATTTTGACTTCCTTACATTCCGACCTATTGCAGAACTGAATTTAAGGCTCTATTATTAGCTCAACACACCACCCCATTATAAGTTTGAGATTACTACAATGAGCGAAGCACTTAAAATTCTGAACAACATCCGTACTCTTCGTGCACAGGCGAGAGAATGTACTCTGGAAACTCTGGAAGAGATGCTGGAGAAATTAGAAGTGGTTGTAAATGAGCGCCGTGAAGAAGAAAGCGCCGCCGCTGCGGAAATCGAAGAACGTACTCGTAAATTACAGCAGTACCGTGAAATGCTGATTGCTGACGGTATTGATCCGAATGAATTGCTGAACAGCATGTCTGCCGCTAAAACCGGCACCAAAGCTAAACGTGCTGCGCGTCCGGCTAAATATCGTTACACCGATGAAAACGGCGAAAGCAAAACCTGGACCGGTCAGGGCCGCACCCCGGCAGTCATCAAAAAAGCTATCGACGAGCAAGGCAAACAGCTGGACGATTTCCTGATCAAGGATTAATTTCGTTCAGACAGTGCTTACGGTGCTGTATAAAAAACCCCGCCATGGCGGGGTTTTTGTTTTTATAGCCTCTTATAATGCTTAAGAGGCGTTCAGCGCAGTGCCTTACAGATTACTCTGCTACGTTATAAAACGCCTTGTACCACGCTACAAAACGTTTAACGCCCTCTTCAACAGAAGTCTGCGGTTTAAAGCCAATCACATTATAAAGCGCAGAAGTATCAGCGCTGGTTTCCAGCACGTCGCCGGGTTGCATTGGCAGCATATTTTTCTGCGCTTCTTTACCCAATGCTTTTTCCAGCGCAGAGATATAATCCATTAACGCAACGGGAGAACTGTTGCCGATATTATAGACACGATAAGGCGCAGAACTGGTTGCCGGCGAGCCGTTTTCCACGGTCCACTGCGGGTCTGCTTGCGGAATAACATCCTGCAAGCGAACAATCGCCTCTGCTATATCGTCGATATAAGTAAAATCTCGACGCATCTGGCCATGGTTATACACATCAATGCTACTGCCTTTAACAATCGCTTGGGTAAATTTGAACAGCGCCATATCCGGACGGCCCCACGGGCCATAAACGGTAAAAAAGCGTAGCCCTGTCGTTGGCAGACCGTACAGATGCGAATAAGTATGCGACATTAGCTCATTGGCCTTTTTCGTCGCGGCATATAAAGAAACCGGATGGTCTACAGAATCATCGGTCGAAAAAGGCATTTTACGGTTGAGACCATAAACCGAGCTGGAGGAGGCGTATAATAAATGCTCAACTTTATGGTGTCGGCAACCTTCCAGAATGTTTAAATGCCCGGTCAGGTTGGCATCCGCATAAGCATGAGGATTTTCCAGGGAATAACGCACCCCCGCCTGTGCCGCAAGATGAATTACGCGCTGCGGTTGATGCTGAGCAAATAAGGTTTCCATTGCCTGACGGTCAGCCAGATCAATTTTTTCGAAATGAAACGCGGTGTGTTTGTTAAGAATATTGAGACGGGCAAGTTTGAGGTTGACGTCATAATAATCATTCAGGTTATCGATACCGATAACCTGGTGACCGGCTGCCAGCAGACGTTCGCTGACGTGAAAACCAATAAAGCCTGCTGCGCCGGTAACCAGAAATTTCATACGATCCTCATTAATTATGCAATGTTAAGGGATGCTCCACGGCCGATTGCATAATAAACAAAGCCGCGTTTGCTGAGCCTTGCCGGATCATACAGGTTACGACCATCAAAGATAACCGGTTCCTTCAGGGAATTTTTGATGAAATCAAAATCCGGCGCGCGGAATGCCTGCCACTCGGTACAGATAATCAACGCGTCCGCACCCTGCAGCGCCGCTTCTTTCGTGCCCATCAGACGTAAGTCGGCACGATGGCCATAAATACGCTGGGTTTCATCCATCGCTTCCGGATCGAAAGCCTGAATGGTCGCGCCACGTTTCCACAGCTCTTCCATCAGCACACGGCTGGAGGCTTCACGCATATCGTCAGTATTCGGTTTGAACGAAAGTCCCCACAACGCGAACGTTTTGCCTTCCAGATTTTCGCCGAAATGACGGCGAATAAATTCTGGCAGCTTCATTTTCTGATCGTTGTTGACATTTTCTACCGCCTGCAGCAGACGCGGCACATACCCGATATGTTCAGCCGTGCGGATCAGCGCCTGAACATCTTTGGGGAAGCAAGAACCGCCGTAGCCACAGCCCGGATAGATAAAGTGGTAACCGATACGGGGATCAGAACCGATACCCTGACGTACTTTCTCGATATCTGCGCCCAGGCGTTCCGCCAGGTTTGAAATCTCGTTCATAAAGCTGATTTTAGTCGCCAGCATGCAGTTGGCGGCGTATTTGGTCAGCTCTGCGCTACGGATATCCATCAGGATCATGCGGTCGTGATTGCGGTTAAACGGCTCATAGAGCTCACGCAGCAGCTCAACGACGTCGTCGTTGTCGGTACCGACAACGATACGCTCAGGACGCATGCAGTCTGCTACCGCAGCACCCTCTTTCAGGAACTCCGGGTTAGACACTACGTCGAACGGGAACTCCGCACCACGGGCTTTCAGCGTTTCGCTCATAACCTGGCGCACTTTGTCAGCAGTGCCCACCGGAACGGTGGACTTGTCCAGCACCACTTTATGGCTGGTCATGTGCTGAGCGATCGTGCGCGCTACCGCCGTGACGTATTTCAGGTCAGCGGAGCCGTCTTCGTCCGGCGGCGTGCCCACGGCGATAAACTGCATTACGCCGTGGTTAACGCCTTCAGCCGCGTCAGTGCTGAAATGCAGACGCCCTTCTTCATAGTTTTTCTTCACCAGTGGCGTCAGGCCGGGCTCATAAATCGGGATGACACCCTTTTTCAGGTTCTCGACCTTATTGGCATCAACGTCGATACACATTACGTCATGCCCAACTTCTGCCAGTACAGCAGCCTGCACCAGCCCCACGTAGCCAATACCAAATACGGTTACTTTCATTACGTTGTCCCGGGTGATTAATTACTTCTTGTCGCCAACGGTCTCGTTGAGCCAGGTTTTAAACTCTTCACCCAGCGTCTTGTGGCGAATTCCGTATTCCACAAAGGCCTGCATATAACCCAGTTTGTTGCCGCAATCGTGGCTTTTGCCTTTCATGTGGTACGCCTCGACGGTCTCTTTATCCATCAGCATGGCGATAGAGTCGGTCAACTGGATTTCGTCACCGGCTCCCGGAGGGGTTTTAGCCAGCAGAGGCCAGATATCCGCGCCCAGCACGTAACGACCTACAACCGCGAGGTTAGACGGCGCGACATCGGCTTTCGGTTTTTCAACAATGCCAACCATCGGCACGCTGTCGCCAGCCTGCAGCTGCGCGCCCTGGCAATCCACAACGCCGTACGCGGTAACATCAGCGACCGGTTCAACCATGATTTGGCTGCGGCCCGTCTCGTCGAAACGTTTAATCATTTCTGCGAGGTTGTCCTGAGACAGATCGGATTCGAATTCGTCCAGAATCACGTCTGGCAGAATAACCGCGACCGGCTCGTCACCTACGACCGGATGCGCGCACATAACTGCGTGCCCCAGGCCCTTCGCCAGACCCTGGCGTACCTGCATGATGGTGACGTGCGGCGGGCAGATAGACTGCACTTCTTCCAGCAACTGGCGCTTAACGCGTTTTTCCAGCATCGCTTCAAGTTCAAAGCTGGTATCGAAGTGGTTTTCGATGGAATTTTTTGAGGAGTGAGTGACCAGAACAATCTCAGTAATGCCAGCGGCAATACACTCATTAACGACATACTGAATTAACGGTTTATCCACCAGCGGCAGCATCTCTTTTGGAATCGCCTTCGTGGCCGGCAACATCCTGGTTCCTAATCCCGCAACAGGGATTACTGCTTTTTTCACTTTCGAATTAATGGCAGCCATTGAATATTCTCCTGGACTGTTCAAGTTTCACACTTGTTCGTCAATTAAAAACGCGTTCGAGTATATCAGCTTAGAATTGGGGAAAGAGTCTGAATACCCTTATGTCATGGCAATTTAGGACAAATACGAAGAAAACTGACGCGATATTAGCACCTGGGCAGATAGCCTGGAAAAGCTATCTGCATCAGATAAATCAAATGCTCATTCCGCAGACAACATGAGTCTTAAACGGCCGCCCGCACCCCAAACCTGGCACTGCCAGGATTCACAGCGCTGGCTGATTTGATTTAAGTAAGTATTGCCTAAGGTGCCCAAAGGGACACCATTACTGAGCTGAATTTGGTTATCACCGGTATTAAGCGTGGCGTTAAGACCCGCTGAGACTAATATGAGGTTTTTTAATTCGCTGTGGTAATAACCGACCAGGAGAGGAAACTGTCCATACAAGTTCGCCTGGCGCAATAATTGATTTACCTGCTTAAGTAAAGCCCCAAGCTCCGGTAAACGCTGACGTTCTCGGGAAAGTTGTTCTTGCAACAAACCATTAAACAACGCGCGTAATAATAACGCCGCCAGCACGCCGTTATCGCCGGCGCGCGTGACATCAAGGCAATAAAACGCAAGATCGTTATCTGAAATAGGCGCGATATCCAGCACCAGGCCCAGCTCATCGGCGGCAACCAGTTGCCGATAATTAACACGACAGTGCGACATCACCTGTTGCACTGGAGGCTGAAGCTCTTTCAACAATTTCGCGGCCGCATGGGGGTTATTGACCAGCGCATCCCAGTCCTGGAACAGCCGCTCCTCTTCCTCGACTCGCGAGTTGAACATATTGGGATAGAGGCAGGCGTAAACGGTTTCACGCAGCCGGTTAAAATCTTTAACGGGCTTGAGCAACACATCCTGTACGCCAAGGCGCAGCGCTTTGGCAATATCGGCCATGTTATCAGTGGCGGAGATAACCAGAATGGGCGTTTGATTGCCGTCGTTGCGAAGCCGCTCAATCAGCTTCAATCCGTTCATACGTGGCATTTCCAGATCGCAAATCAGCAGATCCGGCGAGGTGCCTTGCATTTTTTCCAGCGCATCGACGCCATCTTCAGCGCCCTGCGTCTGTGCGCCTAATGAAGAAAGCCATGCATCAAGCATCGAGCGAAAAACGGCTTCATCTTCAACAATGAGGATCTGTTTTCCGGCTAATGGTTGCGTCATCTCTCCCCCCCTGAATGACTTATTGCCAAGTTTGGCATGTTCAGGCGGGCCCTGCCTGTCAGAATTGCCCGAAGAATGTAAGCGCAACAGGAAGAAATATAACGCTTTTGCGCCTGGCGCCGTGAAGCGGGGGTGATAGTGCCCTGTGTCCAAAAGATAAACTGCAGCATGTGTATACTTTATTTTATACCTTTGTGTGAGGCTAAGCCTTGCTGTGTATGTTCGTCCGGCATGAAACGCCTGGACTAAAAGTCTGCATTGTTCGCAGCATCGGTACGAGCCGGAAAATTCACCGCCCAGAGCCTGAGGCTGCGGGCAGCGTGGCATCAAGGCCGCCGCTCGGTTAACATAGTGCCGCTGTGGCGTTTAACGCCTTAATTTTGTCCTCAAGGAGAAATCGTGTCGGAACTTTGTCCTTGCGGTAGCGCTCTGGAGTATAGCCTATGTTGCCAGCCTTATCTTTCTGGTAACCGGAGCGCAGCCCTTGCATCACAACTTATGCGCTCTCGTTACTGCGCGTTTGTGATGAAAAATGCGGATTATCTGATAAAGACCTGGCATCCCGCCTGCCAGGCTGACGCCCTGCGCGCTGATATCGAAGCGGGGTTCGCCCATACACAATGGCTTGGCCTGACGATTTTTGAAGAAGCGCCGGGTCATACCGAAAGCGAAGCGTACGTCAGTTTTGTGGCGCGTTTCCAGGAAAATGGTAAATCTGGCGCGCTAATTGAGCGGTCACGTTTTCTGAATGAACAGGGCCGCTGGTACTATATCGACGGCACCCGCCCGGTGTTCGGACGCAACGATCCGTGCCCGTGTGGCTCCGGGAAAAAATTTAAAAAGTGTTGCGGGCAATAACACCGCTGACTGACAACACATCTGGCAAACCATCAACAGGATCACCCCTGCAATGCAAGCATTACAACGTAAAGTACTGCGTACCATCTGCCCCGATCAGAAAGGGCTCATCGCACGCATCACCAATATTTGTTACAAGCACGAGCTGAATATCGTGCAGAACAACGAATTCGTCGATCATCGCACCGGCCGCTTTTTCATGCGTACCGAACTGGAAGGCATTTTTAACGACGCGACGCTGCTTGCCGATCTCGACAGCGCGCTGCCAGCCGGCTCCGTGCGTGAACTGAACCCGGCCGGTCGTCGCCGCGTCGTGATTCTGGTGACGAAAGAGGCGCACTGCCTGGGCGATTTGCTGATGAAAGCCAACTACGGCGGTCTTGATGTGGACATCGCGGCGGTGATAGGCAACCACGACACGCTGCGCCCGCTGGTGGAGCGTTTTGATATTCCGTTTGAACTGGTGAGCCACGAAGGGCTGACGCGCGAGGCGCACGATAATTTGATGGCAGACGCCATCGCCGCGCACGATCCAGATTACGTCGTACTGGCGAAATATATGCGCGTGCTGACGCCCGATTTCGTTGCCCGCTTCCCGAACAAGATAATTAATATCCACCACTCCTTCCTGCCAGCATTTATTGGCGCGCGCCCTTATCATCAGGCTTACGAGCGCGGCGTGAAAATCATCGGCGCTACGGCGCACTATGTGAATGATAATCTGGACGAAGGCCCGATCATCATGCAGGACGTTATCCATGTGGATCACACCTATACGGCGGAAGATATGATGCGCGCCGGGCGTGATGTCGAGAAGAATGTGCTGAGCCGCGCGCTGTATCAGGTACTGGCCCAGCGCGTGTTTGTCTACGGCAACCGCACCATCATTTTGTAAGAAATGGCCCGTTTTGTTCAGGTTTACAACGTTACGGGCAAAAAGTACGCAAACAATCGTTATTGATTCACGGAATACTTTACAGGGGCGCGTCATTTGATATGATGCGCCCCGCTTCCCGCAGTGGAGGCAGGCCAGTAAAAAGCATTACCCCGTGGTGGGGTTCCCGAGCGGCCAAAGGGAGCAGACTGTAAATCTGCCGTCATCGACTTCGAAGGTTCGAATCCTTCCCCCACCACCATCTTCAACCATAGCGATGTGGTTATCTCGTTAAGTGCCCATAAGGAAAGCTTAGCGGGAAGGGTGAGAACCTTCGATAAAGGTTCGAGTCGAGCGAAAGCGAGACAACGTTGCCGCAGGCAACGGCCCGAAGGGTGAGGCGCGAAGCGACGAATAATCCTTCCACCACCATCTACAATGCGTGCATTTCCCCTGGTGGGGTTCCCGAGCGGCCAAAGGGAGCAGACTGTAAATCTGCCGTCATCGACTTCGAAGGTTCGAATCCTTCCCCCACCACCATCTTCAACCATAGCAATGTGGTTATCTCGTTAAGTGCCCATAATGAAAGCCTAGCGGGAAGGGTGAGAACCTTCGATAAAGGTTCGAGTCGAGCGAATGCGAGACAACGTTGCCGCAGGCAACGGCCCGAAGGGTGAGACGCGAAGCGACGAATAATCCTTCCCCACCACCATTTTCTGTATCTCGCTCTATCTCTTACTATTCCTGTCTTATGCATCCTCTTTCTCCTCGTCAGGGAAGAATGAAGGGTGAGGCGCGAAGCGCCGAATAATCCTTCCTCCACACCCTCTTCTGTATATCGCCCTATTCTTTCTGTTTCTTACACAGCCAACGGTGCTGACAGCAAGCCAGGTGCTCAGCCCCAGCAGGGCTATTGCAGAAGGATGGGACAGCGTGTGTTCTGCGTCGTGAATGCATGGCTCGCCGGGCGGCGGCATGCTCACGCTCTGCCCGCCTTAACGCGAAGAGGGTTCTGTCACGACAGACGGAAATCGTGCGATGCCATGCACGGTGTAAACGGTGGCATTCCTCTGTGGCCAGCGCGTTCATGTGTAATCTGCAGAGGGGAAATTCTCAGAGATGGCGGAAAACGCGGCAATAACATAAAAAACGCCGCCCCGAACAGGTCGGAGGCGGCGGGATTTAACGTCCGGGGGCGCAGCCCGCCCCGTTAATGCTGAAGGTCAGTGGCGTCAGAGAACAACACGCTTAGCGGCGCGCACGCACGACCTGATATTTGCGGGTCAGATATTCCACCGGCGCACTCCAGACATGCACCAGACGGGTGAACGGGAACACCAGGAACAGCGTCATGCCCAGCATCAGGTGCACGCGATAAATAAACGCCACGCCGTCCAGATGTTCTGCGGCACCGCTTCGGAACGTCACCACGCTTTGCGCCCAGCCCACCAGCTTCATCATTTCGCTGCCGTCCATATGCTGTGCCGAGAACGCAATGGTGATAAGCCCGAGCGTACACTGCGTCATCAGGAGTGCCAGAATCAGAATATCCGCCCCGGTCGATGTGGCGCGCACGCGCGGGTTAAACAGGCGACGTTTGAGCAGCAGCAGGCCGCCGACCAGCGTCATCACGCCGAAAACCCCGCCCGCGACCATCGCGAGTTGCTGTTTGACCGCGATCGGCAGGAATGACTCGTACATCCAGTGCGGCGTCAGCATCCCAAACAGATGGCCGAAGAAAATACCGAGGATCCCGAAGTGGAACAGGTTTGAGGCCATGTTCATCCCTTTGCGATCCAGCATCTGGCTGGAGGCCGCACGCCAGGTGTACTGCCCGTAGTCGTAGCGCAGCCAGCTGCCCACCAGGAACACCGTACCGGCGATGTACGGGTAAATACTAAAGAAGAACATATTAAGGAAGTGCATTATTGCTGTCCTCCGGCAGAGATATTCAAATATTGCGGAGCGACCGCTCCGGCGAAGCGGCGCTGATGCGCGGCAATGTCAGACTCGCCGCAGCCCTGGTCTGCAAAGAATTTCACTTGCTCTTCTTCCCAGACTGCGTCCAGCGCCTGCGGCGTGTCGTCGCGCGCTTCTTCGGCGATTTTTTCGCTCACTTTGGTGGTATCGACCCTGGCATCAGAAAGCGCAATGAGCAGGTCAAACAGCACCGCGTAACGGCTTTCGCGCTGTTTCAGGCGTGCACCAAGCAGCGCCAGAATCGGCGCAATGTCGCGCAGGCCGCTTACCGCTTCTTCCACCGGCTGCTGCGCCAGATACTCAAGATAAAGCGGCAGATGGTCAGGCAGCTCGCGGCTGTCCAGCACCAGACCCGCGCGCTCATACTGCGCCAGCAGATCCACCATCGCCTGGCCGCGATCGCGCGATTCGCCATGCACGTGTTCGAACAGCAGCAGCGATGTCGCACGGCCGCGGTCGAACAGTTCGCTGTACGCCGCCTGGGCATCCAGCAGATCTTCCTGCAGCAGATCGCGGATAAACACGCCCAGATGATGGGCGTTTTGCAGCGACAGGTGTTGCGTATCGGCCAGGGCGTCAAACAGCTCCTGCTGATGCTGCCACAGGGCAGCATCCGGGTACTCCAGCAGGCGGGAGATCATCAGCAGTTCGGTCATTGGCGCGGCTCCGTTTTCACCGTCACGTCGATGGCGTCGATGCGACGGCTGTTGAACAGGTTGAATTTACTATCCGATCCGTGGCAACCATCGCCGAAGCTAAAGCCGCAGCCGTTACGTTCCGGGAACGCGTCACGCGCCAGTTCACGATGGCTCGACGGCACCACGAAGCGGTCTTCGTAGTTAGCGATAGCGAGATAGCGATACATCTCCTGCGCCTGCGCCTCGGTCAGTCCCACGTCTTCCAGCGCACGAACATCATTCACGCCGTCAACGGTTTCTGCACGTTTGTAATGACGCATCGCCAGCATACGCTTGAGCGCCAGTAGCACCGGTGCGGTGTCGCCCGCAGTCAGCAGGTTCGCCAGGTATTGCACCGGAATACGCAGGCTATCTACATCCGGCAGGATACCGTTACTGCCAAGCTCGCCCGCGTCTGCCGCCGACTGAATCGGTGACAGTGGCGGCACGTACCAGACCATCGGCAGCGTGCGGTATTCCGGATGCAGCGGCAGCGCCAGCTTCCAGTCCATCGCGAGTTTCCACACCGGCGACTGTTGCGCGGCATCGATCACACTCTGCGGCACACCGTCTTTCAGCGCCTGTTCAATGACCGCCGGATCGTTCGGGTCAAGGAACACATCCAGCTGACGCTGATAGAGATCGGTTTCATGCTCGGTGCTCGCTGCCTGCTCAATGGCGTCTGCGTCATAGAGCAGCACGCCCAGGTAACGAATACGGCCTACGCAGGTTTCAGAGCAAACCGTCGGCATCCCCGCTTCGATACGCGGATAACAGAAGATGCACTTCTCAGATTTACCGCTCTTCCAGTTGAAGTAGATTTTTTTGTACGGACAGCCGGTGATGCACATCCGCCAGCCGCGGCATTTGTCCTGGTCTATCAGCACAATGCCGTCTTCTTCACGCTTGTAAATCGCGCCGCTCGGACAGGTCGCCACACACGCCGGGTTCAGGCAGTGCTCACACAGGCGCGGCAGATACATCATGAAGGTGTTTTCGAACTGGCCGTACATCGCCTTCTGCATGTTCTCGAAGTTCTTGTCATGCGAACGCTTGTCGAACTCGCCGCCCAGGATCTCTTCCCAGTTCGGGCCCGTTTCGATTTTGTTCATCCGCTGACCGGTGATTTTCGAGCGCGGACGGGCGATCGGCTGATGTTTACCTTCCGGCGCGTTATGCAGATGCTGATAGTCGTAGTCAAACGGTTCGTAGTAATCATCGATGCCCGGCAGATGCGGGTTGGCGAAGATTTTACCGAGCAGCATGCCACGGCCGCCCATGCGCGGTTGCAGCTTGCCGTTGATTTTACGTACCCAGCCGCCCTTCCACTTTTCCTGGTTTTCCCAGTCATTCGGGAAGCCCACGCCGGGCTTGCTTTCTACGTTGTTAAACCAGGCGTATTCCATCCCTTCGCGGCTGGTCCAGACGTTCTTACAGGTAACTGAACAGGTATGGCAGCCGATGCACTTGTCGAGATTCAGCACCATGCCGACTTGTGAACGAATTTTCATTTGACGCTCTCCTGTTTCTGGTCGTTGCCTTCGCCGTCTAACCAGTCAATATTTTTCATCTTACGAACCACCACGAACTCATCGCGGTTAGAGCCTACGGTGCCGTAGTAGTTGAAACCGTAAGCGAGTTGCGCATAGCCGCCGATCATATGGGTCGGTTTCGGGCAAACGCGGGTCACGGAGTTATGGATCCCGCCGCGCTGGCCAGTGATTTCCGAGCCGGGAATGTTCACGATGCGCTCCTGGGCGTGGTACATCATCGTCATCCCTTCCGGGACGCGCTGGCTGACCACCGCACGGGCGGTCAACGCACCGTTGCTGTTAAACGCTTCGATCCAGTCGTTGTCTTCAATACCCAGCGCTTTCGCGTCGACTTCACTCATCCAGACAATCGGGCCGCCGCGCGAGAGCGTCAGCATCAGCAGGTTGTCGCTGTAGGTTGAGTGAATGCCCCATTTCTGGTGCGGGGTAATAAAGTTCAGCGCACGTTCCGGGTTGCCGTTAGATTTCTTGCCCATTACCGCTTTCACCGAGCGGGTGTCGATAGGCGGGCGATACACCAGCAGGCTTTCGCCGAAGTCGCGCATCCACGGGTGATCCTGATACAGCTGCTGGCGGCCCGACAGCGTGCGCCACGGGATCAGCTCATGCACGTTGGTATAACCGGCGTTATAAGAGACATGCTCATCTTCAAGGCCTGACCAGGTCGGGCTTGAGATAATTTTGCGCGGCTGCGCCTGGATATCGCGAAAGCGAATCTTCTCTTCTTCTTTATTGGTGGCGAGATGCGTATGGTCGCGACCGGTGAACTCACTCAGTGCCGCCCAGGCTTTTACGGCCACCTGGCCGTTGGTTTCCGGTGCGAGCGTTAAGATCATCTCGGCGGCATCAATCGCCGTGTTCAACATCGGCTGGCCTTTGGCCGGGCCGTCCTGCTTGGTGTAGTTAAGCTTACGCAGCAGATCCATTTCGCTCTGGGTGTTCCAGGCGATGCCTTTGCCGCCGTTGCCAATCTTGTCGAGCAGCGGGCCGATGGAGGTAAAGCGCTCGTAGGTCGCCGGGTAGTCACGTTCCACCGCAATAATGTGCGGCGCGGTTTTACCCGGGATCAGCTCACATTCGCCTTTTTTCCAGTCTTTCACATCCAGCGGCTGCGCCAGTTCGGCGGCGGAGTCGTGCTGAATCGGCAGCGTCACCACATCGGTTTCCACACCCAGATGGCCGACGCACAGCTCGGAGAATTTCTTCGCGATGCCTTTGTAGATATCCCAGTCGCTTTTTGATTCCCAGGCCGGGTCAACGGCTGCGGAAAGCGGATGAATAAACGGATGCATATCCGAGGTATTCATGTCGTCTTTCTCATACCAGGTGGCGGTCGGCAGCACGATGTCGGAGTAGAGACAGGTGCTGGAGAGACGGAAGTCAAGCGTGACCACCAGATCCAGTTTGCCGTCGAGGCCGTTGTCCTGCCATTCAATCTCTTCCGGCTTCACGCCGCCCTGCTGGCCAAGATCTTTGCCCTGAATGCCGTTTTCAGTGCCGAGCAGGTATTTGAGCATGTACTCATGCCCTTTACCGGAAGAGCCCAGCAGGTTTGAGCGCCACACAAACAGGTTACGCGGATGGTTTTTACCGTTTTCCGGCTCTTCCGCAGCAAAGCGGATATCGCCTGCTTTCAGCGCCTTGACGGTGTAATCCACCGGACTCATGCCGGCTTCATCTGCCGCGGCTTTGATGCGCAGCGGGTTGGTGCCAAGCTGCGGCGCAGACGGCAACCAGCCCATGCGCTCGGCGCGCA
Organism: Cronobacter condimenti 1330; assembly: GCF_001277255.1. Taxonomy (NCBI): domain Bacteria; kingdom Pseudomonadati; phylum Pseudomonadota; class Gammaproteobacteria; order Enterobacterales; family Enterobacteriaceae; genus Cronobacter; species Cronobacter condimenti. The sequence goes on from NZ_CP012264.1 coordinate 2,376,173, forward strand.
CGTTGAAGTCGATCAGGTGTCCGCTGTAGCGGGATTTATCCGCAAGCGGCGACAGTAAGTCGTCCGCCGTCAGGGATTCATAACGCCACTGACCCGAATGGTTATAGAAGAACGAAGTGCTGTTCATATGACGCGGCGGACGGTTCCAGTCCAGCGCGAACGCCAGCGGTGTCCAGCCAGTTTGCGGACGCAATTTTTCCTGACCTACATAGTGTGCCCAGCCGCCGCCGCTCTGGCCGACGCAGCCGCAGAACACCAGCATATTGATAAGCCCACGGTAGTTCATATCCATGTGATACCAGTGGTTCAGACCGGCACCGACGATAATCATCGAACGACCATGCGTCTTATCGGCGTTATCCGCAAACTCACGGGCGGTGCGGATGATCTGCGCGCGCGGTACACCCGTCACCTGTTCAGCCCAGGCCGGGGTATACGCTTTCACATCGTCATAGCTGGTAGCGCAGTTGTCATCGCCAAGACCACGATCCAGACCGTAGTTGGCAAGCGTCAGGTCATAAACGGTTGCCACCAGCGCGGTACTGCCATCGGCGAGCGTCAGGCGTTTAACCGGCAGTTTGTGCAACAGCACGTTTTCGAGCTTCACGCTGTTGAAATGCTCGCTGCTTTCACCGCCAAAATACGGGAAGCCAACCTCGGCGATATCATCCTGATGGCCCAGCAGGGAAAGACGCAGTTCAGCCTCTTCGCCGCTCGTACCGTCGCGCTGCTCCAGGTTCCACTTGCCTTTTTCACCCCAGCGGAAGCCGATAGAGCCGTTCGGCGCAATCATATCGCCGTCACGGTTATCAAACGCGACCGTTTTCCATTCCGGGTTATTTTCCTGGCCCAGGTTATCGACCAGATCCGAGGCGCGCAGCATGCGGCCTGCGGCGTAGAAGCCGTCGCGCTCTTCGAGCATTACCAGCATCGGCATGTCGGTGTAGCGGCGCACGTAATCAGTGAAATACTGGCTCGGTTTATCGAGGTGGAATTCGCGCAGCATCACGTGGCCCATCGCCATCGCCATGGCGCTGTCAGTGCCCTGTTTCGGCGCAAGCCACAGGTCACAGAGTTTGGCGATTTCAGCGTAGTCCGGCGTCACCGCCACGGTTTTGGTGCCTTTGTAGCGCACTTCGGTAAAGAAGTGGGCATCTGGCGTACGCGTCTGCGGAACGTTAGAGCCCCAGGCGATGATGTAGCTGGAGTTATACCAGTCGGCAGATTCCGGCACGTCGGTCTGCTCGCCCCAGGTCATCGGTGATGCCGGCGGCAGGTCGCAATACCAGTCGTAGAAGCTCAGGCAGGTGCCGCCAATCAGCGACAGATAGCGTGCGCCGGAGGCGTAAGACACCATCGACATCGCCGGGATTGGCGAAAAGCCTGCGATACGGTCAGGGCCGTAGGTTTTGGCTGTCCAGACGTTAGAGGCAGCGATAAGCTCGTTGACTTCCTGCCAGGAGGAGCGAACAAAACCGCCGCGACCGCGGGCTTGTTTGTAGCTTTTCGCTTTTTCGCTGTCTTCCATGATGGACGCCCAGGCATTCACCGGATCGCTGTGCTGCGCTTTTGCTTCGCGCCAGAGTTTGATCAGGCGTTTGCGCATCAGCGGATATTTCAGGCGGTTAGCGCTGTAGAGATACCAGGAGTAGCTCGCCCCACGCGGGCAGCCGCGCGGCTCATGGTTCGGCATATCAGGGCGGGTGCGCGGGTAGTCGGTCTGCTGGGTTTCCCAGGTCACGAGACCGTTTTTCACGTAAATCTTCCAGCTGCAAGAACCGGTGCAGTTAACGCCATGAGTGGAGCGGACAATTTTGTCATGCTGCCAGCGTTGACGGTAACCCTCTTCCCAGTCCCGGTTGGTTTCCAGAAGTTGTCCATGCCCATCGGCAAAGGTTTCGCCTTTCTGCTTGAAATAGCGGAACCTGTCCAGGAATTTACTCATCGGGGGTGTTCTCCTGTGTGGAGCCTGTTGGCTCTCTGGTCAAATCGACATTGGCTCAATTTGCGGGCAAGGTAACGCGCGGTTAAGGCGGCAGAATTGACAACGATCAACGCGGCCTGGCTTAGAAAAAGGGCGTAAAAATGTCATTACCCCCAAAGGATGATCTGTCTATTTTTAGTAACTTACTGTTTTTAATGGATAAAAATTGAATGGTGGTGCGTTTTTAACCGCCTGATGTTACCCGCCGGGTATTAAGGGGTAGTCCGAAAGCGATTGTGATCGCCGCCACGCTACAGACGTTGTTTTTCCTGTGCCTTCACCCCGACGCTGCTGAAACGGGTCCGCCACGCATCAAGTATGTTGTAACTAAAAAAGCCTTAAAAAAAAGCGCGGCCAGGCCGCGCAAAGGATAACCAAAAGGTTAATCGATTAGCGTGCTGATTTACGGCCATAAACGGCCCAGGTCAGCACCACGCAAACAACGTAAAACACTAAAAAGACTTTCATCGCGCCCGCCGGTGACCCGGTCAGCGCCAGCGACGTGCCAAAGGCTTTCGGGATAAAGAACCCACCAATCGCGCCAATCGCCGAAATAAACCCAAGCGCTGCCGCCGTATCGGTCGCGGCTTCACGCATCGCCTGCTCTTCGCTGCCGCCTGCCGCTTTTACGCGATCCATCGTCAGCTTGCGGAAAATCACCGAAATCATCTGGAAGGTGGAACCGCTACCGAGCCCGGCCGTCAGGAACAGCGCCAGGAACACCCCGAAGAATGCCGCGAAATTCCCGCCCGTGCCGCCAGACGGCAGCGTGACGAACAGCAGCGCGCTGAAGATAGCCATCAGCACAAAGTTCACCAGCGTCACGCGTGTACCGCCGAGACGGTCCGAAATCGCCCCGCCCGCTGAACGCGCCAGCGCGCCAAGCAGCGGCCCGAAGAAGGCGAAATGCATCACGTCCACCTGCGGGAACTGCGTTTTCGAGAGCATCGCGAAGCCCGCCGAGAAGCCGATAAACGAACCGAACGTCGCCAGATAGAGCAGGCTCATCATCCACAGGTGGCCGCGTTTCAGCACCGGCAGCTGTGAGCGCAACGAGGCTTTTGACGTCGCAAGATCATTCATGCCAAACCATGCCGCCAGCGTAAACACGGCGAGGAACGGCACCCACACCCAGGCGGCGTTTTCCAGATACAGACGCGTACCGTCGTCCTGCGTCACGCCTTCGCTACCGAACGCGGCAAAGATGGAAAGCGAAATCGCCAGCGGTGCGACGAGCTGCATCACGCTAACGCCAAGGTTACCGAGACCGCCGTTAATGCCGAGCGCCCCGCCCTGTTTCTGTTTCGGGAAGAAGAAGCTGATGTTCGCCATGCTGGAGGCGAAGTTCGCCCCGGCAAAGCCGCACAGCAGGGAAATGATAATAAACGTGCTAAACGGTGTGGACGTATCCTGCACCGCAAAGCCCAGCCATACACACGGGATAATGAGAATACCCGTGCTGAACGCCGTCCAGCGACGACCACCGAATACCGGCACCATAAAGGAGTACGGTACACGCAGCAGCGCGCCGGAGACCGACGGCAGCGCGGTCAGCATAAACAGCTGGTCAGTGGTAAAGCGAAAACCCACTTTATTCAGATTTACCGCCACCGCGCTAAACAACATCCAGACGCAGAAAGCGAGCAGCAAACAAGGCACGGAGATCCACAGGTTGCGACGCGCGGTGCGCTGGCCTAGACGCTGCCAGAACTGGTTGTCTTCAGGCCGCCAGTCGGTAATCAACCCGCTTGTGGGACGTGCCGCAGCGGAAGAGTCAGTCATAAACACCTCAAACATTAAGGGAATACTGCCGCCACGATAGAGCCTGGCCGCGCGCTTAAGTTGATGTAAATCAATGGATAATCGCTCTGCATTTTGTACAAAAATTCACCTTACCCACCAGGGGGTAGGTCAAAGCGTCAAAAAAAGTGTGGTTTTTCAGGCCCGGCGGCGGTGTGGGCGTGACGGATTTACAATGGATGACCTGAATGGCAATAAAGGAGTAATCCCCTGTGGGTATGGGTATACTCCAGGGGATAACTGAGAATAGCCTTAACGCTTGCCTCGATGCCGTCTAAGGAGCGCGCCTCGCCATGCTGAAACGACTCTTTTCACCACTGACTCTCGCTAACCAACTGGCGATGATCGTGCTATTGCTTGCCGGTCTCGGTATGGGCGGGATGGCGCTGGCGGGGTGGCTGGCCCAGGGCGTTCAGGGCAGCGCGCATGCTATCAACAAAGCCGGTTCGCTGCGTATGCAGAGCTATCGTCTGCTGGCCGCCGTGCCGGTGGCAAAAGCGCAAACGGCGATGTTTAACGATATGGAGCGCACCGCCTGGAGTGAGGAACTCGAACAGGCGGCGGTTCGCGACGGCCAGCAGGCCGCGCTGCAGGCGATTCAGCGCTACTGGCGCGACCGGCTCTCCCCGGCGCTGCGCGACGCCCGCTCGCCGCAGGAGGTCAACGCGCAGGTGGCGCAGTTTGTCGCGCAAATAGACGCGCTGGTAAGCGCCTTCGACAGTTCCACCGAGCGGCGCATCGCCCAGGTCGTGATGCTTCAGCGTGGTATGGCGGTGCTGATGGGCCTGCTGCTGCTCTTTACCCTGCTCTGGCTGCGCCGTCGTCTGCTGCGACCGTGGCGGCAACTGCTCGCGATAGCCCACGCCGTTGCGCACCGCGATTTTAGTCAGCGTGCCAGCGTTTCGGGGCGCGATGAAATGGCCACACTTGGCCGCGCGCTCAACAGCATGTCTGCCGAACTTGCCGAAAGCTACGCCAGCCTTGAACAGCGCGTGCAGGAGAAAACCGCAGGTCTTGAGCAAAAAAACCAGATCCTCTCTTTTTTGTGGGAGGCGAACCGGCGCCTGCACTCTGATGTACCGCTGTGCGAACGTCTGGCGCCTGTCCTGACGCGTCTGCAAAGCCTGACGCTGCTGCGTGACATCGCCCTGCGCGTTTATGAAGTGGACGATGAAGAACATTATCAGGAGTTTGTCTGGCAACCGGATGAGCGCTGCGACGAAATTGGCTGTCACCTCTGCCCGCGCCAGCTGCCAGCCGAAACGGAAACCGGCACCACGCTCAAATGGCGGCTTGGCGACAGCCACACGCAATATGGGCTGTTACTGGCCACCCTGCCCGCAGGCTGCCATTTAAGCCGTGACCAGCAACAGCTTATCGACACGCTGATGGAACAACTCACCGCCACACTGGCGCTCGAGCGCCAGCAGGAGCGCAAACAACAATTGCTGGTGATGGAAGAGCGCGCTGCCATCGCCCGCGAACTGCACGACTCTATCGCCCAGTCGCTCTCCTGTATGAAAATGCAGGTGAGCTGCCTGCAAATGCAGGGCGACGCGCTGACGGAGGAGAGCCGCACGCTGCTTGGCCAGATCCGCAACGAACTCAACGCCTCGTGGCGACAGCTGCGTGAACTGCTGACCACCTTCCGTTTGCAGCTTAACGAGCCGGGGCTTAAAGCGGCGCTTGTAGCGAGCTGTCAGGAGTTCAGCGCGCGGCTCGGGTTCCCGGTGGTGCTTGATTACCAGCTTCCGCCACGACGGGTGCCGTCGCATCAGGCCATTCATCTCGTGCAGATCGCACGCGAGGCATTAAATAACGCCCTGAAGCACGCCGGCGCCAGCGCGATTCATGTCAGCGTGACGCTACATCAGGGCCAGGTGCGGCTGTGCGTGGCCGACAATGGGTGCGGCCTGCCGGATAACGCCGGGCGCACCAATCACTATGGCTTAATTATTATGCGCGACCGCGCTCAGAGTTTGCGCGGCGACTGTCAGGTACGGCGACGGACAGAAGGCGGCACCGAAGTGGTGGTGACCTTTATTCCCGATGCGCCGTTCTCATCCGTACCCGCTCTTATAGAAGGAGAAGTTCATGAATAACCCGGAACCGGCCACTATCCTGCTGATAGACGATCATCCGATGCTGCGCAGCGGCGTGAAACAGTTAGTCAGCATGGCGCCCGCCATTACGGTGGTCGGCGAAGCCGGAAACGGCGAGCAAGGCATTGAAATGGCCGAAGCGCTCGACCCGGATCTGATCCTGCTTGACCTCAACATGCCTGGCATGAACGGTCTGGAAACGCTGGACAAACTGCGGGAGAAATCCCTGTCGGGCCGTGTGGTGGTCTTTAGCGTTTCAAACCATGAAGAAGATGTCGTGACGGCGCTCAAGCGCGGTGCCGACGGGTATCTGCTTAAAGATATGGAGCCGGAAGATCTGCTAAAAGCGCTGCAGCAAGCGGCGGCGGGCGAAATGGTCTTAAGCGAGGCGCTAACGCCGGTTCTGGCGGCGAGCCTGCGCGCCAGCCGCGCCACCTCCGGGCGCGATGTGTCACAGCTCACGCCGCGCGAGCGCGATATCCTTAAGCTCATCGCTCAGGGCCTGCCGAACAAAATGATCGCCCGTAAACTTGATATCACCGAAAGCACCGTCAAAGTGCACGTGAAGCATCTGCTGAAAAAAATGAAGCTCAAATCGCGCGTTGAAGCCGCGGTCTGGGTGCATCAGGAACGGATTTTCTAAGGTAGCGGCGCCAGCAGTTCGTAACGCGGATCGTCTGGCGGCAGCGTCTGTACTGGCGTTTGCAACTTAAGCGTTATCCAGTTCGAGGTTACACGCTGGCCCTGCTCATCCTCTACCGTCACCGACAGCCGCCAGCTATTACTTGCCCCCGGCGAGTTATCCCAGGCAGGCATGATCACCGTCCAGCCCTCGGCGCTGTTGCTGTCAAGCGGCGGCGTCAGGCTCAGCGCCTGGGTGTCACCCTGCCAGGAGAGCTGGCGGATACCGTGAAGGCTGCGTACCTGTAACTTCAGCGCCACCGTTTCTCCGGCGCTCAAATCCCAGGGCGGTGTTGCGAGAAACACCGACAGCGTTTTACGCTGGCGAAACTCCAGCACCGGCACACTGGTGCGCTCCACCCGGTCGTAACGACTGCCGCGCAGCGAGCGCGACGCCGCCACTTCGTCCGGGGAGAGTTGCTTATTGAGCGGCACGCCAAACCGGTAGTTAAGCTTCAGTCCTAAATCGTTCTGGCTAACGCCGCTCTCACCCTGGCGGTGATGCGCGCTGACGGTCACAAGCGGCACCGGGGTATAACTCAGCCCCACCTTCACCGCGACCGGGTTGTGGTAACCGGTGCCGCTGTCAAACAGCTCCACCTGATCCCCGAAATATTGCTCAAAGCTCACACTGGTATTGATGTGCTGATAAAACGGCAGGTACGCCTGGGCAGTGACGTCATAGCCGCGCGCCATGCGCTGCTCCAGCAGTCCGGCGCGGTGTTGCCAGCCGCCGAGCGGTTCATAGTAGTTCGCCGACAGACGCAGGTAATCCCCCCACGCTTCGGCGCCAAGCCCGGCACGCGATAAATCTTCATCAAACAGGCGGTCATAAAAGGTGTTATAGCCAAGCAGCCAGTGACCAGCAGCCCAGCGCTGACCGATGCCCGCATTGCCCACCAGCCCCTGATCCTGCTGGCTTACGCCTACCTGAGTCCAGGTAAGATAGCGATCGTTATCCTGCCAGGGCGTGAACAGCGAACCGCTGCTGCCGTTGAAATTGCCCTCTTCGTCCACCAGCAGATCAAGCGTGGCGCTGCCATACGGCGAGAGCAGGCTTTCCGCCTCACTGGTGATGCTGTCACTGACGGCGTCGCGCAAACGCGTAAAGGCAAAGTGGCGCGCCTGCTGGCCTGGCGAGAGCGCGCTGTCGGTCTGGCTCGCCTCACCAAAGGCTTTCGCCATACGGGCAAGATGCTTTTCTGTCGCATCGTTCTCCGGTGCGAGACCAAGATCGGGGAGGTTGTCGCCATTTTCATCGAAGGGGTTTTGCGCCTGGCGCACGTAGTCGTCGCTCTGGCTGGCCGGGTATGCACGGACCGGCAGCAGCGCGGCGGTAAGGAATGACGGAAGGACAACAAATAACCACCGCATCACGTATGAACTTTTCTCTCCTGGACCGGTTTTGCCGGGAATTGTACACATTTGTACAGTATACCATACTGCTTTCCCCGCTTCCGACAAGCCCTGGCGCGGCTTTTCAGCATAATCCTCAGCCCGTTTTCGCGCGGTGCGCTACGCTTAAGATCCCGCCCTGCGTGAGACACACCGATGAAACAAACGCTGCTAGCTGCTGTGCTTGCTGTTGTGGCTTTTAACGCCGCCGCCGCGCCTGACGACGGTATTTTTATGCTGCAGTCCCCTTCTTTCGCCGATAACGGCATGATGGAGAAACCTTTCGCTGGCAACGCGAAGCAAAACCCGAACTGCACCGGCGAAAACCAGTCGCCCGCGCTTATCTGGAGCCATGCGCCGCAGGGCACTACAAGCTACGCGCTTGTGGTGCACGATCCCGAAGGCGCGAAGGGCCTTGGCGTCACGCATCTGGTGGCCTATAACATTCCCGCCACCACCACCGGGCTTGCGGCTAATGCGCTGACCGAAGGCAAAGGTTTTACCGGCGGCAAGAACACCCCTGGCACCACCGCCTGGCATGGTCCTTGTCCCCCGCCCGGCAGCGGTGCGCACCATTACGTCTTCACGCTTATCGCCACCGATCTGCCACCTGACCTACCGCCTGGCCTGTCGCGGGAGGATCTCTTCGCCCGGCTCAAGGGCCACGCGCTCGCCGCGACCGGTCTGATTGGCCGCTTCGGACAGTGAGGCCGCCTGCGCCAGCAGCGCCTTCAGCTCCGGAACGCAGGAGCCACAGTTGGTGCCGCAGCGCAGGGATTCGCCCAGTTGTTCTGTGCTGACACACCCGGCGGTGATGGCCGCCCGGATCGCATTTTCGCCTACACCAAAGCAGCTACAGATAATGCGCCCCTTCGCGGGCGCGTTGCCCGCGCGCTTGCCCGCCAGCAGCGCGTGGCGCGCAAGCGCGCACGCAGGCGGTTCGCTGAAAGCCGTAGCCACCGCCTCCGGCTGTATTTCCGGACGGCGTGCGCCGCTGTAGAACGCCAGCATCAACTCGCCGTCCCGCCAGGCCAGCAGATGAAAGGCCCCTGCGCCTTCCGCATACTGAATTTGCCAGCCCGCGTGGGTTGCGAGGTCACAGAGCCAGCCCTGCGGCGAGGTCACCCCCGCCAGTGTGTAATGCTCGCACCCGTGTTGCGCCTGACGCCACCACAGCAGTTCAGAAGGCAGTGCGGGAAGCGCGCGGCAGAACAACTCGCCCTGCCAGTGCGTATGACGCCTTTGCAGGCGCACCGCGGTCTGTTTGCTCTCCGGCTGGCCTGAGTGCGCACAGCAGACCGGTGCCACCAGCGCATTCACCCGCCCGCGCGTGGCAAAATGCGCGTTCCAGTGCATGGGAACAAAGAGCGCGCCGGGCTGCTGGGCCTCGCTCAGCGCTACCCAGGCCACCATAAAACCCTGTGCCGAGACGACATCAACCAGATCGCCCTCACGCACGCCCTCGCGCACGGCATCGTCAGGGTGAATCGAGACGCGCGGCAGCGGCTGGTGTTGCATCAGGCGCGCCACCGTGCCGGTGCGGGTCATTGTGTGCCACTGATCGCGAATACGCCCGGTGTTCAGCCAGAACGGATAGCGCGCATCGGGCCGCGCCTGCGGCAAGGCGGGCACTACGGCCACCATCGCGAGCCTGCCGCCGCGCCAGCCGGTTTTCTCGGTAAGCAACCGCGCGGTACCGGCGGGCATCGTCGCCGTGACAGGCCATTGCACAGGCGAAAGCGCGTCATACGCCTCGCGCGTTAACCCGGCCAGCCCGCTGATATCAAATGCCCGTGTGCCGTCGTTTTCAAAGCCCGACAGCGCAGCGTGCTCACAAAAAATCTCCTGGGGGTGCTGCCAGCCAAACGCCTCACCCGCCCCAAGCCGCCGGGCCATCTGCGCCACTATCCACCAGTCGGGCCGCGTTTCACCAGGTGCGGGCAGAAACGGCCGCTGGCGTGAGATCCGCCGCTCGGAGTTGGTGACCGTCCCGTTTTTCTCGCCCCAGCCCTGCGCCGGGAAGCGCACGTGCGCGAAGTGCGAAGTGTCCGTCTTTGCCGCCACCTCGGAAATCATCACCAGCTCACAGCGTGAGAGCGACTGGCGCACCGCATCGCTGTCCGGCAGCGACACCGCCGGGTTGGTGCCCATGATCCAGACGGCTTTAACCTCGCCGCGCCCGATAGCCTCAAACAGCTCCACCGCCATCAGGCCTGGCGTCTGCGCGATGCGCTCGCTGCCCCAGAACCGGCCAAGGCGGGCGATATCCGCCGGTTCAAATCCCATATGACAGGCAAGCTGGTTGGCAAGCCCGCCGACTTCGCGCCCGCCCATCGCGTTCGGCTGACCGGTCAGCGAAAACGGGCCGCAGCCAGGCCGCCCGAGTTTGCCGCTCGCCAGATGGACATTGATAATCGCGTTGCATTTATCGCTGCCGCTGGAGGATTGATTGATGCCCATCGTGTAAAGCGTCATCGCGGTCGGCATGCTCAAAAACCAGTCGTAAAACCGCGCCACGTCGCTGTGCGCCAGCCCGCAAAACGCGGCCACGCGCGCCACATCCCACTCGCGCGCTGCCGCAAGCGCCGCGTCCTGACCATCAAACCGCCCCGGCAAAAGCTCACCTGCCAGCGCGTTCAGCAGCCCGACAAACAGCCCGGCGTCGCTGCCGGGGGCAAGCGCCAGGTGTAAATCGGCGATATCACAGGTAGCGGTGCGTCGCGGGTCGATGACGACGATTTTCATCTCCGGGCGCGCCTGCTTCGCCGCTGCAATGCGCTGGTACAAAACCGGATGTGCCCAGGCAGCGTTAGAGCCGACAAAAATCAGCAGATCGGTCTGCTCCAGATCCTCATAGCTGCACGGCACCGCGTCCGCGCCAAACGCGCGCTTGTAGCCCACCACAGCGGAAGACATACAGAGTCGCGAGTTGGTGTCGATATTCGCCGCGCCAATAAACCCTTTCATCAGCTTGTTGGCGGCATAGTAATCCTCCGTCAGCAACTGACCTGAGGCATAAAACGCCACCGCCTGCGGGCCATGCGTATCGATAATGGCGCGAAGGCGCGTGGCCGCCTCGTCAAGCGCCGCCTCCCATGAGGCGCGCTCGCCGTTGATTTCCGGATACAGCAGTCGCCCCTGGCGCCCGGTCGTTTCGCCAAGCGCCGCGCCTTTGACGCAAAGCCGTCCAAAATTCGCCGGATGCTGCGTGTCGCCGTGCACGCTTACCGCGCCATTCGCCTCACGCTGCGCCACCACCCCGCAGCCGACCCCGCAATAGGGGCAGGTGGTGTGCACGCTGTTCATGATGCCTGCGCCTGTAACAGCAGCGCCTGTCCGGCCACCCATACCTTGCCGCCTTCCACTTTTACCGGCCAGGCGCGCACAGCCTCGGTGAGTCCTTCCGCAAGCCGGCCGTCGCGCAACCGGATGCGCTGTTTATAAAGCGGCGATATCACCACCGGCTCGCCGTTGACATCACCCACCAGCCCGCGCGACAGCACATTGGCCTCGCTGCCCGGCTCCAGGTTATCCAGCGCATAGACGCGATCGTCAAAACGGAACAGCGCAATTTGCACCTCGCCCAGCCGCGCCCCGATCCCCGCCTGCGGCGGAATGTCTGTCACGTCGCACACGGCCTGCCACGGGCGCGCTGGTGCACGCGGCGTCGAGGGTGGCACGTGTTCCACCGGCTGCGGCTGGCCCCGAAGCGCGCGACGCTGTACGGCTTCGTCCGGTTTATCGCTGTTGACATAGGAACGGAACAGCGCCAGCCGATCAGGGCTTGCCAGCGTGGTCTGCCATTCGCACTGATAACTCTCCACCACCTGCGCCATTTCGCGCTCCAGCTCTTCGCCAATGCCCAGCGAATCGTTCAGGATAACCTCACGCAGGTAGTCGAGCCCGCCTTCCAGATTATCCATCCAGGTGCTGGTGCGTTGCAGACGGTCGGCGGTGCGAATGTAAAACATCAGAAAGCGATCGATGGTGCGCAGCAGCGTTTCGCGGTCAAGATCGCTTGCGAAGAGATCCGCGTGGCGGGGCTTCATGCCGCCGTTGCCGCAGACATAAAGGTTCCAGCCTTTATCTGTCGCGATAACGCCCACGTCCTTGCCCTGCGCCTCGGCGCACTCGCGCGTACAGCCGGAAACCGCCATTTTGATTTTGTGCGGCGCACGCAGCCCCTTGTAACGGTTCTCCAGCTCGACCGCGAGACCGGTAGAATCCTGCACGCCGTAGCGACACCAGGTAGAACCGACGCAGGATTTCACGGTGCGTAGCGATTTCCCGTAGGCGTGGCCAGTTTCAAAGCCTGCCGCCACCAGCTCCGCCCAGATGGCAGGCAGTTCCTCCAGCCGCGCGCCAAAGAGATCGATGCGCTGCCCGCCGGTAATTTTGCTGTAGAGGTTGTAGCGTTTCGCAATCTGCCCGATGGCGATAAGCCCGTCCGGCGTCACTTCGCCTGCCGCCATGCGCGGCACAATGGAATACGTGCCGTCTTTTTGGATATTGGCGAAGTAGCGATCGTTGGTGTCCTGTAAAGGCAGATGCGCCGGTTTGAGCAGATATTCATTCCAGCAGGAGGCGAGCACCGAACCCACCAGCGGTTTGCAGATCTCACACCCGTGACCCTGACCGTAGCGGCTGATGAGCTGGTCAAACGTGCGGATATGGTTAACGCGCACCAGGTGATAGATCTCCTGGCGTGAATAAGGAAAGTGTTCGCAGATATCTTTTTTAACCGTCACGCCTTGCTGTTCAAGCTGGTATTCCATCACCTGTTTTACCAGCGCGCTGCAACCGCCGCAGCCGGTCGCCGCTTTGGTGCAGGTTTTCACTGCGCCCATGTCGGCAGCGCCACCTGACACCGCCGCGCAGATAGCGGCCTTGCTGACGTTATGGCATGAGCAAATTTGCGCGCTGTCCGGCAGCGCCGCAACGCCAAGCCCTTTCGCGGGCGCGCCCTGGCTTGCAGGCAGGATAAGCGTCTCCGGCTCGGCTGGCAGCGCCATGCCGTTTAACATCATCTGCAACAGCGTGGCGTAGTCGCTGCTGTCGCCCACCAGCACACCGCCGAGCAGGGTTTTACCATCCGCCGAGACGACGATTTTTTTATAGATTTGCTTCGGCCCGTGCGTCCACTGGTAGCTCTGGCTACCCGGCGTGCGCCCGTGGGCGTCGCCAAATGACGCGACCTCAACGCCAAGCAGCTTAAGTTTAGTGCTCATGTCCGCCCCGCGAAAAGCCGCCGTCTCACCCGCAAGCGTCGCGGCAGCAACGCGGGCCATCTGGTAGCCCGGCGCCACCAGGCCGAAGATTTTGCTCTCCCACAGCGCGCATTCGCCGATGGCGAAAATGTTGTCATCGCTGGTCTGACAGTGGTCGTTAATGACGATACCGCCGCGCTCGCCCACGGCAATTCCTGCGGCTTTCGCCAGCGAATCCTGCGGGCGAATACCTGCCGAAAAGACAATCAAGTCGGTGTGCAGGCTGTCGCCGTCGGCAAACTGCATGGTCAGGCCGCCATCCTCTTCCACAATCGCGGTGGTGGATTTACTGGTATGGACGCTCACGTCAAGCGCCTCGATTTTCTCGCGCAGCATCGCCGCCCCTAGCGCGTCGAGCTGCACCGCCATCAGGCCGGGCGCAAACTCCACCACGTGCGTTTTAAGTCCAAGCTGTTTTAGCGCATTGGCCGCCTCAAGCCCCAGCAGCCCGCCGCCGACCACGACGCCGCAGGTGGCGTCATGCGCGCGTTCACGAATGGCGTCGAGATCGTCAAGCGTGCGATAAACAAAACAGCCCGACAGATCGCGCCCCGGCACCGGCGGCACGAATGGCCAGGAGCCGGTGGCCAGCACCAGTTTGTCAAAGTGGGTGTCGTGGCCCTGGGCGTCACGCACTACCTGCTCAGTACGATCCACCGCCACAATCGGGCAACCGGTACGCAGTTCAATCCCGGTCTGCGTAAAGAAATCGCCCTGCACCATTGAGAGCGACTGCGCGCTGCGCCCGGCGAAATATTCCGAGAGATGCACGCGGTCATAAGCCGGATAGCGCTCTTCGCCAAAGACAATGATATGGAAACGCGTATGCAGCCCGGCCCCGACGCACTGCTCCAGAAAATGGTGACTTGTCATGCCGTGGCCCACGACCACCAGAGTTTGTTTTGTCATCGTTTCACATCCTGCAGCCGCGGGCTGCGTTTCATCGGTTTCATCAAACAGCAGCCCTGCGCACGCGCGCAGCGGCTGCCCGAAGTGATTCATCAGCGCGCTGGCGCTGTCGGTATCGCCATACAGCAGTACGCCGCTGAGCCTGCCGTTTTCGAGGATCAGGCGGCGATAGTGTCGGGCAATGGGATCGAGGCTTATCAGCGTTTGCGCCTGCGGCCCCGGCGTGACCGCGCCCGCGCAGAACACCTCAATGCCGGTGACTTTGAGCCGCGTGCCATGCTCCTCATACCCGAAGCGCGCCCTGTCACCGCAAAGGCGTGCGGCCAGCGCGTCTGCCTGCTGCAGGCACGGCGCCACCAGCCCCCAGGTCTGCGCATTGATTTCACAACATTCGCCAATGGCGCTCACATGGGCGTGCGAGGCGCGAAGCGCGTCATCCACCACAATGCCGCGCGCGCAGTGAAGCCCGGCGGCCTCGGCGAGAGACACCGACGGACGTACGCCGGTGGCAATCACCACCCGTGTGGCGGCAACGGTGCCGCCATCGGGCAGCGTGACGGCATCTGGCGTGATGCGCGTGATACCACTGTCGGTGATAATGCGGATACCGCGCGCGGTGAGACTTTCGCCAAGTAATGCCCCCGCCTGTGCATCAAGCTGTTGCTCCATCAGCCAGGGGTGGCGGTGAATGAGCGTGACATCGGCCCCCTGGCGGGCGAGCGCCGCAGCGGCCTCCACGCCCAGCAAGCCGCCGCCCAGCACCACGGTCGGGCCGGGCGTTGCCAGAATCGCGTCGACATCCGCCAGTGTGCGAAAGGCGTGGACGTGCCCCAGCGCGCTGCCTTCTATCGGGGGAATAAACGGCGTTGAGCCGGTCGCGAACACCAGTTCATCCCAGCCGAGCGTTCGCGTGGCCGTCGTTACGGTTCGGGCGATGAGATCGACCGCCTGCGCACGCTCACCGGTCAATAACGTGACGCCGTAACGTGAGTACCACGATTCATCATGCAGCTGCGTTTGCGCGGCAGGCTTCTCACCAGCCAGCACGGGCGACAATAAAATGCGGTTGTAGGCAGGCTGCGGTTCGTCGCCAATGAGGGTGATGGCGAAGCGCGCCGGTGCACGCGCCAGCAGTTGCTCCACCAGACGTACGGCCGCCATGCCGTTGCCGATAATCACCAGTCGTTGCGCCATCACCGCTCCTTACGCCGCTTTCGGCTGCTTTTCATACAAGAAATGCAGGATCTGCTGGCGCAGATGGTGATAACGGCTGTCATCAGCAAGTTGTACCCGGTTACGCGGGCGCGGCAGGTTGACCTCCAGCACCTCCCCCACGGTGGCCGCCGGGCCATTGGTCATCATCAGCACGCGATCCGACAGCAGCACCGCCTCGTCAACGTCGTGAGTGATCAGCACAATCGTGGTGTTGAGTTCCTGCTGAATGTGCATGACCGCGTCCTGCAAGTGGGCGCGGGTCAGCGCGTCCAGCGCGCCGAATGGCTCATCCATTAACAGCACTTTCGGCTCCATCGCGAGCGCCCGGGCGATGCCGACGCGTTGCTTCATCCCACCGGAGATTTCGCCGGGGCGCTTATCAAGCGCATGTCCCATCTGCACGCGCTCCAGGTTGTGAATAATCCATTCCCGGCGCTGCGCTTTATTCATGGTTTTGCGAAAGACCTGATCCACCGCCAGCGCCACGTTGTCAAAACAGGTCAGCCAGGGCAGCAGCGAGTGGTTCTGAAACACCACGGCGCGCTCCGGGCCGGGGCCTGCGATTTCACGGTTATCGCACAGCAATCCGCCTTCGCCTGGCAAGGTTATCCCCGCGATAAGGTTAAGCAGCGTCGATTTGCCGCAGCCGGAGTGGCCAATCAGGCTCACCGTTTCACCCACATTGATGTCGAAACTGACGTTTTGCAGTGCCAGGAACTCCCCGCTGGCAGTATTGAAACGTTGACTGACGTTCTGTACCTGAATGATCGGTTTCATGATTGCCCCTTATTTGTCCTGCCAGCTGAAACGCCGGGCGAGAAGCATCAGCCCCTGCTCCAGCAAGAGCCCCACCACGCCGATGATGACGATGGCGATGAGGATGTTTTCGACGTTGAGGTTGTTCCACTCGTTCCAGATCCAAAAGCCGATGCCAAGACCGCCGGTGAGCATTTCAGCAGCGACAATCACAAGCCAGGCGATACCAATAGAGAGGCGCACGCCGGTAAGCACTGCCGGTAATACAGCCGGAAACAGGATGCGGCGCATTACCGTCCATTCGGAGAGTTGCAGCACGCGCGCCACGTTGAGGTAGTCATCCGGAATGCGCTTCACCCCTTCGGCGGTATTAATGACCATCGGCCAGACAGAGCAGATGAAAATGGTCCAGCTTGAGGCGGGCTCGGCCTTCTGAAAGAGCAGCAGACCGATTGGCAGCCAGGCGAGCGGGCTGACCGGGCGCAGCAGTGCGATAAGCGGGTTGAACATGCGTGCCAGAAAGGTAAAGCGGCCAATCAAAAAGCCAAGCGGTATGCCCACCAGCGCCGCGAGGCCAAAACCCACCGCCACGCGTCCAAGCGAGGCCAGCACGTTCCAGCCAATCCCCTGGTCGTTCGGCCCTTCGTTGTAGAACGGATCGGCGAAGAGCGTGAGTGCCGAGTCAAGCGTGCTAAGCGGTGTGGGAAAACCTTTACTGTTGATAGCGGCCAGTTGCCAGGCAAGCACCAGCAACGCAAGCCCAAGCAGCGCAGGCACCACGCGCGCCGCGATGGCGCTGACCTGGGTTGCAAGCTTAGGACGACGTTTTCGCACCGCCACGCGGGGCATCACAATCACTTCACCGGCAGGCGGTGTTGCGGGCGCGCTAACGGTCTGTTGTAGCTCTTTCATGGTTTCCCCTTAACGTTTCATGGCAAAACTGTTGGCGTAAGCGGCCGGTGAGCGGCCATCCCACAGGCTGCCGTCCATCAGGCGGCTGGTGCGAAGCGGCGTTTCAGGCAGCGTAATGCCGCCCACCGCCTGCGCGGCCTGCTCATAAATGTCAGTGCGGTTGATGCGTGCGGCGATGGCCGCGTAATCCGGGTCGGTTTTCAGCAATCCCCAGCGGCGGAACTGCGTTAAGAACCACATCCCGTCGGAATGCCACGGGTAGCTCACTTCGCCCTCGCGAAAAAAACGCATGCCGTGATCATCCTTCCAGCGTCGGCCCGCGCCGTTGTCGTAGTCGCCCAGCATGCGCGGCGTGAGATACTGTTCTTTGGTGTTGAGGTAGGCGCGCTTCGCCAGCACCTGCGCGGTTTCCCGCCGGTTGTCGTCGGAGGCGTCAATCCAGCGTGCCGCCTCCAGTACGGCAGCGGTCAGCGCGCGGGCGGTGTTTGGATGTTGCTCGACCCACAGGCGGCGGGTGCCAAGCACTTTCTCCGGGTGATCCGGGAAAATCTGTTGCGAGGTCGTGGCGGTAAAACCGATGCGGTCGTTAATGGCGCGGGCATTCCACGGCTCGCCAACGCAAAAACCGACCATGTTGCCGATGCGCATGTTCATGACCATCTGCGGCGGCGGCACCACCACGGTGCGCACGTCGTTAAACGGGTGAATACCGGCCGCCGCCAGCCAGTAATAGAGCCACATCGCGTGCGTGCCGGTCGGAAAGGTATGCGCGAAGGTATAAGTGCCGGGTTCGCTCGCTGCAATCAGCGTTTTCAGGGCGTCCGGCGTGGTGATGCCCTTTTCCAGCAGATCCGCGCTCAGTGAAATCGCCTGGCCGTTCTGATTGAGCGTCAGCAGATTCGCCATCGGCTGCGCTTTGCCTGCGATGCCAAGCTCAAGCCCATAAATGAGGCCATAGAGCGCGTGGGCGGCGTCGAGTTCGCCGGAGACCAGTTTATCGCGCACCGCCGCCCAGCTCGCTTCTTTGCTCGGCACGATCCGGATACCGTATTTTTTATCAAACCCCTTCAGCGCCGCCATGACTACTGGCGCGCAGTCAGTGAGCGGAATAAAACCGACGCGCACCGTGTCGAGTTCGGGTTTGTCACTGCCTGCGGCCCAGACGTTGCTCATTATCCCCGGCAACAGCATCGCGCCGCCGAAAGCGGCACCAGCCTGTAGCAAGCGGCGGCGGGTGAGAGAAAATGACGATTGGCTCATGGCTGCTCCTGAAAATAAAAAAGGCGTCCGCCAATGTCCGAAGACATTGCAGGACGCCTTTATCCTTTCGGTCTGCCCACCGCCGTTGGCGAGCCACCGAAAAATGTTTGTCAGGATATGTTAAGCAAGGGATGTGCCAGGTTTAAGCGACGTGACAATGGCGGGTGGCGCTAACGCTTACCCCTCCTGCAACAACGTCTTGTGAGCATTGCGCCGCCCCGCTCTGCCCCAAAATCACGCATAAAATGCCCACTCGCTGTGCACCTACTCCTTTCGGGTTACGGGCCACAACTGGGCGACGGCGAGCATCGCTTCGGCGATCTCCACCATCCGCTTGTTCTGATCCATCGCGAGTTTACGTAACTGATGCCACGCCTGCTCTTCGCTAAGCTGCTGGTGGCTTATCAACAAACTCTTGGCGCGCTCAATCAGTTTGCGCTCCTCAAGGCTTGCCTGTAACGACGCCAGCTGGCGTGTCAGCGACTCCACCTCGCGCGCCTGCTGGCGCACCAGCGGAAGAAGATGGCGCTCCAGCGCCACCGGCGTGTCCTGCGCGAACGATTCGCTGGCGCGGCGGGCCAGCACCGCCTCCGGCGATTCGTTGCTCTCGGCCCTCGCAAGCAGTGTGCGGGCCTGCGTCAGAAGTCCTGCAATCAACGCCTCTTCGATATCACGCAGTGCGTCGAGCCGCGAGGTTTGTAGCGCGAACCAGCGTACCGCCCGCGCGCGGTTGTCGTCATCGGCAGGCAGCCGCGTACAGGCAAGACGCCGCAGCTGCTCAAGTTCCCGCGTCGCCTCGCCGTGACGGTAAAAGCGATCGCGGATATCTGCCGCCACCAGTGACAAAAACGTCTCGAAGCAGCGCTGCTGACCGTCGATGCGATCAGCGAGCCGCTGGCGCAGCGGCTCGCTGAAGGCGCCCTGCGTAAAACCAATCGCGCCGGTGGCACGCTCCTGGCCCGCCAGCTCTTTGCCCTGCATAAAGCTATAGAGCGCCGTCAGTGCGCGGGCAAGCGACGCGTCATCGACGGTTTCGCTCGCCTCCGGCAGCAGCGCCACAAGATGGCGGATAGTCTGGTTAAACCCGTCCATGGCTTCAACCGGCTCGATGTCGCGGGCGCGAATGCGCAAGCGCAGCGCGGGCAACTGCTCCAGTGACCAGAGTGCGCAGGCCATACGCCAGGCAAGCAGGCTGCCCGAGGAGGCGAGCGAAGGCGGCGCTGCGCGAAACGCGTCGGCCCGCTCGTCGGTCTGCGTCACGCAAAACGCGTGTTCGCGGGCGAAAAGCTGGCCGCCCGAACAGAGCCAGATGTTGGATGCGCCGCGCTCGCGCTGTAGCATATGCACCAGATGGCTTATCTGGCTTGCCCACTCGCCCACGCTCAGCCACGCCTCCAGCTGGCTGCGTTCTCTTTCCCGGGCGAAACGAAACCACGCCTGCGCATCCTGCGCCGGTCTGGACTGTATTGCCATCGCTCACTCTCCTGTTATCGCCTTTACAGGAACCAAGCAATAACTATGCCGTCATGGCAAAGGAGTTCCGGATGCAAAAAATCGTGATTATCGCCAACGGTGCGGCTTACGGCAGCGAATCGCTGTTTAACAGCCTGCGTCTTGCTATCGCCCTTCGGGATCAGCCGCAGGCGCCTGCGCTTAAACTGTTTTTAATGTCCGACGCCGTCACCGCCGGGCTGCGCGGCCAGAAGCCTGCCGAGGGCTATAACATTCAGCAAATGCTGGAGATCCTGACGGCCCAGAACGTGCCCGTGAAGCTTTGCAAAACCTGCGCCGACGGGCGCGGCGTCAGCGCCCTGCCGCTGGTGGACGGCGTTGAAATTGGCACTCTGGTGGAACTCGCGCAGTGGACGCTTGAGGCCGACAAAGTCCTGACATTCTGATAATCACGCAGGTGTAATAATATTTACTTATTCACCTGCCCTCCCCATCAAGTCCCTGTCATGTGTGCCGATATTTACCTTAAAACCCATAACAACAAGCACGTCCCAATACACAACGCTCACACAACACACAGCAGGGTAAACGCCTATGTTAACGTCGATTCGCGCACGCATCATCGCAGCCACCGCAGGCTGCCTGATAGGCGCACTCTTACTCAACACCATCATGAACTATCAGGTCACGCGGCTGGATAACCAGCATGCGAGCCTTAATACCCTGAAGAGCACCAGTGCCAGCCATAATCTGGCTATTAGCGACTGGGTAAACAGCAAAACCGCCATGATAAGTTCGCTCGACACTGTCGCGCTCAGCGCCGATCCGGTGCCGGTTTTTACGCAAATCGCAAAAGCTGGCGGCTTTATGAACGTCTACGCTGGCTACGCCACCAAAACCGCGAAGTTTTCCAACCCGGAAGGCGTGCCGTCTGATTATGATCCGACGATCCGCCCGTGGTACCAGCAGGCCGTGAAAGCGGCTGCGCCTGTCGTCACCGCGCCGTATGTGGACGCGGGCACGGGTAAACTGGTGGTCACCTTCGCGGTGCCGGTGAAGCAAAACGGCGCGATTGCGGCGGTTGTCGCAGGCGATCTGTCTATGGATAGCGTTATTGCCAACGTACGCAGTATTCATCCGACCGCGAACAGCAGCGGCTTGCTGGTCAATGAAGATGGCACCCTTATCGCCGCCAAAGATCCGGCGCTGACCTCTAAACCGTTTGAAAATGCGGTCTCGGGCGTCGCGTTTAGCGCGCTGAAAACGAGTGAGACATCGCTTGAAGGCGATATCGGCGGTGCAACAAAAGCGCTGATCGCAACACCGGTGCCCGGTACGCAGTGGTATCTGGTGGTGGCGCTGGATGAAGACGACGCGACGTCCGGTATGCGCGCGCTGCTCAACACGTCCGCTATTTCGGTGCTGGTGCTGTTGCTGATTACCGGCGCGCTGATGCATTTCCTGGTGACGAAGCTGTTAAGGCGTCTGCTGATGATCCGCGACGCGCTGGTGGCAATTAGCAGCGGCACCAATGATTTGTCGCAGCGCCTGCCTGAAAACGGCCGTGATGAAGTGGCGCAGATTGCGCATGCCTTTAACGCCTTCTGCGACAAGCTCGCGGGCGTGATGGGTCAGTTGCGTGATGCCAGCGCCTCGGTAAAAGTCGCCGCGAATGAAATCGCGGCGGGCAACCAGGATCTCTCCGGGCGTACCGAACAGGCCGCCTCAAGCCTTCGCGAAACGGCGAGTGCAGTTGAGGAGATAACCGCGTCGGTCGCCAACTCCAACGACGCGGCAGCCCAGGCGAATAGTCAGGCGCAAAGCGCGACCGATGCCGCCTCACGCGGCGGCGAAGTGGTGTCGAAGGCCATTTCGACGATGCAACTGATTGAAACCGCCTCGGCTAAAATCGGCGATATTACCAGCGTCATTGATGGCATCGCCTTCCAGACCAACATACTTGCGCTTAACGCCTCGGTGGAGGCTGCGCGCGCGGGCGAACAGGGCCGCGGCTTCGCGGTGGTGGCAGGCGAAGTGCGAAATCTTGCAAGCCGCAGCGCCCAGGCGGCGAAAGAGATCAAATCGCTTATCGACTCCACGACCGAGAGCGTATCAACCGGCTCACGCTATGTACGGCTCGCAGGCGAATCAATGGAAGAGATTGTCAGCAGCATCGGTAATGTTTCCGGGATCATGCGTGAAATTACTGTCGCCACCAGTGAACAGATGAAAGGCATTCAGGAGATTAACCACGCCGTTACCCAGCTCGACCAGATGGTGCAGCAGAATGCTGAGCTGGTGGTGCAGTCTGCCGCTGCCGCAGGCGCGTTGCAGGGCCAGGCGGGCGAACTTGCCCAGACGGCCGGACATTTCCGCATTTAATCAGGCGCAGGCGCGCTTTCGGCAACGTTCCGCGCGCCTGCCGCCCCGCTTTAACGCACAATGTAATGAATATGGCGGCACGGCCGCCTTTTTTGATCAAAATCAGCGTTCGACGCCTCCCTCTTTGGTGTTATTCCCGGAGTATTTTGTGAACAGCCTCACATTCGAAGGGCTGTCCTGACGGGTTTTATCATTGACAGAGGGGTAAAAAATGGCGCGGGTAAAAGCAAGCCTGAAGTTGTTTGGGGGAGATACGGTGGTCGTGCGTTGCTCAGCGAACTGCCATATTCATTTGATGAGTGTCGGCGAGCGACTCACACGCGCGGGTGCCGATGTATTAAGCGTTCAGAACCGTAACAGCGCCTATATCAGCGTGCCGTACAGCGGCATCTGGGATGTGCTTATCGACAGCCACAGCCAGACGCTGGAACACTCTATCAGCTACGTTCCGGCATAATGACATCGCCCCGGCGCCCGCCGGGGTTTTTAGGCAAAGCCAGGCTGTAGCTCGCCGCTTTCCCCACCGTCGCGCGCCTGACAGGCTCGCACTTCATACGCCAGTTCATCCAGCGACGCTTCACACATGCCGAGTTTTCTCAGCTCCTGCTCCAGCGAAAAGAGGTATTGCGCGTTGGTGCCAAGTGGGCCGCTGGCGCGGGCGATGAGCGGCGCAATAGTTGCCGGGCGCGTGTCCGCCTCATAAAGCGGATGGCTTGGGTCCATAATAAACACCAGCGCATGCACGGTGCGGCCATCGTCAAGCGTGAGTTTGCACCACCCTGGCAGATAACACCCGGTTATCATCTCCCGCTTCCACAGCAGCGTCAGCTCGGTTTCCAGTTCCGCCTCCGGCAGACGATACGCCACCCCGGTGGTGGCTCCGCCTTCTTTGAGCGCGAGCATGCGCCCAGGCTGGCAGGCACTGCCTCGTCCGGCGGTAAGCCGCAGACAGAATGCGCGGTGCCAGCCGTTGAGAGTGGCGGCGCAGCGCTCTTCATACACCATTGCCGGGTTCCACATAAGGGACCCGTAGCCAAAAATCCAGACCGATTCGTTTTCAGGACGACAGGCGAGCGTAGCGGCCAGTGACGCCGCTCGCTGCTCTGGCGTCCACAGTAACGATTCCTCAATGGCTCCGAAAGCCGTCTTACAGTCTGCTGTCATTAAGAAATCACGTGTTAACACCTTCTACCTCCAACCCTGCTTTCCTGTGATTTTAAGCGCGTTCAGAATCTTTTTATCGCTCAATCAGAAAGCAATTACGTGGTGACGATAGGGGATTAACGTGCCGCTGACAAGACCGCTGCGCCTTTTTCGACCCATAAAAAACTTATCTATCCCCGCACGACGTGTAGGGATAAAGATAAAGAAAGAAGGGAATCAGGCGATTAACAACACATTATTTTTTCTTATGCCATTTGTCATCATCGCCCTTTTCATACTCATGTTTAACCGCAGCCCATGCAACGCGGTGCGCGGTTTCCTCCCGGCTGGCATCACCACGGCGGTCATCTTCATCTTTATACTGATCCCAGGCACTGTTGAACGCTTCTTTGTAGATCTCCTGCGCGTGCGCGGGGAGCACATGGCGAACGTTGTCAGGCAAATCGGTTTTGGAAGAATATGGCATCGTATGGCTCCTTTTAATGTCTAAAAGGTAAGTGTGGTTCACGATGGCGCGCTTCGCCAGCCATACAGGTGACATCAAGCCTGCTATCTACAATTAACTGTTTAATAAATACTTTATGAGTAAATTTGAGATTTTCAGCAGTAAAAACCGAAACGATGGGCAAAGCCGTAAAAAAGCGTAAATAAAACGTCTTAAACGGGCGTTTTTTGCTATTTTTACGTTATGCCATTCCCTTTTTTATAATGATAATGACCTGCTTCTCTGGAGAATTAACGTGACCACATCAAGCCATGAGGCGGTGAAAACCCGTCATAAGGAGACTTCTCTCATTTTCCCGGTTTTAGCGCTGGCAGTGCTGGCGTTCTGGGGGTCCAGCCAGTCGCTGTCAGTGATTGTGGGCATTAACGCGCTGGCGCTTGTCGGTATTCTCAGCAGCGCGTTTAGCGTGGTGCGTCACGCGGATGTCCTGGCGCACCGCCTCGGCGAGCCGTACGGGTCGCTGATCCTCAGTCTTTCGGTTGTTATTCTTGAGGTCAGCCTGATTTCTGCGCTGATGGCGACGGGTGATGCCGCTCCGACGCTGATGCGCGATACGCTCTACTCGATCATCATGATTGTGAGCGGCGGTCTGGTGGGTGTGGCGCTGTTGCTGGGTGGGCGGAAATTCGCCACGCAATATGTGAATCTTTTCGGCATTAAACAGTATCTGATAGCCCTTTTCCCGCTCGCGGTGATTGTTCTGGTGTTTCCGATGGCGCTGCCTGGCGGTAATTTTTCGATGCCGCAGGCGCTGCTGGTCGCGATGATTTCGGCGGCGATGTATGGCGTTTTTCTGCTGATCCAGACCAAGACGCACCAGAGCCTGTTTGTGTATGAGCATGAAGACGAAAGCGATGATGACGACCCGCATCACGGTAAACCTTCGGCGCACAGTAGCCTGTGGCATGCCGCGTGGCTGGTAGTGCATCTCATTGCGGTGATATCCGTCACCAAAATGAACGCCAATCCGCTCGAAGGGCTGCTGAGCCACCTGAACGCGCCGGTGTCGTTCACCGGTTTCCTGGTCGCGCTGTTGATCCTCTCGCCGGAAGGCCTGGGCGCACTTAAGGCGGTGCTCAATAACCAGGTGCAGCGCGCGATGAACCTGTTTTTTGGCTCGGTGCTGGCGACCATTTCGCTGACGGTGCCGACGGTGACGATAATCGCCATTCTGACCGGCAACGATCTTCAGTTTGCCCTCGGGGCGCCGGAGATGGTGGTAATGCTCGCCGCGCTGGTGTTGTGCCAGATTTCGTTCTCAACCGGGCGTACCAATGTGCTGAACGGCAGCGCGCACCTCGCGCTGTTTGTCGCCTATCTGATGACGATATTTGCGTAGTGCGCCTGGCGATACCTGCTGCGGGTGATTGACGCTCCCGCCTGTCGCTTTATCGCCACAAACGATGGCACGCCCATAAAAAAACCCCGCGATGCGGGGTTTTTCTTTTTACGAACCCGCGAATTAATTCTCGGTATCGAGTTCCGGGAAGCTTTTTACCAGATCGTCGATGGCTTTGATCTGCTGGAGGAAGGCTTCCAGTTTGGCCAGCGGCAGCGCGGACGGGCCGTCGCATTTCGCATGTTCCGGATCCGGGTGCGCTTCGATAAAGAGCCCCGCGATACCGGTCGCCATACCTGCGCGGGCAAGCTCGGTCACCTGGGCGCGACGACCGCTGGAGGCTGCGCCAAACGGGTCGCGGCATTGCAGCGCGTGGGTCACATCGAAAATCACCGGCGCGTTGCCAGACACTTTTTTCATTACGCCAAAGCCGAGCATGTCAACGACCAGGTTGTCGTAACCAAAGTTGGTGCCGCGATCGCACAGGATGACCTGCTCGTTGCCGCCCTCTTTGAATTTATCGACGATGTTACCGATCTGCCCTGGGCTGATGAACTGCGGTTTTTTCACGTTGATGACCGCGCCGGTTTTCGCCATCGCTTCAACCAGGTCGGTCTGGCGCGCCAGGAACGCCGGCAGCTGGATAACATCTACTACGTCAGCCACTGGCTGCGCCTGTTCGGCGGTGTGTACGTCGGTGATAATTTTCACGCCAAAGGTCTGCTTCAGCTCCTGGAAGATTTTCATCCCTTCTTCGAGGCCCGGGCCGCGGTAAGAGTGAATGGAGGAGCGGTTGGCTTTATCAAAAGACGCTTTAAAAACGTAAGGAATACCAAGCTTCTGAGTCACGGTGACGTAGTGCTCACAGATGCGCATCGCCAGATCGCGCGATTCCAGCACGTTCATACCGCCAAACAGCACGAACGGCAGATCGTTCGCTACGTTGATATCACCAATGCTAACCACTTTTTGTTTCATATTGTCGCCTTAGTCCTGTGTAAATCGGTACACTGCCGCCGCTTAGTGCAGGGTAATCTGCTTGTGCGAAATAGAGTTAATCTGCGCCCGAATCATCTCGCTAATCGGATCTTCAGGGCACTGCTCCACAAAATAGCTTAAATCATTAAGCGCTACGTGCTCGCAATCCAGCTGAGCATAAATCAGTCCGCGGTCGCGGATTTCATACGGGTCTTCCGGGTTAAACTCCAGCAGCGCTTCGCTGGCGCGCAGCGCCAGTTCCATCTGCCGCTCTTCCATCAAGGCGGATTTCAGGGTGTCGAGCAGCTTGCGGATAACCAGAATATGTTCGGACTCTTCAAGATCGTCCATATAGAGCTCGGCGACCGGGCTGATATTGCCTTTCAGCCACACTTCAAGCGTATGTTCGTCGAGCGTCTCGCCGTTGAACGGATTGATGAGCCACATTTCGCCATCCATCCAGTCGGCGCGCAAAATAAGCTGCGTCGGGAAAATCACTGGCATGAGGGGAATTTCAAGACGACCGGCAATCCACAACAGAATGGCCCCGAGCGATACGGCGCTGCCCTGGCGGTTTTTCAACACTTTATCCAGCCACAGTGCATCAGAGAGGCGGTAGACGCCGCGCGCGTCGCTAAACCCCCACTCCCCGTAAAAAAGCTCAAGCAGGCGCTCCAGCTGGCTGTCCTGATGCGAACCTTCGCAGATCTCTTCACGCGCGAGCCTCACCAGGCTCTCCAGTTGGTCGTAAACGTCCTGCGCCGGAAAATCGTCACGAATATGCTGTGATACCAGAATCATGCCGTCACAGAGCGGCGCGTTGTTAAACTGGAAATTGGCCAACGACTTCATATCAACCCCAATAGCGGTATTTTTGTGGTGGCGAGTTTCACGATGATGTACAGCACCACCAGCCCAAGCAGGAAGGCAATCCAGCGGACCTGCTGGCTGCGCGGGCGACGCCCGAGCGCGATAAAGCCTAAAACGATGTAGATGATAACGCCAAAGAGTTTTTCAGTCAGCCACGCGCCTTGTGGGGTGAACGGATAAAAGTGCGTAATGAGCACCAGCGCCACGCCGCTACCCAGCAATACGGTATCATTGACATGCGGCACGATGCGCACCCAGCGCTTTGTCGACATCGCCGAGCCGCGGTACTGCCACCAGTAACGCAAAATAAAGAGACTGATGGAGATTGCCACCGTCAGAAGATGTAGATGTTTTACTGCAAAGTAAGCGGCCATGCTGCCCTACTCCTGTGTGTTGCGATAATGTCCCAGCGTCAAACGTTCGTTGTCGCCGTAGTCCCGGCAGGTTTCTATGCGCTCATAACCTGCGCGCTCGAATAACGCGCGTACCGCGCCGCCCTGTTGCCAGCCATGTTCTAATAATAAGACACCGTCGTTTTCAAGAAAGCGGCGCGCGTCGGTAATCAGCGTATCGAGATCCGCAAGCCCGCCTTTTTGCGCCACAAGGGCGCTTGTCGGCTCAAAGCGCACGTCCCCCTGCGCCAGATGCGGATCTTCAGCATCAATATACGGGGGATTGCTGACGATAAGCGAAAAACGCGCCTCCGTCAGCGCGGAAAACCAGTGGCTTTGTAAAACCGTGATGTTATCGATGCCAAGCCGCTGCGCGTTGCGTCTGGCAAGCGCTACGGCGTCGGGGATGACATCCAGTGCCGTGACATGGCAGTCGGGGCGTTCCGAGGCGAGCGCCAGCGCAATCGCGCCGGTGCCAGTGCCGAGATCGAGAATGCGACACGGCGTCGACGGCAAACGCGCCAGCGCCTGCTCCACCAGACATTCCGTATCGGGACGGGGAATAAGCGTTGCCGGTGACACCTCAAGCGGCAACGACCAGAACTCGCGCTGGCCGATAAGATACGCCACCGGCTCGCCCTTGGCGCGGCGCGCCAGCAGAGTATCGAGCCGTTGACGTTCATCATCAGTCAGCAACGTTTCGCCAAAGGCGAGGATAAACGTGCGGGGCCTGCCGGTCACGAAGCCCAGCAGGATTTCCGCGTCGCGGCGCGGCGATTCGCTATCATGGAGACGGTGGATGGCCTCTTTAAGCCACTGCTGATACTCCATCAATCCTGCTCGGCCAGCGCCGCCAGTTGATCGGCCTGATGCTCCTGGATAATCGGCTCGATGAGCGCGTCCAGCTTGCCTTCCATCACTTCGTCGAGACGGTAAAGCGTCAGGTTGATGCGGTGATCGGTTACGCGGCCCTGCGGGAAGTTGTACGTGCGGTTGCGATCGGAGCGATCGCCGCTTCCCAGCAAGTTGCGACGCGTGGAGGCTTCCGCCTGCTGCCGCTTCGCCGCTTCAGCGGCGTGAATCCGCGCCCCCAGCACCGCCAGCGCTTTAGCTTTGTTCTTATGCTGCGAGCGCTCATCCTGACACTCCACCACAATGCCGGTCGGCAGGTGGGTGATACGAATCGCCGAGTCAGTGGTGTTAACGTGCTGACCGCCTGCGCCGGAGGAGCGGAAGGTGTCGATACGCAGATCCGCCGGGTTGATATCCGGCAGCTCCGCTTCCGGCAGCTCCGGCATCACCGCCACGGTGCAGGCAGAGGTGTGGATGCGGCCCTGGGATTCGGTGGCCGGTACACGCTGTACGCGATGGCCGCCGGATTCAAACTTAAGACGCCCATAAGCGCCATCGCCGCTGATTTTGGCGATGACCTCTTTATAACCACCATGCTCGCCTTCGCTGGCGCTCATGATTTCTACGCGCCAGCGGCGCGATTCAGCGTATCGGCTGTACATACGGAAGAGATCGCCTGCGAACAGCGCGGCTTCATCGCCGCCAGTACCGGCACGCACCTCAAGAAACGCGTTGCGTTCGTCGTCAGGATCTTTTGGCAGCAACAGGAGCTGAAGCTGCTGCTCCAGCGCTTCGCTTTTTTCCTTCGCCTCCAGCAGTTCGTCCTGCGCCATGTCGCGCATTTCCGGATCGCTTAACATTAAGCGTGCGGTTTCCATGTCTTCCTGGACCTGGCGCCATTCAAGGAAACAGCGCGAAACGTCGCTCAGCTGGGCATATTCGCGCGACAGGGCGCGAAAACGCTCCTGATCGGCAAGCGTACCCGCATCGCCCAGCAGAGCCTGAACTTCTTCATGACGCTCCTGCAAGGCTTCCAGTTTGGCAACGATAGAAGGCTTCATAGGCGGTAGATCACCCTGTAATTAGAATTGTGTTGTGCTACTCCAGCCCGAGGCTGTTGCGCAGAATATGCAGGCGTTCATCATCCCCGTCACGGGCAGCCTGCTGAAGAGATTTGGTTGGGGTGTGGATCAGGCGGTTGGTCAGCTTGCGCGCCAGATCCTGCATGATGGCTTCGGCATCGCCGCCGGTACGCAGTGCTGCCAGCGCTTTGCTGGTGAGTTCTTCACGTACTTGCTCAGCCTGGGCGCGATAATCGCGGATGGTCTCGCTGACGCTCTGGGCGCGCAACCAGGCCATAAATTCGCTCGCTTCCTGCTCGACGATAGACTCCGCCTGCACCGCCGCGGCTTTACGCTGCGCCAGGTTGTGCTGAATGATGCTCTGGAGATCGTCGACGCTATAAAGATAGGCGTTGGCCAGTTTGCCGACTTCCGGCTCAACATCGCGCGGCACCGCAATATCCACCAGCAGCATCGGCTGGTTGCGGCGCGCTTTCAGCGCACGCTCCATCATCCCTTTGCCGATGATAGGCAGCGGACTTGCAGTGGAGCTGATGATGATATCGGCGTCTTTAAGGCGTTCGTCTATCTCGCCAAGACCAATGACCTCCGCCCCGACTTCATCTGCCAGGCGCTGGGCGCGCTCGCGGGTACGGTTGGCGATAATCATTTTTTGGACGTTGTGTTCGCGAAGGTGTCGTGCCGCCAGTTCGATAGTCTCGCCCGCCCCGACCAGCATGACGGTGACGGTTGAGAGCGATTCGAAAATCTGACGCGCCAGCGTACAGGCGGCGAAGGCGACTGAGACCGCGCTGGCCCCGATATCCGTTTCCGTGCGAACACGTTTGGCGACGGAGAACGACTTCTGGAACATGCGTTCAAGGTCGCTCGCATTGGCATGGCCGCGCCCGGAGTCGGCGAAGGCTTTTTTCACCTGGCCCAGAATTTGCGGCTCGCCCAATACCAGCGAATCAAGTCCGCTTGCCACGCGCATCAAATGGCTGACGGCATCGTTATCGTGATGCCAGTACAGACTATTGCGCACTTCCGCTTCGTCAAGATGGTGGTAGTCGCACAGCCAGCGAACGAGTTTGTCGTGCAGGTTGTCTTGCTCTTCAACGCTCAGGTAAAGCTCTGTACGGTTGCATGTCGACAGCACCACTCCGCCCTGCACCATAGGCTGCGACAGCAGGCTTTCCAACGCCTGGTCGAGCGTATCCGGCGAAAACGTTACGCGTTCTCGCAGCGAAACAGGAGCCGTTTTGTGGTTGATGCCGAGAGCTAACAGGGTCATGGAGCGGGAATAGTACCAGCGTTGATAAGGTTTGCTGTGCGCATCATACAGGATGCGTAAGGTCAATAAAAGAGAACCGCCTCTTTTGGAGTAATAGGCCGTTTCATGATTTAAGACAACTTGACCATAGACGCCCCCTGCCCCTGACGCTAGCATGAAGGGTTATAACCTCAATCAACATCAAGGATTTGTTCCTGTTATGGCGATTTCTTCTGTGCGTTTTTGGTCTCTCGCCCCGCTGGCGAGCCTGGTGCTGACCGCCTGTGTCAGTCATGCCCCGCAAGGTCCGGGTAAAAGCCCCGATTCCCCCGAGTGGCGACAGCATCAACAACAGGTGCAAAACCTCGCCCAGTTCCAGACCCGCGGCGCCTTCGCCTATCTTTCCGACCAGCAGAAAGTCTACGCGCGCTTTTTCTGGCAGCAGACCGGTAAAGAGAATTACCGCCTGCTGTTAACTAACCCGCTTGGCAGCACCGAACTTGAGCTGAACGCGAAGCCGGGCGCGGTAGAACTGATGGATAACAAAGGTCAGCACTATCAGGCAACCGACGCCGAGGAGATGATAGGCAAGTTGACAGGTATGCCTATCCCGCTCAACAGCCTGCGCCAGTGGATTGTCGGCCTGCCGGGCGATGCCACCGACTATTCGCTGGACGAGCAGTATCGCCTGCGTGAGGTGAATTACACCCAGAATGGTAAGACCTGGAAGGTCACTTACGGCGGTTATGACACCAAAACCCAGCCGGCCATGCCGTCGAACCTGGAGCTGCGCGAAGGCGATCAGCGCATCAAGCTAAAAATGGATAACTGGATTGTGAAATAATGACCCGTTGGCCCTCCCCGGCGAAGCTTAATCTTTTCTTATATATTACGGGCCGTCGCGATGACGGCTACCATAACCTGCAGACGCTGTTTCAGTTTCTCAACTATGGCGACACGGTGCTGATTACGCCGCGTCAGGACGGCGCGCTGCGGCTGGTGACGCCCGTCGACGGTGTGTCGGAGGAGAATAATCTCATCATGCGCGCGGCGCATTTGCTAAGGGATTACGCCCGCGAGACGCATCGTCTGCCGCAAGAGGCTGGCGCGGATCTGGGTGTGGAAAAACGTCTGCCGATGGGCGGCGGGCTTGGCGGTGGTTCATCTAACGCGGCGACGGTGCTCGTGGCGCTTAATCATCTCTGGCAGACCGGGCTTAGCGAAGATGAACTGGCGCGTTTAGGCGTACAACTTGGCGCCGATGTGCCTGTGTTTGTACGTGGGCGTGCGGCGTTTGCCGAAGGTGTCGGCGAGCTGCTGACACCCGCCAGCCCGCCGGAGAAATGGTATCTTGTGGCGCATCCTGGCGTCAGTATTCCTACGCCAGTTATCTTTCAGGATCCTGAGCTCACCCGCGATACGCCCGTGCGGTCAATGGACACGTTATTGAAATGTGAATTTGGCAACGATTGCGAGCATATCGCAAGAAAACGTTTTCGTGAGGTTGATGCCGCGCTTTCCTGGCTGTTAGAATACGCGCCGTCGCGCCTGACCGGCACCGGAGCTTGTGTGTTTGCTGAATTTGACACCGAATCCGAGGCCCGCCGGGTGCTTGAGAAAGCCCCGGAATGGCTTAAGGGTTTTGTTGCGCGAGGTGTCAACCATTCTCCGCTACAGCAAGCCATCGCCGGGCAAATCGAGTACTGGTGACAACGTCACCTCTGTTCCAGACGTTGCGCCATGCTCTTTTAATACACCGCCTGGATGGCGAACCTGCTTCCTGTCGCGTTTTGCGGCGCCGCCATCCACCACTGGACGCATGCCTGAGGTTCTTCTCGTGCCTGATATGAAGCTTTTTGCTGGTAACGCCACCCCGGAACTAGCACAACGTATTGCCAACCGCCTGTACACTTCCCTCGGCGACGCTGCTGTCGGTCGCTTTAGCGACGGCGAAGTCAGCGTACAAATTAATGAAAATGTACGCGGTGGTGATATTTTCATCATCCAGTCCACTTGTGCCCCTACCAACGACAACCTGATGGAATTGGTTGTGATGGTTGACGCCCTGCGCCGCGCTTCCGCAGGTCGTATTACCGCTGTTATCCCCTACTTTGGTTATGCCCGTCAGGACCGTCGCGTGCGTTCCGCGCGTGTGCCTATCACCGCGAAAGTGGTGGCGGATTTCCTCTCAAGCGTTGGGGTTGACCGCGTTCTCACTGTGGACCTGCACGCAGAACAGATTCAGGGCTTCTTCGATGTGCCGGTAGACAACGTATTCGGCAGCCCGATTCTGCTGGAAGATATGCTGCAGCAGAACCTGGACAACCCGATTGTCGTTTCGCCGGACATCGGCGGCGTCGTACGCGCTCGTGCTATCGCGAAGCTGCTTAACGATACCGACATGGCAATCATCGACAAGCGCCGTCCGCGCGCTAACGTCTCCCAGGTGATGCATATCATCGGTGACGTAGCCGGTCGCGACTGTGTGCTGGTTGACGACATGATAGACACCGGCGGCACGCTGTGCAAAGCGGCAGAAGCGCTGAAAGAACGCGGCGCTAAACGCGTTTTCGCTTACGCCACTCACCCGATCTTCTCTGGCAATGCCATTAACAACCTGCGCAATTCGGTCATTGACGAAGTGGTTGTCTGCGACACGATCCCGCTCGCTGAAGAGATCAAGGCGCTGCCAAACGTGCGTACCCTCACCCTCTCCGGCATGCTGGCCGAGGCGATTCGTCGTATCAGCAACGAAGAATCTATCTCTGCCATGTTCGAGCATTAATTTGCCCGACATTAAAAACCCGCTCCGGCGGGTTTTTTTATCCCTTAATTTTATTTGTATGACTTATCAATTCATCGTCATATATTGATTTGCATGATGATGAGCGCATGGACTACATAACGTGAACACGCAATATCTCTCACAAATTCTTCCTTTCCGCGCGCTGGTAGAGGCCTGCTGGCGTGAAAAATATACCGTTTCCCGGCTGAGCCGCGATCTGATTGCTGGCATTACGGTTGGCATTATCGCCATCCCGCTCGCGATGGCGCTCGCCATCGGCAGCGGCGTGCCGCCGCAGTACGGGTTATACACCTCTGCGGTAGCAGGTATCATTATTGCGCTCAGCGGCGGCTCGCGCTTTAGCGTTTCCGGGCCGACCGCCGCGTTTGTGGTCATTCTCTACCCCGTCGCCCAGCAATTTGGCCTGGCAGGATTACTGGTCGCAACGCTCCTTTCCGGTGTCTTTCTGGTACTGTTTGGTCTGGCCCGGTTTGGGCGACTAATTGAATACATTCCGCTACCGGTCACGCTCGGCTTTACCTCGGGCATCGGCATCACGATTGCCACCATGCAAATCAAAGATTTTTTCGGGCTCGAAATGGCGCACGTCCCGGAGCACTACCTGCCGAAAGTCGCGGCGCTGGCGATGGCCCTGCCAGGCGTTAATCCGGGCGACGCGGCGATCGGCATTGTGACGCTCGGTGTGCTGGTGCTCTGGCCGCGCCTGGGCATTCGCCTGCCTGGGCATTTGCCTGCGCTGCTGGCTGGCTGCGCCGTAATGGGCGTGGTGCATTTGCTGGGCGGTAATGTGGCGACAATCGGCTCGCGTTTTCATTATCTGCTCGCAGATGGCACCCAGGGCAGCGGTATTCCACCGCTGCTGCCCCAACTGATGTTGCCCTGGGATCTGCCGGGGTCGACCTTTACGCTAAGCCTGGATTCACTGCGCGCGCTGCTGCCGGCGGCGTTTTCTATGGCAATGCTTGGCGCTATAGAATCGCTGCTCTGCGCGGTGGTGCTGGACGGTATGACCGGCACGCGGCATAACGCGAACAGCGAGCTTATCGGCCAGGGGCTTGGCAACCTGATTGCGCCGTTCTTCGGCGGCATTACCGCCACCGCCGCGATTGCCCGTTCGGCCGCTAACGTGCGCGCCGGGGCCACCTCGCCTGTTGCCGCTGTGTTTCACGCGCTGCTGGTGTTGCTGGCGCTACTGGCGCTCGCCCCGCTGCTCTCATGGCTGCCGCTCTCGGCGATGGCCGCGCTGCTGTTGATGGTGGCATGGAACATGAGCGAAGCGCATAAGGTCATCGGTCTGCTGCGCCGTGCGCCACAGGACGACATTATCGTGATGCTCATTTGTATGTCGCTCACTGTGCTGTTTGATATGGTGATTGCTATCAGCGTCGGCGTGGTGCTGGCCTCGCTGCTGTTTATGCGTCGGGTGGCACGAATGACGCGTCTTGCGCCCCTTAACGTCAGCGTGCCGGACGACGTGCTGGCCGTTCGGGTGACCGGGCCGCTGTTTTTCGCGGCAGCGGAAGGGATTTTTACGCCGTTGCTGGCGCAGGCTGAGGGTAAACGGATCATTGTGATGCAATGGGATGCCGTGCCGGTACTGGACGCGGGCGGCCTGGATGCCCTGCAGCGCTTTATCGAACGCCTGCCGGAGGGCTGCGAACTGCGACTGTGTCATCTTGAATTTCAGCCACTGCGCACCCTGGCGCGCGCAGGCGTGCAGCCCATCCCTGGGCGTCTTGCCTTCTTCCCGGACCGAGACGCGGCCTTAGCCGCGTCGTAACTTAACGCGCAGGCGCGCCGCCTTGCGCCTGCATGAGTGCCCCTAACGCCTGCTGTAACCAGCTGAGCACATCAGGCGTCATCCAGGTGCCCTTCGTCAGGTGCGGCTCGTGGCGCATCGCCTCCCGAAATTTCTGCTGCGTTTGCGGGTTACGCCCGGCAAACGATTCAAACAACGTCAACCAGTGTGCGGCAAGACCGCGCGCTTCCTTGCTGGCCGGGTCGCATTTCGTCTCGACTGCCGCGTGCAGCTTCGCCACCAGCGGCGGCCACTCCATCATGCGGTCAAAGTAGTGCGCACGCGTAAACGCAAACTCCTCTGGCGTGAGGTAGCGTTGGTAAATCGCCAGTTTGCTTTCGGCAAAGGCGTGCGTGACCCAGTCGATAATGTCCGGCGTGATGCCGGTCTGATCACGCATGGCGGGCTCGGCGGCGTGCATCTCGTTAAGGCGCGTCAGAAATGCCGGGTTGCCTGCGGTGTCTCGCTCCAGCGTTTCCATCCAGCGCGTGGCGAGCGCCTGCGCGGACGGGTCGGTTACCGACACGCCCTGGCGCATCGCTTCTTTTACCTCGCCCACCAGCACCGTCCACTGCGCCTCACGAGCGGTATTGTGCTCCGCGAATGGCAGTTGTTTTAGTTCATCCGGCGAAAACCATTTCTCAAACATCGTCATAAGCTCCAGTGTGTTCAGCCATTCCTGAAGATCCGGCTCGTCGCCTGCCAGCAGCCCTTCACGCAACGCCACCAGCCTGTCGCGCAGGATAACAGTGCGTGTCAGCTGCGCGTTAAGCATGGCGATTTGCGTCTCGATGACCTCTGGCAGCGTGACGCTGCCGCTCTCCAGGCACTCACGCACCTGCGTAAGGCTAAGCCCCATTCGCGTTAACGCCTGAATATGATGCAGGCGCTGAATATCGTCGCGGTTATAGAGCCGATACCCGGCAGCGGTGCGTCCAGAGGGAATGAGCAGGCCGAGGCTTTCATAGTGGTGTAATGTGCGAACCGTAACGCCGGTTCGTTTTGCAAGTTCACCCACCTGTAGCAACATACGCCTCTCCTCTTCCCTTGTGAGGCCCACTGTGAGCCCTGACGTAACGTAAGGGTCAAGAGACTAGCATAAAAAAAGCTCCCGACCGGCGGGAGCTTTTCTGATGCCCTGAAGCATTAACTGGAGTGATGATTTCGTTTGCAGCGCTTGTCATAGTGGCGTACCCACCAGTAGCGGTCACAGACCTGCTCATGCCCGCCAATACGGGCACCTGCAAGCCACAGCACGGCACCGACGAAAATACTTAAGATGGCGCCATGCGCAAAAAACTGTGGCAGGTTAAGCTGCGGCAACTGGTTGAGAATCGAATACCCCACGCCGACTACCATAACGACTAACCCAAGCCCCATCAGAAAATTGCCGAGTAACGAAGCGTTTTTGCGTTTCACAGTCACCTCCGGAATGTTGGGCGGGAAAGTACCCCTGCGATTTATGTGTAAAGTATAGGCAACACTTATGAATGACGATTGCGCCAGGGATCACATTTATGAACATTCTGCGAACGAAACTTTACAAATAAACCAATGAATTGCATGAAAATGTAATGATTCATTGTGGTGATTATTGATTTTTTTAGCACGGGCTGTCGCGGTTTTGTGATCTGCGCGACAGCACAGTAAACTACGGCGCAAACAGAGGTTTTCAGGAACAGTAACGTGACAATTAAACTGATTGTGGGGCTTGCCAACCCGGGCGCCGAATATGCCGCGACTCGCCACAACGCAGGTGCCTGGTATGTGGATTTGCTGACGGACCGCTTTCGCGCCCCGCTCAAAGAGGAGTCGAAATTTTTCGGTTATACCTCGCGCATCAATATCAGCGGCAACGACGTGCGCCTGCTTGTCCCCACCACTTTTATGAATCTGAGCGGCAAAGCTGTTGCGGCGATGGCCACGTTTTACCGCATCGCGCCGGATGAAATTCTGGTAGCGCACGATGAGCTGGATCTGCCGCCAGGTATTGCAAAGTTCAAGCTCGGTGGCGGCCACGGCGGTCATAACGGCCTGAAAGATATCATCAGCAAGCTTGGTAATAACCCGAATTTTCACCGTTTACGCGTTGGTATCGGTCATCCGGGTGATAAAAACAAAGTTGTCGGGTTTGTGCTTGGCAAACCACCGGTCAGCGAACAAAAGCTGATTGACGAGGCGGTGGACGAAGCGGCGCGCTGCACCGAAATCTGGCTCCAGGACGGCTTAACCAAAGCGACTAATCGGCTGCACAGTTTCAAAGCGCAATAAACGGCGCGACGGCGGGTGGCGAGGGTGATTTCTCCCCCGTTGCGCGCCTGTTACGTGTATAATAGCCAAATAACATCATTTCTCATCATCGGGTTATTTCTAACCCTCTGATAAATCAGCAATTAAGGTAATGTAAAACATGGGATTCAAATGCGGTATCGTCGGCTTGCCGAATGTCGGTAAATCCACTCTGTTCAATGCGCTGACCAAAGCAGGTATTGAGGCGGCGAACTTCCCGTTCTGTACCATTGAGCCGAACACCGGCGTCGTGCCTATGCCCGATCCGCGTCTGGACAAAATCGCCGAGATCGTCAAGCCGCAGCGCATTCTGCCGACCACGATGGAATTCGTGGACATCGCGGGCCTGGTGAAAGGCGCGTCCAAAGGCGAAGGCCTGGGCAACCAGTTCCTGACCAACATCCGTGAAACCGAAGCTATCGGCCACGTGGTGCGTTGCTTTGAAAACGACAACATTATCCACGTCGCGGGCAAAGTAAATCCGGCGGAAGATATCGACACCATCAATACCGAGCTGGCGCTCTCTGACCTCGACGCCTGCGAGCGCGCCATCCACCGTATCTCCAAGAAAGCCAAAGGCGGCGACAAAGACGCCAAAGCCGAGCTGGCTGTCCTGGAAAAATGCCTGCCGCAGCTTGAAAACGCCGGTATGCTGCGCGCGCTCGATCTGAGCAAAGAAGAGAAAGAACTCATCAAATACCTGAGCTTCCTGACGCTTAAGCCAACCATGTACATCGCGAACGTCAACGAAGATGGCTTCGAGAACAACCCGTTCCTCGACCAGGTCCGTGAAATCGCCGAGAAAGAAGGCTCTGTCGTGGTGCCGGTGTGCGCGGCGGTGGAATCCGATATCGCTGAGCTCGACGATGAAGAGCGCGACGAGTTTATGAAAGAACTGGGCCTTGAAGAGCCGGGTCTTAACCGCGTGATCCGCGCCGGTTACTCCCTGCTGAACCTGCAAACCTATTTCACCGCGGGCGTGAAAGAAGTACGCGCGTGGACTATCCCGGTTGGCGCGACCGCACCGCAGGCCGCCGGTAAAATCCACACTGACTTCGAAAAAGGCTTTATCCGCGCACAGACCATCGCCTATGACGATTTCATCACCTATAAAGGCGAACAGGGTGCGAAAGAAGCGGGCAAAATGCGTGCGGAAGGTAAAGAGTACATCGTGAAAGACGGTGACATCATGAACTTCCTGTTTAACGTCTAATAAAATGTGTGTCGTATGAGGTTGTATTACCTCTTCTGAGACAACATTATTTAAATCCACGCCATCGCGTGGATTTTTCTTTTTAGATTGTCTGAGATGATCTCATGAAAGCGCAGCCTAAAATGAGCACTGGCAAAACGATGGTAGTCCATAGATACAGAAGGTAGCGTCTGAAAAGCATGCTTGCGGCAGAGTTCTCGGGCAGAAACCCCGGTTTCGGCCTCGCGGAGGATATGGATACTCTGTTCGTCGGAAAATCGCTTCTTCATAGGGATGCCCTCAGGTTGCTGATGAAGACATTGCTAACATCGCAGTGTCTACATCAACAAAGAGCAGGCCTTGGTGGCAATGTCATAGAACCTGCATTGCATGACCCCAGCATGCTTTATCTGACAAGGCCGTAGCTGATACTGTCTGTTGCACTCGTGTTGTTACCACTATTAAAAAAACACCTCAAAAAATACCCTTAAAATAATCCATCAGGATATTTGGGCTTTTTGCCTGCCCCGTGTGATGTCTCACCTTCTTTAGCTAAAATTAAGCTTTGATTTACCATGAATTTGCTAAGTATCGTTTGTTATAAGCCATGCATTTTCATTGTTAGACAGGGGGAAGGACGGCTCTTATCTTCGTCATGATTTGTAAATCTGACGCAATTATTTGATGAGGGAGCAATTTTGTCCAGCTTACTGACCCGCATAAAAACAAAACCCACGCACTTTACCCTGTCCCTCAAAATTGCCCTGCTCAGCAGCGTGGTGGTTTTCTCTTGCGCATCGTTTGCCGATGAAACCTTAAAAGAAGGGATTACGCCCGCGACAGACATAAGCCAGATCCCGGCTGCGGCAAAGCTGCGTAAAGACACTGTGGTAGCAGGCATTTCTGAACCGCAGGGGATTTTTAACCCCTATTTCTTTGTCAACGGCTGGGACGAAAACGTCACCAATGTGATTTTCTCACGCCTCATCGACTGGGACAGCCACGGTAAACTGGTGCCAGGCCTGGCGGAAAGCTGGAGCGTCAGCCCGGACAACAAGGTCTATACCATTAAGCTGCGCCCGAACCTGACTTTCAGCGACGGCTCGCCGCTGACCGCTGAAGACGTGGCGTTTACCCTGACCGTGCTGTATGACCCGAAATACGATGGCGATACCGATATCACCCTCGCCAATATTGCGGGCGGCGCGGAGTATAAAGCCGGGAAAGCCGATAGCGTCAGCGGCCTGAAAGTGATCGACCCGCTGACCTTACAGGTCACCACCACGCAGCCAGGCGCGACAACGCTTGCGAAAATCGGCGGCCCGGTGCTGTCCAAAGCGTATTACGGTAAAGGGTATCAGCGCGGCAACCTCGATTATCTGCGTACGCTGCACGGCAAACCGCTGGGCAACGGGCCGTATGTCTATGAAAAATATATTCCGGGCCAGGAAATTCGTTTCCACGCCAATACCCATTTCTACCGCGGCACACCGCCGACGCCGCGCTTTATCTACCGCGTAACCAACCCGTCCACCAACTTCCAGTTGTTCCAGACCGGCGAAACTGATTATGACGCGTTCACTTCGCGCCCGGATGATATCGAACAACTGAAAATGCTGGGCTTCGCCAATATCAACCTGTTCGGCTCCAGCGACTACAGCAAAGTGGAATTTAACGTGCGTCGCCCGGCGTTACAGGACGTGAAAGTGCGCCAGGCGTTGATTTACGGCCTCGACCGCCAAAAGCTGATTGATGTGGTTTATCAGGGCTACGGCAAAGTGGCGATTGAACCTATCGCCCCGATTTCATGGGCGTATAACACCGACGGCGTGAACCCGTACAAATTCGACCCGGCGCAGGCGAAAAAACTGCTTGATGAAGCGGGCTGGAAACCAGGGCCGGACGGCATCCGCGTGAAGGACGGTAAACGTCTGGAGCTGACGCTGCTGGTAAGCAAGAAAGTACTGAACGATGCGCTGATCCCTATCGCCAAAGAGAACTGGCAGCAGATTGGCGTGCTGCTGAAACCACAGGTGGTGGATTTCAACGCCCTCATGGCGCAACGCAAAGCGGGCAACTATGACCTGGCCTCTTTCAGCA
Organism: Cronobacter condimenti 1330; assembly: GCF_001277255.1. NCBI lineage: Bacteria > Pseudomonadati > Pseudomonadota > Gammaproteobacteria > Enterobacterales > Enterobacteriaceae > Cronobacter > Cronobacter condimenti. The sequence goes on from NZ_CP012264.1 coordinate 2,416,907, forward strand.
CCAGCACGCTCAACGATCCGCATGATGGCGTGTGGGATTACTACAGCACGGAAGCGAAAGAGTCCGGCTATAACAATCCGCAGGTTGATAAGCTGATCAACGAAGGCAATGCGGTACTGGACGTGGAAAAACGCAAACCGATTTATCACCAGCTCTATAAAGTGCTGGCGGACGATCCCCCGGCGATTCTGCTGGGTAACCGTGAGATTCTGTCGGCCAGCAGCGCTCGCGTCACCGGCTTTAAGCCGGACATCTACAACGGACTGACCGGTAGCCTGCCGGATGTGAAAATCGTCAAGTAACACGAATAACTGCCGGGGATCGCCGGCAGTTGTCATGAGAAAGCTATGCGAAATTTTATCCTCAGGCGGCTGCTGCAAACCCTGCCAATGCTGCTGCTCGCCTCACTGATTATATTTATGCTGTTCGCAAAAACGCCGGGCGACTTTATCGACGGTAACATTACCCTCACTGCCGCCCGCGCCGCTGAACTGAAAGCCATTTATGGCCTCGATCAACCCCTCTTCAGCCGTTATCTGCACTGGCTCGGCCAGTTGCTGCGCGGCGATTTGGGGTTCTCGCTGCAATACCAAATCCCGGTGAGCCAGCTACTTAACCAGTACGTCTGGAACTCGTTCCTGCTGGCAAGCGTTGCGCTGGTGTTTTACTGGGGCATCGGGCTGGCGGTGGGCATTGCCTCGACGCTGAAACCCAATTCGCTGTTCGATCATCTGGTGAGCGTGGTGGTGTTCGCCGCCATGTCATTCCCGACCTTTTTCCTCTGCCTGTTGCTGATTAAGTGGTTCGCGGTCGATCTGCACTGGTTGCCGGTGGGCGGCATGACCAACACGGGCAGCGACGACAGCGGCTGGGCATGGGTGATGCAGGTTGCGGCACATCTGGTGTTACCGGTTATGGCGCTGGTGATGTTGCAGGCGGGCAGCCTGACACGCTACTTCCGCGCCAGCATGCTGGACGTGGTGAAGATGGATTTTATCCGCACCGCGCGCGCCAAAGGGCTGCGTGAACGTACCGTCATCCTCAAACACGCGGTGCGCAATGCGCTGCTGCCGATCATCACCCTGCTCGGTTTTGAGCTGCCGGGGCTATTTTCCGGCGCGATCATCACCGAAAAGGTCTTTAACTGGCCGGGCGCCGGGCATATCCATATTGATTCGCTGGCCGCCCGCGATTACCCGGTGCTGATGGGATTCACCCTGTTTCTGGCAATATTAACCATTGTTGGCAACCTGATTGCCGATGTGCTGTACGCGTGGGCCGACCCGCGCATTCGCGTGAGGTCGTGATGTTTGGTTCCCTTTTCTCAACGAATCGCCGCCTGCGCAAGGCGGAAATTCCGGCGCTGGCGCAGGCCACGCCCTCTCCGTGGCGTCAGGCGTGGAAAGCGCTGCGCCACAACCCTCTGGCGATGTTGTGCCTGGTTCTGTTGGTGGTCATGACCCTCTGGTGCGTGCTGGGGCCGGTGTGGTCGCCATGGAAAGATGACGCCACCGACGCGCTGATGATCAATAAACCGCCTGACGCCGCGCACTGGCTGGGCACCGATTTTCTTGGCCGCGATATTTATACCCGCCTGCTGCTTGCCGGGCGTATCTCACTGATTATTGGCCTGCTGACCATGCTGCTGTCGGTGGCGCTGGGCTACCTGCTGGGAGCTATCTCCGGTTATGTCGGCGGCTGGACGGACAAACTGGTTATGCGTCTGGCGGATCTGGTGATGACGATCCCCAGCCTGCCGCTGCTGATTGTCGCCGGGGCGATGTTGTCAGAGCTCGATTTCTCGTCCGATTCGCGCATCTACATGGTGGTGGTGATGCTCAGCCTGCTGGAGTGGCCAAAGCTGGCGCGTCTGGTGCGCGGGCAAATCCTCTCGCTGCGCGAGCGCGATTTTATGCTGGCGACGCAAGTACTGGGCCTCTCTTCGCGCCGCCGCCTGTTCGGCCATCTGTTACCGAACACTATTCCCATTCTGGTAGTGATGGCGACGATGGCGGTGGCAAATGCCATTCTGATGGAATCTGCGCTCAGCTATCTCGGCCTTGGCGTCGTACCGCCAACACCATCGTGGGGCAATATGATGGATGCGGCCAACAGCCTGATCGATTTTCAGCGTCGCCCGTGGCTGTGGATGCCGCCGGGTATCGCTATTTTTCTGACCGTCATCGCCATTAACGTACTGGGCGATGGCCTGCGCGATGCGCTGGATCCGAAGATGAAACGGAGCCTGAAATGAGCGAGCCGCTAATTACCTTTGATAACTTATCTGTCTCCTTCGCCAGCGAGCAGGGGCGCGTGCGCGCTGTGCAGAATGTCTCATTTGCCATTCAGGCCGGGCAAACCATTGGCGTGGTGGGTGAATCCGGCTGCGGCAAAAGCGTTACCGCTATGTCGCTGATGGGGCTGTTACCGCCGCAGGTTGCGCGTATCGACGGTGGAGAAATCCACTTTCAGGGCACCGATCTGCTGCGTCTGAAGCCATCGAAAATGGCCGATCTGCGTGGTAATCAGTTAGCGATGATTTTTCAGGAGCCGATGACGGCGCTCAACCCGGTGCTGACCATCGGCGAGCAGCTCTGCGAACCGCTGATCCGCCATCGCGGCGAACCCCCCAAAGCGGCCTGGGCGCATGCCACGCAACTGATCGCCGATGTCGGGCTGGCGCGGGCGGAGAGCTTGATGAGCAGCTATCCGCACCAGCTTTCCGGCGGCATGTTGCAGCGCATCATGATTGCCATGGCGCTAAGCTGCCAGCCAAAACTGCTGATTGCCGACGAGCCAACCACGGCGCTGGATGTCACCGTGCAGGCGCAAATCCTGCGCTTACTGCGTGATCAGGCGCGGGCGCAGCAGATGGCGCTGATGCTGATCACCCATGATTTAGGCGTTATCGCGCAGATGGCGGAACACGTTGTAGTGATGTACGCCGGGCGCATCGTTGAGCAAGGTCCGACCGCCGACGTGCTGCGCCACCCGCTGCATCCTTATACCAAAGGGCTGATCGCCTCGCGCCCTGTTCCAGGCGAGCGCCGACGCCGCCTCTATTCGATTCCCGGTCAAGTGCCGGATCTGGCCGAACTGCCGCCGTATTGCGCGTTCTACGATCGCTGCGAACGCGCTACGCCGCAGTGCCGCGCGGGCATTCCGCCGCTTATCGGACAAACGCGGCAAGCCGCATGTATTCACACTGAGCTAGCGGAGCCGGTTGCATGAGCCAGCAATATGTCATTGAAGTTGACGGTCTGAAAAAGTACTTCCCGCTGCGCGACGGGCTTTTTGGTCAGGAAACCGGACAGCTACGCGCCGTGGATGGCGTCAGTTTTAACATTCGACCCGGCACCATTTTTGGCCTGGTGGGCGAATCCGGCAGCGGTAAAACCACCGTCGGACGCACGCTGCTGGGGCTGTATGACAAAACGGCGGGTAGCGTGAAGTATCGCGGGCAGGAGTTGCAGGATCTGACGCCGAAACAAATGCGTGCGTTGCGCCCGAAAATCCAGCTGGTGTTTCAGGATCCGTACAGCTCGCTGAACCCGCGCATTCGAATTGGCGATGCGATCGGCGAAGCGATGCTGGAACACAAACTGTGCAGCAAAGCGGAACTGCGCGACAACGTGCTGGCGGTGATGAAAATCTGTGGCCTGGCGCCGCAGCATTACAATCGCTTTCCCCATGAGTTCTCCGGCGGCCAGCGCCAGCGTATTGGCATTGCCCGCGCGCTAATCCTCAACCCGGATTTTATTATCGCCGACGAACCCATCTCGGCGCTGGATGTCTCCATCCAGGCGCAAATCATTAATCTGTTCTCCGATCTGCGCGATGACCACGGCGTCACCTTCCTGTTTATCTCTCACGATCTTGGTGTCGTGGAACATTTGTGTGATGACGTGGCGGTGATGTATCTGGGGAAACTGGTGGAAACCGCCAGCCGCGATGCGCTGTTCAGCCAGCCGCTGCACCCTTACACCCAGGCGCTGCTGGCAGCGGTACCGACGCTCGACCCGGAAAGCGAACCCGTGGCCGTGGTGCAGGGGGAAATCCCCGATCCGTCACGCCCGCCCTCCGGTTGCCGTTTCTCTTCACGCTGCCCGCAGGCAACGGAACGCTGCCGCACTGACATTCCGGAACTGCGCGAAGTGCGTATTGGTCATCAGGTGGCGTGCCACTGGGTGGAGACAGCGCAATAAACAGGCTCCGGCACTGGCAGAGGTTTTTCAGATGCGCCTGCAAGGCTTTAGTATCAGCCGCGCCCTGACAGGCGCATACGATCTGACATTTGCATTAAGCTTCGTTACTGATGACGCGTTGGTGCCTGTATCGTTAAGTGCTCACTAAAGTTTGCATCTTCCGCGGGAAGCTGTTCGGGCTGGCCACCGGTAACATTTTGCCGGAAATCAGTGCTTCACTTCGCTACCCCGCCTGCTGAGCATAACCAAACCGGGTAGACATATCCGCCGCATCACTCAGGTAGTACTGTTTAAAATCCACGCTATCGCGTGGATTTTCCTTTTATAGTATCTGACGCTAAGAGATTTTATTGGCTATTCGTCACTGTCTGGTAAAGGAATACTGACAGGGCTGTATTCCTTTTGCTGCGCATCATATTTTCTGAAGGAGGATAATACCTGTTTTAATCGTGGTAGGCCCTTCTGAACAAACTCATCCTACCAATTCACTGTATACTCACCTAAAAGGTTAGTCTCTGTAACTAATTATGCTCATACATTCCTGGAAAACATTCATTAATTTTATCATTATCCAATAATCTATCAATCGTAAAATCAACCGTGTCAGAAACAGCGATTCCGCAACGGAGTTCTTGGGGAAAGTCTTCTATTGAAGCATACACTGTTGGGATCAAATATCTAAAATAATCTCCCATCTTTGTTTTGCCATCATAGCCCACAGGGTAATCTTCACCCTCAAAACTACCTTCTACCCCATAATAAATAAAGAAACCTTTATTAACGGGCAGATTGGTTTCACTGTAATGCCCACATGCAACCAAATCCTTCCTCAACTCATCTATGATATAATCTTTATTTAAATAAGCATGATGGCGCCAGTAAGAATACAAATCAAGGGAAAAGTCACCATTTTTATTTGGTGTGTACTCAGTATATATATTTGACTCTTCCCACTTATACTCATTAAGCTCATCTAACAAAGCTTCAGCATTATCAATTGATAGCAGAGCATCAGGTAGCCATCCCCAGCAGTTATTCACCATTACTGCTATTTTTCCATTTTTATCCATTGCAAACCATGTATAGATAGTTCCAAATCCTGGCTCCCAATTTGTTGTTAAATCACCCATCGCTTTGCACCTTTTTACCATGCGACTTTGCAATCATCGCGCGCTTTAACCATTACTTTATCTGGTCTAAAACCAGTCATCCTGTATACTCCTCAGCAAATCATTATCAACTATCTAAAAAATAAAAAGAACACCCATGTGATATATGAAACCCTCGAAAGCCACAGAAACAAAGAGCCGAATCGGAAATCAACCTTGCGAAGAAATATATTAATGAAAAAAAAACGGATTTTCATCCTCAATGGTGTCACAATAGAAATATTTACCATATATGCCAAAAAGAAGAAATGACCCTCCCCCCATCAAATTAGCAAGTAGCGTTAAATCATCAAATCCCCTTCGATACTCTGCAAGTGCTTGAGACAGATAACTTAATACAAAGAAACAAAGCGAGATGTTTGCAAGGGTATCACGTTTAAAAAAAAATAAAATTGAAGTAAAGAAAAGAGTCCCTGCCTACTTTAGGGCCACCAAGCACCTTATAAATAAAAATAACAAAACATATCCCCCACGCAAACAAAAATAAAAACATCATCAGTGATGATGTATTAAGCACTGTATCATTTGAAATCATGGTGATATATTTCCTTTGAGGTATCACTGTTCAAATCTTTCTTTTCATTATGACGAGAAGTTGAAGAACTAGTATAACCAATACCTGGTCCGACAGAAACGGCAAAACCGAATCCATCTTTGCCAATGGACAACCGTACTGAGCCCGGGCCATAGCTAATACTCGTTGAATAAACCTAATGCCGCTCCGCAACCGGGCACCGCCGGGCCATATCGTTTTCACTACCCCGAGTACCCGCAAACTACGATGCTGTCCGGAGAAATGAAACGTCACGTATTTCAGCAAGAACAAAATAACGCTGTGGCAGCAGCTTTTTCGAGCGCACAATAACGCTGGCTGGCTCTCTGTCACCCGGCGTTACTGCCAGCACCCACGTAAGGACAATGGCTGATAATCTGATCCCGAACACAAAGTATCTGGCCGGGTAAAATTTATAAATCGATACAACGGCTCAATGCCAGTCTCAGGCCCGCGCCTGTTTCAGCAGGAGAATTCTCGAGAGATAAAATGACCTTATCATTTCCTCCCCGACCAGTTCCTACCCAGGCTTCCAGCTTTTCATGGCGGTATGGTGAAATCTTAATAACACCATTAACACAATGGATACTGCAGTGTTTCATGTCTTTAAAGAGGGCTTTTTTGCTCTTATAGCCATATTTCTCCCTTAGCATTGCAATCCATTCAGAATAACGCTGCTTTCCTTTTTCAAGGTCAAATAGTTCAACCCGCTCGTCAAGCGAGGTTAATGTTCGGCTGTCAGAGAGTGCCTGTAAAATTGCTTTTCCAATACTCTCATCATCACTCTCTGGTGATAAGAGATGAGGGGGAAAAAGAGGATCCACAGCAACCCTACCCAGCCCCGAATATGTTTCTATGCTGATAAACTCTGGAGTACAGAAAATACCAGCCCAGTAGTCCTGATCCTTATTGAAAGTCATTATTTCACCTGCGTCACTGTTACCTTAACACCCCGATTCTTACCATATTCGACCGCCCGGTTAATTTCCACCCATTGGGCTTTTGTCGTACTAGCAGGAACCGCCAACTGTATTTCTTTACTACTGATCATTGATGAGTTTAACGCTCGCCCAGAAAGTGATGCTCGTTTGAATTTTGCTGCTGCATTAATATTTCCTTTGATTGAATAATAAACCGCTTTGGGATTGCTAAGCTTTGGCGCCGTCTGAGTATCAAGGGATTTAGCACTCACCGCTGTTTTAGTAACAGAATCAGAGTAATCAAACGTTCTGAAGTTTTTCGGTAATCTGGCGTCTGCCGCAAGAGTAGTGCCCACATAATCCTCCCACGGCATCCCTTGCTTCATATTACCCTCCCCCCATTTTAATCCAATGGCAGAAGCAGAGACCGTGGCCATTTCCTTGCCGAGGGTTTAAGCGTGGTGCCCGTCAACCGTAAGAAGAAGGCGCAGTGGATTGGGGCGTTTCCGGGCGCGCCTGTACACCGGCGATCTGCCGGTGTACAGGCGCGGGAACGGGCATTTTGGGTAAGAGCTGATAAGACGATTCAGGCCAATGAACCGGAATCTTTATTATTTCAAAATATAATCAAATCTTTCATCCCATTTAAATGTAATATCTTGCTGCCTGGTCCTCTCAAAAATTTGGATAATCCTGTCAAAGGATTCACCAAGATTTTTTCTTGATAGTTCAGAATGTAACCAAATTATCTTTACTGGTCTTTCAATATCAGTGCTAAGACGATCCCATAAAGCATCAAGATTTCGACCATAATAAGGACCAAAATCCAGCAACTCAGACATAACACTATGAAAATCTGACTCATTCTGTATTCTTTTTCCATCCAGAATTATTTCATTCATATTCACTTCCACCTACCAATTGAAGTTGCAGTCTCATAGTGATCTGTTGTGATATAAAGTAAACCATCGTTTGAATACAATAACCTTGCATGGCCGGAACTGCCCACGGCCGACATGAGCGTACTGGCTGCGTTGATCGCAGCCTGCGCGCCCAGGTTACCGGAAGAGCTGAAGCCGCCACCGGCGTGCGACACCTTATAATCTGCTTTGTTGGAAATATTACTGTAGCCCGGCATACCGCTATCAAAGCGGTTTTTATCCGCCGTGGCGGTGCTGCCAGTCCTCAGCGATTGCGTCAGATATGGCTACCGCCTGTGGCCTCAAAGCCACCCTTACTCAAAGTGATGTCCGGCTGCATCGTATTAACTACCCCGAGTACCCGCAAACCGCGATGCTGTGCGGCGAAATGAAACGTCACGTATTTCAGCAAGAACAAAATAACGCTGTGGCAGCAGCTTTTTCGAGCGCACAATAACGCTGGCTGGCTCTCTGTCACCCGGCGTTACTGCCAGCACCCACGTAAGGACAATGGCTGATAATCTGATCCCGAACACAAAGTATCTGGCCGGGTAAAATTTATAAATCGATACAACGGCTCAATGCAAGTCTCAGCCCCGCGCCTATTTCAGCAGGTGAATTTTCCAGGGATAAAATGACTTCATCACTCTCATCACGTCCAGTGTCTCCCCAGGCTTCCAGCTTTTCATGGCGGAATGGGGATATATTCATAACACCATTAACACAATGGATACCGCAGTGTTTCATGTCTTTAAAGAGGGCTTTTTTGCTCTTATAGCCATATTTCTCCCTTAGCATTGCAATCCATTCAGAATAACGCTGCTTTCCTTTTTCAAGGTCAAAAAGTTCAACCCGCTCGTCAAGCGAGGTTAATGTCCGGCTGTCAGAGAGTGCCTGTAAAATTGCTTTTCCAATAGTCTCATCATCACTCTCTGGTGATAAGAGATGAGAGGGGAAAAGAGGATCCACAGCAACCATACCCAGCCCCGAATATGTTTCTATGCTGATAAATTCTGGAGTACAGAAAATACCAGCCCAGTAGTCCTGATCCTTATTGAAAATCATTATTTCACCTGCGTCACTGTTACCTTAATACCCCGATTCTTACCCTATTCGACCGCCCGGTTAATTTCCACCCATTGGGCTTTTGTCGTATTGGCAGGAACCGCCATTGAGCGCCCGACTCAGTACATCTTTAATGAGCCGGAGTTAGAGTTGTATTTATCAACATGCTCATCATTTAATTGATTTACCTAATCGCGGGGAATGAGATATTTTTTTCATTCAGGGTCAATGTTAGGGGTTGCAAATGTCCTCAGCCCATTCCTGTGTTCAATGCCGCAGTGTCTCGGTGCCATAGCGGCATGACAAAACTGGATGAATTACCACCTACCCACGATGCACCATAATTTAGCATAGTGCCACTCGTTGCATTCATTGCAGCTTTTTTCACTACAGCGAGTATCTACATATTACAATAAATTCTTTGTACAAAACTCAATTGAACAATATTATCTAAGTTTCTTTAAAATCATGCCACCAATACTTACGGCAATCCCGAACACGATACCAACCACAATGCCTGAGCCTAAGTCATCCCAAAAATCGGTTATTTTATATGGCTGCCATTTATCATACCTTATAAGCACATATCCTCGAATCATAAAAGCGCAGAATAGGTTTAGAAAAATGAACATTACTATTGATACTATTATAGCTATTAATAGTAAAAGCACCCCGTTATTTCTTTTCATTTATTTCCCCAGCAGTAATGTCTTCCATTCTCTTGCCAAATCTCTCGGAAAGATATGAACCTGTTGCTGCACCAGTTGTTGATGGCAGAGAGCTAGTTACAGGTGGGTTTATTATAAAAGGTAACTTCCCGTTTGGCATATCTTTAAAACCATTCCGCAATGGATTAATGTATCTATTACCAACCTTTTCAAAACCCGCCGCGGTATAATAACCCACGAGTGCGCCGCTAGCAGCCCCCACTATTGGCGGCAATGGTTTTTTTCCGTCGATAACGCTACTTATGCCTGCACCTGCGGAGCTTACCATAACCGTACCCGGCATTTTCATTGCTGTACTAAGTCCAGCCGATACTGTTGCTATAAACAAACTACTAATACTAAATTTTTCCTTTGGATTATTGATAATAGTTTGCAACTGCGACATAGTGTTCGCGGTGCCACCAATGCCTGCACCTCCCAATCTTTTTGCCAGTTGCTGGCTTCCTACCCATTCACTTATTGTCGGCGCTATTGCTCTGCTTAATAATGGAATTGAAAGTGAAACGGATGCGACCAGGGCTTTTGGTATATTGTTATGCGCTTGTAATTGACCATAATTATCAATAATAGGGCTAAGCTGGTTGATACTATACTGAGCCATTTTTCTACAATCGACATCACACTGGGTAGATTGCAATAGCCTGATCAAATCATCTTGCTGTTTTACTAAGTAATCCTTTGTTATTTGGGTGCTTAATGCTTTCTCCTGTTGCGAAGCGTCAATCTGACTTGCTAAATCAATAAGCTTTTTACGCTGTTCGTCCGTAGTTGCATCTCTATATTTCTCCAACCAAGACATTGTTTGTTTGGCAGTAAGATAGTTATTCTCAACCTCCACCCTGGCGGCGTTTGCACCACTGCCGATACCGGTGCTGTTCCCTGCGGCCATGCTACCGACCGCCGCGCGCAGTGCTGCAACGAGGTTAACAATGACCGTTTTTTCATCCGGAGAGAGTTCTTCTGGCTTTTTATTATAAAACGCCAGAGACAGCGCAGCAGAACCTGACGCGGCAACAAATCCTCCGGCTGCACCTGCGGCGGCATTTCTTCCCTGGGCTTTTACCAATACGGCAGAAGTGAGCGTATGCAGAGCGATACGTGCAGGCTCACTGCCGTTGGCGACGCTTTTCTTTTACTCAGACCTGTCACACAGGGCGCTGCACCAGCAGCCATCCTCCCGGATTCCCGTTAAGGGTAGAATTGGGTCGAGGGCTTAAGCCTGCCTCTCGTCAGTAAAAGAAAACGAAACAGTGGATCGGGGCGTTTCCGGGCGCGCTGGTACACCGGCGATCTGCCGGTGTACCAGCGCGGGAACGGGCATTTTGGGTAAGCCTGACGGCTGGCAGGAAAATCCCCGCGTGAGCTAATACAATTTATAACCTCCGTTAAAAATGGGGGCTCCCCCACAGCATCATTTACAGTCTAAAAAAGTAATAAAAGATCCCAGATTCAAAAGTCTGGGATCTTTTTTGTTACTTCATAAGAATTATTAGTTTTTTATTCAACTGATTGTAATGAAACAGCCATTTCTAAAGCGATTTGATTATATTTTTGACCAAAGTTAAGCATTGCCTCTGGTTTAAGCTCATCAAGAGCATAGACAATACTTGCCCTATGTCCCCTTTTAAAAAAACTTAAGTCTTCATCTTGATTAGTATAAATACCAACGGATTGGATGGTTCCATCATCAAGTAATAAATCGATAGTATTATTAAAATCAGAAGGGTCTTGCCCTGCTACATAGGCTTTTTTTATTACCCCAGACAGTGATAGCAACGGCATTTTACCTTGATTGATACTATCCCACCATTCTTGTGATCCAAAAAGACCATAGGTTCCATTCAATCCAACATAAGGCCTTGATTTATCCAATGTTAAAGCTTGAGTCAAGGAAACATATTCAGGATCAGCTTTTAACTCTTCAGAAAGAAGGTATACCAGTTTCATGGGTGTTTTTGTGTTTTCTAAGTTGAGTAGCATAATTTTTTCCTTTTATTGTACCTTTTCAAAATGGACAATATTTTTATTAAAAATTTCCATTCCTTTACCTTGCCCAAGCTGAGTTGTCATCTGCCCACCTTCAACCTTAAATCGGGTATTTGTTTCCATCCACTTTCCTGTCTGAGTCGACATGTTAGGTAATTCTTTTGCTGCCGCAGAATTTGCTGCAATGCCTACCTTTTCAAGCTCTGAGAATGTGCCAGGCTTAACAACTATTTTTACAGTCACTCCATCATATTTTGATGAATATCCTAATACTGGAGAAACTGAGGTTTCGGTTGTGGCTGGCATTACCCCTGTATTTAAAAATTTCTCATATTGTTTTTGCGACATAGTGCGATAAACAATTTCATTTCCATGAGCATCATATTGTTGTACTGGATTTAGTGGATTTTTAGACTGAGTTACAGGTACACCTATTATTTGTTTTCCTGGCTGAGTCGCTCCCTTATAACCCCAATGTGTACCAGCCACGGCGCCTGCTGCGTTCAGGAAACCTTCCAGGAAGCGTCCTGCGGAATCCGCATTCGGGCCATCATTGAGGAAGGAGGCCGTTGCCTGCCCCATCTGGCTGCCGCCTGTAATGGCATCTTTTACGTTGACCAGAAGCCCCGGCGCGCCTGGTAAAAAGTTTAATACTGGCTCGCCAACTCGGGCCCAGTATGCGTGCTCATTCACCACACCCAGATCGCTTATTGCGTCCTTATACAACCGTTCCTGTGGCGAAATATCTCTTGTGTAGGTTAAGGCATCCCAGAAACCCAGTCCGGCCTTATTGATGTCCGTAATTTTGTTCTTCAGTTCACTGCTTGCTGCGTACGGGAAACCATAATCCCTGAAGGTAGCCCCTTCAGCAAACAGGCTGCCCACCAGTTTGTTTACGGTATCGGTGTCATAATATTTTAAATTTTCGTAATAAAAGTCAGTTAACGCCAGGTTCAGTTTATCTCTTTCATCCGGGGTTAATGAACCGGGGTCATGACGGTATTTATCAAGATACTCATCACTCATTTGATTATTTGTATCAAGACGGATGAGCTCCTTTTCTTCATCCAGGGTCAGCCCCTCTGTCAGCCCTTTCTGAACTAACTCATCCTTCTGTTTCCTTGAGCTCTCACCCAAGAAGTTATTCTCAACCGTCGTCTGCCCGGCCTTCGCGGCGGTCGCTACCGCTTCCGTACTGTTGCCGGCCAGTGCGCCTGCCAGGCCGGAGGCCAGCGTGGAGAGCGCCGCAACCGTCTGTTTCTCTGTCTCATCCAGCTGCCAAGGGTCTTTTTTGTACACTTCCTGCGCAATCAGGTACCCCATCGCTTCACCCACGACCGCGCCAGAGGCACCGGCCAGGGCGTCCTGCCCCTGCACTTTCGCCAGCACGGCGTTGACCACCGCGTGGGCCATTATCCCCGCCGCCGTGTTTTCCTCGGTGATGTATTTACCGATCTCATTAGCGATATACGGCGCGGCCGCGCCCGCTAACGCGGCATTCAGGTTTCCGCCTGCCAGCCCGCTGACCGCCGCAGTCGCGGCGGTGATCGCTCGCTGCACATCGCTGCCGGTGCCGGTGTTTTCGGTCACTTTTTTGTAGACGGCCGTATCGCGCAGTACCGCCAGTTTTGCCAGGCGCTCTTTCTCCGGCAGCCCCTGAAGTGACGTGCCCGTCTGGGCTATCGCCGCCTTCAGGCCATCGAGATCGCTCTGCGTGCGCACAATATCGGCCACCTGATTACCGATATCGCTGACCATCTGCACGGTCTGCAGGCGAGTCTGTTCTTTCTCTTTGTTAAAGATCGGGCTGATGGCGTCGTTGGCCTGCGTCACATCCCTTTGCAGTCCGTTAACATCCTGTCGCTGGTTCGCCGTATCGCGAACGGTAAGGGTGCCTTCTGACACCGCCGCCTGGGTGGTGCCCTGCGCATGGCCGGAACTGCCCACGGCCGACATGAGCGTACTGGCTGCGTTGATCGCAGCCTGCGCGCCCAGGTTACCGGAAGAGCTGAAGCCGCCACCGGCGTGCGACACCTTATAATCTGCTTTGTTGGAAATATTAATGTAGCCCAGTGTCCCGGTATCCAGGCTGTTTTTATCCGCCGTGGCGGTGCTGCCTATCGCCCCGCCATTAAGCTGGGTATGGCTTCCAACCGTAACGTCAAAACCACCTTTACCGGCGAAGATCCCGCTCTGCTCGGCCACACTGTTGAAGGTGCTGTGCATTTTGTCCTGGCTAAAGTTAACATAGCCAGAGCCTGTCATGGTACCGAAAGTGAAGCTGCCGCCTGCGCTCACGCTGCTCTGTTTCGAGTCGTAGTGATTGCTGTCCTGCAGGCTGGTGACCGTCAGGTTGCGTCCAATGTCCGCCGTCACCTGAGCACCGCTCACCTGCGCGCCCGTCAGCGACGTATCCTGCCCGCTTCGCAGCGACACTTTACCGCCGCTGTCCAGCGTGGTTTCGGTCCAGTCGGTGCCATCGCCTTTTTCATGGCCTCTTGCCGCGTTGACATTAGCAAAGACGCTAAGGCCCGCGCTTCCCTGCCCAACCCCAAAGCTGACGCCGACCCCGCCGCCGCTGCTGCTGTTGCTGCCGGTGGTTTTCTGCGTATTCGCCGCGCCGGTCAGGAGAATATCCCGCGCCGCATTCAGGCTGGCATCGCCGCCCGCTTTCATGCTGCTGCCCGCAACCACAATATCGCCGCTGTTAGCCCCGTGATGTTTACCGGTAGCGTTAATCGACAAATCACCGCCCGCATTGAGCGTCGAACCACTCACCTGATCCGACGTCTGATGCTGCTCCGATTTCGATTTTTGCGTATTAATCGAGGCGCTGATGCGGATACCGGAATTGGGCTCGCCGGTGGTGTCCGCCATCTCTTTGCCCTGCATCGCCTGATAGCCCGAAAGCACCGATTTGGTCGCCTGGAGCGCGGCAAGACGAGAATCGCCTTGCTTTGAGGCGTCCTTTGCCGCCGTCACTGCATTACTGACGGCATCGACCACAGCGCCGGTAAGCGCAATGGTTAACCCGCTGCTCTTCTGTTCGAATTTCTGATCAGAGGTGCGTTTATCATGGCCCGGATCAATCACCACGCTGTCGCCCGAGAGCGAAAGATCTTTTTTAGCGATAAGATCCGAACCGCCGACGTGCAGTTGATGACCTGCGCTGATGGTCACATCGCGGCCATTGCTGCCGACAGTGCTCTGACTCTGGCTCTGGCTGGTGCCCTTCTCTTTCAGATCCTGTTTGGTCTTGCTGCTGCCGATGGTAAATCCGATACCGCCGGAGCCCATCAGGCCGCTCTTTTTCTTCTCATTTAACTGCCAGTTCGAATCGGTATTGGTGGCGGCGGTGATGTCCACGTTATGCTCTGCACTCAGCGCCACATCGCCATCACCCACCACGGATGAACCTTTCACCCGCAGATCATTGCCCGATTGCACCGTCACGTTATCACCGCTCAACAGCGCCCCGACTTCCCGCGTGGCGCTTTGTTCAGAGATGTTGTGCAAGGTGGTTTTACTCAGAGAAGCGCTCTTGTTTTTGGTCTCTTCTTTATAGTGATAATCGGTTTCGGTGGCAGTGCTCAGGCTGACATCACGCTTCGCCGTCACCGAGACATCCCCGGTGCCGACGACATTACTGCCGCTGACGGCGACGTCGCGCCCGGCGCTTATCTGCACCTTACCCGCGTTCAGCGTCGTGCCCTCTGCCTTCCGGGTATGGACTTCCTCATGGGTTTCCTGGCTTGCCGCAGAGAGCCAGCCGCTGCTTGACTGTTTGCTGTGCTCCGTAATATCCGTCGAGGCGCGCCCGGCGGTGAGAGTGATATCCCGGTCCGCTTTCAGCTGCGCGACGCCGTCGGCCTTTATCGTGGCGGCGACGGCATTGATATCCCGCCCGGCCGTCAGTTGCAGATCCCCAGGCGTCGTGATGGAAGTGCCGACATCCGTTTGCTGATCGACCGCGCGGTTGTTGCCTTTACCCCAGTCGCCCCGCTCCTGGTGGCGCGTGGTCAGGGTACTCAGTTGCAAATCGTTGCCCGCGGCGATCGCCGTTTTCCCGGCCTTGCCGGCATTGGTGATGTCTGATGCGATCAGCGCGACGTTATTCAGCGCGCTCAGGCGCAGCTCGCCCTGGTTATTCTGCACATAGATGCCTGCCGGGCGATCTATCCAGCGTTCGCTGTCGTCGCCGCCCGCCGTAGAGGTGCTGGTGATGTCATGCCCCGCCAGTAGCGCCACCCGGTCGCCGCCCCGGATTTGCCCGCCAATGTTGTCGATGTTCTGACGGGCGTTAAGATCGACGCGGTTGCCGCTGATAAACCCGCTGTTGCTGAGGTTCTGTGCTGTGACCTGCGTCACCGCGCGTCCCTGAATCGCGCCGCTGTTGATAACATCGCCACGGCTCGCGATCGCCACATCATGGCCGCCCATCAGCGCGCCATCGCCGGTGAGATCGCCCTCTTTGACGCGCGCGTAGACCTGCGGCACCTGCACCGTCTGCTGCGTGCCGTCCGGCAACGTCACCTGCTGATTCACCAGCCAGACAATATCGGAGGTCAGCAGCGCCATCTGTTCCGGCGACAGCGCTACGCCCGGCTGCAACTGATACTGCTTGCCGAAGGCGATGCCGTTGTTCATCAGCCCTTTGAACTGATCCTCATCGCTGCTGTAATTGCCCAGATAGCGGTTGCCGGTAAGCTGGGTGACCTGATCGCGCACCAGATTCTGTTCGTAATAGCCATCGCCCAGACGCTTATGCACCAGGTTCTGGTTATCGGAGAGCGCCTCCTGCATGTAGTCGCTGCCAAGCCACTGTTTCTGGTTAGTAAAACGCGGGTCGGTTTCCACCAGGTAATGGCTCTGGCTCTCGGGTTTTACGCGAAACAGGCTGTTATCAGGCAGCTTCATGTCTGGCGTCACCACGCGGATCACAGGCGTAATCGCCTGTCCGCTGACGGTGGTGGGCGGCAGCGTCAGCGCAAACTGCTGGCCGGGCGGTAACGCCAGTGGCCGGCTGTTGAGCGGGCTTGCCTTGAGCGCGTTCAGCGTCACCGGCGCGGCGGCCATGAGCCCCCCCGCCTCGCCCGCGCCGCGGGCAGTATCGGCAACGCGTTTATCCTGATGACCCTGCGTTTTAAAGCCGCTGCCCTGCGCGCTGCCGTTGGCCTGCCAGACCAGCGTTTGCAGATCGATAGTTTGTGTGACGGGCGCAGGGCGATAGTTGCTACGGCTTTTCCCTTGCGAGGTTTTGGTGCCACCCATTTTTTTCTTTTTCTTCTTGGCGTACCAGCGTGTTTGCCTGCCGACATCGGTTATGACGCGCTGACCTTTTGTTGCTTCGTTCGCCAGCACACCGGAATCAATGCCCAGTGCGCCGCCCGCCACAATCTGGCTGTCGTGGTTGGTCAGACGATCGACGTTGAAGCGCATATTGCCGCCCGCGAGTATTTTGCCCGGATCGCTCTGTTTAACCTGAGTTTCCTTCACGGTACGGGTAAAGGTGTATTCGTAAAATTTTGAACCGCTGCTGCCGTCAGGCATTCTGGCGGTGTGTACGCCGTATTTGTTTTTACGGCTGGTATCGACTTTGCTCCAGTCGTAGTGGGTCGCCTGGCCCGACAGCGCGGCCTCATGGTGCTTAGCGTTTTCCGTCGTGACCACTTTCGTCACCAGATTGCGGTTGGCGTTGTCAATCTTAGCCACGTCAATCTGCGCATTACGGCCCGCTTCAAGGGTAGCACCATAGTTATTCAACTCGCCGCCACGGCCCGTCGCCTGGAGATTGCTGTCCAGTGTGCCGCCGATATGCATATCACCCGCGCTATAGATAAGCGCATGATCGCGGTTGTCGATGGTGCCCGCGCCAATGTCCAGCCTGTCGCGCGCCGCAATCACCGCCGCTTTGCCATTCTGGTTCAGGTTGTTAAGGCTGCCTGCTTGAATAGCAATACGATCGCCATAAATACGGCCGGTACCGATGTTGTTCAACGTACCTGCGACCAGATGCGTCAGAGCGCCGTCAATCAGTCCGGCATTGTCCAGCGCGTTGCGGGCGTTGAGATGCACTGCCTGGCCGCTGATCTCTGCGGACGCGGTATTATTGATATTCTGTGCCTGAAGATGCATCTCCCCGCCAGACGTAATGCTGCCGTCGTTACGCAAGTCGCCCGCGGTGGCCAGTGTGAGATTGCCATTCGCCCCGAGGGCCTCCGTGTTATGAAAGCCGCTACCCAGCGTGAGAGTCAGGCTGCCCTGCGAGAGGACTTTGCCATCGCCACTCAACGAGGCAGCGTGAAGGCTGCCCTCGCTGCCGGCAATCAGCGTACCGCCCTGGTTATTGATCGTGAGTTTCTGGCCCTGCGCCGCGTCGTGCAGATCGAACGCACCGGCCGAGCTGGTCAGGCCGCCGCGATTATCCAGCATACCGTTGATGCTGGCGATGAGATGCTGGGTAGCGCGCAGCGCGCCGTTGCCGTTATCCAGACGCTGCGTCGTCAGGCTCAGCGCATTGGCCTCAATGCCGTTTTCCCCCTTGCCGGTATCGCGGTTGAGGATCTCTGTGGCGTTAACATCAAGCGTTTGGCCGCCGCGCACCAGGCCTGCCCGGTTATCGAATTGATGTGCCAGCTCGATACGTCCGTCGCCGATCGCCTGCACCTGACCTGCCTGGTTGTCCAGACTATCGGCGCTCAGCGTCATGCTCCCGGCAGAGAGTAATTTGCCGTCCTGGTTCATCAGCGCGGCACCGCCAACGCCCGCAGTCAGGACAAGATCGCTTCCGCCCTGAATATGGCCGTGCTGATTATCCAGCGAGCCACTGTCAACGCGGGTCGCGCCCGTACCCACCAGCTTGCCGTCACGGTTAGATAACGTCTGCCCGGCGGTATCGATGAGCAGATCGCCGCCCGACTGCAGCGTGCCGCTGTGGTTATCGACGGCCTGGCTGTGCAGCAACAGACCGCCATTCCCCGCCATCTGCCCCTGCGCATTCTTGACCGTGCCGCTCATAAGTTCGGCGACGCCGCTGGCAGCAATAAACCCGCTCTGGTTGTCAATGTCGCCGCCGCGCAGTTGCAAATTACCCAGCGCGATAATGCCGCCCTGCGCGCCGCTGTCACGGTTAATGACGGCTTCGCCTGTGGTATCAAGCGTCATGTCTTTGTTCGACTGCAACCGCCCGCCGCTGTTATCAAGTCTGCGACTGCCGAGAGTCAGCGTATCGCCGCTGGTCAACGCACCTGCACTGTTATCAAAGCTACCGATGTTAAGCTGCGCGGGCCCGCTGACCTCTATCTGGCCGTGCTGGTTATTAAGATCGCCGCCGTGCAGCACAGCCGCACCGCCCGCGGTCATGCGCCCCTGACGGTTATCGATAGTGCCGGTAATGAGCGTAGCGTCGCCGTCGGTGGCAATCTCGCCATTCTGGTTATTGACATCGCCGCTGGTAAGCGTCAACGCGTCCGTGGCGATCAACGCCCCGCGATCGCTGTTATTTAGCGTCTGTTGATGGGTATCTACGGTAAGGCGATGCGCCGACTGAAGCATGCCGCCCGTATTATCAAGCGCCTGAGAGGCAAGCGTTACATCGCCATCCGCGACAACGCGACCGCCGTTATTCGCGAACGTGCCGCCCTGAATAGCAGCCTGCCCCTGGGCGGCCATTACACCAGCGCGGTTGTCAATGCCGCCTGCCAGGATATGCATATCCGCACCGCTCAGCAGGCCGCCCTGTGTGGTTGCTGCGTTAACCAACGCCTGGCCGTGGGTGTCTGCCCGCAGGGCATCGCCCGCCTGGGCCAGCCCGCCGGTGTTGTCAAAACGCCCGCTGTTGAGATCAAGCGCGCCATCGGCGATGAGCTTACCGCCCACGTTTGAGAGCGCCTGCTCCCGGGTGTCGATAGTCACCGCGTCGCCAAGCAGCGTACCGCCATCGTTGTTGAAGGCGCCGCTCTGGCTGGTCAGATTGTCCTTCGCTTCGATGCGCCCGCCCTGATTGCCAAGCTCATGAGCTATCTGTAGCGTCATTTCGCCACCGGCTGCGGCAAGATGACCGCGCTGGCTTTGCAGCGTTTCGGCCTCCAGCGAGACCTTGTGTGCAGCGAGAATCTTGCCGTCGCTGTTATCGAGCGCGCCATCTATTTTTAGCTGCTGGCTGGCCGCGCCGGCCGCCAGCAGCGTGCCTTTGCTATTGTCCAGCGCACCGGCGTGCAGTTGCAGATCGCCGTTGCTTTCCAGCCGCCCCTGTTGGTTATTCACCTCATTGGCAATATCCAGCGTCATGGCATCGCTGCCCTGCTGCTGCATGATGCCGTCACGGTGCGACAGGCTTTGCGCCTTCAGCGAGATTTGCTGCGCCTGCGTGGTGGCGCCGTCAAGGTCTATCGTCTGGCCCTGCACGTTGAGCTTGCCCGCGGACAGCAATTCGCCCTGAGTCCCCTGCAACTGTTGCGCCGTGACTGTCATCGGCCCAGCGCCACTGAGTTGCACAGTACCCTGCTGGTTGTCCAGACGATCCGTCGTCAGCGTCAGCGCGTGGCCGGTGCTCTCAATCAACCCCTGACGGTTGTTCAGTTCCGGGGCCTTCACATTAAGATCGCCTGCAGTAATGATCGCGCCGCCGCCGTTATCGAGGCTGTTGGCCTTCAGTGTCAACGCGTCGCTGCTTTCCTGGCGCAGCAACCCGCCGCGGTTACTCAGAACGGGCGCATTAAGACTCAGCGTCTGCGCAGCTATCTGCCCACGATCGTTAGTGATGCGCTCAGCAGCAGTAATAGTCAGCTGGCGGCCCTTCACCGTTGCGTCTGCGGTGGAAGCCTCACCTGCTGTGGCGGTAAGTGCCACCTGGTCAGCCACCGTCTGGCTCCCGCTGAAATCGACGCGTTTGCCGTGCGCCTCCAGCCGTTGTGTCGCGACATTTTGCCCGTGCGCCGCCAGTTCGCCGTTACTGCTCAATACCAGATTGCCAGGGCGCGTGGCCGTTCCTTTATCATCAATGCCCGCCGCCAGCGTACTGGTCTCGCTGCTGTTGATTCGTCCGGCACGCGCGGTCAGATCGTCATGGGCTATCACGCTGCCGCTGTTATTCAAATCGGCCTGCGTAGCGAGAACGATCTGTTTATCAGAGCGCAGTCTTCCTCGGTTATCGATACCCCCCTGGCTGTCAACGCGCAGCGCATCGCGACTTTGCAGCGTGCCACTGTTCTCAAGCCTGCCGTCAGCCGTCAGACGCAGCTCTCCGGCACTTGCGCCAAGTTCGCCGGCGTTACGCACGCCAACCCCTTTTTCGGTGCCGACCAGCGTGATTTTATTGGCATACATGCCACCCAGCGTCGAGACGTCCACAGCGAAGGTGGGTTTACTCCCGGCCTGCGCTTTAACCGTGTTGACCGAGCCCGCCGCGCTGACTTGATTTCGCCCTGCCACCACATTCAACTGCTGCGCATGTACCTGGGCGTTAATCGCCACCGACTGAGCGATCAGCTGCGTGTAGTCTCCCTGGGTATCGTTCAGGCCTTTACCTTCAATGTTGATGCGCCCGCCGTTGACGTCGAAACCTTTCAACTGGCCGTTCTGCATCACTGGCGTGCCTGTGGTCAGTGTATTGCGACTGGCGTTAATAAAGCCGCAGCCATTACAGGTAATACCCGCCGGGTTGGCGATCACCACTTCAGCACGCTTGCCAGCCACCTCGACAAAGCCTTTGAGCTGGCTGGGGTTGCGGCTGTTGACCTCGTTAAGGATCACCCGCGCTTCCTGTTTGCCCAACCACGGGTTGGCCGTCACCATTCCCCCCAACTGGGTGCGGGTGTTTTTATGACTGTTGTTAAGTATCGCGCCGCGCCTGTCAACGTCGAACTGGGAATAGCTATTGCGGGAGACGCCTGCCGCGCTCGGTTTCTGGATATTGACCTGCGGCAGCCCGTTAGCCGTTGATATTACAGTGGGCTGCTGCTTGCGCGGTGCGTGACCGTCCGCCACGATATTCGCCTGCGCCGGCAGGCTGACGCAGCCCGCCGCGAGCCAGAGCGCAAAAGAGAGTGGGTGAACGCGTATATCAAGCCGTGCCGTCGCAAGCCTGGTGCTTTGGCGTACGCTGCTGGCGCGGCCGCAGCCAGCTATCTCCGCCACCACCATGAGCATGCCACGGGCTTTGTTGAAGATCAGACGGTATAAGAGCTTGTTCATCGTGCTATTCCCTGGGTTATCACGCACAGCTTTCCGGGTGCGCCCGCGCTAATTAGTAATTCCAGTTCAGGCTGAAGCCAAAGGTAACGGGGTCAGTTTTAAAGCCTGGGGGCTTTGAGAGGGGGATGCCGCTGAACAAGTCATAGCTGAGGCGCGCGCGCTCAATAGCGCCGCGCAGCCCCAGCACGCCACCAGCCAAATGCTGGCCGCTCAGCTCTGCGTTGGTGCTACTGTTGCCGCCCACTTCACCATAATCCGCCCCCAGATAGAGTTCCTGCGCAGGCACCGGCGTGCTCCAGCCGAGCGTGTTTTGCAACGTCCAGCCGCGGCTGGCGCTGAGAGTCCGCTCGCCATCGAAACCACGTACCGTCCAGCGGTTGCCGATGGAGAATTCCTCCTGCGGCGTAAGCGGCGTGTCGCTCATCTGGCGGTGGTACTGGGTCGTCCAACTGAAGTCCTGTGACCACAGCGCGAAGGGCATGGTCAGCGAGGCGTCCCACGTCAATATCTTTGAAAGCGCCGTGGCATAAGTTTCGTCATCGACTTCTTCTTCCCAGGCTGGCTGTGCGCCGAACCAGCGCGTGCCGCGTTGATAGCTAACACTGGCGTCCAGCGTGGCAGGCCCAATGTGGTGATTATGCTCAAGCCCCAACTGCCAGGCGCTGGTACGCCGCCGCTGGTTCTCCACCTCAACATCTTCGATAAAGTTGTGTGTTTCGCGAAGCGTCACATCCCAGGTCACGCTGGTTTTGGAGGTGGCGCCGCGATGCAATACGCGGCTTAGCTGTACGTCCAGGGCGTGGCTTTTACCGGAATAGAGGATGTCCGCGTTGCGCCCGGCGATGGTCCGACTATAGGTGTAGTCGCTGGCAGTCAGCCCCAGCGCCCAATAACCAAAGGGCACAGAGTAATGACCGGAGAAGTTTTTGCTGCTTTTACGACCGGCGAAACCCAAATCGCGGCTGGCGGTCACATAGAAGAGATCGCTGAGGGAGGCAGGATTGTCCAGCGCAAGCATAACGCCGCCTTGATAGCGGCCAGTACTTTCAGTGCCGGTATCATCTACCCAGGCCCCGACACGCCAGAACCGGCTTTGCACACGTTGAATAATAATATCGCTCTCCCCCGGCGCTTCGCCCGGCTGGAGTTCCATACGCGCCTCCACCGTCGGCAGACGCTGCAGGTTTTCCAGCCCCTGTTCGATGTCCCGAAGATCGAGCAGATTACCCTCGTGGGCGGGCATTGCGGGCCAGAGGCTGACGTAGCGTCCGGAGTCGGGGGTGAGCGCGACATGCCGGTTACGGCCTGGCACCACCAGTAGTTTGAGTTCACCTTCGCGTAGCTCCTGCTGCGGTGCCAGCACGCGTGTCGTTACCCAACCGTGTTCAATAATGCGGTTTTGCAGAGCACCGATCACCGTATTGATGCCCTGGACACCAAGGCAGTGTCCTACCGCCTGGTTCGCCAGGCGCTGCAGTGGCAACCAGTGCGGTAGCGCGTCGTTCCCTGTCAACGTCACGCGATGGATCATGAAGCAGGGGCTCTCTTGCGGAAATACCAGGTGTGAAGATGGCGCCACGGTGAGAGGAATGCGAATATCCGGCGCCTCAGCGGCCAGCCGGGCCTCACGTGCTTTTTGCTGTTGCTGCTGATGCTGGAATTGCTCTTTCGATTGCAATGCAGAAATTGCAGGGTCTCCAGGCGTAGCGCTGAGCGCGACGGGAGGCGTCATCAGCATCAATACCAGTCCGTAATGGAGAAGCGCTTTTCCCTGCATAAAAAGATCCACTGAAAAGTAATTTATATTTTAGGTAATAATCCTATTTTATCTGCCTTTGAAATAGGCTATCAATTCTCTTTATATTGCGGACACCAATAAGAAATAAAATAATTAAAAAAAGAGCATTACGGATTTTGCAGCGAATAATTTGGCTTAGGTCGCCATTAACTCCTTATAATGATATTTCACAGTATCGCTAAGCCTATTTTTTTATGCGCAGCATGGCTGCCTTACATCTATATTAACTGAACTGTTACGCATAGTTAATATCACCACCTGAAACAAACTGCGCATTATTTAATGCAAATTTTCCCAATACGCAGCCGTATTTACGTTATACAGAAATAAAGGTTAGCGCATATCCGTTTAGCGCAAGCGATAAAACGCCCTCTTTTTAACTTTTAATATATCGGCATGATGCCTGAGTATTCAGACATCACCCGTGTTTCATTTCGCCGTTTACCCTCTGGTTACACGAGCCTATATCGCGGTTAGGTTCCTCTTACAGCAAAGGCGGCCACGTTGCGCCAGATGCCTGACCGCTGTTGTACCAGATTTATGGCTAAGCTCAGGTGATAAACGTGTACACTGCTGCGGTTTTGAATTTAAGCGCCCAGGAGGCAACAGTATGAAAGAAGGCCCATTGACCGACAAAGAGCTGCAATGGCTTGACGATATGCTGGAGAAATATGGCAGCGAGGCGTCCATTGTTGATGTCGCCGAGCTGGATGGCCTGCTGACCGCCGTGCTTTCCGGTCCGCGTTCGATTGAGCCAAGTGAATGGCTGGTCGCGCTGTGGGGCGGTCAGAATCGCGTTCCCCGCTGGAGCAACGAGCGTGAGATGAACCGCTTTATGGACCTGTGTTTCCAGCATATGAATGATATCGCCGATCGTCTCGCGGAGTACCCCGAACAGTTCGATCCGCTGTTTGGCGTGCGCGAGATTGAAGGCCAGGATTTCACCGTGGTGGAAGAGTGGTGCTTTGGCTATATGCGTGGTGTGGCGCTCAGTGACTGGTCGGCGCTGCCGGAAGAATTACAGCCCGCGCTGGATGCTATCGCCCTGCACGGCAAAGAAGAGAACTTCCCGCAGCTAGAGGCGCTTTCTCAGGAAGCGTTAGAGGCGCGTTTTGCCGCTATCCGCCCTGCCGCGCTGGCGCTGCATGATTACTGGATAGCCCAGCCGGAGGCAGTGCCTGCGCCGCAGGAGCCGGTTATTACGGAGGAAAAACCAGGGCGCAACGACCCTTGTTTTTGCGGCAGCGGTAAAAAGTATAAGCATTGCTGTCTGCATTAATACCATGCGCCTGTGGGCGCATTTTTTTAATGGGTAGCGCATCGCCCACGCTTTCTCGCCAGAACACGTCCCCTGTTATGAATCACTGAACGCCCCTGGGCGTGCGCAGGTCGTTAATCCCTTTGCACCATGGCCACTATGGCTTCACGCAACTCCGCTTTCGCCTGCGTGGCGTCAATTGCGCCAAGCGTGACGGCCCAGGAGAGCCCTTCGGCGGCGCCGAACATTGCCCACAGCGCGGCGTCGCGCAGCGCAGCATGAGCGCGAAACGGCGTAAACAGCGCACGGCATTTGGCAATGAATTCGACCGCATAATCCTGACGCAGTTTTTCAAGCTCTGGCGTGCCCGTAAGTGCCGCCATTACGTTCGGCATCTCTCGCCCCTGTAACAACACACATTCGATATAAGCCTCGGCAATCACCGCCGCAAGCGGCGCCAGCGCAGGCGTTGTTTGGGCAATCGCCTCGTCCATTTTGATGTTCTGGCGCTGTTCATATTCGCGATACAGCGCCGCCAGCAGGCCAGAGCGGCTGGTGAAATGATCGTAAACCACAGGCTTGGTGACGCCAGCACGCTCCGCCAGCCTGCCGAGCGTCAGCGCCTCGGTGCCCTCTTCACGGATTATCTGCCAGGCCACTTCGATAAGTTGGGTATAGCGCGCCTCACGGCTCAGCCGCTGACGGGTGCGAAATTCAGACATCGCCTTTCTCCTTGACAATATAACCTACCAAAAGTAACTTACCAATGGTAGGTTACTTTTGGTAAGTTATGTTACGTCGAATACTGCCCGATGGCAACGCAGGAGGAATGATATGCACGCACTGATCGTGGTTTCGCATCCGTCCGAACACGCCCTGACCCACCGCGTCGCGCACGCGCTGGCCGAGGGAATTACCCTTGAAAACGCGCGCCATAGCACAGAGATAGCCGATCTCACGCGTGAGGGCTTTAATCCGGTCTTTAACGAGGCCGACTACGCTGCATTTATGAAAACCGCGCCGGTACCGGCAGATGTCGCAAAAGAGCAGGCGCGGGTTGAAGGCGCCGACGCGCTGGTGCTGGTCTTCCCGATTTACTGGTGGTCGATGCCGGGGCTGTTGAAAGGCTGGATCGATCGCGTCTTCGCTAACGGCTGGGCGTATGAGGAGCGCGCCGACGGGGGGATCGTGAAAAAGCTCGGCCATTTACCGGTGCATCTGGTCGGCATTGGCGGCGCGAATCACGCGACGTACGAAAAACATGGTTACCGGCAGGCGTATCACGCGCAAATCGCCCACGGCATTTTTGACTACTGCGGCGCACCGGTTATCACAAACGAGACGCTGTTCCTGCCGGATCTCAGCACGCCTGAGGCCGCCATTGCACAGGCGAAGGCCATCGGCGCGCGCGTTTTTCAGGCACAACTATAACGCGCATTACGGTCCTGGCCAGCCGCACATCAGCAGTGCTGGCCTGAGCGCGCCGGTCTCACCCGCGGCTATGCTTGTGGTAATGCTCCGGCGTGGGTTCGCAGGTATGCGGCACACGTGTTGCGCTCACGTGCGGGCTCTGGGGGAGTCAGGCGAGATAAAAGAAAACCCGGCGCGTCACGGCGTTGCCGTCTCTGCCTGCAGATAATGCAGGACAAGACGCAAGCCGGGCACCACGCCGGGTGACTGCGGATGCCGGGCTATCAGGCCGCGGCGCCGTTGGTTTGTGCGGCGAGGTGCGCGGCCCAGAGGCTCGCTACCCATTTCACGCCGCGCGCCGTAAAGCGCGGTTGGGAGAACGTATGCAGGTTTTCACCGACGCCTGAGCGCAGCGTAAAGTAACCCGCCTGGAGGTGATGGTGCTGCGGCACCAGCGTGCCGTTCGCGCGCATCATGATGTTGCGCTCAAGCAGGAACTGGCGGAACTCCGGCTCCTTCACCTTCAGCATTTTGCACAGCTGGCGAAAGCCAAGCGACTCTTCAACCTGAACGAAACGATCGAAAAACTCGGCTTTAGGGGCGAAGAGAGCCAGCTGCTGCTCCGCCCGCTGACGCTTTTCATACTGCTCGGCCCAGGCGCGTGCGGCCGCCGCCGGGTTAGTAAAATCCGGCAGACTGGCATTGCGTTCACGCTCCTGCCAGCGATCGAGCATTTCGGCGGTAAAGGCCGGCGAAATGCGGGCGACCGTCAACAGCGAGTCGCGTTTATTTAACAAAAACTCCTGACGCATCTCCCCTTCCCGCTCGTACAAATTAATGCCGATGGGCTGGGACAGGCGCTGCGCCGTTTCCAGGCTTTTGATCATGCGCTTCACTTCACTGTGGGCAATACCTGTCAACGTAGCGATTTCACGGCTGCTCATTGTGACCGATTGATCCTGAGCATTAAGATTTTCCAGCGGAATCATCATAGGTTTCACCACTCATTCACTGACTCAATTACAACAACACCTGGTGCTTTGTAGAAATAGTATACAGCGACCTGGTTAAATATCCAGTAGATTTTTTAAGCGGTTTTACTTAAGTGTCAGGCGAGGCGCGGCCTGGCGCGAGTGGTCTGCTATGTGATTAAAAACAAAGCGCTTCTCAGTTCGCTGTTTTTTCACCCCTTTGTGATGCCCATAAAAAAAGCCCGCGGCAGCGGGCTTCTCAGCGGAAAAATACAGGTTCAGGCAAGGTCTGCACGCGCCAGACCGAACGCCGCATCCTGGCTGCCCGGTGCCATTTGCGACACCAGTTGCAGACGGTTCCAGCTATTGATGATGGCGACTGCGAAGGCAATCTCCGCGATCTCCGTTTCAGAGAAATGCTCGCGCGCCGCACTATAGTGCGCATCGCTGATGCCCTCCTCTGAAATACGCGTCATCGCCTCTGTTAAGGCCAGCCCCGCCTTCTCCTTTGCGCTAAAGAGTGGCGACTCGCGCCAGACCGCCAGATGATAAAGACGCAGCTCGCGCTCACCCGCCATCTTCGCCTCTTTACAGTGCATGTCGACACAAAACGCACAGCCGTTGAGTTGCGAAGCGCGAAGGTCAATCAGGTGTTTAAGCGTCGGGGTCAGGCTGCTTTTTTTGAGCGCAGCGCTGGCAGTGATCAGCGTGTTGACCAGTGCCGGAATGGCCTGGTAATGGTTTACGCGCGTCGTCATAGAAACTCCTTAGATGCAGGAAAAGGCGCGCCGCGGTGCGGCGTGCGTCATATTGTTCTCGTCTATCATACGGGGCAATGACATAGTAAAAAGGGTCATAACACGTAAATCGAGGCAGGACATGAAGCCAGGCTATCGCGATATCTATAAGCGTTATCGCCAGAATATCCATGACGGCGTGCTGAAACCGGGGGATCGCGTTCCTTCCATTCGCGTACTGGCACAGGAGTTACAGGTCGCGAAAAAAACCGTAGAGGCCGCGTATGCGGTGTTGGTAGGTGAAGGTTATCTGGTGAGTCGCGGCCCGCGGGGTACCTGCGTTAATCCGGCTCTCGCCATCGTGCAGCGCCCGTCACAGCGTGCGCCTGCCAGCCCCGACGACACGCCGCTGACGCGTCACGACAGCGAGGGTTTCCTGCGCCTCGGCATTCCGTCGCTGGACAGCTTCCCTTATAAAAAGTGGTTGTTGCTCAGTGCACGTACGATGCGCGCCATGCGCCCTGAAGAGATGGTGAACCCGCCGATAGCCGGCTACGCCCCGCTGCGCGCCGCCATTGCCAGCTATCTCTCGATTTCGCGCGGGGTGGTGTGTAACGCCGACGATATTTTTATCACCAGCGGCTATCAGGGCAATGTGCTGCTGACGCTTCAGGCGCTGGTGGGTAAGCAAGACAGCGTCGTGTTTGAAGACCCCGGCTATTTCGTTGGCCGGCGCCTGCTGAACGCGCAGGCCCCCGCCCTGCACTACGTACCGGTCGATAATGACGGCATACAGGTTGATTATCTGCAGCGTCATCACCCGGATGCGCGGCTGGTTATTGTCACGCCGTCGCAC
Organism: Cronobacter condimenti 1330; assembly: GCF_001277255.1. Taxonomy (NCBI): domain Bacteria; kingdom Pseudomonadati; phylum Pseudomonadota; class Gammaproteobacteria; order Enterobacterales; family Enterobacteriaceae; genus Cronobacter; species Cronobacter condimenti. The sequence goes on from NZ_CP012264.1 coordinate 2,445,677, forward strand.
CACAGTCCGCTTGGCGTCACGCTCTCCCTGCCGCGCAAACAACAGCTGCTGGCTTTTGCCGCAAAGCAGAACGCGTGGATCGTCGAAGATGATTATGACGGCGAGTTTCACTACACCCGTAAGGTATTGCCCTCGCTGAAAAGCCTTGATACCGAGGATCGGGTTATCTACATCGGCAGCTTCAGTAAAACCATCATGCCGTCGGTACGCCTTGGTTATCTGGTGATGCCGCGCGCGGCGCGCGGCGCGTTTCTTGAGAGCGGTGCGTGCTTTACAGGCGGTCAACCGCTCCTGATACAGAAGATCCTGGCGGCGTTTCTCACCGGGGGCGAATTCTACCCGCACCTGAAAAAGATGCGCGCCCTCTACCAGCAGCGGCGGCGTATGGCGATTGAGGCGCTGCATGCGGTCTATCCCGGCGTGTTTGACACCCCGCTTGAAGATGGCGGCATGCACGTGGTGGCCTATCTGAAAACGGCCACCTGTGACGAGGCGCTCGCACGCGCCTGGCAACAGCACCAGTTGCAGGTAAGCGCGCTGTCGTCATGGTACGTCGGGCCGCGCAAACGCTACGGTTTGATCATTGGCTACACCAATCTGCGTACCGTTGACGAGGCCGCAGCGCTAATGGCGCGCGCCCGCGCCGACACCTGCGCGCTGTTAACCGCCGCGTCGTGACGCGCTATTTGCCTATTTTTGCGAGCATCTCCGGGCGCATGAATTTATTCACCACCAGCATAAATACCACCGACGGGACCAGCAGGATCAGCGCCGTTATCGAGGAGATCTGGTAGTTCCCGGACATGCTGGCGTTATAGAGCAGGAGCGGCAGTGTACTGATATCCGGCGCGCCGACGAAGAACGCGCCGGTGAACTCATCCAGCGACTCCAGAAACACGAAAATGCTGGCGGCGATAATGCCCGGCGCGGCCTGCGGCAGCACGATGCGAAAGAATGTGGTGGTAGCACTGGCACCAAGGTTACGCGCCGCGCGCGCAAGTTGTGGGTCGACGCTACTAAAAGCAGCAACGCTTATCCAGATGGCGTACATCATGCCGTGTACGCTGTGCACCAGCACCACACCCGCCACCGTACCGTTAAGCCCCCACTGATAAAAAAGCCGCGCCACGTTCATATAGACCGTGAGCCCCGGAAACGCCTGGGGGATCAGAAATAACAGCATAAAGAAAAAGCGCAGCGGCATGCCTTTACGGGACAACGCATAGCCGGCCGGCACCGCGACCACCAGACAGACTGCCACGGTAAGCAGCGCAATGCCGATACTGGTGAGCAGCGATCCGGAAACATCGCTATAAGGACTGAAAACCTGCGACCAGTACTTCATTCCCCACTGCGCAGGCAACGCATGCGGGAAATACCAGGTCTCCGCCACGGTCCAGATAAGCAGATTCAGCACCGGGCCGAGCAGGATCAGCACCAGCAAGACCAGCAGCAGCGTCTGCCAGAAAAAGCCTGTTCGAAACGGCGTGAAGCGGGCGCGCCTTACAGGCATCACAGCGGTGTGTTCAGCAACAGGGCTCATGCGTGGGTTCCTTTCTCTTTAAGCGTATGGCGCAGGTAAAACCACGAGAGTGCGGCGCAAATCAGGTACGACATCACCCCGAGCGCGTTTGCGACGTGGTAATCGCCGTAGGAGCTCACGCGAAACGCCATATCAACCGTCATCATCGCGGGCGTGCCGGTGCCTATCATGAGCGGAACAGACAGCACAGAGAGCATCGTGACAGTAGAGAGCACCAGCGCCACGCCAAGCGTCGGCATCGCCTGCGGCAGCAGCACCTGCCACAGAATGCGCAGGCGGGAGGCGCCAAGGTTTTTCGCCGCCTGGATCTGCGCCGGATCCACAGAGGCCATCGCCCCGCAGGTCAGCAGCGTCACAAACGCCATCTGCTTCCAGACGAACGTAATAATGATGCCCTTCCAGCCAAGCCAGGAGACTGTCTCAAGCGGGGTCAAAAGGCCGCCTGCCACCAGCGCGTTATTCATCAGGCCATTTTTGGCAAGAAACGTGCGCATCATCTGCGCTGTCACAATAAACGGGATAAACAGCGGCAACCGGTAAAGCAGCCCGAAGGCGCGTGCGAGCCACGGGTATGGCGAAAGGACAATGACGCCGGAAAGTGTCACCGCAATCAGCGCCAGCAGCGCTACCGAGGCCAGCACGATCACCAGCGAAAACAGAATATCCTGCGAATAGAGGTCAATGACTTTCGCGAAGTGCGCCAGGGTGAATGCCGGGGCCTCGGTGACGAACGCCGATACCAGCGAAAACCCCAGCGGGTATAAAAACAGCACAGCGGTCAGCAGCGCGGCAGGCGCCACCAGCAGACCATAACGAAGGGCGTTTCTCATCAGGCAGTTCCGCAAATCATCGGAAAGCGCCCGGCGTGGCCGCCGGGCACAGGGGATCAGTTTGACACCTGGCTCTCATAGCCTTCTTTGATGTCGTCAAAATACGGCGCTATCGGGAAGCTTTTGCCATAGTTTGCCAGCGTCTGCGGCGAAATTTCAGCAAAGAGTTTCTGCCAGGTCGGCGCGTCCAGCTTCGCTTTGACATAGTTCGCATCAATACCCGGATACCAGTTGAATTGCTTCACAATGCCCTGCGCCTGTACCTCGGGGCTGGTGGCAAGCGCGATAAATTCCTGCGCGAGCTTCGCCTGCGCCGCGCGGGCCGGGACGACGTAATACATCGGCTGGCCCGGCATGCCTGGCGCAATCAGCGCAAGTTTCAGCGACGGCGGCACTTTGCCCTGATCTTTCCAGCTGTAGAACATATCCACCCACACTGGCCCCATCGCGATTTCGCCACGGCTTAACATATCGAGCGTGCCGGCGTTGCCTGGCGTAAAGGTCACGTTCTGGTTAAAAGCCTTGAGTTTTTCAAAGGCGGGCGCCCAGCTTTTCTCCACGCTCTTATCGTAGGGCTGCGCGCTCAGGCGGGCCGCGTCGGTGCCGTAGGCATAGATCCAGCCCACCACGAAACTGACGCCAGACATGCCATTTTTAATTCCGTTGTAGCCAAACGCCTTCGGGTTTTTCTGCGCCCACTGCACCAGTTCGTCATAGGACGCGGGCGGCGTTTTCACCAGATCGCTGTTGTAAGCCAGCGCCGTCTGGCTCAGGAACATCGGCATGACATAGCCGTCAACGTTCACACCAAGGGCGTTACGCGCACTCGCCTGCGAAACCATTTTGCCGGTCGGGATCTGGTCGCGGAATTTTGCGAGCAAGCCTTTCTCTACCAGCTCTCCGCCCGCTTTCTGGTGCACAACGGCGACATCGATATCCCACTGCGCCAGATTGCTCTGCTGCTGGGCGGTCAGTTTTTCTGTGATTTTGTTGGAGCCTGCGTCACCAGGCCCGGTGCCGATCACCCGAATTTTTACGTCGGGATGGCTCGCCTCAAAGCGCGGCGCCAGAAAGGTTTTGACGTAATCGACCATGTTCTGATCGCCTGCCGTAGCGACATTCAGCACCGTTTCTGCCTGTGCGAGGCCAGGCGTGCCGAACGAGAGCGCCGCGGTAAGCGCGATGTGAGTTTTAGCAAACATGAAATATCCCCGACTGTGTGAGTAAATGAAATTAAGGCTGGTTAAATCGGTGCAACGCCTGCGGCGGGACATGGAGCGCCACCGTGGTATTGACCGGCCAGTTCTGCGCGCTGTCGGCCTGCAGAAGCTGGTGGTCCACCTGTACGCTGTGGCGGTACTGCTGGCCCATAAAGGCGCTTTGCCGCACGATGCCGGAAAGCGTCAGCCCGTCCCCCGGCATCGCGCCCGGCGCGGCGCTTATTGTCACGTCGCTGCTGCGAAAGCAGAGTGTCTCGCCCGCCTGCGCACGTACGCGATTCGTCGCCCCCATGAAGTCGGCGACAAACGGCGTTTGCGGGTGCCGCCAGATATCCTGCGGCGTGCCGATCTGTTCGATGCATCCCTGGTTGAGCACCGCCACGCGGTCCGCCATCACCAGCGCCTCCTCCTGATCGTGCGTGACGATAAGCGAGGTAAAGCCGAGCTGCTGTTGCAGCGTTTTGATTTCGTGGCGCACGCTCAGGCGTACGCGGGCATCAAGGTTGGAGAGCGGTTCATCGAGCACCAGCACATCCGGCTCGACCGCTAAGGCGCGGGCGAGCGCCACGCGCTGACGCTGGCCACCGGAGAGCGCGCTAATTTTGCGGTTCTCAAGCCCGGTTAAATTGACAAGCGCCAGCATCTTTTTAATTTGCGCCTGAATGACGGTCTTCGGTTGTTTGCGCACGGTTAATCCAAAACCGATATTTTGCGCCACCGTTAAATGCGGCCATAAGGCGTAACTCTGGAAGACCATAATAATATTGCGCTGTTCGGGCGGGAGCCGGGTAATAGTGCGCCCGCCCACGGAAATATCGCCGGACTCCACCTGAACAAATCCGCACAGCGCATTTAACAGCGACGTTTTGCCGCAACCGGACGGGCCGAGCAGCGCAATCATTTCGCCACGGTGAACTGACAGATCAATATCATGCAATACGGTATGGTCGCCGTACCCCATTTTTAATCGCGTAATGTCTAAATAACTCATCGCCCTTTCCTGCATTCTGGCGGCATTTATTTTGCGATGAACACGTGTTCATTACGCTGTAAAAAAAATGCAACTTCGCCCCGACATGATAGGCACCTACTTTGTCGCGCCTTTGTGACAATTTAATTAAGTTGCGAGAAAACAGGTGGAAAATGATTATTGATGTGCTCGGCAGCGGCAGCGCGTTCGCCACGCAGCAAAATACGTCGTCAATATTGATTCAGGGCGCTTCGACGCAGTGGCTGGTCGACTGCGGCCCCACTATTCCGCGTGCGCTCTGGCAGCGCCAGACGCCGATTAACGCCATTGATGCCATCTGGTTTACGCATGTTCACCCGGATCACTGCGCCGGGCTGGCGGCGTTACTTAATCAGTGGAAAAGCCTGGGGCGCGAGAAACCGCTGACCCTATTTTGCCAGCCCGCCCAGCGGGCGGTGTTACAACAACTGGCCCTGCTGGCGGTCTGGCCGCAAACGACGTTTTGTTTCGCTATCGACTGGCAGGACATCGCCGCGGAAATGACGTGGCGCGACTGGCGCATCCGCAGCGCGGCAACGCAGCATGAGATCCCGTGTCGGTCGCTGCGTATCGACACCGACGGCATGGCGCTTTTTTACAGCGGCGACGGCAGGCCGACCCCGGAAAGTCTGGCGCTGATGGCGGGTGCCACGCTCGCCTTTCAGGAGTGCGCCTCCTGGCGCGCGCTGGAGGATGACGCCTCCCACGGCGATTTTCCCTCCTGCCAGACGGTGTGCGAATGCCTGCAACTGCCTGCGCTCGGGCTTTATCACTGCTGGGAGGCTGATATTCCGGCCATTCGCGAGGCCTGCGCGCGTCATCCGGCGCTGTTTTTAACGGAAGACGGCCAGCGGCATACGCTGGCACGTGCGCAGGCGAGCGCATGAAGCCGCGTCCGGCGCGCAGCGTCGTTACCGCCCAGGATGTTGCCGCGCGGGCGGGCGTGTCGCGCGCCGTGGTGTCGCGCGCGCTCGGCGACAGCGGCAGCATTTCGCCCGAGACCAAAGCGCGGGTGCTCGCCGCCGCCGCCGAACTCGGTTATCAGGTCAACTTTCTGGCGCAAGGGCTTAACCGCAAGCGCAGCCAGCTTATCGGCGTGATTGTGGCACGCATCGGCGATCCGTTTCGCAGCGCGCTACTGGAGGCGCTGATTCAGGCGGTCTCGCAGCGCGGCTATCAGGCGCTGGTGACGGAAATTTCCGGCGATGCCGACCTTGAAACTACCCTGCGCCGCTTTATGCAATATCGCGTCTCCGGCGTGGTGGTGACCTCCGGTCAGCCGCCGGAGGCGATTATCGACGACTGCGTGCAGCATCATATTCCGGTGGTCGGCATTAACCGCCCGCCGACGCACCCGCAGGTGGATACCGTCTGCTCGGATAACGCGCAGGGCGCAGCGCTTGCCGCCGCGCAACTCAGTGATGCAGGCTGCCGCCGCTTTGGCTGGCTAAACTATCAGCGTTCCACCTGGGCGGGGCAGCAGCGCGGCGAAGCCTTCCTGGCGGCGCTGCAGGCGCGCGGCGTGGAAACCCGGACGCATGCCACGTTTATCCATGCGCCTCAGGACGGGTATGAAGGGGGACTGGCGGCGGCAGGCTGCGCGCACGCCTCACTCGACGGCATATTCTGCGCCAACGCCCAGCTCGCCTGCGGTTTTCTTGACGGCATGCGGCGGCAGGGCAAAACCGCGCCGCGTGATTTTCATCTGATAGGCTTTGATAACACCCCGCTTACGGCCTATGACGCCTACCGGCTTACTACGCTGCATCAGGACGTGGCCGCGCTTGCCGCACAGGCGCTGGCGTGTCTTGCCGATCGCGCCCGGCAACCGCACGGGCCGGCACGCACCGAATGGGTGCCTGTCACGCTCATTCACCGCGATACCTCACCCCGGATAAGGTAAACCCGGGCTGAACCGGGCGCGAAAAGCAGAAATTTCCCCTTTACGTGCCCTCGTAACGGGAATATTCGTCTAAGGTTTTCATATGGTTGATTCGCAGTGGTGTGCGCTGCGCCCCCTTAAGGAGAATTCATTCATGACACAAGCCGTTACGCGCCGTCCCCGGACGCTGTTTTTCGCCATTCAGGTCGCCCTTAGCGGCGCGCTGCTGGCCTTCTCCACGCTGCCCGCTGGCGCGCAGGATGCGCCAGCCGAGCGCACCACGCCACAGCCGCCGGATCTGCTTCTTGGCCCGCTGTTCAGCGATGTGCAGAGCGCGAAGCTGTTCCCGGATCAGAAAACCTTTGCCGATGCGGTGCCGAAAAGCGATCCGCTAATGATCCTTGCCGACTACCGGATGCAGCGTAATCAGTCAGGTTTCGATTTACGCCACTTTGTTGAGCTGAACTTTACCCTGCCGCAAAAAGGCGAAGCCTATGTGCCGCCAGCAGGCCAGAGCCTGCGCGAGCATATCGACGGCCTGTGGCCGGTGCTGACCCGCTCCACCGATTCCGCCAGCAAGTGGGATTCCCTGCTGCCGCTGCCGAAGCCTTACGTGGTGCCGGGTGGACGTTTCCGCGAGGTCTATTACTGGGATACCTACTTCACGATGCTGGGCCTCGCCGAGAGCGACCACTGGGATAAAGTGCAGGATATGGTCGATAACTTCGCCCATGAAATCGACGCGTGGGGTCATATTCCCAACGGCAACCGGACCTACTACTTAAGCCGCTCACAGCCCCCGTTCTTCTCCTTTATGGTGGAACTGCTGGCAAGCCACGAAGGCGGTGATGAGACACTGAAAAAATACCTGCCGCAGTTGCAAAAAGAGTATGCCTACTGGATGGAAGGCAGCGAAAACCTTGCCGCAGGCGATGCGCATGAACGTGTTGTGAAACTGAAAGATGGCGCGGTACTCAACCGCTACTGGGACGATCGCGATGCGCCGCGTACTGAGTCCTGGCTTGACGATGTGACCACGGCCAAAAATAACCCGGACCGCCCGGCGACAGAAATCTACCGCGATCTGCGCGCCGGTGCTGCCTCGGGCTGGGATTTCAGTTCGCGCTGGATGGATAACCCGCAGCAGCTCGGTTCCATTCGCACCACGACCATTCTGCCGGTGGATCTCAACGCCCTGCTCTTCCAGCTGGAGAAAACTCTGGCGCGCGCCAGCAAAGCCGCCGGTGACAGCGCAGGCGCAACTCGCTATGAATCGCTCGCCAGCGCGCGCCAGCAGGCGATGGAAACGCATCTGTGGAACGCGAAACATGGCTGGTATGCCGATTACGATCTGAAAACCAATAAGGTGCGCGATCAGCTGACCGCCGCTGCGCTGTTCCCGCTGTATGTGAAGGCAGCGGCGCAGGACCGCGCCGAGAAAGTCGCCGCCGCAACCCGCGCGCAGCTTCTCAAACCGGGCGGCCTTCTGACCACGACGGTTAAAACCGGCCAGCAGTGGGATGCACCGAACGGCTGGGCGCCGCTCCAGTGGGTGGCTACCGAAGGGCTGATGAACTACGGGCAGAAAGATCTGGCGATGGATGTGACCTGGCACTTCTTAACCAACGTTCAGCACACCTATAACCGCGAGCAAAAACTGGTGGAGAAATATGACGTCTCTTCTACCGGCACGGGTGGCGGTGGCGGCGAATACCCGCTCCAGGACGGCTTTGGCTGGACCAACGGCGTGACGCTGAAAATGCTCGATTTGCTGTGCGGGACGGAAAAACCGTGTAATGACGTACCGCAGACGCGCCCGGGCAGCACCAGCGCGCCGCAGCAGGAGGGAAAAATGCTGAGCAAACCGGCGGAGCAAAACGCACCGGTGAAGGCTGAAACCTCCGCACCAGAAAACACGCAGACGCCTGCGCCTGCGGGCAACAACGCACCGGCCACTGCGACGCCAGAGGCGCAAAACAGCGCAGCGGCGCCGCAGAACACCACCTCGCAACCTGCACCTGCACCTGCACCTGCACCTGCACCTGCACCTGCACCTGCACCTGCACCTGCACCTGCACCTGCACCTGCACCTGCACCTGCACCTGCACCTGCACAGTAAGCTGTCGTTATCCTTAAAATATTCAACTGCCCTCTTTTGAGGGCAGTTTTTTTATCTCTTCACCGTGCCCGCCACGGCGCGTTCATTCAGCGCCGTTTTCCCTGCCAATTCTGTGAGTTGCAATTTCTTGTTGTTAACGATAATAATTCGCATTCTTTATTACGTATCGTTACGATCCTGTGACGCAGGATGCAGTTGGCAAACAGAGAATCTCATAATGAAAATGGCTTTAACCCTGAAACGCTCCGCGGCGCTGTGCGCGCTGGCGCTGGCCGCGCCGCACGCAACGCTTGCGGAAGACACCATTACCGTAAGCGCCGCCCCCGCCGAAACCGCGACCTCACCCACCGAAGGCTATACAGTCAGGCGCAGTACCGGCGCGACCAAAACCGATAAACCGCTTATCACGACCGCGCAGTCAGTGTCAGTGGTAACGCGTCAGCAAATGGAAGATCAGGGAGCCAGTACCTTTACCGAAGCGCTCAATTACACGCCGGGGGTTTTCTCCAATGTGGGCGGCGGTGCGACCCGCTTTGACGCCCTCGCGCTGCGCGGTTTCCACGGCGGCGACGTCGATAATATTTTCCTCAACGGCATGCGCCTGATGAGCGACGGCGGCAGCCATAACGTGTTGCAAATCGACCCGTGGTTTATTGAGCGCGTGGACATTATTAAAGGGCCGTCCTCTGCCCTTTACGGCCAGACCATTCCAGGCGGTCTGGTGAATCTCACGTCAAAGCGGCCCCAGTTCAATTCCGAGGGACATTTCCGGCTTTCTGCTGGCACGCAGAACACCAAAAGCGCAGCGTTTGATTACACCGATGCCATTAACGACCAGTGGGCGTATCGCCTGACCGGGATCACCCGCAATACCGATACGCAGTACGACAACACGCGTGAAGAGCGTTACGCCATTTCCCCGTCCCTGCTCTGGCAACCGGACAGCGACACCAGCCTGCTGTTAAGCGCTTATCTGCAAAAAGATCCGTCGGGCGGCTACCACGGCTCGTCCCCGGCCGAAGGTTCGCTTTATGGCCATAATGGCCGCAAAGTCAGCCATACCTATAACGAAGGCGATCCAGCCGATGGCTATCGCCGTCGCCAGCAAATTTACAGTGCCGCGTTTGACCATCGCTTTAACGATACCTGGTCTGTACATTCCAGCGCGAGCTACACCCACAGCAATGCCTCGCTGGATCAGGTTTATCAGAATGGCTGGATTGGCAACACCAATCAGCTGACGCGTGGCTATGTGGGTTATAAAGAGTCGCTTAACGCCTGGTCTACCGACAACCGTTTACAGGCTGACTTTGCCACGGGCGAGGTGGATCACACGCTGGTGCTGGGCGCGGAATATCATCGTTTCCGCAACGACATTCAGGGTGCCTACGGCAGCGCCGCGCCCTATAACCCGTTTACCGGTTATACGCCGAAAACCGGGCATGTGGTCACCTCAACAAACGACTTCAACCGCCGTTATTATCAGACCGGTGTTTATTTACAGGATGAGCTGGAATGGAACCGCTGGCATGCGACGCTGTCTGGACGCTATGACCGCATCGTGTCTAAACAGGTCAGTGATACCGCAGGCACCACTATCCGCCGCGCCGACGACCATGTCGGTGGGCGCGCCTCGCTGCTGTACGCTTTTGAAAACGGTTTGTCGCCGTATATCAGCTACAGTCAGGCTATCACCCCGTCCATTCTCTTTGATGCCCGCGGCGATTTGCTTAAACCCAGCACGTCTGAACAATATGAAGGTGGCCTGAAGTACCAGCCGCCGGGCACGTCGGATATGTACACAATAGCGATGTACGATCTGAAACAGAAAGATGTGTCGCAGCGCGATGAAAATATCTCCACCTCCAGCTATCAGGCTGTCGGCAACGTTCAATCGCAGGGCGTGGAAATTGAAGCGCGTAACCAGCTGACGCCGCGCCTTAGTACTATCGCGGGCTACACCTGGAACCGGGTACGCTTTGAAGATTCGCTCGGCGGCAAAGACGGTAACACGCCGTTACTGACACCAGATCAGATGGCGTCCTTCTGGGCACATTATCAGTTCGATTACGGCATCAGCGCAGGCGCAGGCGTGCGTTATATCGGCAGGCAGTGGGCGGATGACCAGAATACCCGTCGCGTCTCTTCCGTGACGCTAATGGATGCGATGGTGAAAGCCGATCTGGGCGCGTGGAACAGCGCGCTTAAGGGCGCGTTCGTCCAGGTGACGGCGAACAACCTCACCGATCGCGACTATATCTCCGGCTGTTATACCTCTAACTGTTACTGGGGAGCAGAGCGCAGCGTGACCGCAACGGTCGGCTACGATTTCTGACAGAAAAAAACGGCCCTTCGGGGCCGTTTTTTGTATTTACGCAACGTCGTCGTACGGAGGCTTAATCCCTGCGAAGCATACGGAACACCAGCAGCACGACAATGGCACCCACTACGGCGACCAGGAAGCTTGGTAGGTTAAAGCCCGTGACGCTGCCGCCGACACCGAAGAACGTGGCAAGCCAGCCGCCGACCACGGCACCCACGATACCGAGCACACAGGTCAGAATAAAACCGCCGCCATCGCGGCCCGGCATGATCAGTTTGGCAATAATGCCCGCGATAAGTCCAAATACAATCCAGGCCAAAATACCCATAGTCTCCACCCTCTTGATTAAGTGTCTTGAATGACTCGCCGCAAGGTGCGGCAAACCGAAGTGGTTTCAAGTATAGGTAATAAATAAAGATTCTTCCGGTAAGCTCGGATTATCCTCATACTGAAATAAAAATATTTTAGGATAAATCTTAAGTTTAAGGCGTGCGAGCCGATAATCGTCCACATCTCTCTGTCAGTCTTTAAGGAATCACGCGACGTGAGCAATTACAGTGAGCAGTTTCTGAAGCAAAATCCGCTGGCCGTGCTGGGGATTTTACGCGATTTGCAAAAAAGTCAGGCACCGATCCGCCTGTCGTGGGGCAGCTGGCAGTTTATCAGCCGCATTCTCGATGCCTCGCCGGAACAGCTGGTGCTTGATTTCGGAAGCCAGGAAAGCGAAAACCAGGCGGTGCAAAAAGCGAAGCATATCCAGTTCAGCGCTGAAGCCCAGGGCGCCAAGGTAGAATTTAATCTGCCTGCGCTGAATGTTGGTGAATATCAGAATCTGCCTGCCTTTGTCGCCCCGTTGCCGGAGGCGGTATGGTTTGTCCAGCGCCGCGAGCATTTTCGTATTAACGCGCCGGTACAGCCGCAATTTTACTGCCTGGCGCGGATGCCGGACGGCAAACTGTTTCGCGGTCGTTTACAGGATCTGTCGCTCGGCGGTATGGGTACGCTGCTGGAAGGCACCATGCCGGAAGGGCTGGAAGCGGGTATGCAGTTCTCGCCGCTGGAAATCGATCTGCTGGAGTGGGGAAAATTTCGCTTTGATGCGCAGTTGCTGACGATAAGCGAGCGCAAAGTGGTGGACAGTAAAAACGAGACGATCTCCACGCCGCGCCTGAGCTTTCGGTTCTTAAACCTCACCCCAGGCACAGAGCGCGAGCTCCAGCGCATTATCTTTGCACTGGAGCGTATCGCCCGGGAAAAAGCAAGCCGGGTGCGCTGATCACATGGCGTTCATCGCCTGTTGAACCTTCCAGATATAACGCGGGGCCTGCGGCGCCGGATGATTTTTCGCGACATGTTCGACAAACTCATCCGGGCTTAAGCCATTAATCTTCTCAATCGCCGTCTGGCGATCGGATGAGAACGTGCGCAGCAGCGCGCCCGCGCCATTCACATACGACACCACCAGCGCGTACTGCATCGTCTGCGGCTCCGCAATGCCTTTCAGCACGCCGTGCTCAAGAATGCTTAAGTACGCGGTGCCAATGGAAATATTCCGTTCAGGGTTTTTCAGCTCGCCTGAGGACGGCTGGCCACTCCAGCCCATATAGCGATAGACTTCGCGCCCGGCGGTGGAGGCTTTAATCTGCATCAGGCCAACCGCGTTCGACTTACTGACAAGCGTCGGATTGCCGCCCGATTCCACCGCGATAATCGCGGTCACCAGCCGCGGGCTTACGCCCCAGGCCTCTCCCGCTTTTTCGGTAATCGGCATCCACTGCATGGCGCGCTTCACCGGCACTTCGGGGTTCCAGGGTGGGTTTTTATAATCCGGCGTGGAGGAACATCCGGCGAGGAATACGACTAACCACATCAACCATCTTAATTTCACGCAACTTTCCTTTCCATATCAGTGCAACACGACGCGTCAACCCCGTCCGCCACGCCGGCGTCCGGATGACAACCGCTAAGGTTAGCGGCATGATAGCGGTTTCGCCTGGTATGTCAGCAAGGATTTGTTATGGCCCATATTCATCTCATCGCCCCCTCTGGTTATTGCATCAATCAGGAGGCGGCCTGGCGCGGCGTCAGTCGTCTCGAAGACGCCGGATTAACGGTGGCGAATCAGCAGGTTATTACCCGCCGGCTGCAGCGTTTCGCCGGACGGGACGACGAGCGTCTTGGTGATTTACAGGCCTTAAGCGCATTGTCTGAAAATGACGTTATCGTGATGCCGGTTCGCGGTGGCTACGGCATGACCCGCCTGCTGGCCTCCTTCGACCCTGCCCCGCTCATCGCCCGCCAGCGCGCTAATCCGCTGCTGATTTGCGGTCACAGCGATTTCACAGCGTTGCAGATGCTTCTGCTGGCGCGCGCTAACACCATTACCTTCAGCGGGCCGATGCTGGCCGGGAATTTCGGCGCGCCCGAGATGAACGCGTTTACCTGGCGTCACTTCTGGCAGGCGCTCACCGAGCCGGCGTATACGCTCGCGTGGCACAGCGACGGCGCGCCCTGCACCGCTGAGGGTACCGTCTGGGGCGGCAATCTGGCGATGCTGGCATCCCTTACCGGCACGCCGTGGATGCCCGTTATCGACGGCGGCATTCTGGTGGTGGAAGACATCAACGAGCACCCGTTCCGCGTTGAGCGTATGCTGCTGCAACTGCACGCCGCCGGGATCCTGGCGCGCCAGAAGGCGCTGATTCTGGGCAGCTTCAGCGCTAGCGCAGTAAATGATTATGACGACGGCTATACGCTTGAAAGCGTGGTCGCGCTGCTGCGCGAGCGCCTAAGCATTCCAGTCCTTACGGGGCTTGCGTTCGGCCACGAGCAGGAAACCGTTACGCTGCCGCTTGGCGCACAGGGTGAATTACATCACGACGGTGAGCGCGCGCAGCTGCGCCTGAGCGGTCATCCGGTGCTCTCTTCGAAAGCCGCCTTGCGGTTTACGCAAAGTCTGTGACGTGAATGCGCCCCTGAGCCGTGCGGCGGCTCAGGGGAAGGTGGGCCTGAAGCGGGTTATTTATCCGGGAGCGGATATCGCAACGCGATGTCCGGCGCATCCGTAAGCGGCCTGCCGGAGCGAGCCATCAGGTACCCGGCAATTTCTTCGGCGCTGAGCTCAACATTGGCCATTTCCGCATCTTCAAACCAGCTGTCGGGCCAAAAAATCAGATCCGACGGATTGCCGACAAAATTACTCTCCAGCAGGGAAATCGCGAAGTTCTGGTCAGATTCACTGCCCTCGCAGTCGCAGATAAAGGTAATGATCTGAATGAGTTCGGGCCACGTAAAGTCCGGGTAGAACGTCTCCTGATTAAAGGCCATCCGGGTAAAATTGATGGCACTGGTCCAGGAGGAAAAGTCTCTGAAATCAGAAAACGTACAGGGCCGCAAAACCTGGCGGTTCCATTCGGCCATCATGGTCACTAGCCCAGGGTCGTCCTGATCGGCACCTTCATCTATTTTAGAAAGAATGATTTGCGCATTCTTTGCGAGTTCACCAATCTTTTTTCTACTGACTTTGGTCGGTCTCATCCTTTCCGGCAGTGGCATTCTTTTAATCCTTGAAAAAGTAAATCACCAAATTCACGAGCTAAAAATAATACGTCTGGCGCAGAGGCGGTACTACCATAATCCGCCTGTCTGCGTCCTCGCATTCAGGCGGCGCGCACAGACAGGCGCCAGCGCCACGATTTACCCCGTGACAGGGCCATACTCCATCCTGCCGCCTCGCTTGCGTTATTTCCTGCCCCCTTTTCCCTGCGATATGGCGTAACCTGCTGTCATAACTCGCTGATGCACTATACTGACCATTGCCGTTGTCATTTCCATGGGAGCTGTCACGGTTTCCTGACTGATACTAACCCTACCCATGACCATCAGGAGAATAAGATGCAAAAGCGTAATACTCTGAAAGGATTGCTCGTCGTATCCGCCGTCGCCGCGATGTTCAACACCGTTGGTGTACAAGCACAGACGCCCGCGAGCACCGCGCAGAATAATGCCGCAAGCCAGACGGAATCGAATGCAAAGCTTAGCGCTGGCGACGAAAAAGCAATGAAGGACATGGCGCAGGCCAATATCAACGAAGTCGCCGCTGCCAAAATCGCGCTGGAAAAAGCCCAGAGCAGCGATGTTAAAGCCTACGCGCAGAAAATGGTCGACGATCACAGCGATGCTTTGAATAAAGTCAAAGAGGTTGCTGAGAAAAAAGGCGTGACGCTGCCGACTGAGCCGGACGCCAAACACAAGGCGATGGCCGAGAAGCTTGAAAAGCAGAGCGGCGATGCCTTTGACAAAGCGTATATGGAAAACGCCGGCACGAAAGACCATAAAATGGTGCTGTCGAAACTCCAGAGTGACGCCACGAAAATCAAAGATCCGGATGTGAAAGCACTGGCCGATGCGCACACGCCGGTCGTGGAAGAGCACCTGAAAGCTGCCCAGGAGATGGTGAAGAAATAAGGTCATAAGCCAGGTCGTTCAGTGGAGATCAGATCCCGCGGCCTGGCGTGAATGCGCTTTCAGCAAAGGGGCGCTAAAGTCATTAATAAAACTGACATGAGAACGTCCAGATCCCCTCTGATTTTCGGTGAAAGTAGCCGATGCCATTATCTGCCCACATCCAGTTTACTTTTTCCTCCGACCCCACCTGGAAGACGAAATCTTCAATTCCAACGCCATGCTGAATCTCTGCTGGATATCCACCCACTTTGGTTCCGCTGTAGCGATTAAAATCTGCAAAGAAGCGGTTGCTGGCCTCTTCGTCATTATTTACGTCAGAAAGGTCGGTTATTTCCCAGGCATCTTCCCAGCCGGGAGCATCATCATCGACGCTCAACCAACGAACAGGAAATGCACGATACGGAGTGTCTGATTCTGGCAATAATTCAAGCCCTTCAAGCGAGGCATATTCCCGGATTAGCCATCCTTCGCCATGAGGATTATCAAATGGATGATGCTCCCTGTTGTGATAAAGCACCATAAGAGCGATTCCCTTCAGTTGTTCAGGAATAACGGGAAGCTCATCAATACGAATCTGAAGAAGAGGAAACATCGGCTGCCCCTTCCAGGAGGGTATCCCTTCATCTGGCAGGTAAACGCCCTTTAAAAACCAGGAGGTAAGAGGGTCTGCAGGAGGGCGAAAACCTCCTACTTGCGCCACCGAAGCTGGACGCAATGCAGAGTTGAGTGCTTCTAAGGCGAGGGCGCTGCCGGGTGTCATATTTTTTCTCATACGTTTGCAGATATTGTCTGGATATCGCGCAGTTCATTATATGTGGTCATGATGGCTCAAAATTTTTCTCACGTAATAAAAGTGCGAAGGCTTGTTCAGATTCCTTATCTGCGCAGTCACAGATGAACGGGTTAATTTGCACTCATTCTGGCCACGAAAAGTCCGGGTATAAAGCAGCTGATTAAAGGCCATCCGGGTAAAGGCTTTGGCACTGCTCCGCGCGGAAAACTCTCTGAAATCACTAAACATAGAGGGGCACGCAACCTGCTTGCTCCATTCATCCATCATGGTTGCCAGTATGGGATCATCTTCATCAGCACTTTCATCAATCTTAGAAAGAAACATGTCAGCTGGTTTTACAAGTGCATTACGCTTTTCACCACTGACGCGGGTCGGTCTCATCTTTCTGGAAGTGGCATCGTTTTAACCATTAAAAAATTAAATCACGGGGCAGGGGGCATTTCCGGGGCATTTGCACGAGCCTTAAGCGTTATTCCCATAATCTTAAGTATGCTCTGCTGTGAGCCTGTTTTAAAAATGGTGTCTTTCATGTAGCGCATGCCCTGTTTGTTATAAAACTGATAAGCGCGAGTATTTTGTTCAAGCACTTCCAGCCACAAAAAATCTTTCCCACTATTGCGGGCAAATTCGGTGATTTTTTCAAACACGCACTGACCGTAGCGTTTACTTGTCTCTTCAGGGTCAAGATAGAGCTTATTAAGAAGCACCCCTGAGATTTCCGTACCGGGTATGGTGCTTTCCCATGTCAATTTCGCAAAACCAATTGGGCGATCGGTTTCTGCCACATACCAACTCACGCTGAGGTCTTTCAGGCTCCGTTCAATCGCAGACAGCGCATATTCACCGTCTAAAAAATCGTTCATTGCTGACGCTGAGGCCCACATCTGCGTAAAGTGAGCACGATAGATGCGATAACCCAGCGCACTGAGTAGCGCTGCGTCGACGAGAGTGGCTTGTCGTATTTGTAATGGCATGGAATAAAATCTTTTCGAGTAAAAAAGAAGCAGCCTACTTTATAACGAAATATCTCTTTGTTGCAGGTCTGTATGCGTTATTTGCTATGACCTGTGCGCGCGGAGGCAAACAGTGCCTCCAGGAAGACCCGCTTCTGGCTCGAAGCGGCCCCCGCACCCGCGCACCCTGCCCTTCCAGTCGCCGGCCTGAAATAAGCCCCGCAATGCTAAAGCGTTTTCTTCTCCCGGCGCACGCCTGCGGCATTGGGATAGCGCAGGGTCTCCTGCCGTTCAATCATCCATGCCGGGTAGTGCGGCGGCAACGCGCTTATCGCGTCAAGCTGCGCCAGCTCCTCCGCCGTCAGCGTAATGTCGGTGGCACCCAGATTATCGGTGAGTTGTTCGAGCCGTTTTACGCCGATAATCACACTGGTGACAACCGGGCGGGCAAGGAGCCAGGCGATGGCTATCTGGCTTACTGATACCGAACGCGCGTCGGCAATCTCACGCATTGCGGCAACGCACTGCCAGGCCCGGTCGCGGTCCACAGGGGGAAAATCAAAGTTGCTGCGGCGCGCATTGCTGTCCTGCGCAGCGCCTGGCCCGAATTTTCCGGACAATAATCCCCCTGCCAGCGGCGACCAGACGAGAAGCCCCAGGTTTTCTTCGCGCGCAAGCGGCAGCAACTCGCGCTCTATGTCGCGGCTGGCAATCGAATAATACGCCTGCAACGTTTCAAATCGCGTGGCGTGCAGCGCCTCGCTCAGACCAAGCGCTTTGCCAAGCTTACCGGCCGCCCAGTTAGACACACCCACATAGCGCACCAGCCCTTGTCGGGTCAAATCGTCAAGCGCGCGTAACGTTTCTTCCACCGGCGTGACGGGGTCGCTGGCGTGGATCTGGTATAAATCGATATGGTCCACCTGGAGCCTCTCCAGGCTTCTGTACACGGCATCCATAATGTGTCCTCGTGATGCCCCCTGATCGTTGGGGCCGCTTCCCATCACGCCTCCCGTTTTGGTCGCGATAAAAATGTCGCTTCGCGCCACACCCAGTTCTTTCAGGGCGATGCCGGTAATACGTTCTGCCTGGCCAAAGGAGTAAATATCGGCGGTATCAATGAAGTTAATGCCGCCCGCAAGCGCGTGTGCAATAAGCTGGTTGGCCTCTTCCTGCGCGACGGCGCCGATGGATGACCACATACCCGCGTCGGCATTACCGCCGAGCGTCATCGTGCCAAGGCACAGTTCCGACACGAACATACCTGTACGGCCAAGTTGTTTATATTTCAAAGCATTATCCTTTTACCGAAGTATTTTCTGCCTGTTAAACCGGGACAAAGCGCCGTGTCCTTACAGGCCAGCGCCTTTCGTCAGATTTACAGCGTGTAAAGGCAGTGTAATAAGTATTAATATGGGTATAAATAACGCCAAAATGAACAGACTGTTACGCCCGGAGAAAACAATGAAAAACCTTGAGCCGCTCATCATTTTTGCGCGCGTGGCGGAAATGAAGAGTTTTACGCAGGCCGCCGAAAGCCTTGGGATTCAGAAAGGCCGCGCCTCGGTGGTGGTACGTGAGCTTGAGGAGGAGATAGGCGCGACGCTTCTCAACAGGACAACCCGAACCGTGCAGCTGACCGAAGAGGGGCGCGCATTTTATACCCGCGCACGCGATCTGCTATCCGAGGCCGACGAGCTCACATCCATGTTCACGGCAGGTGCCATGTCGCTACGCGGGCGTTTACGGGTTGATATGCCGGCGATACTGGCAGAGAACATTATCATTCCTGCCCTGCCCCAGCTGCTTGAGGCACACCCTGAACTGGAGCTTGAGCTTTCCAGTACCGACCGTCGTGTTGATCTCATCCAGGAAGGATTTGACTGTGTGATCCGCCTGGGACCAGTCGTTGATGAAACGCTTGTTGCCCGGCCACTTGGGAAATTACGCATGATCAATGCCGCAAGCCCTGCCTATCTGGCGCGGGTTGGCGTGCCGCAAACGCTGGATGACCTTACCCGGCAGGGGCACAGGATGGTGCATTACCTCCGCAATTTCGGCGCAAAGCCCCTGGGGTGGGAGTATCCGACCAGTGAGGGCTATCAGACGCTGATGCTTCCGGGAGCGGTCAGCGTCAACAGCGTAGCGGCGTACCATCAGGCAGGGCTCGCCGGGTTAGGCTTAATTCAGGGCGGCTATTCCAGCCTCGCGCCTTATATCCAGCGCGGTTCGCTGGTTGAGATCCTCCCGGATTATTGTCCTGCGCCTCTTGATGCCGCTTTCGTCCTTGTCCATCGACGAAATCTCTCGCAGCGCGTGCGGGCGTTTATGCGCTGGACCGAAGCCGTTTTACAACCGTACTTCGCCTGATATCCGTCATGGCGATTCAGGCCGCTTGTGAAGATGTGCGTCGGGAAGCGCATAAAACACAGGTTATCCGGGCAAACATCGCGAAACACCCGGCGGCGCGGCCGGGGTTTCTGCTACGCTGACAGGGCAATTCTCTATTGAAAAGACAGGAAAAAGCGATTCAACATGTCAATTAAACCGATTGATTCATAATTAGTATGTTAAGTTTTTTAAAAAACCCATCAACAGAGGAGATCGCGCACGTTGGACGCCGGGACGATTATTAGTCTTTTTATTCTGGGTTCGGTACTGGTCACCTGCAGTATCCTGTTAAGTTCATTCTCGTCACGTCTTGGTATCCCCATTCTGGTGATTTTCCTGGCTATCGGCATGCTTGCGGGCGTGGATGGCGTGGGTGGCATTCCGTTTGATAACTACCCGCTAGCATATCTCATCAGTAACCTGGCGCTGGCCGTGATCCTGCTGGACGGCGGTATGCGCACCCAGGCGAGTTCCTTCAGAGTCGCGCTTGGCCCCGCGCTGTCGCTTGCAACCGTTGGAGTGCTTATCACCTCCGGGCTGACCGGCATGGCCGCCGCGTGGCTGTTTCATCTCGATATCATGGAAGGCTTGCTGATTGGCGCGATTGTCGGCTCCACCGACGCCGCGGCGGTCTTTTCGCTGCTTGGCGGCAAGGGGCTTAACGAGCGCGTCAGCTCCACCCTTGAGATTGAATCCGGCAGTAACGATCCGATGGCGGTATTTCTCACCATTACGCTTATCGCCATGATTCAGGAGCATCAAACCGCATTAAGCTGGATGTTCCTGGTGCATATCGTTCAGCAGTTCGGGCTTGGGATCCTGATTGGCCTTGGCGGCGGCTGGTTACTGCTGAAAATGATCAACCGGATTCCCCTGCCCGCCGGGCTTTATCCCCTGCTCGCGTTAAGCGGCGGCATCATGGTGTTCTCCGTGACCACAGCGCTCGACGGCAGTGGCATACTCGCGGTGTACCTGTGTGGATTTGTCCTTGGTAACCGCCCTATCCGCAACCGTTACGGCATTCAGCAAACCTTCGACGGTCTGGCGTGGCTTGCGCAGATCGGCATGTTCCTGGTGCTGGGCTTACTGGTCACGCCGTCGCATCTGCTGCCGATTGCCCTGCCCGCACTGCTGCTCTCGCTGTGGATGATTTTCATCGCCCGCCCGCTCTCCATCTTTACCGGACTACTGCCGTTTCGCGGGTTTACGCTGCGCGAGCGTGTGTTTATTAGCTGGGTAGGACTTCGCGGCGCGGTGCCGATTATTCTTGCGGTGTTCCCGATGATGGCCGGGCTGGATCGCGCGAATCTGTTTTTCGACGTGGCGTTTTTCGTGGTGCTGGTGTCGTTGCTCTTCCAGGGCACTACGCTCGGCCTGGCCGCGAAAAAGGCTAAAGTGGTGGTGCCGGAAGTCGGACGTCCGCAGTCGCGCGTGGGGCTGGACATTCACCCGGAAAACCCGTGGGAGCAGTTCGTTTATCAGCTCAGCGCTGATAAATGGTGCGTCGGGGCGGCACTGCGTGATCTGCATATGCCAAAAGAGACGCGCATTGCGGCGTTGTTTCGCGAAAACCAGTTGATGCACCCGACCGGCAGCACGCGCCTGCGTGAAGGCGACGTATTATGCGTGATTGGCCGCGAACGGGATTTGCCTGCGCTTGGCAAGCTGTTCAGCCAGTCGCCGCCGGTCGCACTCGACCAGCGCTTCTTCGGCGACTTTATTCTCGAAGCTGACGCGAAGTTCTCCGATGTGGCGTTTATTTACGGGCTAGACGATCAGTCAGCCGTGGATAAAGACCGCACGATCGGCGAGGTCGTGCAGACGCTGATTGGCGCAGCTCCCGTCGTGGGCGACCAGGTAGATTTTGCCGGGATGACGTGGACCGTCGCGGAGAAAGAGAACAACCAGATCCGCCGCATCGGCCTGAAAGTGGCGGAAGACGACGACGAATAACGCCGTCTGCGCAGGTGAAAACAAAAAGGGAAACCCGCGGGTTTCCCTTTTTTATGCGTGAGCGCAGGTACTCAGTGGGTGCTGACCGGCACGCGGGGCGCCAGCGCGCACATCAGTTCATACCCAACCGTACCGCAGGCCGCGGCAACATCATCGATTTTAATGTCGTTGCCCCATAACTCGACCGGGCTGCCGATGCCCGCCTGCGTACAGGGCGTGAGATCGACCGCCAGCATATCCATCGATACCGTGCCGACGATACCGGTGCGCACGCCGTCCACCAGCACCGGGGTGCCGTCCGGCGCGTGGCGCGGATAACCGTCAGCGTAACCGCCCACCACAATCCCGATGCGCTGTTCGCGTACGGCCCGGTAGCGGCTGCCGTAACCGACCGTATCGCCAGGCTTAAGCGTCTGGATGCCGATCACTTCGCTCTTAAGCGTCATGACGGGCCGCAGGCCGCTGGTGGCGATGTCTTGCCACTGCCCGCTCGGCGAGGCGCCATACAGCACGATGCCGGGGCGCACCCAGTCAAAATGCGCCTGCGGATGCCAGAGCGCCGCGGCTGAATTAGCGAGCGAACGCGGCGCGTCGATACCTTCCGCCGCCTGTTCAATGCGCACCATCGCCTCATCAATCCCTTCCGGGCGATCGGCGTCAGCGAAATGCGCCATCAGGGTGAGCTGCCCGACATTCGCAATGCTCTTTAGTTGCTGCCAGATGCTGTGCACACGCTCAGGTGCGAAGCCTAAGCGGTTCATGCCGCTGTTGATTTTGAGATAGACATCCAGCGGCGCGTTAAGCTTCGCGGCATTCAAGGCTTTCAACTGCCAGTTGCTGTGCACGCTGGTGGTCAGGCGATATTTATCAAATAACGCCAGTTCATCGGCGTGGAAGAAGCCTTCCAGCATCAGAATGGGGCCTTTCCAGCCGCGCTCGCGCAGTAAAATAGCTTCTTCAAGGTTCAGCATGGCGAAACCATCGGTAGTACTGAGCGCAGACCAGATGCGATCAAGCCCGTGGCCATAGGCGTTCGCCTTGACCACCGACCAGACGCGCGAACGGGGCGCGGCGCTTCGCACCACCTCCAGGTTGTGACGCAAAGCCTGGAGATCCAGGCTCGCCTGTATCGGACGTGACATGAGCGTTCCTTCTCAGGGATGCGCGCCGTGCAGGCGGTGCGACGATGAAGGCGTAAAGCCCGGTGCATAGCGGGCCACCGACAGATCCTCAAACGGAATGGAGGGCGTGCGGCCAGAGATAATGTCGCTCAGCATCTGGCCGGAGCCGCAGGCCATCGTCCAGCCGAGCGTGCCGTGACCAGTGTTGAGCCACAGGTTTTTAAATGCAGTGCGCCCGACCACTGGCGTACCATCCGGCGTCATCGGCCGCAGGCCGGTCCAGAAGGTGGCCTGTTCGATATGCCCGCCGCGCGGGTAGAGATCGCGCACGACCATCTCCAGCGTCTCCTGACGCGGTTTCAGCAGGTCGGTATTAAAGCCGACAATTTCCGCCATGCCGCCCACGCGGATACGGTTATCAAAGCGCGTAATCGCGATTTTGTAAGTTTCATCAAGCACAGTGGACACCGGCGCGCCTGTTTCATCGGCGATGGGAATCGTGAGCGAGTAGCCCTTCAGCGGGTAGACCGGGATATCGACGACGCCTTTAAGCATGGCGGTGGAGTACGATCCGAACGCCATCACGTAGCCGTCGGCTTTGATGACCTCATCGCCGCACTTCACGCCGTAAATACGCTGACCTTCGCTCAGCAGGCGGTCTATCGGCGTGTTGTAGCGAAACACGACGCCAGCCTCTTGCGCCATCTGCGCAAGGCGCGTGGTAAAGAGCTGGCAATCGCCGGTTTCGTCATTTGGCAGTTGCAGCCCGCCGGTGAGCTTATGAGCAACTTCCGCGAGCGCCGGTTCTACCTGCGCCAGTTCGGCGGCTTTCAGCAAGCGGAACGGCACGCCTTCGCTCTCAAGCACGGCGATATCGCGCGAGGCGTTTTCATACTGCTGTTCCGTGCGAAAGAGTTGCAGCGTGCCGCCCTGACGGCCTTCGTACTCGATGCCGGTGGATTCGCGCAGGGCTTTTAAGCAGTCGCGGCTGTATTCCGCAAGGCGTACCATGCGGCCTTTATTCTGCATGTAATGGCGGGTGTCGCAGTTGCGCAGCATCTGCCACATCCACTTAAGCTGAAAGTGCGTCCCGTCAAGGCTTATCGCCAGCGGCGCGTGGCGCTGAAACATCCACTTGATCGCTTTCAGCGGTACGCCCGGTGCTGCCCAGGGCGCCGCATAACCAGGCGAGATCTGCCCGGCATTGGCGGCGCTGGTTTCCAGCGCCGGGCCCGGCTCGCGATCGATAACCGTCACTTCGTGCCCCGCCTGACGTAAATACCAGGCGCTGGCGACGCCGACGACCCCACTCCCCAGCACGACTACATGCATGTCTTCTTCCTTCTCAGGTTAAAGAATGATTAACTGATTACAAATTGATAACCCAGAAGAAAATATTATTCAACATATGGCTTTTTTATGGTGAGCCGACTCACAACTTTCCCCGCCACAGCGGCACCTGCGCTTTCAGGATCTCCTGCTTCCCTTCCCGGCCCGACAAAATAAAATGCTGTCACACCCGGCGATTACCGACAGGCAGGCTCAGGAAATCGCGCAGAAAAAATTTTTGCCGTGGCGCTGATAAGGCGGGGGTGATCTATGCTTGAAATTAAGGCTCTCCCCGGATGAGAGCCGCTAACAATGAGGGCGCGCTGATGGCTACCGTAACTGATTCCCTGAAGAAGGATACCCAACGTCTGAGCGACGGGCCGGACTGGACGTTTGACTTGCTGGATGTCTATCTCGCCGAGATTGACCGCGTGGCGAAACTCTACCGGCTGGACACCTACCCGCACCAGATTGAGATAATCACATCCGAACAGATGATGGACGCCTATTCCAGCATCGGGATGCCCATTAACTACCCGCACTGGTCTTTCGGCAAAAAATTCATTGAAACCGAGCGGCTTTATAAGCATGGCCAGCAGGGGCTTGCCTACGAAATTGTGATTAACTCTAATCCGTGCATCGCCTATCTGATGGAAGAGAACACTATCACCATGCAGGCGCTGGTGATGGCGCATGCCTGTTACGGCCATAACTCGTTTTTCAAAAATAACTATCTGTTCCGTAGCTGGACCGACGCCAGCTCGATTGTCGATTACCTGATTTTCGCCCGTCACTATATTACCGAGTGCGAAGAGCGCTATGGCGTTGACGAGGTCGAAAAGCTGCTGGATTCCTGCCATGCGCTGATGAATTACGGCGTTGATCGTTATAAACGTCCGCAGAAGATTTCGTTGCAGGAAGAGAAAGCGCGCCAGAAAAGCCGTGAAGAGTATCTGCAAAGCCAGGTCAATATGCTCTGGCGTACGCTGCCGCGCCGCGAAGAGGAAAAAACCATTGAGATGCCTCATCGCTTCCCGGCCGAGCCGCAGGAAAACCTGCTCTACTTTATGGAGAAGAACGCGCCGTTGCTGGAGCCGTGGCAGCGCGAGATCCTGCGTATTGTGCGTAAGGTGAGCCAGTATTTCTACCCGCAGAAGCAGACGCAGGTCATGAACGAAGGCTGGGCGACCTTCTGGCACTACACCATCCTCAATCACCTTTACGATGAAGGGAAAGTGACCGAGCGCTTTATGCTGGAGTTTTTACACAGCCACACCAATGTGGTGTTTCAGCCACCCTATAACAGCCAGTGGTACAGCGGTATTAACCCATACGCGCTCGGCTTCGCGATGTTTCAGGATATTAAACGCATCTGTCAGAACCCAACCGAGGAAGACCGCTACTGGTTCCCGGATATTGCTGGATCCGACTGGCTGGAAACGCTGCATTTTGCGATGCGCGATTTTAAAGACGAGAGCTTTATTAGCCAGTTTCTGTCGCCGAAAGTCATGCGCGATTTCCGCCTTTTCACCGTGCTTGATGACGATCGCAACAATTACCTGGAAATTGCCGCTATCCATAACGAAGAGGGTTACCGGGCTATTCGTAACGAGCTGTCGGCCCAGTACAATCTCAGCAATCTGGAGCCGAATATTCAGGTGTGGAACGTTAATCTGCGCGGCGACCGCGCCCTGACGCTGCGCTACATTCCGCAAAACCGCGCGCCGCTTGATAAAGGGCGTCGTGAAGTGCTGAAACATGTGCATCGCCTGTGGGGCTTTGACGTGATGCTGGAGCAGCAAAACGAAGATGGCAGTGTGGAATTGCTGGAACGTTGTCCGCCCAGGATCAACTCGCTGTAAGGGAATGCAGGACAGCAAAAAGGCTTCCCGTGGGAAGCCTTTTTTGTGTGTGGCGCTTAACGCGTGTGCATCGCCAGATCGCCTGGCAGGTTTTTCTGCATGCGATGCCAGATCTCCCCACTCTCGCGCCCGTAGGTGCGCACCACGTCATAAACCTGATCGTATAACCCTTCACGTGAGAGCGAACCGAGTTTGTGATAGAAGCCGAGCGCGAGGCTGCGTGCTTCTGGGTTTGAGAAATAGTGGCGGCCAATGCGGGTGTAAAGCCCTTTCATGCCGTTGAGGATCAGCCCATAAATCGGGTTGCCGGAGGCAAATGCCAGACCCCGGAAAATGTTGTAATCAAGGTCTGCGAACGCGTCGGCGTGATCTTCCACTTCGTCTGCCGTCGCAAGGACTTCATGCGCGCGCTCAGGATGCAGGCGCAGCGCGGTGCGAATGAAGATCGTCGCGATATTGGTACGTACGGAGAGCAGGTTATCGATGAGCTGCGGCACGCTTTCGTGGTCCAGACGCGCCAGCGTTTCAAGAATATTGAGGCCTGAGGTTTCCCAGAAGTTGTTCACTTTCGTAGGCTTACCGTGCTGGATAGTCAGCCAGCCATCGCGCGCCAGGCGCTGCAACACTTCGCGCAGGGTGGTGCGCGTTACGCCAATCAGTTCAGAGAGTTCGCGTTCAGCAGGCAGAATAGATCCCGGAGGGAAGCGGCTATTCCAGATGCTTTCAATAATGTACTCTTCCGCGAAACCCGCCGGGCTCTGCGCCTTAATTACCATAATGAGCTTCCAATACACCTAACATGCAAAATTCACTCATCATACCAGACGCGCCAGGGCGCAGATAGCATGACGAAATGTAAATAAGGGGATCGTGGTTCGGTTTTTAACAATCCCCGCCGCCCTGCCATATGCGCCTGCTGCTTGATTGCCGCCACGCTGCCGGGTACCCTGACATGTTAACGAAAAATAACCGTAAAGGATCATGGCATGGAAATTTCATATGGCCGGGCATTGTATCGTAACTTTTTAGGGCAATCTCCGGACTGGTACAAGCTTTGTTTACTTGGCTTTTTGATTGTGAATCCTCTCGTGTTCTGGGCGAATCCCTTCGTCGCAGGCTGGTTGCTGGTCGTCGAGTTTATTTTCACGCTGGCGATGGCGCTTAAATGTTATCCGTTGCTGCCTGGGGGCCTGCTGGCGGTGGAAGCGCTGTTTATCGGCATGACCACGGCCGAGCATGTGCGTGAAGAAGTGGCGAATAACCTCGAAGTGTTGCTGCTGCTGATCTTTATGGTCGCGGGCATCTACTTTATGAAACAGTTGTTGCTGCTGATTTTCACCCGACTGCTGCTGGGCATACGCTCTAAAACGCTGCTGTCGCTCTCGTTTTGCTTTGCCGCGGCGTTTCTCTCAGCCTTCCTCGACGCGCTCACGGTCGTCGCCGTTGTCATTAGCGTGGCCGTTGGTTTTTATGGCATTTATCACCGCGTCGCGTCGAATCAAGAGGACAGCCACGACCTGGTGGACGATGCCCAGCTCGATGAAGAGCGCCGCGCCACACTTGAGCGCTTTCGCGCGTTTTTGCGCAGCCTGATGATGCACGCCGGTGTCGGCACCGCGCTTGGCGGCGTGATGACGATGGTGGGCGAGCCGCAAAATCTGATTATCGCCCATGCGGCGGACTGGGGCTTCGGCGACTTCCTGCTGCGTGTGGCGCCCGTGAGCGTACCGGTGTTTTTCTGCGGTATGTTGACCTGCGTTCTGGTCGAGAAAACCAAATCCTTCGGTTACGGCGAGCCGCTGCCAGAGCCGGTGCGTCAGATCCTGCGCGATTACGACGATAAGAGCCGCCAGAAACGCAGCCGTCAGGACACCATGAAGCTCATCATTCAGGGGTTAATCGCCGTGTGGCTGATTGCCGCGCTGGCGCTGCACCTGGCGGAAGTCGGGCTTATCGGCCTGTCAGTGATTATTCTCGCCACGTCGCTGTGCGGCGTGACCGACGAACACGCGATCGGCAAAGCCTTCACCGAAGCGCTGCCGTTCACCGCCCTGCTGACCGTGTTTTTTGCTGTGGTCGCCGTGATTATCGACCAGCATCTGTTCGCGCCGATTATCTCGTTTGTGCTGGAAGCTTCGCCGCATAATCAGCTGTCGCTGTTCTATCTCTTCAACGGCCTGCTCTCGTCAATCTCCGATAACGTGTTTGTCGGCACGGTTTATATCAACGAGGCGAAAACCGCACTGCAAGAAGGCATTATCGACGCTAAACAGTTCGAAATGCTGGCGGTAGCGATTAACACCGGTACTAACCTGCCGTCCGTTGCCACGCCTAACGGCCAGGCGGCGTTCCTGTTCCTGCTGACTTCCGCCCTCGCACCGCTAATCCGTCTTTCTTATGGCCGTATGGTCTGGATGGCGCTGCCTTATACGGTAGTGTTGACACTGGTCGGCCTCGTTTGCGTGCAATATGCACTGCTGCCGCTCTCCGACTGGTTGCTGCAAAGTGGTCTGGTCAGTACGCCTGCGACAACGGCGCTGCTGCACTAACGTCAATCGGGCCCTTCGCGGCCCGATTTTTGTTTAAAGGCTTTCGATAAGTGCGTTATTTTT
Source organism: Cronobacter condimenti 1330 (assembly GCF_001277255.1). Lineage (NCBI taxonomy): Bacteria > Pseudomonadati > Pseudomonadota > Gammaproteobacteria > Enterobacterales > Enterobacteriaceae > Cronobacter > Cronobacter condimenti. Next base: position 2,474,084 of record NZ_CP012264.1, read on the forward strand.
GATGCCGCTAGTGGCGTCAAAAAGGATTTCGTTTACACTGCCGGTTCAACGCAGATTGCAGAGATAATCATTATGTTGCGATATTTAAACCAGTGTTCGCGTGGGCGCGGCGCATGGCTGTTGCTGGCCCTCACCGCCTTCGCACTGGAAATGGTGGCGCTGTGGTTCCAGCATGTCATGATGCTGAAACCCTGCGTATTGTGTATTTATGAACGTTGTGCGCTCTTTGGCGTCATGGGCGCAGGGCTTGTGGGAGCCATTGCACCGAAAACCCCGTTACGCTTTGTGGCGATGGGTATCTGGATCTACAGCGCCTGGAAGGGCCTGATGCTCGCGTGGGAACACACGATGATCCAGCTGCATCCGTCCCCCTTCGTGACCTGCGATTTCGCCGCCCGCTTTCCGGGCTGGCTGCCGCTTGATAAGTGGCTGCCGCAGGTGTTTGTCGCAAGCGGCGACTGCGCCGAGCGCCAGTGGTCGTTTCTGACGCTGGAAATGCCCCAGTGGCTGGTGGGGATTTTCGCCGCCTACCTGCTGGTCGCCCTTCTTGTGCTGCTGGCACAGGCATTCAAACCGAAAAAACGCGATCTCTTCGGCCGCTATTAAAGGCTGGCTTTGCGTCGTTTTCTACGCCCGCAGCGCTTCTCGTCTGCGGGCGTTTTTTATTGTTTATCCCCGATGTCCCCTGCCGCCTGGTTTGTTTTGGCGCATCCTGTCTATACTTTTAAGGAAATGCATTAATGACAGGAGGACGAGATGAATCAGTATCTGCTTAACGTCGAAAAAGATAATCCTAACGAAGCACCGGAATCGGGCGATAAAAAACCGAATCCGAATCAGAAGTAACCATAAGGTCGCTGCGGCGGCCTTTTTTGTATACTTTTCCGGCAATCGGCGATTTATCGTTCATTTCTGGCTTTACGTATCTTTACTGTTAAAACAAAGAGTTAATTATCGCTACAATAGCCATAATCTATCAGTTCAATCACTATAAAAAGGTGAATTGTATCAAGGCTGGAGATGTGCTATTTGTGTGGTCAGATGATTTTGCTAAGCCCTTTTTCAGCCCTATGAACCCTCTGATTCTCCGTGACAACGTTTGTATTAAAGCTGTACTGACGTGCTCCGGCATGCTGCGCGGCGTGTCGCTTATTCGTATGCCGGGCAATGATGACTATATGACGATCATTGCGCAGCCCTGCGAGCACCTGCAGGAACAAATTGCGCGCTTTTTATCACTGAATGATGAAGAAACGAATACGCTCCGCCAGTTTCTTGACCAATTCCCAAAACCTGACTGAGTCCTTATTAACGTTCAATAAATAAAAATATAATTATTCAGCGTTGCTTAAGAAATATCTCAGAGCCAACTCACCGAATAGTCTGATTTTTGTAAACCGTAGATGCAGCGTAATAAACAATAGCTATACTCCGTGTGTCACAAACAAGTCCGGAGTGTTGTATGGAGATTTCAAGCAGAACTGCGGTTTTACTCAACGTGTTCGCCTTTGCTGGTTTACTCCTTTCCTTATCCGTCAGGTTTGGCTGGCTCTGAAAGGCGCGCATGCCGCATGTCATCAGCCCATTACATTCAGCGCGGTGTATCCCCCTGCCCTTAGGGCGAAAGAATACGCAGCGTGTCAGTCTCTGATAAAAAAAGCCGCTCCTGATGAGCGGCTTTTTTACTCGCATTATTTAACGTGGCTGATGTGTATCGCGCTTAATGCCAGTACTTAAGGTTAATCTGCCCAATCCGGTTTGTTTAAAATAGGCAGCCGCTCAGGGCGGGAGCGTGTTGATGTGGTGGAAAACTAGGCTACAAGCGATGCATTAGCGCAAGACGAATCGACACCTTCCGAGGTTTTGAGTTGTTTTGCGCTAATTTTTTGCCCCATGTATGCCCCATGGTTTACCAGAGCGACCATGGCGACAGAGTGATCAGTTCAGGTCAAGCTGTTACAATATGAAAACGCTATCGATTCCATTGAAAGGAAACAAAATGAGAGTTGCGGTGGTAATTCCTTCGTACAAGGTAAAAAAACACATACTGAATGTGATAGGAAAGATTGGCCCAATAGTTGAAAAAATCTACGTTGTAGACGATTGCTGCCCAGAAGGAACTGGAGATTTTGTCCTAGAGCATCACGCAGATGAAAGAGTCGTGGTTATCAAGCATGAGGCTAACCAGGGCGTTGGAGGTGCGGTGATGACAGGATACCAGGCAGCCGTTAATGATGGCATCGACATTGTTGTAAAAATCGATGGGGATGACCAGATGGAACCCTCTCTCATACCTTACTTTACTGCCCCGATCATTGCCGGTGAAGCTGATTACACCAAGGGTAACCGCTTTTTCAATCTGGACAATATCAGTGCTATGCCGAAAATCAGAATTTTTGGAAACGCTATATTGTCTTTCATGACAAAATTCTCATCTGGTTATTGGGATATATTTGACCCAACCAATGGCTATACCGCAATCCACACTGATGCAATTAAGTCTCTTCCATTAAGTAAAATATCTAAGAGATACTTTTTTGAATCAGACATTTTATTCCGCCTGAATACACTTAGAGCTGTTGTGGTTGATGTGCCAATGGACGCTAAATATGAGGAAGAAGAAAGCAACCTTAAGATATCAAAAATCATTGGCGACTTTCTTTACAAGCATGGTAGAAACTTTTTCAAGCGTGTTTTCTATAACTACTACCTACGAGACATGTCTATTGCCTCAATAGAGCTTCCTCTTGGATTGGCTATGTTTTTGTTTGGCGTTGTCGTTGGTGTTGTGAATTGGGCTGATGCTATCAGGACGGACATACCAAATACTTCCGGTACGGTTATGCTTGCTGCTCTGCCAGTGATAATTGGTTTGCAATTGATACTGGCCTTCTTCGGTCATGATATTGCTAACACGCCCAGAAGAACATTTCATAACAGGTATAAGAAATGATTTACCTAATAACCATAGCCTGCGTCATAGGTATCGCTGTAGGCCAGATACTTTTCAAGTTATCATCCTCTGCATTAAGCAAGAGCGGCAGCTTGTTCTCATTTGATACCCTTGTGATACTGGTTCCTGCACTTGCGCTGTATGGCATAACTACGCTGGCGTGGATATGGGTTCTTCAGAAAATAGAGCTTGGAAAGGCCTATCCTTTTATGGCCCTAGCGTTTGTCCTGGTTCCAGTTGGTAGTCACTTTTTACTTGGTGAGAAGTTTAACCTTTCATACTTTATTGGTGTCGCATTAATCATGGTCGGCATCATCATAACATTAAGGTCTGCATCATGATGTACTGGGCTTTAATATCGGTTTTTGGCTATTTTATCTACCTGGTATTTGTAGCTAAACTTAAATGGCAGCAGGCCCCTTTCATTACTCTTAGTATCTGCACTTGCATACTTTATGTTAGCGGTATACTTGGTTTCCTTGAGCAAGGTTGGGGTATCGCCATATCGCTTGGATTCGTCCTCGGGACTTATGCAATTTACAAAGAAAGACCTGTTATTCATTTGACGTGGAATAATGTTCTTGCGGCGTTGGTCAGCGTAGCGCCTTTTATATTTTCATTTCTTTCCGTTAAAAACGATTATTTGTTCACGGATTGGGATGAGTTTTCTTTCTGGGGTGCAAGCATTAAAATAATGACTGTTACCAATGCTATTTACGATGGCGGGTCGTCATTATCCAATACATTCAAGGCTTACCCTCCCTTCCAGCAGTTGGCTCAGTATCTTTTTGTATACCCGGCAGGATGGAGCGAATCAGCTGTACTCAAAGCTCATAACGTTTATATATATTCAGCGATGTTGTTTGCATCTGCAACAGTCATAAGAAAGGATGTGTTACTGGCCGCTATAGCATTTGCGGCATCATCAACATTTATCTACTTTTTCAAATACGATATAGGGCATGTTCTTGTAGATCAACTCTTGGGAGTGGCTTTTCTATCTGCGCTCTGCGTGGCAGTTTCGGCATGTGAGAAAGACAGAAAATACCTATTGCCTCTGATTATCTTCATTTTGCCACTGATTAAACAGATCGGTTTGGTGTTTGGATTATTCGCTATAGCTTGCGCTTTCGTACATATTGCGCTTGGAAAAAATGGTGGTTTTAAGAGCAGGTTGATAGAGGCTTTTAAACTATCAGTGTTATGTCTTGCAGTGCTACTGGTATCATTTAAGTCATGGTCCTTATACCTTAGCAGTGTTGATGTCACGCCAGTCTTTAGCGCTTCTGGACCAATAAATTGGGCGTCTGCTGCTATGCAGGACAAGATATCGGTGACGCTTGCGGAACTTAATACGCGTATCTTAAACCCGCTCTATTTTAGTTATGCAACTCTTCACTTCCGCCCTTTAACCATTTTTATGATTGGTGTAGCAATGATTGCACCTATCGCAATTATGAGTAAAGGTCGCAGGCTTCAGGAAACCGCTATCGCAGCAATCCTGCCATTGATGTTCGCGTCTTATATAGCTTTCCTGGTCTATTGCTATATTGCATACTTTTCGGAGTTTGAATCTAAAAGACTTGCATCCTTTGAAAGATATGCAGGCACATTTTTAATAGCCTGGGCATCATTCCTGTTATACAAACTTGTCGATTTGAGCTGGAGAGGTTTCAGGAGCGCATACTCGCTAATTGCCATCCTGGCTGTTGCTCTTCCAGTGTATGGCGTTACTGGATATTACCGGCTTGACCTTCAGAAGATTCGCCCAGAACAGAAAAAAGCAGTCCTCAGGAAGGATGTTTCGCGCTTGTCTGACATGATCTGGAAGAAACTCAAGCCAGGCGATTCAGTTTACTTCATTGCCCAAAACACCAAAGGCCTTGAAAAGCTAGCTTTCACCTATGAAATGCAGCCGTTTAAGGCAAATAACTGGTGCTGGACGTTAGGTAAAAAGTATTATGAAAGCGATGTTTGGACATGCGATCAGAGCCTTTCGCAATCCATGAAGGGTTACAAATATTTGGCAATTTACAAAGCGGATCAGCAGTTCTGGGATTTATTTTCTTCTCACTTTAAAGATGGGGAGAGAAAAGACGAACTTGCTATATACAAAGCTGATTATGATAAAGATGGGATACTGCATTTAACTGAGGTTAAATAGGAAAACACACCAAGTTAAGGCCCCTCACGGGGCCTTTATTTTAACCTTCAGTGTGAGCCCTTCTGGACAGCGTTGGGCCGGGGCCGCTGGATGACCACGTAAGAGTTATGGTATCACCCGCTTCTAGCCGAACTGCCTGTATGGATGATGTTGGGATATTAACAGCGTTGCCATCTCTAGATACCATAGCCTGTGTTATTGAAGCTGTACCTTGGATATATACAGTGCATGGCAGCCTAGTATCATTAACCCAGGTTCCTCTCGTTCCGCCGGTTACGGGAGTGAGGCTCATAGTAGCAGCCGTTCTTACATCAGTTGTATTGATAAAGCTTGATAACTTGATGTCATATATGCTTCTTTTTCTGGTTCCTGACCCTGAGTCTGTAAAACCACCGGAGCCAGTATTCCAGTTTTTTACTACCACGTTTTTAACTTCGTAACCTATTGCTACTGATTGAACCTCTATTAACTCAAAATACCCGCCATCGATAAGGCCATTAAAACCCTGCGCAACAAATCGCTGGCTTGAATAACAGTTCAGGAATTTTGTATATCTGCCGCGATCCACAAAGTCGCCGGTTGACGCGTTGAGGTTTTCATTGCCCATGCCAATGAATGTATTGAAGCGGCAGTTTGAATTGATGTTTGTCCCGTACTCGCTGTTTGTTTCGCATGATCCCCCAAGAAATTGGTTACCATCTCCCCACATCATATTGAGCCCGCGAGCCAGACCCTCCATATATAAGCTAATGAAATTATTATTTGTTGGGCTTCCTTCCCCGCCGCCCGCTCGCGTTCCCACAGTCAGAAGCATACCCAGCTGAGGCGCGTTAACTGTAGGACCTGATAAATTACGGTACTTAGAGCACATCAGATTTGAAAAACGCCCAAGCTGGACGCTCTTCATAGCGATACCCGTGCCAGTAGACTTAGTTCCCCATACAGACACATCTTCCCATATGCAGCGCGCAATACCTTGAGCAACAATGACGTTCAATGTTGATGAGTTACCTTCGATGTGAATACCACGAAGGTTAAACGAGTCAACATATGGTTGAGAGGGGTTAATTGGATCGGGCCAAGCATCAATATCAAAGGCTGTGTGGTCAGATGATGAATTCATGCATTTCAGTATGGTCTGCATGCTTCCTTTTCCGGCCAATGTGATTCTGTTTTTGGTTATTTTACCTAAGTCCGTATAACGGAATATCCCTGAAGGAAACTCAAGAGTCACATAATCAGTATTTATTTTACTGAGCATTTGAATGAAATTTGCAGTGTTGTCGGTGAAATCATCACCGACCAGGCCCCAATTTCGCACATCATAAACCGGGTATCCATTCAGTCGTCCAACACAGCGCCAGTTAGTATCCGGAATCGAGGGTACGGATACTGGAAACATATTGCCTTTATAAACGTACCATAGCCCTTCTGTAGCATAAAAGGCTGCTTCCGTAGATGAGTTAACAGTTCCGCCAAGTCCGAACGTAGCCTTCTTTTTGATGCCGCTAAGAGAGTAATCGCTGAATACAGTGCCGCCGAACGATCAGGCGACAATCTTGTCTCCGCCGGGGCTGATTAACTGAAGGCGTAGCTGGTCAGGGTCATAGCTTAATACGTTGTCGATGTATTCGATCAGCGCATCATAGCTATCATAGATAGCCATGCTGTAGCCTTTTGTTGTCACTACTCTCGTTGACCGTTATATACGAGCTTTCCTGCGCCATTTAGCCGTAATGGCTGAGAAATCTGGACTCGGCTACCATCTTCATTCTCAATATAGACAGGGATTTGATTGGCCGGAATGGTTGGGTCAGTGTCAATCAAACTGAGGGAGTTTGGAAGAACCAGAACAGACCAGTGCACTTTCGTTTTTGTTCCGCGGCTAACGGCAAGAAACGGGATGGGTGGAGACTGGTATGCTCCTGGGTCATTTGGATCTACATGGAATGAGACACTGAAGCGGGCAAAGATAAAACACAGGAAGGCATATGAGTCTCGACACACTTACGCCTGCTGGGCATTAAGCGCTGGCGCCAACCCAAACTTCATTGCTTCGCAGATGGGTCACAATTCGGCTCAGATGGTTTACAGCGTTTACGGGAAATGGATGAGCGATAACAACGTAGATCAGATGAGTATACTCAACGCTAATTTTGGAGGAAATGCCCCACAGATGCCCCCGGCAGTCAATCAGCAGTAAGAAATCCCTTTCATATCAACACTTCACTCTGCCCAATCCGGTTTGTTTAAAATATGGTCTTGCCAGTCGCGAACTTCTGATTCTTTTACCGCGATATGACGAACCGAAATACGTTCAGCGTGCATCGCGGCTTTCGAACCGGCGCGCAGCGGGTGCCATACCGGAAGGTTTTTGCCTTCCGCCAGCAGGCGATAGGCGCACGTAGGCGGTAGCCATTCAAAGGTTGGCAGATTATCACGGGTCAGCTTGATGCAGTCTGGCTCATACTCAAAGCGGCGTTCATAGTTACGACACTGGCAGGTTTTGATGTTGAGCTGACGGCAGGCGACGTTGGTGAAATAGATTTCGTCGGTATCTTCATCCATCAACTTATGCAGACAGCACTGGCCGCAGCCGTCACAGAGGGATTCCCACTCGGCGTCGCTCATCTCATCCAGGGTTTTACGCTGCCAGAAAGGCGTTTCGGTCATAACAGTGTCCGCGCATCAAAAATTAAGCTGCACCTTATAAACACTCTGGCGTCGGGATGCAAGCATTGCCGCCCCGGGGGCGGCATCTTTACAGTACGCGAGTCGTCAGGGTGTGGTCGTCGAACGTTATTTCCAGCGCGTCGCCGCTGCTGAGCGGGCCGACGCCTTCCGGCGTGCCGGTGAGAACAACGTCGCCTGCGCGTAACGTGAAGAAACGGCTCATATAAGCGATAAGCGGCACGATGGGGTGGATCATATCCGCCGTGTTGCCACGCTGGCGTACCTCTCCGTTCACCCGCAGGCTAAGCGGCGTGTTTTGCGGGTCGCCGGAAAACTCACCTGCCGGGATAAAGCCGGAGATCGGGCAGGAATTATCGAACGCCTTCGCTTTCTCCCACGGCTGCCCCGCTTTTTTCATTTTGCCCTGAATATCACGAAGTGTGAGATCGAGCGCGACGCCGTACCCCGCGATCGCTTTTGCCACATGTTCATCGCTTGCCTGGCGCAGCGTCGCGCCAATCAACACCGCCAGCTCAACCTCATGATGCACCGAGCCAAGTCCTTGCGGCAGCGCCAGCGGCTGGCGAAGATCGCATAAAGCCGTCTCGGGCTTAATGAACAGCACCGGCTCTTCCGGCGTCGCGCTGCCCATTTCCTGAATGTGTTTTGCATAGTTGCTGCCCACGCAAACCACTTTGCTTACAGGGTAATCCAGCAGCGCGCCTTGCCAGTGATGATGTTGGTACATAGCTTCCCTCTGCGTTTAAAGATGTGTTGATAGTACGTAACTATTCGTCCCGGCAGCGCGAAATGTCAAACCGCGCAGGCGCGCAAAAAAACGCGCCGTCGGTGAAACGGCGCGTACCCCTATTTTTTACCGAGCGATTCGAGGTGCTCTTTTAACAAATTTTCTGGCGGCGGCGGCATCTGTAAATAATAACCTTGCTCTTTAAGCGCGGCTTTCACTTTCTCAAGGTCGGCATGCGCTAATTTTTTACGGCCGTCTAACGGTAGCATCATCGTCATAATTGGCTGACCGAATCCCGCCATCAATTCTTCCGGCACGCGCGAAAAATCGTCTTTTTTTTCAACATAAAGATAAGTTTGTTCGCGACGCGCGCTTCGATAGATCACACAAAACATGTTTTTACTCTAATTTAGCCAGATGGTTACTTGCCTGAATATAAGGCTGACTATAACATGCCTGATGTGCTTCGGAATATCATCCCACTGCGGTGGGGATTTAAACTGAATTGAGTAAGGCCAGGATGTCAAACACGCCCATCGAGCTAAAAGGCAGTAGTTTCACCTTATCAGTGGTTCATTTGCATGATGCTCACCCCGAGGTTATTCGTAAGGCACTTGAAGAAAAAATTGCTCAGGCGCCGGCCTTTCTCAAAAATGCGCCGGTAGTGGTGAATGTTGCGGGGCTCGACGGGACGATAAACTGGCAGCAGTTACATCAGACGTTTATCGCAAGCGGGCTGCATCTGGTCGGCATCAGCGGCTGTCAGAATGAAGCGCTGAAAGCGGAAATCTCTCGTGCGGGCCTCGCCCTGCTCACCGAGGGAAAGGCCAGCGCGCCGCGCGCCGCACGGCCTGCTGAACCGCCCGCCGCGCCGCCAGCACCCGCTCCCCGAACCCGTTTAATCGATCTGCCGGTGCGTTCTGGCCAGCGGATCTACGCGCCCGACGCCGACCTGGTGGTCACAAGCCACGTTAGTGCAGGTGCGGAGCTGATTGCCGACGGCAATATTCACGTTTATGGCACCATGCGCGGGCGTGCGCTTGCGGGTGCCAGCGGCGATAAAGAAGCACAGATCTTTTCAATAAACCTCGCGGCGGAGCTGGTTTCCATTGCCGGGGTTTACTGGCTGAGCGATCAAATCCCGGCCGAGTTTTACAACAAAGCGGCTCGCCTGCGTCTGGCCGACGGCGCGCTGACGGTTCAACCATTAAATTAAGCCCTTTTAACAAGGAATTCCTTTATGGCACGCATTATTGTAGTTACATCAGGTAAAGGGGGCGTTGGCAAAACCACCTCCAGCGCGGCCATCGCTACGGGTCTGGCCCAGAAGGGAAAGAAGACCGTAGTTATCGACTTCGATATCGGCCTGCGTAACCTTGATCTGATCATGGGTTGTGAACGCCGTGTCGTATACGATTTCGTGAACGTAATTCAGGGCGATGCCACGCTGAATCAGGCGTTGATTCGCGATAAACGCACCGAAAGCCTCTACATTTTACCCGCTTCGCAAACGCGTGATAAAGACGCGCTGACCCGTGAAGGCGTGGAGAAAGTGTTGGATGAGCTTAAAAAGATGGAGTTCGACTTTATTGTCTGCGACTCCCCTGCCGGTATCGAAACCGGCGCGCTGATGGCGCTTTATTTTGCCGATGAAGCCATCATTACCACCAACCCGGAAGTCTCCTCCGTGCGCGACTCCGACCGTATCCTCGGCATCCTGGCATCCAAATCGCGCCGCGCCGAAAACGGCGAAGCGCCGATCAAAGAGCATCTGCTGCTGACCCGCTATAACCCGGGCCGCGTCAGCAAAGGCGATATGCTCAGTATGGAAGATGTGCTGGAGATCCTGCGTATCCCTCTGGTGGGCGTTATCCCGGAAGATCAGTCCGTGCTGCGCGCCTCAAACCAGGGCGAGCCGGTCATCCTGGATATCACCTCCGACGCAGGAAAAGCCTACGCCGATACCGTTGATCGCCTGATGGGAGAAGAACGTCCTTTCCGCTTCATTGAAGAAGAGAAGAAAGGTTTCCTCAAACGCCTGTTCGGAGGATAAGTTATGGCATTACTCGACTTTTTTCTCTCCAGAAAAAAGAACACCGCCAGTATCGCCAAAGAGCGCTTACAAATTATTGTTGCCGAGCGTCGTCGTAGCGACGCCGAACCGCATTATTTACCGCAGCTGAAGCGGGATATTCTGGAAGTCATTTGCAAATACGTTCAGATTGATCCGGAAATGGTTACGGTACAGCTGGAACAAAAAGGCGACGATATTTCGATTCTGGAACTTAACGTGACGCTTCCCGAAGCGGAAGAAACGAAATAACGTTAAAAAATACCCCGGTCAAGCCGGGGTATTTTTTTAATGCCTGCACTGTATATATTCTCAGTGACGCTTTGTTTTCCTGTGAATAATTACAGTACTCACACTTAATATTGCTGCAACAGTGTTTTTAATGATTCGCCTAATAACTCGCCGCGCCATCCGCTGATTAACTCCGGTAACTGATTTTGCGGTTTCAGTTTCCAGTGCCAGTTCAGCAGTTGATTAATCTGGCGACGCGACGCCATCAGTTCAGCGCTGATGTGATGCGCCTGACTCGTCTCCTGCACCAGCGCCTTGATCTCTTTAAACACTTTGCGATAACCCGGCATGTCAATTAAGTTGGCAAGCGGCTCCGGCAAGGCCTCTTCCGGCAGCGCCTGCGCCTCGGCCACCAGAGCAACCAGCGTCTTGCCATGGAAACGAATTTCGCTCCCGGACAGCCCCAGGCTGTCGAGTTCGCCAAGCGAGCCCGGCATGTGGCGCGCCACTTTCCAGAGATTCTCTTCTCGCACCACGAAATTCACCGCCATGTCCCGCTCGCGCGCTTTACGCAAACGCCAGCCAGCCAGTAGTTTCAGGGAGGCGAGCTGACGGGTGCGTAACTGCCAGGCGTTGTTGATTTCACGCCAGGCCTCGTCAGGGTCCAGCACCTCGCGGCGCCGTTGCGTCATCAGGCGGCACTCGTTAATCGCCGCCGTCAGCCAGCCGGCCTCGCGCACCTGCTCCATCAGCTTGTGTGCGATCGGCAGAAGATACCAGACGTCCGCCGCCGCGTAGTCGCACTGGCGCTCAGTCAGCGGACGCGCCAGCCAGTCGGTACGGGATTCGCTCTTATCCAGCACCACGCCGGTGTGGTGTTCCACAAGCGTCGCAAAACCGCAGGAGAGTGGATGGCCGACAAACGAGGCTAATACCTGCGTGTCGATAAATGGATCGGGCATCATGCCGAACGCGTTCTGGAATACTTCCAGATCTTCGCTACCCGCATGGAGGTATTTGGTGACATTCTGATCCTGCAGCAGCGCCTGAAACGGCGCCCAGTCGGTAATGGTCAGGGGGTCAATTAATGCGACATTTTCGCCGTCATAAAGCTGGATGAGCCCCAGCTGCGGGTAATAGGTGCGGGTACGGACAAATTCGGTGTCCAGCGCCAGCGCGCGCTGCGTACGGGCGGTTTCGCACAGCGTCGCAAGCGCGTCATTGGTGGTTATCATCTGGTAATTCAAATCGCTCTCTCTTTGTCTGCGCCCAAAAAAAACGCCGGTAGAACCGGCGTCAGGGCGACGTGATTGCAGCTCAGGCAGTATTGTCACCTGCCCGGCGCGCTTCGTCACGTAGTTCTCGTCGTAAAATTTTACCGACGTTGGATTTCGGCAGTTCGGTACGAAACTCTACCTGTTTCGGTACTTTATAGCCGGTGAGGTGACGACGGCAGAAGGTGATCAGCGCCTCTTCGGTAAGCGTCGCCTCTTTCTTCACCACGAAGATTTTCACAAGTTCCCCGCTCGCCTCCGACGGAATGCCCACCGCCGCGACTTCCTGCACGCCGCTGTGTTGCATCACCACATCTTCGATTTCATTCGGATAGACGTTAAACCCGGAAACCAGAATCATATCTTTTTTGCGATCGACAATACGCAGGAAACCCTCTTCGTCCATTACTGCGATATCGCCGCTGCGCAACCAGCCATCCTGGATAATTTCGTCGGTCGCATCCGGGCGTTGCCAGTAACCGAGCATCACCTGCGGGCCTTTGATACACAGCTCGCCTGGCTCGCCGGGTGCCACTTCCCTGCCCTCGTCGTCGATGAGTTTCACTTCCGTAGACGGCACAGGCAGGCCAATGCTGCCGCTATGGTAGTCGATATCGTGTGGGTTAACGCTCACAAGAGGCGAACATTCGGTCAGACCATAGCCCTCCAGCAGGAACTGCCCGGTGAGTTTTTCCCAGCGTTCAGCGACTGCCTGGTGTACCGGCATGCCGCCGCCTGCGGACAGATGCAGTGAGGAGAAATCCAGCTTATGAAACTCTTTATTGTTCAGCAGCGCATTGAACAGCGTGTTAACGCCAGTCATCGCGGTAAACGGGTATTTACCCAGCTCTTTCACCAGCCCCGGAATATCGCGCGGGTTAGTGATGAGGACATTCTGACCGCCCAGCTCAATGAACAGCAGGCAGTTCATGGTAAGCGCGAAAATATGGTAAAGCGGCAGTGCGGTTATCACCAGTTCTTTGCCACGATGCAGCAGCGGGCCATATGTGCCAAGCACCTGCTCCAGGTTGGCGAGCATATTCCGGTGGGTAAGCATCGCGCCTTTCGCCACGCCTGTTGTGCCGCCGGTATATTGCAGGAAGGCGAGATCGTCTGGCGTGACTTCCGGTTTAACGTACTGCATACGATAGCCGTTATGCAGCGCGCTGCGAAACGAAATGGCGTCCGGCAGGTGATACTTCGGCACCAGGCGTTTCACGTACTTCACCACGAAGTTTACCAGAGTCCCTTTAGCCGTGGAGAGTTGATCGCCCATGCGCGTCAGGATGACATGCTTCACCTGAGTTTTATCGACGACTTTCTCCAGCGTGTGGGCAAAGTTAGAGACGATAACGATAGCGCTGGCGCCGCTGTCGTTCAGCTGGTGCTCCAGTTCGCGCGGGGTATAAAGCGGGTTGACGTTCACGACGATCATCCCGGCGCGCAGAATACCAAACAGCGCTACCGGGTATTGCAGCAGGTTAGGCATCATCAGCGCGACACGGTCGCCTTTTTGCAGGCCCAGGCCCTGTTGTAACCAGGCGGCGAAGGCACGGCTGCGTTCTTCCAGTTTTCGGAAAGTCATCACCTCGCCCATATTCGTAAAAGCGGGCTGATCGGCGAAACGTGTACAGGATTGCTCAAACAAATCCACCAGGGAGTGATAACGGTCCGGGTTTATCTCAGCCGGAACATCCGCCGGATAACGGTTAAGCCAAACCTTCTTCAATGCGTCACCTCTGAATGTATTATTCGTCGTCATCACAACCCCAAAACAATAAACACGGCGTTAACATAATATTAACTCATTGTACCAGTTTATTAATTCGCCTGATTTAAGGTTGCGAAGCGCGTCACTAATTATTTTTGTTATACCGATAAAACGAATAAACAGCGGACCAGCCGCTGTTTATTTTATCTACTAAATCAATGCGTTACTCAGTTACGACGGTCTGAACCTGAGCCGGGCCGGGATTATACCAGCCCCAGGGGCCATAGCCATAACCAAAGCCGGGTCGCCCGCCCCACATCCACGGATCGATGGGCTGCGGCGGCATCACAACCTGCTGTGTCACGCGCCAGCGTTTAAAGCCATTCACCTGCATGACCATAAATTTGTAGGGTCTGGCGCCAACTTTGCCTTCCGCCGTTCCGGTAATCGGGCCAACCACCGTCACCAGTTGGTTACGGAAATCAACCGGGTCGAGAAAACCGCTGACATCAGCATAAATGCGTCCGCGAGACGGCTGACCAAGCAGCGGCCGGGCCACGCTGTCAAGCGGCAGTGTCGCGATTTCAAGGCGAGTTTTACCCTGTTGATTATCGACATTCACGACCCGCCCGCCGAAGCGCGCTTCCTGACCGACATAAAGCTGCGGCGCGTTCATTACACGCACTAAATCCTGTTGCGGCGTCGGGCTGGTGCCTTTAATCGCGTCGGGTACGCTGACGCACCCGCTAAGGAACAGCGCGCCGAGCGCCAGAATGCCACTGCGCATCATTGATTGTTGACCCACCATAAGCGACTCCTTAAACCCGCCCGCGGCTCGCGTCGGGGTGTTATTCCCGGCCTGGCAATTTTTTCCACGCAACTTCGTTACGCAGATAGACCGGTTCTGCATGTTCGACAGCAACAATGCGATGTTGTTCGAACAGCCAGCATGCGAGCGGCAACATATCCTGCGCGGCAGGGAGCGTTACCTTACCGTCGATAAGCGTCAGTCCGCTCTCTTTCGCCAGATCTGGCCACGCCTGCCAGCCGGTGCCGACCGTCGCCCATTCACCCTCCAGCGTTTTCACACGCTCAGCGACGGCCTCCGGTTTGAGCACCGCTTCGGTCTCTTCACCCTGCCAGACGCCGTTTTCATCACGCTGATATTCGGCCCAGTAAACCTCACCCATGCGGGCATCGATTGCCGCGAGCACGCGCGTCGCGCCGCTTTCACGCCACGCGCCCTGGGCCATTGTCATCAGCGTCGACACGCCCACCATCGGCAGTTCGGCGCCAAGCGCCAGCCCCTGCGCGATGCCAATACCGATGCGCACGCCGGTAAAGCTTCCCGGCCCGCGGCCAAAGGCCAGCGCGTCCATCGCCGTCAGCGCCACGCCGTTACCAGTGAGGATCTCACTGACCATCGGCAGAATACGCTGGGTGTGCTCGCGCGGGCAGAGTTCAAAAAGGGCGGACGTTTTACCGTTATCCCACAAGGCAACAGAACAGGCCTCGGTGGCGGTATCAATAGCCAGAATTCGCATGGATCAATAACACTCTTACGCGTCGTGGTGGTTCAAAAAGGGGCGCATCTTATCACAGTCTGGCATAAATTACTGCCGCGCGGCGTCGGTGAGAAAGCGTGCGGCCTCGCTGATATCGCGGGTGCGCGGCGTCGGCGGCAGGCTTTTCAGGAACACGGCGCCATAAGGACGCATCACCAGCCGGTTGTCGCAAATCACCAGCACACCGCGGTCGTCGACGTCGCGGATAAGGCGGCCAACGCCCTGCTTAAGCGTGATAACGGCATCCGGCAGTTGCACTTCATCGAACGGATCGCCGCCGCGCAGACGGCAATCTTCCATACGCGCTTTCAGCAGCGGATCTTCCGGCGATGTGAATGGCAGTTTGTCGATGATGACAAGCGACAGCGCGTCGCCGCGCACATCCACCCCTTCCCAGAAACTGCTGGTTGCAACCAGCAGCGCATTCCCCGCGCTGATGAACTGTTCAAGCAGCTGGCTTTTGCTGGTTTCGCCCTGCAACAGCACCGGCAGCGTCATCGTGGCGCGGAACTGCTCCGCCAGCTCGCGCATCATGGCGTGAGACGTACAGAGCATAAAACAGCGCCCCTGGTTGGCTTCGATCAGCGGTTGCAGCATTCGCGCGAGCGCTTTGCCCGCCTGCGGCTGGTTCGTCTGCGGCAGGCCGCGCGGTACGCAAAGCAGCGCCTGGCGGGCATAGTCGAACGGGCTTGGTAACAGCAGCGTTTGTGCCTCAGGAATGCCGAGGCGGTCGGTAAAGTGGTGCAGTTCATCATTTACCGAGAGCGTCGCGGAAGTGAAGATCCAGCTGCCGCCTTTCTGGGCAATGATGTCTTTGAATTTGTCGGCCACGGTCAGCGGCGTGAGCGCAAGCGTAAAGTGGCGCGAGTTGCACTCATACCAGTAGCTGTAACCGGGCTGGTTTATCTCTTTTAAGCGTTTCAGGCGCGCCCGGTAGAGGGTGGCGCGCTCAAAGGCGGCATCCAGCAGCGCCGAGCGGCCAAGCGACAGCTTCGCCACGTCGTAACAAAGCTCCAGCGCATCGTCGAGCAGCAGCAGCGCGCGGCTGATAGACGCATCCGCCAGCAGTTCGCGCAAATTGCCGCGAAAGCCCGGTTCGCCTAGTTGCAGGCGAAAATCCTGGGTGCTTTGCGCCAGACGATCCGCGCATTTTTGCAACTGCTGGGTGTCTTTAACTTCGGTGCGATACGCGATGATAATGTCTTTGGCAAGATCGAGCAGTTGGCGGCTCGAGAGCGACTGGCCAAAATACTGGCTTGCGATATCCGGCAACTGGTGGGCTTCATCGAAGATAATGACGTCCGCCTCGGGGATAAGCTCTGCAAAACCGCTCTCTTTGACCACCATATCGGCGAGAAACAGGTGGTGGTTTACCACCACGACATCCGCATCCATCGCTTTTTTACGCGCCTTTACGACGAAGCAGTCTTTATAAAGCGGGCAGTCGCTGCCAAGACAGTTATCGTTGGTACTGGTGACGAGCGGCCAGACGGGAGCGTCTTCCGCCACGCGCCCGCAGGTGCTGATATCCCCGTCAACGGTTTCGTTGGCCCAGCCGCGTAGCTGGATAACGTCGCTTAAGGTTTGTACCGGCAGATCGCCACCCGCGAGCGCCTGCTGTTCAAGCCGCTCCAGACAGAGATAGTTAGAACGCCCCTTCAGCAGCGCCAGACGGCCTTTAAATTCAAGCGCTTTGGCAACCGTCGGCAAATCACGGCTGTAGAGCTGATCCTGCAGCGCTTTTGAACCGGTTGAGACAATAACCTTCTTTCCGGCGCGCAGTGCAGGCGCGAGATACGCGTAGGTTTTACCGGTTCCGGTGCCCGCCTCGACCACCAGCGGCGCGGCGGCCTCAATCGCGGCGCTGACCGCCTGCGCCATATGGCGCTGCGGCTCGCGCGGTTTAAAGCCGGGTATCGCTTTGGCTAGCTGGCCATCTGCTGCAAAATCGTCCGTCACACTGCCCCCTGGTTAAATTGCCAGTGATTATGTCAGGGCGGCAACGCTTACGCCAGCCGAAGTGATGACGTCGGCCGCGCTTTATGGCAGGCTTGCCCCTGGATGAATAAAAGGAAAATCTGATGACTATCAAACGAATCAATCCGGAAGCCCGCTGGTCTGACGCGGTCATTCATAACCAGACGATTTATTATACCGGCGTGCCGGAGAACCTCGACGCGGACGCCCGCGCCCAGACGGCAGATATTCTCACCCAGATTGACGCGATGCTGGTATCCCAGGGCAGCGACAAAACGCGCATTCTGGATGCGACCATTTTTCTTGCTGACGGTGACGATTTTCAGGCGATGAACGCAGCCTGGGATGCGTGGGTAGCGGCAGGCTCAGCTCCGGTACGCTGCACCGTGCAGGCCCGCCTGATGAATCCGCGCTATAAAGTAGAAATCAAAATCATCGCCGCGCTGTAGCCGGTTACCGCTGCCGCTCGTCGGTGGCGGTGCTCTCAGTTCCC
Organism: Cronobacter condimenti 1330; assembly: GCF_001277255.1. Lineage (NCBI taxonomy): Bacteria > Pseudomonadati > Pseudomonadota > Gammaproteobacteria > Enterobacterales > Enterobacteriaceae > Cronobacter > Cronobacter condimenti. The sequence goes on from NZ_CP012264.1 coordinate 2,491,944, forward strand.
TTGCCCATCCGCTTTAAATGGCCTCGCTGCAGGCGGAGCAAATCCCCAACCGAAACACGCCGGTATTCCAGGCTGTGCTGGCTTGCCACCTCATCAATAATGACGCTTAACGCCGCAAAATGACGATGGCTCCAGGCAGGAAACAGATGATGTGTCAGGTGCAGGTTCAACCCGCCAAGCCAGTACCCTAACAGACGCGGGCGCGTCTCCCAGTCAAACGTGGTGGCAAACGCGTGATGATAGGGACTGTGCGGCACCGCTTTTTTCTCAGGCGTTGGGTAAAAATGCCCTTTTGCCCAGTGCGTGCCGATAAGCAGCGAGACAAAGAGCGCCGAGACCAGCATCTGGCTTGCCAGATAGACCGCCAGTAAACCAGGTAACGACACTGTGCCTGCAAGCGTCAGAGCCGGGAGCCCCAGCGCCAGCAGAAAATGCGCGCCTTTAAGCAGCAGAAAGAGCATCACGCCCTTTGCGCCCGGATGAGGCAAATGGCGCGTAAACGCCGTTTCACCCAGTCGGTCGCGCCAGTCCATATACCAGGCATACCACGGAAACGTGAGCGCGGTCACCAGCGGCCAGTAAAGATGCTGGTAGCGCATCACCGGCTTCCAGCGCTGAAACGGCGTCTGACAGAGCACGCCATTTTCATCAATATCCGGGTCGTATCCCTGAATATTGGTATACGGGTGATGAAACTGCACGTGCCGCACCTGCCAGCTGTCGGCATCAAGCCCCAGCGGCACACTAATGATCCGCCCAAGCCAGGCGTTTGCCCGCGCGCTCCGGCAAAACGCGTTGTGGCTGGCGTCGTGCAGGACATTCACCACCAGCATCATGGCGAAAAAGAGAAAACCAACATAGCAGAGCGCGAAAGCAAACAGGCCAGACGACGTCAGGCAGAGCGAGTAACACACCGCGCCGCACAGCGCGAGGAATACGAGCTTGAGCCACATTCCTGGGTTGGCGAAGCGGTGATCGCGCCGGGTCGCCAGATAACGCTGACAGGCTGTGCGAAACGCCTTATGCAGCGCCGGATCGTGACGTTCAACGTCATCCGTCGGCAGGTTACGCGGCATGCGGCGCTCCCATGCGGGCGAGAAAGATCCGCTGCGCCGCGCGCAGGTCGCTATAGCTGATACAGCGGTACGGCAAACCGTGTTCCCGGGCAAGCGTACTGACAATCCGCGACAGCATCGGATAGTGCCGGTGATGCCAGCCGGGGAAAAGATGGTGCGTGAGGTGATAGTTCAACCCGCCGGTGAATGTCTCAAGCCAGCGCTGCGGGGTATGCCAGTCACAGGCGGTCGTAAAATTGTGGTAATACCAGCCGTGCGCCATCACCGGTGTGTCGCCCTCAGGCGCCTGATAAAACGCCGCCCCGGCCCAGTGTGTTCCCAGCAGCAAAAACACCACCAGCAGCGACGTGCACATCTGGGTCAGACAATAGATACCGAGCACCAGCCAGACGCTGTGCCCCATCATGACAGGCAGGCCCAGCATCAGCAGTAGATGCCCGGTTTTACTGAAAATAAACGCCGCCCACCCGCGCGCGCCTGGCAGCAGGCGTTCCGCCTGAAGGGGCGTACGACCAAGCCTGTCGGCCCAGTCAAACACCACGCCTATCCAGCTCAGGGATAAAGCGGCGATAAGCGGCCAGTAAAAGCGCTGAAAGCGCATCCAGCGGCGCCAGCGCTGAAACGGCGTCTGACGGAAAATGCCGTTCTCTTCGGTATCCAGATCGTAGTGTTCGATATTGGCGTAACGGTGATGATAACTGACGTGGCGCACGCGCCAGTACACTGGCTCAATGCCGGTAGGAAGCGTCACCGCCCGGCTGATAAACGCATTCCAGATGCGGTGGCGGGTAAATGTCTGGTGCGACGCATCGTGATTAACATCAATGTTAAGCCACATCATGAGCAGCGCAAACGCCGTATACCCTGCGACGAAAAATACCGGTTGCGACGTGCGCAGGCTCAGGATGTAACACACAACGCCGGTTGCAAGGATAAGCCCCGCTTTGATAAACGCGCGACGGTTGGCAAACCGATGGTCGCCGCTATCCGTAAGGTAACGCTTCGCCTGCGCTTGCAGCGCCTGATGAAACGCCCCTTCGTCCGCGTCGTTAAAACGCAAGGGAATCAACGCATTATTCATGGCGCAGCGCTCTCATTTTCAACCCTGGCAGCAGCGCCATCATGCCGTGTAACGCAAGAGTCGGCAGGCTGATTTGCCACAAAAGCGTCTGCCAGCCAAAAATGCCAAGGCACAAAAGCGGCATCAGGCAAGTCACCATGGCCCAGCCTGCGTAGCCCGCGCGATGTCCGTCGCTCATCAGTCCGAGCATGACCGACGCGCTCGCCAGCAGTAAAAACAGCGCGATCTGTTCACTGCCGATATGCTCATAACCATAGCCATAACGCGCAATATACCCGATAACCGGCACGAACAGCAGCAGCGTACCGCTGACGATAACGCGCGGCGTAGCACCTGTGGTACAGGCGGGTTGCGGCGGTGTCAGCCGAACGCCCAGCAGCCGCGCAAAAGGCGCGTTGCTCTCGCGAAGCGGATTCGCTGAGGCGATATAGCCTTTCACTCCGTACTGGTGCGCGCTTCGAGCCGGGGGCTGATGGCTAAAGGAGCCGAAAAGCTTGTCCCAGAAAATAAACGTGCCGCCGTAATTACTGTCAGCGTAACGGCGCTCGCACAGATGGTGCACGCGATGATGTGACGGTGTCACAAAGAGCCGTTCCAGTATCCCGAGCTTCCCGATGAGCGCGTTATGATTAAAAAACTGCACGCTGTAGTGAATTACAGAAACGGACAGAAATACCGACAGCGGCACGCCCGCCACGGCAAGCAACATAAAAAACGGAATGGAGGTTAGCGACGAATACCAGGAATTCCGCACCCCCAGCGACAGGTTAAAATGTTCGCCGTGATGATGCACGCTATGCACCGCCCAAAGAAGCGGCCACCGATGATGCAGTCGATGCAGCCAGTAAAACCCAAAATCCCAGGCGATAAAGGCGAACAGCCACACGACGGCAGCCTGCATTCCTTCAAAAAGATCGACGCTTGCAGTGCGTGCGACTACCCCATAGCAGAGCACTTCGAGGCCACGAAACAACCACAGCATCATCTGCCCGGAATTCACGTTAAATACCACGTCGCGCCAGTTGACCGATGTATGACCGCGCCATTTCACCAGTAACGCCTCGCCGAAGACCAGCGCCAGCATCACCACAATAGGCAGCGTTAACTCATTCATGATTCCATTCATTTTGTACTTTCCGGTGAGATAATATTTTTTCCGCAAGCCCGCCTGCCAGCAGCGCGAGGGCTGCGCCCCCGACAAGATCGATAAACAGATGCCGTCGCAGTTGCAAAATGGAGACCGCGATGGCCGCCCCCCACAGCACCGCAAACACAGTGACCCGCCGCTGCCCGCGTTTACAGATCCCCCAGAGCATCAACACCGTGAGCGCCATATGCAGCGACGGAAAACAGTTCTGTGTGGAATCAAGCGCCATCAGCGTTCGTAACAGGTCAACGCTGACGCCCTCGCCGCTCACGAGCGGATAATCCATCGTGCTTGGCCAGCTCAGATACACCACACCGGCAAATAACGCGGCCAGTTGGGTCGCATGCATCAGCCATTTCACCTGCGAGCGCGGCGTGAGCCAGTAACCCAGCGGGATGAGAATAAAAAAAGAGAGATAGAGCCAGACGGCGGAGGGCGAAAAATCAATCAGCCGGTCAATCCAAAGCGGCGGCAGTTTATGCCCGGCACGCTGGAGCAGATCCGTTGCGCTATAGACGACGCCCACCGAGCCCCACCCCAGCAACAGCGCCTTCAGGCGATAGCACGTCTCGTTCATGACGGCTCCCTGACGCGCAGGATCCGCCGCCGCTTGGCGCCGGGTAAAGCATCCGGGATGGCAGATAAATGTGTCCAGCGTAAATGTCCGCACGCCACGCCCTGCTGCTGGAAAAGCGCGACCAGCGCGGCCTGGGCGCTGGAGAGCGTTGCTTCGTCCCCTTCCACTATCAGCGTAAGGCACTCTGTGCCTTCCTGAATCAACCGGTAATCGGCCGTGAGCGGCAGCACGCGCGCCAGCGCCCGGTTACACAGATCGCCGAAAATCACGCGCTCTGCGCCCTGCCCGTCCGGCAGCACCAGTTGATCGTCTTGCCGCCCTTCAATATGCGAAAGGGCAAGGGAAGGATCGCCGCAGGTACACGGCGTATCGCGCGCCACCAGCACATCGTCCAGCCGGTAACGCACGATGGGCTGCGTGGTGCGGGTAAAATCCGTAATAAGCGGCACAAAACGGCGCGCATCGATCCACGCTTTTTCAACGTGAATAAACGCTTCGTTAAGATGCAGCACACCGTGTGCGCAAGTGGCGGCAAGAAAGCCTTCGGTCGCCTGATAGACCTCGCCCACATCCGTAAACACCTGCGCCAGTAGCGCGCGATCCTGCGGGTCGAGCACTTCCGCCACGGAAATCACTTTTTTCGGCGCCACGTTAAGCTTGCCTGCCAGCACCGCCAGCGCCAGCGCACGCAACACCTGCGCCGGTGCGACAATAATCGACGGCGCGTCGGCTTCAAGACGCGTCAGCAGTGTGTCGAAGGGTTGAAACAGATCGTAGAAGGTCAGGCTCAGCCAGCGGCTGTTGACGCTCTGATATAAGTTATTGTCGGCGCGTAAAAATAGCGCTACCCGCTCGCCTGCAAACAACCCATCAGGCAGCATTTTGGCAAGCATCGCACCTGCCCACAGCGTTTGTTCTTCAGGGCTTACGGCAAAAATACCGCGCCGCCCCGATGTCCCGCTCGACAGCCCCACGCTGTAGCGCCCCACCGTCGGCGTAAAGTTTCGGTCATTCTCGCTTTGCAACGCACACGCCATGACTGCATCGGCCCGAAGCCCGCCGGTGTTCATCTCATCGAAATGGGTCATCATCAGCGCCTTGTCCATGACCGGCCACTGGTTAAAAGGCAGCGAAATGTAGCGACTGAACCACGGGCTTTTGGTCAGCACGCGTCTGGCAAAGCGTTGTAGCTGTTTGTGCTGATAACGCTCCAGCGCCTCGCGGGTGCGAAAACGCAGTCGCCGCACACGGAAATAGTGCCAGAGCATGGCAAGTTTGTTCACAGATCGCCCTCATGCGCGAGGCGGATTTCCGCGCCTGCGCGTTGCCAGAGCTGATGGAGTTGATCAAGCGTGCGCGTGGCGGCGACAGGGTCGGCAATAACCAGATTGGCGAGGCGCGATGGGCCGCGCTGCTCGCGATAACTCACCGGCGACCAGGCGGCATCGGCAGCCAGCAGCACCCACCCGTCATCGGTGAGCACAAACGCGCCAATATGTCCGGCGGCATGGCCCGGCAGCGGCACTAACAGCACTTCACCGTTGCTCTGGGGCAGCAGAAAGCCGGTTTCAAAGGGCGCAAGCGAGGCGGGCAGCGCCACGCGCTCGAAACTTTCCATAAACCGGACCGCCGTCTCAAAGCCCTCAGGAATAAGGCCTGGCACAAACGCTTGTCGTAGCGCGGCGAAACCGCGCAGCGTACGGGTTTGCGCCCAGCCCTCGCCGGAGCAGATAAACCGGCAGTCAGCGAAATCACGCAGGCCCGCGATATGGTCGGCATGAAAATGCGAGAGGATCAGCCCGTCAATATCGCCCGGACGATAGCCCTTCGCGACAAGCTGGCGCACCAGCGACTGCTCGGGCGAAAAGTACACCGGCGTCACGCGACGGTAGATCTGATAAATCCCGCGCCGGGTGTAGTCATCAAACCATGAGGCATAACCCGTATCCCACAGCCAGCGCTTGCCGCCCGTTTCGATAAGGCTTGCGCGCGCGGGAAATTTGCAGACCCGCAGCCCGGTGCCCTTAAGGGCAATACACCCCAAATGGGTGCAGTAGCCAGTTTCAAACGTGGTAATGGTGGCCATTTAGCCTCTCCTTTCACGCAGCCAGGCGCCGGTAAGCCGCACACCGTCATCAAGTGAGACCTGCGGGCGATAGCCAAGCCGGGTAATGGCCTTTTCCTGATTAAGCGTCATATCAAAACTGACGGTACCGGCGCTGTAGCGCGTCAGGCGTGGTTCCACACCGGTAAGACGCCCGCGCAGTTCCATGCCCTGCGCCACTATGGCTAACAGCGGCCAGGGCACCGACGCCACCCGGTACTGAAGCCCAAGCTCCTGGCGTAGCAGGCTGTCGAGCATCGCTACCAGCCGCTGCGGCTCCTGATTCGTGATATTAAACGCCTCGCCGGAGGTCAGCCCCGGCTGCTCAGTGGCAAGGTGCATCGCGTGTACCACGTTTCCGACCCACGTAAGATCAAGCAGCGCCTCGCCACCGCGCGGCAGACGCAGCACGCCGCGATCGGCTTCAAGCTGGCGCAGCAGGCGCGGAATAATCACCCGGTCGTGCGGCCCGAACAGCCCGCGCGGGCGCAATATCACGAAGGTCATCTGAGGAAAACGGCGCGCAGCCGCGGCAATTGCCTGTTCCGCGGCATACTTACTGCGGGCGTAATGGCAGGCGAAACGGGCCGCGCGGTAATGTTCATGCACGTCATGATGATGACGGAAATCGAAATAGATAGCGGGCGTAGAGATATGAATAAAGCGCAGTACGCCCACACGCGCGGCGGCATGGGCAAGGCGTTCTGTGGCGATGACGTTTGTCGCATGAAAGTCTTGCGCACTGCCCCACGGTGAGGATTTTGCTGCGCAGTGCCACACGACATCGCAGCCCTGCACCAGCGCGTCGCACCGCGCCTCGTCCGCCTGCGTGAGCTCAAGCGGCACAAACTCTGCGCCCAGCGCGGAAAGCTCCGCGCCTGCCTTAGCATCACGCCCGGTCGCCCGGACTTCACACCCTTGCGCCAGTAGCGTCTCGACCGCGTTGCGTCCAAGCCCGCTCGTTGCCCCGGTCACCAGATATTTCATGGCATCAGCACCATACCGGCAAGCGTTAAGCCCGCGGCGGTGCCAACCAGCATCAGCGGCTCGCCAGTATTCACGCGGCCTGTGGTGAAGGCTTCATGCAATGCCGTCGGGATAGAGGCGGCAACCTGGTTGCCGTGCAGGCGGTAAATGTCGACCAGCGCCTCAGGCGAGACCTTCAGCCGTTGACGCATATGCTCAAGCGACAAATGACTCGCCTGATGCGGCACGACGGTTGCAATATCCTCAAGCGTTAACCCGGCGGCGTCCAGCAGACGTTGCCAGAATCCGTCAATCAGCGAGGAGGCCTGTCGAAACAGCGCTTTGCCCTGCATATGGAACAAAAAATCGCTCGCATCCATACCAGAACGCGGGTTGCGACGCGTTCCCCCGGCGCGAATTTCACACAGTTCGCTGCCCTGGGGATAGGTTTCCGATTTCATCGCCAGAATGCCGGCGCGTCCGTTGCCGGCCTCAACGATGGCGCAGGCGGCGCCGTCGCCAAAAATCAGCGAGGATTCCTCATGCTGCCAGTCAATGCCACGTGAGGCGATGTCGGCTGAGACAATCGCGATGCGTCGATAGCTGCCGCAGGTCAACAGCGCTGAGGCCACCTGCATCGCCGTAATGAAACTGACGCAACTGCTGTTGATGTCAAACCCCGCCGTTCCCGCCGGTAAACCTGCGGCTTTCATCACGTGCACCGCCGAACACGGCAGCGCCTGAACGGCAATGGCCGAGGCGGAGATCAGCAGATCGATAGAATCCGGCGGGATAGCGTAATGGCGGCAGGCGTGGTGCAGCGCGGCGGCGGCAAGCTCCGCCTGACTGTCGTTATCCGCCGCATGGTGCCGGTGCAGAATACCGGAACGGCGCTCGACATACCCTGCGGGTTTACCAAGCCGCTCATCCAGCGCACTCGAGGTAATAATCTGTGCAGGAAGCGCCTTGCCGGTCGCTATGATTTTCAGCCGTGAGGCTACTGGAGCGTGAGGAGTGAATACCATAAAGCGCTGTCCCTGAGCTAAACGTCCCCGATGAACGGGGACGTAAACCTGAAAAATTCGTTGTCGTTATGAGGCGTGGTGCGAACGATAACACGTCAGGAGGGGCAAAAAAATTATCGCTACCCTTTCCAGGGGCGACGCGCTTATTCGTCTTCGTCGTCTTCAAAACGCGCAACGATGCGATCGCCCTGATGCGTGGCGCGAATTTCCTGCGCCACCTGTGCGATGGCCTCACCGCTGCTCATGCCCTGCGACATCAGCTCCTGAATACGTTCGACCGCCTGTTGCTGTTGTTCATGGGTGAGAGAAGGTAAACCTGCAAACATCGCTGACTCCTGTTACATTGATGAGTTCAATTATTTCATGCCACGCGCGCCAGCGCCAGACGCCGCCCGCGTAGCGATTATCTGTCGTCCTGATGAATACGAACCTGACTCCTGAACTGATCTCCCTGCCCTGGCGCGCTGATGCGCTGCAACAGCAATTCGCCGCGCTGCAACATCTGCCCTGGGCGATGCTGCTACATTCCGGTTTCGCCGAACACCAACATAACCGCTTTGATATTCTGGTCGCCGATCCGCGCGTCACGCTGACGACGCGAGGGGCGCACACTATGACGCAAGACGCCGCAGGTTGCCAGCAGAGCGAAGAGGATCCGCTGCGTCTGCTTCACGCGGCGCTGGCGCGGTTTTCGTTTGCCCCACTCCCGGATGCGGATTTACCGTTTCAGGGCGGCGCGCTCGGGCTTTTCGGCTACGATCTCGGGCGGCGCTTCGAGCGGTTACCCGCCAGGGCCGAGGCTGATTTGACCGCCCCCGATATGGCGGTCGGCATCTATGACTGGGCGCTGATTGCCGACCACCATCGCCAGCGCTTAACACTGCTCTGCTACGGCGACGCCCGCGCGCGTCTCGCCTGGCTTGAGGCGCTGCAGCCGGTCGCAGCTACACCGTTTCGCTTAACCAGCCCGTGGCGCTCGAACATGACGCGCGAGGCCTACGGTGAGAAATTTCGCCAGGTACAGGCCTATTTGCGAAGCGGCGACTGTTATCAGGTCAACCTGGCGCAGCGGTTTTGCGCGCAATACGAAGGCGACGAGTGGCAGGCGTTTTTAACGCTCAACGCCGCGAATCGGGCGCCCTTCAGCGCGTTTTTGCGCCTGCCAGAGCAGGCAATTTTAAGCCTGTCGCCGGAGCGTTTTATTCATCTACATGACCGCGCGATAGAAACGCGCCCGATTAAAGGTACGCTCCCGCGTCTTAACGATCCCGACGCCGATGCGCGTCAGGCGGCGCGTCTCGCGCAGTCGCCGAAAGATCGCGCTGAAAACCTGATGATTGTCGATTTGCTGCGTAATGATATTGGGCGCGTGGCCACACCCGGCAGCGTGAAGGTGCCGGCGCTGTTCGTAGTCGAGCCGTTCCCGGCAGTGCATCATCTGGTGAGCACGATTACGGCGACGCTGCCGCCTTCGCTTCACGCCACCGATCTGCTGCGCGCGAGTTTCCCTGGCGGCTCGATTACGGGCGCGCCCAAAGTGCGGGCGATGGAAATTATCGAAGAGCTGGAGCCGCAGCGGCGCAACGCCTGGTGCGGCAGCATCGGCTATCTCAGTTTTTGCGGCGCGATGGACACCAGCATTACCATTCGTACCCTGACGGCGCAGGACGGCGCGCTTTACTGCTCCGCTGGCGGTGGGATTGTGGCGGACAGCGAGGAAGCCGCGGAATATCAGGAAACGTTTGATAAAGTTAACCGTATTCTGAAAGCACTGGAGAGGTAATGATGGAGAATAATCCGCTCACGCTCGACCGCTTTTTATCGCGTTTTCAGCTCCTGCGCCCCCAGATGAGCCGCACCAGCCTGAACCAGCGTCAGGCGGCGGTGCTGGTGCCGGTGGTGCGCCGCCCCGAGCCGGGCCTGCTGCTGACACAGCGCGCCGCCACTCTTCGCAAACACGCAGGCCAGGTGGCATTCCCCGGTGGCGCGGTGGATGACACGGATGCCTCGCTTATCGCCGCCGCGCTGCGCGAGGCGCAGGAAGAAGTAGCTATCCCCCCAGAGGCGGTAGAGGTGATTGGCGTGTTGCCGCCGGTCGACAGCGTCACCGGGTTTCAGGTGACGCCGGTGGTCGGCATTATTCCACCAGACCTGCCTTATCACGCAAGTCAGGATGAGGTCGCCGCTGTGTTTGAGATGCCACTTGCCGAGGCGCTGCGCCTTGGACGTTATCACCCGCTCGAAATTCACCGGCGCGGTAATAACCACCGCGTCTGGCTCTCCTGGTACCAGCACTATTTCGTCTGGGGGATGACCGCGGGCATTATTCGTGAGCTCGCGCTACAAATTGGCCAGAAACCCTGACGATTATTGTGGGTGAAAACTGCGATCTGCAGCACTTTATTAGGCAGCCTTGCCGTATCCATTAGTATAATTCATGTGAATAGTTAACTGTGCAGCACAATAACCTTTTACACTAGGCGCTGTTTTCACACCGTCATTTGCAAGGCAAATGACTCTGTCAGGAGTTACCACGTGATTAGTATATTCGACATGTTTAAGGTGGGTATTGGTCCCTCCTCTTCCCATACTGTAGGGCCGATGAAGGCCGGGAAGCAGTTCGTCGATGACCTGGTCGAAAAAGGATTATTGCAGGACGTCACCCGCGTCGCGGTGGACGTTTACGGCTCGCTTTCGTTGACCGGTAAAGGCCACCACACCGACATCGCCATTATTATGGGCCTTGCAGGCAATGAACCCAGCACGGTAGATATTGATGCCATACCGGCATTTATCCGAGATGTAGAAACCCGCGGCCGCCTGCTGCTCGCGCAGGGTAGCCACGAAGTGGATTTCCCGAAAGACAACGGTATGCGTTTTCAGAGCGACAATCTGCCGCTGCATGAAAACGGCATGACCATTCACGCGTACAGCGGTGAAAAAGAGATCTACAGCAAAACCTATTACTCCATCGGCGGCGGTTTTATCGTCGATGAAGAGAATTTCGGCAAAGCGGCCAGCAATGAAGTGAGCGTGCCGTATCCGTTCCACTCCGCAAAAGATCTTCTGGCACACTGCAAAGAAACTGGCCTGTCGCTCTCCGGTCTCGTCATGAAAAACGAGCTGGCGCTGCACAGCAAAAAAGAGATTGAAGATTATTTTGCCGATGTCTGGCAGACCATGCGCGCGTGTATCGATCGCGGCATGAATACCGAAGGCGTGCTCCCTGGCCCGCTGCGGGTACCGCGTCGCGCTTCTGCGCTGCGCCGTCTGCTGGTCTCAAGCGACAAGCACTCAAACGATCCGATGATCGTGGTGGACTGGGTAAACATGTTTGCCCTGGCGGTTAACGAAGAAAACGCCGCTGGCGGTCGCGTAGTTACCGCGCCTACTAACGGTGCCTGCGGTATCGTTCCGGCAGTACTGGCCTATTACGATCACTTTATCGAATCCGTGAGCCCGGATATTTACATCCGCTATTTCCTGGCCGCCGGCGCTATTGGCGCACTGTACAAGATGAATGCGTCTATCTCTGGTGCCGAAGTGGGCTGCCAGGGCGAAGTCGGCGTAGCCTGTTCCATGGCCGCTGCGGGCCTGGCGGAACTGCTCGGCGCGAGCCCGGAACAGGTTTGCGTGGCCGCGGAAATCGGCATGGAGCATAACCTTGGGCTGACCTGCGACCCGGTCGCGGGCCAGGTACAGGTACCGTGTATTGAACGTAACGCAATTGCCTCCGTGAAAGCGATCAACGCCTCGCGTATGGCGATGCGCCGCACCAGCGAGCCGCGCGTTTCGCTCGATAAAGTCATCGAGACGATGTATGAGACGGGCAAGGATATGAACGCCAAATACCGTGAAACCTCACGCGGCGGCCTTGCTATCAAAGTCCAGTGTGATTAATGCCTGACAGCGCCGCTCCTGCGGCGCTTTTTTTTATTACCGTTCACCTTTTCTTCCTCCCGGCGCGTTATCCCCCACTACACTCTTAACATCCAGCCTTTATGCCTCAGCCGAGCCTGAGAGATGGAGCCTATGCAAAAAGCGCAGCGAATTATCCGGGCTTACCGCCGTCGGCGGTTGATCCTCAGTGTCACCCTCGCTCTGCTGGCGTTGTTGTTAACGCTGGGAATACGCTATTTTGCCGACCGCAAGCAGTATCAGCATGACACCACGCGCTATATCACTCATGCGGTTGAAACGATTGATGAACTGCTGGTGCCGCTGGATGCTGCCCGCACCGCCCTGTTGCCGCTGGTGGGCATGTCATGTAAGCAGGTACATCGCCAGCTGCGCGAAATGGCCGCCAGCCTGCAGACCGTGCGCTCTATCGCGCTGGTCAATGACGGCACGCTCTATTGCTCCAGCATTTTCGGCGAGCGCAACGTCCCAGTGCACCAGTTGCAGCCCCATCTGCCCGCCGCGAAACCGCTGATGCGCCTCTCGCGGGATAGTTCGCTCATTAAGGGCAGTCCTGTGTTGATCCTCTGGACGCCGTCTATCGACAGTAACGCCTCAGGCGTGTTGCAGTCTGTCAATATCGAGTTTATTGCGAGGCTGCTGCTAAACCCCGACCCGCCGGTCATTGAACATGTGCTTTTCGATGTGGCGGATTCCCATCTGGAATACGGGCGTGGGCTGGTGGAAACGCTCCCTGCCAATGACGGTCTGGCGCGTCTTCAGCAAACGTCGAGCCGGTATCCCTTTTCGGTCACCATCTTCGGCCCGTCGCCTGACGCGCTGGCGCTCAGGCGTCTGCCGAGCCAGTTGCCGCTCGCGGTACTTTTAAGCCTGCTGATAGGCTATATCGCCTGGCTTGCCACCGCACGGCGCATGAGTTTCTCCTGGGAACTGAATCTCGGCATCGCCAACAATGAATTTGAGGTTTACTGTCAGCCGCTGGTGAGCGGCAAAACGGGCGAATGTATGGGCGCGGAGCTGCTGCTGCGCTGGAATAATCCACGCCTCGGAACGATTGCACCGGATGTGTTTATTCCGCTTGCCGAGCAGCTCAAGCTGATTAACGCGCTGACGCGCTATGTCCTAATCAAGACCGTCGAACAGCGGCACTATTTTCCGGCGTCCCCGGATTTTCATATCGGCATCAACATTGCCGCCAGCCATTTTCATCAGGGCGTGATTATTGAAGATCTTAAGCGCTACTGGTATCCGTCCCGCCCGGTGCAGCCGCTCTTTCTTGAGCTGACGGAGCGCGACGCGCTGCCGGAAGTGGACTACCGCGTGGCGCATGATTTGCGCCAGCTTGGCGTGAAGCTCGCGATTGATGATTTCGGTACCGGTCAGAGTTCGCTTTCGTATCTCGAAACGCTCAATCCCGATGTGCTGAAGATGGATAAACGGTTTACGGCGGCCATTGGTACTGACGCGGTGAACTCGACGGTGACGGATATTATTATCGCGATGGCGAGAAGGCTGAAGATAGAGCTGGTCGCAGAGGGTGTCGAAACGGAAGAGCAGGCAAGATATTTATGTCGTCTCGGCGTGCCGGTGTTACAGGGGTATTTATTTGCGCATCCGATGCCGCTCAACGCGCTGCCTCAGTGGCTGGAACAACGGCGCGCCCAGCCGGGTACGCCGTTCTGGCGCCGGGATCTTCCGGCGCCAGGAGTCTGACCGTTACTCTTCTTCGTCGTGCAGCGGCCTGTCTTTCACGACGCGTACCAGATCGATTCGGTAGTCGTTCGCTTCGACAATAGTGATACGCAGCGGCGGCATGGCCAATTCATCACCCACGCGCGGGATCTGCCCGTTGATGGCAATGACCAGACCCGCGACCGTCGCGATATCCTCATCGTCATTCACTAACGAAGCCAGATCCAGCGTCTGCTGGAGCGCGTGAAGATCGGTGGAGCCTTTGACCAGCCAGCCGTCGCCATCATTAATGATTTCCGGCGTTTCGTCTGCATCGGGGAATTCACCGGCGATAGCTTCCAGCACGTCGAGCGGCGTCACCAGGCCCTGCACCACGCCAAACTCGTTGTTGACGATAACAAAGCTGCCTCTTGCGCGACGCAACACGCCAAGCAGGTTGATAGGATCCAGCGTTTCCGGCACAACGATGACCGGTGTAGCCGAAGCGATGGCCGCGACGTCAACGCCCTCTTCCAGCGCAACCAGCAATTCTTTTGCGCGAACCACGCCGATGATTTCATCCAGCTCGCCGCGACACACCGGGAACAGGCTGTGCGGTGACGACAGCAATTGCTCGCGGATTTCATCAACGCTGCGGTTGGCATCCACCCAGCTGATTTCACCGCGCGGGGTCATGATGCTGCGCAGCGAACGGGAGGCCAGCGTCAGTACGCCGTTAATCATATAACGCTCTTCTTCGGCGAACGCTTCGTCATGGACCGGCACCACGGCATGGTGTTCGGTTTCATTTACCGGCGCCGGACGACGGCGATTGCCCATCAGACGCAGGATAGCTTCTGCGGTACGCGCACGCAGCGGCAGTCGCGACTGGTGTTTGAGGAAGTTACGACGCGCAATCTGATTGAAGAACTCAATGATGATAGAGAAACCGATCGCCGCGTAGAGGTAGCCTTTCGGAATATGGAACCCGAAGCCTTCCGCTACCAGGCTCAGACCAATCATCAGCAGGAAGCTCAGGCAGAGCACCACGACCGTCGGATGCGCGTTGACGAAATTGGTCAGAGGCTTCGAGGCAAGCAGCATCACGCCCATCGCAATGACAACGGCTGCCATCATTACCGGCAGGTGATTCACCATACCGACGGCGGTGATAACCGCGTCCAGAGAGAAGACGGCATCCAGAACCACAATCTGCAACACAACAACCCAGAAGCTGGCATACCCCTTGCCGTGGCTGTCATTAAGCTGACGGTTTTCCAGGCGCTCATGCAGCTCTGTGGTTGCCTTAAAGAGCAGGAACAGACCACCGAAAAGCATGATCAAATCACGGCCAGAGAAGCTCAGGTCCCAGAGGCTGAACAACGGACGGGTGAGCGTCACCATCCAGGAGATCAACGACAGCAGACCCAGACGCATCACCAGCGCCAGGGATAAACCAATTAAACGCGCTTTGTCACGCTGCTTCGGCGGCAATTTGTCCGCGAGAATAGCGATAAACACCAGGTTGTCGATGCCAAGAACAATCTCAAGCACCACCAGCGTTAATAAGCCCGCCCAGATAGAGGGGTCCATTAAGAATTCCATAACAGGCTCCTGCGCAAGGAATGACTAAACGGCCCCCCAACAGTGTCGGGCGCTTTAAAAGGGTTTATCAAAGAGTTAAGGCGAATGCCTTGTGAAATGACGGCTGATGAAAGCCTGGAAAAGCAAAGACATCGGTGACGGTCCATACGGTGGGCTGCTGCCCGCTACTCCTGTTAATTAATCGGAAATCTACCTTAACAAAGGGTAATAGCTTTTGGCAAAGATTTACCAGAATTTGCAATCGTTATGACATCTGTCACGGGCATAGTTTGCCCTGACGCCGAATGCCTTGTTTTGATGGCAAAATTACGGAGCTTCATCACAAACATTATTTTTTCGCGTTCTAAAATAATTCGTGCTTAGGTTCTGAAAGCTTACAAATCCTTATCTGAATCGATTCGATAAGCGAATCACTGTTAGCGGTGCCTGTTAGGCATTGTCGATAACCACGGAGGTAGCAAGTGACCATTGCTATTGTCATAGGCACGCATGGCTGGGCGGCTGAACAACTGCTGAAAACAGCGGAAATGCTGTTGGGCGAGCAGGAAAACGTTGGCTGGATCGATTTCGTGCCCGGCGAAAATGCGGAAACCTTGATCGAAAAATATAACGCACAGCTCGAAAAACTGGATACCAGTAAAGGCGTGGTCTTTCTGGTCGATACCTGGGGCGGTAGCCCGTTTAACGCGGCAAGCCGCATTGTCGTGGACAAGCCGAACTATGAAGTGGTCGCCGGGGTGAATATCCCGATGCTCGTCGAAACCTTCATGGCGCGCGACGACGATCCCTCTTTCGATGAACTGGTCGCACTCGCCGTTGAGACTGGCCGTGAAGGCGTGAAGGCGCTGAAAGCCAAACCTGTCGAGAAAGCCGCACCGGCAGCCCCTGCCCCGAAAGCAGCGGCCGCGGCAAAACCCATGGGCCCAAATGATTACATGAAAATAGGCCTCGCCCGTATCGACGATCGTCTGATACACGGCCAGGTCGCGACCCGCTGGACGAAAGAGACCAACGTTTCGCGCATCATTGTCGTGAGCGACGAAGTCGCCGCCGACAACGTGCGTAAAACCTTGCTCACTCAGGTTGCCCCGCCCGGGGTCACCGCGCACGTCGTGGATGTGGCCAAAATGATCCGCGTTTATAACAACCCGAAATACGCCGGTGAGCGTGTGATGCTTCTGTTCACGAACCCCACCGATGTGGAGCGCATCGTGGAAGGCGGCGTCAAAATCACCTCTGTTAATATCGGTGGGATGGCCTACCGTCAGGGTAAAACGCAGGTCAATAACGCCGTGTCCGTCGATGAGAAGGATATTGAAGCCTTTAAGAAACTTAACGCGCGCGGCATTGAGCTGGAAGTGCGGAAAGTTTCCAACGATCCCCGACTGAAAATGATGGATTTAATCAGCAAAGTGTCTCACTAATCGCTTTGCGGGATTAACACTTACTCAGTTTTCACACGTCAGTTTGATATCACAGGAGAAGTACAATGGAGATTACCACTCTTCAGATTGTGCTGGTGTTCATCGTCGCCTGTATCGCCGGTATGGAATCGGTGCTTGATGAATTTCAGTTTCACCGTCCGCTGGTGGCCTGTACGCTGGTCGGGGCCGTGCTGGGCGATATGAAAACCGGCATTATCATCGGCGGTACGCTTGAGATGATTGCCCTTGGCTGGATGAACATCGGGGCCGCCGTCGCACCGGATGCCGCCCTCGCGTCGATCATTTCCGCCATTCTGGTTATTGCCGGCCATCAAAGCATCGGTGCCGGTATCGCGCTCGCAATTCCACTGGCGGCCGCGGGCCAGGTCCTCACCATCATCGTGCGTACCATCACTGTGGGCTTTCAACATGCTGCGGATAAAGCGGCGCTCAATGGCAATCTCACGGCGCTCTCCTGGATCCACGTATCGTCGTTGTTCCTCCAGGCCATGCGTATCGCTATTCCGGCAGTTATCGTGGCGATTTCTGTTGGTACCAGTGAAGTACAGAGCATGCTGAATGCGATTCCAGAAGTCGTCACTGGCGGCCTTAACATCGCAGGCGGCATGATCGTGGTCGTCGGTTACGCGATGGTCATCAATATGATGCGCGCGGGTTACCTGATGCCGTTCTTCTACCTCGGCTTCGTCACTGCCGCGTTTACTGATTTCAACCTCGTGGCGCTGGGCGTCATCGGCGCTGTTATGGCGGTGCTCTATATCCAGCTGAGCCCGAAATATAACCGCTCCGCAGGGGCACCCGCGCAGACCGCTGGCGCGAACGATCTTGATAACGAACTGGATTAACAGGTGAGCGACATGGTTGATATGACTAAAACAACTGGTGAGAAAAAACTAACCCCGGGCGACGTGCGCGCCGTGTTTATCCGCTCTAACCTCTTCCAGGGATCGTGGAACTTTGAACGTATGCAGGCGCTTGGCTTCTGCTTCTCAATGATCCCGGCGATTCGCCGCCTTTATCCGGAAAATAACGAGGCGCGTCGTCAGGCCATCAAACGTCATCTGGAGTTCTTTAACACCCACCCCTACGTTGCGGCACCGGTGCTCGGCGTAACGCTTGCGATGGAAGAACAGCGTGCCAACGGCGCGGAAATCGACGACGGCGCAATTAACGGGCTCAAAGTCGGGTTGATGGGGCCGCTTGCAGGCGTCGGCGACCCGATCTTCTGGGGAACGGTACGCCCGGTATTTGCAGCACTCGGGGCAGGGATCGCCATGAGCGGCAGCCTGCTCGGCCCGCTGCTGTTCTTCGTGCTCTTTAACCTGGTACGCCTCGCAACTCGTTATTACGGGGTGGCATATGGTTACCGTAAAGGCGTCGATATTGTGAAAGATATGGGCGGCGGCTTCCTGCAAAAACTGACCGAGGGGGCGTCAATTCTCGGCCTGTTTGTTATGGGCGCGCTGGTGAATAAGTGGACGCACGTGAATATTCCGCTGGTGGTATCACGCATTACTGACCAGAATGGCGCGGAAAAAGTCACGACCGTCCAGACCATTCTTGACCAATTGATGCCAGGCCTGGTACCGCTGCTGCTCACTTTCGCCTGTATGTGGCTGCTGCGCAAAAAAGTGAACCCCCTCTGGATAATTGTTGGGTTCTTCGTGATTGGTATCGCCGGTTACGCCATCGGCCTGCTGGGTCAGTAATCATTAACGCTGTGCGCCGGGGGCCGATAGCTCCCGGCGTTTTTATTTAAGGGAGACGGCATGACGCTGACTGACGGAGTTCTGGTCGCTTTTATTATCGCGCTGCTGGGCTGGGCAATTTACGATCAATGGGGGCTTGAGCGCCGACATGGTAAAACGCGGCTGCGCGTGCCGCTGCTTCGGCGAGGGCGCGCCGATAGCCTGATTTTCACAGGCCTTACCGCCATTCTCATCTGGCAAAACATCACTACGCATGGCGCCCCGCTCACGACATGGTTATTGTGCACACTTGGATTGCTAGTCATTTATCTTTTCTGGATTAGAGAGCCACAAATACGTTTTAAGGGTGAAGGGTTTTTCTTTGGCGGCAGTTGGGTGAAATATAGCCACATCAAGGCTATGAATTTATCCGAGGACGGCGTGTTAGTGATGCAATTAACTCATCGCCGGCTACTGATTCGTGTTAAAAATATCGACGACCTTGAAAAAATCTCTCATTTTATGATTAATAATCAGTAAGTTAAAATTATAGCACTGGCTATTTTAGCGTATATAAAATAACCATGCGTATAGCCTGTGCTATATTTCGCGAGCATTGTCGTCTTTAATAGTTAACAAAGATAAGACACTCCCTCATTAAGCGAAAACGATTCTCATTTGTAACCAAAGGGTTATTATCCGATTATTGTCTTTACCGGCCGAAATATGATAAGGTTGCGCCCGTCATTGGGGAGTAGCCAATTTCCTTTACGGAGATGTACGCGTCAACATACTCGTTGCAAAACGTGGCGCGTACGGACTGAAGCCTTTTCAGTCAGGCGAGACCATTGCACGCTGCCGCTGTTTACTGGGGGCGGTCGGCGTGTATATGGAAATCCCGGTCAGGACCTGTGTATGAATCTTTCCGCCACACTGCTTCTTGCCTTCGGTATGTCAATGGACGCTTTTGCAGCTTCCATCGGCAAAGGCGCCACTCTGCACAAACCCAAATTCTCCGAAGCTCTGCGTACGGGCCTTATCTTTGGCGTTATCGAAGCGATTACCCCGCTGGTAGGCTGGCTCCTCGGGCTTCTGGCTACACAGTTTGTGCTGACGTGGAACCACTGGATTGCTTTTGTGCTGCTGGTATTTCTCGGTGGGCGAATGATAATCGAGGGCGTGCGCGGCTGCGATGAATCACCAGAAAAGCTGCGCCGCCACAGTTTCTGGCTTTTAGTCACCACGGCCTTTGCCACGAGCCTTGACGCGATGGCAGTTGGCGTAGGTCTTGCTTTCCTTCAGGTCGATATCATCAAAACCGCACTGGCTATCGGCTGCGCCACACTGATTATGGCGACGCTCGGCATGATGGTCGGCCGTTTTATCGGCCCATTACTGGGTAAACGGGCCGAGATACTGGGCGGTGTGGTACTGATTGGCATCGGCTGCCAGATCCTGTGGAGCCACTTCGCGGGTTAAACGTCCCGCCGCCACAGGCGCAGGCAAAAATCCGTTTCGCATTTAAATGCTGTCTGCTCGCGTAGCATTTGCCACACCTCAGGGCGGGCGCGCCAGGCAAACGGCGTCATTTGTAGTAGCGTCGTTGCTTCTTCGCCATTAAGGCGCATTTCATAGCCTAAAGCCTGCTCCTCTGCGAGCGAAAAACCCGGTAGCTGTTCCTGATTCGGCGCATGCAGACGCACCTCATCATAGATAAGCCCCTTCATCTCGATCAGATGTCTTGGGCCTGGCGTGACGGTCACGAGTACGCCGCCCGGTTTTACCACTCGTGCCAGCTCTTCGGCTTTGCAGGGCGCATAAATACGAACAACCGCGTCGAAAAAGGCATCCGGGAATGGCAGGCGGTGGCTTGAGGCGACACAAAACGAAATATCCGCGTACCGCTTTGCGGCAAAGCGGATGGCGCTTCGCGATACATCAAGCCCCCAGCTCTGGCCGTTCCGGGACGCGGTAAGCGCCGCAAACGCGCTGGTGTAGTACCCTTCACCGCAGCCGATGTCCAGAAGCGTCGCGCCAGTTTCTGGCACGTTTTCGGCAAGCAACTGTGCGGTATTAGTACGCAGCTGCGCGTAGTGGCCGGCATCCAGAAACGCACGGCGGGCCTGCATCATTTCGCTGCTGTCACCTGGATCGCGCGAGCGCTTATGCTGAACCGGCAGAAGATTGACATACCCTTCCTTTGCAATATCAAACTGATGGTTACTGGCGCAGCGGAAACTTTTCGCTTGCGCCTGCAAGGGCAAATGGCAAAGGGGACAGATAAAGGACATGACAACTCCGAAACAACGCAAAGCGCGAAGTGTAGCGTGATTCGGTGAGCGGGGAAACGCTGACGCGCGTTAAGAATGAAAAAGCCCCGCCATAGGGCGGGGCTTTAAAATAGCTGGCCGGTGAAACAAGGCACCGGGTCAGTTTAAGTGCGATTAGATAGCAACTACGTTAACAGCTGCCGGACCTTTCTGACCGTCCTGAATCTCGAACTCAACGTTCTGGCCTTCAGCCAGAGTTTTGAAGCCATTACCCTGGATTGCAGAGAAGTGTACAAACACATCTTTGCTACCGTCAGCCGGAGTAATGAAACCAAAACCTTTAGACTCGTTGAACCACTTAACTTGACCTTTAATCTTTGCCATTTCGCAAATTCCTTCAATTGTTTTGTTCGCCCACAGGCGCTGACTTAGATAAAACTGAGACATTACTGCTTGAGGCACTGAAATAAGGTTCGGCAGAGAAGCGGTATTCAACGACAACGTGTTTACTCAGGACTTCTTTACTGAAAATGCCACACATAAACAGAACTGTACCTCGTTTAACCCAAAACTTGTTATCACATACAACGTAAACAATGGCAAGCCATTTTTATACGCTGCACGATCTGCCGCACAGATTCCTCAACAGACCGCTATGTCCCTGACAATAAAGCACAGAAAGGGCATGCGACACCCTGCTAAGGGTGTTTCACTGCCCTGTTCCGACATCACGTCAGAATGCACTTTTTTACCATAGCTCAATAACTTCAGTTCGTCCAGGCGACACGGGATATTGTTGGTGATCATTTTCTGCCGCATTATTATTTCTGCAAAAGCTTATTCATTAATGTCATTAAAGTCCATTTTAACGCAGCTTTATTACAGCCTGAAGGCAGTTAATGATGTACAAATCAAAAAACGTTGTACAACGTAATTTTTGGTTGCACCAGAATAATGACATTTTAATGAAGCACGCCTCAAAAAGAGGCATAAAAATAAGGCAATGTGATTAATAAATCGTCCAGCCAGAAGTAAAAATGACCACCCGGATATATTTTCTAATGTCAGGGCTTATTTATGCTCAGCGGTAAATATTGCCCAATACGACGCGGCACGAACGTTTCTGCTTTTTCGCCATATTCATTGAGCGCGCGTAATAACTCTGCGGGCGGTTCGTCCAGTGATTCATCCGCCAGTTCAAACACGCCCCAGTGAATCGGAATAGCAAGCGGCCTGCCTGCATGTTGCCAGAGCTGGACCGCGTGCTGTGGATCCATATGATGCGGTGCCATAAACCAGCGCGGGGCGTAGGCACCTACCGGAATCGCCGCTGCGGTAAGCGGCCCCAGACGTTGAGGGATGTCGAGCAGTTCCGGGGTATAACCACTGTCACCGCTAAACCAGAAACGTTGAGTGGCGCTTTCAATGACCCAACCGCACCACAACGAACGGTTTCTGTCCCACAACGTGCGCATGCTCCAGTGCTGCGCAGGAACAGCGGTTATCTGAAACCCCTGCCATTCGCGGCTTTCCCACCAGTCTAGCTCGGTAACCTGGTTGATACCGCGCTTAATAAACCAGCGTTTCAGGTCCAGCGGCACAAAAAAAACCGCCTCCGGGAAGCGCCTTCGTAGACGACGGATCGTGTGGTTATCCAGATGATCGTAGTGATTGTGAGAAATCAGAACTGCGTCAATCGGGGGCAGGTCGGAAAGCGCCAGCGGCAGCGGGGTTTTACGCGCTGGGCCATAGAAACTGACGGGCGAGGCGCGGTTTGAGAATAGCGGATCGGTGAGTAAATAGCGCCCGTTGAGGCGAATCAGCAGCGTGGCGTGACCAAACCACCAGACGCCATCTTCATCGCCTTCAATCACTGCCGGTTGCCACCACTGCTGGATGAACGCCGCATATCCGCCGTCAGGCGGGCGCGGCAGTCCCTGGGCTTTACGTTCGTCCTGCCAGCGGCGCAAATCGCCGGGCTGGTGCCCGACCTCGTGTGTATTACAAAAGCCGTCAGGTCGGTGATGAGCTTTCGTGGGATCGTACCAGGGATTTTTCCAGACCATGCCCATCACCTCGCAGCCGTTGGTCGTTAACGTTCAGCCACCAGGTGAACAAAACCGCCATCGTCATCCTGAGTAGCGGCGGGCGTGGCGGCAGGCGCCTGCGCCTCCGGCTCATTCGCGTCACATAAGCGACGCAGCAGCACCGTTTGCCGTTTTTCCTGTTCAAGCAGCGCCTCCAGCAGTTCCACCTGCTGATTGGCGCGAACGCTTGCGCGGTTGATAAAGAACCAGGCCACCAGCGCCACAACGACGCCAACCAGAGAAATCGCCAGAGTGGCGATATTTAATGTACCAGAATTTGCAATATCGTTCATGCTACCACCTCAAGGAAACGCGTTATCTTACCACCGCAGCGGCGTAAGAACATCGTTTGCCTGATAGCGTTACCAGGGAATGAACTTATTGATGGTACAAATGCCGCTGAAAAATTGAACGTCCTGATCACACATTACGTTGATCATCTGCGCCCATAACAGTAAACAGGCCACCAGCACGGCCAGCAAAATAGCCCATCTCAATTTTTTCACTACATTCTCCGTTACGGCATTAACGGAGCCAACTTAACACGGAAACCTTAAACCAAATATCACTGTAACGTTAAGTCACGTAATACGGAATCCTCCCCTTGCGACGCAGCGGCAGGCGCGGCACGCTGTTCGCCTCAACGTTAACAAACGGAGCCGTAATGCGTTATTTGATTCGTGTCGCCGCGCTGTTAGTCGTGGCCTGGGTTGCGCTGCTTTTCAGCGGCTATGGAGTGTTGATTGGCAGTCATGAGAACGCGGCCGGCTTAGGGTTGCAGTGCCGCTACCTGACAGCAAGACAAGTGGTAAACGCGCAGTTTATCCATTCCGATAGCGGGCTTGTGGGCATCACCGCATGCCCCGTATTGCGTAAAAGCGAGACGGTCGTCGATAACGGCTAAAACGTGACGCAATAAAAAGCCGCAGACCCGCTGCGGCTTTTTATTTTGCGCGTCCTCAGAACGGATAATTGTTGTAACCCATCTGTTCAGAGATTTTACGCGCCGCTGTATGCAGGATTTCCACATACTCGTGCAGACGCTCTTCAGAGAAACGCAGCGTCGGGAAAGAGATACTTAAGCCCGCAATCACCACACCGAAACGGTCGAAAACCGGCACCGCGATGCAGCGCAGCCCTTCTTCCTGCTCTTCGTTATCTTCGCCATAGCCATGTTCACGCACCAGATCGAGAACCGGCAACAGTTCATCAGTCGACATAATGGTGCGATCGGTACTGCGCTTATACTCCACGCCTTCCAGAATCTGACGCACTTCGTCATGGTCGCGCCAGGCCAGCAGCACTTTACCGATGGCGGTACTGTATAGCGGGTTACGGCGCCCGATACGTGAGTACATGCGCAGGTTATACATGGAGTCGATTTTATGGATGTAGACAATGCTGTCTTCATCGAGCGCGCCCAGGTGAATGGTTTCTTTGGTCAGACGCGACAGCTCGCGCATCTGAATATCCGCGCTGCGGATAAGGTCAACATTTTGTAACGCGCGAGCCCCAAGCTCAAACAGCTTGAGCGTCAGAGAGTATTTTTCAGACTCTCCTTCCTGAGCGACATAACCCAGTGACTTCATGGTCTGCAAAAAGCGGTAAACGGTGCTTTTTGACATCATGACGCGCTGCGACAATTCGGTGATACCAATTTCCCGCTCTTCACCCAACGCCTGCAAAATACCAAAGACCTTGAGCACCGAAGAAACGGAGTCAGGCTGTTTATCTAATTCTGCGATTGCCATTGATCACCTCGATCGCATTTGTTTTATAAAAATCAGAACTGGTTTTTATTATAAATTCGGGGAGGCGGCACCGCAATGTATCTATTGCGGATGGTCGTAAATCTGCGACATTAAGCCCGATTATTCACGAAGGATATATCTCAACCGCGCCTGCCGCGGTGTTCTCAGCGTCTGCTGGTTAAAAAGGCGCCGCAGCGGCGAGGCGTGAGGCATAAAAAAAGCGCGCCTACAGGCACGCTTTTTATTAGGGTTATGCGCAATTATTTCAGATATTCGCCGCTGCGCAGCGCTTCAATACGCTTATCCAGCGGCGGGTGCGTCATGAAGAGTTCGCTTAATGATTTTGATTTACCGTTAATGCAGAACGCCATCATGCTGCTCGCTTCCTGCGGCTCATAGCTGGTTTTAAGACGCTGCAGTGCCGCAATCATTTTCTCGCGGCCCACCAGTTTTGCAGAGCCAGCGTCGGCGTGGAATTCACGGTAGCGGGAGAACCACATCGTGATAATGCTCGCGAGAATACCAAACACCAGCTCCAGCACCGTTGCCACCGCGAAATAGATAAGCGGATTGCCGTTGCTCTCTTCGCCTTCATCACGGTTGCCGCCAAGGAAACCAGCCGCCACCTGCGCGATAATGCGCGAAATGAAAATAACAAAGGTGTTCACCACCCCCTGAATCAGGGTCATCGTCACCATGTCACCATTAGCGATATGGCTAATTTCGTGAGCGATAACCGCTTCCGCTTCATCACGGCTCATGTTTTGCAGCAATCCAGTACTTACTGCCACCAACGAAGCGTCGCGGCGTGCGCCGGTCGCAAACGCGTTAATGTCAGGTGCGTGATATATCGCGACCTGCGGCATCGCGATGCCCGCCTGGCGCGACTGCTGTGCCACGGTATCCATCAGCCAGCGTTCCGTTTCGTTACGCGGGGCTTCGATAACTTCACAGCCTACCGATTTCAGCGCCATCCATTTGGACATCAGCAGCGAAACGATCGAGCCGCCGAAACCAAACAGCAGCGCCATGATCAGAAGGCCTGTCACGCTGCTTGACTGGATCCCTGTCAGGCTGAGCACCAGACCGAACACCATCATGACGGCCAGGTTAGTCAACAGGAAAAGCGCAATTCGCATCATAATTTTCTTTTTACCTCGGTTTAACAATACGCCTTATGCGATTACACACATCGTAGGGGCGCGCGCGCCGTTTTCAAGCGTCAAAGGCTGGCAAGTCTCTAAAAATACGAAACTTTACATTTTGTAGCATTTCGCTGACGGGGGTTTAACAGGGCCCTAAAAAAACCGGCGCATTTGAGTGCGCCGGTCAGGAGGATTACTTCGAAGAAGCGGCGGGTTGCGCCGTTTTATCACTGGTCATATGCGCAAGGTCGAGCGCGATATGTACCGTTTCATCAAGATACGGATCGGGTTCCTGATAATCTTTTGGCAGATCCTCAAGCTTCGCCAGTGGCGGTTTCCCGGCCCGTTTCAGACGGTCATTAATGCGCGCCAGACGGGTTGCATCATCTTCGTGGTTCTCTTTTTCACGCTGAGCCAGATTGAGCGACACGATATTGCGCTTATCTTTCATCGCGTTAAAACGAGCAATGTCTTTGATGATGTACTGGAACTCCGGATCTTTCGCAATGCGATCGTTATGCTCTTTCAGCAATTCCGGCCCCATCGGTTTCAGATCGCCCGATTTTTCGTATGTCGCGGCGTTAATGCTATCCCACGGCAATGCATTATCTTCGAATTTCTCGCCAGTTTCGGTCTCTTCATTGCCAGTCGGCATAATGATGTCCGGCGTCACCCCTTTCCTTTGGGTGCTACCACCGTTAACTCGGTAGAACTTCTGGATAGTGTATTGCACCGAGCCAAGTGCTGGCCATTCCGGACGCAGCATTTGATCGTAGATGCGGTTCAACGAACGGTATTGCTGAACGGTGCCTTTCCCGAAGGTTGGTTCGCCCACAATCAGCGCGCGACCATAATCCTGCATCGCGGCGGCGAAAATCTCAGACGCCGAGGCGCTGAAACGGTCAACCATCACGACCAGCGGGCCTTTGTAATACACCACGCCATCAGTATCGCGATCTTCACGCACCTTGCCGTTGTTATCACGAACCTGAACGACCGGGCCAGACGGAATAAACAGACCGGAGAGCGAAACCGCTTCGGTCAGTGCCCCGCCGCCGTTGGAGCGAAGGTCGATAATCACGCCGCTAACGTTCTGCTTTTCAAGTTTCTGAAGCTGTACTTTGACGTCATCGGTCAGGCCGACATAGAAGCCAGGAATATCCAGCACGCCAATTTTTTCTTTACCGACGTTTTTCACCGACATCTTCACCGCGCGGTCTTCAAGGCGAATACGCTCGCGTGTCAGCGTGATAATGCGGGTTTTTGTGCCTTTACCAGCAGGCAGGATCTCAAGGCGCACTTTGCTGCCTTTCGGGCCTTTGATCAGCGCCACAACGTCATCAAGCCGCCAGCCAATCACATCCTGCATCTGCTGCCCAACCTGCCCTACGCCGACAATACGATCGCCGACGCTAATGGCTTTGCTTTTCGCCGCAGGGCCACCAGCCACCATGGAGTTGATTACCGTGTAATCATCGTCCATTTGCAGTACTGCGCCGATACCTTCAAGCGAGAGGCTCATTTCGGTATTGAATTGCTCAGTGCTGCGTGGTGAGAGGTAATTGGTATGCGGGTCAATCTCATGCGCAAAGGCAGTCATCGCGAGCGAGAACACATCTTCGCTGTTGGTCTGCGCCAGACGACGAATAGCGAATTTATAACGCTTAGTCAGCGTTTCGCGGATTTCCGCATCGGTTTTACCGGTCAGTTTCAGGCTCAGCTCGTCAAATTTGACTTTGCCGTCCCAAAGTTTGTTGAGCTCCGCTTCGCTGGCAGGCCAGGGCGCCTTGCTGCGATCGATATCAAATGTATCGTTACCGGTAAAATCCATCGGTCTTTCCAGCACTTTCAGCGCGTACTGATAACGCTCAAAACGGCGCTGTTGTGCCAGATTATAAAGACTGTAAAACACATCCAGTTTACCGCTGCGCAGTTCATCGCCGATCTGCCCTTTTTTCTTCGCAAACTGCTCAACATCGCCCGCCAGCAGCACATTGTGGCTGTAGTCGAGCAGATTGAGGTAGCGATCGAAAATTTTGGCGGAGAAGGCTTCGTTTAAATCGAACTGGCGGTAATGAGAGCGGGTGAACCGGGAGGTCACACGCTCGCTAACTGTAGGATGTTGTGGTTCCTCTTTGAGGACCGGGATCTGGTCAGGACGGGTAATGTCATCCACGGCCAACGCCTGGCCCGCCATCAGCAGCAGGCCGGCGACGGCGGTTAGCTTAAAAAAAGTGTTCATGCCCTGGTTGACCTCCGTTTCAGAACAATAAATGTTCTGCGCGTACAATCATCGACATACCAGAAGTCAGCTGTACACGGACGCCATCTTTGGTAATTTCCTGCACGGTGGCGTCCATCGCGTTGTTGCCTGCTTTGACCTTAATGGCCTGACCGACGCTGAGCGCCGTAATATCAGACACCGGCGTATGACGTTCTTCGCGCGCAGGGCGCGGCGCTTTCGCGGCGGCAGGTTTTGCAGCGGCACGAGGTTTACGCTCCGCGTTTTCCTTACGACGCGGAGCCGGACGCGGCTTGCGTTCACGACGCTCGGCGCCGTTATCGTCGCCTTCAGCACCTGCTGCTTCGCGTTTTTTCGCCTGCTGCTCGGCGCGTTGCGCCTGAACACGGGCTTTCGCTTCTTCAAGTTGCTTACGGGCGTGTTCTACGTGCTGCTCTTCCAGAACACCGCACGGGTTGCCGTCGAGGTCGACACGGGTGGCACCAGGCTTGATGCCATAAAGGTAGCGCCAGCTCGACGTATAAAGACGTAATGCGGAACGAAGTTGCGTTTTGCTGAGGTTCATTTCGCCCTCAACACGCTCTACCAGATCCTGAAAAATGCCGATCTTCAGAGGACGCGCTTCGCCTTCAGCACTGAAACACTGCGGAAAACGTTCGGCCAGAAAGGCGATAACTTCTTTACTGCTATTCAACTTAGGTTGATTTTCCATGAAATTTCCTGATTACAACGGATGTTGCCAACAAGCCGCAGGCATGAACAGGCGTCATTATAATGACGCCATCGGTAAATGCCACGTTATCCGTTGCTTATCATGCGGCTGGTGCAAAGAATTTTTTAAAATCCGTGCCTGCAATAACAGCTTCAAGCTGCTCGACCAGGGTACGCAGCCCCTGCTCGTCGTCGGCATCGAAGCGGTTGAAGACGGTGCTGTCGATATCCAGAACGCCAATAATCTGCCCGCCCGCGCGAAGCGGCAACACGATTTCGGCATTACTGGAAGCATCGCAGGCGATATGCCCATCGAACGCGTGCACATCATCCACGCGCTGTACAATGCCCGTCGAGACCGCCGTACCGCATACGCCGCGACCATAAGGGATACGCACGCAGGCGATTTTGCCCTGGAACGGACCAAGCACCAGCGTCTGGTCTTCAAGGAGGTAAAAGCCCGCCCAGTTGACGCCTTCAAGACGCTCAAACAACAGCGCGCTGGTATTGGCGAGCGTTGCGAGAAAACTGGTTTCCCCTGCCATGAGGGAGTTAAAATCGCGATTGAGTTCCGCGTAAAATTGTGTTTTGTTCATTAATCCGATCGCTTTGTTGTCTTACTTACTTTGCCAGCCTACTAAAATAAGCATTAAATGCGCTCATGCTCAAGATTAATCATTTCATGAGTTACGATAACAGAATCATATAAGAACATGCTTCGCACATGGCACTCAAAACTCAACAGCTTTCTTCTGGCAAAAAACTGAACATTCACGCCATCGGCGAGTCGTTACCGCAGGCACATTATCAGCGTTGTCCGCAATGCGATATCCTTTTTATGCTGCCTGTGGTCAAGTCTAACCAGACCGCGCACTGCCCACGCTGCGACGCGAAAATCCGTGATGGCCGCGACTGGTCGCTGACGCGGCTGGCAGCGATGGCGATAACGATGCTGCTGTTGATGCCCTTCGCCTACAGCGAGCCGCTGCTTCGTCTCTATCTGCTTGGCACGCGTATCGACGCGAATCTCTTTCAGGGCATCTGGCAGATGACCCGCCAGGGCGACACGATTACCGCCGCGATGGTGCTATTTTGCGCGGTCGGGGCGCCCGCTACGCTGGTCGCCGCTATCGCCTACCTCTGGTTTGGCAATATTCTCGGGATGAACCTGCGCCCGGTCTTGCTGATGCTGGAGCGGCTTCGCGAGTGGGTGATGCTCGATATTTATCTGGTCGGCATCGGTGTGGCGTCTATCAAAGTACGCGAGTATGCCTGGCTTGAACCCGGCATCGGGCTACTGGCCTTCGTGGCCCTGGTGGTACTGAGCGTAATGACGCTTATTCATCTAAATGTGGAACAGCTCTGGGAGCGTTTTTATCCGCAGCGCCCCGCGACGCGCTACCACGAGGATCTTCGCGTCTGCCTGGGCTGCCATTACACTGGCGTGCCGGATAAACGTGGCCGCTGCTCGCGCTGCCATATTCCGTTACGCCGTCGTCGTCGCCAGAGTATCCAAAAGTGCTGGGCGGCGCTAATAGCTTCCATGGTGTTTCTGCTGCCCGCTAACCTTCTGCCCATTTCCATTATCTATATCAACGGCGCGCGGCAGGAGGACACTATCTTGTCCGGCATCATCTCGCTTGGGCAAAGCAACATTCTGGTCGCGGGCGTCGTGTTTATCGCGAGTATTCTGGTGCCGTTTATCAAGGTACTGGTGCTGCTGACGCTGCTCGTGAGCATCCATTTCAAATGCCAGCAAGGGTTGCGAACACGCGTCCTGATGCTGCGGCTGGTTGCCTGGATTGGCCGCTGGTCGATGCTCGATCTGTTTGTGATTTCTCTTACGATGTCGCTGGTCAATCGTGACCAGCTATTGTCGTTTGTCATGGGACCGGCTGCGTTTTATTTCGGCGCAGCGGTGATTTTGACTATTCTTGCTGTTGAATGGCTGGACAGCCGCTTACTTTGGGACGCACATGAGTCAGGAAACGCCCGCTTCACAGACTGAAGCGCGAATTAAAACAAAACGTCGCATCTCTCCATTCTGGTTACTGCCCGTTATCGCTCTGCTGATTGCGGGCTGGCTTATCTGGACTACTTATGAGGAGCGAGGCACCACTGTCACTATCGACTTTATGTCCGCCGATGGCATTGTCGCCGGGCGTACGCCGGTGCGCTATCAGGGTGTGGAAGTCGGCACCGTACAGGATATTCGCCTAAGCGAAGACCTCAATAAAATCGAAGTGACCGTCAGCATCAAGAACGATATGAAAGACGCGCTGCGCGATCAAACACAGTTCTGGCTGGTGACGCCGAAAGCGTCGCTTGCAGGAGTTTCAGGCCTTGATGCTCTGGTTGGCGGCAACTATATCGGCATGATGCCGGGCGAAGGCGAACCCCGCGACCATTTCCGCGCGCTCGATACGCAACCCAAATACCGTCTTAACACCGGCGAGCTGATGATCCATCTGCACGCGCCGGATCTCGGCTCGCTCAACAGCGGCTCGCTGGTGTATTACCGCAAAATCCCGGTCGGTCGCGTCTACGATTACTCGATTAACACGGACAAACAGGGTGTGACCATCGACGTTATCATTGAACGGCGCTTCACGAACCTGGTGAAAAAAGGCAGCCGTTTCTGGAACGTCTCCGGCGTTAAAACCAATATTGGGTTGAGTGGCGCCAAAGTGGAGCTGGAGAGCCTGGCGGCGCTGGTTAACGGCGCTATCGCCTTTGATTCGCCTGCGGATTCTGCCCACGCCGACCAAAATGACACCTTCGGGCTGTATGAAGATCTGGCGCACAGCCAGCGCGGCGTGCTGGTGAAACTCGATTTGCCTGGGGGTAAGGGGTTAAAAGAGAACGCCACGCCGCTGATGTATCAGGGCCTGGAAGTGGGCACCTTAACCAAACTTAACCTCAACCCGGGCGGTGCGGTCACGGGCGAACTGACAGTGGACCCAAGCGTCGTCAATCTGCTGCGTGACGGCACCCGCATTGAAATGCACAGTCCGAAACTGTCGCTCAATAACCCGGAAATCAGCACGTTGCTTACCGGCAGCACGCTGGAGCTGGTGCCAGGCGAAGGCCAGCCGCGCAACCATTTCGTGGTACTGCCGGATGATAAAACGCCGCTGCAAAAACCGGGCGTACTTACGCTCACGCTGAACGCACCGGAAAGCTACGGCATCGACGCCGGGCAGCCAGTGATTCTGCACGGCATTCAGATAGGCCAGGTGCTGGAGCGCTCGCTTTCGGCGAAAGGCGTCAGCTTCTCCGTTGCCATTGATCCGCACTATCGCGAGCTGCTTAAGGGCGACAGCAAATTCGTGGTAAACAGCCGCGTGGATGTCAAAGTGGGCCTCGACGGCGTCGAATTTCTCGGCGCCAGCGCCAGTGAATGGCTCAGCGGCGGCATCCGCGTTCTGCCAGGCGATAAAGGCGAGATGAAAAGCGACTATCCCCTTTACGCCAATCTCGAAAAAGCGGTGGAAAACAGCCTGAGCGATATGCCAACCACGACGCTTACGCTCACCGCCGAAAGTCTGCCGGATGTGCAGGCCGGCTCTGTGGTGCTCTATCGCAAATTCGAAGTGGGTGAAGTCATCACGGTGCGTCCGCGGCCGAATGCGTTTGATATTGAGGTTCATATCAAGCCGGAATATCGCAAACTGCTGACACCAAATAGCGTGTTCTGGGCCGAAGGCGGCGCGAAAGTCCAGCTTAACGGCAGCGGGCTGACGGTACAGGCCTCGCCGCTCTCACGCGCGCTGAAAGGCGCTATCAGCTTCGATAACCTTAACGGCGCAGGCGCGGGCCTCGGTGAAAAAGACAAACGCACGCTCTATTCCTCAGAAACTGCCGCGCGCGCGGTGGGCAGCCAGATAACCCTACATGCGTTCGACGCCGGTAAAATCGCGGCTGGCATGCCGATTCGCTATCTCGGCATCAATATTGGCCAGATTGAATCACTGAAGCTCATCACCGAGCGCAACGAGGTGCAGGCCACCGCCGTGCTCTACCCGGAATATGTTAATACGTTTGCGCGCGCCGGTTCCCGCTTCTCGGTAGTGACGCCGCAAATCTCGGCGGCGGGCGTTGAAAACCTCGACACGATTCTCCAGCCTTATATCAACGTTGAGCCGGGCCGTGGGCCGGGGCGTCGCAGCTTTGAGTTGCAGGAAGCGACGATTACTGATTCCCGCTATTTAGACGGTCTGAGCATCGTGGTGGAGGCCCCGGAAGCTGGTTCGCTGAATATTGGTACGCCGGTGCTGTTCCGCGGCATTGAGGTAGGGACGGTCACCGGGATGTCGCTTGGCAGCATGTCTGATCGCGTGATGGTTGCGATGCGCATCAGCAAGCGTTACCAGCATCTGGTCCGTGAAAACTCCGTGTTCTGGCTTGCCTCCGGTTATAGCCTCAACTTCGGGCTGGTAGGCGGCGTGGTGAAAACCGGCACGTTCAATCAATTCATCCGTGGCGGCATCGCGTTCGCCACCCCGCCAGAAACGCCGCTCGCGCCAAAAGCGCAGGCCGGTAAGCACTTTCTCCTGCAGGATAGCGAGCCGAAAGAGTGGCGTCAGTGGGGCACTGCCCTGCCCCGTTAACCACAGCGCCCCGGTGTCACGCCGGGGCGTTTGTGCTACACTTCGCGCCCTCTTTTTCTGTCCACCGAGGTAAGCTGTGGCGCAATTCGGTTCTGTCTGCCTTCCTGAAGCTTTTCTTGATGTTATGCGTGAAGCGATGCCTGCGGGCCTTGCGATGGACGATTTCATCGCCGCCTGCCAGCGCCCGCTGCGCCGCAGTATCCGTGTGAACACGCTTAAAATCAGCGTCGACGCATTTCTTAAGCAGGTCGCCCCGTATGGCTGGCAATTAACGCCCGTGCCCTGGTGCCCGGAAGGTTTCTGGATCGAGCGTGACGACGACGAAGCACTGCCGCTCGGCAGCACCGCCGAGCATTTAAGCGGTCAGTTTTACATTCAGGAAGCAAGCTCAATGCTACCGGTGGCTGCGCTCTTCGCCGATGGCAACGCGCCCGCACGCGTGATGGACGTGGCCGCCGCGCCAGGTTCGAAAACCACGCAGATAGCCGCCATGATGCAAAACGAGGGTTTTATTCTCGCCAATGAATATTCCGCCAGCCGGGTAAAAGTGCTGCACGCCAATATCAGCCGCTGCGGTATCCACAACGTCGGCCTGACGCATTTTGATGGTCGCGTCTTTGGCACGGCGCTGCCCGAACAGTTTGATGCCATTCTGCTGGATGCGCCCTGCTCCGGCGAAGGCGTGGTACGAAAAGATCCGGACGCGCTGCGTAACTGGTCGCCGCAAAGCAACCAGGAGATTGCCGCTACTCAGCGCGAGCTTATCGACAGCGCGTTTCACGCCCTCGCGCCGGGCGGAACGCTGGTCTATTCCACCTGTACCCTCAACCGTGAAGAAAACCAGCAAACGGTGCGCTGGCTGCTGGAGTGCTACCCGGACGCCGTTGAAATCCTCCCGCTCCACGCGCTGTTCCCTGGCGCCGAGGCGGCGCTGACCGAAGAGGGCTTTCTGCATGTCTTCCCACAGATTTACGACTGCGAAGGCTTTTTTGTCGCCCGGCTGCGCAAGACCGCCACCGTACCAGCGTTGCCTGCACCGACCTATAAAGTGGGCGCGTTTCCTTTTTCGCCAATGAAAACGCGCGAGGCGCAGGCGGTTATCACTGCGGCAAAAAAGGTCGGTCTGATGTGGGACGACACGCTGGCGCTGTGGCAGCGCGACAAAGAGATTTGGCTCTTCCCTCAGGCGTTTACGCCGTTTATCGGCAAGGTGCGGTTTTCGCGAACTGGCATTCGGCTGGCTGAGATCCATAATAAAGGGTACCGCTGGCAGCATGAGGCTGTCGTCGCTCTTGCTGGCAGCGACAACCCGCTCGCCTTCGAGCTGACGGCTGAAGAGGCGCAGGAGTGGTATCGCGGCCGTGATGTCTGGCCGCAAACGTCGCCTGCCGCCGATGACGTGATTGTCACTTTCCAGCGCCAGCCGCTGGGACTGGCGAAGAAAGTGGGCAGCAGATTGAAGAACAGTTACCCACGCGAGCTGGTACGCGACGGCGTTCTGTTCAGCGCGTCTGCATAAGGCGCGCAAAAAAACATCACGTCTTTTTGGCATTTCTTGCGCTTTTGACTACGCTATAAGGTGGGGCCTTACTGGTCATACCACCTGTGTATTGTCTGAGGGAGAGCGTTATGTCAAAAACCAGCGTAAAAATCGGTACTTTCGAGATAGATGATGCAGAACTGCAAGGCGACGCGCCTGGCGAGCGCATGCTGAGCATTCCCTGCAAATCTGATCCGGATCTCTGCATGCAGCTTGATGCCTGGGATGCCGAAACCAGTATCCCGGCCGTGCTTAACGGCGAACACTCTGTGCTATACCGCGAACATTACGACCAGCAAGCTGATGCCTGGATCATGCGTCTTGCCTGATTCAAAAAGAACCCGTCGCTGAAGGCGGGTTATTTATTCAGAACCTTCGGTTTTCCCTTCCCGCCTGCTTCCCCTACACTTATAACAAACGTTGTCACTCAGAGGACGCCATGTTCGCTCTGGTTTTATTTGTTTGTTATCTGGATGGCGGTTGCGATGACATCGTCGTGGATGTGTACAACACAGAACAGCAGTGCCTGAAATCAATGGATGAGCAGCGGATGCGGCACGGTGGCTGTTATCCGGTAGAAGATTTTATTGATGGCTTCTGGCGCCCGGCGCAGGAGTACAGCGATTTTTAATCACTGCACCTGCACAAGCGTGAGGGGATTACCAAATACCGCACCGGTATCGATGTAATGCAGATTGCCGCTGGTCAGCG
The DNA here is from genome assembly GCF_001277255.1 of Cronobacter condimenti 1330. Lineage (NCBI taxonomy): Bacteria > Pseudomonadati > Pseudomonadota > Gammaproteobacteria > Enterobacterales > Enterobacteriaceae > Cronobacter > Cronobacter condimenti. The sequence continues at coordinate 2,527,314 of NZ_CP012264.1, forward strand.
GCTCCCCAAGCGGCGTGTGGCCGAAATAAAACGCCTCCGCGCCCGCGATAGATCCCTCCTCCCCCGCCAGTAGCCGGTTTATTCTCGCCCGGCTCCAGACCGCTGCATGTTCATCAAGCGGCTGTTGCCACTGATAGCGTGACGCCGGGTAGTCCGCGTGCGCTACTATCAACCGGCGAGCGCGGCTTTGCACTTCAATCACCAGCGGCAGGTCACGCGCTTTCGCAAGTTGCGTACACGCCTCCTGCTTTGCCTTCTCTGATAATGCGGAGTACCAGCGTCCACCGTTTATAGCCCACAACGCGCTGTCGCCAGTCGCGAGGGCCTCAAGCGCCATCGCTTCGTGATTACCCCGCACTGCGAAAAACCAGCGCTTGCCGATAAGCCGCAGGCAGCCCAGGCTGTCGGGGCCGCGGTCGATAAGGTCACCGACTGAAATCAGCGCGTCCACGCGTGAGTCGAAACGCACGCGCCGCAGATTGTCCACCAGCAGGCTGAGGCAACCATGCAAATCGCCCACGATATAGATATGCCGCCATGCCGCGCCGTCGATTCGCTGATACATCGCTCTGCTCCTCTGGTTATCAGGCAAGTATAGCGTTGTCACAGCGGCGTCAGCTTGCCGCCGGGCCGTTCCTTGCCGGACAGCCTGTTCATCAGCGCGCAACCCGGCGCTTTGTTTCCCCCACAATAGTATGTTGTAACTAAATCGGGATTAAATGGCATTTATCCCATTACCTCGCGGCGGGACGCTTATCTGGCTAAGAATGTTCTATGCTTAAGGTAAGCAACGTCGGGAGGTGCCTGTGACCATATTTACTCACGAAGCTATCGTCAGTTTTATCGGTTGTGTCGTCGCGGCTATCTTTATGATCTGGCTGTTCAGCCGCAAGCACGATAAATAACTCACGCCTGGCCGGTTTACCACAGCCCCAGAACGGAAGCGGCGCCGGCCATCTCGCGTAGCGCATCAAGCGTCAGGAGAAGGCCAAATACATAGATAAAAGGATTCATCGGGATTAACTCCTTGTTTTCCTTTCCTCACTATAACCCATCCCTTAGCCTGCTACCGGTTCGTTTACATAAATCCACCAGATCTGGTGGGGAAATCGCCAGACGCTTTTATCATCACGCCCCAGCCATTTATCCAAAGCCTGTGCCCCACGCGGCCTGGCGCTGCGCGTGGCGTTTTAGGGCAATGCGGCTTTTTACACCGCTGATAAAAAAGCCTGGACGTTTATACCGCAGCCTGTGTTATGGTTTAGTGAGGAAGGAAAAGCGGAAGTTATGGATTAGACGCTGCCCTTCCCCAGGACAAAAAAAGACCGAATACGATTCCTGTATTCGGTCCAGGGAAATGGCTCTTGGGAGAGAGCCGTGCGCTAAAAGTTGGCATTAATGCAGGCTCAGTCGCCTTGCCTTTTAAGAATAGATGACGACAGCAGCTTTTCCAGTCCGCGCCAAAACTCGCGGTAAAAAGCGGCCAGAACGTCCCAAAAAAGAAAAACCGCAACGTATATTGCTACACGTTGCGGTTTTTTTATGTCTGGATGGAAATTAGCAGAGCTTTTGTGCGCGCTCGATAAACGGCGCGAGACTCATCTTCTGGCCGGGATGCGCCGGATCGTCAATCTGGATGACAGTAATCGGCTGCGCGGTCACTTTACCCTGCGCCAGCTGTTTTTCTGCAATATCGTTCAGCGGATATTGCATCAGCGTGCTTGGGTTTATCGCAAACAGCGCGTCGCCCGGGCGGCAGGCGAGCATGACCTCTTCCCGGTTAAACGCCCATTTGTCTTTACCCATTTCATAGCGGCTGACCGTGATAATCTGCGGCGCAGCAAGGGCCATGCCGGAACAGGAGAGCATCAGCAGCGCAAGCAGCGATTTCTTCATTTTCTTCTCACCAGTTAAAAAGGTTCCCAGGTGGCAAACAGGCTGACGCTTAACAGCACCAGCGCCCCGAGCGCCACCTCCAGTTTTGTCATCAGGATAAAACGGCGCTGCGCCGAAGCCTGACGTGAAAATTTCGGCACCAGAACATAGCGGTTTACCAGCGCCATCGCCACCATCACCGCCACCAGGGCGATTTTAAACGTCAGCATCCGTACATAGCCGCTGTCGAGGGGCCATGCTGCGCCGAGGATGAGTCCGCTGTTAACGAGGCCCGTCGCGATAACGCCCGCTACGGCAAAATGCCCGGTACGTGAAAAACGCATCATGGTCGTAATAGCCTGCCCGCACCATGAGGCGTCTTGTGCCAGCCGCATCACCATCAGTAACGGAACAAGACCGCCGAACCACCAGGCGGCGCACACTACATGCAGCGCGTAACACAGACGCTGTAACGCGCCGATAAGCCCTTCATGCATCGCGCCATGCCCGACGCCTGCGAGTAAAATCAGTTGCGCGCACAGGAGCGCAAGCAGCCCTCGCGCGCGCGCCGGTGCCAGCAAAACCCACGGCAGCGTCGCGAGTGCCAGCAGGATTTGCCACAGCCAGACGGCGCCAAAGCGCGTCGATAACATCGCCCGCCAGATGTCAGGGCGCAGGCTATCTGCCGCACCGTCGCCCATCAATCCCGCTTGTGCGGCGAAAATCGCCACCGCGCTGAACGCCGCGACCACTGCCGCCACGCGCCACAAGCTTTGCAGCCGCTGTGTTAACGCCAGCGCCAGCGCACCGGGCGCCAGCAAGGCTGAAAAAAGCGCCCCGCCTGCGCCAAGCATCAGCGCAGTGACATGCGCGAAACGCAGCGCGACATAACTCCACTCAAGCACGGCGTTACTTCACGCGAAAGCGATAGCTGCCTTTGGTTTTATGTCCGTCCACCGACACCACGTGCCACTGAACCTGGTACTCACCACTGGCCAGCGGCGCGTCAAGGGGGGCCACCAGTTGTTTATCATCGTTCGGCGCGCGTTTCACTGCACCGGTATTGATGGTTTTGCCCTCCGGGCCGGTCAGCGTTACGCCGCTGAATGCAGGCTCAATGCCTTCGGAAAAGGTTAACGTCAGCGCCTCGGGCGCGGTCGCGATGGTCGCGTTCGCGGCAGGCTGCTGTACTTTAAGATGCGCATGGGCCCATACGCCCGGCGCGGTCATGACGGCAGCGGTGAGCACCAGCGAACGGCAAAAACGTGCGGCGAAGAGTGCCATATGAATCATTCCTTTTTATTATAAATCAGGCGCAAGAATACCCCTGCGCTGATGGCAAGTCGAGCCGGGAAGGCACATCCCGCTACATAAGACTTGTCATCCGGCGCGCGGCGCAGTACCTTCTCGGCGATTAACAGGAGCACACCATGAACCAGAACCTTGCCCAGCTTCCCCAGGAAGAGATGGATAAAGTGAACGTCGATCTGGCGGCCTCCGGCGTGGCTTTTAAAGAGCGCTACAATATGCCGGTGATTGCCGAAGCCGTAGAGCGCGAACAACCTGAACATTTGCGCGACTGGTTTCGCGAGCGTCTTATCGCGCATCGCCTGGCGTCCGTCAATCTCTCTCGCCTGCCTTACGAGCCTAAAATTAAATAAGGCTTTCTGCCCCGCCCGCCAGTCATACACTGACAACGGCGGGCGTCTGTTTTTCCTTCCGGCGGAGCGCGTATGCTACGAATTATTGATACCGAAACCTGCGGCCTGCAGGGCGGCGTTGTCGAAGTGGCGTCGGTGGACATTATCGACGGTGCGATAGTGAACCCGATGAGCGATCTGGTGCGCCCTGATCGCCCTATCAGCCATCAGGCGATGGCTATACACAAAATCACCGAGGCGATGGTCGCCGATAAACCCTACATTGAAGAGGTGATCCCGCGCTATCACGGTAGCCCGTGGTACGTGGCGCATAATGCCAGCTTCGATCGCAAAGTGCTGCCAGAAATGCCTGGCGAGTGGATCTGCACCGTGAAGCTCGCGCGTCGCCTGTGGCCTGGCATTCGCTACAGTAATATGGGGTTGTATAAATCGCTGAAGTTACAAGTGGAGACGCCGCCGGATCTGCATCATCACCGCGCGCTGTTTGACTGCTACATCACGGCAGCGCTGCTGCTTGAAATCATGAAGGTGTCCGGCTGGACGCCAGAAGAGATGGTGAATATCACCGGTCGCCCGCAGCTCATTGCCACCCTGCCATTCGGCAAATATCGCGGTGAGCCGGTAGCAGAGATAGCCGGGCGAGACCCGGGATATTTGCGCTGGATGCTCAATAACGTCAAGCAACTCAATCCTGATTTGCGCCTGACGTTAAAGCACTACCTGGATAACGATTAATCCGGCAACGGGCCCGGCGGCAGCGTCCCCTGGGCCAGCCCAATCAGAAACGCATACTCCATTGCCACCCCTTCGTAAGATTTAAAGCGCCCCGATTTCCCGCCGTGTCCTGAATCCATATCGGTACAGAGTAGCAACAGGTTGTCGTCGGTTTTCAGCTCACGCAGCTTCGCCACCCATTTTGCCGGTTCCCAGTACTGCACCTGCGAATCGTGCAGACCGGTAGTCACCAGCAAATGCGGGTAACGCTGCGCGCGCACGCAGTCATAAGGGCTATAGCTCTTCATATAGAAGTAGTAGTCCTTATCGGCGGGATTGCCCCATTCTTCAAATTCCCCGGTCGTGAGCGGGATAGATTCATCAAGCATGGTCGTGACGACATCGACAAACGGCACCTGAGCTATCACGCCGCGAAAGAGTTCCGGACGTTCATTTATTGCTGTGCCCATCAACATGCCGCCTGCGCTGCCGCCCATGCCGAAGAGAGAGGCCGGATCGCCGTAGCGCAGCGCCAGCAGCGCGTCGCAAACATCCAGATAGTCATTAAAGGTATTTTTCTTCTTGAGGAATTTGCCTTCTTCATACCACTGCTGACCCAGCTCGCCGCCGCCGCGCACGTGGGCGATAGCATAGACGAACCCGCGATCGAGCAGGCTCAGGCGGCTTGCGCTGAAATCGGCGTCGATACAGGTGCCGTAAGAGCCGTAGCCGTAAACCAGCAGCGGGTTTTTGCCTTCGCGGAAATGATCTTTATGGTAAACCAGCGACACCGGCACTTCGACGCCGTCGCGCGCAGTGATCCAGATATGTTCGCTGCTGTAATTGCTGGCCTCAAAACCCGCCACGTCAGTCTGCTTAAGGACGCGACGCTCGCCGGTTTCCATGTTCAGCTCAAACAACGTGTCAGGCATCGTCATTGAGGAGTAGCCGTAACGCAGTTTGCACGTTTCCGGCTCCGGGTTATAGGCAACCCAGGTGACATACGCCGGATCGTCAAAGGCGATACCGACAGACTCGTGCGTTTTGCGGTTAATCTGGCGCAGGCTCGTGAGACCGCGCTGGCGCTCTTCTACAACCAGCCAGTCGGCGAAAAGCGTAAAGCCCTCCAGCATCACCTGCTCGCGCGGAGGAATAATCTCCTCCCAGCGAGCTTCATCACGCACACGGCTGCGGTACAGCCCAAAGTTTTTACCGGCGCGATTGGAGCGGATGTAAAACATATGCTGGAAATGATCGATGCTGTATTCGTGATCTTTGCGACGCGCTAAAAAACTTAACGGCGGCGCGTCGGCCAGGTCGGCGTTTACCAGCAGCACTTCTGTGGTAGTGGCGCTGCCTAGGAAAATAAGAATGAAATTCTGCGACGTCGTTTTATATAGACTGACGTAGAACGTTTCATCTTTCTCTTCATAAACCAGTTCATCCTCTTCAGCGCTGGTGTCGAGTGTATGCCGCCAGATCTGATACGGCAGCAGCGTGACGGGATGTTTACGAACGTAATAGAGCGTGCGCGAGTCATTGGCCCAGACGAAACTTGCGGACACATTCTCCAGCACTTCGGGATACCACTGGCCAGTTTCCTGATTACGAAAACGCAGACCATACTGACGGCGGGAGAGAAAATCTTCCGCCACTGCCATAACGCTATTATCTGGCGCAATATCCATGCCGCCGAGCGTATAGAACTCGCTATGGGCAGCGCGTTTGTTGCCGTCCAGCAGGACATCCCACTCATCCCACTCGCTCTGGATGATCGACTGCCGTTGATAGATGGCGTACTCGCAGCCGGTATCGTAAATCTGCCGGTAGCGATAGCCATTTTTCACGTAGGGCGCGGAGACATCGCGCGGGGGAATACGGCTGACCATCTCCCCAAGCAGCCGCTCTTCAAGCGCTTTTTGCGTGGACATCACGCGACGGCCGTAGTCGTTTTCCTGGTGCAGGTAATCCAGCACGTCCGGCTGCGAGCGTGTATCGTCCCGCAACCAGTAATAGTTGTCGATGCGGGTATCGCCATGCTGTGTGATGGCATAAGGAATCGGTTTCGCTTTCGGTGGCATGTCGCTGTTCTTTTTGTTTAACACCCTGTAAGGGTGGCAAAACCCGCGCGCGTTGCAAGCGAAACATGCCTCTTTAACGCATTATCTGCTTATCCTGGCAGCGCTTTTTTCTCCTGCTGGATGTCGCGCTCAATCTCTTCACGGACTTCCTGCGGGATTTTCAGGGCATCGCCGAGTGCCTGCAGGTAGCTACGCTCCATAAAGTGGTCGATATCAATCGCCGCACAGCTGAGAAAATAAAGCTCCAGCGCTTCTTCTTCGTTTTTCACATCAGCGGCAAGGCGCATCGGGTCGAGTGGCTGATTAATCGCCTGCTCGACCAGCACGCGGCCCTGCTCTTCAATGCCGGCTTCCTGTAACTGTCGCTCAATCGCCGCGCGCTCCTGGTCATCAATATGCCCGTCGCTTTTGGCGGCAAACACCAGCGCCAGAATCAACCGCTCGGCGCGGCGATCGACAGGCGTCGCCTGTTGCCCATATTGCGGCTCGTCCTGGTGCGCGGCGCGGATTTTATCTTTGTACTTATTCCAGAGAACGGTACCGGCCACTGCGCCGCCGCCTACCAGCAGCGCGCCGCCGCCATATTTCGCGAGCAACTTGCGTGAAGATTTGCTGGCGACCAAAAGACCAGCCAGCCCGCCCAGCGCGCCGGGAGTGATCAACTTACTGAGCCCTTTGGAGCGCAGGGCATCCTGTATTCCCCCCGCACTGCCTGACGACCCGGCGCCACTCTGCCCTAACATTGACTGAAGTTGTGTCAACCAGTTGCTCATTCTGTTCCTCCGCACGGATAAGTGATAACCCAAGCGTAAGCGAGCAGACGTCAAGATGTGTCGGGAACCGCAAGGAAGGGAAAAGACGCGGCACGCCGATGGGCGAGCGCGCCGCAGGAAGATTAATGCTGGTAGTGGGCAAGGCCTTTCTTGCAGTCGACCGTCACCTGATAATGAATATCTGTATTTTTGCCGCGGACGGTGAGTGGCACTGTCCACTTATCGTCTTTACCGACGATCGCTTTGCTGTTGATCCAGGCAACCGGATCGGCCTGACCGAGCGTTTTCTGATCGTCAGCCCATTTGACAATACGGTTTTGCAGATAGTCGCGCTTGACGCTTGCGACAATGCCCTCTGCCGTCATGCCCTCACAGGTCGGGAAATGCACCTGACGCGGATCGTCTGCATGCGCGGTGGCGGTAGCGGCAAGTAATGCAAAGGAAATCAGGGCTCCTGCTGTTTTTTTCATCGTGCTTCTCCGAAGACGGGGTGATGAAAAAAGTCTGGTACAAAACCAGCGAAGCGCAAGCGAACCCCACAAAATGAAAGGTTAATAGCAGGACAGGGAAATGACGAAGGCCCGAAAGAACAACCTTCAGACCAGGTAAAGCAATGGAGCGCGCATGGACTGTACGCGCAAAACCACACGCGAAACCACACGCGAAACGTACATGGCAAAGCCGCCCAGCATCAGGGGGAAATCGCAGGAAATACGACGACAAAACAGGGCAACAAGAAACGTGACAACAGCGCGCCGTAAAGCCGCAAAAAACCGCGCCGCTGACGATACTGCCGTCAGCGGCACAGCGAAGGACGTGATTACGCCGCTTTTGTGCGTTTACGCGCGGTGTGCAGCGCAACAGCGCCCTCTTCACCCTCTGCGTGTTCGTCACTTTCAGCGGGTTCGTCCTGTGCAGGTTTTGCCTCGCCATCGGTTTGCTCGCTGGTTTCCTGCGGCAGACGCCCGGTGCGCACGATCGTGCTGAGGTTGTCTTTCTGCTCGGCCATCCACAGTGCCAGCTTCTCTGTCTGGCCTTCCGCCAGTTCAACCGGCGACTGCGCAAGCCAACCTTCCAGGGCCTCCGCTAAATCGAGCATTTTGTCCCAGGCGTCGGCTTCCTTTTTACTGGCAAATGACATTTTTTCCACACCCTCACGGATTACGACGTATTTAATTTCTACCGCCATGTTGCAACTCCCGTTACTGTATTTATATACAGTATACCGCCGTTTTTCATGGAATGCAAATGGCACACACTGCGCAAAGCAAACGTTTTCGTATATACTGCCGCCAGAATTTCACACAGCAGGAATGCAGCTATGGCAATGTTAGGAACCGCTCTGCGTCCGTCAGCAACCCGCGTTATGTTGCTTGGTTCAGGGGAACTGGGAAAAGAAGTCGCGATTGAGTGTCAGCGCCTGGGAATCGAAGTGATCGCCGTTGATCGCTATGCCGATGCGCCGGCCATGCAGGTGGCGCACCGCAGTCATGTCATCAATATGCTCGACGGCGCCGCGCTGAAAAATCTGGTCGCACAAGAGATGCCTGATTTTATCGTGCCGGAGATCGAAGCCATCGCCACCGACGCGCTGGTCGAGCTTGAACAGCAGGGCCAGCGCGTGGTGCCAACCGCCCGTGCCGCACGCCTGACCATGAACCGCGAAGGCATTCGCCGCCTCGCCGCCGAAGAGCTGGGCTTGCCCACCTCCCCCTATCGATTTGCTGATAACGAAACGCAGTTTCGCGAAGCCGTCGCACACATCGGCCTGCCCTGCATCGTGAAGCCCGTGATGAGTTCTTCGGGTAAGGGCCAGAGCTTTGTTCGCAGCCTCGATGCGCTCGACGCCGCCTGGCAGTATGCCCAGCAGGGTGGACGCGCGGGCGCGGGCAAAGTCATTATCGAAGGTGTCGTGAAGTTTGATTTTGAAATCACGCTGTTGACCGTAAGCGCGTCAGACGGTGTACATTTCTGCGCGCCTGTCGGTCATCGTCAGGAAGAGGGCGACTACCGTGAATCCTGGCAGCCGCAGCACATGAGCGATGTGGCGCTGGCCCGCGCTCAGGACATCGCCCGGAACGTTGTGCAGGCGCTCGGCGGTTACGGCGTGTTCGGTGTGGAGTTGTTTGTTTGCGGCGACGAAGTGGTATTCAGCGAAGTCTCTCCGCGTCCGCACGATACCGGTATGGTGACGCTTATCTCGCAAGATCTCTCAGAGTTTGCCCTGCATGTACGCGCCTTTCTCGGCCTGCCGGTGGGCGACATTCGCCAGTATGGTCCGGCGGCCTCGGCGGTTATCCTGCCGACGCTTAAAAGCGATGACGTGAAGTTTGCCGGGATTTCCGGTGCGCTTGGCGCAGGGTTGCAACTGCGGCTGTTCGGCAAGCCGGAAATCGACGGCTCGCGTCGTCTGGGAGTGGCGCTCGCCACTGGCGAGACCATCGAGGATGCCGTTGCGCGCGCAAAAGCGTCTGCCGCCAGCGTCACGGTGAAAGGCTAAAAAAAAGCGCCGCTCACGGGCGGCGCCTTTTATCGCTTTGCGTAAAAACTTACTGCGCGCCTTCAACCGCTTCGCGAGCAAGTTTCGTGATGCGATCCCAGTCGCCGGCTTCCATCGCGTCTGCCGGTACCAGCCAGGAGCCGCCGATGCACAGCACGCTTTTCAGTGCCAGGTAATCACGGTAGTTGGCCGGTGAGATACCGCCGGTCGGGCAGAAACGCACCTGAGAGAACGGACCTGCAATCGCCTGCAGCGCTTTCGTGCCGCCGTTGGCTTCCGCCGGGAAGAATTTGAATTCTTTCAGGCCGTAATCCATACCCAGCATCAGTTCAGAAACGGTGCTGATACCCGGGATAAGCGGGATAGAACCTTCCGTTGCCGCTTTCAGCAGCGGCTCGGTCAGGCCCGGGCTAATCGCAAACTGCGCACCCGCTTCCGTGACTTCTTTAAGCTGCTCTGCGTTCAGCACGGTGCCCGCGCCGATAATAGCGTCCGGCACTTCTTTCGCAATCGCACGGATAGCGTCCATTGCGCACGGGGTACGCAGCGTCACTTCCAGCACGCGTACGCCGCCTGCCAGTAGCGCTTTTGCCATCGGGACCGCATGCTCCAGCTTGTTAATCACAATAACCGGCACGACCGGACCGCTTTTCAGGATCTGTTCGGCACTCGTTTTCCAGTTTTTCATCTGTGGATCTCTCCCGCCATTTTTATAAGAGGGTGTGGTGCACGCCTGCGCACCAATAATTAAAAGTCGATGCAGGTCGCGCCCTGCTCTGCCCCGGACAGTTTTTCACGCAGTGCGCCGAAGAGCTCGCGCCCCGTTCCCACGCGCTGTGCGCTGAGATCCGGGTGGAAAGCCTCGCGTTGTGAAAGCGTCGCGTCGTCCACCAGCAGCGTCAGTTCACCGGTCTGGCCGTTTACGCGGATAATGTCGCCATCGCGCACTTTCGCAAGCAATCCGCCGTCGTAGGCTTCCGGCGTGACGTGAATGGCTGACGGCACTTTTCCCGACGCGCCAGAGAGGCGACCATCCGTGACCAATGCAATTTTGAAACAGCGGTCCAATAATACACCAAGCGGTGGCATAAGTTTATGTAATTCTGGCATACCGTTCGCTTTTGGCCCCTGATGGCGCACAACCACCACGCAGTCGCGGTCCAGCAGCCCGGCCTCGAACGCCGGCAACACGTCATGCTGGCTCTCGAAAACCACGGCTGGCGCTTCTACCACCTGGTTTTCGACCGGCACGGCGGAGGTTTTCATGACCGCGCGACCAAGGTTACCGCTCAGCACTTTGGTGCCGCCGTGCTGTGAGAACGGCTTGTCGACCGTGGCGATGATGGCATCATCCAGCGATGCTGCAGCCCCGTCGCGCCAGGCGAGTTCGCCGTTATTGAGCCACGGCTCCTGGGTGTAGCGCGTCAGGCCAAAGCCCGCCACGGTGTTAACATCTTCATGCAGCAGCCCGCCTTTCAGCAGTTCGCGCATCAGTACCGGCACGCCGCCTGCAGCCTGGAAGTGGTTAATATCCGCCGGGCCGTTCGGGTAGAGACGCGCCAGCAGCGGCACCGCTTCGGAGAGCTCGGAGAAATCGTCCCAGTTGATGATGATGCCGGCTGCGCGCGCCATCGCCACCAGATGCATGGTGTGGTTGGTCGACCCGCCTGTAGCGAGCAGTGCCACAATACCGTTCACAACGACTTTTTCGTCAACCAGTCTGCCAAGCGGCATCCAGTCATTGCCATTGCCGGTAAGCCGCGTGACCTGGCGTGCGGCGGCGGCGGTCAGCGCGTGGCGCAGCGGCGCGTCCGGGTGCACAAACGAGGAGCCTGGCAGTTGCATCCCCATAAATTCGATCACCATCTGGTTGGTATTGGCGGTGCCGTAGAACGTACAGGTGCCCGGTTCGTGATAAGACGCCGCTTCTGATTCCAGCAGCGCGGCGCGATCAACTTTCCCTTCAGCGTAAAGCTGGCGAATACGCACCTTCTCTTTATTCGGCAAACCACTCGACATCGGACCGGACGGAATAAAGACGCCCGGCAGATGGCCGAATGAAAGCGCAGCCATCACCAGCCCCGGCACGATTTTGTCGCATACGCCCAGATACAGCGCGCCGTCGAACATGTTATGAGACAGGCCGACCGCGGCTGACATGGCAATCACTTCCCGGCTCAGCAGCGACAGTTCCATGCCGTCCTGGCCTTGCGTCACGCCATCACACATTGCCGGTACGCCGCCTGCGACCTGCGCCACCGCGCCGACGCTATGCAGCGCGTCCCGGATCTGCTGCGGGTAGTTTTCATAAGGCTGATGTGCGGAGAGCATGTCGTTATAGGAGGTGATGATGCCGATATTGTTACGCAGCATGCTTTTCAGCGCCGCTTTATCATCCGGCTGGCACGCGGCGAAACCGTGAGCCAGGTTACCGCAGGCAAGGCTTGCGCGATGGACGGTCTGGCTTTTCGCCTCTTCAATGCGCGCCAGATACGCTTCACGCGTCGCGCGGGAACGTTCGGTGATACGTTTTGTTACCCGTAACAATTTTGGATGCATAAAAATTCCTCTTCATTTTCTGCTGAGGCCGCCTGTTTTGCGTTGCGCAACAACAGAAGGTTTTGCCGTATACGCGCCAGCCGCGCCTCACAGGAGCAAAATCGCTTCAGCCAGTGTAATGAAAAAAGCCCCGCTGGTGAATCCAGGCGGGGCTTGAAAATGGAATTTTTTACACAACTCGTGTTCCGGATCATGTTACCGGTAAAGTAACAGCCATCCTCTTTCGCGTTTATTCGAACTCGTTCCAGGAACGGCCGTCGCGGGTAATCATGGCGACTGATGCAACAGGCCCCCATGTGCCAGCCTGATATGGCTTCGGCGCATCGTTGTCCGCCGCCCACGCTTCGGTGATGGAATCCACCCATTTCCACGCTTCTTCCACTTCATCGCGACGCACAAACAGCGCCTGAATGCCGCGCATGGTTTCCAGCAGCAGGCGCTCGTAAGCATCCGCCAGGTGGCTTTCGTTAAAGGTTTCGGAATAGCTCAGATCAAGCTTGGTCGTCTGAAGGTTATGCTTGTGATCAAGACCCGGCACTTTGTTGAGCACCTGGATATCCACGCCTTCATCCGGCTGCAGACGAATAGTCAGCTTATTCTGTGGCAGTTCCTGCCAGGACTCTTTAAAGAGGTTCAGTTCCGGATTTTTGAAATAGACCACGACTTCCGAGCATTTCGTCGGCAGACGTTTGCCGGTGCGCAGATAGAACGGCACGCCCGCCCAGCGCCAGTTGTCGATATCAACACGAATCGCGACGAAGGTTTCGGTATGGCTGGTTTTGTTAGCGCCCTCTTCTTCCAGGTAACCAGGCACTTTTTTACCCTGCGCAAAACCCGCGGTGTACTGGCCGCGAACGGTTTTCTCACGCACGTTAGTGCGATCGATGCGACGCAGGGATTTCAGCACTTTCACTTTTTCATCGCGAATGCTGTCAGCGGTCAGATCTGATGGCGGTGACATCGCTATCATGCAAAGAATTTGCAGCAGGTGGTTCTGGATCATGTCGCGCATCTGGCCGGCCTGATCGAAATATCCCCAGCGGCCTTCAATACCCACTTCTTCCGCCACGGTAATTTCCACGTGGTCGATAGTGCGGTTGTCCCAGTTGTTGACGAAAAGCGAGTTGGCAAAACGCAGCGCCAGCAGGTTGAGCACCGTCTCTTTACCGAGGTAATGGTCGATGCGATATACCTGGCACTCTTCAAAATATTTACCGACCTGGTCGTTGATTTCTCGGGAAGTTTCAAGCGACGTACCCAGCGGTTTTTCCATCACAACGCGCGCGGGCTTGGCGTTGAGTTTCGCCGCCCCCAGACCGTCGCAAATCGCGCCGAACGTGCTTGGCGGCATTGCGAAGTAGTTAATGGTGACGCGGTTTTCTTGATCCAGCATGTCGCCAAGACGGGTAAATGCGGCGGTGTCGTTCACGTCCAGATTACAAAAATCGAGGCGGCCGCTTAAGGTATCCCACAGGGCTTCGTCGATTTTCTCTTTCATGAAGGTTTCAAGCGCTTCACGGACGACTTTGGTATAGGCTTTTTTATCCCAGTCCGCGCGGCCAACCCCAAGAATGCGGGTATCAGGGTGAATTTGCCCCGCTTTTTCCAGCTGATACAGGGAAGGCAACAGTTTTCGGCGCGCCAGATCGCCTTTGGCGCCGAAAATCACCAGGTCGCACGCCTGCGCTGTTTGCGTTACCGCCATGTCTTTCTCCTCGTTTCGGAATACCTGTCGGGACAGGTCATCATTGTAATTTTCTTACACTGCACTCTACTGCTTTTACGTCTTTCAGGATACTCCTAAGCGTATGGCGCCGGTCACGAAAGCACCGCCCGCCGCAATAATCGCTGAAAAATTGGGCCGTTGCGCACGGCTGACGCTTTTTGCGCCGCTGTCGCCATAACAAAATCAGACCGCGATCATGTTATGAAAAAAAACAACAACATTGTCTGTGGGTACCGGCCCGTACCTGTACTATCAGGAGTATATTCTTGATAAAACTAATCGTAGTTTCCCAATCGTGTGAAATTACTTTGTCTGCAGGTCTCATGTTAGCAATGAACATGCTGGAAAAAATCCAGTCACAACTGGAACATCTGAGCAAATCTGAACGCAAAGTCGCCGAAGTGATACTGGCGTCGCCCTCCGAGGCCATCCATTCGAGTATCGCCACGCTCGCAAGCGTGGCAGGCGTCAGCGAACCCACCGTTAACCGATTCTGTCGCAGCCTTGATACCAAAGGCTTCCCCGATTTTAAGCTGCACCTTGCCCAGAGCCTCGCCAACGGTACGCCGTATGTCAATCGTAACGTTGATGAAGATGATAGTGTTGAAGCGTATACCAGCAAGATTTTCGAATCCGCGATGGCAAGCCTCGATCATGTACGCCAGTCGCTGGATATGGCGACGGTCAACCGCGCGGTAGATATGCTCACACAGGCGAAGAAAATCGCCTTTTTCGGCCTGGGTTCATCGGCCGCGGTGGCGCATGACGCCATGAACAAATTTTTCCGCTTTAACGTGCCCGTTGTCTATTCCGAGGACATTGTAGTGCAGCGCATGAGTTGTATGAACGGCGCGGCCGACGATGTTGTCGTGCTGATTTCCCACACTGGCCGCACCAAAAGCCTGGTCGAACTGGCGCGTCTTGCCCGCGAAAACGACGCGATGGTGCTTGCCATTACCACACGCGGCTCGCCGCTCGCCCGCGAAGCGAGTCTCGCCCTGCTGCTCGACGTGCCGGAAGACACCGACATTTATATGCCGATGGTGTCACGGCTTGCGCAACTTACCGTCATTGACGTCCTGGCGACCGGTTTTACGTTGCGCCGGGGCGCAAAATTCCGGGATAACTTGAAGCGAGTCAAAGAAGCGCTCAAGGAATCGCGTTTTGATAAGACCTTACTGGTTTCTGACGACCAGTAAGCATTTTGATAACAAAGTTGTAACTTATAAAGCCATTCGGTTATGGTTTGTGTCTCTTTCGAAACAGGCCAGCGCGCCGAATTTATGTTCACGCAACACCAAAGTTGTTTCAGTCAACGGAGTAATACATGTCCAGACGGCTTCGCAGAACCAAAATCGTTACCACGTTAGGCCCGGCTACTGACCGCGATAATAACCTGGAAAAAATTATCGCCGCCGGCGCAAACGTAGTACGTATGAACTTCTCGCACGGGACGCCGGAAGATCACCAGCTTCGCGCTGACAAAGTCCGTGAGATCGCGGCCAAACTGGGGCGTCACGTCGCTATTCTGGGCGACCTGCAAGGGCCGAAAATCCGCGTCTCCACCTTCAAAGAAGGCAAAGTTTTCTTAAATATCGGCGATAAATTCCTGCTGGACGCCAATCTCGGCAAAGGCGAAGGCGATAAAGAAAAAGTCGGTATCGATTATAAAGGCCTGCCGGCAGATGTCGTGCCAGGCGATATCCTGCTGCTGGATGATGGCCGCGTACAGCTGAAAGTGCTTGAAGTGCAGGGCATGAAAGTCTTCACAGAAGTGACCGTAGGCGGCCCGCTGTCTAATAACAAAGGTATTAACAAGCTGGGCGGCGGCCTGTCAGCCGAAGCGCTGACGGAAAAAGATAAAGCGGATATCATCACCGCCGCAAAAATCGGCGTAGATTACCTGGCGGTCTCCTTCCCGCGCTGCGGTGAAGATCTCAATTATGCCCGCCGTCTGGCGCGTGATGCTGGCTGTGACGCGAAAATCTGCGCCAAAGTCGAGCGCGCCGAAGCGGTAAGCAGCAATGAAGCGATGGATGACATCATTCTGGCGTCTGACGTCGTGATGGTCGCCCGTGGCGATCTGGGTGTTGAAATCGGTGATCCGGAGCTGGTCGGCATTCAGAAAACCCTCATTCGTCGTGCTCGTAAGCTGAATCGTGCCGTCATCACCGCGACCCAGATGATGGAGTCGATGATCACCAACCCAATGCCGACCCGCGCCGAAGTCATGGACGTGGCGAACGCCGTTCTGGATGGTACCGATGCCGTGATGCTCTCAGCAGAAACCGCTGCGGGTCAGTACCCGGCTGAAACGGTATCCGCCATGGCACGCGTTTGTCTCGGTGCTGAGAAGATCCCAAGCATCAACGTCTCCAAACACCGTCTGGATGTGGAGTTTGATAACGTTGAAGAAGCGATCGCGATGTCGGCTATGTACGCCGCGAACCATCTGAAAGGCGTCAGCGCGATTATCACTATGACCGAATCAGGCCGTACCGCGCTGATGACGTCTCGTATCAGTTCCGGTTTGCCGATTTTCGCGATGTCCCGCCATGAGCGCACCCTGAACCTCACTGCGCTATATCGCGGTGTCACGCCGGTCTATTTCGACAGCGCCAACGACGGCGTGGCGGCGGCACAGGATGCCGTAAATCTGCTGCGCGACAAAGGGTATCTGGTGACCGGCGATCTGGTTATTGTGACCCAGGGCGATATGATGGGCACTACTGGCAGCACCAACACCACCCGCGTGTTAACTGTCGATTAAGCGTAAAAAAAGGGGCCTTCGCCCCTTTTCATTCATTACCCCAAGGCCGCTCCTGTGAGCGGCTTTTTTATTTCGGGTACAAATCCTTGCGGCGATACGGCTCTTTCTCGCCTTCTTTCCGCGTTTTCAAAAGCTTCAGGATCCACGCGTATTGCTCCGGATGAGGGCCGACGAAATGCTCCACTTCTTCGTTCATACGACGTGCCAGCGTTACGTCATCGGCGTCAATCAGGTCATCCATCGGCGGGCGAATCAGCACGTCTAAACGGTGCGTTTCGCCGTTATAGACAGGGAACAGGGGGATCACTCGCGCGCGACAGACTTTCATCAGGCGACCAACGGCGGGCAGCGTCGCTTTATAGGTTGCGAAGAAATCGACAAATTCGCTCTGCTCCGGGCCGTGATCTTCATCCGGAAGATAGTAGCCCCAGAAACCATCGCGTACCGATTTAATAAAAGGTTTGATGCCATCCTGACGGGCATGCAGGCGGCCGCCAAAGCGCAGACGCACTTTATTCCAGACGTAATCCAGCACGCGGTTTCCCTGATGGTGAAACATCGCGGCGACATGAACGCCGCGCGAGGCCAGCAGCATGGCCGGAATATCCACGCCCCAGCCATGGGGCACCAGAAGGATCACGCTTTCTTTGCTTTCAAGAAGCTCATTAATAATGGCTTCTCCGTGCCAGTCGACGCGGCTCAGCACTTTTTCAGGTCCACGCAGGGCCAGTTCGGCCATGAAGACCATCGACTGCGGCGCCGTCGCGAACATGTTGTCGATGATCGCTTCACGCTGGGCTTCTGATAATTCCGGGAAGCAGTAAAACAGGTTAATACGTGCGCGACGACGGGCACTTTTGCCAAAGCGACCCGCCAGCCGCCCTATTTTGCCAAGCAGAGGATCGCGAAGAGCGGGCGGTATCATCGCCATCGCGGCGAAAGCACCAACGCCCAGCCAGGAGCCCCAGTAGCGAGGATGCAAAAACGCGCGTTCAAAGGTTGGAATGTATTCACTGTTTGTTTTTTTTGTTTCCATGACGGTTCTCAGGCCAGAGCCAGGTAATCAAAAGAGAAAATAATGAAGGAGTTTAGCGGCGCAAAGGCCGTCAGACAAAATAAAAAGCCGGCGCGCGAAGGCACCGGCTGTTAAGTGCAGCACTTTTAATCAAGCGACAACTGCGGCACCACCTCTTTGACCTGCGCCAGGTAATCGCGACGGTCCGAACCGGTCAGACCTTCGGAGCGCGGCAGCTTCGCCGTCAGCGGGTTGACCGCCTGCTGGTTTATCCAGATTTCATAGTGCAGGTGCGGGCCAGTGGAACGGCCCGTGTTGCCGGAAAGCGCGATGCGATCGCCGCGTTTCACTTTCTGCCCGGGTTTCACCAGCAGTTTTTTCAGGTGCATATAACGGGTGGTATAAGTACGCCCGTGACGGATTGCCACGTAATAGCCTGCCGCCCCGCTACGCTTCGCCATTACCACTTCGCCGTCCCCCACCGCCAGTACTGGCGTACCTTGCGGCATAGCGAAATCGACGCCTTTATGCGGCGCGACACGCCCGGTCACCGGATTCAGGCGACGCGGGTTAAAGTTAGAAGATACGCGGAACTGACGCGACGTCGGGAAGCGCAGGAACCCCTTCGCAAGCCCTGAGCCGTTACGGTCGTAGAATTTGCCGTCTTCTGCACGAATCGCGAAATAGTCTTTACCGGCGGAGCGCAGGCGCACGCCCAGCAACTGACTCTGTTCACGTTTACCATCGAGCATTTCACGCGACATCAGCACAGAAAACGCATCGCCTTTTTTCAGCTTACGGAAGTCCATCTGCCACTGCATCGCTTTAATGACCGCGCTGATTTCGGAGCTGGTGAGCCCGGCATCTTTGGCGCTTGCAACAAAGCTTCCGCCAACGGTGCCTTTAATGACGTTGTTGACCCAGTCGCCCTGCTGCACTTCGCTGCTCATTTTAAAGCCGCCTGCGGGGGTGCGGTCATACGTACGGGTTTCGCGGCGTGACATCTCCCAGGTCAGGCGCTGTAATTCGCCGCTGTCGGTGAGCGTCCAGGAGATCTGCTGGCCGATTTTCAGGTTACGCAAGTCTTTATCGACTGAGGCAAGCTGGCTGATATCTCCCATGTCGATACCATACTGATTCAGCACGCTGCTTAAGGTATCGCCAGTGGAAACAACATATTCATGCACCCCGGCTTCGCCCGCGGTTTTATCGTCAAGTTCATCCTGCGGAATGGCTTCATCATCTTCCGGTGCAGCCTGATCGATAGGCTCGCTCGCCTCAGGCAGAAGAGAACGGATTTCGCTCTTTTGCAGTTCAATGGTTTTAACGATAGGCGCTGATTCGGGGTGGTAAATGTACGGTCGCCAGACGGCGACCGCGAGAGTGAGAACTGTAAGAGACCCCAGCATAACGCGATGGGGTCGTGGCAGGTTGTTAAATGCCAGGGCGACAGAGCGGGCTATCTGTTGCACGTATCCACTTCCTCGTTAATCTCCTTTCAGGCAGCTGGCATATTGGTTAGATAACTGAGTCAGGAACTGCATGTAGCTGTCCTTACCCAGGCTGACAGACGTTCCCAGCGGGTCGAGTGTTCCCATACGGACTTTCGTACCCCTGGCAACGGCTTCAATCACCGCTGGCCTGAACTGTGGCTCAGCAAAAACGCACTCGGCTTTTTGCTCAACCAACTGTGTTCTTATTTCATGTAAACGCTGCGCACCGGGCTGGATTTCGGGATTCACGGTAAAATGGCCGAGTGATGTCAGGCCGTAATGTTTTTCGTAGTAGCCGTAGGCGTCATGAAAAACGAAGTATCCTTTCCCTTTCAGCGGTGCCAGCTCGTTCGCCACCTGTTTGTCTGTCCGGGCCAGTTCGGCCTCGAAGCGCTGGAGGTTGGCGTCCAGTTTGGCTTTGCTTTGCGGCATAAGTTCCACTAATTTTTCGTGGATTGCAACCGCCGATGCCCGGGCGATTTCCGGCGACAGCCAGATGTGCATGTTATAATCGCCATGATGGTGATGTTCGTCACTTTCTTCGCCATGATGCGCATGATCGTGGTGGTCGTCATCGTCGTCATCAGCGCCTTTCATCAGCTGCGGTTTGACGGCGGCAAGTTCACTTAGCGCCAGATTTTTTTGTGACGGAAGCGCTTTCACTGATTTATCCATGAATGCTTCCATATCGGGGCCGATCCAGACCACTAAATCCGCTTTCTGCAAGCGTTTTACATCGGAAGGACGCAGTGCATAGTCATGCTCTGAAGCGCCATCCGGTAGCAAAACTTCCGTTGGCAGGACGCCATCGGCGATAGCGGAGGTGATAAAACCTACGGGTTTTATCGAAGCGACAACGGCGGCCTGCGCGCTGCTTACAGCGCCACCCATGATTGCTGCGCCGAGCGCAGCGCAAAGAAGCGTATTTTTATGTAACATATTGCGACTTATCATCGTGATGAATGTTGGAAGTGTGATATTATAACATTCGATAACTTCTGCAATCACTAATTTGCCATGACGAATCTTGTATCGCTTCAGAACGTTAGCGTCTCCTTTGGGCAACGCCGCGTTTTATCTGACATTTCTTTAACGCTCAAGAGTGGGCGTATCCTGACACTTCTCGGCCCCAATGGAGCCGGTAAGTCGACCCTTGTAAGGGTGGTGCTTGGACTGGTAGCACCCGATGAGGGGGATATCAAGCGTGAACGTAACCTGCGCATCGGTTATGTGCCGCAAAAGCTTCATCTGGATTCCACGCTTCCGCTGACGGTGAGCCGCTTCCTGCGTCTGCGCCCTGCTACCCGTAAGGCTGACATCCTGCCCGCCCTCAAACGTGTGCAGGCCGGGCATCTTATTGACGCTCCGATGCAAAAACTCTCCGGCGGCGAGACCCAGCGCGTATTACTGGCCCGCGCCCTGCTCAACCAGCCGCAACTGCTGGTGCTCGACGAGCCGACCCAGGGCGTAGATGTTAACGGCCAGGTAGCCCTGTATGATTTAATCAATCAGCTGCGCCAGGAGCTCGACTGCGGCGTGCTGATGGTATCGCACGATCTTCATCTGGTGATGGCTAAAACCGACGAGGTTTTGTGCCTGAATCACCATATCTGTTGCTCGGGCGCACCAGAAATCGTCTCCACTCACCCCGAATTTATCTCGATGTTTGGCCCGCGTGGCGCAGAACAGCTGGGAATTTACCGTCATCACCATAACCACCGTCACGATCTGCAAGGACGGATTATTCTGCGCAAGGGAAATGGCTCGTTATGATTGAACTTCTGCTTCCCGGCTGGCTGGCCGGTATACTGCTGGCCTGCGCGGCTGGCCCGTTAGGCTCGTTCGTGGTCTGGCGTCGGATGTCATACTTTGGCGATACGCTTGCGCACGCCTCGCTGCTGGGCGTCGCCTTTGGGCTGCTGCTGGATGTAAATCCATTTTATGCAGTGATTGTCGTGACCCTACTGCTGGCAGGTGGGCTGGTATGGCTTGAAAAGCGCCCGCATCTGGCTATCGACACGCTGCTTGGGATCATGGCGCACAGTGCGCTCTCACTGGGGCTCGTGGTCGTGAGCCTGATGGGCAATATCCGTGTTGACCTGATGGCGTATCTGTTTGGCGATCTGCTGGCCGTTACGCCTACCGATCTGCTCTCTGTAGGGCTTGGCGTGGTGGTTGTGCTTGGCGTTCTGTTCTGGCAGTGGCGTAATTTGCTGTCGATGACTATCAGCCCCGACCTCGCCTTTGTGGACGGCGTGCGCTTACAGCGCGTCAAAATCCTGTTGATGATGGTGACCGCGTTGACCATCGGCGTCGCAATGAAGTTTGTGGGTGCGCTGATTATCACCTCGCTGCTTATTATTCCGGCTGCGACCGCACGCCGCTTTGCCCGCACGCCAGAACAGATGGCGGGCATTGCAGTGGTGCTCGGCATAGTGGCAGTAACCGGCGGCCTGACGTTTTCCGCCTTTTACGATACACCCGCTGGCCCGTCCGTCGTGCTTTGCGCCGCGCTGCTATTTATTCTTAGTATGACCAGGCGCCCGCCCGCGTAATAGCACCGGGTGACGCATCGCGTAAGCCATCAGCTAAGAAAAGCGCCCTGGGGCGCTTTTCTTATTTACGGCATCTGAGGCGGCGTAATACCGAAGTGGTTCCACGCCCGCGTCGTCGCCATGCGCCCGCGCGGCGTGCGCTGTAAAAATCCCTGCTGGATCAAGAAAGGCTCGAGTACATCTTCGATGGTTTCGCGCTCTTCCCCAATCGCCGCCGCGAGGTTATCAAGCCCTACCGGCCCACCGAAGAATTTATCGATGACTGCCAGCAACAGTTTGCGGTCCATATAGTCAAAGCCTTCGGCATCAACATTCAGCATATCCAGCGCCTGTGACGCTACGTGCTGGTTGATGACGCCATCGTGACGCACCTCGGCAAAATCGCGCACACGGCGCAGTAAGCGGTTCGCAATACGTGGCGTACCCCGTGAGCGCTTCGCCACTTCAAACGACGCCTCGCCATCCATCTCAAGCCCCATATGGCGTGCGCTGCGGCTGACGATGTGCTGGAGATCGGCGACTTGATAAAACTCAAGGCGCTGCACGATACCAAAGCGGTCGCGCAGGGGGGATGTGAGCGACCCGGCGCGCGTGGTGGCGCCAATCAGGGTAAAGGGTGGCAGATCGATTTTAATTGAACGGGCTGCCGGGCCTTCGCCAATCATGATATCGAGCTGATAATCTTCCATCGCCGGGTAGAGCACCTCTTCCACCACGGGTGAAAGCCGATGGATTTCATCAATAAAAAGCACGTCATGTGGCTCAAGATTCGTGAGCATCGCCGCCAGATCGCCTGCCTTTTCAAGCACAGGCCCGGAGGTGGTGCGCAGATTGACGCCCATTTCATTGGCAACAATATTAGCGAGCGTGGTTTTCCCAAGCCCCGGCGGGCCGAATATCAGGAGATGATCGAGCGCGTCGCCACGCAGCTTCGCTGCCTGGATAAAGATTTCCATCTGGGAACGCACCTGCGGCTGCCCGATGTACTCTTCGAGTAGTTTTGGGCGAATGGCGCGATCGGCCACCTCTTCCGCCACGACACTGCCCGGCGCCACCAGGCGATCTGCTTCAATCATCCTCTACCTCACAATGCCGCACGCAGCGCTTCGCGAATCAGCGTTTCGCTGCTCGCATCCGCCTGGGCGACTTTACTGACCATACGGCTGGCTTCCTGAGGTTTATAACCCAGCGACACCAGCGCGGCAACGGCTTCCGCCTCGGCATCGTCCACCACAGGGCTTGCAGGCGAGGTCAGCACCAGATCGGCTGCAGGCGTGAAGAGATCGCCATGCAGACCTTTAAAGCGGTCCTTCATTTCGACCACCAGACGCTCGGCGGTTTTCTTACCGATACCAGGCAGTTTCACCAGCGCGGCTGGCTCTTCGCGCTCAACGGCGTTTACAAACTGCTGCGCGGACATGCCAGAAAGAATAGCCAGCGCCAGCTTCGGCCCGACGCCGTTGACTTTGATAAGCTCGCGAAACAGCGTGCGCTCTTGTTTGTTGTTAAAGCCGAACAGTAACTGCGCGTCTTCACGCACTACAAAATGGGTGAAAACCACCGCTTCTTTACCGGTTTCCGGCAGTTCATAAAAGCAGGTCATCGGCATATGGATTTCATAACCGACGCCGCCCGCCTCCAGTAACACCAGCGGGGGCTGTTTTTCCAGTACGATGCCTCTGAGTCTGCCTATCACGTTGCGCTCCTGCGTGGGGCTTAAGAAAGTTGCTGGCTATAATATAAAAAAAGCTGGACAGATATCCAGTCGAGATATTGCCTTCGCGAAGAGGATTCGCATGTTGCGAGGCGCCTCGCACCGCTGCGGTAGCGTGATTTCGGGTTACCGCAGACGCCCGCGCGCCAGATTGAGACGCGATTCGCTGACCTGCATCGCGTTCTGGCTGACATGACAATGGGTAATCGCAATAGCCAGCGCATCCGCGGCATCCGCCTGGGGATTCGCGGAAAGCTTAAGCAGCGTGCGCACCATATGTTGCACCTGGCTTTTTTCGGCGCTGCCGATGCCGACAACCGTTTGTTTTACCTGACGCGCCGCGTATTCAAAGACCGGCAGGTCGTGATTGACCGCTGCGACAATCGCCGCTCCGCGTGCCTGACCGAGCTTGAGCGCCGAGTCGGCATTCTTCGCCATAAATACTTGTTCTATCGCGAAGTAGTCAGGATGAAACTGGGTGATGATTTCGCTGACGCCCGCGTAGATGAGCTTCAGCCGGGAGGGCAAATCTGTCACGCTGGTGCGAATGCAGCCGCTGCCGAGATACGTCAACTGACGTCCGGTCTGGCGGATGACGCCATACCCCGTAACGCGCGACCCCGGGTCGATGCCGAGAATAATGCTCATTGCACGTCTCCGGTTAGCGAGAAATGAAACGTTGAAGGTTTGCGTTCGCCGAAAGGCGACGGCTCAGTAAAACGCCAGTCGCGTAGCGTCACTACGCGACTGGCGTGAGCAGAAATCCGTCTCTCTGGCACCGCGCTGAAAACGCTGTCTGCGGGCTGAAAGAGGATAGATATCACAGCGTGGCCGCCACCTCGTCGGAGATCTCACCGTTGTGGTAAACCTCCTGCACGTCGTCGCAGTCTTCCAGCATATCGATAAGGCGCAGCAGTTTCGGTGCGGTTTCCGCGTCCATGTCGGCTTTGGTCGATGGGATCATGGAAACTTCAGCGTTATCGGCTTTCAGACCTGCAGCTTCCAGGGCATCGCGTACCGCGCCCATCTCTTCCCAGGCGGTATAGACGTCAATCGCGCCGTCGTCATACGTCACGACATCTTCTGCACCCGCTTCCAGCGCCGCTTCCATGATGGTGTCTTCATCACCTGCGTCAAAAGAGATAACCCCTTTCTTGCTAAACAGGTATGCCACGGAGCCATCGGTGCCGAGGTTGCCGCCGCATTTGCTGAAGGCGTGACGCACTTCCGCTACGGTACGGTTACGGTTATCGGAAAGGCATTCCACCATCACGGCAGTGCCGCCCGGGCCGTAACCTTCATAAATAATCGTTTCCATGTTCGCGTCGTCGTCACCACCAACGCCGCGCGCGATAGCGCGGTTCAGGGTGTCGCGCGTCATGTTGTTAGACAGCGCTTTATCGATAGCCGCACGCAGACGCGGGTTAGACCCCGCGTCGCCGCCACCCAGACGCGCTGCCGTGACCAGCTCGCGAATAATTTTGGTGAAGATTTTACCGCGCTTGGCATCCTGTGCCGCTTTGCGGTGTTTGGTGTTGGCCCATTTACTATGACCTGCCATAAAAATATCTCCAGAAAGCGCGCCTTTTCAGGCGGCGTTAATAACAAATTCTTCAATCGCCTGCCGGTTGCTCCAGGACTTGGTTAACGCCGCCGCCTCGGCCGCATCAACCCAGCGATAAGTCAGGTGTTCGGTAAACACGATCTCCCGCTCCGTTGGCAGCGCCAGACAGAACCAGGATTCCGTGTTACGCACCACCCCCGGCGCGTAGCGATGACGTAAATGACTGAAAATTTCAAACTCCACCGTGCGCTGACAGTCCATCAAGGTCAGTTGCTCGCGGGCAACGTCAATAGAGACCTCTTCCTTTACTTCGCGCGCGGCGGCCTGCGGCGCGGTTTCCCCCTCCTCCAGGCTGCCGGTGACCGACTGCCAGAAGTCCGGATCGTCGCGCCGCTGCAACATAAGCACCCGTTTCGTATCTTTGGCGTAAATCACGACCAATACCGAAACGGGATGCTTGAACGGCATATTACTTATTCTCCGCTGACTCTTTCTTCACGACAGCGATGCCGAGCTCACCGAGCGCGGTTGGATTCGCAAAGCTCGGCGCTTCGGTCATCAGACAGGCCGCAGCCGTGGTTTTCGGGAAGGCGATAACGTCACGGATGTTATCGGTGCCTGTCAGCAGCATCGTCAGGCGGTCAAGACCAAACGCCAGGCCCGCGTGCGGCGGGGTGCCGAATTTCAGCGCGTCCAGCAGGAAGCCGAATTTCTCGCGTTGCTCGTGCTCATCAATGCCGAGAATACCAAACACGGTCTGCTGCATGTCGCCGCGGTGGATACGTACTGAACCGCCGCCCACTTCATACCCGTTAATGACCATATCGTACGCGTTCGCCACGGCCTCTTCCGGCGCAGCTTTCAGCTCGTCAGCGGTCATGTCTTTCGGTGCCGTAAACGGATGGTGCATCGCACTCAGTCCGCCTTCGCCATCGTCTTCAAACATCGGGAAGTCGATAACCCACAGCGGCGCCCATTTGGTTTCGTCGGTTAACTGCAGATCTTTACCCAGCTTCAGGCGCAGCGCGCCCAGCGCGTCGGCAACCACTTTTTTGTTATCCGCGCCGAAGAAAATCATGTCGCCGTCTTGCGCGCCGGTACGCTCAAGGATGGCTTCCACGATCCCGGCGTTCAGGAATTTCGCCACCGGGCTGTTGATGCCCTCAAGACCCTGCGCGCGGTCGTTTACTTTGATGTACGCGAGACCTTTTGCGCCGTAAATTTTGACGAAATTGCCGTAGTCGTCAATCTGCTTACGGCTAAGCTGAGCGCCGCCCGGGACACGCAGTGCGGCCACACGGCCTTTCGGGTCGTTCGCGGGGCCCGCGAAAACCGCGAACTCAACGGATTTCAGCAGATCGGCTACGTCCACCAGTTCCATCGGGTTACGCAGATCCGGTTTATCGGAGCCGTAACGGCGCTCGGCTTCCGCAAAGGTCATGATCGGGAACTGGCCCAGATCCACGCCTTTAACATCAAGCCACAGCTGACGGATCAGTTTTTCCATGACTTCACGCACCTGCGGCGCGGTCATAAAGGAGGTTTCGACGTCGATCTGGGTAAATTCAGGCTGACGGTCAGCACGCAGGTCTTCGTCGCGGAAGCATTTCACAATCTGATAGTAGCGATCGAAGCCGGACATCATCAGCAGCTGTTTGAAGAGCTGCGGAGACTGCGGCAGCGCGTAAAACTTGCCTTTGTGTACACGTGACGGCACTAAATAGTCGCGCGCGCCTTCCGGCGTAGCTTTGGTGAGCATCGGCGTTTCGATGTCAAGGAAGCCGTGGTCATCCATAAAGCGACGCACGAAGCTTGTGATTTTCGCGCGGGTTTTCAGGCGCTGTGCCATTTCCGGGCGACGCAGGTCGAGATAGCGGTATTTCAGACGCGCTTCTTCGCTGTTGACCTGGTTGGAATCGAGTGGCAGCGGCTCGGCGCGGTTGATGATAGTCAGGTCGGTGGCGAAGACTTCTACTTCACCCGTCGCCATATCGCGATTCACGTTTTTCTCATCGCGCGCACGCACCGTACCGGTGATTTGAATGCAGAACTCATTACGCAATTCAGAGGCGAGGCCGAAGGCGTCGGCGCGATCCGGGTCGAAGAACACCTGAACGATGCCTTCACGATCGCGCATGTCGATAAAAATCAGACTGCCGAGATCGCGACGACGGTTGACCCAACCACACAGAGTCACTTGCTGTCCGACGTGGGACAGATTGAGCTGCCCGCAATATTCTGTACGCATGAGATATCCCTTAATTTAGCCGCAGGCCGTTTGCCGCCTGCCCTGCAGGCACCACTGTCGCAGCTTTGGCTGAATGTCACTACTGGATGAAAAAAGGGGGCTATTATACTGGAAATAACGCGCCGCGATAAGCCCGAAGCCGCGTGCCTGCACGATTGCTGCGCGTGAAATTGTCGCTTCTCACAAAATTTAACAAAATTAGACAACCGCCTTACCCGCGACGCCAGTAAGGTACGCATCCGAAACACGCTTTTAAGGGGAGTTTTTATGTTAACGCTTAAACCCGCCACTACCGCGCTGGTCGTTATTGATTTACAGGAAGGCATCCTTCCGTTTGCTGGCGGCCCGCACAGCGCCGATGATGTCGTCGCCCGCGCCGCAAGGCTTGCCGAGAAATGCCGCGCGGTTGGCGCGCCGGTGGTGATGGTGCGTGTCGGCTGGTCGAAAGATTTCAGCGAGGCGCTCAAGCAGCCAGTCGATGCCCCCATCGCCGGACATTCACTGCCTGACGAGTGGTGGCACTATCCGGTCGCCCTTGGTAAACGCGACAGCGACATCGAAGTGACCAAACGCCAGTGGGGCGCCTTCTACGGCACCGATCTGGAGCTACAATTACGTCGTCGGGGCATTACGACTATCATCCTGTGCGGCATTTCTACCAATATTGGCGTGGAATCCACCGCGCGTAACGCCTGGGAGATGGGCTTTGAGCTGGTGGTCGCCGAAGACGCCTGCTCCGCCGCCGATGCCGCCCAACATGAGGGCAGCATGACGCACATTTTCCCGCGCATCGGGCGCGTTCGCTCAACCGAGGAGATCCTCGCAGCCCTATGATTTATCTCGGTCTGCCGCAGTGGTCGCACCCGAAATGGGTGCGACTTGGCATTACATCGCTTGAAGATTACGCCCGCTACTTCAACTGTGTGGAAGGCAATACCACGCTGTACGCACTACCAAAGGCGGACATAGTTGAGCGCTGGCATGCACAGACCCATGACAATTTCCGCTTTTGCTTTAAATTTCCGGCCACCATTTCGCACAATGCCGCGCTGCGCCACTGCGACGATTTAACCGCCGAGTTTTTTACGCGCCTGTCACCGCTCGCAGCGAGAATCGGTCAATACTGGCTGCAACTGCCCGCTGCGTTCGGCCCGCGAGATCTGCCCGCACTCTGGGCGTTTCTTGATGCCCTGCCTGGTGACTTTACCTACGGCGTCGAAGTGCGCCACCCTGATTTTTTCGCCAAAGGCGAGGCGGAACTGGCACTGAACCGCGGCCTTATCGCGCGTGGCGTCAACCGCGTGATGCTCGACAGTCGCCCGGTACATGCTGCAACACCGCACAGCCCGGCGGTGATCGACGCGCAGCGGAAAAAACCGAAGGTGCCGGTGCACGCGCTGGTCACGGCGCAACACCCAATGGTGCGATTTATCGGCAGCGACGATATGGGGCAAAACGCTGGGTTCTTTTCAGTGTGGCTTGCCAAGCTCGCGCTCTGGCAGCAAAGCACCACGCCTTATCTCTTTTTACACACCCCGGATATCGAACACGCGCCAGAGCTGGTGCATACGCTCTGGCCTGCGCTTCGCGAAGCGCTGCCAGGACTTGGCGATGAACCCGCTATCCCGCATCAGGACACGCTCTTTTAGGGCAGCGACAACAGGACCGCGCCACGCTATCATATTGGCGCCTTTAACAGCGTTAAACGGAGTTTCTATGGTAAGCGCGCTTTATGCGGTTCTGGGTGCGTTGTTATTGATGAAGTTCTCTTTCGATGTGGTTCGCCTGCGCATGCAGTACCGCGTCGCCTATGGCGATGGCGGCTTTAGCGAGCTGCAAAGCGCTATCCGCATTCATGGCAACGCGGTGGAATATCTGCCCATCGGCCTGTTGCTGCTGCTGTTTATGGAGATGAACGGCGCGCAAAACTGGATGCTGCACGTCTGCGGCCTGCTGCTGCTGGTTGGGCGTCTGATGCATTATTACGGCTTCCATCACCGGCTGTTGCGCTGGCGGCGCAGCGGTATGAGCGCCACGTATATTGCGCTGCTGCTGATGGTGCTGGCCAACATCTGGTATATGCCCTGGGAGTTGGTTTTCTCGTTTCATTAGCGCAAAATACGCCCCTTTCGTTTTCCCCAGGATTTTCGCTATGTCAAATCGCGACACGCTGTTCTCCGCGCCGATCGCCCGTCTGGGCGACTGGACTTTCGATGAGCGGGTGGCTGAAGTCTTCCCCGATATGATCCAGCGTTCTGTGCCGGGCTACTCCAATATCATCGCAATGATTGGCATGCTGGCGGAGCGCTTTGTCCAGCCCGCAAGCCAGGTCTACGATCTCGGCTGCTCGCTTGGTGCCGCTACGCTGTCGGTACGCCGCAACGTGCAGCATGACGGCTGCAAAATCATCGCGGTAGACAATTCGCCGGCCATGGTAGAGCGCTGCCGTCGCCATATCGACGCGTTCAAGGCGCAAACCCCGGTGGAGGTGATTGAGGACGACATCCGCAATATCACTATTGAAAATGCCTCTATGGTGGTGCTGAATTTCACGCTCCAGTTTCTGAACCCCGATGACCGCCAGCTGCTGCTCAATAAAATTTATGAGGGGCTAAACCCCGGCGGCGCGCTGGTGCTCTCCGAGAAATTCAGTTTTGAAGACAGCGTGGTAGGCGAACTGCTGTTCAACATGCATCACGATTTCAAGCGCGCTAACGGTTACAGCGAGCTTGAAATCAGCCAGAAGCGCAGCATGCTGGAAAACGTGATGCTGACCGATTCCGTGGAAACCCATAAAGCGCGCCTGCGTCAGGCAGGGTTTGAGCACAGCGAACTGTGGTTCCAGTGCTTTAATTTTGGCTCGCTGGTGGCGCTGAAAGCCGGGAGCGCGGCATGACAGATTTCGGTAAGTTTTATCAGCAGATAGCCTGCGGCCCGCTCGCTCACTGGCTCGAAACGCTCCCGGCACAGGTGGCGGCCTGGCAGCGCGACGCCCTGCACGGGCAGTTTAAGCAGTGGAATAACTCCGTCGACAATCTCCCGACGCTTAAGCCAGACCAGCTCGATTTACTGCACAGCGTAAGCGCCCAGAGCACGACGCCGCTCGGCGACGGCCAACGTAAGCGCATTGAGCAGTTGCTGCGCACGCTGATGCCGTGGCGCAAAGGGCCGTTTTCGCTTTACGGCATCGATATCGACACCGAGTGGCGCTCTGATCTCAAATGGGACCGCGTGTTGCCGCACATCACCCCGCTTGTCGGGCGCACGATCCTGGATGTCGGCTGCGGCAGCGGGTATCACCTCTGGCGCATGGTCGGCGCAGGCGCGCAGCTTGCGGTCGGCATCGACCCGACGCAACTGTTTCTCTGCCAGTTTGAGGCGGTCCGCAAGCTGCTTGGCGGCGATAACCGCGCGCACGTGCTGCCGCTCGGCATTGAACAGATGCCCGCGCTAAACGCGTTCGATACCGTTTTCTCAATGGGCGTGCTCTATCATCGTCGCTCGCCGCTGGAGCACCTCTGGCAGCTTAAAGATCAGCTGGTAAAAGAGGGTGAACTGGTGCTGGAAACGCTGGTAGTGGAAGGCGATGAAAATACCGTACTGGTGCCGGGCGAGCGGTACGCACAGATGCGCAACGTCTATTTTATTCCTTCGGCACCCGCGCTGAAAAACTGGCTGGAGAAGTGCGGATTTGTCGATGTGCGGATTGCGGATTATTCCGTCACGACGGTGGAAGAGCAGCGTCGCACTGACTGGATGCAAACCGAATCGCTGGCTGATTTCCTCGATCCGGATGACGCGACCAAAACCCGCGAAGGCTACCCTGCCCCGCTGCGTGCCGTTCTCATCGCACGCAAGCCCTAAAATCTACTCCCGCCCGCCGCGGGCGGGAGAAATGGCGCGTTATTGTGGAATACGCAGCACCTGGCCTGGATAGATTTTCTCCGGGCTGGTCAGCATCGGTTTATTGGCTTCAAAGATTTTCGGATACTGGTTCGCATCACCATAAACCTCTTGGGAAATCGCACTCAGCGTGTCGCCTTTTTTCACGGTGTAGTACTGGCTCTCAGGCGCCGGGCTCGCCACGGCGACATTGTCGTCAACATGACCGATACCCGCGATATTGCCTACCGCCACCAGAATTTTCTCTTTAGCTTCCTGGCTTAACCCCTGACCGGTAACGGTCGCTTTGCCGTCTTCCACCTGTACCTGAACTTTATCGGCGTCCGGGATCCCGGTTTTCTTCAGGTGCTCCTGAACTTTCGCATTCTGTTCTGCCGCATCGTGATGCCCGGAAACGCTGTCCCAGATTTTCTCGCCCGCTTCTTTCACAAAATTCAGTAAACCCATATTTCCTCCACAGAAAAATCGTTGCCCGTAAAGTCTGGCAAAAAAAAGGAAAAATAAACCAGGCGGCAGCGCGCAGGTGGAAGGAAATGCGGTATGGATAGCCTGAAAAACAAACGGCCCGGGGTACAGCCTGTGCCCCCGGGCCGCATTACTGACGCTTACTTCTTCGCGCAGCGCGCATACCACTCATGATTTACCCGCTCGCTGCATGCCTGCGGATCATTGAGATTACGACAGAGCGGCGGTATGGCGGGCGTCGTCGTGCAGTCATTCCCAGTGCGTGCTCCAGGCCCGACGCGCCCGGGCTTTGCTTCGCCGTGGACAACGGTCGGTTGTGTTGTCGGCGTATCCGCAGCAGGCGGCGATGAGGCAGGCAACAGCGCCCTCACACCGGTAAGCAGCGCGAAAAAAAGCACCGCCAGCAACAGCTGTTTTTTGAGCCCGCCGCGCGCGGGGGCGGATTTTTTGCGAAAGCGCCGCAGCGCGCCGGGATAGCGCCACAGGTCGGTCCAGGCGAGCAGTAACGTCGTGACCACAAAGATCCACATCGCAAGCCTTCCGCATATCGCCGCGATAGTCATACTCACGATACAAAACGGGATCACATGAGCGATCAGCCGCCAGCGTTTGCGCCGCGCGGAGTAGATAAACCGTGGGAGCAGTTTTTCACTTAGCGCCGTATCGGTGCCCGACAGCGCGCCGGTCAGGCCTGACCATATCGCCACCGGCACTATTCCCACCACCATGGCCACCACCGGCGCCACCAGCACATGCAGCACCACGCCCCACGCCGTGATCGTGCCCTGGTATATCGCTGGCAACATCCAGCTGAACGTCGCCATCATCATTCCGACAAACCAGATGGCGCGCATCCTCGGCGCGTAAGCAGTATTAAGCGTGTGGTACGTCTGCTGCCAGGCGTGAATATCGGCTCCCGCAAACTGGGGGATCAGCGCCGGATGGCCTATCTCCAGCAGATCGGTCAGCTGGGCGCAGGCGCTCCAGTCTTCATCGGTATAGGCGATCCCCGCAAGCATACGGGCGTCTTCATCCTGGTTTCGCAGGACCATCTGCGCCGCACGGTGTGCGGGGTCGTCCTGCGACGCGTCGCGCTGCTGAGAAAGCGTAATAAAAAGCCGCGTATCGTCGTCACGGGCAATGATCTGTCCCCAGAGTTCCGGTAGGTCTGGCCGCTCGCCGCGCGTCTCATCCCAGTGGAATAACGCGCATAATGCGCTAAAACGCTCGCAGGACCAGAGAGGGTGTGCATCAAGCAACGTCAGTGCAAGCCGTTGTAGCTGCAACTGCCCGTCGTAGCTTTGCAGCCATGGCGCATGGGCCAGCGCGCGCAGGCGGGCGAAAAAGCGTGCGTCCTGATTATCCTCAAGCGCGGCCTGCATCTCGTCGGCAAAAGGGGCCAGCAAGACCGCCCGCAGCCGGGTTTGCTGCGCATCGTCAAGGGCCAGCGTTTGCCCCGGCGTCAGCCACTGAAACAGCGTCTGGGCGCGTACGGCGAGGCCGGTTTCCTGCGGGGCAAGATGCCACAGACAGCGCGTCAGCACCGCTTGTTCAAAAGCTCCCCCCTCGCCCACGGCCCGCGCGGTAAGCCAGCGTGCGTTGAGATTTTCCTCATCAAGCCCGTCGAGCCAGGCGCCCACACGCGAGGCCTCACGCGCGGCAACCGGCTGCTGGGGGTCAAGGTCAGGCCGTGCGGGTGCCGTGGCGGGCGGCGTTTCAGGGGCGTCGTCATGAAAACGGGGCGGGAGCCGCGACGTGTCGGCACCCTGCGCCGCATCGTCAGCGGTCAGCGCCTCGTCTGTCGCGTCGTCTGTCGCGTCGTCATCGTCATCGTCGGGCTGCGCGTCATCCTTTACCTGGCGGGCGTAGTCCAGCGCCTGCTCGTAGGCATCGCGCAACTGCTGAAAACCTTCCGGATCGTCATCTGGCCGACAGACTTTAAGCTGTCTGGCATAGGCGCGTTTAATGGCGCGCTCGTCGGCGCCAGGCTCCAGGTCTAAAATATCAAAAAAGCGCATCAGAAAAGCCACATCCCGGCTTCGATAGCGTCAGCCTGTTGAGTTATCTCCTGACGAGCTTTCTCAATGCGCGCGTCGTCCTGGCTTTCCAGGGCCTGATGGAAACTCGCCCCCAGATAACTGATTTCCTCG
This sequence comes from Cronobacter condimenti 1330, assembly GCF_001277255.1. Classification (NCBI taxonomy): domain Bacteria; kingdom Pseudomonadati; phylum Pseudomonadota; class Gammaproteobacteria; order Enterobacterales; family Enterobacteriaceae; genus Cronobacter; species Cronobacter condimenti. The sequence goes on from NZ_CP012264.1 coordinate 2,561,080, forward strand.
CGCAGTTCGCCAGTATTTTCCTGATATAACCGGTCCAGACGGGCCAGCAAATGGGTGTTGGGCTGGCGTTCGCGGGGGTGAATTTTCAGCGCCTGCAACCCGGCCAGCCGCTGCGCTATTTCATCGGGCGTCAGCACGCCGGGATTATTTTCAATGATCAGCTGATGGCGCTGGCCGGTCAGCGGTACGGTGACTTCCGCCTCCAGTATGCCGTTGATGTCATACGTAAAGCGTACGTCGAGCGACACCTCCCCGGCTGGTTTCGGCGGCACCGGCACGCGCATGTGCCCAAGCTCGATATTGTCTTTCACCAGCCTGCTTTCACCCTGATAAATCGTAAAGGCGACCATTGTCTGGTTATCGTAGAGCGTACTGACGGTTTTCACCCGGCTCACCGGCACAACAACATTGCGCTCGATAATCGGCAGATAGTGACCCTCGTCGTGATGACGACCAAACGATTTAACGGTTTCGATACCGAGCGTGTAAGGGCACACATCGGTAAGCACCACCTCTTCCAGCGCCGCGTCGCGCTTTTTCAGAGCAGCCTGAACGGCGGCGCCCAGGGCGACCGCTTCATCAGGATGCACTGAAACGGACGGGAAGCGGCCAAAGAGACTGGCCGCGAGACGGCGAACCAGCGGCATTCGGGTCGCGCCGCCCACAAGCAGGATCTCGTCGAGATCGGCAACCCGGATACGGGCATCGCGCAGCGCCCGCTCAATAGGCTGGCGCAGCCGCGTCAACAGCGGTGCGAAAATATCGCTCAGTTCGCCCTGGTGGATCGTTTCGCTCCAGGTGTTGCCCTCCGCACGCAGCGTAAAGACCGCCGTGTGCTGGTCGCCGAGCGCCTGCCGCACGCGCTCCGCCTCACGACGCAGCGCATGGGTGTGCGCCCCCGGATCCGGCAGGCCACCGGCCGCCATCTGGCGCGCCACGAAAAAGTCGATCAGCGCCTGGTCAAAATCCTCGCCGCCGAGAAAGTTATCGCCCGCGCTGGCGCGCACTTCCATTACGCCCTCAAACAGCTCCAGTACGGAGACGTCAAACGTGCCGCCGCCGAGATCGAACACCAGAAACGTGCCCTCTTCACCCCGGCGATGCAGGCCATACGCCAGGGCGGCGGCGGTCGGCTCGTTAATTAATTTTTCGACCTTGAGTCCCGCCAGTTCACCCGCCACGCGCGTCGCTTTGCGCTGGGCGTCGCTGAAATAGGCAGGCACGCTAATCACCGCCTCGGTGACCGGCTCGCCACAGGCGCGTTCGATATCCTCTTTCAGGCTTTGCAACACCAGCGCCGAAAGCTCCTCGGCGCGAAAGAGTTTGTCCCCAAGCCGGACAGTCCAGGCTGTGCCCATGTGGCGTTTGAACAGCGCGGTGGTAAGGTGCGGGTGCGTATGCAGGCGTTCACGGGCAGCTTTTCCGACCAGTACCCGGCCTTCGTCATCCAGCCCGACAACGCTTGGCGTGAGCAGTTCGCCCAGCGCGTTGGTGATAAGTCGCGGGTTGCCTTCTTCCCAGACAGCGGCGAGGCTATTGGTCGTACCCAGATCGATGCCGACGATCATCGTGTTCTCCTTGTCTTGCGGTGCTGTGCTCTGCGACAGACGCTAATAATGCTTCGCATCTTCGATGAGCGAGCCGGGAAAGACAAGACAATGACCAGATTTAGTAGGCGCGACAGCGCGCAGGCATAAAAAAAGCCCCGGCAAAAGACCGGGGCCTGGTACGAGCAAGCATCATATTGGGCGACATGATGTGCGGTAAAAACTGAGGGCAAAGATTCAGCGCGCCGACGTCAGCGCCGCCTTCATGGCGGCCACCACATTGCCATCAACCTGGTAACGGGCGTATTCGTCGGCACTGGCGTCTGATGACATCGAGACGCCGGTATTGCGATAGCGCATGGGAGAGGCTACATGGATGCCCGCAGAGCTGTGAAGCTCGTCAATCCCCTGCGCCAGGAACAGGTTAAGGTTATTAAGCCTCACCCCTGCACCGGCCATAATGATTGGAGCACGGGATTGTCGCTTTAGTTCCGTAATTAATAAAATTCCTTTTTCAGCCGTCGCCTGCTGCCCGGAAGTCAGGATGCGCGCCACACCGAGATCGGTTAATTCTTCGAGCGCTTTCAAGGGGCTTGCGCACATATCGAAGGCGCGATGGAACGTGACCGCCATGCCATCCGCGGCGCGTAAAATCTTGTGCATTCGTTGAACGTCGACCCCGCCGTCCTCATTGAGCACACCCGTCACCAGCCCCGGAAAGCCGAGATCGCGCATAAACGCGATATCATCCAGCATCGCGGTGAATTCACTCTGGCTGTAACAAAAATCGCCGCCGCGCGGGCGAACGATGGGATGAACGGGAATGGTTATCTGCGCCCGCACGCCTTTCAGCACGCCCGCAGACGGTGTTAAGCCGCCTTCATTCATTGCCGAGCAGAGTTCGATGCGGTCTGCCCCTGCCGCCTGCGCGGTCTGCGCGCAGGCCTGGCTGTAACAGCAGATTTCCAGTAACGGCATGGGTAACTCCCTGTTAATTCAAGTAGTGGTTTGCGTCAGCTAAACTGCTAGTCTGAAAAACCCTTTCAGCAGGACAACGTATCATGGCATTCAATTTCGACGAAGAGATCAACCGCCGTCACAGCGACAGTACAAAGTGGAATACGTACGATGAATCGGTCTTGCCGATGTGGGTGGCTGACACCGATTTCCGCTCGCCCGCCTGTATTACCGATGCGCTGACGGCGCGGGTGCAGCATGGCGTCTTCGGGTATGGCGCTCATCCGCACGGGCTTGCCGATGCCTTTGTAGACTGGTGCGAGCGCCGCTATCAGTGGCGCGTTGACCCTGAATGGCTGGTATTCATGCCAGGCATTGTCGCGGGCCTGAATCTCTCGGTGCGTGCCTTTACTGCGCCAGATGAAACCACTATTGCGCCAACGCCCATCTATCCGCCTTTTCGCAAATCTGCGGCATTCGCCGGACGTGAGCAGCTTAACGCGCCGTTGCACAAACGCGGGCAGCGGCTGGTGCTGGAACTGGACCGCCTGCGTGCCAACCTCACCGGGCGCGAAAAACTGCTGATGCTGTGTAATCCGCAAAACCCTGGCGGCACCGCCTATCGCCGTGACGAACTCGAAGCACAGCTCGCGTTCGCGCAGGAGCATGATTTACTCGTCTGTTCCGATGAAATTCACTGCGATCTGATTCTGGAGCCGGGGGTTCGCCATATCCCGTTCGCCTCGCTCAGTGAAGACGCCGCGCGCCGTTCCATCACGCTGATGTCGACCTCTAAAACGTTTAATATCGCCGGGCTTGGCGCTTCGGTGGCGGTGATTCCGGATCCGACGCTGCGCCGACGCTTCTCTGAGGCGCGTGCGGGCATCGTGCCTGCCGTAGATATTCTGGCGCTGACCGCGGCTGAGGCGGCGTGGCGCGACGGTGAGCCGTGGCTTGAGGAGCAGCTTGCGTATCTGCGTGGCAATCGCGACCGCTTATACGCGGCGATAAGCGGACTGCCGGGGCTTGAGATGGTGCTGCCGGAGGCGACCTATCTCGCCTGGGTGGACGCCTCAGGGCTTGGCGTGGATAACCCGACGCGCTTCTTTAAACGCCAGGGGCTCGGGTTTTCCCCCGGCGCGGATTTCGGCGACCCACAGCACGTACGTATTAACTTTGGCTGTACGGCCGCCATGCTTAAGCGTGCGATAACGCGCCTGCAACAGGCCGTCAACGCAGCGGACGTCAGGGCTTAAACACCGCCCGCACGCAGCCGTCCTCTTTATTTTTAAACATTTCGTAGCCACGCGGCGCATCTTCGAGCGAAAAGCGGTGCGTGGCGAGGAAATCGGTACGCAGTTCGCCGCGTGATGCGTGATCCAGCAGACGCTTCATGTAGGTTTGCCCGTGCTGCTGGGCTGTACGGATCGTCAGCCCTTTATTCATCGCCACGCCCAGCGGGAATTTATCCATCATTCCGTAGACGCCAAGGATAGCAAGCGTACCGCCCTTACGGCAGGAGCGAATCGCCTGACGCAGCGCAGCGCCGATGTCAGTGTGCATTTTGAGCGCCTGTTTGGTGCGGTCATAGGCATACTCCAGCCCCTCGCCATGCGCTTCCATGCCGACGGCGTCGATACAGCTATCCGGGCCGCGGCCGCCCGTTATCTCAAGCAGCGCCTCATAGATATCCACTTTGGTGTAATCAAGCGCAATGGCCCCAACCAGATCGCGCGCCATCGCCAGCCGCTCCGGAAAGCGGTCGATGGCAATCACTTTCTCTGCGCCCATCAGATACGCGCTCTGCGCCGCCATTAACCCCACACCGCCACACCCCCAGACGGCAACCGTGTCGCCCGGATGAATATTGCAAAAATCCGCGCCCATGTAGCCCGTCGGCGCGGCATCTGACAGAAACAGCGCCTGCTCGTCGGAGACCGTGTCCGGCACAACAAAACAGTCGTTGTCGGCAAACGGTACCCGCACATATTCCGCGTGCGAACCGGCATAGCCGCCGAAAGCGTGGCTGTAGGCGTAAATGCCTGCCGTGGGGTAGCCGAGAATTTTTTCCTGCATGTGGGCGTTGGGGTTAGTGTTATCACAGCAGGAGGTGAGCCCGTGGCTGCAATACCAGCATGAGCCGCAGGAGATAAACGACGGCACCACGACACGGTCGCCACGCCGGATGTTTTTCACCTCCGGCCCCACCTCCACCACTTCACCCATAAATTCATGGCCGAGGATATCGCCCTCTTCCATGCTCGGAATAAGTCCGTCGATAACATGCAAATCGGAGCCGCACGTCGTCGTAAGCCCTACTTTAAGGATAACGTCATGCGGGTTTACCAGCGTCGGGTCGTTTACCGTTTCCACCCGCAAATCGTTCACGCCATTCCAGCAGAGTGCTCGCATCGTTTATTCCTCCACCTTATCCATACCGCCATTCCGTGCCGCAGGTTGCGGTTTATTGGTCGCGATTTCGCCGGTTTCGGCGAGGCTTTTAAAGCGCCGCAGCGCCTGGCTTAACATCGCCTCAGGCACGAGATCGATTTTCTTAGACAGCCACTCGCCTAAAAAGCCGCCTGGGGGATCGAAGTGCAGCGCCAGCGTCACTTCCGTGCCGCGCTCGTCGGAAATATGGCGAAACGTCAGCCTGCCGGCGTTGGGCACCGTGGCTTTTTTCTCAGAAGCCCAGCTAATGTAATGGCCGCGTTCCTCATCGACGATATGCGCATCCCACTCGACGGTCTTGCCAAGCGGCATCCGCACCGCCCAGTGGGAGGCGGTATCGCTCAGAATCGTGATGCGGGCGAAATGTTCCATGATGCGCGGCAGGGTTGAGGGGGCGCGCCACAGGTCAAACAGCTCCTCAGCGGAGCGGCGAATCAGCATTGAGCGGCGAAGCCCAGGCTCATCGCGGTTAATCCAGAGGTCAGTGTGCTTTACAGTTTGTTGCATGAGTCTCTCCCATCAGGTCGAAAACAGGCGTCGGGTCTCCCTTACTCTTTTCATGCGGGGGCGTGCGGGAAAAGGTCCCCTGAATACTATAGACAAAAAACGGGGCCAGACTTTGCGCCAGTCGGGCCCCGCGTAGGATGGCGCGGGCTTAGTATTGTTCGCTCGCCACGATGTCTTCGATGGAATAGGGGTGAAATTTAATGGTGACGATGCGATCGGTCACGGCAAGCGTCGGGTTCGGCAGCCGCTCATGCTCACCCGCGGGAGAGCTGGTTTTCACCGAAATATCCGGCGCCATGAGTCCGTCGTCTCCAAGCAGCGCCAGCGCGCGCTGATTCAACGTTTCCGGCGCGCCCGGCAGGACGATTTCGATATGCTCCCAGCCTTCATGTGGGTAGCGCTTCTCGCCAGGCCACGGCAGCTCCACAATCGTAAAGCGCCACGGCCCGACGCAGACCGGCTCATCAAGACGGAACAGACTAATCGGGCGACCATTGATGATGTTCTCGCTTAACAGCGTGGCGCACTGCTCAAAGCCTTTACGCCAGCGCTCGGCCGTGGCGTTCTGATGGCAGCGCAAAGAGATATGGTCGGCGTGAAGTCCGGTCACATCAAGCGCAAGGCGATCGGCGAGCGTTTGCAGCGCCGTCTCAAAGCGCGGCAGATCCGCGCGTATATCCTGGAGCGCCTCCAGGGTGTGCCAGTGGGTCATCGGCTTATCTCATACGGTGACAAAGGCGCTAATCTACCCTGTTTGCGGCCTGCGCTCCAGCGCGCGCCACCCTGCCCGCCGGTGCTGACGCCGCAGTCTAAATGCAGTATACTTTTGCCCTCTTTTTTCTTAAGACCGCACGCTGCCGCCTTCGACAGGCAGCGTTATTAACGTAAGGTATCCCGGTGAATATTCAGGCTCTTCTCTCAGAAAAAGTCAGTCAGGCGCTGATTGCCGCAGGTGCGCCTGCGGATTGCGAACCCCAGGTTCGCCAGTCAGCCAGAGCGCAGTTCGGCGACTATCAGGCTAACGGCGTGATGGCTATCGCTAAAAAACTGGGCATGCCGCCGCGACAATTCGCCGAGCAGGCTCTGGCCCATCTGGATCTCACCGGGATTGCCGCGAAAACGGAAATCGCAGGCCCGGGCTTTATCAATATTTTCCTCGATCCGGCATTTCTGGCTAAACACGTCGATGCAGCCGTCGCATCCGATCGCGCGGGCGTTGAGAAAGTGTCCGCGCCGCAGACTATCGTGGTTGACTACTCTGCGCCGAACGTCGCCAAAGAAATGCACGTGGGCCATGTTCGCTCCACCATCATTGGTGATGCTTCCGTGCGTACGCTGGAGTTTCTCGGCCATAACGTGATTCGTGCTAACCATGTCGGCGACTGGGGCACCCAGTTCGGCATGCTGATCGCCTGGCTTGAAAAACAGCAGCAGGAAAACGCCGGCGAGATGGCACTGTCCGATCTCGAAGGCTTTTACCGCGAAGCCAAAAAACATTACGACGAAGATGAAGAATTCGCCGCGCGCGCGCGCAGCTACGTTGTGAAACTGCAAGGCGGCGATGAATATTGCCGCGAGATGTGGCGCAAACTCGTCGACATCACCATGGCGCAGAACCAGATAACCTATGAGCGTCTGAACGTGACCCTGACGCGCAAAGACGTGATGGGCGAAAGCCTCTATAACCCGATGCTGCCTGGCATTGTGGCCGACCTTAAAGCCAAAGGGCTGGCAGTGGAGAGCGAAGGCGCGACCGTCGTATTCCTGGACGAGTTCAAGAATAAAGAAGGCGAACCGATGGGCGTCATCATCCAGAAAAAGGATGGCGGCTACCTCTACACCACCACCGATATCGCGTGTGCGAAATATCGCTACGAAACGCTGCATGCCGACCGCGTGCTTTATTACATCGACTCCCGCCAGCACCAGCACCTGATGCAGGCGTGGACCATCGTGCGTAAAGCGGGTTACGTGCCGGAATCGGTGCCGCTGGAACATCACATGTTCGGCATGATGCTTGGCAAAGACGGTAAGCCGTTCAAAACCCGCGCGGGCGGCACCATTAAGCTTTCTGAGCTGCTGGACGAAGCGCTGGATCGCGCACGTCGTCTCGTCGCTGAAAAGAACCCGGATATGCCGGCTGACGAGCTGGAAAAACTGGCGAACGCTGTTGGCATTGGCGCAGTGAAATATGCCGATCTCTCGAAGAGCCGCACCACCGATTATATTTTCGACTGGGACAACATGCTGGCCTTTGAGGGCAACACCGCGCCGTATATGCAGTACGCCTATACCCGCGTGCTGTCGGTGTTCCGCAAAGCGGGCGTGGCAGAAAGCGAACTCACCGCGCCGGTTATCATTCAGGATGACCGCGAAGCGCAGCTCGCGGCACGCCTGTTACAGTTTGAAGAGATTCTGGGCGTGGTCGCGCGCGACGGTACGCCGCACGTGATGTGCGCCTATCTCTACGACCTGGCAGGTCTGTTCTCGGGCTTCTATGAGCACTGCCCTATCCTGACCGCAGATACCGACGCGCTGCGCCAGAGCCGCCTGAAGCTGGCGCTCCTGACGGCGAAAACGCTGAAGCTTGGTCTGGACACGCTTGGCATCGAAACCGTCGAACGCATGTAAGCCACGCCACGGTAAGACAAAAAGGCCCGTCACTGACGGGCCTTTTTATTGCCGTCTTCCCACAGGCCTTAATACTTCTGAGGTAGCCTGCCGATAGACAGCAACCGGCCCCGCTGAATTTCGATATAACCGCCTTTGCGTAACTCCTGAATCACTTTCATAACATAACTTTTCGATAAATTTGTGGTGCTGGTAATGTACTGGCTGGCATTAATATTCAGGCGCGTTTCCAGCGGCATTTCGCCAAGGGTGATTAAAGACTTTCTGACTAATACATAAGAATCGGCAGCATAAAAGTGGTAAGTTTTCCACATCAGCACATGATAATAATAGGAGATAACGCAACTGAGTTCCTTCCATAACTGCTGTTCTTCAATGACGTTAAAAAAGTCTGCCCGATTAATTCGTTTTACCAGACTATCTTCTTTCATTATTAATCGAAAACGTTCAAGCCGAACGTTATGAGGCTGAAGCGAAATACCCACTATTTGCGTCCGATTGGTTTCAAAAAAAATGAGATTATCCCAATCCCTTGTCAGTGCGAGACTGCCCGACAACAAAACATTGATATATTCGTCATTGTGCGTCAGGCATGAGCCGCGGGGATATTCTTTAATGGTACCGTGACAATGCAAGGCGTTAATCAGCGCGTTTATCTGGGCATCCGGCCGTTGAGGTAAAGGATAGTGGTTCATTTATATGATCCATCAGGAGTAACGCGTTCGCAGCCAGGCACAGCGATTCCGGCACTATCCGAAAGACAGGCCCGCGCGCGAAGGCGTTATCAGTTATGCAACCGCTTAGCCAGACGAAAAACCATGTCTTTTCGTCCGGTTAATGCCGTCAGGGCATTAACGCGACATAAAGACACTGAGCGAAATGCATCCATGTACAGCATCTGGAAAGAATATTCTTAGCGCAACGCAAAGAATCACAGGCGTCATAGCAGCGAAATTGCGGAAATTACCTGATTATTGTCTTTGAGAAAAAAGAATCGACAATAATGGCAGTGCGGCTGGCATTTTAAAGACTGACAATAAAGAAACAAGCCTCGATAACTTACTTTTTTGGAATAAAATAGTATTGAAAAATACAATAAGAGCCGAATAAGCGCATTTAAATATCATCAAACTCATTAAAACAGAGATTCTGTATAAATAAGCTAATACTGATGTTTTAATGTCTTATTGGTGTTGCGGTAAACCAGACAGGCTGACATCGGGGTGAATTAAACGCTAAATGCATGATAAGGACAATCGGATTGCAGCCGCGCCCGACCCCGTCGGTGCGCGGCTGCACAGGTTACAGGAATGTCCGCAAATATTCCGTCAGACAGAGAATAGCCATCGCCTGGCCGTACGGCATCGAGGTCAGCGGGATCTGGCGATAAAACGTCAGATCGCTGCCCATCCCGGTACCAAACGACACCTGCAACAGTTCGCCCTGCGGTGAGATATTCGCCACGACACCTTTAATGGCTTTTTCCGCGACGACGGCATACTCCTTACCGATGTAGCGTTTACGCACCGCCTTTAGCAGGCCATAGGCAAACCCGGCGGTCGCCGAGGCCTCAAGATACGATGTCGGGTCGTCAAGCAGCGTATGCCACAGGCCGCTGTCATCCTGACATTTTGCGAGCGCCGCCGCCTGGCATTCCAGCACCTGCGTCAGATAACGACGCACCGCGTGGTTTTCCGGCCAGTCCATCAGTTCGAGGAAATCAGGGATAACGATAGTCAGCCAGCTGTTGCCGCGCGCCCAGCGGGCCTTCGCGAAATTATGGCTGCCCTCGTAATTCCAGCCGTGGAACCAAAGCCCCGTCTCTCTGTCCATCAGGTTCTGTACGTGCAGCAGGAACTGATAGACCGCCTCTTCAACATACTCGGGCCGGTCGAGCAGCTTGCCAATTTTGGCAAGCGGCAGCACCGTCATCATCAGGGTGTCATCCCACATCTGTTGATGGTTTTCTTCGGCAAGCGTGATGTGCTGCATGCCGCCATGTTCGGTGCGCGGCATTTCATACATCGCCCACTCAGCCCAGGTCTCCAGCCACGGCAGCAGACGGGTATCGCCGGTTTCTTCAAAGCGGTACGCGAGCGTCAGGAACGGGGCCATGGTATTGACGTTTTTGGTAGTGGCGCCCTCGGCAAAGCGCGCAGCGAACCAGTCGTCAATCACTGCGCGCATCTGGTCGTCGCCGGTCTGGCGGTAATACTGATAAATACCGTACAGCCCGACGCCGTGCGTCCATTCCCAGCCTGCCCAGCCTTTGGTATCGATAACCCGTCCATCATCAAGACGCAGCAGGAACTGGCCGGTCTCATCCTTAATGTTAATCAGGTTGTCGGTAATTTTATGAATCATCGCCTTCAGTTCGTCGCGGGCGATGAAGCGCTCGGGCTGACGCAGCAGCGGGCTATGTTTTACAGGCCAGACAATCATTAACTTAACCTCTGTGTCGTATCAAATTCAGGAGTGGTCTCTTTCAGCGCAGGCGCGGCCGGCTTATTGCGGTTGAGATAGCCGATATTGTTATTGCCCCACAGATTTTCATAAGGCAGGCCCGCCAGCATTTCGACGGTCGCACGGTTTACCGGGCTGATGTTTTCAGGTATCGCGCGGCCGCTGGCACGCATTCTGGCAGTCTCTTCGCGCAGAATACTGTGCGTTTTCAGGTTGAGCTTAAAGCGCAGCGAAATCAGGAAACCGCAGGCCAGCACGATGATAGTACCAACGCTTAAAATCGTGAGGATGGTGTGGCTTACCGCGGGAGCCTGGGTGCTCTGGCCAGAAACAAAGCCGGACATCTGCATCACGATACCCACCAGCATCACCGCGCCTGCCTGCGAGGCTTTACGGGTCAGCGTCATAATGCCTGCGAAAATCCCTTCGCGGCGCTGGCCGGTCACCACTTCATCCACATCAGCGATATAGGTGTAAGTGTTCCACGGCACATAGTTAATACCGCCGCGGCCAAGGCCCGCCAGTGCGGAGACAAGCAGCAGCAGCGCATAAATATCGCTCATGCCGGTGTAATAGAGCAGCGCATAAGAGATTGAGCTTAAGCCAAACAGCACGACCACCATGCGGTAAGACGGCGCAGGCCCAAAGCGAATACACAGCGGGATCATCGCGATAACCGCGATAAACTGGAAAATCGCCATCGTGCCGAGAAGGTTCGAGGCAACAGACGCTTCCTGCATCAGCACAAACACCACGTAATACGTAAACACGGCGTTGAAAACGTCCTGAGCTATATAGCCACCGAGGTACATACCAAGATGCTGGCGGAAAATTTTAATGCGCAGCGTGGAGGAGAGTTCAACAAACAGGCGGCGCAGGCTCTGGCCAAGCGTCAGGTTTTTCTTCTCTTCTTCCGCGCGCAGCGCCGCTTCTGACCAATCTTCACGCGGACGTTCCCAGGTGAAAATCCACACCAGCGTCAGCATAATCGCGCACAGCACAGAGAAAACCAGGCTCGCGTAGAAGAATGAAACCGCGTTGTCTTTGCCAAAGTGGGTCAGCAGTACGCCCGGCAGGAAGGACGCCAGAATCGCAGACATTTGCGCCATGGAGATACGCGCGCCGGAGAATTTGGTCTTCTGTTTGAAATCGTCGGTCATCTCCGGCACCAGTGTTTCATAAGGCACCAGAATCATGGTGTAGACCACGTCAAACAGCAGATACGTCAGCAGGTAATACCAGAAGCCCATATCCCCGACCCACATCAGCGAATAGCTGAAGACGCAGGGAATACCGAGCAGAATGAAGAATTTACGCCGACCAAAGCGGCGGCCAAACCAGGTCGTGCCGAAGTTATCCGTCAGAAAGCCCATCAGCGGGCTTACCACGGCGTCGAGCACCCTGGCCGCGGCAAAAATAAACGTCGCCTCGATAGGCGATAAGCCGCAGAAGGTGGTGTAGAAGTACAGAAGCCAGGCTGCCGTCAGGGCGGTTGTTCCTGCGCCGAGGAAGTCTCCTGACCCATAGGCAAGGTAATTTGCCAGTCCTATCTTACGCGTTTTCATCGCCGTCACCCTGTGTATTTTTATTAGGAGCCCCGCGCTCGCGCCGGGCGTGTGGGAGCTATCACGGCTAAAGTAAAAGTATGGCGGGTGGGAAACCTTTTCTTTTTTGCCATCTGAAACGGAAATCTGGCAAAAATACAAAGAGCGCTGCCGTCAGCTTCACTGATTTATAAAACAGCGTTTCGAAGGGTTCAAAGCGAGAGTTCAGAAATGCGAGCCAGCCGCCAAAAAAGCGTGGCGGCTGAAGGAGTAAAGGCGAGTAGCTTAGTAAGAAAAATTAGCGGTAGTTGACGATAACCTGGCTGCTGCGCACTTCGAGCGCCGGGAACATCCGTCCGCCGCCAGGCACTTCAAAGATAAAGCGCAGGGGTTCTGCCGCCGGCACATTGGTAAACGCACGCGTTGTGCCGGTTTGGTCATCTATCTGTACGCAACGGGTCTGCGAGCACAACCGGGTAACAAGCCCGGCAGGCGTCGGGCCAATCAACTCATAACGCCATACCACCAGCGTCATCACGCCCTGCGGGGGCGGTGAATCCTGGGGTGCCAACACAGGCGACGAGGCCGCCATGCCGCGCTGGCTTAACACCGGCCCCATTGCGCTTGCCTGCCAGGCGCCCTCACCCATCGCGTTTGCGAAAAAAGGCAGCGTCAGTAAGAGTGTCAGGGCCAGTGCGCGCATTATTTACCCCCGATGCTGGATGTCATACGGATGTTGCGGTTATCCGACAGCTCCAGGTTTGAGAGCACCACCAGCTGTGGCAGATTGCGGCGCAGGAAGCGCGCCAGCAGCGGACGCAGCGCGTGGTTCACCAGCAGCACCGGCGGTGCGCCCAGCATTTCCTGACGCGACAATGCCTCTTGCGCCTGCTCAAGCAGACGGTCTGCAAGACCCGGCTCCAGGCCGCCACCGCCCTGCAACGCCTGCAACAGGAGACGCTCAAGCGCGGTATCAAGCCCAATCACCTGCACTTCATCATTACCCGGGAACCACTGCTGGGTAATTGCGCGGCCCAGCGCCACACGCACGACAGTCGTGAGCTCATGCGGGTCATTCTGGACAGGCGCATGTTCTGCAAGCGTTTCCAGAATGGTACGCATATCGCGAATAGGCACCTTCTCGGCGAGCAGGTTTTGCAGCACTTTGTGCAGCGTAGTGAGTGTCACCACGCCCGGCACCAGATCTTCGGTCAGTTTCGGCAGCTCTTTGCTGACGCGGTCGAGCAACTGTTGCGCCTCCTGACGGCCAAACAGCTCGGCAGAATACTGCGCAATCAGGTGGTTGAGGTGTGTTGCCACGACGGTGCTCGCTTCAACGACCGTAAAGCCCTGAATCTGCGCCTGCTCTTTCAGTGCGCTCTCAATCCAGATAGCAGCCAGACCAAACGCCGGATCGACCGTCGGTTCGCCAGGCAGCGAGCCTGCGGCGGTACCCGGGTTAATCGCCAGCCAGCGGCCTGGATAGGCTTCGCCGCTGCCGATTTCCACACCTTTCATCAGAATGCGGTAGCGGGCCGGCGGCAGATCCATATTGTCGCGGATATGCACTACCGGCGGCAGGAAGCCAAGATCCTGCGCGAATTTCTTACGGATACTGCGGATACGGCCCAACAGTTCGCCATCCTGCTGCATATCCACCATCGGGATCAGGCGGTAGCCCACTTCCATCCCCAGGGAATCTTCCAGCTGAACGTCGTTCCAGGTCGCTTCCACGGCCTGAGGGTTATCCTGCTGAATGACCGGCGCAGGCGCGGCAGGCGCCTGCTGTTCGCGACCGCGCATCCACCAGGCAAGCCCCAGCAGTGCGGCGGTAAACAGCAGGAACACAAAGTTAGGCATCCCCGGCACCATCCCGAGCAGGCCGAGTACGGCGGCGCTCAGCACCATGACGCGCGGGTTGTTGAACAGCTGGCCGACCATCTGTTCGCCGACGTCCTGATCGGTGGCGACGCGGGTCACGATAACGCCCGCGGCGGTTGAAATCACCAGCGCCGGGATCTGAGCGACCAGACCGTCACCGATGGTCAGCAGCGTATAGCTTTCTGCCGCGTGGCCAACCGGCATGCCATGCTGCACGACACCCACCAGCAGGCCGCCGATGACGTTGATAGCCATGATAAGCAAACCGGCGACGGCGTCGCCGCGCACGAATTTACTCGCACCGTCCATCGAACCGTAGAAGTCAGCTTCCTGGGTCACTTCGGTACGACGCTTCTTCGCCTCTTCTTCGCCAATAAGCCCGGCGTTGAGGTCGGCGTCGATAGCCATCTGTTTGCCTGGCATACCATCAAGTACGAAGCGCGCGCCGACTTCCGCGATACGCCCTGCACCTTTGGTGATAACCATGAAGTTGATGATGACGAGAATGATGAACACCACGATACCGATGGCGAAGTTCCCGCCGACCAGGAAGTGGCCGAACGCTTCTACCACCTTACCCGCCGCTGACGCGCCGGTGTGGCCTTCCATCAAAATGATACGTGTGGACGCGATGTTCAGCGCCAGACGCAGCAGCGTGGTAAACAGCAGAATGGTCGGAAACGCCGCGAACTCCAGCGTGCGCTGGGTGAACATAGCCACCAGCAGCACCATAATGGAAAGCGCGATGTTAAAGGTGAACAGCAAATCCAGGATGAAGGCCGGCAGCGGCAGCACCATCATCGACAGGATCATCAGGATGATAACCGGCCCGGCCAGAATCTGCCATTGGGTCGATTTCAAATTGCCAGGCAGGCGCAGCATTGCCACCAGATTAGCCATCAGTGTCCTTCTCGTTCATAAAATCCAGTGCCTCAGGCACCGGAAGGTTTTCAGGTTTCTTAGGAATCAAGCCGCCAGCAACACGCCAGCGCTTGAGTTGCCATACCCATGCCAGCACTTCCGCCACGGCCGCGTAGAGCTGGCCTGGGATCTGCTGACCGATTTCCGCATGCTTGTACAACGCACGCGCCAGCGGCGGTGCTTCCAGCATCGGAATTCGATGTTCATTACCAATTTCACGAATACGCAGCGCCACCAGCCCCGCGCCTTTCGCCACCACACGTGGGGCGCTCATCTTGTTCTCGTCATACTGCAACGCCACCGAGTAGTGCGTCGGGTTGTTGACGATAACGTCGGCTTTCGGGATATCCGACATCATGCGACGACGGGCCGCTTCACGCTGCTGCTGGCGAATACGCCCTTTCACGTGCGGGTCGCCTTCCTGGTTTTTGAATTCGTCACGAATATCCTGGCGCGACATGCGTAATTTTTTGGTGTGGCTGATTATCTGCCAGAACACGTCGAAGCCGACCATTGGAACCAGCCCCATCACAATCAGCACACAGCACAGCGCCACCAGATTCATCGCGTTGCGCATTGCGGCAATCGGCGATTCGCTGATAAGACGCATCATGTCAGGCCAGTTGTACATCAGGAAAAAGGCCGTCACGACGCCGACCAGTGCCGATTTCATAACGGCTTTCAGCAGTTCCGCCAGCGACTGCGATGAAAAAATACGTTTAATGCCCGGCAGCGGATTCAGCTTATCGAACTTAAAGGCCACCGCTTTGGTATTAAACAACAGACCACCTAAGAGCATCGGGGCGAACATCGCCACAATCACCACGCCCATAATCAGCGGCACCAGCGCCATCAGCGCCTGCTTAATCAGGAAGCTAATCTGCCCGACGACGAGTTTGGGGTCGTTAATAATGCTGTGGTCAAAATGCAGACCGTGCGCGAGCATCGCCGCCAGTTGACGCGCCAAAAGCGAGCCGCCCATCCAAATCACCGCGACGCCAACCAGCAGCATCAGCATAGAGGTCAGCTCTCGGGATCGGGGGATCTGCCCTTCCTCACGCGCTTTTTCTAGTCGGTGGGGTGTGGGGGCTTCTGTTTTGTCGTCGCTATCGTCTGACACGATTCGATTCTCGCAGCTACTAATACGCAGCTAGCATGCCAGAGGCAGGAAAAGCTAATGGGAAGAGAAAAGCGCAAAACCAGTGGTTGTTTCGCGCTTTAACGCCCTCCCCGAAGGGAGGGGTTGCAGGGATTAGAACCCCAGACTGTCGAGCAGGTCGTCGACCTGGTCCTGGCTTGCTACCACGCCTGCGGCGGTGGCGTCCAGCTGCGGACCGTTGAGCAGGCTGTCGTTCGGGCGCTTGGCGCGCGCGTTCTGCTCCGGCATGTTCTCCAGCAGCACCATCAGTAACTGGCGCTCGATCTCCTGGATAACATCCATCATGCGCTTGATAACCTGACCAGTCAGATCCTGGAAATCCTGTGCCATCATGATTTCCAGAAGCTGAGTGTTGGTGAAGCTGGTGTGCTCCGGTACCGCCGCCAGATACTGGCGGGTATCCGTAACCAGTTCACGCGCGTCACTCAGTTCGATCGGGTTTTCAAACCACTCGTCCCAGCGGCCGCTCAACGCTTTCGCGTCATTTTCCAGTTTGTTCTGGTGAGGCTGCGAGGCCTCGACGCAGTTCAGGGCGCGTTCGGCGGCCTGCGCTGTCATCTGTACTACGTAATCCAGACGGTCGCGTGCGTCCGGGATAGCTTCCGCCGCTTCCGCAATCGCCTGATCGAGCCCCAGTTCGCGCAAGCTGTCACGCAGCATGCGGGTAAGACTGCCGATACGGACAATAATGTCGCCAGTCGAATGCTCGTCAGTCGGTTTTATCGATGCCGTCATCTGCCTGTCCTCACATGCCGAGTTTTTCGAAAATCTTGCTCAGTTTTTCTTCCAGGGTTGCCGCCGTGAACGGTTTCACCACGTAGCCGCTGGCGCCTGCCTGGGCTGCTGCGATGATGTTCTCTTTCTTGGCTTCCGCAGTCACCATCAGCACCGGCATAGACGCCATAGCGCCATCGGCACGGATGGTTTTGAGCAGTTCAAGGCCATCCATGTTCGGCATGTTCCAGTCGGAAATTACGAAACCGAAACCGCCTGTCTGGAGTTTGTTGAGTGCATCCACACCATCTTCCGCCTCTTCTACGTTGTTGAAACCCAGCTCTTTGAGCAGGTTACGTACAATGCGGCGCATGGTGGAGAAGTCATCCACAACCAGAAACTTGAGATCTTTATCCGCCATAAAAACTGTACTCCTCGTTAAATACGTATTGCCTGTCCGGCACTGATTTTCGCCAGCATCTGCTGGCTGACCTGGCTTAGATCGACGACTTCGCTGACGCCACCCATGTTGATGGCCTCACGCGGCATGCCGAACACCACACAACTTGCTTCGTTTTGGGCGATGGTCCAGGCGCCCGCCTGGTGCATCGCCAGCATTCCCGCCGCGCCATCGTTGCCCATCCCGGTGAGGATCACGCCCACCGCGTTGCGCCCCGCATGTTTGGCTACGGAGTGAAACAGTACATCCACGGCCGGACGGTGCCGGTTTACTGGCGGGCCGTCGTGGATCTTAATCTGGTAGTTAGCGCCACTACGTGCGAGTTCCATATGCTTATCGCCCGGGGCGATATACGCATGGCCTGGCAGTACGCGCTCGCCGTCTTCGGCTTCTTTCACGCTAATCTGGCACAGCTTGTTCAGACGCTCGGCGAATGAACGGGTAAATCCGGGCGGCATGTGCTGGGTAATCAACACCGCCGGGCTTGAAAGCGGCAGCGGCTGGAGCACATGGCGAATCGCTTCGGTGCCGCCTGTGGAGGCGCCGATGGCGATCAGTTTTTCCGAGCTCAGCAGCGGGCCGGCTTTTAGCGTTTTCGGCACCGTATCTGGCAGTCGGGCGGAAATCCGCGCGCGCGACGCGGTACGCACTTTATCGGCAATCAGCTCGCTGTAGGCCAGCATCCCTTCACGGATGCCGAGCTGCGGCTTCGTGACAAAATCGATGGCGCCAAGTTCAAGGGCGCGCAGCGTCACTTCTGAACCTTTTCCCGTCAGCGACGACACCATCACAACCGGCATTGGGCGCAGACGCATCAGCTTTTCCAGAAAATCGAGGCCATCCATGCGTGGCATTTCGACGTCGAGCGTTAACACATCCGGATTGAACTGCTTAATCAGATCCCGGGCCACCAGAGGGTCCGGCGCTGTCGCCACCATCTCCATATCGCTGTGACTGTTGATAATTTCGGTCATGATTTGACGCATCAGCGCCGAATCATCTACTGACAACACTCTGATTTTACTCATTCTTTTTCCTTACTCAGGGCGTACACCGTCTGACCGCGCAGCGAGAAATCCCGACTGAGGTTACTGAAGTTTTCCGAGTGACCCGCGAAGAGCAGGCCGCCGGGCTTCAGCAGCGGAACAAAGCGTTTGAGGATCTCCTGCTGTGTTTCTTTATCGAAATAAATCATCACGTTGCGACAGAAAATCGCGTCAAATGGCCCTGGTACGTTGTACTGCTTATCAAGCAGGTTCAGCGAGGCGAACTCAATCTGGTTCGCCAGTTCGTTACGCACACGCACCAGCCCCTGATGAGGACCCGTACCGCGCATAAAATAGCGTTGCATCTGCTGCGGCGAGAGCGTCTTTAACTCCTCCTGCCGGTAGATCCCGTTTTGCGCCTTTTGCAGCACTTCGGTATCGATATCCGTGCCGTACACTTTCCAGCGTCCAGGCGCAGTACCCAGCGTGTCTGCAAGCGTAATGGCAAGAGAGTATGGCTCTTCGCCGGTCGATGCGGCGGCACTCCAGATACGGTATTCGCCTGTACGCTTACGCGCATGTTCCGCCAGCACCGGAAAGTGGTGCGCCTCGCGGAAAAACGCCGTCAGGTTCGTGGTCAGCGAGTTAATAAACGCCTGCCACTCTGCGCTGTTGGCGTTCGCTTCCAGCATGCTGAGATAGCGTCCGAAATCATCCAGGCCCAGCGTGCGCAGACGACGAACCAGACGGTTGTAGACCATATCCCGTTTATGTTCGGCCAGCACAATTCCCGCGCGCTGGTAAATCAATTGACATATCCGACGGAAGTGCGTGTCGGACAGCGCGAGGCGCTGTGTCATTTGTACTAATAATGACGTTTGCCCAGCAGGCATGGATGATGTCATAGCGCCTTCTTCTTTACAGTCAGGGTGTTACTGGCACCACCCAGGGTGGTGCGGCCATCTTGCTACGCTCGTGGGAGCCGTGTTCAAGGTTTAAGACTGAATCTTTTCTCTCATCAGACGCGCCGTTTATCGCGCGGCTGACCGTATTCTTTCGCGTCAGGGAGTGGATCTGCTCTCTGACTGCGTCGGCGGCGTTTGCCACCTGCGTGACAGTCATCTGGACTGCCTCTTCGCTCACCCGCTTGAGGGCGAGGTACACCCGCAGGCCCGCGTCTGCGGTATCGCCGGACTTATGGGCCAGCATTGCGCTCCACGCTATCGCGCACAGCGTCATCACAAAAAACCACCCCGTTGGCATTACCATACGGTGCAACATTCTTGTTTCCTTAGCCGGTTATAAGCCGGAGTCTGTTCAGAACGTTTCCCAGTTATCTTGTCCGGCGGCCGGTTTGCTCGCCGTTAACCCGGTGTTGCTCACGGCCACACGCGGTGCGACCGATTCTGCGCGCGGTGCACTGCTACGCGCGGCAGCGAGACGGAAGGCGGCGACCGCCTGCGACAGGCGACTTGCCTGATCTTCCAGCGTGCTCGCGGCGGCGGCGGATTGCTGCACCAGCGAGGCGTTCTGCTGCGTCACGCGATCCATCTCGGAGACCGCCAGCGCCACCTGATCGATGCCGCGGCTCTGCTCGTCGGAGGCCGACGCAATCTCGCCCATAATGTCGGTCACACGGGTGACGGCACCGACAATCTCCTGCATGGTTTCCCCGGCGCTTTCTACCAGCACGGAGCCGGAATCAACACGCGCGACGGAATCTTCAATCAGCGCCTTAATCTCTTTGGCGGCCTGCGCGCTGCGGCTCGCGAGGTTGCGAACTTCGCCCGCCACCACCGCAAACCCGCGGCCCTGCTCCCCTGCCCTTGCCGCTTCTACCGCGGCGTTCAGCGCGAGGATGTTGGTCTGGAAGGCAATGCCGTCAATCACGCTGGTAATATCTGAAATCTTTTTCGAGCTGGCGGCGATGTCGTGCATGGTATTCACCACGCCATTCACCACTTTGCCGCCGCGCTGCGCGGTTTCCGACGCGCTCAGCGCCAGCTGCGACGCCTGACGGGCGTTCTCCGCGTTCTGCTTCACCGTCGCGGTCAGCTCTTCCATGCTGGCGGCGGTCTGTTCCAGCGCCGAGGCCTGCTCTTCGGTACGGGAAGAGAGATCCGTGTTGCCGGCGGCGATTTCGCTCGTGCCGCTGTAAATGGCATCAGTGCCTTCGCGCACGCTGCTCACCGTCTGGATCAGCGCCTGCTGCATATGCTGGACGCTCGCGGAAAGCTCGGTAATCTCATTGCGCCCCGTCACCGTAATGGTTTCGGTCAGGTTGCCGCCCGCAATCTCGCGGATATGGTGGATAACCCCCGCAAGCGGTGTCAGCAGAATATGGCGGATGCCGTACCACACCAGCGCGATAACCAGCACCACCAGCAGGGCCAGAATACCGGTCTCCCACTGAGCCTGGCGGAAATCGCTGCGGCTGTCGTCCATCGCCTCCTGCGCCAGACGTACGTTAATGTCGTCATAGTGCGTCACGGCTTTTTCAAGCGCGTTCTGTTTGCCCTGGGTCGCCTGGGCGAAGTAGGCGTCCATATTGCCGCCTTCCAGGTACTGCACCAGTTCGCTCAGCGCCTGGTAGTAATCGCGATAACTTTTTTCCACGTCGCTGGCAGCGGCAGTAATTTCTGGCACATCCACCGTCACGTTTTTGAACGCGCTAAAGTGCGTGTCTGCCTCGCCCAGCACTTTTTTCGCCGTGTTGAGCAGATCGGTCTTCGCGCTGCTCTGCTGGTTGCTGGCATCCATCATCATGCGCGCCGCCGAGCGGCTTAAGTTGATGCGGGTCTGCAGCAGCAGGTTCCACGACTGGTTAAGCTGCGCCTGTTGCAGACGCAACTGGTGCGACGCGGCGAAACTTTGCTGGTTGTCATTCAGTGACGAGAAAAACACCCCACCGGAGATAAGCTGCAACAGTGCGAACACCATCAGCACCATCATCAACAGTGAGACAACGCGGATACGATTCAACATGCGACACCTTCCTTCTGGTTCCTGAAGGGGTTATCGGCATGGCCTGGGGGAACTTTATCGTTGTGTTAAGGAAATTTGCGTTAGTCTGCGGCGGCGTCAGAAGGCGACGTCCACCACCAGCGTATCGGTATAGCTCCCGGCAGGCGGCGTGCTCTGGGTGGCGAGAATGCGCGCCGTGTATTGGTAGGATCGCAGCAGGCCGTCGGTGCTGGTCTGCGAGGCACTGTCGCTGGACCAGCGCTCGGCGCCGCTTGCGCCCCAGCGGTTGGCGGTGCTGCCTTTAAAGATGTCATAACTAAGCCGGTTCGCGCCGCTTGCCATATTGCGCACGCCGTTCACCGCGTTATTCCCGTTGTTGATGCCCACGGTATAGGTACTGCCTTTCGTGCAGGTAATCGCGATGGTTTGCGACACCGGCGCGAAGTCTTTTACGAGCGGTGCGCTTGCGAAGTTCAGGTTTGGCGCGCTGATGGTGCTGCAATCATTGGTGACAGTGAGCGTCACCAGACTTGTCAGTGTCGTGGTGCCATTCTGCGGATTGAGACAGACCGCGACGCCCACCGCGCAGATGCTGTAGTTGACGCTGAAGTTGAGCGTGACCTGGTAGACGCCTGCGGCGACGTTCTGTCCCTGCAACGTGCGAAAATAAACGGGAAAGGTGTAGCGTTTGTTGTTGAGCAGGTTGAGCAGCGCCTGGCCGCTCCAGCGATAGCTGCCGTTTATCGCCAGCTCGCTGCCGGACGGACAGCCGTTCTGGGCGCAGATCTGTAAGGGAATACGATCGGTGGCATCGCCGCTACGTCCCAGTGTGGCGCGGCTGCCGGAGGCGGTGGTGGCGCCTGTGAGCGTCAGGTTTACAAAATCATTGTTGAGCACGTTAAACGCGGTGTCGCAATCCACGGTCAGCGTTGCCGTGGTGGTTTGTACCGTACTGTTGATGACAAACGAGGTCTGGCTGCCGTATGCCGCATTAGTGATACTGACGCGACAGGCGGCGAGCGCAGGCAGACTTGCGAGAGTGAGTAACAGTATCAGGAGCAGGCGGATCATGGCGCAACCTCGCGACAAATAAGCGGACCGTAGGTTTCAAGGCGGTGACTGCGGGCGGTCCCGACCGTCAGCGTGACGCTGCACGTCTTGCCGTCCGGCTTCAGTACGCGCAGCGGGTTCACTTCGCCAATATCTTCGAGCCATGCAATACCGTCATAACCTACCACTGCCGTGGGGCGGTCATCGCGCAGCACCTGGCTTGAGACCGGGATCGGCTGGCCATTTTCATCCTGCAAAATGACGCTCGCTACCCGCTCCTGCTCCATCGGGAACGTCACCAGAAATCCGCTGTTGCGCCGCAGCGCGAGACGCCGCTCGGTATCGCGGATGCGGGTATCCGCCGGGAGATTGAGCGCGTCGATGCTGTAGGTCGCCGGGTAGTAAGAGGTCACGCCGCTCACCAGCAGATAACCGTCTTCGTCCGTCTCCCCCACAGGCTGATTTTCGAAATTGACCGTCACGCCGGGCTGCCCCTGCGTGCTGACCACGGCGAAGGCGTCGTTAATCTGGTTTGCCGCGAACAACGAACCGTCCATCGTCACCAGCGAGCCGGTCGCCTCGCCCCAGCGGGTAAAGTTTTTGGTCTGGCCGTAAATCCCGCCCTGCATCTCGACATGGTTATTACGCCAGCCAAGCGTCGCCTGCTGATAGTTGTCGTCGCGCGACTGGTTGGCGTAAGCCAGGTTCCAGCTAAACCCACCGTCGCTTGGCATCGCGCGGCTGTAGTTCACGCGCTGGGTAGTGCCATTTTCCGGCGTGGTTTCCGCGCTGAACGCCACGGCGCTTTGCTCACCGAGCGGAATTTGCAGCGAGAGGGCGAACGTCCAGTCGCGGCCTTCGTAGTCGTGGCTCGCCGCGAGATAAATGCTGCTGTTCCACAGCGTTTTATTCCAGGAGAGGTTAAGGAGCCGCGTATGGTCGCGATTGAAAGACTGCACATCGAGTAAGGCGGCCCCGACGCTCCCTGCCGCCCCCATGTTAAGCGTCAGCGCGTACTGCGTGGTGGCGCGGCTTAGCGTGACAATCGGCTGCTGGTACTGATCGTAACGCACAGGCATATCGTAGAGCGCCAGGTTGCCGTATTCGCGCGTGCGGCGGGTCTGCTGCGTCGACAGGCTAAAGCCCGCGGTGTTGTACTGATAGCCCCAGTTCCACTGCTGGCCACTCTCCCCGCGCATCTGACTCCAGCTGCCCGCGCCGTTCACTACCCCGAAGCGCCCGAGCTTGACAAGCGATCCCACCCCGCCCTGGGTCAGTTGCTCCGCCGCCTCGCCGTGGGTTTCCAGCGTCCAGAAATCGGTCACGCCGTAGCGAAAGGACCCGCTTGCCGCCGCCGGGCCGTAATCGAAGTTTTTCACGCCATAGTTACGGCGCAGCGCACCTGCGCTGAACGCGCCGTCGCTTAAACCGGGTTTTAGCAGTTCGCTTGCGACATAAAACGGCAGCGTGGTGGAGACCTGGCGGCCCAGCGCGTCCGTCGTTACCAGCACCGCATCGCCGGAGCCGTTAATATAGGGCAGATTGGTGAGCGTAAACGGGCCGGGCGCCAGTTCAGTGGAGCCGGAGCGGTAACCATTAATAAAGACATCCACCGTCGTCGGGACTGCCGCCTCGCCGGAAAACGCGGGCAGCGGATAGGTGATGAGATCCGGGCGCAGTGAAAAATCGCGCCCAAAAGAGATACCGCCCAGACGCACACTGTTGCTCCAGTTCAGGCTGTCGGTTATCACATCGCCGACCGACCAGCTCCAGACATTGTCATCGTTGGTGCTGTTAAATGTGGTGTCGTAGCGCATATAGCCTTCGTTCTGCCCCGGATAACCGCGAAACACTTCGCGCCATGCGCCGGTAGAAGAGAGCGACCCGGCATCGCCGAAGAGGCGCATTTCATGCCAGAGTGAGGCCTGGCGCAGCCCCTGATTGGTATCGCTGGCGTAGAAATCGTAGTTCAGTACCGCGCCGTTGCTGGCGCGTGGGCGCACCCGCCGCTCCTGCTCACCGAGCGCCACGTTGCGCGACGCCACCCAGTTCGTCGGTACGGTAAGCAACAGCCGCTGGCCCACGCTGTCGTAGCGGCTCTTCACCTGCGGGAGCGAGGCGACATTCACCTCGCCCTGCGGGAGTTTATCGCCCGGCAGTCCCGCCCGTTGCAGATCCGCCGACGACACCCACATGCCGTTGGCGCGCCGCGTCACCGGCACGACCAGCCCGGTATCGTAATAGTTAACCACCAGCGACAGGTGAAACACCGCCTGGCGGTCAATGGCCTGCGCATCCGGCGGGGGCGGCAGCGCATCGTCGCCCTCCAGCGCGTTAACCGCGGGGGAGACAACACAAAGCAGGCTGATTATCACCACCCGACGACTCAACGGGCGGCGGCTTGCCATGTCGCCTCGCGGGCATTAACAGAAGCGCTGAGCTGTGTGGGCTGCGGCATCCCCGCGGGTAGCGGGAACACACGCGACTGGCCTGGCAGGACATATCCCAGCAGACCTTCTGCCAGCGTACGGCGCTGGCCGCCCTGTTGCAGCGTCACTTTGCTGATGCGCGCGTGAATTTGGTCGCGGTTAGTGATTTCAATAGCGGGCTGGCCGTTGTCACGCACGACGCGCCACGAGAGATTTTCCGGCTGCAAAAAGGCGTGGTGCGCGCCCGCACGCTGGGTCTCCACCCCCTGCCCGTAGGTAAAAAGCGGAATGGAGTAGCGCATTTGCAGCTTAAGGCCAAGCTGTGGTTTCCCGGGTTCGGTGGGCTGGGGGATCTCATCGACAACAATGCGGTAGGCCTGCTCGACGCCCGCCGGCACGGCGGACTGGCTCATCAGACGGATAAGCTGTTTTTTACCGCCCTCGATACGCACGATGGGTGGGCTTGCCACGACATCCTGCTGCTGCTGGTAACGTTCGTTGCCGCCCTCCTGCCGCCAGCGCACAATACGTACCTGCATGGTCATCGGCGTGGCGCCCTGATTCTGTATCCACAACTCCGCCGCGTTGTCGCCAGGCGCGAGATAAGGATCGATGGGCCAGATAAGCATATTGCCGGCGGCCCAGGCGCTGCCTGTGGCCAGCCAAAACGCGGCGGCCAGTCCTGCCCGCCTGAGAGACGCTGCGAAAGGCATCATGTCTGCTCTCCCTGTATCACCATGATAATGTCACCGTGAGCCTGTCGGTATAGGTTCCGGCGGGGCTGAAGCCCGTAAGCTGCGCTGCGCCAAAAATCGGCAGCGAAATGTTATTGCTGTTGACTGAGGCGATGGAGACCGCCTGGTTGACGCCAATTTCACTCGCCGCGTTAAGCGAGCTTGACGTATAGAGACGATACGGCACGCGATCGGTTCCGCCGCCGCGCACCATGTTGCGCACCGACGCGCCGTAATTCTGGCCGCCGTCAATGGCCATGCTGAGCGCCACACCCGGCGTACAGGCGATAAGCAGTGAAGAGGACGGGACAAAACTTGTGCTGACGCGTGTGCTTTCTGCGCCGCTGCGGGTGCCGAAATCGAGCGTGCCGAACGTGCCGCCACTGCCGGTGACGACGGAACACCCGGCGGTAATGGTCGCACTAACCTGAAACGACTGCGTGGTGACGGCCTGCGCCCCGCCACAAAGAACGGCCAATAACCCCATCGCACTCCATTGAATTCGCGGCACAGCGCTCTCCAGGGGCAACCGCACCCGGTTGCCCTTAATCCTCATTGCTACCCTGCTGGCGCTTAGTAAGTCACGCTGACGTTAATGGTGTCGGTGTAGGTGCCAGGCACCACCGTCACGCTGTTGCCGCCGCCCTGGATGCGGCCATAGATGGTGTAGTTATCGACGCCGCCGGTGGTCGACGCGACCGGGATAGAGGTGTTATTGGCGATAACGTTCTGGAAGGCGCTGTCGCTGTAGAGGCTGTACGCCACGCCCTGCGCGGTATTGGTGGTGTTAATCAGGTAGCGCCCCGGCGTGCCTGGCGTGCCGACTACGGTGCCCGGCGCCTGGTTGGTGCTGCCCGTAATCTGCACCGTGTACTCTGGCGTGGTGCACTGAATTGAGAAGGTGTTGCCGCCGCTTGCGCCGGTTAACTGGGTCGTTAAGGTGGAGAATGTCGCTGGACTGGTACCGAAGTTCAGGCTACCGAAGTTGATCCCGTTCTGGCTCGGCGAGCCGTTTATCAGGCAACCATTAGTCAGCGTTAAGGTTGCGCCGATGGTCCCGCTGCTGGTGACCGCGTAGCCAGCAGGCGCGGCCAGCATCATGCCGGCACCGAAGATAACAGCAAAAAGACGTGTTTTCATCGTGTTTATCCTCAAACTCTGAACGGAGATGACGCTCTGCCGGGCCATGGCTACGGCCTTGACGGTAAAACGCAGTGCGTCAGGCGAGACGCTAAACTGAAATTTAGTTTATGTTTCAAAACATCACAAAAGTTGTTAGTCGTGTCGAGGATACGCGGCGGGGTAGGTTAAAAACGCTTTAATAAGAGTGGGTTAGAGTTTTCTGGCAGGAAGAGAATGTAAATGGCAAATGATATATTTATTGATATGTGATCTGCATCACGCAAGATTACGCCACTTCGCAGCAATCGCGCGCCCTTTTCGGCGGTGCCATCTGGCGCGGTGCGTGAATCGTGCAGAGGGCATCAGCGACCACAGGCGAAAAAAAGGGGCGCTTTCGCGCCCCGTGCCACTGCTTTTCTTGTTGTCACGCCACGCGGGCGGTTGCGCTGTCAATCAGTTCCATTTCTTCACTGTTGAGCAGCTTCTCAATGTGTACCAGAATCAGCATGCGTTCGCCAATAGCGCCGAGGCCGGTCAGGTATTCTGTGGAGAGCGTCACAGCGAATTCCGGTGCCGGGCGGATCTGATCGGCGGTGAGCGACAGCACGTCAGAGACGCCGTCCACCACGATGCCGACCACACGCTGGCCGAAGTTCAGCACGATAACCACGGTGTTTTCATTATATTCTACATCGCCCTGCTCAAACTTCACGCGCAGGTCAACGATAGGCACAATCACACCGCGCAGGTTGGTCACGCCTTTGATGAAAGGCGGGGTGTTCGCGATGCGGGTTACCTGATCGTAACCGCGGATTTCCTGAACTTTCAGAATATCGATACCATATTCTTCGTCGCCCAGGGTGAATACCAGGAACTCCTGGCCAGACGGCTCGCCGGCCAGTTTAGTGACGTTGCTCATACCGGTCATATTACTTACCTTTTCTACGATAGTGGCTTCAGGCGGCGGTCGGCGCCATACGTTGCTCACGGTTTATACTTTGCAGCGCGGATACATCTACAATCAGCGCCACGCTACCATCGCCCAGAATCGTGGCGGCCGAGATACCCGGCACCTTGCGATAGTTACTCTCAAGGTTTTTCACCACCACCTGGTGCTGACCAATCAGTTGATCGACCAGCAGTGCGTAACGGCGACCGGCACTCTGCAGGATAACGACAATGCCCTGCGTTGCTTCGGTTTTCGCCCCATGCACATCAAAGACTTTCCACAATTCCACCAGCGGCAGATATTCGCCACGCACTTCCAGTACGCGCTCGCCGCCTGCCAGCGGATGCAGATCTTCTTCACGCGGTTGCAGCGATTCCATTACCGCGTTCAACGGCAGAATAAAGACTTCTTCGTTTACCTTAACCGACATGCCGTCGAGAATAGCCAGCGTCAGCGGCAGCAGGATACGAATCGTCGTGCCCTGGCCTTGCTTAGAGGCGATTTCGACATGGCCGCCCATCTCCTGAATGTTACGTTTCACCACGTCCATGCCGACGCCGCGACCGGATACGTCGGTCACTTGTTCAGCCGTGGAGAAGCCCGGCGCGAAGATGAGCATGCCCACTTCGTCGTCGGTCATGCTTTCGCTGACGGCCATACCCTGAGACATCGCTTTTGCAAGGATACGCTCGCGGTTCAGGCCTGCGCCGTCATCGGTGACTTCGATACAGATGTTGCCGCCCTGATGCTCTGCAGAGAGGATCAGGTTGCCTACCGGGCCTTTGCCTGCGGCAGCGCGTTTTTCCGGCGATTCGATACCGTGATCGAGGCTGTTACGCACAAGGTGCGTTAACGGGTCGATAATGCGTTCGATAAGGCTCTTATCGAGTTCAGTTGAGCTGCCCTGCAGGGTCAGTTCAACCTGTTTGCCAAGCTTGCTCGCCAGATCGCGTACCAGACGCGGGAAGCGGCTAAAGACGTATTCCATCGGCATCATACGGATGGACATGACCGATTCCTGCAGGTCACGGGCGTTACGTTGTAACTGGCTCATACTGGTGATCAGGTCGCCGTGGGTAACCGGATCAAGCTCGTTGGAGCGCTGCTGGAGCATGGACTGGGTGATAACCAGTTCGCCCACCAGGTTAATGAGCTGATCGACCTTTTCCACCGCGACACGGATGCTGGTGTTTTCTTTCTCACGGGCCGGTTTGTTCTGCTCGGCACGCGGGGCGCTGGCGGCAGGCGCTTTCGGCGCAGGCGCTGCAACCGGTGCAACCGGTGCGACGACTGCCTCGACGACCGGCTCAGCCGGTGCGGCTTCTGCGGCAGGCATCGGCAGGAATTCAATCTGGTCGATTTCAATCACGAAGCAGAGCACGGCAGTGATGTCATCTGCGCTGGCGCTGGTTTCAAGCGTCGCAATCAGATGATCTTCGCCTTTTTCAATCTGGCTCAAGGTGCCCAGATTGCTAAGCTCCTCTTGTAAGAGCTCCGTTTCTGTGCCCTTGAGTTTGCCAAGTTTGATGCGCAGTTTGCCGCCATCTGTGGTGGCAGCCGGTGCAGCCGCCGCAGCGTCTGTTTCGACAACAGAAAGTGTC
Source organism: Cronobacter condimenti 1330 (assembly GCF_001277255.1). Classification (NCBI taxonomy): domain Bacteria; kingdom Pseudomonadati; phylum Pseudomonadota; class Gammaproteobacteria; order Enterobacterales; family Enterobacteriaceae; genus Cronobacter; species Cronobacter condimenti. The sequence goes on from NZ_CP012264.1 coordinate 2,590,150, forward strand.
GCGGCCGCCGCAGGTGCCTGGCCTTTGGCTTCGAGTGCCAGCTGGCGCAGGGCCTGACAGATATATTCAAAGCTGGCTGCGTCCGGCTCCTGAGAGCTTTTATAAGCGTCAAGCTGTTCCTGCATAATATCTTTGGTTTCCAAAAACAGGTTGATGATGTCGGTGTTCAGTTGCATTTCACCCCGACGTGCTTCATCCAGCAGGTTTTCCATAAGATGGGTGGTTTCCTGCAGGATGGTGAAGCCAAAGGTCCCCGCTCCGCCCTTAATAGAGTGTGCGGCGCGGAATATGGCATTTAGCTGTTCGGCATCGGGCGCCTCGGGCACCAGATCGAGCAAATGCTGCTCCATGTCAGCCAACAGTTCGTCGGCCTCATCGAAAAATGTCTGATAAAAATCGCTAATATCCATACTCACGCTATCACCTCGTAACCGGTTGGGACGGTGTTGGGTTTGAGGCCGGGGGGACGGCGCCCGGTTGTTGTAATACGCTCAGTGACTCGTTTTCGCTTTCGGCGTTTTCATGCACGATGGCATCTTCCGACTGCTTGTTGAGCACCAGCAAACTTATGCGGCGGTTGAGGGCTTCATTCGCCCCTTTCTCCGCCAGTCGCATCGTGGCGGCCATGCCGACCACGCGCAGAACTTTTCCATCATCAAGCCCGCCGATAACCAGCTCACGACGCGACGCGTTGGCGCGGTCTGCCGAGAGTTCCCAGTTACTGTAACCGCGCTCGCCGTTGGCATACGGGAAGTCATCGGTATGACCTGACAGGCTGACTTTGTTTGGTATACCGTTCAGCACCGGCGCGATAGCGCGCAGAATGTCGCGCATATACGGCTCGACTTCGGCACTGCCGGTTTTGAACATCGGGCGGTTCTGGCTATCGATAATCTGAATACGCAGCCCTTCCTGAACCAGGTCAATACGCAAATGCGGACGCAGTGCGCGCAGTTTCGGGTCGGCTTCGATCAGCTGATCCAGATCGCCGCGCAGTTTCTGCAGGCGATTACGCTCCATGCGTTTTTTAAGCTCGTCGATGTCTGGCGTTTTTTTCACTTCACCCTGCGATTGCGTGACGTCATCTCCACCCCCCGGAATCGGGCTCTGGCTATCGGCGATGCGCTGACCACCGGTGATGGCAGCCGACAGCGGTGTGCGGAAATATTCCGCAATCTGCGTCAGCTCTTTCGGACTGGAGATGGAGATAAGCCACATCACCAGAAAGAAAGCCATCATGGCGGTCATAAAGTCGGCGTAAGCGATTTTCCAGGAGCCGTGCGAACCGCCGCCGTGCCCTTTATGCTTGCGCTTTTTTACGATAACGACGGGGTGGTTACTGTTTTTCATGCGTCCTCTGTCACCTGCTGCTGGTTAGGCGATTTCACCGCGCGAACGTGTTCATCCAGCTCGGTGAAGGAAGGACGCTCGCTCGAATAGAGCGTCTTACGACCAAACTCTACCGCGATAGGCGGCGCATAACCGTTGAGGCTCGACAGCAGCGTCACCTTCACGCACTGCATCATTTTGGTGGTTTCAGCACTCTTCTGGCGCAGTACGGTCGCGAGCGGCGACACGAAGCCGTAAGCCAGCAGGATGCCGAGGAACGTCCCCACCATCGCATGCGCGATAAGCGCGCCGAGCTCAGCCGCCGGACGGTCCGCAGACGCCAGCGCGTGCACCACGCCCATTACCGCCGCCACGATACCGAACGCCGGAAGTGAGTCACCCATCAGCCCCAGGCTGTTGGCGGGTACTTCAGCTTCGCTTTCGTGCGTTTCGATCTCTTCGTCCATCAGCGCTTCAATCTCAAAGGTGTTCATGTTGCCGCTGATGATGAGGCGCAGATAATCGGTAATGAACTCCAGCATGGTGTTATCCGCCAGGATGCGCGGGTAGCTGGTGAAAATCTCGCTCTCTTTCGGGTTCTCGATATCACGCTCCAGCGAGAACATCCCCTGCTGGCGCGATTTGGTCATCAGGCGGTACAGCAGCGCCATGAGATCCATGTACATACTTTTGGTGTATTTGGAGCGGCGAAACAGCAGCGGCAGCGCTTTCAGCGTACCTTTAATCGCTTTCCCGTTATTACCGACGATAAACGCACCCACACCCGCTCCGCCGATAATAATTAACTCGGCGGGTTGATAGAGTGCACCAAGGTGGCCTCCGGTCATCATGTATCCACCGAAAACCGTTCCCAGAATGACCAGGTAACCTATTAAAATCAGCACGACATCATCCTTCCGCTGTTGGCTATGGCGAGGACGTTCAGGTAAGCAGAAAACGTTGCCGGTTTAAGTTAGGAAAAAAAAAGCAGCGGCCTTTTGGGCCGCTGCTGGAGTGGTTTTCCACACCTATCCGGTTAAACGGCCTGTTCGACCTGTTCATCCAGCAGTTGTGGAATAATATCGGCAGCATCTCGCGAAAGTTTACGTCTTTTTACGGCGCGAGATGGCGGTTGGCACAGGCTGCATGCGAAGCTGCCAACCGGCTGATGTGCATGGGTAACAAAATTGCCGCCGCAGCTATTGCAACGGGATAATTGAAGCATTCCACTGTCTACAAAACGCACCAGCGTCCAGGCGCGGGTCAGCGCCAGCAGCGGGCCTTCGTCGTTTTCTTGCGGGCATTGCTCCAGGTACAGACGATACGCTTTGATAACAGCGTCAACGCCTGAACATAACCCGGTACGCAGCAGATACTGCCAGGCGTTACAGAACATCGAGGCGTGGATGTTCTGCTCCCAGGTCATGAACCAGTCCGTGGAAAAGGGCAACATACCTTTAGGCGGCGGGCTGCCCCGCAGCTCTTTATAAAGTTTGATGAGTCGACCGCGGCTAAGTTGCGTTTCACTTTCCAGCATCTGTAAACGTGCGCCAAGGGTAATGAGTTCCATGGCGAGCTGGATATCACGGGCTTCCTGAACAATGCTCTTGTCGGTCATAGATTACGCCCTTTTCTTCCTGGCGACGTCTTCGGTGCCGTTGGCCTCGTTGAGCAGACGCGTAGACAGCAGAATGCCGGTGTGGATCTGTTGCAGATCGTCAACACGCGATTCCTGCGTTAAACGCGTAATGGACTGATGATCCTGGAAGCGGAACTGACAGACAAGCTGATTGGTTTCAGCCAGTTTCACCATCTGCGGAAGAGTCAGGTCGCCAAGCGTGGACGCCATCTCTTCGCTGATTCCCAGACGAAACATCGCAGACGCTTTATCCTGACTGATCAAGCGCTGGGCAAGTAACAAATATGACAGGTTGATGTCATAAATATGTTTCAGCAACTCGGATGTATGCATTTTTCCCATCCAATAACAAACTATTATTTTAACGCGGCTGAGCCGCACCCCGTGATGTCGCCGGGCAAATCCCGGTAAAAAAATAAATCGTTACGGCCAAAATGCATCGGTGAAACCAGACTTGTCGGTGAAACGTTGTCCCCGTCAAATTCGATTATCCCTGGCAGGCTCCGTGCACGCCTTTCATCATTTCCTTACACTTACTTAAGATTTTTCCTAAATCGAGCAAATCGTACTCGGCGGACATCATTCACACAATGTGCTTATGAAGAGATTTTGGAAAAAGTGTGACGAGTATCACACATTTTCGGAAAAAGTCACTAAAAAAACATCAGAATCGCTTTTATTTTGTACAAAAAATAACCAATCGAGTAGATGGCAATGCGTAAAAATCCGAATATTCATTCAGCCTAAAGTACCATGTAGCACCCGGTTATACTTTCCTACAGCAATTATTTAACCTTCGCTGGTCACGAAAAGTCACTATAAAAGAAACAGTACTATCGGGGGAGTACTTAAATCAACTTACCCTTTAATTTCAGTAAGTTAACCTAAATAAAAGCAAGCACGCTAATCATGCATTTTTGAAGGGAAAGTGGTCGGATTTGTGATAGGGCGTCGTTTGTAACACAGTTACAACATGTTTCAGAGAAGGAATAAACCGCAATTTATTCTTTTCATTAGAATACTTAATGTATTTATATGAACCACTTCACAGTTCAAATCGCATCCTTAGCTCCCCTGCGCGCCTAATGGGCGTACTATCTATCTCATCGCTGTTCCCTGCTGTTTTCTCTTAAGTGACAAGGACATCTCTATGAGCTACTCGCATGTGCTGGTCGCCGTGGCTGTCACGCCAGAAAGCCACCGCCTTTTAGCCCGCGCCGTCTCCCTGGTCAAACCGGTGAACGGCAAGATCACTCTTATTACTATCGCCACAGATCCAGAACTCTTTAATCAAATGTCAGCGCCAATGCTCGAAAATTTGCGCGACGTCATGTATGAAGAGACGCAGACCTTTCTGGAAGCCCTGAGAAACGCGGCGGACTATCCCATTGAAAAGACGATTATCGCCAGCGGCGAGCTGGGAGAATATATTCACGATATATGTGAAAAAGATGACATTGACCTGGTTATCTGCGGCAATCATAACCACAGTTTCTTTAGCAAGGCGGTGTGTTCGGCGAAGAGCATCTTAGCGGCGAGCAGAACCGATCTTCTGCTGGTGGCGCTAGATTAATGATGACTTCCCGGGCGGGCGCCCGGGAAGAGAAGCGTGGCATCAGGCCAGTTTTGGGAAGGTCGCCACTTTTTGCTGCAACTCACGTTCAGCGCTGCGTGGCGTTATCTGCTTTAGGTCCTGAATAAAGGCCTCCTGCCAGTGATTGATGTCGTTCTTACGGACAATCTCCAGCATCTCGCTGTGGCGTGCGATACGCTCAGCAAGCGGCATTTTTAGCGCACGGTCGAGCGCGGCGGCCACGTCATCGCGATCGTACGGGTTCACCAGCAACGCGGCAGTCAGTTCATTCGCCGCGCCCGCAAACTGGGACAGCACCAGCACGCCGGGGTTTTTCGGGTCTTGCGCGGCCACATACTCCTTCGCCACCAGGTTCATCCCGTCACGCAGCGGCGTCACCAGCCCCACGTCTGAATAACGGAAGACCTTCATCAGCAGTTTACGGTCGAAGTGCTGGTTGAGGTAATAAAGCGGCGTCCAGCCCAGCTGGCCATATTTGCCGTTAATGCGCCCGGACTCGGTCTCAAGCTGATGACGGATATCCTGATAGGCCTGCACATCGCCGCGCGAAGTCGGCGCAATCTGGGTGTAACGAATTTTGCCGTGGTGCTCCGGGTATTTCTCAAGCAGCGTCTCGAACGCCTGGAAACGCTCCGGCAGCCCTTTGGAATAATCCAGGCGTTCAACCGAGAAGATATTCTTCACATTGGCAAGTTCGGCTTTAAGCTGCGCCAGTTTCGGCGGCAGCGGGCCGGCGGCGGCCTGCGCGATTTCATCAGGCTCGATGCCAATCGGATACACCTCGGTACGGAAGGTCTTGCCGTAGGCAACATGTTCGCCATCGCGATTGGTTGTGAGCGAGGTCTGCAACGCAAGACAATCCAGGAAGGCGACACGGTCGTTTTCGGTCTGGAAGCCCAGCAGATCGTAATCGCAAAGCTGTTCCAGCAGTTCTGTGTTCGTTGGCAGCGCGTTGAAGATTTCCGGCGTCGGGAAAGGAATATGCAGGAAGAAGCCGATGCGGTTATTCACGCCGCGTTTACGCAGTTCGCTGGCAAACGGCAACAGATGGTAATCGTGGATCCACAGGTTATCTTCCGGCTCAATCAGCGGCTTGAGTTTATCGGCAAGCAGGCTGTTGACGCGCAGGTACCCTTCCCATGCCTCACGCTGAAAATTCACGAGATCCAGGCGGTAGTGGAAAGCCGGCCACAGCACGGCGTTGGAAAACTGGTTGTAATAGAGCTCGTGATCCTGTTCGCTCAGATTAAATGAGGCCCAGGTGATGTTGCCTTGCGTTACTTTTTTAAGCGGGGCGTCCTCGTTGCCGATTTCACCGCTCCAGCCAAACCACAGGCCGCCTGCTGCTTTCAGCGCACCCAGTATCCCTACCGCGAGGCCCCCTGCGCTGCTCTTTTTATCATCCGGCGGGGCAATACGATTAGATACTACGACTAAGCGACTCATAGCCTTCTCTCCTTTTATTTAAAATTTTTTTTTCTTGTTCTTGATGTTGAGCAACAGCGTTAAGCCAGGCGTGAACGGCCGGGACGTCGGCGAGATGCCACTTCGCCTGGGTATCCCCCTGCCCGACTTTCACGCTGATACCATTAAGCTGGTTAACGATATAAAACCCGGCTTCGTCAGTGAGGTCATCACCCACAAATACCGGTACGCGGCCTGCGAACGGCGCTTCCTTCATGAAGGCCTCGATAGCCGCGCCTTTATTAATGCCAAGCGGCTTTAATTCTACGACGCATTTACCAGGTTGCAGCCCAAGCTGCTCATGCTGGCTGGCAAGGCGTTCCGCCAGCGCCAGAATCTGCGCTTCATATTCCGGCGCGCCGCGATAATGCAGCGCGAAGGCCATGCCTTTCGCTTCAAGCTCAGTGCCGGGCATCGTCGCCAGCGCAGCTTCAAGCTCCTGCTGCAGACGCGCAATCAGCGTTGGCGGCAGCGTCACAACATGGTGCTGGTCATGGATATCACGACGCTCGGCCCCGTGGACACCTGCCAGCGGAAAATGGTGCGGCGCGGCAAGCTGGTCCAGCTCCGTCATGGAACGTCCTGAAATCAATGCCAGGGCTCCGTCATTCATGTCGGCGAGTTTCTGGAGCAGGCGACGCACGTCGGAAGGGATGAACACTTGATCGGGGTGAGGCTTGATGTCGGCAAGCGTGCCGTCAAGGTCGAAAAAAAAGGCCAGATTTTCGCGGGTTACGGGCGGTACTGCTAGCACATCGTCCACCAGTGTTTCCTCCTTTCCTTACGGGTTAAACAGCTAACCCTGAGGTTATCTGATAGTTTTACTGACCGTGTAAGTATAGACAGTGTGACGAGTGTCGCCATTCGACAACGCTTTCCGCCTGTCTGAAAAAGCACAGGCGGAAAGGTTTTGGGCAGGAATAAAGACAGGAAATAACGTTATGCGACGCGTTTAGCTTTCTGTTTGTAACGGTCGAAAATCACCGCGGCAAGCAGGATCAGGCCGCGTACGACATATTGCGCGAACGGGGAAATATTCAGTAAGTTCATGGCGTTTTCGACGGTCCCAAGGATAAGCACCCCCGCCACCACATACGAGATTTTTCCTATGCCGCCTTTCAGAGAAACGCCACCAAGCACGCACGCAGAGATAACGATAAGCTCATAGCCTATTGAGGTCATCGGCTGGCCGCTGGTCATACGCGAGGCGAGAATAATGCCCGCCGCCGCCGACACCAGGCCTGACAGCACAAAGATGATTATCTTGGTGCGAACCACCGGGACCCCGGCAAGACGCACCGCCTCTTCATTACCGCCAATCGCGAGCGTATTACGGCCAAACGTGGTTTTGTTGAGCAGGAAACCAAACACAATCAGGCAGGCGACCGTCAGCCAGATAGGCGCTGGCAGCCCGAGCCAGTTGGCATAACCGAGGGTAAAGAAGCTTTCGTCCTCGATACCAACCGCTTTACCGTCAGAGATGATGTACGCAAGGCCGCGCACAATCTGCATGGTGGCAAGCGTCGTAATCAGCGCGTTGATTTTCAGTTTCGCGATAACAAAACCGTTCACCAGACCGCTCGCCACGCCAAGCAGCAGGCCAGCCGCGACGCCGATCCACAGGCTTTCGGTCATGTTGATGACCACTGCGGTGGTAACCCCTGCGCAGGCAATAACCGACGCGACCGAGAGGTCAAAATCGCCGGAGGCGAGACAGAACAACATGCCGCAGGCCACCATCCCGGACATCGAGATTGCCAGCCCCAGGCCTTTCATGTTGATAAAGGTGGCGAAGTTCGGCACGAAGATAGCGCAGGCGAGGAACAACACAGCGAAGACAACCAGCATACCGTACTGATCCCAGATGCGACCCACGGAGAATGAGGACTTCGGCGCACCGGATGTGGTTAGTGATGACATAATTTCTCCTTACTTAAGCGACAGCCTGGCTGGTTTTGGGCATAGCGAGGCTGAGCGCCGTAGATTCGCTGGCCTCCTCGTGCAGTAATTCACCGGCGATTTCACCTTCACGCATAACAAGAATGCGGTCGGCCACGCCAAGCACTTCCGGCAGATCGCTTGAGGCGAACAGCACCGCCACCCCCTGCGCCGCCAGCGCGTAGATAACGTTATAGATTTCATGTTTCGCCCCGACATCAATCCCGCGGGTCGGCTCATCAAGCAGGATCACTTTCATCTCCTCCGACAGCCAGCGGCCGAGAATAGCCTTCTGCTGGTTGCCGCCCGAAAGATTCATAATCAGCTGCTCAGCGCCGGGGGTTTTGATATTCAGCGAGCGAATATGATGGCGGGCGTTATCCTGCTCCCAGCCGTTGTTGATAAGGCAACCGGCGCTGATGTGCTTGCGCCGCGCGCTGATGTTGATGTTGTCCTGCACGGAGTGTACCGGGATGATGCCGTCGGCTTTGCGATCTTCCGGACAGAGCATCATGCCCGCGCGGATAGCATCGCCCGGCGCGCGAATCGCGACTGGTTCGCCGTCGATCAGCACCTGACCGCTGGTGATGCGCGTGCCGCCAAACATGCCTTTCATTAATTCGCTGCGCCCGGCGCCCACCAGCCCGAACAGGCCGACGATTTCACCGCTTCTGACGCTAAGACTCACCGGCGCGCGCACGCCCGGCGCTTTAACGGCGTCAAGACGCAGACGTTCGGGGCCATATTCACGCGGCTGCCAGCCGTAGATATCACCCAGATCGCGCCCGACCATCGCCTGCACGAGGCTGTCGTGATTGACCTGCTGCATATCCGTGAAGGTGCGCACATAGCGACCATCTTTGAACACGGTAATGGCATCGCTTAAGGCAAAAATCTCCTCCATGCGGTGTGAGACGTACAGGATCACGCGCCCTTCTTTGCGCAACTCACGAATGACACGAAACAGATGCTCGATTTCACGCGCGGAGAGCGAACTGGTCGGCTCATCGAACGCAATGATTTTGGCGTTACGCGCCAGCGCTTTGGCAATTTCCACCATCTGCCACTGACCGATGGAGAGATATTTCAGCGGGGTCTGCGGATCGATATCGAGCCCGAGATGTTCCAGCTGGATTTTTGCCTCATAGTTGAGCAGCGAACGATTGACTATCCCGGCCTTGTGGGGGATCTGGCCCAAATAGATGTTTTCCGCGACGCTCATCTCCGGCACCAGATGCAGCTCCTGGTAGATGATGGCAACGCCCGCGTTCAGCGCCGCCGTTGTGTCGCTAAAGGTGACCTCTTCGCCTTTAATGGCGATCGAGCCGGTGGTCGGCGCATAGTTGCCGCTGAGAATTTTCAGCAGCGTCGATTTACCGGCGCCGTTTTCACCCATCAGCGCATGAACCTGGCCTGCGTGGCAGTCGAAGCTGATATCGGTAAGCGCCTTCACGCCGGGAAAGGTTTTCCCGATGCCGCGAAACGAGAGATAGGGGGAAGATGTCTGCATGAAACCTCCGGGCCACTCAAAAAGCGGGCGCGTAAACGCGCCCGAACCGCGATAAATCGCCCATTACTTGCCGCCAAGACCTTTTTTCGCCAGTTCCTCTTTAAAGTTGTCGCGGGTGATCAACACCACGTCGGTGACTTCGGTGAACTTCGGCGGCTCGGCGCCTTTGGTGACCCAGTTGTAGAGCATTTCGCTGGATTTATAGCCGTGTACGTCCGGGCTTGGCAGCAGGGAGCCGTAGAAGCCGGTGGCCTGCGCTTTGGAAAGCTCGCTAATCGCATCGACGCCGTTGATGCCAATGCCGATAACGTCAGCCGCTTTAAAGCCCTGCCCTTCTGTCGCGCGCACGCCGCCCAGCACGGTGTTGTCGTTCATGCCAACCACCAGCCAGTGTTTGACTTCCGGATGCTGAACAAGCATGGAGTTGGCGGCGTCGAACGCGCCGGGGATGTCATTAGATTTGGTCGGGACTTTATAGATCTGTTTTTCCGGGAAGCCCGCGGCTTTCAGCGCGTCCATGGAACCTGAAGTGCGGCGGCGCGCGGTGTCGAGCTCATCGGCGGTGATAGCCATTACGCCGGTCTCTTTGACATCCCAGCCGCGTTTTTGCATCTCTTTATAAAGCTCCTGGCCCTGACGCTCACCGATTTTGGTCGCCGCCATCATCACCAGCGGTACGGTTTCCATCGGCTTGCCTTTGGCCGTTACGAACTGGTCATCGACTGCAATGACTTTCATGTCGTAACCGCGCGCTTTCGCAACAATCGCCGAGCCGAGTTTCGGGTCTGGCGTACAGATAACAAACCCTTTCGCACCGCTCGCCGCGAGGCTGTCGATAGCGTTCAGGGTTTTTTCACCGTCCGGCACCGCGATTTTGATCACCTCAAAACCCAGGTCCTTACCGGCTTTATCAGCGAATTTCCATTCGGTCTGGAACCACGGTTCTTCAGGCTGTTTCACCAGAAAACCAAGCTTCATGGTTTCTGCGATAGCGGATTGTGACATAACGGCGGCGAGACCGATGGCTGCCAGCGCTTTAGTAAATTTGTGCATGGTTATCTCCAGCTTTAGCTTTCTTTTATGCAGGGTAAAAACCTGAAAGGTTCTTTTAATCGGACAGAAAACAACGTATTAGCCATTCCCTCCCGGAAGTGGCTAACGCTGGAGATAGTTTTAGCGGGAAATTAATTCTCCATAGGAGAGCGAAATCACATCATGGAATTACAGTGATTGCGTACATAAATACAGCATAATCGGGCATAAATCTGACCCGATATGTATGATGATTGAAAGCGGGCTTAGCAGATATCTCCATAAGCCCAGCCGGAGAATCCCTGAAGGCTACCAGTGCGTGACAAGACCGCTGTCGGTGCCGAAGAGTGGATCGCGCGTGGGCGTCGCCACACGGATAACATTCGCGCGTGTTTGCGCCAGTTGCGCAGGCTCATCGAGGAATTTATCGGGGGAATACCCGTCCGGGTAGGCACCAACGGCCATGAAGTCGGCGCTGGCATCGATTTGCTTATGCCCGACGCCCGCCGGGATCAGCACTGCGTCGCCCGTATGCAGCGTCACCACCGGGCCCTCTTCGCCGCCAAGCTGGATTTGCGCGTGGCCTTCATAGATGCCGAGCACTTCATGGGTATTGGAATGAAAGTGGGTATAGGTGAAGACCGGGTAACGCCAGCGCGCGGGCCAGTCATGCTCGCCGAAGCGTTGCTCAAACCAGACTGCCGCGTCGTCGGCCTCGCCAGGGAGCACCTGCCGGTAGAGCAGCACCGGCAGCGTATTATTAGGCACGCCGCCGCAAGACTCGCGCAGATAAAGCGTTTCACACGATAGGGTCATACTTTCCTCCTTGTTGCGAACGTCAGGTAAGTATAGCCCGTGCCGTAAGTCTGCTTTACCAGGGGTAATAGATGTGGTCGGCGTGATCGCGGGCGGCATCTTCATCGCCGGTTAAGCGCGCGGCAACAGTCAGCGCAAAATCAAAAACCCGCCCCAGCCCTTTCCCGCTGATAAGATTGCCATCTTCGACGACCGGCGCATCAACATATTCGCCGTCCGTGACCGTCTGCCACAGCTCACCCGAGCAGACATAGCGGCGGCCTTTCAGTAATCCATTAGCGGCGAGCACGCGGGCGGCTGCCGAGCAAATCGGGCAGATGAGCTTTTGGGCCTCATCATGACGCGCGACAAACGCGATGACCTGCGCATTCGCCGCCAGATTCACACTGCCCTGCGGGCCGCCCGGCAACACCACCGCATCGTAGAGCGTATCAGGACGCTCCGCGAGTCGCGCGTCGGCCACCATGGGGATCCCGTGGTAACTTTCCACGGCGCGTGTATCGGCACAGGCGAGTGTTTCGACCTCAATGTTCAGCCGTCGTAATATATCGATAGTGACAATGGCTTCTCCCTCTTCAAATCCGGGTGCCAGCAGCACCGCCGCTTTTTTCATTTTTCGCTCCTTTTGTCTGTAACGTTCTCACTGCATTAAGTACCTGCCGCATCGGGCCAAAACAATAATGAAACATTGTTTCATTATAAATTCAGCGCTGCGTCACGTTTCAGAAAAGAAACGCCGGGACTGGAAAAAAGCCTCATTTATACCAGGCTTAATACATCAGGGAACGATAAAGCACGCTTCTTTATTGCGGTTGATGAGTGGCGGCCAGCCGGGAAAGGGCAGGCCGGAAGCGCACTCTGTCGCGACCGACAACCGCTCCCTTTTCACCCACTCAAAAGGATATGAATATAGCTCCAATCGGCGTGGTACAAAAACTGAACGCACAAATGAATCAGGAATTTTACGCATCAAACCTGTGTCTGTATTACAGCGACTGGTGCGCGCAGCAAAGCCTGAACGGCAGCGCGACCGTGTTACGCCAGCAGGCGCAGCATAACGTGACCCAGATGATGCGGTTATTCGATTATCTGAAAGAAACGGGCGCAAACCCTGTGGTTAGCGGCCTTAAATCGGTGAAACCTGATTGCTCAAGCCTTGAGGCGATTTTCCGCCAGATGCAGGAAGAACTGACTGGCCGACATGCTGCGCTGGCGCGGCTGATGAGCGAGGCGCAGGCCGCCCGCGACGAGGCGACACTCGCCATGCTCGGCGATTTCGAGCAGGAGCTACGCCAGGATGAGGCGTTGCTGGACACCATCCTTCAGGAGCTTCATCACGCGCGCAAAGCAGGACTGGGCGCCGAAGAGGCCGACCAGCGTCTGCTGGGCATGATGGAACACGCGCTTTAATTTTCCTCCCCTTTATCCCTGATGCCCCGCGCCCTCACCTGAGGGCGCTTTCGTTTTGCCTGCGTATTACTTGCCCTGCTTCTTACCGGGTCCACTGCGTTAAATAAAAGTTAACAATGTATTGTTTTTGTTAGGTTTTTATAAAACTGATCTGGCTCGCAATGATTAACCGCACAATTTGTAATGCTTAAGCGATTCACCCAACTTTGTGTGGCAGGAGCCTTATGATCACCCTCGAATTTATTGTCATTATTTTGTGTCTGCTGGCTGGCACCCGCTTCGGCGGGATGGGGCTTGGCTTAATCAGCGGCATCGGACTGTTTCTTTTAACCTTTATCTTTGGGCTGGAACCGGGCAAGCCGCCGGTGGACGTGATGCTGACCATCCTTGCGGTAATAGGCTGCGCCGCGACGCTGCAAACCGCAGGCGGTCTTAACGTGATGATGCAGTTCGCCGAACGGCTGTTGCGGCGTCATCCGCAACACATCACGCTGCTCGCCCCGCTCACCACCTGGACGCTGACCTTTCTGTGCGGCACCGGGCATGTGGTGTACACCATGTTCCCTATCATCGCGGATATCGCACTTAAGAAAAATATTCGTCCGGAGCGCCCGATGGCCGTGGCCTCGGTTGCCTCGCAAATGGCGATTACGGCCTCGCCGGTGTCGGTGGCGGTGGTGTCGCTGGTCTCCATCCTTGGGGCACAGCATGGCGTCGGGGAGGCGTGGAGTATTCTTGAGATCCTCGCCGTGTCTGTTCCTGCTTCGCTCTTTGGCGTGTTGATTGCCGCGCTCTGGAGCCTGCGGCGCGGCAAAAATCTCGATGACGACGAGGCCTTCCAGGCGCGCATTCGCGACCCGAAACAGCGCGAATTTATTTACGGCGGCACTGATACGTTGATGAATCAGCGCTTTGATAAACACGCCTGGTGGTCCACCTGGATTTTCTTCGCGGCTATTTTGCTGGTGGTGCTGCTCGGCGCGCTGCCTGCTCTGCGTCCGGCATTTGAGGTCAAAGGTAAAATCGCACCGCTCTCTATGAATCTGGTTATCCAGATGATGATGCTGATTGCGGGCGCCGTAATGCTGGTCGTCTGCAAGGTGAATGCCGCGTCAATTTCCAGCGGTGCGGTGTTTAAGGCCGGGATGGTGGCGATTTTCTCGGTGTTCGGCGTGGCGTGGATGAGTGACACGTTTTTTCAGGCCCATCTCGAAGAGCTGAAAATGGCGCTGGAAGGCGTGGTGAAAAGCCATCCGTGGACGTATGCGCTGGTGCTGTTTTTGGTCTCCAAGCTGGTTAACAGCCAGGCGGCAGCGCTGACCGCCGTCGCGCCGATGGGGTTGATGCTGGGCGTCGAGCCAAAAATGCTGGTGGCGTTTTTCCCGGCCTCCTATGGGTATTTCGTGCTGCCCACCTACCCAAGCGATCTGGCGTGTATCGGTTTTGACCGCTCCGGCACCACCCGCATCGGCAAATTCATTTTAAACCACAGCTTTATCTTGCCAGGCCTGATTGGTGTAAGTTGCGCCTGCGCCGCCAGCTATCTGCTGGTGCAGTTATTCTTCTGACCGTCTTTCTGAACGGGCGGTCTGCGGGCCGCATGCACAAATCTTCCAGATTTTTGTTAAATATTCGTTATGCTAGGGTTTCCTTTCCCAGGAGACGCTATGGCAAAAGACTGGATTGAATTACGTCAGCATGCTGATACCGGCATCGAAACCATTCGCGCCCATTTTGAAGGCCACGCGTACGATCCGCACTGGCATGACAGTTATCTGGTGGGCATGACGCTCTCCGGCACTCAACAATTTCACTGTCGCCGGGAGCGTCACCAGAGCACGCCGGGCGCAGCGTTTTTACTCGAACCCGGGGAAACTCACGACGGCGATGCGCCGCTTGCTGGCGGTTTTACCTACCTGACGTTTTATCTGGATGCCGCATGGCTGCACCGCACCCTGGGCGGGCTGTACGCCGCGCTTCCGGACAGTTACGAGCTGCGCTTTGCACAGACGATTGCCCGCGATCCTGCACTGGCGCAGTCCATCGCTACGACGTTCACCACGCTGCATCAGGATGAGATGCGCATTGTGCAGCAGGGCGTGATGGATAATCTGCTGAGCCAGCTCACACGCCACTGCCAGTGGCGTAAACGGCTGCCGGGCGATATTCGCGACGCGGTTATGGCAGAGCGCGCCCGTGACTATCTCTATGCGCATATTGGCGACAATATCGGGCTTGCGGAGCTGGCACAGGTGCTCGGCACTGACCGCTTTACGCTCACGCGCACGTTCAAACACGCCTTTGGGATGGCGCCCCACGCCTGGCTGGTGCAACTGCGTCTTGCCAGAGCAAGAGCAATGCTCGCACGCGGCACCACGCCTGCTGACGTGGCGGCGGCGCTCGGTTTTGCCGATCAGAGTCATCTCGGGCGCTGGTTTCAGCGCGCCTACCGGCTCTCGCCCGCTCACTACCGCAGACTGTGCACGAATCTTCCAGACGCGGGCAGCTGAGTATTCAAAGATAGCGGCTCAGACAACGGGAGATCCTATGAGCCTGCTTTCACAACAACTGCCCTTTTTGTTTTTTGCCTTTGTGGCCTCGATTACGCCAGGCCCGACCAACATTCTTATCCTCACTAACAGCCAGCGCTATGGCACGCGCGCCACGCTGCCTGCGGTCGCGGGCGCCTGCTTTGCCTCGTGTGCCATTGTGCTGCTGTGCGGCGTCGGTCCTGGTGAGGCGTTGCGTCACGCGCCGTGGCTGTCGCGCCTGATGGCGCTTGCGGGCGCGCTCTGGCTGAGCGTGCTGAGCTGGCAACTGTTCTGGTCGCCCGCGGTCTCACTGGCAGGTGAGGCTACCCGGCCTTTTGGTGCCCGTGCCGCGGCGACGTTGCAGCTTATTAACCCTAAAACCTGGATGATGGCGATGGCAGTAGTAACCGTGTTTGCCCCGCGTCAGACAAACCCTATCGCTACCCTTCTCTTTCAGGCGGGCGGTTTTCTGGTGATTTCACTGTTGTGTCTTGCCGCCTGGGCGTGGCTTGGCAGCAGTGTGCATCGGGTCTTTAAAAGCCCGACAGCGCTGGTGCGTTTTCAGCGGCTGATGGCGCTCTGGCTTCTGGCCTGCGCCTGGATGGGATTTTTTAACTGAAAACGGCCCCGGAGGGCCGCTTTCTTAGTGCGCTTCGTTCTGCGGGGTGAAGCGCAACTCAATCAGCGCGACCGCTTTCTGGATAGCGCGCAGCGTCACCGGATCGGCGGAAGGATGGCCGGAGAAATCGATGCTCTTAAGCTGGCTTGCCATTTTGTCGCGCACTTCCACAGGCGCGATGACGTCGATAACGTCCAGGATCTGTTTGATAACCAACTGGCAGGCGACGACATCGGAAACCAGTTCATCTTCGGCAGTGAGGGATTGTGACATTGCGTTCTCCTTAGCATGAAGCCGCACATAGTAACGGCAAAGCCCGTCGAATGCGACATGGCGCGCAGCGGCTAAAAATAAACTGCCATTTCAGAAAAAAAGAACGGAAGTTTGAGAAGGCGCTAAAGAAGCGTATAACGTCAGATTCCGGCAAAAAAAAACCTGCCAGGCGGCAGGTTTTTTTATCAGAACATCCCGCCCGGCGGAACGTCTTTGAAGGTTTTGCAGTAGTTTTCAAACATGCTTTTGAGGATTTTGCGCAGTTTCATGGGTGCTCCGATATTGTTCATTATGGTTAGCAGGTTGCTGTAGGCCAATAATATGACTTGCGTCACAAAAATCAACCATTTTGTGATTAAAATCACGCCATTTAGTTAACAACTTTAAGCTGCATGTTAATAAAATGCTGATTTTTCCGACGCTTATCGCTTACATCTTTTGGTTAAAGTTTAAAAAAATTTTTTAGGGAGCAGGCATGGGGCAACACATGGCGAAGCCAGGCGCGGGAGGCGTGTCTCCCGCCGCGCTGCTGGTGGCAGGCGCCTTCTTTATGGAGTTTCTCGACGGTACGGTGATCGCCACCGCGCTACCCACCATGGCGCAGACGTTCGGCGTTGAGGCCGTTGCGCTGAATATCGGCATCAGCGCCTACCTGTTGACGCTCGCCGTGCTTATCCCGGCAAGCGGCTGGATTGCCGACCGCTTCGGCGCGCGCAAGGTGTTTACACTGGCGCTGGGGATTTTCACCGGTGCCTCGGTGCTGTGTGGGCTTGCCAACTCGCTGGAGATGTTTGTGCTGATGCGCGTCTTGCAGGGCGCAGGCGGCGCGTTGATGGTGCCAGTCGGGCGGCTTGCGGTGCTGCGCGTCACGCCGAAACATCAGCTGATTACCGCCATCGCCACGCTGACGTGGCCTGCGCTGGTTGCGCCGATCATCGGCCCGCCGCTTGGCGGATTTATCACAAGCTACGCCAACTGGCGCTGGATCTTCTTTATCAACCTGCCCGCCGGTCTGCTGGCGATGGCGCTCGCCTGGCGCCTCATTCCGGATAAGCACGACGATGACCGCCGCCCGTTTGATATGCCGGGATTTATCGCAACCGCACTGGCGATGGTGGCACTGGTGTGCGCGATGGAAATGCTGGCCGCGCGGGATGCCAACGGCTGGCTGGCGGGCGCGCTGCTGCTCGCGGGTGTCGGCGCGCTTATCTTTGCGCTGCGCCATTTTCGTCGTGCGCCATTTCCGATGATTCGTCTTAGCGCCATGTCGGTGCCGACCTTTCGCGTCACGATGTATGGCGGTTCGCTGTTTCGCGCCTCGATAAGCGCGGTGCCGTTTTTATTACCGCTGCTCTTTCAGGTGGGTTTCGGCATGGACGCGTTTCACTCCGGCCTGCTGGTGCTTGCGGTATTTGCCGGTAACCTGACCATCAAGCCCGCCACCACCCCGCTCATCCGCTGGCTTGGGTTTAAACCGCTATTGCTGATAAACGGCCTGCTTAATGTGCTGGCGCTCCTCGCCTGCGCCCTGCTGACGCCCGGGACGCCGGTGTGGCTTATTCTGCTGATTCTTTTTCTGGGCGGGGTGTTTCGCTCGATTCAGTTCACCGGCATTAGCACGCTGGCGTTTGCCGACGTGCCTTCCGACGAGATGAGTTACGCCAATACGCTCTTTAGTACCGCGACACAGCTTGCTGTCGGGCTTGGCGTGACGCTCGGCGCAATCGGCATTCGGCTTGGTGAGGTGATAAGCGACGCCTGGTTGCCTGGCGGGATTCCGGGCGTCAGCTTTCGGCTGGCATTCGTGATGATAGCGCTGATAAGTCTTGCGGGAATGGTTGATACGCTTAGGCTTGCCACCCACGCGGGCAGCAGCGTATCCGGCAAACAGGCATAAAAAAAGCCAGCCCGCAGGCTGGCTTTTTCAGAAGATGGGATTAACCCAGGATCTCGCGGACAAACCCTTCGATGGCTTTATCCTGGCAGTTGTCGAAGAAGCACTGCTGGAAACGCTCGCCGGACACTGCGGTTTTCACCAGCTCCGGGTCGATAGCGCGCAGCGTGTCGAGATAGTTCTCTTTCACTACGGCTGCTTTGACCTGGTTGAGAATACCGGCGTTGCGCACCTGCGGCTCTTTACGCTCCGGCGGGTACCCCTCGCCATTACGGCCGGTAAAGGCTTTTTCAAAGATAAAGCGTACGTTGAGCTCCGCGCCCCAGCCAAAGCCTTTCGCGAAAGGCAGCGCCAGCGCGTTACCGTTGTTGATTTGCGCGAACAGGAAGGCGTCCGCCGGATCGATGCAGTAACCGCACACCACACCCGGATGGATGTTCAGGGACATCAGCGCGCCCTGACCGGTGCCGCAGCCGGTGACCACAAAATCCACTGCTTTGGAATTCAGCAGGATGCTCGCCATAATCCCCAGGTGGATGTAGGTCAGATGATGATCGTTTTCATCGCTCATACCGACGTTGTACACCGGGAACGCTTTCTCATCCGCCACCGCTTTCAGCTCTTTATAGATGATAGCGTTTTTGGCCGCCTGACTGTTTTCCATCATCAGTGCAATTTTCATTGGGTTCTCTCCTGAAAAGGCTATGAATAGCAAACTGTGAACTAACCATACTATCCACCAAACGCACTTTCAAATTAAATGAAAAATTGTTTTAGAAAATAGAGTGGTGCTCACAGTTTTCTTTCATGCCCGGTTTATCAGAAGGTTTCCCAGTTGGTCTCCCCGACGGCGACCTTCGGCGACGCGGCGCTTGCAGGCGCAGGACGTACGAGCGCGGCCGTGGGCGCAGGCTTCGCACGAGTATTATGCCCCGCCAGACGGAACAGCCCGACGACTTCGGTCAGATGGCCGGCCTGACGCTCCAGATCGTTTGAGGCGAGTACCGACTGCTGCACCAGTTGCACGTTTTGCTGCGTAACGGCATCCATCTCTTTTACCGCAAGACCAATCTGGGTGATCCCATCGCTTTGCTCGCCAGAGGCGCTCGCGATTTCACCCATGATGTCATTGACCTGGCGTACGGCGCTCAGGATATCGTCCATCGCCTCGCCCGCTTTTTTCACCTGCCCGGAACCAGTCTGGATGTTGCTGACCGATTCGTTAAGCAGCGTTTCAATCTCTTTCGCTGCCTGCGCACTGCGGCTGGCAAGATTGCGAACTTCCCCCGCTACCACCGCAAAACCGCGGCCCTGCTCACCTGCGCGTGCCGCTTCTACGGCCGCGTTGAGCGCCAGGATGTTGGTCTGGAACGCAATGCTGTTAATGACTGTCGTGATATCGACAATTTTGCTGGAGCTGCTGGAGATGCGTGACATGGTGTCCATCACCTGCTTCACCGACTCCCCGCCCGTCTGTGCTGTACGCGTGGCGTTGCGGGCAAGCGTACTGGCGTGGCTTGCGTTTTCCGCATTGAGTTTCACCGTACTGCTGAGTTGCTCCATGCTGGAGCTGGTCTGTTCAAGCGCGGCGGCCTGCTCTTCGGAGCGGGTAGACAGTTCATTGTTAACGCCTGACACTTCGCCCGAATGGCTGCGAATGGTCTCGGCACTTGCCCGAATGGCGCTGACGGTTTTTTCCCAGTTATCCTGCATACGCTGGATATAGGGCACCATCAGTCCGATGCAGTTGCGGCCAAGATCCTGAAGTTGTACTTCCAGGTTGCCGTCTGCCAGCACATGCAGATGCTCGCGAATAATTTCAACGGGGCGCACCAGACAGAAATAGAGGTAGCGTTCCATCAGGATAGTGAGCGCAATGCTGCCCACCACAGAGGCGCTGAGCATAAACTGGGCGGTATCGACCCAGCCCGCCTGCTCGGGCGTCAGTTTAAGACTATTTTCCAGGTGATGTAGAAACCAGAGGGTCGCGCCAGAGACCCCCACCCAGGCGATAGTGGAAAACAACAAGACCCACACGACCATCGCGCGGATTTTGACATTACGGATAAAGTTCATAGTCGATTCCCGGTGTTAAGAAGCCGTCCCTGCGCGGATCATGACGGTATCTGTCCCGGTCCTCTCTGTACTTCTTTGTGTCACAGATGAAGACTTACCGTATCGTAGTTGTCGGCCTGCGCACGACAAACTTAAGCAATGAAACAATAAAGTTAAGTAAATGTTTAAAGTAACGTAACGTTACCTTCCTGCTAAGGCGCGTAAAACAGGGTGAACCGGCGGCTTTTCAGGCGATTGCAAAAGGCATGACCGTGGCATGATGCTAATAAGGCAAACTTTGTGAGAAAACCGATGCGCAAGGTCATTTTAATTACCGCGCTGCTCGCGCTGGGCGGTTGCACCATTACCAAAACGCCACAGATTGTTGGCGGCAGTAAAGTTACCGGCACCGTCAGGCTTGGGATCAGCGAACAGCCCCTGCAACATGCGAAGGTGGATAACTATGTGGCGCAGTCGATGGCGAACCGCCAGTGCCAGGACTGGGGATATGCTGTGGCCGAGGCCTATGGCGCGCCGGTGAAAACCTGTTCCGTCATTACCGGCACGCAGTGCCTAAACGACTCCATCGTGCTGGAGTATCAGTGCCGCGGTTACACCATTAATAACCACGCCGCAAGCGGCTGGTAATGGCGCTTTACAGCCACTGCCGTCGCGCAGTGGCTTTTTCTTTTCGGCGCTCCCGAAGATTTTCCCGCGGCTTTACGTAAATTCTCACCGCTAATATTTACCTGATTTTTATTTCGCGTCTTCCCGCCCTCAATAATAATTCTCATTTCATTAATAAATGATTTTAATTCCTGTTTGCATTATTAACGCCGGATATTTTTTATTTTATGTTTTGCAAACAGTTTAATAACAAATTATAGTGCAGCGATAATTACCCCCCCTATTGCGGAGCGACTATGCTGAAGCCAGATATGATTGAAAAACTTAATGAGCAGATGAATCTTGAACTCTATTCTTCTCTGCTTTATCAGCAGATGAGCGCCTGGTGCAGCTACCATAGCTTTGAAGGGGCGGCGGCCTTTTTAAGCCGTCATGCGCAGGAAGAGATGACGCATATGCAGCGTCTTTTCAACTATCTGACCGATACTGGCAGTTTCCCGCGCATTAATGCGGTGCCGTCACCGTTTGCTGACTACGCCTCGCTGGATGCACTTTTCCAGGCAACCTACGAACATGAACAGCTCATTACCCGCCAGATTAATGCACTGGCGCATGTGGCGATGACAACTCAGGATTATCCAACGTTTAATTTCCTGCAATGGTACGTTGCAGAACAACACGAAGAAGAGAAACTGTTTAAATCGGTACTGGATAAACTGAGCCTGGCAGGTAAAAGCGGTGAAGGCCTTTACTTTATCGATAAAGAACTGGCGACCCTCGACGCGCAGGCCTGATATTTCCACGGTAATGGTGCTCGCCATTACCGGTTTTACTTTCCCTTCAGTTTATTCTGCCCCTTCTTTTATCTTCGTTGTTAACGTGATTTAGCGCCTCTCCTTTCCGGGAAAGGCACCCTGCTGCCTGCCAGAAACCCGTAAAGATAAAATTACAGCTTTCGTAACGCCAGTTTGACGAAAAGGTCAGAATTCTTTACCCTGCGCAGCATTCTTTTCTGGCAATCGTTTCAGGACAGCACACCGCGTGAAGAACCGCACTCTTGGCAGTATTTTTATCGTCGCCGGTACAACGATCGGCGCAGGAATGCTCGCTATGCCGCTGGCGGCGGCTGGCGTCGGCTTTGGCGTGACGGCGCTCCTGCTCTTTTTATTGTGGGCGTTGATGTGTTATACCGCGCTCCTGCTGGTCGAGGTCTACCAGCACCACGCGGCTTCTACAGGGCTTGGAACACTGGCGCTGCATTATCTGGGCAAACCGGGGCAGTGGCTTGCGGGCTTCAGCATGTTGTTTTTAATGTATGCGCTTACGGCGGCTTATATCAGCGGCGCAGGCGAGTTGCTGGCATCAAGCCTTAGCCAGTGGACGGGGCTGCACCTGACGCCTGCGGCCGGCGTGCTGGCCTTTACCCTCGTGGGCGGGCTTATCGTCAGTATTGGCACGCACAGTGTGGATCTCGTCAACCGGCTGCTGTTTACGGCGAAAATCGTCTTTCTGGTTGTGATGCTGGTGATGATGATGCCGCACATTCATCAGGCGAATCTGCTGACAATGCCGCTGGAGCAAGGGCTGGCGCTTTCTGCCCTGCCGGTCATGTTTACTTCTTTTGGGTTTCACGGCAGCGTACCGAGCGTGGTGAGCTATATGAAAGGCGACGTGCGTAAGCTGAGGGTTATCTTTATCACCGGCAGCGCGATACCGCTGGTCGCGTATCTCTTCTGGCAACTGGCAACACTTGGAACCATTCCCTCCACGACCTTTATCGGCTTGCTCGCGACCCATGCCGGATTGAATGGTTTATTACAGGCCGTACGCGATGTCGTTGCCTTGCCGCATGTCGAACTGGCGGTGCACCTCTTTGCGGATTTGGCGCTGGCCACCTCATTTCTCGGCGTGTCCCTTGGGCTGTTCGACTATCTGGCGGATATGTTTAAACGCCGTCGGACGCTCGCCGGCCGTGCGCAGAGCGGGCTGCTGACCTTTATTCCACCGCTGGCGTTTGCGCTCTTTTATCCGCAGGGGTTCGTGATGGCGCTCGGCTATGCTGGCGTGGCGCTGGCCGTGCTGGCGCTGCTGCTGCCCTCCCTGCTCGTCTGGCAGAGCCGCAAACATCATTCAGCGGGCTGGCGGGTTGCGGGCGGAAAGGTGATGCTGGCTGTCGTCTTCCTTTGTGGTCTGAGTATTGTGGCGATTCAGTTTCTGATTAGCGCAGGCGTGCTGCGCGAAGTGGGCTGATTAACGCGCGCGTCCGGTAGAGCAATCCGGACGCGCTTTTCAATATGCATCTTAAAGACTCAACGGCTTGCCGAGATAAAAGCGAGTATGGTTGTTGAGATAATCCGGCGCCACGCCGTAAACCTCATAACCCTGCTTGCGGTAAAATTCGGGTGCCTGAAAGCTAAACGTGTCGACGAATACGCGTTTACAGCCGCGCTTACGCCCCTCATCTTCCGCCATGGCGATGAGCGTAGCGCCCGTCCCCTGCCCCCGCAGCGTTTCATCCACCCACAAGAAATCGATATGCAGGCAGCCCCAGACGCTGCGCCCGGTAAGGCCGCCCACCAGATTTCCCTGCGCATCGTTTACGCGGATAATCACCTCTTGCGCATTCATCGGCATATGGTCTGCGTTATACACATTGACCTGTTTTTTAATTTGCGCTTTCAGCGCCTCGTCGGCTTGATCAGTAAGCAGGTATTCCATCGTCTTCTCCTTGTCTGTTTAAAAAACCATAACGATTTAAGCCAGTGCGCGTAAGCGCTGAAATCTGGCAGGGCACTGGCGAACACGATACGAATGCGATGCGCGAGGCTCAGACGTGGCTTTTGATGACAATAATTGCGATAAAAAAAGCCAGTCCTCATGGACTGGCTTAGCGTGTGACCGGTTGGGCCTTACCTGGCCCTTATTCCGCAATGTACGATTTTCCCCCGAGCGAGTCAGGTGCAGAATGGCTCAACCTGGGGCTGCACTGACCAGGAAAACTCATTGCAGCTAATGGGCAGCACCATGATGGGGTGCGAATTAAAGGTAGCAGCTCACCGCAAATGCGAATACATGATATATAGACCAGTCAGAGTTTATTGCCTGAATGTGACTATGATCATGAGAATGACTTAAGGGAAATGACAGTAACCGGGCGTGAGAGACCCGCATAGGCTTGCGACATACACAGGCGACTACAGATCTTTCCAGTCTGGCAGGTTATGCACGCGTTTACGCCATCGATGAAACGCGGCTGACGCTACGCCCGAGAAAACCCCATACATAAGACTCCGTACAAACGCCTCGGACGGTTGTACGCCATGAGATCTCCAGTCGCAAAACCACATAAATATTCCCCATATAATACCGAAATCAAGCCCCATTATGATGATAACTTGCCACACGGGAGCGAAAGGCAAAGGCGGTATATTAATCCCTAATTTCCATAATCCATGTACCAGGGGTGGAACATAATTACTTAGCCACAGATTTTTACTTTTCATCAAAGCAAGCGCGTGTGCTTTTTTCCGCTCGAAACTCATCATTCTTTCCTTTTATTCCGCACATATCAGGGACGCATCAGGGGTTCTATTCCGATCCACTTTAATGTTGGCTGATAACATAACTTAAATGGTGGGATTGTTATTTTTTGTCCTTCCACTTCAAGTACGCCAGCGTGGATTGTCCATGCTACGTTCGCATCTTTGTTATAAATATTGAAAACGACGTACGCCGAACCGTAATCATCATTGTTAGTGATCCGCGGTACATTACGATGCACTTCATCACTGTTGATGTCATAAGGAGAAGGCCTGGCGTATGCCATGTTATCTTCCGGAAAATCATAGGGGAATGTTGTTGTCCCAAGAAAAATCTCAGGTCGCGCCTGAAGGCGTTTACCGTCGCCCAGATCGATATAAGCCTTACGGGTATCCAGCATGACAGGGACAGGCGGCGTCCCTTTACTTCCCGTACGGGACGGACGTTGCCGGCCTTTATTATAAGCAATCAGCTGCACATAAAATTCAGGCCGTGCTTCTGGGCCTTGCACAAAAGGGATAGTAAAGTTGCCTTGTTTCTCCGGCATATAATTGCCGGGAATAGCGTGATCGTAGAGATAGGTTTCCAGGATAATATCTTGCTTCCCGTTCGGGCTGTCGACATTAAACTCATATTGACGTTTACAGAGATCAATATAGCCCGGTCTTTCTCTTGGATAAGGAATACATCCCACAAGAAGCGTAACGGAAAGCGTGGCCATTACGCCCCATTTAACGTGATGTAGCCGTGACATACTGAAATCCTATAAAAAATTCCCTGAACGTAGCTTATTTGACGTAAGCGTATGTCTTCAAGCTACCAACTTTGAGGCTCTGTTCTGCGCGGCGCCTTTCCCTGCGCCTTCGAATTGCAGCGATGCGCGGACACTCTTTCGAGGCCCGCTGAGCTGCCCAATAGACGGCTGAGGCAGGCGTTAATCACTACGGTCAGGCAGGTTGACGCCAGAAAGCGCAGAAGCACGCTTTGAGCCAGACCTGACAATACTGAAACTCCCGTCAGTTTCCAGCACCACGGCATCGACCTCTTCCAGTTGAGCGATTCCCCCCGCCCGAACCGCCGCGCGAATTTCATCCTGAGTCACACGTGATGCGCGCATTGCCTGTTGAAGAAAATGCCCCTGATAAAACAATAAAGCGGGTTCCCCGGTGACCAGTTTGCGAAACCAGCTCACCCTGACGCTTGTCCAGGTCACCGTATATTGAAGCGCTATCAATAGCGTGAACGCGAGCGTCCCCTGAGCAAGGGATACATTACGGTTAAGCAGAACCGTTGCATATGTCGATCCCAGCGCGACGGTGATAACCAGATCAAAGGCATTCATTTTGGAGAGTGTCCGGCGGCCAGACAAACGGAGCAAAATGATGAGATTAATGTAAGCGAGTACGCCAATGATGAGCGTGCGAGCCAGGGCAGAACCGCTATCGAAGAACATCTCTGTCACTAAATCTCTCCTCTTTTATATCGGTGGATATTGATATCCGGCCTCAGGCACACGTTGCCTGTCTTCCAGCCAGCTGCCGCGTTTAAAAACCAAGGGTAAGTCACAAAATCAGTATTGTCAGAAAATCTGTCTTTTTTGTGGCATCCACATGGGTTTTGCATTTAACCTGTTGATATATCAATTCCATATCACTGCCGCTTTGCTATTTTCACCTTCCCGCGAGCCCCTCAAGAAATATATTCCTTAGTCATTCCCGCCTGCCAGTCAGGCTTACTTATTGATTTGTTTATTAATATACAAAAAATAGAAACATTTTTCTGGCGACATAAAGATTTAGCTTTGGGCGTCGATAAAAGAGGAAGATTCATTTTCGCCACACCAGGGATTTCTCATGACCATTTTAAAGAAACTATCGATTATCTTCGGCTTTACGCTCGTTGCGCTACTAATGCTTGGAATATTAAGCATAAATTCTCTGTATCATGCGCAAGATCGCTTTGATTATGTCGCAACTAACTCACTGCCGAGCATCCATAAAATCGGCGAAATATCTCAAAATCGTGAGGAAGCGAGACGGCAAATACTGATGGGCCTGCTCGCAACGAACAAAACCGCGTTTGAAAAGCATATGACTAATGCTCGCGACTTTTTAAGCAAGGCGCAGGAGGGATTAAATTATTATAAATCCCATCTGACATCAGATGAGAAAGATACGCAGGCAATAAATTCCACGCTTCAAAGTTTCAACGTCTATCTGGAGAAAGTTAATAAGACCGTTGATATTTATAATACGCAGGGTGTTGATGCTGCCAGGATCATGGTTGCCGATGGGGGAGAAACAGCTACAGCCTCGGTGGCCTTGAGCGATAGCATTAAAAAAATGCTTGCTTATAACTATGAAATTGCAACCAATTTTGCCCAGGAGAATAACAAACAGTACCTGAGTACTTTTTGGCTGCTGATTGGCATAATTTGTACCGCGGTGGTGATTACCGCACTGTCGTCTTACAGCATTCTTAATTACCTGAAAAACGGCCTGAATACTTTGCAAGGCAGCATGAAACATATCGGTGAACATCTGGATTTAACGCAGCGTGTTGATCTTGATAAAAAAGATGAACTGGGGTCAACGGCTACGAGCTTTAATCACCTGCTGTCTAAACTACACGAAGTCCTGTCCGGCGTTAAAGCGGCCAGCGCAGAAGTGGATACCGCGGCCAGTGAAATTGCGCTAAGTAATGATGACCTCTCATCACGTACAGAATCCCATGCCTCTTCTCTGGAAGAGACTGCGGCAAGCATGAATGAGTTGTCTGCGACAGTGAAACAGAACCTGGATAATGCGAAAGAAGCTAATCACTTCATTAGTCAGGTTCAGTCAATCGTACACGACGGTAACCGTGAGCTCAGCACACTGCAAAACTCCATTAATGACATATCGGCCTCGTCTAATAAGATTGCCGAAATAACCAATATTATTGATGGCATCGCATTTCAAACCAATATACTCGCCCTTAACGCTGCCGTTGAAGCTGCACGCGCAGGCGAACAAGGCAAAGGCTTTGCGGTTGTAGCAGGCGAAGTGCGTTCTTTATCACAGCGCTCGTCCGTTGCCGCAAGAGATATCAGAACGCTTATTGAAGAAGCCATCCAGAACGTTGAAAAAGGCGTTGTGTCCGCCGCCAATGTCACATCACGTATGGATCAGGCCCTGCATGTGGTTGATGAAACGACCCAACTGATTAATCAGGTGAATAATTCATCAAAAGAACAAAGCTACGGCATTGAGCAGGTGAATATCGCGGTAAATAACATGGAAGGTAACCTGCAGCAAAACGCCTCGATGGTAGAGCAAATGGCCTCTGCAGCAAATTCTCTTAGCCAGCAGGCGGCAAAACTCCTGAGTGGGGTAAGCTCGTTTAAGCTTTAAGTAAATCGACTTCAAAGGGCCAGAAATGTCGCATCAGTCATGCGCGTTGCTGGCCCTCTCACGTCGGCACAACAGGTTATTACAAACGGATAGCACGCCCGACGATCATAAATCAGCTTTTCCGGTGCCAGGCCTCTCGCTATTCCTGCCAGGCGCATGTACTTTCCGGCTGTGTAGGGCTTTATCTCATCAGGCAGCCCGTGCCTGCAGTGAAAAAAGAAAGATTGGTCAGGCTCCAGAGAGCGCCGCCTGTTTTAATCAGAACAGGTTTTAATGAGAGAAGTCGTCCATCGCTTATGCTGCTAAAGGCACTCCCCCTGCTTCGGCAAAAATTCACCTCCTGAATGAGCGAAATCCCTGCCAGAACGCGCCGATAACGTCTTATATTTTGCGTGTGCAAAAGCCAACGATGACCTGTAACGCTTTTAAAGTGCTCTTTTTTTGCGCTATCGGTGTTGTTTGGCCGAAATTTTGACATTGATTCCCTTGCCAGCACTGATACAGCCAGTAGTCTGTCTTATTAGGCTTTTGGGCGAGAGCGGTGATATGGCTTACGTGATTAACGATACCGCAGCATTGTGGTACCAATGCCCCTATTTACGTAATAGTGATGTTGGTACTTCGCCGCTTTTTGAAATCATCAAATTCGAACGAATAACAGAGGAAGTGTCAGGTGAAGAACCTACATGTTGTTACGCTCATGGCTGGCGTAATCATGCTTTCGGGATGTTCCGCTTTTCAGAAGCATCATGGTATTAACTGGGGCGATGGCCCATGCCCTGCTCCTGCTAAAGATGAACGTGGTAGCAACGGTGCACTGAAAATTGAAGATGGTCGGACGCTGAAATGCCAGGTAAGACCTTTCGTTAGTAATATGGCTTGTCAGGGCATCACTGACAAAACGAATGCTGATGGTGTGGTTTGTCAGAATGGTCTCGGCGAAACCGCCTTTTTCCTGTTTGATGATAAAGGTGTGCTGGAAAAGCACAGGTTTATTAAATGATTTGCCACCCATAAACCGTCGACCCGCTGTCGTAATGGCCAGTTAACACACGGTTTTGTTATGTAGTGCTGCAGGCCAGTAATCATGCCCGCGCTAGTTTAGATTGTTTCCAGGGATGAAATAATCCCGTTCAGCGACGGCAGTAAGTCGGGAGCGGGCAGTTTCACCTTGGAGGTACACATCCAGATATGGAGCTTATACGGCACAATGGTGTGTTCGCCGCTGATGACGGTTCAGCCCGCCATGATAGGGCGCGAGGGTGCATCTTATTAACTGACTGCGCAACTGAGGCTGGTTACTGGAACTCGCAAGAGAAGCGTGAACACATATAGCGCGTTATTTTAGATTGCGCTGGTGCCGTTAGCCGGTGAGCAGTAAAAGCAGTTTGAGAGACCATTAGAAAATAAAAAACCACCCGAAGGTGGTTTGCACGACACTGCTTATTGCTTTGATTATTCTTGTGTTTCCCATGGTGCCCGGGGCGGGACTTGAACCCGCACAGCGCGAACGCCGAGGGATTTTAAATCCCTTGTGTCTACCGATTTCACCACCCGGGCTCGGGAAGAAAGTGGAGGCGCGTTCCGGAGTCGAACCGGACTAGGCGGATTTGCAATCCGCTACATAACCGCTTTGTTAACGCGCCAGAATTGCGTTGCCTTTTCAGGCAGGTATCAGACAGTGAATCTAATACCAAAATTTGGAGCGGGAAACGAGACTCGAACTCGCGACCCCGACCTTGGCAAGGTCGTGCTCTACCAACTGAGCTATTCCCGCTTATCGAAGTAATTTAAGCTAACCGCTCGAATCTAATTACTTGATTTATTTACCGTCCGGCGAATCGTGCCGCCGTTCGATGCGTTGCATTCTACTTACCTGACGCAATGAGTCAACGAAATTTTCAGGCAACATGATTCGTTTGCTGAATTTTGCGCCGGATAGATCAACGTTCGAGCAAATCCCCACGGGCAGCGTTCAAATACTGGAACATCGACCAGAACGTCAACACGGCGGCGACGAAAAAGAGCGCAATGCCTGCGTACTCGATCCACATGTTCGGACGCCACAGTAAACCAATGAGTGCCAGCATTTGCGCCGTCGTCTTCACTTTACCAATCCAGGAAACCGCCACGCTGCTGCGCTTACCAAGCTCAGCCATCCACTCACGCAACGCGGAGATGATAATTTCGCGCGCAATCATAGTGGCCGCGGGCAGCGTAATCCACCAACTGTGGTAGTGTTCTGCCACCAGTACCATGGCAATACCTACCATCACTTTATCTGCCACCGGGTCGAGAAACGCACCGAAGCGGGTACTTTGATTCCAGCGACGCGCAAGAAAACCGTCAAACCAGTCGGTGATCGCCGCGAGGCAGAAAATGAGAGCGCACAGGAAAGGAGCCCAGTGAAAAGGCAGATAGAACGCCAGCACGAAAAACGGGATCAGAATGACACGAAACAGCGTCAGCAATGTAGGGATATTAAATCGCATAGTGCAGGTAACTATCTGTCATAATTTGAGATTACCGCTATGTTGCTACATAGCCCTTAATGTTTCAACGAGTAGTAGATCTTTTCTGCCAGCGCTTGCGAGATACCCGGCACTTTTGCAATTTCTTCAACCGATGCGTTCAGCAACGGCTGCAATCCACCCATATATTTAAGCAGCATCTGACGACGTTTCGGCCCGATGCCTTCAATCGTTTCGAGTGTGCTCGTATTCTTCACTTTGGCGCGTTTTTTCCGATGACCGGTTATCGCATGGTTGTGCGATTCATCCCGAATATGCTGAATCACATGCAACGCCGGAGAATCAGGTGGCAGTGCAAACCCCTCTCCTTCTGGCTCAAGGAACAAGGTTTCGAGCCCTGCTTTACGGTCACTGCCTTTCGCCACGCCAAGCAACAGCGGATGATGTTTATCCCAGGAAACGTCCAGCTCGGCAAAAACGGACTTCGCCTGACTTAACTGCCCTTTACCGCCATCGATGAGAATAAGATCAGGCACTTTACTCTCCTCAATTGCCTTGCCATAACGACGGCGCAACACCTGGTTCATCGCCGCGTAATCATCGCCCGGCGTGATGTCGGTAATATTATAGCGACGATATTCAGCACGCAGCGGTCCGTTAGCATCAAACACTACGCAGGAGGCGACTGTCTGCTCGCCCATGGTATGGCTGATGTCAAAGCACTCCATGCGCTTCACTTCCGGCAGATGTAACGCCTGCGCAAGCGCCGTGAGACGCTGGCTTATCGTGGATTGCTGCGACAGACGCGTGGTTAACGCCGTCGCGGCATTAGTGCGTGCGAGCTTCAGATAACGTGCACGGTCACCACGCGGGCGTGTCTGGACATTCACACGGCGACCAGCGATATCCGTCAGCGTTTCCGCCAGCAGTTCAGGCGTAGTCAACGGGAAATCGAGCAGAATCTCGCCCGGTAACGTGCGCATCTGACTGCCCTGCAGATAGAACTGCCCGACAAACGTTTCCACCACTTCGGCAAGATCCGTCCCGCTCGGCACTTTCGGGTAGTAGCTACGGCTGCCCAGCACTTTCCCCTGCCGGATGAACAGAACATGCAGGCATGCCATGCCAGCCTCAAATGCCACACCGATAACGTCCAGATCGTCACCGTTATTAGAGACAAACTGTTTTTCCGTAACACGGCGTACGGCCTGGATTTGATCTCGCAGCCGCGCGGCCTCTTCAAACGCCAGATTCTGGCTCGCCTGTTCCATACGCGCGACGAGCTGGTTTATCACCTGATCGTCTTTCCCGGCAAGGAACAGCCGCACATACTCGACTTGCTGCGCGTAGTCTTCTTCGCTAACCAACCCTTCGACACAGGGGCCCAGACAACGGCCAATCTGATATTGCAGGCAGGGGCGTGAACGGTTGCGGTAGACACTGTTCTCGCACTGGCGAATCGGGAAAATCTTTTGCAGCAGCGCCAGCGTTTCCCGCACCGCGTAGCCGTTCGGGAACGGGCCGAAATATTCGCCTTTGGCATGCTTGGCGCCGCGATGCATAGCCAGCCGCGGGTGCGTATCACCGCTCAGGAAAATATACGGGTAGGATTTATCATCGCGCAGCAATACGTTATAGCGCGGCTGATACAGCTTGATGTAGTTGTGCTCCAGCAACAGCGCTTCGGTTTCGGTGTGGGTCACCGTAACGTCGATAGTCTGGATCTGCGCCACCAGCGCTTCGGTTTTACGGCTGGCGAGGTTGCTGCGGAAATAGCTGGAAAGGCGTTTTTTGAGATCTTTGGCCTTGCCGACGTAGATAACCGTCCCGCTGGCGTCATACATACGGTAGACGCCAGGCTGGCTGGTGACGGTTTTCAGAAACGATTTTGAATCAAAAACTTCAGTCACTGACTTGATAAGGTCTCCGCGTTACACAGGCCATGGCGAATGGCCAGATGCGTCAACTCGACGTCGCCATGGATGTTTAGCTTACTAAACATACGATAGCGATAGCTGTTAACGGTTTTCGGGCTGAGATTAAGCTGCTCAGAGATTTCATTGACCTTCTGGCCTTTGGTAATCATGAGCATAATCTGCAATTCCCTTTCCGACAAACTCGCGAAAGGCGATTCGCAACGGTCGGGCTCTATTTGACTGAGCGCCATTTGCTGTGCGATGTCGGAAGCGATATAGCGTCGTCCGGCGTGAACGGACCGGATGGCGCTCACCACTTCAGCGGGAGCCGCACCTTTACTCAGATACCCCGCAGCCCCGGCTTGCATCACTTTCGCCGGAAGCGGATTCTCCGTATGAACGGTAAGCATGATCACTTTAATGTCTGAAGAATAACGAGCAATTTTGCGAGTCGCCTCCAGGCCGCCTATGCCCGGCATATTCATATCCATCAGCACCACATCCACAGGGTGGATGCGACACCATTTGATGGCGTCCTCGCCGCAGCAGGCTTCACCTGCCACTTTAATGCCCTTCATATCTTCAAGTATGCGTCGTATCCCTGCGCGCACCAGTTCGTGGTCATCAACAAGAAGAACGTTGATCAAAGGAAAACACTCCTCAAAAAGGGATAACGCTGCTGGTAACTTATTCGCCCCATATTAACGTTTTTTAACGCAACTTTGAAACGCAAAAAATGCACTTGTACGTACTCTGTGGGGGTATAACAGAATTAAAACGCTTTTTTAAAACAAGGAAATGCGAGGTACCTCTTAAAAAAAGCTGGCAAATCAACAGACAGCATTTTTTGGTATAACTTATTACTAACTGTGAATTTAAAAGCGATTATAAACAACTTTTAAATTTACACCGAAGAAACTTATTAGAAACATATATTTCTGCCGCTGCGCCTTTGAAAGCCGGGAAATCATCTCTATCAGCAAAGCCTTATTATAATAAGCCAGACGCCTTGTGAAACGCTCAAAATTTCGTCGCTAATTACTTTTTTGGACCTTGTGGTATACTCCGCCGCCTTAAAACATCAACAGGCGTGCCAGGCGCACGCCGTTACACTGACAGAGGATAAAACATGAGCGCTCCCGATATTTCCACCGCAGAGAACATTCAGGAACTGGCTGTTGAAGTATCCTGCCTGAAATCCCTGCTGACGCTGATGCTGCAGGCGATGGGCCAGGCAGACGCAGGCCGGGTAATCCTTAAAATGGAAAAACAGATCGCTGCAATGGAAGACGACGCGCAGGCGGCCGTTTATACCAATACCGTTAAGCAGATTAAACAGGCTTACCGTCAGTAATTAAAAAACCGGCTGGAAGCGGTTATTCTTCCAGCCGGTCTGAGTGTCTGACACGCAGAACGAATTACACGCTCAAATCAGGCCAATCGCAGCAGCATAACAGGCAATTTGCGTTTTGTTTGGAGCATTAAACTTCTTCTGCATATTTTTTTGGTGGAAATTAACTGTATTTTCCGAAATAGATAATATTATCGCGATTTCCGCCGACGTTTTACCTTCCGCCGTCCACTGCAATATCTCTTTTTCGCGTTTACTCAGTTTCATTTCCAGCACGGTCGCCGCCGGATCTTCCAGCCGCCCCATAGTCACCAGACTTTGTTCCACTAAATGCTGAAGTCGCAACGCCAGTTCGTCATCCGCCATGGAGTGTCCACGCGAGCTGGTTCCAGAGACGGATAAAAATCCCTGGGCGCGGTTAGGCGCAATGACGCACTGCGTTACGCCCTTGACCAGACCGTGGTCGCGTGCGGCATTCCAGAGCTCTTCTGCCGCGCCAGTAAACAGCGCATCGCTCCAGGGGAGATACCCCATTTGATAATTCTGTGGCTTCAGCACCGGGTCTATCACGTAGTAGTTTTCCGCCTGATAATGCTCAAGCCAGGCTTCGGGATAGGTTGTGTGGAGCGTTAGTTTTGGGCGAGTGAAAGGCACAGGGTGGCGAACGCAAAGCGCGAAATAATCATATTCGAGGTTCTGCGTTTCGGTTTTCAGGAGCGAATAAATGTCGCTCGAATCCTGAATTTCCTGAAAGCGGGTCGTCATTTCCCGACGCCAGTTAAAAAAGTCACTTTCCTTCATGCTGTGGGGCGGAACTCCTGTCGTGCTGTAAGCATTATTTTTTGTGATATGACAAAGTAACACATTCTACATAATTATTAATATCAATAATCGGCATTCTGCACGGGACATTGAGCCAGACTCAGGCTTTAAGGCAAATTAAATCGCTAAGGCGCTGTTGGTGCTGATTAATTCGTCAGAAGATTTTTAAGGCTTATTTTTCCCAGGGTTTCAGGCGGGAGCCCGGCGCGGAAAACACGCCGGGCACAGGGTCAGGTATTAAGAAATTTATCTAAAAACTGGCGCGTGCGCGGCTGCGTCGGGTTGGCAAATAGCGCTTTCGCCTCACCCTGTTCGACAATTTTTCCCTGGTCCATAAAGATGGCGCGGTCGGCCACATCGCGAGCAAAACTCATCTCATGCGTCACGATAACCATGGTGCGTTTCTCCTGTGCGAGCTGGCGGATGGCGCTCAACACCTCGCCGACCAGTTCAGGATCGAGCGCTGACGTCGGCTCGTCAAAGAGAATAACCTCCGGGCGCATCGCCAGCGCGCGGGCGATCGCCACACGCTGCTGCTGTCCGCCGGAAAGCCGCTTCGGGTAACTGTTCTCTTTACCCGTCAGCCCCACTTTCGCCAGCAGTTCGCGCGCACGCGCCGTGGCGTCGGCTTTCGGCT
The DNA here is from genome assembly GCF_001277255.1 of Cronobacter condimenti 1330. Classification (NCBI taxonomy): domain Bacteria; kingdom Pseudomonadati; phylum Pseudomonadota; class Gammaproteobacteria; order Enterobacterales; family Enterobacteriaceae; genus Cronobacter; species Cronobacter condimenti. Next base: position 2,625,010 of record NZ_CP012264.1, read on the forward strand.
CGCCCTTCACAATGACCGGCCCTTCAATAATGTTTTCCAGCACCGTACGATGCGGGAACAGATTAAAGCTCTGAAACACAAAGCCCACCTGCTGGCGTAACTGACGTACCAGGCCGCGCTGTTCACGGGCAGATTTTGCGGTATCAATAGTAATGTCGCCTACGCGCACGGTGCCGCTCTCCGGCTGTTCCAGCAGGTTAATGCTGCGCAGTAGCGTCGTTTTACCGGAACCGCTCGGGCCGATAATGGCTACCACCTCCCCGGTTTGCACTTCCAGATCGATACCGTGCAGCACGGTCTGCCCGTGGAATTTCTTGACCAGGTTTTTGACCTCAATAGCACTCATTTCGGATCGCGCTCCTGTCGGTTTAACTGGTTTTCAAAATGGTTTTGCAGGGCGGACAGCACCGTCGCCATCACCCAGTAAATCAGCGACGCGGCCAGATACATGGTGAACACCTCCAGCGTACGCGAGGTAATCAGCTGCGCCTGGCGGAATAACTCTGGCACCTGAATGGTGGCGGCGAGCGACGTATCCTTCACGAGGCTAATAAAGCTGTTCCCGAGCGGCGGCAGCGCCACGCGCGCAGCCTGGGGAAGAATAGCGCGGCGCAGCGTCTGCCAGGGCGTCATGCCGATGCTCGCCGCGGCTTCCCACTGCCCTTTATCGATAGAGGAAATCGCCGCGCGCAGCGTTTCAGAGGTGTACGCCGCAGTGTTCAGCGACAGTCCTATCATCGCCGCCGGAATGGGATCCAGCTCGATACCAAATTGCGGCAGGCCGTAATAAATCATAAAGAGCTGTGCGATGAGCGGCGTGCCGCGAAAAACCGAAATATAAAACCGCGCGAGCCATGACACCGGCCAGAAGGCCGACAGCCGCATCATTGCCAGCACAAAGCCTAACACCAGGCCGAAAAACATGCCGCCGATGCTCAGCTCAAGCGTAAAAATGGCCCCTTTCAGAAGAAACGGCGCCGAATCGATAACCAGTTGGATACTTTCCTGCATTATGTTGGTTTCACCCTGCGTTTTCAGACTTGCGGATGGTACGCGAACAGCGCCGGTGCGCCGCCGGTATGAATAAAGAGAATCGGGCCGTTATCCTTAAAGCGATGCTGAGCGATGCCGTCAATCAGTCCGGCCATGGCTTTGCCGGTATAGACGGGATCCAGCAGAATGCCTTCAAGGCGCGCCAGCAGCTTAACCGCCTCCATGCCTTCATCATTGGGCTTCCCGTAGCCCGGCGCGAAATAGTCATCCCACAGTACGATGTCTGCCTTCGCTTCAAGCTCCAGCGCCTCGGCCACCCCCTGCTGCAATGCAACGACTTTCGGCTTTTGCTCCGCGACCGTTCGGGAAACCGTCACGCCGATAAGCTCAGCCTCTGGCATCCCCTGCTCCAGCCCGACTGCAAGCCCGGCGTGCGTACCTGCGCTGCCGGAGGCCACCACCACCGACGACGGGCGGATAATGCCTTCGCACTGCTGCACAATTTCAAGCGTACTTTCAACATACCCAAGCGCGCCCAGCACGTTCGAACCGCCAACCGGAATCACGTACGGGCGAAACCCCTGCGCTTCGAGGCGCACCGCCAGGTCGTCGAGCTGACGGTCTGGCGCGTCCAGCGCCTCACACATCTCTACCTGAACATTAAAGAGATCCAGCAGTAGCCGGTTGCCGTTGGTGAGATAGTTTTCTTCGCGGGTGCCGATGGGGTTTTCCAGCAGCGCCACACAATGTAGCCCAAGCCGCGCGGCTACCGCCGCCGTCTGGCGCACGTGGTTAGACTGGATAGCGCCCGCTGTGACCAGCGTGTCAGCGCCTTCGCGCAGCGCCTGGGCTGCGAGAAACTCAAGTTTGCGCAGCTTATTGCCGCCCATCGCCACCGGCATGGCGTCGTCGCGTTTAATGAAAATTTCCCGACCCAGATAGTCGGACAGGCGCGGCAGGAACTCGAGTGGCGTCGGCGCGCCAATAAGTTCCAGACGCGCAAAACGGGTGAGATTATGCATCAGAAGACCTCATGCCAGAGTCAGCGGTTAAACCGTCATTATGCAGCAATTTTCCGGCGGCATAAAAAAAGGCGCTGATATCAGCACCTTTTTTCAGCGACGAACCGGTTATTTGGTCACGTCCGCACCAAACCATTTCTCTGAAATTTTCTTCAGCGAGCCATCCTGTTGCATATCCGCGATCGCTTTATCGATAGCCTGCACCAGATCCTCATTGCCTTTACGTACGGCAACGCCAGCTTCCTGACGGGAGAACGGCTCACCGGCCGCGGCCAGCGTATTGTTGGTTTTCTTCACCAGATCCAGCGCCGCCAGGCGGTCCACCAGAATAGCGTCGATACGGCCTACGCGCAGATCCTGATATTTTGTCGGATCGTCATCATAGGTGCGAATATCAACGCCCTGCACGTTCTGGCGCAGCCACTCTTCGTAGTTGGTGCCAAGACCGACACCGACTTTTTTGCCCTTCAGATCGGCGGCGGTTTTAATGCTGTTGGCGTTCTCTTTTTTCACCAGCGCCTGGATACCGGAAACGGTATACGGCGTTGAGAAATCATATTTTTTCTTACGCTCATCGGAGATAGTGACCTGATTAATCACCACGTCGATACGCTTAGAATCCAGCGAAGCCAACATCCCATCCCATTTGGTCGGCTTAAGGGAAGCTTTCACGCCCAGATGCTTTGCGAGCTCCTCGGCGAACTCCACTTCAAAGCCCGTCAGTTTGCCGTCATCACCCTGGAAGCTGAACGGCGGATATGTGCCTTCAAGCCCCACCAGCAGCGTGCCGCGCTCTTTCACTTTATTTAGCAAGTTTTCCGCGGCATAGGTTTTGACGCTCATGCCTGCGACCAGCGCGACAGCCATGACGCCCATCAGCGCCTGACGACCTAAAAGTGCAAGTTTCATAAGTACCCCGAATTAACGAAATTGAGCTGTAGTGTAAGTAGTTACGCAAAGAAATCAAAACCACTGTGCTACAACTTATACCTTTTTAATATATATCAGAAGTGGTCGCTGACGCGGTTTTCTCCATGGGGGCCAGGGAGAGCTGCTGATACTGGGCATACTTGCGAAGCGCAATACGGTAATTATTTGTGCTGGTCAGCGGGAGATACGCCTCCAGGTGCTCATCGAGGTTGTCCTCATGGGCAAGGGAAAGCGGCACCTGACGCTGGGTAAGATGCGCGCCGAGACGGCGCAGGCGCACCACGTATTCGCGGATCGTGCCATGGCTCATATCGGTCTGCTCGAAGAGATATTGCTTAAAGCCGATGATGTCGAAATAGTTGCTCTGCTCTTTGCAGTGCAGATCGCCGCAAAAGCGACAGAGTGCCACCCAGTCCTGTTTTTCCAGCTCCCAGGTGGCCTCGTCAAGCAGCGTGTCGAGCGCAGCGATTGCTATTTTGTTCACAATTTCGCCACGGTGGACCAGCGTAATGCGATCCAGCAGCTTGTGACAATGCGCACAATGCGTCTGTGAGTGCTTAAAGTCTTTAAGGTAGCGGCTCAGGGGCCGCCTTTTAGGTTGCTGCGCCGTCATGATAACTCCTGGTTGTCGTTCCTAAGTGCGGCATTACCAGGATGATGACGAATCAACAACCTATAGCTTACCCAGCTTGGTTCGCAGACGTTTGATGGCCTGGCTATGCAACTGGCTTACCCTTGATTCGCCCACTTCCAGTACGGCGCCAATCTCTTTGAGATTGAGCTCTTCCTGGTAGTACAGCGTCAGCACCATCTGCTCACGTTCCGGCAGCGATTCAATCGCGTCCATGACACGCTCGCGCAAATTGCTTTCCAGCAGTTGATGCAGCGGGTTTTCGTTCTGGTTATCTTCCGTCACCAGTTCGATACTATCGCCATGCTCTTCACGCCATTCGTCATAAGAGAACAGTTGACTATTGTTCGTGTCGAGCAACATCTGACGATATTCTTCAAGCGGGATACTCAGTCGCTCTGCGACCTCCAGTTCAGTCGCGTTACGCCCCAGTTCCTGCTCCAGTTGGCCTATTGCCTGCGCCACCTCGCGCGCGTTGCGGCGGACACTGCGCGGCACCCAGTCACGGCTGCGTAGCTCGTCCAGCATCGCGCCACGTATACGCTGCACTGCGTAAGTGGTAAATGCCGTTCCTTGCAGGGCGTCGTAGCGTTCTACAGCATTCAGCAAGCCGATGCCGCCCGCCTGTAACAAATCGTCCAGTTCAACGCTCGCCGGCAAACGCACCTGCAGGCGCAACGCTTCGTGACGCACCAGAGGGACATAACGCTGCCAGAGCGAGTGTTTATCCATTACACCATCAGCGGTATAGAGAGAATTCACGATAAACGGCCCTGCGTTAGTTGAGTTATCGGCGTGATTATCTAATTCTACAGCGCTTTTTAATCGGGCGAATAATGGTCTAAATAAGGGGTTATTTTCAGGTTGTAGGCTAACCCACTGAAAATTCGCAGATTAATAAGAAACTAAAGTTAAACGACGCGTCAGTATTTCGGCCAATGGATAGCCATCCCAGTGCAAAGAAAACTGCATACTCTGTCCGAGCGGCACTATACGATCGACCCCACGCGGTTTGGCGGTGGCTAAAAACCGTTGAAAATGCTCAGGATCTACCCCAAAGGAGACGATCGTCTGGCACTTCTCTCCGCACAACGGCGCAATGTCCAGCAGATCCTGCGCAACGTATTCAATAAACAACCCACTCTGATGATGATCCGCCAGTAACGCGTCATTTGGCGCGTGAGTTTGCGCCAGGAAAAGACGATTATCGGGTTGCGCAAGACAACGCAGCGTGGGATCGCTCACCGTATGGGCGCAAAACCAGGCAAGATTACTCACGGCCGTGGTTGCCAGCGGCGTATAGCGGTCGCCGCACCAGTCGCGAAAGGCGGGCCAGAACTGCGCGCGCGCCTCATCGGTACGCTCGCCGGTCCAGACCACCATTTTCGCGGCCGTACAGGCCTGCTGGCTGGTCAGTAACGTATCGTTGTAAAACGCCTCCAGCAGGCGCGCTTTATCGGGCGCGGTAAGCCACGCGTCGGCGTTGATCACCGCAAAGGAATAGCGATCCGCAAAGGCGATATCGACGCCGCGCGGGCGCAGCGGTGAACGCCGCACCGTCTCGATCGTGCGATCGCCGCCCCAGATCAACCGTGCGTCGCACAGCGCGGAGAAATAATCGGTCAGCGCTGTATCGTGTGGGTATTGCACCAGGCAAAGACTGTCGGCAAGCGCAGGCACATGAGCCAGCGCGCCTTTAAGCGCATCGCAGATAAGCGTCGTTTGCGCAAAAGGTGTCGACGAGAGGCGCACAATATTGGCGTTGCCGGTAAGCAGCCCCGCCGCCAGCGAAAACGCGAAATTCACCGCCACGTTTGACGGCGCGATATGAAACGCCACGCCGCGGCCCTGGGTAATGCCCTGCGGCATAAATTCCTGGCGTAACTTTTCAAGCGACGCCGGGCGACACCAGAACGCGAGGCTCACCACATCGCTGTAAGCACGCACGCGCGGGTCGGCCAGCAGCCTGCGGGAAAACTCGCTTAAGAAAGTAAGCGTCTCGTCATCGAACGGCGCGCGTGGACGAAAATGCTCCAGCGCGGCAAGCTGTGCGGCATCGCCCAGCAAAAAAGTCAGGTTATCAAAACTGGGCTGCATAAGTGTCGCTACATCCTCTGATTTCGGCCTGTTGCAGGCGTCCGTTGATGCGGAAATATTTACCGTGGCGCCCGCAAGGACAATCGTCTTCACCGAGCAATACGCCCTCGTCTTCCGTCAGAAGCGAATGCCCCGGATACGACTCCGGGATAAGCGACAGCACCTGTACTATGCCGGCGCGCCCCGGTGGACAGACCGAAAAGTCATGCGGATCGCGGATAATTACATCGGAGAAAATGCTGGCATGCAGATGGCCTTCTTCGCACTGCATATAGATGCAGCCGGTCTGTTCTACCATGCCGTAATAATCATAAATACGCGTCAGCCCGCAGACATCCTGCAAACGATGGGCGAATTCCTGCGGCGATACCGCTTCGCTGGCGAGCTTTTTCCAGCCACCGCCGTGGATCAAAATGCCTCGGCTGAGATCGAGCCGCTGTCCGCTTTGCGAAAGCGCGCGCCAGAAATGCTGCCAGACCATAAAAGTGAAGCCGAACAGCAGCACCGGTTTGCCCGCGTGTTTCGCAAGAAAGGCCTCAATGCCAGCCATATCCAGCAGCATCTCGTCGTTAAGGGCAAAGGCGCGATCGGCGCCAAATATCGAAAAACCGAGAATACCCGCGCCGCGCGCAGAAAACATCGTGCGGTCTTTCAGTACCGACGGCGCGTCAATAATCAGCATGGGCAAACGGCCCGCGCCGGTAAACGCGCTGACAATCTTCACCAGCGTTTTCTGCTGATTGGCCGCGGTTTGTTTATCCAGATAAATACGCGACACCGCTTGTCCCGTGGTGCCGGACGAGGTCATCACCTTCACGGCGTCATCAGGCGGCATGCTTGCAAGCGTCAGGGTCTTAAACAGCGACACCGGCAAAAAAGGAATATCTTCCGGCTGCGTGAGCGCCGCGACATCCACACCCAGCCCGTCCAGCATCGCGCGGTATGGTGCGCAGCGTGCGCGGTGATGTTCCGTCAGCCACTGCAGACGCTGCATCATCAGCGCGCGTTTATCATCGCGCGTCAGCGAATAAGGGGGTTGCTGTAACCACTGCGCGTAATCAAGCACTGAGCGCCTCCAGTTGTGCGTAAAGCGTTTTTCCGGCGGCGTTTTTCGGGATGGACGCCAGCACCACAACGCGAAACGCGCTGTGATGCAGCTGACAGGTTTGCGCAAGCCAGCTTTTCACCGTCTCGCTCTGTGTTTCATCCGTCAGAAAAAGCGTGATGCGATCATCGACGCCGCCGGTGGCGCAGTCGAGACCGACAAACTGGTTTTTCACCAGTTGTTCCAGCTCATCAAGCCCGACGCGGTTACCAAACACTTTGAGAAAGCGTTTTTTGCGCCCGACAATCGTATAGATGCCCTGGGCGTCACGGCGGGCCAGATCGCCTGTTGCGAGCCGCCCCCGGAAATCGTCGCCGCGCGCTAAATCGTCGCGCGTTTGCGCGTAGCCGAGGCAAACATTCGCCCCGTAATAGATAAGCTCACCCGTTTCATCAGGGGTGGCTATTTCGTTGCCCGCTTCATCTTCAAGCGTAAAACGCCCGCCCGGAATGGCGATGCCCATCGCGCCTGGCAATGACGCCGCCTGCTCTGGCGGCAGATAGCCCATACGCGAGGTCGCCTCCGAGGCGCCATACATCACGATAAAACGTTTATCCTGGGCCTGCGCCCAGGCCGCGAACGCCTCATGCAGCGCGGCGGAAAGCTTGCCGCCCGCCTGGGTCAGCGTGCGCAGCGATGGCAGCGCCATGCGCATAAAGCGCAGCCGGTTGAGCATTTCAAAGGTATAAGGCACGCCCGCAAGCGAGGTCGCCTGCTGGCTTTTCACGAACGCCCAGAACCCCGGTTGTACCGGGCCATTGCGAGTCATTAATAGCGTCGCGCCGCGCGCCAGATGGGAATGGATAACCGATAAGCCAAACACATAGTTCATCGGCAGATAGACCAGCGGACGCTCGCTCGCGTCAATCGCCAGATAATCGCAAATGCTCTCGCAGTTGCTGATGAGATTCTGATAGCTCTGACGCACCAGTTTCGGGCTGCCTGTCGAGCCGGAGGTCGTTATCAAAAGTGCCAGCGCGTCATCCATCGCGGGCGCAGGCTCACCGGTCGCGACAAGCTGATAGCCATTCTGGCGCAGCAGCACGTTGCCTGGCACCTGGCGGCTTTCCGGCAACCAGAGAAATCCGGGCTGCCAGCGCGCCAGCAGAGCGTCGGCGAGCGTATCGTCAAGCTGTCCGTCCAGCATCACCGGCACTGCGCGGGCATTCAGCGCCGCGAGATAACCGGTAAGCGACGCCGCGCTGTTCTCGCAAAAGCAAAATAACAATGCGCGCGCGGGCAGATGCGCCTGCACCTGCCCGACCTGTTGCGCCAGTTCGCCATAAGTCAGCGTCGCGCCGCCATCTTCGATAAGCGCCACGGTATCGCGTGGCGCGTGAAAGAGTTGCCAGAAAGGCGTTGGGGTCATAACTCCGCGTCCAGAATCTGTTGTGTAACTTGCGGGGCCGTGAGCCCGCACTGCTCCAGCATCCAGGCGTATTCACCTGCCGGGCCGTAACCCTGTGGAATGCCGAGTCGCAGCAGTCGCGGCGCGCCGCCCTGTTCAGCAAGATATTCCGCCACCGCACCGCCAAGCCCGCCCACGACGCTGTGTTCTTCAAGCGTCACCAGCAGACGGCAGCCGAACAGGCTTTTCAGCGTGTCAGTATCCAGCGGTTTGATGGTGTGCATATCCACCACCGCGCAGCGTAGCCCTTGCGCATCAAGCGCCTCGGCGGCTTTCATCGCCACGGCAACCATACTGCCAGTCGCGACCAGTGCGATATCGTCGCCTTCGCGCAGACGCATAGCCTTGCCGAGTTCAAACGCAGCCTGTTCGCGATAGACCACCGGCGTGCGCATCCCACCGGTCAGGCGCAAATACACCGGCCCGTGGTGGCGCGCCGCAAGCTCCGTGAGCTGGGCGGTCGCCGTCGCGTCGGCAGGCGAAAGGATAGTCAGCCCCGATATCGCACGCAGCGTCGCAATATCTTCAATGCCATAATGCGTCGTGCCGAACATGCCCATCGCAAAGCCAGAGGCGAGCCCGACCACTTTCACGTTCTCTTGTAAGTAACCCAGATAGTGACGCATCTGCTCGCAGGCGCGCAGCGCCGCGAAGTTGGCAAACGTCGTCGCGAACGGCACCAGCCCCTGAGAGGCCATGCCTGCCGCCACGCCGATTAAATTCTGCTCGGCGATGCCGAGATTATAAAAGCGCTCCGGGTAAGTGCTGCTAAAGCGCTCCATGCCGGAAGTGATAGCCAGATCCGCCGTCAGGCCCACCAGCGCCGGGTTTTCTTCGGCGAGTTTCAGCAGCGTCACGCCGAAGGTGCCGCGCGTGCCCATCATCGACCAGGCGCGGATCTCGGCAGGCGTAATTATCAGGCTCATGCGTGTGCCTCCAGTTCGGCAAGCGCGGCGTCGCGCTGGGCAGGTGAAAGGCGGGCGCGGTGGAAGGCGTTATTGTGCTCCATAAACGACACCCCTTTCCCCTTCACGGTGCGCGCCACAATGGCTTTCGGCTTGCCGTGCGACGGCGCGTCCAGCGCGGCAAGCAGCGCGTTGATGTCATGCCCGTCGCAGGTTTCCACATGCCAGCCGCAGGCAGCCCACAATGCCGGAAAATCCATTTTGATGGTCTGTTCGCATGACCAGTCGGACTGAAACCCGTTGCAGTCAACGATAGCGGTGAGCTGATCCAGCCCCTGTTGTGCTGCGAAAAACGCGCTTTCCCAGACGGAGCCTTCGTTGCATTCGCCGTCGCCGAGCACGATGTAATGTCGCCAGCTTTCGCCGCGCAACCGCTGCGCGAGCGCCGCGCCGCAGGCGTAACCGACGCCCATGCCGAGCGAGCCGCCCGCAAAATCAATCCCGAGCGGCGGGTTCATCGGCGTCAGCGCCGGAAAGCGAGAACCGCTATGATCAAACGTCGCCAGCTCCTCGTCGCTCAGTACGCCGTAGTGATGCAGCGTGGCGTAAAGCGCCAGCGCCGCATGGCCTTTACTGAGAAGGAAACGATCACGCGCCCTGGATGCCATATTTTTCGGATCATAACGCATCACCGCACCGTACAGGGCGGCCGCTATCTCGACCATCGAGAGCGCAGGGCCAAGATGCACGCCATCCACCGGCGCGGCACTGGCGGTGCGAATAATCGACTGGCGAATGGCGCGCGCGTCGCAGACAAGCTTACCGACGCGGGCGTTCATCGCAGGCCACCGTCAACACGGATCGTCTGGCCGGTGACATAAGACGACAGATCCGACGCCAGCCAGACGGCCGCAGCGGCTATCTCCTGCGGCGCGCCGAGGCGGCGCAGATCGGTCCCGTTACGGGTCTGTTCGATGATGTAATCCGGCATGGTCGAGAGCATGTCTGTTTCGGTCATGCCCGGCGCGATACAGTTGGCACGAATGCCCTGCTCGCCAAGTTCCGTCGCAATAGTGCGGGTCAACGCCACGACAGCCGCTTTGGCGGCGCCGTAAGCCGCTTTACCGGCATTACCGTCTTCAGCCGCGGTCGAGGCGATATTCACGATGCTGCCGAAACGCTGACGGGTCATCAGCTTTGACACCATCTGGGTAAAGCTGAAAAGCGAAAAGAAGTTCACTTCAAATTGATCGCGCAGCGCCTGCATGGAGGTCATCTGGAACAGCGCGTTCCAGGTGACGCCAGCGTTATTCACCAGCGCGTGCAGCGGACGTTTATCGCTCATCAGGCGTTTGACCGCGACTTTCATCGCGTCGTTATCAGTCAGATCAAAGCACAACGGCCAGATCTCCACCTGATAGCGTTCGGCAAGCGCCGCCATATCAGCAAGAAATTCCGGCGTTTCGCTGCGGGCATGGGCGTAAATACATGCGCCTTCGGCGGCGAAAGCCTCCACCATTGCGCGCCCGATACCGCGCGCGCAACCGGTGATGATGACGTTTTTCTCTTTTAACAACATGGGCTTCCCCTTTTAATAACCGATCCCGCCATCGACACGCACCACCTGGCCCGTCACGTAGCTTGCGGCATCTGAGCCGAGCCATACCAGCGTATCGGCCACTTCATCCGCCCGCCCGGTACGGCGCAGCGCGCTTTGCGAAAGCTTGCTTTCCACGACGTCACTTGCCAGATTTTCAGTCATGGGCGTGGCGATAACGCCTGGTGCAACCGCGTTCACGCGGATGCCCTGCGGCGCCAGCTCAATAGAGAGCGTTTTAGTCGCCGCCACCATCGCAGCTTTTGAGGCCGCGTAAGCGAGCTGGCCGCTATTGCCGTCAAGGCCGGAAATGCTGGCGATATTAATGATGCTGCCGCGTTTGTTGCGCAGCATCAGGCGGGTGATGTACTGGGTGAACACCATCTGCGAAAAGAAGTTAATGGCGAAGGTCTTGTGCAACTGCTCCATGGTGACCATCGGGAACAGTGCATCAAGCGTGACGCCTGCCACGTTCACCAGGATATCCACCGGCACTTTCGCTTTCTGAATCGCCATCGCGGCCTGCTTGATGGACGCATCGTCCAGCAGGTCGAAGCAGACCGGCGTGATAGTCACGCCGTATTGTTCAGAGAGTTCAGCGATTTGCGCGCTGAACGCCGCATCTTCCTGTTGAACGCAGGCGAAAATATTCGCCCCGTGGCGCGCATAAGCGACCATCGTGGCGTTGCCGATCCCCTGCAGACAGCCGGTAATTACCGCATTTTTTCCCGCGAGCAGCATGCTGACCTCCGTCATAATCAGGCGATTTCTACGTCGTATTTTTGCAGGATCTCTTTGCCTTTCTGCCACGAGGTAAAGTCAATGATGTCTTCAGTATCCATCATGATGTCGAAGGTCTCTTCCAGTGCGGCGATCATGGTCATGTGACCCACGGAGTCCCAGGACGGGGTGTCCTGATATTTGTAATCCGCCAGCACGTCTTCCGGCACGTCAAAAGTTTCCATAAAAATGGTGTTGTACTTCGCTAAGTTCGTCATGGTCATACTCCAGATAAAAAAAGTGTTCTGTCGCGGCGCTTATTTAAACACCTTACCTTCGGTGTTCTGGCGCATCGCCCTGGCCGGGTTGCCGAGGACTATCGTGGCGTCCGCCACGTCGCTGAATACCGCCGATCCCATCCCGACGATGGCGTCATCGCCGATGCGGGTCTGTTCTTTCACACAGCTGTTCATGCCGATAAATACGCGTTCGCCCACCGTACAGTGGCCCGCAAGCGCCGCCAGGCTTGAAACGACGCTGTATGCGCCAATCGTGCAGTCATGACCGATGCAGGCGCGCGGCTGAATCAGGGCGTTTTCACCAATCGTGACGCCGCAGGAAATCAGCGCGCCGTCGCAGAGGATCGCGCCATCGCGGATTTCGCTCTGCGCCGGGACGACGACGCTTGGATGAATCAGTGTCGCAAGCGGTGCCACACCTTCCAGTTTCTGCGCCAGACGCTGGCGCAGCGCGGGTTCACCGATGCCAATGACTACTTCACACGCGGTCGGGAGCGCCTCGAAACGCACCACCGCCGCGCCGTACACCTCGCGCGCGTCGGTGACGTCGTCAATAAAGAAAATCTCACTCCAGCGCGACATACGCGCATTAATGGTGCGCGCCAGCATCAACACTTCGCGCCCTAAACCGCCTGCGCCGTAGATGCCAAGCTTCATGCTACTTTCTCCGTCATCCCCAGAGCGGCCTGCGTGCGGATAGCCTCTACAACGCGGCGCTGATCGTCCTCGGTCAGATCCGGGAAAATCGGCAGACACAGAATGCGCTCGGCAATACCGGTTGCAATCGGCAGGTTTTGCGGCTGCGCCGACGGCAGATGGCGATACATCGAGAACGCGCTTATCAACGGGTAGAAATAACGGCGCGAATAAATATTTTCAGCTTTCAGCGCCTCATAGAGCGCATCGCGGCTTACCGGAAAATCATCGCCTACGCGGATCGGAAAGTAAGAGTGGTTCCACTCCACGTCATCCGGCGCGCTGAAGGTTTCGATGCCGGGAATATCGCTCAGCCACTCGCAGTAGCGATCGTGGATAGCCGCGCGGCTTTCCAGCGCTTTATCGATATGCCCTAACTGCACGAGGCCGAAGGCCGCCTGTACTTCATTCATTTTGGCGTTGATGCCCGGCGCCACAACGGTGGTTTCACCGGCAAAGCCGAAGTTTTTAAGATAGTCGATGCGCTGTTTCATGCGCGCATCCGGGCAGATAATCGCCCCGCCCTCAAAGGTGTTAAACACTTTGGTGGCGTGGAAGCTCAGAATCGACAGATCGCCGCAGTTCAGGATGCTCTGGTGGTTTTTCTTCACGCCGAACGCATGAGCGGCGTCGTAAATCACCTTCAGGCCCCAGGCGTCAGCGATGGACTGAATTTTATCCACGTCACACGGCAGACCGTAGCAGTGCACCGGCAGAATTGCCGAAGTCGCTGGCGTAATCAGCTGTTCGATTTTGTTCGGATCGATATTGCAGGTGACCGGATCGATATCGGCGAACACCGGCGTCAGGCCGTTCCACAACAGCGAGTGCGACGTCGCCACGAACGAATAAGGTGTTGTGATCACCTCACCGGTAATGCGCAGTGCCTGCAGCGCGGTCAGGAGCGCCAGCGTGCCGTTGGAAAACAGGCAGAGGTGTTCCACGCCCAGATATTCAGCGAGCTGGGTTTCCAGCTGCTGATGAAACGGGCCGCCGTTGGTCAGGTATTTGTTTTCCCAGATCTGCTCAAGATACGGGATAAACTCTTCCAGCGGCGGCAGCAGCGGGCTGGTGACAAATAGATTTTGCATAGTACACCTCGGTGTTAACACCAAAAGTTCCCGGCCGCAGCCGGTATTGGATGATGCCGTCGCGACGCATTATTCCTCGACGAAGAACGAACGCGGCGCCTCTCCGGTACAGTAAAGTTTCCACGCTTCGCGAAGCCCTTTTTCGAAGGTCTCCGCGACCCTGAACCCGTCCGCGTTGTCGGTCGGGATACGGCTGCGCATGGAGAGACGAATCGCGTTCAGTTCTTCAAAACGGCCCTGCCAGGAGAGCGCTTTGTCGACGTAGTCCGCTTTATCGTTCGCCACAAATTCCGGCAGTCCATAGCCATTCATAATGTCCACGCCCTGACGCCCCGCCATTGTTTCTCCGCAGAGCGTTAATGTCGGCACACCCATCCACGCGCCGTGGTTGGTCGTCGTGCCGCCGGTATACGGGAAGGCGTCGAGCAGAATATCGATGTGATGGTGGTACTCCAGATACCCCATAAGCCCGGTACGCATTTTGAAAATCAGCTGTTCCGGACGCGCGCCGAAGCGGGTCAGACGGCGCGTCATCATCGCTATCATTTCGTCATCAGCCATAAAGCCCATCAGCAGCTTCGCGCTCGGTTCGCGCACCAGGATCTGCGCCCAAAGCTCGATCACTTCATCGTTCACCTTTTTCGGGCGGTTGAAGCTTGCGAACGTAAGATGGCCGTTACGCAGCGCAGGCAGCGGATTCACTTCCGGGCTGTGCGGGTGCGGCTCAAAAATTTTGCGCATCGGCACCCAAAGAATCTGCTCGGTAAACTGCTCAGCTAGACCCGGCGGACTGGCAAGCGTAGACGACAGCAGACGGTAATCCATCGCCGGCACGCCGGTGGTTCCCGGATAGCCAATCCAGGTCATTTGCAGCGGCGCCGGGCGCAGCGCGAACATCGGCAGCCGCGTCCAGGTGGTATGCCCGGAGAGATCGATAAGAATATCCACGCCATCGTCGTTGATCTGGCGCGCCAGTTCGCGATCGCTTAACTGCGCCGCATCGCGCCACAGCACCGCGCCCGCTTTCAGGCGATCGGTAAGCTCATCGTGCATCGGGGCAGCGTTATAACCCACCAGCTCAAACCGCGTGCGGTCAAACGATTCCCAGAACGGCAGCAGAAAGTTACTGACCGGGTGCGTGCGCAGGTCACCTGACACAAAACCGATACGCAGTTTGCGCTGCGGATCTTTGACATTATTAAGGGGCAGCGTCAGCGCGCCGCGCGCCGCCCAGGACGTGACACGCTCGCCATATTCACGGTGTTTCGCGAGCAGTTCCTGCGCACTCACTTTATTGTCGTGGGTCATCACAAACAGCAGGCTGGTGAAGCAGTCGAAATCGTTTGGTGCCAGCTCAAGCGATTTTTCCAGGAAATAGCGCGCCTCATCCAGCTTCTGGTTATCGCTCAGCACCACGCCCATCATCGCCAGATAACGCGGGTTACGCGGCTGGAAGCGAAACGCCTCGCGCGCGCATTTTTCAGCAAGCGTCATGTCGCCGCGCGCGTGGTAGAGCGAGCCCAGCGAGTTCCAGAATCCGTCGTTTTTTTCATCCAGCCGCAGCAGACCGCGTACCACTTTGCGGGCATTAAAATGGTCGAGCGTTTTTTGCAGCGCGGTCGCGAGATCGTAATAGATGTCGAGGCTTGAGAAGTAATAGCCCATCAGTCGGCAGAGCGCGTCCAGCGCCTCATCCCACGCGCCGGTCAGCACGCAGGTGCGCGAATAGCAGCGCAGGATGTGCATATTCTGCGGGTCTTTTTCCAGCAGCGCGCGCGTATAGTCTCTCGCTTCTTTCGCCATACCTTTGCCGATCAGCCGGTTGGCCTCTTCATAGATGGCGTCCATCTCGATGCTGTCAGGCTGGTTGTCGATATCCTGATTGGTTTCCGTTTGCAGCAGGCCACCGCGTTTCTCACTGACGCTCAGGAGCAGCAGCGTGTTGATAAATTGTTTGAGCCAGGCCACGTTGCCGGTGCGCAAAAACGGCTGGATCGCGTTTTTCCATGCCAGCGGCGAGCCTGTCAGCACGCCGCGAATGCGCAGCGCAGTAAAGCTCTCCCAGGCCGTGTCGTCGGTGGCCGTCATCCCCTCGCGCAGCCAGCGCCAGTGTGCGGGCGCGACGGTAACCGTTTCGCCCCACAGGTTTTGCACGCGGATTTCTTCGTCCGTTTCCGGCAGCGGCACGACCGGCGCGAGCACGTCATTTGTCGCGAAGTTATAGGCGCCCGGGGTAACGCTCCAGTGCAGGCCGTCGAGATTGTTGATAAAGAGATCGCACAACGATTCCAGCACCAGCTTGCGGGTATCCTCGTCGGGACGCTCTGGCAGACGGCAGTTAAAGACCAGCTGATCGAGGCTCAGGCTCATTGGCCAGGCCCCTGCCAGCAGGTCGAGAATTTGCAGCGTCACCGGGTTTTCCGTACGCACCGGCACGCCGGACTGTGAAATATGGCCGCTAATCACCTGTCCGTTCAGTGTGAGGACACGGGTAAAGTTGCCGGCCCAGTGCAGCATGTCCAGCGCTGACAGATCCGGTATAAATGACGGCTGCGCAGCATCAGACGCGCAAAGCAATGTAAAGCGCTCGCGGCGGCTGACTGCGAAATCAAGATACTGACGCGCACTGTGGCGATCGCTGTGCCCTGCTATCATCGCGTGCAGTTTGTGCTGATGTTCGCCGTAAGAGGCGGCAAGCTCGGTCTGCGCCAGCGCGTCGCCGACACACTCCAGTTCCAGTGCCTGCATCTCGCGGGCGAAATCGGTGTAATCGCTTACCGCCGTCTCGCGAGCCAGATAACGCGACATCAGAGCACCATCGTCCAGCGTTTCGGCGTCAATGACCTGTGCTTTCAGTGTGCCGTCCGGTAGCGTCATCGCCAGATATCCGAGCATAGCGCGAGCCGAGGCGAGCTGTTCTTGCTGGCTTGCGGCGCGCGCGCAGTGAAACGCCAGCGCATGACGAAGCGTCTCGTCGTCAGAAGTGTCCGGCAGCGCCGCGTAGTACGCAATAATACCTTGCGCGGAAAGATGCTGACGGCACCAGCGCAGCAGCACATCGCGCGTGTCGGCATCGGTATGAGAAAACTGCTGGTGGATGATGATGTAGTCGAACTCGCCCGGAGAAACAGCCAGCAAATCGCCCAGCCCCGCAGCGAATAGTTCAATATTAGTCAGCCCGCTTGCCTGAATCTGTTGCTGCCCTTCATTGATGCCCGCCTCGTCAAGCGAGATGCCGAGTGCGATGCTTTGTGGCCAGGCGCGGGCGTGCGCAATCAGCGCCTCGCCTGCCCCGCAGCCAATCTCCAGCACGCGCGCGAATGCGGGCAGCGTTGCCGACACGTGGTTCAGCGCGGCGCTGGCGTGGAGAGCAACAGGCGTTATGCGAAAGTCCGGGTAGAGCATCGTCACGTGATTCATCCGTTTTCAATAAGTCGAGCGCTTATGCAGCGAGATATTTCGCCATCAGGCTGATTTTGTAGTCGTTATAGCTGCCGCCGCCCTTCTTGGCGGTGGTCACCACCCAACTGAACGCGTCCGGTGTATGGTTGATGCTGATAAGACGCCCGGCCTCTTCGCGGCGGATCTGCATCTGCTCCATCGCCGGAAGCGTGTCGAGCCCAAAGGAGAGCGCGACCTGATCCAGGAACCATTCGCTGTTTCCTGCCGCCAGGTTACGGTCGATAAAGCGAGCCACGATATCCAAATAACGGAAGTTCGCTTCATTCGAACGGGCATAGATAAAGCCGCCCAGTACACGTTCCCAAAGCGGCGCGCCATCGCTGCAGGTCAGGATCAAATCGGCGTTATCAAGACGCGTGTGCACGTCGGCCCACGAATGACGGACCAGACAGTCGGCATCGAGCAGGATAACCGGCGCATCGAACTGCTCCAGCGCGTGGCGCAGGAAGACAAAACGGCGTGACGCGAAATGCACATTGATGCCGCGCACCGGTTCGATGACTTCACTACTGAGGGAAATATTCAGGCCAGGGAACGCCGCCTGCATGTCGCGCACGCGCTCTTCGCAACGCGCATCGCAGTTATAGATGTGCAGATGCACATCAAGTGCAGTGCCGTTTGTTTCGTAAACGGAGGCTACCAGCGCCTGGGCATGGTCGAAAAAGTATTTCGGATCGCAGGAAACCAGCACCGTGGTATTGCCGCTTGCAGCTTTCGGGACAGGCCAGGCATAGCGGCTGTAGTCCGGCAGCGGCAACGCTTCGTTCAGCGGGCGAAAATCAATAAAGGAATCGGGGCAGCCGCCGAGCTTATAAATGCCGCAAACGATCATCAGCAGCGTCATGGTGTCTTCCTCTATTAAGGAAGAGTCTGCGGTCAGCGCCTGAATCACGACCTGCGCCTGGTTGTAGTCCTCTTCCATCAGGCAGATGAGCAGCAGGATTTTCAGTACCGGCGCGCTGGTGCTAAGCCGCGAAAGATGATTAGAGATTAAAAAGACCGCGCCGTCGATTTCATTAACGCGAAACAGCAATTGAATAGCGGCAACGACAACGTTAACGGAATCGTCGCGCTGAAGGGCTTCCACTACGTGCGCGGTAACTTTTTCACCAAAACCTTCAGCAGCGGCAATCTGATGCCCCTGCTTTTTGCTGTCGAACGCCTGATTAGCGAGCGTTGCGGCGCAAAGCAGATGTTTAATCGCGAGCGCTTTTTCTTCATCCAGCTCGGGGGGCGTGGGTGCTGCCATGATGGCAGGCTCCATCATCGCGTAATCGGCGCTCCAGAAATGCAGCACTTCCGCCACCAGATGCGACGGCATGGCATCCGCTTCCGGTAGATAGATGTTACGGGTGAAAATGTCACGGTAGTACTGATGCATTGCACGACACTGGGCAAACTGATTCATCGGTTTTAACTCATCATTAATTGCAACGCGCGACGGCGTTTTGCCAGTTAACCCGGCCATATCTGTCGCAACCTGGGTGTGAATACCCCTCGCGGCACGCAAAGAGGAAGCTTTCCTGAAAGGGTAACATCGGGGACGCGGGCATAATGGAGGGAAAAACCCCGCGAATAGCGGCTTATTTTGAAGATTGCATTTAAGGAGGAGGCCGATAAATGAAAGGCAAAAAAAAAGGTTGCTGTTTCCAGCAACCTTTTTGAAAGCTTGAGCGTCTATTAACGCAGCAGGGACAGCATGGACTGCGGAACCTGGTTTGCCTGAGACAGTACAGAAGTACCAGCCTGTTGCAGGATCTGAGCGCGAGACATGTTAGAAACTTCGGTCGCGTAGTCAGCGTCCTGGATACGGGACTGTGCCGCAGACAGGTTGTTGATAGAGTTGTTCAGGTTGTTGATGGTAGATTCAAAACGGTTCTGAATCGCACCCATGTTAGAACGCGCGGTATCGATCTTAGCGATTGCAGCATCAGCAGCAGAGATAACAGCCTGTGCAGAGGAGTTATCAGCGATAGAGGTGCTCAGAGTTGAATCCAGGCTACCAGAAGTCGCGTTGATCAGTGCGTTGCTGTCGATGGAGATGGTATCGTTAGAAGATACGCCTGCGCCAACCTGAATACTCAGAGCGGTGCTTACAGAGCCATCCAGCAGTTTTTTGCCGTTGAAGTTAGCGCCACCAGCGATACGGTCGATTTCAGACAGACGCTGACTGATTTCCGTGTTGATGGAGGTCAGGTCGGTAGAACCGTTGGTGTCGTTTGCAGCCTGAACAGCCAGCTCACGGATACGCTGTAAGTTGGTGTTGATTTCGTTCAGGTTACCTTCAGCAGTCTGAACCAGGGAGATGCCGTCGTTAGCGTTACGAGCAGCCTGAGTCATACCTTTAACCTGAGAGGTCATACGGTTAGCAATCGCCTGGCCAGCAGCGTCATCTTTAGCGCTGTTGATACGCAGACCAGAGGACAGACGCTCGATAGCAGTGCCCAGAGCAGACTGAGATTTGTTCAGGTTGGTCTGAGTGGTCAGGGACAAAAGGTTAGTATTGATAACTGACATAATTTAATTCCTTCAAAAATTGGATTTAGGTTCGGTGCCTAACACTCACGGCGTCTCTCACCGTCAACAAGGTTATCGACGCTTCTTAAAAAGACTTTAGAAACAAACTCAAAAAATTTCTATATCACTGTTTAATAAGGATTTATTTTATTTAATGTTCTTTTATAAGGCTCAGAACTAAGATTATTCTTATGTATCGGATAAATAAATTCTGAGCGTTTTTTGCTTTTTGTTTCCTTATTAATACCTCCGAATCGTATTTCTTTTACCGACATATAAAGAAGGGAATGGATTTCGCTTAAGGCGCGCTATCGGTTCAATAGCCTGCGACTGTGCCACCTATTCGCGGGATTATTTTTTTAGCCTCCAGAGTAAACTTTTATTTTTCAGCGCCGATAAAAGACTGAAACGTCCATCGACCTTAAGGAAATCACGCATGGCTACTATTAGTAACCTCTCGGTAGGTACGAATCTTGGGCTTGGCGATTTATATGACAAGCTGGAATCTGCTGAGCGCACCAAACTGACGGTTATCACCAAACAGCAGAGCACCTATAACACCCAGTTGAGCGCCTACAGCAAACTGCAGGGTTCGCTGCAGAGCCTGCAGACAGCGACGGCAGCGCTCAGCAAACCCGCAACCTGGAACTCGACGTCAGTCAACAGTACCAATACGGCCTTTGCCGCGACCACCACCAGCGATGCGATGGTCGGTGATTACACCGTTAACGTGAAGCAGCTGGCGAAAGCGCAGGTGCTGACGTCTGGCTCTATCGCCAGCAGCACCACGCAGCTCGGCGACACCACCGGTACCACGCGTACTGTGACCATCACCCAGCCGGGCACCGCGAAACCGCTGACCGTATCGCTGGCCGATGGTGACACATCGCTTAATGGTATTGCCAAGGCGATTAACAAAGCGGGCGGTAATGTTTCTGCGAGCGTTATCAAGGCCTCTGACGGCGATTTCCGCCTGATGCTGACCTCGAAAACCACCGGCACCAGCAATGACATGACGGTGACGGTCACCGGCGACGATACCCTGCAGGGCGTGATCGGCTTTGACTCCACGTCTAAAACTGGCGCGCTGTCCATCCAGACTGCGTCGCAGAACGCCAAAGTGGTCGTCAATGACATCGAAATTGAGCGCTCCACTAACATCATTTCCGATGCGCTGCCGGGCACCACGATGACGCTGAAAGCGCAGAGCACCGCAAACGAAACGCTCTCCGTGACCCGTGCGACCGACGCGAACAAAAAAGCGGTTACCGACTGGGTGAGTGCCTATAACTCGCTGCAGTCGACCATCGCGTCGCTGACTAAATACGTCAAAGTGGATGCGGGCGCGACCCAGGCGGCCAATAATGGCGCCCTGCTCGGCGACAGCAACGTGCGTTCTATTCAGTCTCAGCTGCGCAGTACGCTGACGGAAGTGCAGAGCGGCAGCTTTGCAATTCTGGCCCAGCTTGGCGTGACGCAGGACCCGGTCCTTGGCGCTGATGGCGCATCCGGCAACCTGAAGATTGATGACGCGAAGCTGACCAAAGCGCTTAACGAGAGCCCGGATGCCGTTCAGGCGTACTTCGTCGGCGACGGTAAAACCACCGGCCTCGCCACTAAGATGAATAACACCCTGACCTCGATGCTGAGCACCACCACCGGCAAAGAAGGGGTTATTCAGAACGCGAAAAACAGTATTAACGATACGCTGAAATCGCTCGATAAACGCTACACCTCGATGGAAGCCTCTATCGAAGCGACGATGGCGCGTTATCAGGCGCAGTTCACTAACCTGAACGCTATGGTCAATAAGCTGGACAGTACCTCGACCTACCTGACCAAACAGTTCTCTTCTAAGTAGTTAAGGAACGGATATGTACAATAGTTCTGGTGTTCAGGCCTACCAACAGGTAGGTCTGGAAAGTGCGGTAATGAGCGCAAGTCCACACCAGCTGGTCGTAATGTTGTTTGACGGGGCACTCAGTGCCCTTGTCAGAGCGCGTCTGTTCATTGAACAAGGCGACGTACAGGCGAAAGGTCAGGCGCTGACCAAAGCCATCAACATTATTGATAACGGACTTAAGGCTGGCCTCAATATGGATATTGGCGGTGATTTACCCCAAAACCTGGCCTCGCTTTATGAATATATGGTGCGACGTTTACTGCACGCGAACCTGCGTAACGATGTTGATGCCATCAATGAAGTCGAAACCCTGATCACCAATATTGCTGACGCCTGGAAGCAAATTGGCCCTGGCACCACTATCGCGCAGGAAACGTTCTGATGAATGATTTCATCTCATCCCTAAATAACTGGCAGGCGCTTTACGCGCTTAGTAATACCATGCTCAGCCTGGCGAATTCAGGACAGTGGGATGAGCTGATCGAACAGGAAGTAAAGTACGTCACCCTGGTTGAGGCGATCGCCAGTAACCCGATTGAGCCAGATAACAGTCTGTTTCAGGATAAAGCCCGCGAGTTGCTGACGAAAGTGCTGGCAAACGAAGCGGCGTTGAAAACGAAACTTCAGGCACGTATGGAAGAACTGCGCGTGCTGATAGAGCAGAACGGCAATCAGAAATCCTTAGTCACGGCCTACGGTAACCTTTCCGGCAACGTGCTGATGCCGCACGATCTCAACCAGTAATTTCCTGTCCGTCGGGGCGCGGCGTATACCGCCGCCGCCCTGCTCTTTTTCCCGCTCGGGATGTTAAATTTTTTGTAATGGTATGCGTGGCATTTGGCTGCCTGCTGGTGGGTGCGTATCACCACACGATTCCGGCACGTCAGGCCTTTAAGGGTGGACGCGCGGCGCTTACCCACCCTGCATGTGCGGTTACGGCAGCGGGGTGTCCAGCGGATTTTTGGTGAGGAAATCGGCGCATTCCGTCGTCGGGCGGTTAACACGCTCAAGCGTCATCCCCGCGTACTCCAGCATATCGCCCTCGCGCGTAAGCTGATAAACCTCACGTTTATTCGTCACGTTATAAAGCGCGTCATCGCGCTGCATCAGTTTGCCTGGCAGCGCAATCACCCGCTGCCACTGGCGGCAATCGAGCGTATCGCCAGCCGGCGTCACCACCAGGCTTGCGATAGCCTCCGGGCTCACCAGCTTGCTTTGCGGTCCTTTCGACTGCCAGTAACCCGCAAGACCCGCCGGCGGCGGCGTTTTCACTACATCGTTATAATTCTCCACCTGGACGCATCCGCCCAGCCCCAGCATCATTAATCCCAGCGCGATTTTTTTCATCGTTTGTCCTGCCTGTGAAGAAAAAAAGATTGTGGCATTAAAGCGTTAACGCTGCCACTACTTGCGAGACACGACAGGAATTGATCCAGATTCGGTTTTGCCAAATTTTTACTGTGCGAACGCGCCAGGCGGCGTAATATGCGGGCTTCTTTGGCGCCCTCGCGGCGCTTTTTAGTACCGTCTGAGTTCAGAGGCTAAAATTCATGTCATGGCACGATTTTAAACAGCAATACCTCATCCGTTTTTGGGCCCCGCTGCCCGCCGTCATCGCCGCAGGCATCCTCTCCACCTACTATTTTGGTATCACCGGCACCTTCTGGGCTGTGACCGGCGAATTTACCCGTTGGGGCGGACAACTGTTGCAGATTTTCGGTGTTCATGCCGAAAACTGGGGCTACTACAAACTCATCCATCTGGAAGGCACGCCGCTTACCCGCATCGACGGCATGATGATTATCGGCATGTTCGGCGGCTGCTTTGCCGCCGCGTTGTGGGCTAATAATGTCAAACTGCGCCTGCCGCAGCACCGCATCCGCATTATCCAGGCGGTGGCGGGCGGCATTATCGCCGGTTTCGGCGCACGTCTTGCAATGGGCTGTAACCTGGCCGCATTCTTTACCGGTATTCCGCAATTCTCTCTGCACGCCTGGTTTTTTGCGCTGGCGACGGCGATCGGCTCCTGGTTTGGCGCGCGCTTTACGCTGCTGTCGATGTTCCGTATTCCGGTCAAAATGCAAAAAGTGAGCGCTGCCGCACCGCTGACGCAAAAGCCGGATCAGGCGAAACGCCGTTTTCGCATCGGCATGCTGGTGTTCGCGGGCATGATCGGTTGGGCGCTGCTTACCGCAATGAACGCCCCGAAACTTGGCCTGGCGATGCTGTTCGGCGTGGGCTTTGGCCTGCTTATTGAGCGCGCGCAGATCTGCTTTACCTCCGCGTTCCGCGATATGTGGATAACGGGCCGCACCCATATGGCCAAAGCGATTATTTTCGGCATGGCGGTCAGCGCCATCGGCATTTTCAGCTATGTGCAATTAGGCGCCGAGCCGAAAATCATGTGGGCAGGCCCGAACGCCGTGCTGGGCGGTTTGCTGTTCGGCTTCGGTATCGTGCTGGCGGGCGGTTGTGAAACCGGCTGGATGTACCGCGCGGTGGAAGGCCAGGTGCATTACTGGTGGGTCGGGCTTGGTAACGTTATCGGCTCCACGATACTCGCCTATTTCTGGGATGACCTGTCTCCGTCGCTCGCCACGAGCTGGGATAAAATAAACCTGCTGAATACTTTTGGGCCGCTCGGCGGGTTGCTGGTGACCTATCTGCTTCTGTTCGCTGCGCTAATGCTGGTCATTGCGCAGGAGAAACGCTTCTTCCGCCGTCAGAAACCGGCGGTCACCCCTGCTGCTATTAAGGAGGGCGCATAATGAACGCCATTACCCCTGATTACCGTCTGGATATGTCCGGCGAGCCTTGCCCGTACCCGGCGGTCGCGACGCTCGAAGCGCTGCCGCAGCTGAAAAAAGGCGAAGTACTCGAAGTCATTAGCGATTGCCCGCAATCCATCAACAATATCCCGCTCGATGCCCGCAACCACGGCTATACGGTGCTGGATATTCAGCAGGATGGCCCCACCATCCGCTACCTCATCCAGAAATAACCCGCAGCGCCCTCCTGGCCGGGAGGGCGCGCTATTCCTGCGCTGCATAGTAAAAAACCGCCCTGGTGGCGGTTGTATTATGAGCGGCATTTCTGCTGTAAACACACTGCTTTTTACTGGCTTATCTCGCTGTCATTCAGCGTCAGCGGATGAATATTATCATTGGTTAGTTCAAAACCTGCCACGACATGCCGGGACGCACTGTTATTGTTTTTCGCCCCCGGGAGCAGCACATATTCGACAATATAAGGCGTTTGTTTTTTGAACGTGTAAAAAGACGGCGGGAGACACAGTTGCCCGCCTTTTACATGAAGCGCAGGTTGCTTACGATACCACCGCGCCTTAGGCGGCGTATTGCGTGGCGCGATAATGATAATAGATGGGTAATAATCCTGAGCATCCTGCACGCTAAAGCAGACATTCTGAGAAACCCGTTTCACTGTCGTCGTTTCGCTGGGGGTTAATCTGTCCCCCGCGCCCGGGCAACCAGCCAGCATAAATACCGACAGAAGCCATACTTTCGGCGTTTTAAACATAAGGAAATCCTTTAAGGGTGTACGCGTATCGCTCTCTTAACAGGGCCTCGTCGAGATCACCATCATACGAGACAACATCCTGATTTTTATCTCTGTATACCAGCCATTGGGCGTAACCAAACTTCTCAAATAGAAAATTATCGGCAATAATTTGCGCCTGCTGCTCCAGGGGGTATTGCCTCAAGGTCCGTTTATCCAGACCGTACCGGTAACTTACAGCCCAACTGAAAAAGCCACGTAGTTTGACATACATTCCTCGTTCTCGTTGCCATACGTGGCTCATTTCATGGATGAAAAGATGCTGTAAGTTGGCAGCCGACGTTGAGAAATCGTCACGGTACCAGTAGCGGAAATAAAGTTCCCCGTTGGGAGTCAGGGCTGCGTAATCGCCTTGCATCCCCAAAGGAAGGTAACTGTCATGATGGATCCACACTTATGATAGGGAATAGAATTACCGAATACGGATTTAGCTAATTTGATCTCGCCAAGGGTTAATAGCCGAAGACTGCCTTCCTGTTGAGCCTGCTGTGTCATAATTCCGTCCTTTTAATAAACTAAAACTCTCCGTAACACTTTAATTATAAAGCAATTCCTATTATTCGGAATCACAAATTTTGGTAGTATTTCTCTAATGGCTTACTTACCGTTACCGGTAATAAAACACGCGTAGCGCGTGTTTAAACCCGCCACATAACGTCTGGCAGGAGGCCCCACCATCCGCTACCTCATCCAGAAATAACCCGCAGCGCCCTCCTGGCCGGGAGGGCGCGCTATTCCTGCCCTATACTTCGGTCATCCCCTTCAACCGGAGTTCTGCTATGTGCGGTCGATTCGCCCAGACCTTAAGCCGTGAAGATTATCTCGCCGCGCTTGATGACAACACCGAACGCGCGATCGCCTTCGACCCGGAACCGCTGGCGCGCTATAACGTCGCGCCCGGCACCCGCGTGCTGCTGCTAAACCAGCGTGACGACACGCTGCATCTCGATCCTGTTCACTGGGGGTACGCGCCCGCATGGTGGCATAAAACGCCGCTTATTAATGCGCGTGTCGAAACGGCGGCCACCAGCCGGATGTTTAAGCCGCTGTGGCAGCACGGGCGCGCGATTGTCTTTGCGGACGGCTGGTATGAGTGGAAGCGCGACGGTGATAAAAAACAGCCCTATTTCATTCACCGTGCTGATGGCGAGCCGCTGTTTTTCGCCGCTATCGGCAAAGCGCCGTTTGACGCGAGCCCTGAAAACGAAGGTTTTGTGATTGTCACTGCCGCGGCAGATAAAGGGCTGATTGATATTCACGATCGCCGCCCGCTCGCGTTCACCACCGAGGCCGCGCTCGCCTGGCTCAACCCGGATGCCTCCAGCGCACGGCTTGAGGCGCTGGCGCATGACGCCGCCCTGGGGCCTGACGCGTTTGCCTGGCATCCGGTGGATCGCGCAGTGGGTAACATACGAAACCAGAGCCCGGATCTGCTCGCGCCCATTGATAACCCGGTCGTGTGACGCTTTTATTAGATTATCCGGTACGTTACGGGCATGATATTAAGGAAAACCTTAATCAGAGAACGGATACTATGCGTAAAACAACGATAATTTTACTGGTCGTGGCCGCCGTGGTCTGGGGCGCGGACTACCTGGGCTGGCTGTAAACGCGCAGCCAGCAAGGCATTATGCGGCGTTCGTCATGATGCGCACGCCGCTGAAAGCCCGATAATCTCCTCTTCTGACGTTTACTTCCGTGCCTGGTTCCACGGCATGACGGCCAGCAGTTTTGCCATGCCACACCAGCCTGTTATTCCCGCCACTATCAGACCCGTCCCGACAATGCCCGGAATGCAGTAAAACGCGGGCGTGAGAAAGGCACCGGCAAGCGTGCCGCCAAGCGCCAGCGCGCCGGCGGTCATCTGTACCTGACGCATCAGCGGTAATGGCTGACGCCGGTCGGCCTCAACCGGGTACCCCGCCGCTTTCCAGGCATTGAGCCCACCCTGCATAAGAACCGCCTTCGCCGGGTAGACCGCCGCGCTAAGCTGTTCTGCCGCGTTACCGGTTCGCATCCCGCTCTGGCAGTGAAATACCACCGTATCGGCCGCACGTAGCGCGCTGTCGTCTGACATGCCGTGGGCTATGTGCTCAAGCGGCAGCGTTCGGGCCCCGGCGATATGTTCACGACGCCATTCATCCGTACCACGAATATCAATCAGTGGCATCTGACGCGCAATCAGCGCACGGGCTTCTTCTGGCGTGACAGTTACAGCTGGCATCTTATTCCTCCGGACAGTAAATCGCTTTCAGCGTCTGCACGAGAGCAAACACCGCGTTGTTCTTGATGAAGTAGCGCACATTTTTCGCCACACGCTCGCTTTCAATAAGCCCTTCGGTTTTCATCCGGCTCAGATGCTGCGACGTCGCTGACGCGCTAAGCCCACTCAGGCGGGTCAGCGCTCCGGCATCGGTACCGGGTTTATCAATCAGCACGCACAAAATAAGCAGGCGTTGCGGATGGCTCATGGTTTTTAACAGGGACGCGGCGGCGTTCGCCTGCGTCTGGAGATCTTTTAAATCCGTCATGACCCACACTTTAGCATTTTCTAAATTTAGATAATGCTAAAATGATGCTCGCTTTGTCAAGCGCGATGAGGCGTACAGGCGGGTGAAACCGGGCGTGGATGGCGCGCACCAGCGATAACAGTCACCGACATTATTGCCTCCATATTCACTCCACACACCCGGCAATAAGAATCAATCCTTCTCCTGCACTATTTGGTCTATTCCCGCAGGAGAAGCGATCCATAACATGAATTATCATTTAAAACGCGTTGAATTTTTTTTAAGGAAATGTCGAACTGTCTTCACTTCGGATGTGAAATTTCATAGCAACCGGCTCTGGAAAGCCACGGGGTATTTCCCGGACCTCGCCTCACCCACCACATTAAATGAGAAAATTTGTCATCGTCTGGTCTATGACCGAAATGATTTCTATACCCTGCTTGCCGATAAACTCGCCGTTCGCGATTACGTACATGCAAGAACGACACGCGTTAAAACGGCACCGTTAATAGGCATTTACCGCAACGCCGAAGATATAGACATAGCATCACTCCCTGAGCAATTTGTCTTAAAATGCAATCATGACAGCGGCAGTACGATAGTCTGTACTAATAAATCGACGTTCAATCACCACAAGGCACTCAATAAATTAAAATTAGCGCTTAAGAAAAACATGTATTACACCACCAGGGAATGGCAGTATAAAAATATTCCCCCTGTTATCTTGTGCGAACACTATATTGATATCGTTGCAGACAACGATAAGAACACCACACCGGAAATGTTAAGAATCCATTGTTTTCATGGCGAGGTCAGCTTTATTGAAGCGGATTTTACCGATGAAAACGGCAAAGGATTTGTGAATGTCTATGACCAGGACTGGCGCCTTCAGCCATTTCAGATGGAATACCCGAATACGCCGGATGCGATACCTGAGCCCGCCCTTTTTTATCAGGCCATTCTGGCGGCCCAGGCGCTGGCCAACGGCATCGACTATTGCCGCGTCGACCTTATGCTGACGAAGGACGACATCTATTTTAGCGAGATAACGCTCAGTCCCCGGCGCGGGAAACTGACGATAACGCCTGCTGAGTGGGATGCAACGCTCGGTAAACGGTGGCGTTTAGCACCAGTGATGGGCAGGCCCGCCTGAGCCTGCCCAGCCCGTTAAGAAACGGGCCACGTGAGCCTGAATATCGAATGATTCTGTTTCGTTAATTGATATGTCGCATCGCCACCATGTGCCAGCATGATGGCTTTTACGACCGATAACCCCAATCCGCAGCCATCCGGGTTGATGGCCTTCGCGCCGGTATCGCGCTGAAAGGGCTGAAACAGAAAGGGATGAAAGGCTTCAGGAATACCTGGCCCGGTATCCTGAATTAAGATGAAGTTTTGTTTATCCGTAATGCCATTTTTTATAAACAGCGTACGTGACGTCGAATAGTGCAAAGCATTATCGAAAAGTACGGTCAGACACTGGTTAATGCGTAATGCATCACAAACACAACGCTGGGATTTGAGCGCTGTTGTTACAGTAAATTGCTGCCGGTGAAATTCCGGCATAAAGGTGTCCAGCGCTTCGGTTATTGTCTCTTTAAGATCGATGTTGCTTTTGCTTAACGTATACCCCGCACCACCATCAGAACTCACTACCCGAAGATCTTCTATCAGGCGGGTCAGCCCTTCGGTCTGCCTCAGCAGTTTTTTAAAAAGCGCTGGATCCGGCGGGAAAACGCCATCCACCAGCCCCTGCAATCGTCCCTGTAAAATGGTAACCGGCGTGCGCAGTTCATGGGCGATAGCGGCGTTCCACGACTTTCGCTGAATATCCAGCAGCTGGAGCTTTTCCGCCATATCGTTGAAATCATTGACGAGATAGTTTATCTCCCCTAAATGAGAACTGGCGCAAAAAGCGCGGGCATCAAGATCGCCCTGCGAGATCCGCTTGAGGCTATGCGCCACGGCATTTAAAGGGGTCAGTATTCGCGCTGACAATTTCACCGTAAAAAACAGGGAGATGACCAGGCTTATGACCGTGGTCGTGATAATCCATAACCAGTCCCACATCGTCATATCATCTTCATTACCCCCCGTCGTGCCACCAGGAAGGTAATCAAACAAGAAGGTATAAAACAAATACGAACCCAGCACGGAGATAACAATAATAATAAACGTCAGCGATAGCATATAGGTCAATATTTGACGGCTAAGGAGCGGCTCTCTGTTCATTTATGTTCCCCCAGCCGGTAGCCCATTCCTCTGATGCTCTCAGGCACACCGTTCAGGCCCGCGACTTCCAGCTTCTTACGCAGCTTACTCATGTGGCTGTCCACGGTTCTGTCCAGCCTGTCACCATCAGGCAGGCAGGCATTGAGGAGTTCTTCACGGGAACAGACTTTCCGCGGGTTGCGGGCAAGATGCATTAACAGTTTAAATTCCGTTGTGGTTAGTACGGGCGTAACAACACGATCGCCTGCGGTGATTTCAATATAAAAATCATCCGGATACATGGTAAGAAATGGCGTTCTGATAGGCCGGGAGCCGATTTGCCCGGGATCCGATCGGGTTCTTCGTAACACGGCTTCAACCCGCGCGACGACTTCAGAAGGGTTAAAGGGTTTAATAACATAATCATCGGCACCCAGCCGCAGCCCCATCAGCTTGTCTACATCCTGATCAAGCGCGGTGACCATAATGATGGGCACATTGCTCTCCTGGCGCAGCGTCGACAGCACATTCCAGCCATCAAACACCGGCAGGTGAATATCCAGCAAAATAAGCTCCGGCTTATGAAGACGCCCAAACGTAATGGCCTGCTCGCCGTTAGTCGCCCGGAGCGTTTGCATTCCCGCCTTTTGCAGATAACTTATCAGTATATCGGCGATTTCATCATCATCTTCGGCAACAAGGATCAGGGTGTTTTTATGCATGGGGTCTCTACTCATACCGTAAGCTCGCATCTGTGTGTTTTCCGTCACGCCGAAAGCCGTGAGGGATAAACATCATTAACGACTCAGGGTGAATGGCGCGTCAACGTCAAAGAAAAGGTTTTTGACGGGTTCACAAGGTATCTATGGGATATTCTGACCTGCCCGAGCCAGGAAAGTTGCCGTGGCCGCGTTAAAGCGTGATAACGACGCAGACGCGTCATGCATCTCCACACTGGCTCCACATTATGAATATAAACACGCAACAGTGTGGTGTGATAATCCCTGGCGATAACGACGGGAAAACACAGCGCCTTATCGCTTTTGGCGCACGCTGTTTTCACGTAACGACGTCAGTCTGTGACACCCTAATGCATAAAGAAGCCTGCGATGATCTTCAGTCACTCTTTTAATATCAGAAAAATCAGCGCCGCGTGTATATTCCTGCTGGCCTCCTGGGGGTTCCTCCATTTGTGGCTGATTTTGATGCACAGATTAGACGAACGCGTGGCAACGACGCTTATCGCCTCGCCGGTCATCTATTTATGTATTCCTCTTACCGTATTATTTTTTCTGGTGCAGAAACAGGCTGCCGCCGTCAAAGAGTGGTACATTATTATCCTTTGGTTTTTTGCTTTTTTTATTGCGCTGATAGCGATCTTCAGCCTGCTTCTTAATACGCTTCCGGATATCGACGATCTGGTTTTTTATTATGAGTGCTTTTTGATAATCTTTTTTATCGGCTCGCCTTTATATCTTTTCATCCGAATAATTTGACGTACTCGCGCCAGTAATGCCGCGATGACGAATGCCGCCTGAGAGAAAATACGCAAGCATCAGGGTCGCTCCATATTCACTCCACAAACTGTACATACCCATTAAACACATCGGGCGTAGTATTAGACGTTATTTTCTTAAGGCAACCGGAAGGCCTGGCCAAACCCTTTAACGGGCCTTGCTTATCTTACGCACGCCTTCGCCGGGCATGCCTGAGGCGAAACGGTGGTCGAATACGCCCTCTGCTTTTACTGAATGATCTCTTTGCTGACTGGAACGCTTATTAATGCCGCACTTTTTTATTGAACGCCCTGTTTTCGCCTGGGTTGTGGCGCTTTTCATCGCGCTCACCGGCCTGCTCTGTATTCCCCAGTTGCCCGTGGCGCAGTATCCAGCCGTTGCGCCACCGGGGATCATTATTTCCGTCAGTTATCCTGGCGCCAGCCCTGAGGTCATGAACTCGTCGGTGGTTTCACTCCTCGAACGTGAAATTTCGGGCGTGGATAATTTGCTCTATTTTGAATCGTCCAGCGACACCACCGGCATGGCGTCGATCACGGTCACTTTTAAGCCCGGTACCGACATTAAGCTTGCGCAGATGGATCTGCAAAATCAGATAAAAATCGTTGAGTCGCGTTTACCGCAATCGGTACGGCAAAACGGCATTACCGTCGAGGCGGCGAACGCCGGGTTCCTGATGATGGTGGGCCTGAAATCCCCGAACGGCCAGTATGAGGAGGCGGATTTAAGTGACTATTTCGCCAGAAACGTGACCGATGAACTTCGCCGCGTGCCGGGTGTAGGTAAGGTTCAACTCTTCGGCGGTGAGAAAGCGCTGCGTATCTGGCTCGATCCGATGAAATTACACAGTTACGGATTGTCGGTCACAGAGGTCTTAACCGCTGTCAGCCAACAAAACGTGATTGTTTCGCCCGGCCGCACCGGGGATGAACCCGCAGTGCCGGGACAAGGAGTTACTTACCCTATCACCCTGAAAGGGCAGCTTTCATCCGTCGAGGCTTTTCAAAATATCACCCTGAAATCAGCAACCACCGGCGCGCGCTTAACGCTTTCTGACGTTGCCCGGGTGGAATCCGGTCTGCAAAGTTATGCCTTCGGCATACGTGAAAATGGCGTTCCCGCCACTGCCGCCGCTATTCAGTTATCGCCGGGCGCGAATGCTATCAGCACTGCCTCGGGGATCCGTTCGCGGCTCGCTGAACTCTCCGGCGTGCTGCCTGACGGCATGGCCTTTACCGTCCCTTTTGATACCGCCCCGTTTGTGAAACTTTCGGTCATCAAAGTGGTGAAGACGTTTGCAGAGGCGATGGTGCTGGTTTTCCTCGTCATGCTGCTGTTTTTGCATAAAATCCGCTGCACCCTTATCCCGGCCATCGTCGCGCCAGTCGCGCTGTTGGGCACCTTTACCGTTATGTATTTAATGGGGTATTCCATCAATATTTTGACGATGTTCGGCATGGTGTTAGCCATTGGTATCATCGTCGATGACGCTATTGTGGTGGTTGAAAATGTCGAGCGCCTGATGGAAGAAAAAGGGATGTCTGCGCGCGACGCCACGCACGAGGCAATGCGGGAGATAACGCCCGCCATCATTGGTATTACGCTGGTCCTGACTGCCGTCTTTATCCCCATGGGCTTTACTGGCGGCTCGGTCGGCGTGATTTACCGTCAGTTCGGCGTGTCGATGGCGGTATCCATTTTACTGTCCGCCTTCCTTGCGCTGACGCTCACGCCAGCGCTTTGCGCCACGGTACTCAAACCGCATAGCGCGCAACACGTTAGCGCGTTTTCTTCCTGGTTTAATGCACGCTTTGACCGCTTATCCGCGTTTTATGCCTCGGCACTCGGCGTTGTTCTGAAGCGTACCGGGCGCGTAATGGCGCTGTATGCCGCGTTATGTCTTGCGCTCTGTGCCGGCATGTCGTCTCTGCCTTCTTCGTTTTTACCCGATGAGGATCAGGGCTACTTCATGTCATCAATACAGCTTCCCTCCGATGCCACGATGCAGCGCACGCTGAAAGTGGTTCAACACTTTGAAGAGAGCATCGCCGCGCGGCAGGCTGTCGAGAGCAACGTGATGATCCTGGGGTTTGGGTTTTCAGGCTCCGGCCCTAACTCCGCGATGGCCTTCACAACATTGAAAGACTGGGAAAACCGCGAGGGCATAACCGCGCAGGATGAGGCTTTTCATATTCAGTCCAGCATGGAGAGCGTAACGGATGGCGCCGTGATGAGCCTGCTTCCACCGGCCATTTCTGATATGGGCACCTCTTCCGGGTTTACCTACTATCTGCAGGACAGGGGCGCTCAGGGCTATGAGGCCCTCAAAAAGGCCGCGGACAGTCTCGTCGAGCGCGCCGGCCAGCATCCCGGGTTAAAGGATGTTTATATAGATGGCTTGCCAGACGGTACTCGCCTTGTGCTGGATGTCGATCGCGAAAAGGCGGAAGCGATGGGCGTGTCGTTTGAGGAAATCAACCAAACTATCTCGGTCGCGACAGGGTCCAGTTACGTCAACGACTACACCAATCATGGTCGCGTACAGCAGGTTATTGTCCAGGCTGATGCACCCTACCGTATGCAACCGGCGCAATTACTGGCCTTACCGGTCAAAAACCGCCAGGGTGAAATGTTGCCGTTATCGGCGTTTGTGACGTTTTCCTGGAATCAGGCGCCGCAACAGCTCAACCGTTATCAGGGGTATCCTGCTATTCGTATTACCGGCAGCGCCGCCCCGGGCGAGTCCAGCGGCACAGCAATGGCGGCGATGGAACAACTGGCAACGGATTTACCGCCAGGGTTTGCAGGCGAATGGGCAGGCAGTTCGCTGCAGGAGCAGGCGTCTGCCTCACAGCTTCCGGGACTCATTATGCTCTCCATCCTGGTTGTCTTTATGGTGCTCGCCGCCCTTTATGAAAGCTGGTCGATTCCGTTTGCAGTGATGTTGGTAGTACCGCTGGGGCTTCTCGGTGCCGTGGCGGCGGAGGTCATCGCGAATATGACTAATGATGTGTTCTTTAAGGTGGGGCTGATAACGCTGATTGGTCTTTCTGCCAAAAACGCGATCCTGATTATTGAATTCGCAAGGCAGTTACGCCGCGAGGGCGCCAGCCTGAACGAGGCTATCCTGACCGCCTCGCGCCAGCGTTTACGGCCCATCCTCATGACCTCACTGGCGTTCACGCTTGGCGTGGTCCCGCTGATGCTGGCTCGTGGCGCAAGCGACAGTACACAGCATGCCATTGGTACCGGTGTGTTCGGCGGGATGATAAGCGGCACGCTGCTCGCGATTTTCTTTGTGCCCTGCTTCTATGTCGTTATCACGCGTTTTGTGGAACACCGGACAAAAAAACGGGCGGAGAAGCGCGCGATGTCCGCGCATTAAGCCTGCCTTAATGGCCTTTCTTAGAAACCGCCAGTCTAACCTGGCGCGTTTCGCATTGCCCCAGATGTAAAAAAAGCAGGTAGCCACGCACAACCGGAAAGTTTCCGGTCACGCATCGCTACCTGCTCAAAAAAACAGAAACTGATTGATTTATTCTTATCTTTCAGTCTTTTACTACACCTGCATATTCATGATGTCTTGATACGCGGCAACCAGTTTATTACGCACCTGGATGCCCATCTGCAGCGAAATCGAGGATTTCTGCAGGTCTACCATCACATCGTTCATCGCCACGCCCGGCGTACCGATTGCGAATTTTTCTGCCTGAGTGCGGGCGGCGTTCTGCGTATCGCTGATACGTCCAAGCGCGGCCTGTAACTCTCCGGCGAAACTCACGGAGGGCGGGGTCTGCACTGCCTCATTGCGTACCACCTGCATGGTGGCCTGCATCTGCTGGAGTACCCCTTCAATACCCTGAATAGCCATCTTTTACCCCTGGATGATTTTTCAACGGGGTGCAGAGTAACACTTTGTCAATGGGATAAAGCCTCTAAATAACGATAAAAAACCAACCTATTTGACCCATAGAAATTCCTACAAAAGCAAATAATGACATCGCCATCATAGTGGAACTTTAGTCGTGCTTGCCGACCCGGGAGTCCGTTTTGCTTCATAACACGCATTATTCTGTCAACGCTGAGTCAAGAGGGGCGCAATGACTGCCGCAGCTTCAACTCAAACGCCACAAAATAAAACCGTAGAGTGGCTCAACCGCTTACGCGCAAACCCGAAGATCCCCTTAATGGTGGCCGGGGCCGCCGCGGTGGCCATCATTGTGGCTCTGGTACTCTGGGCTAAACAGCCCGATTACCGCGTGCTTTACAGCAATCTGAGCGATCAGGACGGCGGCGCTATCGTCACCCAACTGACTCAGATGAATATTCCTTACAGCTTCTCCGATAACGGCGCAGCCATCATGGTGCCTGCCGAAAAGGTGCATGAGCTGCGTCTGCGTCTGGCCCAGCAGGGGCTGCCGAAAGGCGGCGCCGTGGGCTTTGAGCTGATGGATCAGGAAAAGTTCGGCATCAGCCAGTTCAGCGAGCAGGTTAACTACCAGCGCGCGCTGGAAGGCGAACTGGCGCGCACCATCGAGACCTTAGGTCCGGTGAAAAGCGCG
Organism: Cronobacter condimenti 1330; assembly: GCF_001277255.1. NCBI lineage: Bacteria > Pseudomonadati > Pseudomonadota > Gammaproteobacteria > Enterobacterales > Enterobacteriaceae > Cronobacter > Cronobacter condimenti. The sequence goes on from NZ_CP012264.1 coordinate 2,660,762, forward strand.
CGTGTTCACCTGGCCATGCCGAAACCGTCTCTGTTTGTTCGCGAACAGAAATCGCCTTCCGCGTCGGTCACGCTGAACCTTGAGCCGGGCCGCGCCATGGACGAAGGTCAGATAGCTGCCGTCGTGCACATGGTGTCCAGCGCCGTTGCAGGCCTGCCGCCAGGCAACGTTACGCTCGTGGATCAGGCCGGTCACCTGCTGACCCAGTCCGGCACCGCCGGTCGCGACCTGAACGACGCGCAGCTGAAATATGCCGCCGATGTTGAAGGCCGTATCCAGCGCCGTATCGAATCTATCCTTGCGCCTATCGTTGGCTCCGGCAACGTGCATGCTCAGGTCACCGCCCAGATCGACTTCTCTAATAAAGAGCAGACCGAAGAGCAGTATCGCCCGAACAGCGACCCGGCGCAGATGGCCGTACGTTCTCGTCAGTTGAACACTAACGACCAGGTGGGCGGCGCTAATCCGGGCGGCGTACCGGGTGCACTGTCTAACCAGCCGGCACCGGCAAACAGCGCGCCTATCGATGCGCCTGCCGGGCAGAACAACGCCCAGAATGCCAATGGTCAGAATGCGAACGGACAGCGTACCCAGAGCACCAGCACTGCCGGTGCAAGCTCCGGTCCGCACAGCAGCCAGCGTGATGAAACCACGAACTACGAAGTAGACCGTACGATTCGTCACACCAAAATGAACGTGGGCGACGTACAGCGTCTCTCCGTCGCGGTCGTCGTGAACTACCGTCAGCTGGGGAACGGCAAGCCGCTCGCGCTGACTGCCGATCAGCTGAAACAGATTGAAAACCTGACCCGCGAAGCGATGGGCTACTCCGACAAGCGCGGCGATACCCTGAACGTGGTCAACTCGCAATTCACCGCGAGCGATGAAGCCGGTGGCGAACTGCCGTTCTGGCAGCAGCAAGCCTTCATCGATCAGCTTCTGGCCGCAGGCCGCTGGCTGGTGGTGCTGATTGTCGCCTGGCTGCTGTGGCGTAAAGCGGTTCGTCCGCAGCTCCGGCGCCGCGCGGAAGAAGTTAAGCGCGTACAGGAAATCCAGCAGCAGAATAAAGAAGTGGAAGAGTCCGTGGAAGTTCGCCTGAGCAAAGACGAACAGACGCAGCAGCGCCGCGCTAACCAGCGCCTGAGCGCAGAAGTAATGAGCCAGCGTATCCGCGAAATGTCAGACAACGATCCGCGCGTGGTCGCGCTGGTCATCCGCCAGTGGATGAGTAACGAGCTATGAGTAACGCTAATTCCAACGCTAATACGACCGGTCTGTCTGGCACCGATAAAAGCGCCATTCTGCTGATGACCATCGGGGAAGATCGCGCGGCGGAGGTGTTCAAACACCTCTCGCCTCGCGAGGTCCAACACCTCAGCGCCGCGATGGCAAGCGTGCGTCAGATTTCGAACAAACAGCTTACTGACGTGCTGGCGGAGTTTGAACAGGAAGCAGAACAGTTTGCCGCGCTCAGCATCAACACCAACGATTACCTGCGTTCGGTGCTGGTCAAAGCGCTGGGCGAAGAACGCGCCTCCAGCCTGCTCGAAGATATTCTCGACTCCAAAGAGACCACTTCGGGTATGGAAACGCTCAACTTTATGGAGCCGCAGAGCGCCGCCGACCTTATTCGCGACGAGCACCCGCAGATTATCGCCACCATCCTGGTTCACCTCAAACGTGCACAGGCGGCGGATATCCTGGCGCTGTTCGACGAGCGTCTGCGTCACGACGTGATGCTGCGTATCGCCACCTTCGGCGGCGTCCAGCCGGCAGCGCTGGCGGAACTGACCGAAGTACTGAACAACCTGCTCGACGGCCAGAACCTCAAGCGCAGCAAAATGGGCGGCGTGAGAACGGCGGCAGAAATTATCAACCTGATGAAAACCCAGCAGGAAGAAGCCGTTATTACCGCAGTACGCGAGTTCGACGGCGATTTGGCGCAGAAAATCATCGACGAAATGTTCCTGTTCGAAAACCTGGTGGAAGTCGACGACCGCTCCATCCAGCGCCTGCTGCAGGAAGTGGAGTCCGAATCTCTGCTTATCGCTCTCAAAGGCGCCGAGCAGCCACTGCGCGAGAAATTCCTGCGCAACATGTCGCAGCGTGCGGCAGATATCCTGCGCGACGACCTGGCCAACCGCGGTCCGGTGCGTCTGTCTCAGGTGGAAAACGAACAGAAAGCTATCCTGCTCGTGGTCCGTCGTCTGGCGGAAACCGGCGAGATGGTAATTGGCAGCGGCGAGGATACCTATGTCTAGTAAGCTTCCCTGGCAGCGCTGGATGCCCGATGACCTTGCCCCTCCTGTGATGCCGGAATTTAAGGCATTCGATGAGACGGTCAGCGGCGAAGACGAAGAAGTCGACGAAGATCAATTACGCCTGCAGCAACAGCAGCAGGCGCTGGTGATGATGCAAACCCAGGCGCATGAGCAAGGCTATAACGCCGGGCTCGCCGAAGGACGTCAGCAGGGCTTCGAACAGGGCCGCCAGGAAGGCTATGCGAAAGGTCTCGAACAGGGGCTCGCGGAAGCGCGCGCCCAGCAAGGGCCGATTCACGCCCGTATGCAGCAGCTGGTGAGTGAGTTCCAGTACACGCTGGACGCGCTTGACAGCGTGATCGCCTCCCGCCTCATGCAGATGGCGCTGGAAGCGGCACGTCAGGTCATCGGCCATGTTCAGGTCGATAACAATCACCTGATCAAGCAGATCCAGACGCTGCTGCAACAGGAGCCGCTGTTTAGCGGTAAACCGCAGCTGCGCGTCCACCCGGATGATTTACAGCGCGTCGAAGAGATGCTGGGCGCAACATTAAGCCTGCACGGCTGGCGCCTGCGTGGCGACCCGACGCTGCATCCGGGCGGTTGCAAAGTTTCCGCCGATGAAGGCGATCTTGACGCCAGCGTGGCGACGCGCTGGCAGGAACTGTGCCGCCTTGCCGCACCAGGAGTGGTGTAATGACCGCCCGTCTCACCCGCTGGCTTAATACGCTCGATAACTTCGAGACCAAAATGGCGCAACTGCCGTCGGTGCGCCGCTATGGCCGCCTGACCCGCGCCACTGGTCTGGTGCTGGAGGCGACTGGTCTGCAACTGCCGCTCGGCGCGACCTGCATTATTGAGCGTCAGGAAGGCACACAGCTTCAGGAAGTCGAAAGCGAAGTGGTTGGCTTTAACGGCCAGAAACTTTTCCTGATGCCGCTTGAAGAAGTAGAAGGCATTCTGCCGGGCGCGCGCGTCTATGCCCGCGCGGCGCACGGCGAAGGGTTACAGAGCAGCAAACAACTGCCGCTCGGCCCGCAACTGCTTGGCCGTGTTCTTGACGGCGCAGGCAAACCGCTCGACGGCCTGCCCTCCCCTGACACCGAAACGACCGGCGCGCTGATGACGCCGCCGTTTAACCCGCTGCAACGTACCCCAATCGAAGATGTACTGGACGTAGGCGTGCGCCCGATTAACGCCCTGCTGACGGTAGGTCGTGGTCAGCGTATGGGCCTCTTTGCCGGCTCCGGCGTCGGTAAATCAGTCCTGCTTGGCATGATGGCGCGCTACACCCAGGCGGATGTCATCGTGGTGGGACTTATCGGTGAGCGTGGTCGTGAAGTAAAAGACTTTATCGAGAACATTTTGGGTGCCGAAGGGCGCGCCCGCTCGGTGGTTATCGCCGCCCCTGCGGATGTTTCTCCTTTATTACGTATGCAGGGTGCCGCTTACGCGACCCGCATCGCTGAAGATTTTCGCGACCGTGGTCAGCACGTGCTGCTTATCATGGATTCACTGACCCGTTATGCGATGGCGCAGCGTGAAATCGCGCTCGCTATCGGCGAGCCGCCTGCGACTAAAGGCTATCCGCCTTCCGTGTTCGCCAAACTGCCTGCGCTGGTTGAACGCGCCGGTAACGGCATCACCGGCGGTGGCTCGATTACCGCATTTTATACCGTACTGACCGAAGGCGATGATCAGCAAGACCCGATCGCCGACTCCGCCCGCGCCATTCTCGACGGCCACATTGTGCTGTCGCGCCGCCTCGCGGAAGCCGGTCACTATCCGGCTATTGATATTGAAGCGTCCATCAGCCGCGTAATGACCTCCATCATTAGCGAGCAACACTATGCGCGCGTGCGGACCTTCAAACAGCTGCTTTCAAGCTTCCAGCGCAACCGTGATTTGGTGAGCGTTGGCGCTTATGCCAAAGGCAGCGATCCCATGTTGGATCGCGCCATTACGCTGTGGCCGCAACTGGAAGCGTTTCTGCAGCAGGGTATTTACGAACGTTCCGGTGTAGAGGATGCGTTGCAGGCACTGGAACTTATCTTCCCGTCAGTTTGATGAGGTATGAGGGAGGTAGCCATGAAACAGAATGGCGCGCTGAACACGCTTAAAGATATGGCTGAGAAAGAAGTCGACGATGCCGCGTTGCGGCTTGGCGAAATGCGTCGTGGTTGTCAACAGGCGCAAGAACAGCTGTCGATGCTGATGAACTATCAGCAGGAATATCGCAATAACCTGAATGACACCATGACGCAGGGGATTGCCAGTAACCGATGGGTGAACTATCAGCAGTTTATCCAGACGCTGGAGAAAGCGATTGATCAACATCGCCTTCAGCTTACGCAGTGGAATACTAAAGTCGATCAGGCGCTCTCGTTCTGGAAAGAGAAAAAGCAGCGTCTTCAGGCCTGGGAGACACTCCAGGACCGGCAGGCCAGCGCGGCGCTGCTGGCGGAAAACCGGCTTGATCAAAAAAGAATGGATGAATTTGCCCAGCGGGCATCAATGAGGAAAGGCGAATGATTACGTTGCCCAATGTTGTGCTGACCAATGACGTCGACCCGACGGCCGGCGGCACAGGTCTCAAAGGCGTTGACGCGAAAGGCGGCGACGCGGCGCAGGATTTCCTGGCGCTCTTAGGTCAGCATTTCCAGGGCGAGCTGACGCTTGCGGATGGTAAAACGCTGACGCTTGCGCAGTTACAGGGCGCAGGCAAAGAGGCACTGACCGGCAAAGCGCTTCAGGACGCAACGGCGACACAGCCGGGCGGCCCGGGCGATCTGGCGCGTCTGCTTGATCAACTGACGAACGGCGACATTACGTCTGTTGATCTGACGCTTGCCACCGGCAAGGTCGCGACGCAAACCGACGTTAAAGCAGGACAGTCGCTGAAAACTGCGGGTCTTGACGATGACAAAAAACTGAGCGACGAAGATATGGCGGCCTTTAGCGCCCTCTTCGCGATGCTGCCAAATGCTCAACAGCCGAACGCGACGCCTGTCACGACGGCGCAGACGCAGGGCATTGCGGCGCTGGGTGCTAACGGTGTTAATCCGGCGAACAGCCTGCTGCAGGGAACGGGCTTTGCCAAAAGTGATGCCAAAACCAGCGCCAAAGCTGATGACGCCGCCACGCCTCTGACCGCGGCGGCAGGTAACGCCCCGGTCACCGCACAGGCGCCAGCGGATGTCGTCGCCCCCACCGCGGCGCTTGATAAAACCGCCGCAGATGTCAGCAGCACACAATTAGCGCATAACCTGAACCTGCACGCCCAGACGATGACGCCATCAGCGCTGAGTCAGCAGAACAGCGCGCCGGTCATGACGATGCCGACGCCGCAAGTCACGGCGCCGTTTGGCTCCCCTGACTGGCAGAACTCGGTGAGCCAGCACATTACGCTGTTCACCCGCAATGGTCAGCAGAGCGCCGAGCTGCGTCTGCACCCGGAAGAACTGGGCGCGGTGCAGATTAGCCTCAAGATTGATGACAATATGGCGCAAGTGCAGATGGTGTCTCCACACAGCCATGTTCGTGCGGCGCTGGAAGCGGCACTGCCGACGCTGCGCGCACAGCTTGCTGAAAGCGGCATTCAGCTGGGCCAGAGCAGCATCAGCAGCGAAAACTTTAACGGTCAGCAGCAGCAAAACAACCCGCAGCAGTCTGCTTCTTCCCGTTCTGGCAGCGGTTTTGGTTCTGGTGGCGAAGAGGATGCGATTGTCGCTCCAGCAAGCCTTCAGGCAGCCGCTCGCGGCAATGGCGCGGTCGATATCTTTGCCTAACGCCAGAGGTAACGTGATTATTCCCGTTTTTTCCAGGCTTTGACTGCGCGCAGAGACGGGATAATCACTCTATCGCAGTACTGATACAGGAAACCCGAGTCTGATGACTGACAGCGCAATCACCAAAGGTAAAGGCCGTAAACGTTCCATCTGGATCCCGTTACTGGTCCTTATAACTCTCGCGGCCTGTGCGACGGCTGGTTACAGCTACTGGCGTATGCAGCAGCACGGCCCGTCCGAGGCTAAAGCAGCGCCAGAACCGCCGCCGGCGCCGGTATTTTTCGCCCTCGACACCTTCACCGTGAATCTGGGTGATGCCGACCGCGTGCTGTATGTCGGCATTACGCTGCGCCTGAAGGACGACGCAACCCGTCAGCGTCTGAGCGACTATCTGCCGGAAGTGCGCAGCCGTCTGCTGCTGCTCTTCTCTCGTCAGGACGCCTCTCAACTGGCGACAGATGAAGGCAAACAGAAGCTGGTGGAAGCGATTAAACAAACGCTTTCCGCGCCGCTGGTGGCAGGACAACCGAAGCAGGTAGTGACTGACGTCCTCTACACTGCCTTTATTCTGCGGTAAAGCCATGGGCGACAGCATTCTTTCTCAAGCCGAAATCGATGCGCTGTTAAACGGCGACAGCGAGCAGGGCGCGGAACAGCAAGCGTCGGCGGGCGATGGCGACATTCGCCCCTACGATCCCAATACCCAGCGTCGCGTGGTGCGCGAGCGCCTCCAGGCGCTGGAAATTATCAACGAACGCTTTGCGCGTCAGTTCCGTATGGGGTTGTTCAACCTGCTGCGCCGCAGCCCGGACATTACCGTGGGGGCCATTCGTATTCAGCCGTACCACGAGTTTGCCCGTAACCTGCCGGTGCCGACCAACCTTAACCTGATTCATTTAAAGCCGTTGCGCGGCACCGGGCTGTTTGTGTTCTCACCAAGCCTTGTGTTTATCGCAGTGGACAACTTGTTCGGCGGTGATGGCCGCTTTCCCACGAAAGTGGAAGGCCGTGAATTCACCCACACTGAACAGCGCGTCATTAACCGTATGCTCAAGCTGGCGCTTGAGGCCTACAGCGACGCGTGGAAAGCGATTAACCCGCTGGACGTGGAATATGTGCGTTCAGAGATGCAGGTGAAATTCACCAACATCACCACCTCGCCGAACGATATCGTGGTTAACACCCCGTTTCACGTCGAGATTGGTAACCTGACCGGCGAGTTTAATATTTGCCTGCCGTTCAGCATGATTGAGCCGCTGCGCGAAATGCTCGTCAACCCGCCGCTGGAAAACTCCCGTCAGGAAGACCAGCACTGGCGCGACAACCTGGTACGCCAGGTACAGCACTCGGAGCTGGAGTTGATTGCCAACTTCGCTGAGATCCCGCTGCGACTGTCGAAGATTCTGAAGCTGAAGCCAGGCGACGTGCTGCCCATCGAGAAGCCGGATCGCATTCTGGTGCACGTGGATGGCGTGCCGGTTCTCACCAGCCAGTACGGCACCGTGAGCGGACAATATGCCTTGCGCGTTGAACATTTGATCAACCCAATTTTGAATTCGCTGAATGAGGAACAGCCCAATGAGTGACATTAACAAACCGTCCGATGAAAACGCAGGTGAAATGGACGATCTGTGGGCTGATGCACTGAAAGAACAAAAAAGCACCGGTGACGACGCTGACGATCTGTGGGCCGATGCACTGAGTGAGCAGAAAACCGCAGGTAAAAGTCCTTCCGCAGACAGCGTGTTCCGTTCGCTGGAAGGCGGCGACATGATCGGCGCATTGCAGGACATCAACCTGATTATGGATATCCCGGTGAAACTCACCGTGGAGCTGGGCCGCACCCGCATGACCATTAAAGAATTGCTGCGTCTGACGCAGGGTTCCGTGGTCGCGCTGGATGGTCTCGCCGGCGAGCCGCTGGATATCCTGATTAACGGTTACCTGATTGCACAGGGTGAGGTTGTGGTCGTGGCCGATAAATACGGCGTGCGTATCACCGACATCATCACCCCGTCAGAACGTATGCGTCGCCTGAGTCGTTAAATGAAAAATCAGACCACAGTACAACAGCCGGCAATGCCTGACGCCGGCTCATCCTTAATCCAGGTAAGCGGCGCGCTGACGCTGATTATCATTTTTATTCTGCTGTTTGCCTGGATGGCAAAGCGTTTTGGCTTCGCGCCAAAATCCGCCGGGATGCGTGGTCTGAAGCTCAACAGCAGCCTGAGCCTTGGGGCTCGTGAGAAGATTGTGATCGTCGAAGTGGAAGATGCCCGCCTGGTGCTGGGCGTTACCGCCACGTCGATTACCCCGCTGCACACCCTGCCGCCGGCGCCGCAAACGCCAGAGTCGGAAGCCGTGCCCGGCGGTGAGTTCCAGAACCTGATGAAGAATCTGCTTAAGCGTAGCGGGAGAAAGTAATGCGTCGTTGGTTGAGTCTTTCTTTCCTCGCGCTCGGCCTGATGGCCGCGCCGGCGATGGCACAACTGCCGGGTCTCGTCAGCCAGCCGGTTTCCGGCGGCGGTCAGAGCTGGTCGCTGCCGGTACAGACGCTGGTATTTATCACCTCGCTGACGTTCCTGCCCGCCATTCTGTTAATGATGACAAGCTTCACGCGCATCATTATCGTGTTCGGCCTGCTTCGTAACGCGCTGGGTACGCCGTCTGCGCCGCCAAACCAGGTGCTGCTGGGCCTCGCGCTGTTCCTGACCTTTTTTATTATGTCGCCGGTTATCGATAAGATTTATTCCGACGCCTATCAGCCCTTCAGCGAAAACAAAATTTCAATGGAAGTGGCGCTCGATCGCGGCTCGCAACCGCTGCGCGAATTTATGCTGCGCCAGACCCGTGAAGCGGATCTCGCACTGTTTGCGAAACTTGCCAATACGCAGCCGATTCAGGGACCGGAAGCCGTACCCATGCGCATTCTGCTGCCGGCTTATGTTACGAGCGAGCTGAAAACGGCGTTCCAGATTGGCTTTACCGTGTTTATCCCCTTCCTGATAATCGATCTGGTTGTGGCGAGCGTGCTGATGGCGCTCGGTATGATGATGGTACCGCCTGCGTCTATCGCCCTGCCCTTCAAGCTGATGCTGTTTGTGCTGGTAGATGGCTGGCAGTTGCTTGTCGGTTCCCTTGCCCAAAGCTTTTACAGTTAACGAGGTACATGATGACGCCAGAATCGGTCATGATGATGGGCACGGAAGCCATGAAAGTTGCGCTCGCGCTCGCCGCGCCCCTGCTGCTGGTGGCGCTGGTAACAGGCCTGTTTATCAGTATTCTCCAGGCGGCTACCCAGATTAACGAAATGACGCTGTCGTTCATTCCTAAAATTCTGGCGGTGTTTGTGGTTATCGTGGCGGCAGGCCCGTGGATGTTGAATCTGCTGCTCGATTATATGCGCACCCTGTTCTCCAACCTGCCGTATATCATCGGCTGACGGCCGAACACATGCTGCAATTTACAAGCGACCAGTGGCTCCACTGGCTGACTCTCTACTTCTGGCCGTTGCTGCGCGTGCTGGCGCTTATCAGCACCGCACCGATTCTGAGCGAGCGGTCAATCAGCATTCGCGTCAAGATTGGTCTTGCGCTGCTGATTACTATCGCGCTCGCGCCCAATATTCCTGGCAGCAACGTGCCGATTTTCTCGCTCGAAGGCCTGTGGCTGGGCTTGCAGCAAATTCTTATCGGCATCGCCGTCGGCTTTACCATGCAGTTCGCGTTCGCGGCGATACGTACCGCAGGCGAGCTTATCGGCTTGCAAATGGGGCTGTCGTTCGCGACCTTCTTCGATCCGGGCAGCCGCCTGAACATGCCGGTACTGGCACGTTTTATCGATATGCTGGCGATGCTGCTGTTCCTGACGCTCAATGGTCACCTGTGGCTTATCTCCATTCTTGCCGATACGTTTCATACGCTGCCGATTAGCGGCGAGGCTATCAACAGCAATGTGTTTATGGCGCTGACGCGCGCCGCCAGTCTGATTTTTGTCAACGGCGTGATGCTGGCGCTGCCGCTGATTACGCTGCTGCTGTCGTTAAACCTGGCGCTTGGCCTGTTAAACCGTATGGCACCGCAGTTAACCGTCTTCGCGATAGGCTTCCCGCTGACCCTCAGCATCGGGATGATTGTAATGGCTGCGTTAATGCCCTTAATAGCACCGTTCTGTGAACATTTATTCGCAGAAATATTTCACTTGTTGACTGATATCGTTAGCGAAATTCCAGCCAAAGGTTAACCCTTCCCTCTTAATGGTCATCCTAAGGAAATTCCTAATATGGAAAATATATTCTCCGGCTGACCATACATCCCAGGCGGAATTAATGATTTTACGCCTCTCACATAACCGGATCGCCTCTTTACTTTAAGAACTTTCCTGGCAAATTATACGTAACTTTACGGGATAGTTGGGGTCGCCTGAAGGACTTAGATATCCGGCTGATACGATTCACGCTATCGGTCTGCGATACGCCGTTTTACGCTTTCTTATCCCGTAATTGCTGGTCTTAGCAGAACGGCGGTCGTTCTCAGGCTGGTGGAGCAATCGTTGTGCTTTAACGGATAACGCGTTTAGTGAGGGTAGGCTATGTCAACGATTATTATGGATCTCTGCAGCTATACCAGGCTCGGTCTAACCGATTATTTATCATCGAGAGGAGTGCGAAAAAGACAGATATATCATGCTGATAGCGTTTCAAATCTGGAACAAGCCTGTCAGGTACGCAAGCCCCATGTGGTGTTTATTAATGAAGACTGTTTTATTCACGATCCGCAGAGCAGTCAGCATATAAAGCACATCATTAATCAGCATCCCGGTACGTTATTTATCGTTTTTATGGCGATTGCCAATATTCACTTTGATGAATATTTGCGGGTGCGTAAGAATCTGTTAATTAGCTCTAAATCGATTAAACCAGAGTCGCTGGATGCCATTCTGGGGGATTATTTAACCAAAGATATTCAGTGCATCGGTAAAATTAGTTTGCCTACACTTTCGTTAAGCCGCACTGAATCAAGTATGCTCAGAATGTGGATGTCGGGCCAGGATACGATTCAGATTTCCGATCAGATGAATATTAAGGCCAAAACAGTTTCGTCACACAAGGGTAATATTAAACGTAAAATCAAGACCCATAATAAGCAAGTGATCTATCATGTCGTGCGGTTGACCGATAATGTCACCAACGGCATATTTGTGAATATGCGCTAACGCAGCACGTTAATTGTTACTCTGTACCCTACGCCCTTCGTTCTGAATTAACCGGAACGACACAGTCATTTTTCATCGCATCGCGCAAGCGAGGATGAACGATGCGCCAAAAAATGACGCCGCCCTGTATTACCGGGGCGGCGTGATAATAAGCAAGATGTATGACGCGTTATTCTACTTTTTCAACAAATACCCCGTCAGGATGATCTTTTTCATTAAAGAACCATATCCCCAGCGGATACTCTTCCAGTGAAACCAGGTACATGGTGCCCTCATTAAATGGCTCAACAGCCAGCACCACACCGGGGCGGCGTGGCCCGCCATCCGTCTTAACGGTAACTCTGTCGTTAACGTTCATAACTGCTCCTCTTATCACTATTGAGCCAGTGTAGAACAAATCCGCTTTGCTGGCACCGCCCAACGTGGTTACACGCCTGCGGGTGACTATACTTAGAGCGAGGGGAAGCCAGAGGTGAATGCCATGAAACCGGAAAACCCAACGCCCGATGCGCCGCAGGCGGATATTGACGCCCTGCTTGGCGCCATCGAGGTCATCAGTGAACACGAGCAGTCTATACCAGACCCCGTCTCCCCGACGGCGGCGGATACGCGCAAGCCAGAGGCGTGTCGTGAACTGGGCGAGGAGTTTGAACTCGATATCCGCGATGCGGGGCCAAGCGAGGTGAACCACTGAACATAAAAATATCCCGGCCTGGGGAGCCGGGATAAGCTTGCGAAAGCAAGAAGCACTTAAAATTCGTTACACCAGGGAAACTGATGTCGATGAACAACATACCGCAAAAAAATTGCAGTACAAGGATATATTCTTTTCGTGAATAATACGCTGCTAATATTATTCACGGATATATTCACTGCGAGCCAATAACTGCGCGCCTCTCATGGAAACGATCCCGAAATCCCCCTGCAAACGAGGCTGATGAATTGAGATTATTCCTGGACTGCGGTGGGATCGATGGCGCACAAAAAAGGAGCCGATATGGCACATCTGAATGACGATTTGCTGGTCATCACCGACCTCGACGGCACGCTACTTGACCCGAACACGCACGAATGGACGCCTGCTCAGGCGTGGCTTGAACGCTTAATCGAACATGATGTGCCGGTTATCCTCTCCAGCAGCAAAACGGCGGCAGAGATCATCGCCTTACAGGCGGCGCTGGGGCTGGAAGGACAACCGTTTATCGCTGAGAACGGGGCTATCGTTCAGCTTGATGCCACCTGGCAGGATAATCCCGACTTCCCTCGCCTGCTCAACGGCATGCCGCATGATGAGATCCTGGAGATTATCAACCGGCTGCGTCACGAGCAGGGCTATAAGCTCTTTTGTTTTAGCGATGTCGATGAAAAGACGATTGCCGAGTGGACGGGACTTAGCCCGAAACTGGCGGCGATGGCCACCCTACTCGAAGCCTCCGAAACCGTTATCTGGCGCGACAGCGATGAGAATCTGGCGCGCTTTAGCGCAAGCCTTGAGGCGCTGGGTTTAATGTTAATCGAAGGCGGGCGTTTCTGGCACGTATTGGACGTACGCGGCGGCAAAGGCCAGGCGGCGAACTGGCTTAAAGAGCAATACCGTAAGCGGGAAGGCAAGCTGCGCACCACGCTTGGCCTGGGCGACGGGCCGGACGACGCCTCGCTGCTGGACAATGTGGATTTCGCGGTGGTGGTTAAAGGCCTGAGCCGTCAGGGCGTTATGCTTAAAAACGACGATCCGCAGCGCGTCTATCGCACACACGCAAGCGGACCGGCGGGTTTCAGTGAAGGACTCGATCACTTTTTGGGTAAGGTGTAGCCCCTACCCTTCATGACACACCTGGTTGCGCCCGCCCTGCTTCGCGAGATAGAGCCGGTGGTCGGCTATCGACTGCAGATGCTCGAAATCGTAATCGCCATCGCGCTGCGCTTCGCTGACGCCGACCGACACGCTGATGCGAATGGTCGTGTCGGGGCGCACCAGGATCTCCTGACTGTTGATCCGCTGGCGGATACGCTCAGCCACCTGGCGCGCGTCCTCAGAGGCGGTACCTGGCAAGATGATGCAAAACTCTTCGCCGCCCACGCGTCCGGCCACGTCGTCTGAACGTAGCGTGCGGCTCAACATGCCTGCCGCCCACGTCAGGACTTTGTCTCCCGCCTGATGACCGAAGCGGTCATTGATGCTTTTGAAATGATCGAGATCGAGCTGAATAACGGAGAACGGCTGTTGCTGTTCATTGCACGCTTTTGCGGCAAGACGCGCGCGTTCAAAGAATGCGCCGCGGTTAAAAAGCCGGGTGAGCGTGTCATACCAGGCGCGCCACTTTAGCGAGCGCTGCATGGTCAGCATATTGCGCACCATGCCGACAATCACGCGCCAGGAGATAAACAGCATGGCGGTGAAAAGCAACCACAGCAGGCCAAGCACCATCGCGACTTTGCCAAATTTGCCCTCCGCGCTCTGGGAAAATGTCGTGACTTTCACCAGAACACCATCGAAATAGTCCAGCTTCGCCCAGGCGATAAAGCGCGTGTCCATGCGCGCGTCGCCGGCGTTTCCACGCTCCATCTGGCGCGACAGTATTGCTTTATCCTGCGCGCTAAACCGCAGCGCAGGATCGATGCCGGACGACGTCGTGGCAATCAGGCTTAACTGGCGATCAAACAGCAGGATTTCACCGCCCGCATCGTCATTGCTGAGTGCATTTTTCAGGAAGTCACGCATCGCGCGGATAGGGAAATCCATGGCCAGCACCCCAAACCAGCGCCCCTCATCATCAAGCGGAATGCTGGCGGTGACGCGCTGCCCTGAAGGCATGCTCAGATCGGCACCGTGCAGCCAGCGCACGCCACGCGCCGGGTTATTGCGTAAGGACTGACTCAGAAACCAGCGGCTGCTGACCTGCTGATAATATTGCTCCGGGACGCTTTCATTGCCAAAAAACGGCAGGCTGGTGAGATAAAAGCCGGCGCGGGAGACGTAAAAGGTGCGCATTTCCGGGCGCTCACCGCGGCTGTCGGCGATGCTCAGCATATGCCCGAGCGCCAGTGTTGCATTCAGTTCGTTAGGTAAGCGCGCTTCGTCGCGTTCAAGCAGCGTACTCTGGGCGATAAACTTATCTGACACGCCCTTAATCGGCAGCGCGAGATCGCGCTCTGTCGGCAGCGACCACGCCGATTTTGCGCGGTTGGCCTGGAAAGCGGCTATCGCGTTATCGGTTTCCGGCCCGGCTAACAGGTTATGCATGGCATAGCGCATACCTGCGCGGTAAAACAGCAGTTTATCTACGCTGTATTGCAGGTTACGGTCCATCGCGGTCGCGATGGTATCGAGCTGGTTACGCTGGGAGGAGATAAACGCCTCCTGCAGAATGACGCCCTCACGCCAGGTCAGTAGTGTGGAGAAGATAAACACGGCGCAAAAGCAGAGGTTGACGACCCGTATGGGATGTTTTGTGCGCCAGCGGCTGATGAGGATCTTGTCAGGCACGTCAGACTCCCTGTACTGATAAAGGCTCGACTCAATGAGGCATGGTGAAGGTCAGGCGGCTCAGATAATACCAGGCGGCGCGGATATTAAAAGTGTGGCCGTATTTTTAGGTATTGTCGCCTGGAAAGCGAAAGGATGTCGTTGATCTTTTGCAGAAAGGGAGGGGAATGAAAACGCCCGGCGCTAAGGCCGGGCGTTATTTCAACGACGCGCTTCGCGAGGCTGTCTTTCACCGGGAAGCAATTCATCTTCACGAAACGCCTCCCGTTGCACGCCATAACCGTCATACCAGCGGCACTCGACCATGCCACTGGAATAACCGGTAACGACCATGCGCTGACCGCTGTTTTTGCGCTGAACTTCATCGCTGACCAAAAAGACCATAACTGCCTCCTTTATCAGTGTGAAAACATCCAGAAGATAGTCAACGCGCGCGAGCTTCGCCTGCCATGTCCTGTAAAACAGGAATATTCTCAGTGGGCAGCTTTACCACGCAGTCGCCCGATAAGCGTGACCACGCCCAGCACCACGGCCCCGATGATAAAGCCCAGCACCATATTCAGTACGGTTGGCATCACCGCCGCGCCAATGCCGCCGAGACCCTGCGCCCAGTGTTCGATAGCGTGATGAAGCGGCGTAACGCCATGCACCACAATGCCGCCGCCCACGAGGAACATGGCAATGGTCCCGAGGATAGTCAGCGCTTTCATCAGCCACGGCGCGGCGACCAGCAACCCTTTCCCCACACCTCGGGCGATAGCCGAACGCTTCTCGGCAAGCCAGTAGCCCATGTCGTCAAGCTTCACGATAACGCCGACAATGCCGTAGACACCAAACGTCACCAGAATAGCGATACCGCTTAGCACCAGCACCTGGCTTAACAGCGGCTCTTCTGCCACGATGCCAAGCGTAATGGCGACAATCTCAGCCGAGAGGATAAAGTCAGTACGCACCGCGCCTTTGACTTTGTCCCGCTCGTAGACTTTCGGGTCCTGTTTTGCGATAGCGTCGAGACGTTGCTGGCGCTGCTCCGGGGTTTCTTTATGTTTGCGCGCATGCAGGCTGTGCAGCACTTTCTCCACGCCTTCAAAACACAAAAATGCGCCGCCAACCATCAACAGCGGCGTAATTCCCCAGGGCGCGAAGGCGCTGATGATAAGCGCCAGCGGCACCAGAATCAGTTTATTGAGCAGCGAACCTTTCGCAACCGCCCAGACGACCGGCAGCTCGCGATTGGCGCGCACGCCGGTGACCTGCTGCGCGTTAAGGGAGAGATCGTCGCCCAGCACCCCTGCGGTCTTCTTTGCTGCCACTTTTCCCATCATTGAGACATCGTCCAGCAGCGTGGCGATATCATCCAGCAGCGTTAATAAACTACTTCCGGCCAAAATTTCATTCCTTCGTGTTGTGATTCTGGAGTGGTAAGTATGGAGCAAAAGCCTGGGCCCTGAAACTACCACCTTCTGTCAACGCAAAATTAACTTAAGTGAAACAATTAAAAACCTCGCCTGCGCAATAATTTTAGCGTTCACTATAAGCGTTCTTTATTTTGCGTGGTGAGGGAGTATGCGTTTCGGTCGTGTTTTACCGCTGTTGGGCGCGCTGTTTGCGCTGTATATCATCTGGGGTTCCACCTATTTTGCCATTGCTGTCGGCGTGAAGAGCTGGCCGCCGTTTATGATGGCGGGCGTGCGTTTTCTCTGTGCAGGCGTGCTCCTGCTCTGTTTCCTGCTGCTGACCGGTCATAAGCTTCCAGCGCGGCGTCCAATGCTAAACGCGGCGCTGATAGGCGTTCTGCTGCTGGCGGTGGGCAACGGTTTCGTCACGGTCGCTGAACATCAGCATGTGCCGTCCGGCATCGCCGCCGTCATGGTGGCGACCGTTCCGCTTTTCGCCCTTGTTTTCAGCCGCGTGTTTGGTATTCAGACCCGCAAGCTTGAATGGCTGGGTGTTGCCATCGGCCTTGCGGGCATCGTGCTGCTCAACAGCGGCGGTAACCTCAACGGCAATCCGTGGGGCGCACTGCTGATTCTGATTGGTTCGTTAAGCTGGGCATTTGGCTCGGTATACGGCTCGCGTATTGAACTGCCTACCGGCATGATGGCGGGCGCGATTGAGATGCTGGCGGCGGGTCTGGTGCTGATCGTCGCCTCGAGGCTGACCGGCGAGACGCTAACCGCAATGCCCGATCTGTCTGGCTTCCTGGCGGTCGGCTACCTTACGCTGTTTGGCTCGGTTATCGCGATTAATGCCTATATGTATCTCATCCGTAACGTCTCGCCTGCCGTCGCCACCAGCTATGCCTATGTCAACCCGGTGGTCGCGGTGTTGCTCGGCACCGGGTTTGGCGGCGAGAGTCTCTCCTCCATCGAATGGGTTGCGCTTGGCGTGATTATTGTCGCGGTTCTGCTGGTAACGCTCGGTAAATATCTGCTGCCGGCAAAGCCTGTCGTGACGCCCTGCCCGATTGAGAAATAGCGCCTAACCGGCGGGCGGCGCAGGCCGCTCGTCATCCAGGGCATGAATGCCCTGGATATCTATCTGCGCATACGCCCCGCCACTGCAAATCCACTCCTCCAGCCGCTCGGCAAGCGCCGCATCAGAGAGCTTCTCGCGCCCGCGCAATGCACATTCCCAGACCAGCAACACGCGCCAGCCTTCTGCGCGCAGCGTCGCGACGTCGCGCTTATCGCGCGCCACGTTTTTGCCGATTTTATCGAGCCAGAAGTCAGTGCGCGTGGCAGGCACTTTAAAGAGATAACAGTTGTGGTGATGCCAGAAACAGCCGTGCGTGAAGATAACGCAGCGGTAATCATCGAGCACGAAATCAGGACGTCCTGCGAGTGCGGCATCCTGTACGCGAAAGGTAAAGCCGCGCTCGGTCAACAGCGCGGCGAGCCGCTTTTCAATGGCGGTATCGCGGGTGCCGATAGCGCGCATGTTTTTACTGCGGATGGCTTTACTATGTACGTCCGCCATCTGATGTCTCCAGGCGCAGGCGCACCGCTGCATCAATGCGCGGACGCAATAGCTGTGCGACCGCCGCAAAAGCGGGAACGACGACCGAATTGCCGAACTGCCGGTACGCCTGGGTATCGGAAACCGGGATACGGAACGCATGGCCCTGTGGCGCCTCAAAGCCCATCAGGCGCGCGCATTCGCGTGGCGTCAGGCGGCGCGGACGACGCTGCTGGTTGGTCGCATCATCAAAGTCTTGCTCACCTCGCGCTTTATCCCAGCCGCGGTCGATTAAAATCTCCGCGCCGTCTTTGTAGTAACGCGCCGAGAGCGTACGCGCCACGCTGGCGGGGTTTTGCGGGTCGACCAGCCCGTAGCCGAACCCGTTGCCCTTCGCCTGATGTTTCTGGGCGTAGCGGTAGAGGTATTTCCAGAGCGTCGGGGTTAGCACATAGCGGGCATCCACTGTCGGGTCGAGCAGTTCACCGAACGCCGGACGACGCGCCGGATAAAATTCCGGCAGCGCGCGCAGCGTAAAACCCTCGTGCAGTTGCAGATCGCGACGAAAACCGACCAGCACGATACGCTCGCGGTGCTGCGGCAGGAAATGTTTGCCATCAATGATTTTCGGATCGTCCGGGCCCATTTCTCTGGCATCGGCCACTTCATAACCCAGTTCATCCAGCGTCTGCATGATGATGCGAAACGTGTTGCCTTTATCGTGGCTTTTGAGATTTTTGACGTTTTCCAGCACAAAAATAGCGGGCTGGCGGGCGGCAATAATGCGCACCACATCGAAAAAGAGCGTGCCCTGGGTTTCGCAGGCAAAACCGTGCGCGCGGCCCAGCGCGTTTTTCTTCGACACGCCGGCCAGCGAAAATGGCTGACACGGAAAGCCTGCCAGCAATACGTCATGCTGAGGAATGCTGGCGCGAATATGCTCGGCGGCGGCCTCATCGCTCACATCAGGCTGGTGGCTTAACGTGACGTCGCGGATATCCTCATTGAACTGATGCTGCTGCGGGTCGCAATACCAGTTGGCTTTATAGGTGCGCACCGCGTGTTTGTTCCACTCGCTGGTAAACACGCACTGGCCGCCCGCGGCTTCAAACCCGCTGCGGATACCGCCGATACCGGCGAAAAGATCGATAAAGCGAAAGGCGTAGTGCGGATGATGGCGCGGCGGTGTCGGGAGCAGCGCCACGAGGCGGCGATACTCGCCCGCACTCAGGCGCGCACCGTCGGCGTTTAGCTGCTGGCGTTTAAGCCTGGCGCGGCTCCAGCGTTTGTCGCCCACGTCGTTTAATATAGCCACCAGCGTTTTGGTGTCGTAAATCTCCTGCACTTTTTGCAGCAGCGCGTGTGCGCTCAGCCCAGAGGCGCCGTGACCCTCTGCGCCCGCCAGTACGTCCTCAATAACAGAATGATTTTCGAGCATTGCGTTAGCCATACAGAACGGATATCTGACAGAGTAACACACTTTCGCGCGGGGCTGCGGTTAAGGCGTCACCTGGATAAAGCGGCGCATGACCTCTTCATCAAGCTCGCAGTAATCGCCTTTCAGCTCAGCGCACAACTTGGCCATATAGTGAACAAGAAAATCGGCGTTGTGGCGCGCAAGCGCCCTGCCCGCCTCGGTTTGCATGGTGTCGGGCAGCGTAAGGAGCTTTTTCTGGAAGTGATCGAGCGCCCAGGCGGTGTCATCGAGTTCCCGGTTGCACGCGAGCGGATCTTCGCTGTCAAAGAGCGCGCGGCCAAGCGCGCCAGAGACATAAAAGACGCGCGCAAGACCAATCGCGCCGAGCGATTCCAGCCGGTCGGCATCCTGCACGATCTTCGCCTCCAGCGTGCCAGGCGCGATCCCGGCGCTGAAGCTGTGCGCACGCACGGCATGCGCCACGGCGTCATAGTCTTCATGCGGAAAATCGGGAAAATGCGTTTCAAGAATGTGCAGCGTCTCTTGCGCCGCGAGCGTCGAGGCCAGGTGCCGCTGCGGGTGGTTTTTCGGGAGATTGACGATATCGTGGAAATAACAGGCGGTCAGCACCACCAGACGGTTAGCCTCACTCCCCGTCATGATCTGCTGAGCGGTTTTCCAGACGCGGCGAAAATGCGCGACATCATGGGCTTTATCATCCTGATTCCAGCTTTGATGCAGCCAGTCTTCAAAACGCTGCTGCCAGTGGGTTAGCGACATAGAGACTCCTTTTGCGCAGGTCAACCAGATTTGCTTTTGTAATGCAGATCACAAAATTAGCATGCTTCAGGCACACTTGCGCGATCTGTTCTTTACGCGATGCAGTAAAACCTCAAGCGCGTTTTTCCTGACGCGACCAGACACACGCGCCTTTTTTATTTAGCCGATGAATATTCTATTTCAATGACACTGCGGAAAATCCATTTTTATCGGTTCACGTTTGACGTATTTTATTTTCATCAAGACCGAAGGCGGATTTGTCCGTCTCGCCAGCTGAACGAGCCATCGCTCTTTTTTCCTAAAATTAATTATCAAAATAATAATTAACAGAGAAACGATATGTTATTTGTCAGGCTCGAAAACTCCCCTGACCATGAGAAGCCATATCCACCCCAGCCCAGACGCAGCGCGCCTTTTGCGTCTACTAACTCCATGACCGCCTCATCATGCCGCGCATAATTTCACGCTAAACTTATAGATAAAAATAATATTTACAATACACAGATAGGCAACCCGAATAATTAAATACCGTCCGTAAGCTGCACCATAAAATAGCTTTTGTGGCGTTTTTTCATTCTGTTAATATGCGTGCCGCGGAAGCGATTCCCGCCTGTTATTTATTGATACCATTCATTTACATTATTTATGACGATAAGGAAATTGATAATGAAAAGAAAAGCACTGGCACTGGTTGTACCCGCATTATTGCTCGCAGGCGTCACCCATGCGGCGGAGATTTATAATAAAGACGGTAATAAACTGGATCTGTTTGGCAAAGTCGACGCACGCCATACCTTCTCTGAGAACCCGGGCGATGACGGCGACGGCACCTATATGGAATTCGGTTTCAAAGGCGAAACCCAAATCAACGCTGAACTGACCGGCTATGGCATGTGGAACTATAAAATCATGGCCAACAGCCCGGAGGACAGCAATACCTCCTATAACAAACTGGCGTATGCCGGTCTGAAATATGGCGACTACGGCTCATTTGACTATGGCCGTAACTACGGCGTCATTTATGACGTCGAAGCCTGGACCGATATGCTGCCGGTGTTCGGCGGCGATTCCTACACCTACAGCGACAACTATATGGTTGGCCGCGGCAACGGCATGGCGACTTACCGCAACACGGATTTCTTCGGTCTGGTCGATGGCCTGAATTTCGCGCTGCAGTACCAGGGCAATAATGAAGACGACGGCAACGGCAACGAAGGCACCGCGGGCGGTCATGGCGTGCAGACGCAAAACGGCGACGGTTTTGGCCTTTCCACGACCTACGATTTCGGCATGGGCTTTAGCGCATCCGCCGCGTATTCCACCGCCGATCGTACCGCAAAACAGGTTAACCTTGG
Source organism: Cronobacter condimenti 1330 (assembly GCF_001277255.1). Classification (NCBI taxonomy): domain Bacteria; kingdom Pseudomonadati; phylum Pseudomonadota; class Gammaproteobacteria; order Enterobacterales; family Enterobacteriaceae; genus Cronobacter; species Cronobacter condimenti. Next base: position 2,682,022 of record NZ_CP012264.1, read on the forward strand.
CCGTGGCGACTCGATTGTGGCAGGCGGCGATCGCGCGGAGGCCTGGGCGATGGGCCTGAAATATGACGCCAACCAGCTTTATCTCGCTGCAACCTATGCAGAAACCCGCAACATGACGCCCTACGGCGACACCATTGCGATTGCTAACAACACGCAAAACATCGAAATCGTCGCGCAGTATCAGTTCGATTTCGGCCTGCGTCCGTCACTGGCGTATCTGCAATCCCGCGGCAACGATCTGTGGTATGCCGGTAAATACCAGGACAACGACCTGGTGAAATACGCAGATGTTGGCGCCAGCTGGTATCTTGGCAAAAATTTCCTCACCTATGTTGATTACAAAATCAACCTGCTGGATGAAGACGATAGCTTCTATAAAGACAACGGTATCGCGACCGACGACATCCTCGGCATCGGCATGGTGTACCAGTTCTGACCGCTTTTGCCCCTCTGGCTTACAGGCCCGCCACGTGCGGGCCTTTTTATTTTTAGCGTTCTTCACATGCCCACTCACTCTGCGCTTTACCGGATGCCAGCCGGGCGCTATAGTGTGCCGGGACTGTATATATATCCATACTGTGGAGTTTTCCATGTTTGTTGAACTGGTTTATGACAAACGCAATGTCGCAGGCTTGCCCGGCGCGCGCGAAATTATTCTCGATGAGCTGACCCGCCGCGTACACCGCATCTTCCCGGATGCTGAGGTGCGCGTGAAACCGATGCAGGCGAATGGCCTCAATTCGGACGCCAGTAAAAGCGATCGCGAAAAGCTGAACCGCATGCTCGAAGAGATGTTCGAAGAAGCTGATATGTGGCTGGTCAACGAATAAAAGCGAGCAAAAGGCCCGCTCGCGGCGGGCTTTTTACTGGCGGGCGGCGCGCTCTGCTGCTATCAGACATGATTGCCTCATAACCGTGTCGTCAGTGTATTTACGCGCTGCTGGTTATAGCGATACGCGAAGCAGACCAGTTGCTGGCTGACAATGCCCGCTCGGTGATATCCCCAGCGCCCGACGCCAGGCTGTCCACGCAGCCAGTTGAGAAACGCTGTACAGGACTGAAGCGAGATGGCCTGCGGATCGGGCGGCACCTTCTCACCGGTCAGTATTCCAATCATCTTGCAGGTGATCCCGTTCTCCCACTGCTGCCATCGGTTTTTCCACCAGCCAATCCGCCAGCTCCCGCAATGCCGGTAGACGTGCTGCGCCATGGTTTCCGCTAGCGCCTCTTCCACCACAAACCACAGGCTTGTTTTCCCGGCGCTGACTTCCGGCGCCCAGGCTGTGATAGCCGCGCCGCGCAGCACACATTCATGCGCCAGACTATGGCAGGTCACCTCAGGGAAACGTCGTCGAAGCCACTGAAAATGTCCGTGAATAGCGATGACCGGGCGCAGCACGGCCCCCGGATCGTTACGCCGCAGCGCCACATCGCCATAGTGAATGTCGTCAAACTGGCGACGACGCATAAACCGCGCCTCCTGCTCCCTGATCCGCGCCTCGCCATGCAAGGCACAGATGGCGCTTTCTGGCGCGCCCCCTGCGTAGCGCAGCGCGACATCCGGCTGCCAGTCGCAATAGCTGGAGGTGATTTGCAGAACCTGTCCGGTCTGCGCATCCGTACTCAGCACCATATACAGGGGCTGATCCGGCGCCTGCCCCAGTACCGGCACGGTAAATACCTGCGTGGCGATATGCCTGACGGGTGACGTTACCGGGCAGAGATGCGCCTCACACCAGGCTGCCGCCTGTGCAAGCGTTCGATAATATGCGCGTTCGCTGTGCGACTCTCCGCGCCACACCCGCGCCAGGCACTGGCGAATCGCGTTTTGCTGCCGGACATTCGGCTGTTGGGGAGTAAATACTTTACGGCATTCGCGACACTGCAGGCGTTTACGGCCACACGCCGTGGCGCCGTAATGGATAATCGACGGGCTGGCGCAGTGCGGGCACCCCGTACCGCTATGTTTAAGTTTCTGCGCCAGAAAGCGTGCATACCATTCATTGAAAAGCGGTTCATTAAAGAGCGGCGGCAGGCTGCCGCATCGCGAGCAGTGGAGTGCCGGGTATCCGAGTCGATAAACAGGTTGTTGATAATCACGGGAATCCGCCACGCCTAAATTCGGGCATGACCAGCTTTTACATACATTCAACCTGACCTTTAACGCTGTTGCCATTCTTACCGCCCACTTATTTTGTCAGTTGCCTGATTCTGAAAAGGCTTCACCAGACGGTTTGTGCATGTAATCACAAAAGCCAACCCGCACGCGGAAAAAAATAACCTGGCATGACGTTTTTTATTTTCCGTTATTAAGGAGCAATAGCGATGAAAAGAGCAATAGTGTCTTTACTGGTGGCCGTGGGCGTGTCATTACCTGTTTTTGCGCAGGACGTGACCATTATTTATACCAACGACTTACATGCCCATGTCGAGCCTTATAAAGTGCCGTGGATAGCCGACGGCAAGCGTGATGTCGGCGGCTTTGCCACAATTTCAGCCCTGGTCAAACAAGAAAAGGCCCGCAACAAAGCCACGTTTTTCTTCGATGCCGGGGATTATTTTACCGGCCCTTATATCAGCAGCCTGACAAAAGGGCGCGCAATTATTGATATTATGAATACGATGTCATTTGATGCGGCGTCTGTCGGCAATCATGAATTCGATCATGGCTGGAATAATACGCTGGTACAGTTAAGCCAGGCGACATTCCCGGTATTACTGGGCAATGTGTTTTATCAAAACAGCGACATGCCCTTCTGGAATAAACCCTACGTTATTCTGGAAAAAGACGGCGTAAAAATTGGCGTCATTGGATTGCACGGCGTGTTCGCCTTTAACGATACGGTCTCGTCGTCGACGCGTCAGGGTATTGAGGCGCGCGATGAAGTGAAATGGCTGCAACATTATCTCGACGAGTTACGCGGCAAAGTCGATGTCACGGTCGCGCTTATCCATGAAGGCGTGCCGGGCCGTCAGTCCAGCCTTGGCAGCACGGATGTGAAACGCGCGCTGAATAAAGATATTCAGACTGCAAGCCATGTCAAAGGGCTGGATATTCTGATTACCGGCCACGCGCATACCGGCACCCCGGAACCGATTAAAGTAGGCGACACGCTGATTATGTCTACCGACAGCGGCGGTGTGGACATCGGCAAGCTGGTGCTGGATGTGTCGCCAGGCGCACATCGTCATCAGGTGAAAAGCTTTGAACTCAAAACCCTCTACGCCGACGATTTCACGCCCGATCCGACGACGCAAAAACGTATCGATGAATGGAACAAAAAACTGGCCGAAACTGTCCGCCAGCCCATTGGCGACACCCCCATTACGCTTACGCGCGCCTATGGCGAATCCTCTCCGCTTGGCAATCTCTTTACCGATGCGATGATGGCAGCGGCCCCTGACGCACAGCTGGCGCTCACCAACTCCGGTGGCCTGCGTGACGACATCCCCGCAGGCAAGATCACCTACGGCGGCATTATTAGCGCGTTCCCCTTCCCGAACGAACTGACCGTGATGGATCTTTCCGGCAAGCAGTTAAGTCGCCTTATGGAGCACAGCGCGGCGCTGACCAATGGGGTACTGCAAGTGTCGAAAGGCGTGATAATGCGCTATGACGCGTCAAAACCTGTCGGCCAGCGCGTGGTGCAATTCACACTTAACGGCAAACCCATCAGCGACAACACGGTGTATCGCGTGGCGACTAACAGCTTTCTTGCGCCGGGCGGCGACGGCTTTATGGATTTCAGCGAAGGCAAAAATAAGCAAGTGCGCGGCGGCTATAACCTCTCAGATGCCGTTATCGATTATCTGAAAAACGGTCATCAGATTGTCCCTGCTGACGTCCAGGAAATGCGCGTCAGTAAAGCAGCGGCCCAGAACTGATCGGCGATAACGCCCCGGCACGCTTTGCCTTCATTTTCTTAAAGGAACCGAATAATGACTGTTGTCCATGTGCAAACTGAACTTGCGCCTGCCAATAACCAGCTGGCAGCGTATGTTTATTTCCGAAGCGATACGCCAGTGACCTTTACCTATACGGTCGCAGGCCGCACAACCAGCCCCGGCAGTATCGATTTTACTTACACGCTGGATCGCTGGGTAACCAATACGCAATCGCTGATCAAAGTCCCGGTGATTGGCCTGTATGCGAATTACGCGAATCAGGTTCGCATTATTTTTACCGAGCAAAACGGCAATGTGGCGTACGACAGTACGCTGGTTATCAGCACCGAAAACCAGACTTACCGCGACGCGACGATATTTCATCTCGATATTGAGCAGACCGACCCGCAACGTTTTACCACCGTCTGGGGAAATAGCTGGTTGATGACGACATTTTGCGATGGCTACGATCGCAACGGCGATTTACGCTGCTATTACGAGGCGCCTTATCGCAACCAGATGCTGAAAACTCACGACGGTTATTTTTATATTGGTAGCGATGAAGATGAGCACTGGTATGCCCGCCGGTTTTACAAAATCGATATTCTGGGCAACCCGGTGCTGGAATATGAATTACGCGACGAGAACGGTAACCGGTATACCAATACGCACGATTTAACGTGGGATACTGCCGGGAACCTTTATATGATCGCCAGCGATTACCCGGATAGATCTACCGCGACAATGCGTGACGATGCATGGATCCTGAAGTTTGACGACAGCACCGGCAAAATGCTCTGGCGGAAAAATTTCACCACCGCATTTGATAGCAGCAACATTCTTAATAACAGCGGCGCCAACGATGTGCATTTCAATTCACTCTCGCATATCCCTGAAAGCGCGAATAACAGCGAAGCGATCATTGTCCATTCACGCACCGCCAGCGTGACACTGGGTATTTCACCGGATGATGGCCATATTTTATGGTCTATCGATACCGGCAAATATAACCCTGACGTTCCGGCTTACGAGACGGTGCCGCGGCTCGATACCAGCGGCATTCAGGAGAGCGATAACGGCGCACATACCGTTTTTGTCACGCAAAACAGTTATTTCAATGACTTTAACGATATCAGCACCGGGAAATTTGTTTTATCGCTCTTTAATAACCGCTCCTGTGCAGATGCGAACGCAAAAGCCGTGGTGCGCCCCATTAATGAAGCGGCAACCGTAACCCCTTATCGCGCCTTGCCCATACAAGTGCTGTTTTATGCCGTGGATCTCGCAGCCAGTACGGTGAAGCAGGTGGGCACCGTGATCACCTTCCCGCAGGCGCGTGTCCCGCAAATCACCGATTTCATGGGGGCCGTCTTTGACTATGGCAATTACTACACCGTGTATACAAACCTTGCGCGGTCGTTTTTTATTACCGACGCCACCGGCAATGTTATCGCTACGGTTTACGATGTGATTTGTACGCTTGATGGTTATCCGGAATTTCCCGGCCAGTGCTATCGCGCGCGGCTCTTTTCTCAAAATGAATTGCAGTCGTTAGTCACTACGGCATTTACGCTTGCATAAATGTCGCGCACAGCAACACAGACAGGCCTGCAAGCGGGCCTGTCTGTGTCATTGTAACCATCGGGTCGAGGCGTTACAGAATCGAACGGAAGGTGCCGCCTTCGACGCGCACCGCCGCACCGTTGGAGGCAGCACCCAGCGGGCTTGCCAGTAGCGCGACCATCGCGGCAATTTCATCGGCGTCGATCATACGTGCAATCAGCGAGCTGGGGCGGTAAGTCGCAAAGAAATTCGCCTCAATCTGCGCATCCGTCATGTCTGGCTGTGGGGCAGTCTGACGCAGATAATCCATAATCCCTTCTGAGCGGGTGGCCGAGGGCAATATGCTGTTGACCGTAACCCCGGTACCTTTGGTGAGTTCCGCCATACCGCGAGACACCGCAAGCTGAGCCGATTTGCTCACCCCGTAGTGGATCATGTCCGGCGGTGTAAACGCCCCCACTTCGCTGGAGATAAAAATAACGCGCCCCCAGTTGCTCTTAAGCATCGCAGGAAAATAGTGGCGGGAGAGCCGCACCCCGGACATCACATTAACGTCAAACATCCGCAGCCACGCCTCGTCATCAATTTCCGCAAACGGCGTTGCCTCATAAAAGCCCAGATTGTTCACCAGAATATCCGTCTGTGGCTGATGGGCCACAAGCGTCGCGACGCCCTCCACGGTACTGACATCCGCCAGCACGCCGGTAACACGCCCGCCGGGCGCAGCGGCCTCAATTGCAGCGACCGCGGCGGCAAGCTTCGCGCTGTCGCGCCCGGTGAGGGTCACCGCCGCGCCTTCCTGTGCCAGCCTGCGGGCAATGGCCAGGCCAATCCCCGCCGTGGCTGCCGTGACTACCGCCGTTTTGCCGTTCAGTTGCAAATCCATACCTGTTCCTTACTGATGTTTAACAGAAGATGATTTCAGACGTGAGAGCAACGCCTGCGCGACGCCCGATGCCGACGCCGGGTTCTGCCCGGTGATGAGCTCACGGTCCGTCACGATATGCGCGGTAAAGGGCTCGGTGTTGCTGCTGTATTTTCCACCCGCCTGCTCCAGCGCAGTTTGCGGGTAAAATTTCATCGCACCGCCTTTGGGCAGCAGCCCTTTGGCTATCTCCTCTTCCGCATCACTGATAACCGTCATCCGGTAGCCCGCGTAGATCCAGCCAGGCTGTGCGGCTGCATGGCCTGTCTTGGCCAGCGTGCGGGTAAATGCCTGTGCGTCCGGCAGCGTAGAGAGCAGCGCGATGGGTCCGTGGCAGACCAGCGCCGTCGGCTTACCGGCGGCATGAAAAGCGGCCAGCGCCTCACCCACCGCCGGGCTTGCCAGCAGATCCTGCATCGGGGCATGACCGCCCGGAATATAGATTGCGTCAAACTGTCCGTAGCCTCTCTGTGCGGCGCGCGCCAGGCTAATGACCGGCGAGGCGTCAGGCGAGGTGAGCTTCAGGGTGTCGAGAAGTGCCCGATGCATGCGACGCGCGTTCTCGTCGTTATTGAAATACATCTTGTCGTCAGAGGATTTATCCAGCGTCGGCGCGAGGCCGTTCGGGGTTGCGAACGTCACCTGATGTCCGGCATCGAGCAGGCGTTTTACCGGCTGCATCAGTTCATTGAGATAAAACCCCGTCGGGAAGACTTTGCCGTCTTTGAGATCCAGATGGTCGGCGTCAGATAGCACCACCAGCACGCTGGCAGCCTGCGCATGCAGCGCCGCGAGGCCGAGCGCGGCGGTGAGGACAAGATGGCGAATGATTTTCATAGATGCTCCTGTGCAGTGTTCGGGTAAGGCGCAAGCCACGCTTGCGCAATGGGCACACTGTAGTGTTTCCTAAAAAGTGGATAAACTACCGCAAGAGACATTCATTTGTTCTTCAGGAGACATAATGAGCCGACGCTTCGCCCATCTCAGCGATGTGGAAATTTTCGTCACGATTATTGAAAAGGGGTCGATCACGGCGGCGGCAGTGACGCTCGCGACCACGGCGTCGGTGTTAAGCCGCGCGCTGACGCGGCTCGAGACACGCCTCGGCGTGCAGCTGGTAAGGCGCACTACGCGCCAGCTGAGCCTGACGCAGGCCGGTCGCCACTACTACGAACAGGCGTGCAGCGCTTTCGGGGTATTTGAGCGCGCCGAGCGCGATATTCAAGGGCGCGGCGCGGAGACGGTGGGCCATGTCCGGCTCAGCGCACCCACCACCTATGCGCATTACCGGCTTCCGGCACTGTTACAGCGGTTCGCCGTGCAGTATCCGGGTATCACCGTCGAGCTGAATATTACCAACCGTAATGTGGATCTGGTGGCCGAAGGGTATGATCTGGCGATTCGTCTGGGGACGCTGCCCGACAGCCGCCTGGTGGCGCGTAAGCTGGAGGACGCGCGGCTGTGTCTGGTCGCAGCCCCGGTCTATCTGCAACAGCACGGCGAGCCGCAGCACATCAGCGACCTTGCGCGTCATCACTGCCTGCCGTTTATCATGCCGAGCAGCGGGCGCATCGCCAGCTGGAGCCTCTGTGAGAATGACCAGCCTGTGGAGTGGACACCCAAAGGGCAGATACAAGTTTCTGATGACATTCTGGGCGTGATTTCTCTTGCCACCCGTGGCGCGGGCATTTGTCAGACCTACGATTTTATCGCGCGGCCTTTAATGGCAAGCGGCCTGCTGCGCGAGATTTTGCCGCACACCCGCGGGCGCACACGCCCTTTCTCGCTGATTTACGCGCCGCACAAGGGGCTTTCTTCCGCCAGCGAGGCGCTGATCCGATTTATGCAGCAGGTGACAGATTAAGCGCCGGTTATGTCAGGCGCACCGCCCGGTTGCGCCCGGTGCTTTTCGCCTGATAGAGCGCCGCATCGGCACCTTTGATAAGCGCCGTCAGGCATTCCATCCGCCCGTTCGATACCATGCTGTAGCAACCGGCGCTTATCGTCACAACGCCTTCCGGCAGTTCGGTATCCGGGTGCGGCAGCGCTTTCTCGCGCACCATGCGCACGACTTTTTCGGCAACGCGCTCTGCGTCGTCCGGCGAGGCGTCAGAAAGCACGATAGCGAACTCCTCGCCGCCGTAACGGGCCACCAGATCGCCGTGATTAAACGATGCCTGTTGCAGCACGCCACCAATACGGCGCAGACAGGCGTCGCCCGCCACATGACCGCGGTTATCGTTGTAGCGTTTGAAATAATCTACATCAATAAGAATGAGCGACACCGGATGCCCCGTCACGGCGGAGTCCGCCAGCGCCTGTTCCAGAAAAGCGTCAAATCGTCGTCGGTTGGCAAGCCCCGTCAGGCCGTCAATCATCGCCATTGAATGCAGCGTCTGGTTAATTTTTACGAGTTCATCACGCAATGTCGCAAGCTCATTACGGTCGCGGATGTTGACTCTCACCTGGCGGAAAAGCACCGCCCCCATCAGAATAATGGCCGTCAGCAGCGCGCCGTTAATCAACAGATCCGGAATGCTGTTTTGTAGCCAGGCCGTGCGTAACGTGTCTTTATCGTAACCGGCCACCACCACAATGGGATAACGCGTAGAGCGCGCAAACCCGTAGATTCTGACGGCTTTGTCGAGCGCAGAAAGCCAGGTGGCGCTTCCCTGTCGCGAGCGCAGCAATACCTGCGTAAAAAGCGGGCTTTCAGAAAGATCCTTGTTCAGTACTTTCTCATCAAACGGGCGAATATAGAGCGGCTTACCGTCCACCAGCAGTAGCGCCAGGATGTCGTTATTCGTGAGTTCAAAATAGCTATAGAACTGGCGGAAGTAGTCCATTTTCACGGTCGCCATCACGATGCCCGCAAAACCGCCAGTGATGTCATTGATACGCAGAGAAACCGGGATAACCAGTTCGCCGCTGATTTTACTGCGCACCACATGGCCGATGTGCACGCCCATCCAGCCATGATCTTTGTGATATAGAAAATCGTCCCGGTTGGCAATGTTCTCTTCTGACGGCACGGGCGTGAGCGAACTGTTACGCCACATGCCGTGTGCATCATAGATAAAAAGCCCATCCAGTTGCGGCAGGCGCTGTTCCAGCTCCGTGAGGGAGGCGTTAAGTTCCGGGTCGGGAAGATAACCGTAGGCAAGATTGCGACGGATCTCTTGTAAGGTCAGCTCTGTCTGCAAAAATGTGTCATCGGCCTGACGCACCTGTGAAAGCGAGAGGTTTATCGCTTTGCTCTCCGCCTCGGCCACCGTGCGATCCCAGGACAGATAGAGCGTTACCGCATTCGCTGCGATACTGCCCGCCAGCAGGATAAACAGAAAAAACGCCAGGCTTCGGCCTAAAGGAGTATCAAGCGCTAAGATGCGAATAAACTGTCTTTTGTCAGGCACGACTGCCACCTCCTGCGTATCCCGTCGCGTTGCATAAATTTTACTGAAGTTTATCAGAACGGCTTTCCGGTCATTTTCCACTCACGGTTGCACGCTATGGCTCGCACAAGCCTGAAAATTCCGGGGGTTATCTTATGAAGCTCATGGAGTAAGAATAGTACTCTTCGGGCAGGAGGGGCATTTCACGCAGGAAAGAGGCTTAACATGCGTAAAGAAAAGGTAATGAATGGCTCGCCGTCGCTAACCAATGGCATTTCCAGCGCTATCTGCGATCGCGTTCCAGGTTAAAACGACCGATGAAAACGAGACAGGCATTGCACAGAAAAGCAGACGCAAACGCTGGTTTTCACCGCGATTTGTCTCAATTTTTCTCAACGGGATTGTTATCACTGAAAGGCGAGGCGCTAAGTGTTTGAATAGTGGCGGAGAGAGGGGGATTTGAACCCCCGGTAGAGTTGCCCCTACTCCGGTTTTCGAGACCGGTCCGTTCAGCCGCTCCGGCATCTCTCCGTACTTGAGGTTGCCATGATGCCAGGATCTTTGGCATTTTAACAGTCCCTGCCTCTTCGATTTTGTTCAAGTGACGAGTTTGCGAGCAATCAGATGATTAAGTGGCCCTGGAAAGCAAATGACACCGCCGCGCTGGCCCCCCTCCCCTGGGAATCGGCCCTCGCCATCCCTGTTCTGGCGGGTCTTACCGACGACCAACAACAGAAGCTGGCGCGCTTCGCCGAGCGTTTTTTACAGCAAAAACGGCTGGTTCCCTTACAGGGCTTTGAGCTTGATGAACTCAAAAGCGCACGCATCGCCCTGCTCTTTTGCCTGCCGGTGCTGGAGCTCGGCTTTGAGTGGCTCGACGGCTTCCATGAAGTGCTGATTTACCCGGCGCCATTCGTCGTGGATGACGAGTGGGAAGACGATATCGGCCTTGTGCATAACCAGCGCGTGGTGCAGTCAGGTCAGAGCTGGCAACAGGGGCCGATTATTCTCAACTGGCTTGATATCCAGGACTCTTTCGACGCCTCCGGTTTTAACCTCATCGTCCATGAAGTGGCGCACAAGCTGGATATGCGCAACGGCGATCGCGCAAGCGGCATTCCGCTAATCCCGCTGCGCGAAGTCGCAGGCTGGGAGCACGACCTGCACGCCGCGATGGAAAACATTCAGGATGAGATAGACCTCGTCGGTGAAAGCGCCGCCAGTATTGACGCTTACGCCGCGACCGACCCGGCGGAATGTTTCGCGGTGCTTTCTGAATACTTCTTCAGCGCACCGGAACTCTTCGCGCCGCGCTTCCCGTCGCTGTGGCAGCGCTTCTGCCAGTTCTACGGGCAAGATCCGCTGCTGCGCCTGCGTCAGAGTGAGACAATTACCCTTCCCGAAGACCGTCAGGTATATTAAAACCCCAAACTGACGCAGAATTAAGCATTTGAATCCATAGCGTAATTTTTTGCGTTGACACCGATACGGGGCATGATTATTATGCGCCCCGTTCACACGATTCCTCTGTAGTTCAGTCGGTAGAACGGCGGACTGTTAATCCGTATGTCACTGGTTCGAGTCCAGTCAGAGGAGCCAAATTTAAGAAGCCCGCTTTTAGCGGGCTTTTTGCTTTTCCCGCATCCGCTATGCATGGCTGTTCCCCACCACATAATCCTCTGTGCATCCCGGCTCCCTGAGTCAAATTGCCCTTTCCGATCGCTCACGACGCAAAACAGTTTTCACCTGACAGCGGTCGCGGTAGTCTCAGTAACGCTTTGCTTTTGCTGTAAACGATGTGAGTAACCTTTTAACTGATTAAATAACAATAAAAAGACAGCTTGTTGAGAAACGGACAGGACAACTATGGACTCCTCGCTCATTACGCCCCGCCATAATGAAGAAATCCCGCGTGGTTACCGCGCACGCCGCGCCGCCTGGGGCAGTTTCGCCGGTGCGGTCGTCGACTGGTTTGATTTTTTACTGTATGGCATCACAGCGGCGCTGGTCTTTAACAGCCAGTTCTTCCCGCAGATAGACCCAGCAATGGGCACGCTTGCCGCCTTTGCCACGTTTGGCGTCGGCTTTTTGTTCCGGCCACTCGGCGGAATAGTCTTCGGTCACTTCGGCGATCGTCTTGGCCGCAAGCGGATGCTGATGATGACCGTCTGGATGATGGGCATCGCCACCGCCTGTATCGGCATTCTTCCCTCTTTCGCCACAATTGGCTGGTGGGCGCCGGTCCTGCTGGTGACGCTGCGTGCCATTCAGGGGTTCGCCGTGGGCGGCGAATGGGGCGGCGCGGCGCTGCTTGCCGTTGAAAGCGCGCCGTCGGGTAAAAAGGCGTTTTACAGCAGCGGTATTCAGGTAGGTTATGGCGTTGGGCTGTTGCTCTCCACCGGGCTGGTGTCGCTTATCAGCAGCCTGACGACAGATGCGCAGTTTCTGAGCTGGGGCTGGCGCCTGCCGTTTTTATTCAGCATCGTGCTGGTGCTGGGCGCGCTGTGGGTACGCAACGGTATGGAAGAGTCAGCCGAATTCGAGCGCGCGCAGGCCGAACGACCCATAAAGGCGAAAACGCGCCTGCCGGTCTTCGAGGCGCTGGCGCGCCATCCTGGCGCCTTCCTGAAAATTATCGCCCTGCGCCTGTGTGAACTGCTGACCATGTATATCGTCACCGCTTTTGCGCTTAACTATTCGACGCAAAATCTGGGCCTGCCGCGCGAGCTGTTTCTTAATATCGGCTTGCTGGTGGGCGGAGTTAGTTGCCTGACCATTCCGCTGTTTGCCTGGATGGCGGACCGTTACGGGCGCAGGCGCATTTATATCACCGGTGCGCTCCTCGGCGCGCTTTGCGCCTTCCCTTTCTTCATGGCGCTTGAGGCTCGCTCTATGGTGGGCGTGGTGATTTTCTCGCTGATGCTCGCCAATATCGCCCACGATATGGTGGTCTGCGTACAGCAGCCGATGTTTACCGAGATGTTTGGCGCAGGGTATCGCTACAGCGGCGCGGGCGTGGGATATCAGGTCGCAAGCGTGGTCGGCGGCGGTTTTACGCCGTTTATCGCGGCGGCGCTGCTCACTTTCTCCGGCGGCGAATGGCATACGGTCGCGATTTATCTGATGGCAGGTTGCCTGCTCTCGGCACTCACGGCGCTCTTTATCAAAACGCCGGCACCGCAGTAACCGAAGCGCCCCACTCGCCTTACGCGGGTGGGGCTACACCCTTATATCTGATAATCAATCACCACTTCGCCCGCAGGCTCCAGCGCCTGCTGTTTGATTTCCTCAAGCGACAATCCGTTGTTGCAAAGTTCGATAAACCGCCAGACGTAGTTGCGCTGCAATTGACCCCGCTTGAGACCGAGCCAGACCGTACTGGCATCAAAGAGATGCCGCGTATCAAGGCGTGTCAGACAGTTCTCGTCATGAGCATCGCTTGCAAGCTCCGCCACCAGCCCAATCCCCAGGCCCAGTTCAACGTACGTTTTGATGACGTCCGAATCCTGCGCGCTCAGCACGATATCCGGCGTCAGCCCTTTGCGGCTGAAGGCTTCATCAATCCGCGAGCGGCCGGTTATCCCTTGCCGGTACGTGATAAGCGGCCAGCGGCTGATATCGTCAAGCGTGAGCGGGTTCGCCTGCGTCAACGGATGATCCTTTGGCACCAGTAAACTGTGGTGCCAGCGAAACCACGGATACGCCACCAGCCCAGGATCGGCGCTGAGGCGTTCGCTGGCAATGCCGATATCCGCCGTGCCGTTTTGAAGTAACGTGTTTATCTCCTGCGGCGTCCCCTGGATGAGCTCAAGGCGAACCTCGGGAAAGAGCGAACGAAAGGTTTTTATGATGGCCGGAAGACTGTAGCGGGCCTGCGTATGCGTCGTCGCGATAGTCAATATCCCGCTGGCGTCATTCGTGAAGTGGTCGGCGAGGCGGCGCACATTACTGGCCTCGTTAAGGATGCGCTCGGCAATCACCAGCAGCGCTTTACCAGGCTCAGTCATTCCCAGAAGCCGCTTGCCGCGACGAATGAAAATCTCAATGCCCAGCTCTTCTTCCAGCTCGCGAATATGGCGACTGACGCCGGACTGCGAGGTATAAAGCATGTTGGCGACTTCAGTGAGATTAAAATCCCGCCTTGCCGCCTCGCGAATAATTTTAAGCTGCTGGAAATTCACAACGCCCCCGGAAGCCATTCAACATGACGCTATTGTTAAAGCCCCCCGGCGGGCATCACAAATAATAAAAAGCAGCCTGTTATTCCCGTTCGGAATATCCGTTAGCCAACCAGCATCAACTCGCGGTTTTCCAGCGCCGGGCGTGTTACCAGCGACAGCAGAATATCTTTCACGGCCTGCGCCTGCGGCGTCAAGGGTAAGCGGGATGAGACATTAAGCGAGAGCGGCAGCGTCATTGACGGGCTGGTAATGCGCGCGAACCAGCCGTTCGCAGAGCCGGCAAGCGAACGCGCTGCGGATTCGGGCATAACCGTCACCCCCATGCCGCTTGCGATAGCCGCGCTGAGCGTCGAGAACGACTCAATTTCGCCAATGATTTTCGCCGTGAGACGACGCAGCGAGAACGCCTCGTCCACACGTTTTCGCACAGCGCTATAGTCGCGCGGCAGGAACAGATTCATCTGGGCGACGCTCGCAAGATCAACGCTCTGCCCCGGACAATCGCGGGTACCGACCAGGAAGAGATCTTCTTTAATCAGTGGCTGACCAGTCAACCCGGCGACCGGGGCGCGGTCATACAGCACCGCCATATCCAGCTGACCGCTCAGCAGCTTATCGTTCAGTGCCGCACCGCTGTCTTCATGCAGGTACACCATAACATCCGGCAATTCGGCGCGAACCGCCTGAAGGAGCGGCATGGTAACAGAAGAAGCCGCGGTGCCCGGCGCAAGCCCGATAGAGACCTGCCCCTGTAACGTCTGCCCGACATTATTTACGGCGAGCTGCGCCTGTTCGCACTGGCGCAAAATCGTGCGGGCATGCGCATAAAGGATTTTCCCGGCTTCCGTTGGCGTCACGCCGCGTTTGGTGCGAATCAACAGCTGCTGATCCATCTCTCCCTCCAGCGTCGCAACCTGCTGGCTTAACGCGGGCTGCGCAATATGCAGCACTTCAGCGGCCTGTGTCAGGCTACCGATATCGACGATTTTTACGAAGTATTTCAGTCGTCTTAAGTTCATTTTGCCTCCTGTACGGAATGCCAGAGCCAATGCCGGCAATGATGTCCTAAGAGGTTTTGCAAGATGCTTGCCAGTTTTTACGTAGCGCGTGTGACTTATATAAATGCTTAAATTATAAGAGAAAGCGATAACTTATCGTGATGTGGCTTTGAAACACTGTTTTGCTTATGCCCCATTAGAGGTATCGGCGCACCAGAATGGTGCAGATGATGCGGGCAGGCTGGTTTTGATGGTTTTCTCGGCAATCGGATTTTCTGTCGCGTTCAGGTCTTTACAACGCCAGGCGACCTCGGTACTATGCGCCCCGTTCACACGATTCCTCTGTAGTTCAGTCGGTAGAACGGCGGACTGTTAATCCGTATGTCACTGGTTCGAGTCCAGTCAGAGGAGCCAGATTTAAAAAAGCCCGCTTTTAGCGGGCTTTTTGCTTTTCTGCGTTAGTCGCGCCACCCCATCGCTGGCGCGACGTGCTGAAGAAGAGACTCAATAAGGTGCACGTTGTACTCCACACCCAGTTGATTCGGCACCGTCAGCAGTAACGTATCCGCCTCGGCAATCGCCTCGTCTTGTTTTAGCTGCTCAATGAGCGCCTCGGGTTCGGCCGCATAGCTGCGCCCGAAGATAGCGCGGGTTTTCTCATCAAGGAAACCGACCTTATCACTGTCTTCACGGCTGGCACCGAACCAGGCGCGATCCCGATTATCCATAAGCGGAAAGATGCTGCGGCTCACCGACACACGCGGTGTGCGGGTATGGCCTGCCGCAACCCAGGCGGCGCGGTAGGCACGGATCTGCTGTGCCTGCTGAATATGGAAAGGCTCGCCGGTTTCATCATCTTTGAGGGTCGAGCTTTGCAGGTTCATACCAAGCTTCGCCGCCCAGACCGCAGTGGCATTGGACCCGGCCCCCCACCAGATACGCTCGCGCAGCCCTTCAGACCAGGGTTCGAGCCGGAGCAGGCCAGGCGGGTTGGCGAACATCGGCTGCGGATTAGGTTTGGCAAACCCTTCCCCACGCAATACTTCCAGCAACGCTTCGGTATGGCGACGCGCCATGTCGGATTCGTTTTCACCGGCGTCAGGCTCGTAGCCAAAATAGCGCCAGCCATCGATGACCTGTTCCGGCGAACCGCGGCTAATGCCTAACTGCAGGCGCCCACCGGAAATGAGATCTGCAGCACCCGCGCTTTCTGCCATATAGAGCGGGTTCTCATAGCGCATGTCGATAACGCCGGTGCCTATCTCTATATGCCGGGTTTTGGCACCGATGGCAGCCAGCAGCGGAAACGGTGAAGCGAGCTGACGGGCGAAATGGTGTACACGGAAATAAGCGCCATCCGCACCGAGCTCCTCAGCTGCGACGGCTAAATCAATAGACTGCAGTAATGCATCTGCCGCCGTTCGGGTGGCGGACTGCGGCGACGGTGTCCAGTGACCAAATGACAAAAAACCAATTTTTTTCATGAAGGGTATCCTGCTTTTAGAGCGGACATCGCTTAAGTGGCGGGCAATAGACGCGCCATACCCACTGCGGTGCCGGGTTCAGATACCCCACTTTGTCCTGTTAACGAGCAAGAATAAATGCCATTTGTTTCACATAAAGGTTCAAATTTATTGATACAGATGTGCCGGCACAGGGGATGAAGTCATCCTACCGGGGGCTAAGTACCCTAAAAATAGAGCGTTACCATTGTCGTTGCTGGCAGCCCGATAAATCGCTTAACGAGCAAAAAAGGCCTGGCCCTGAAGGATTTCCTTATCCAGCAACGGGCCAGCTTACCGACGGCGCGCGGTTAAGGGCGGGCCTGGCAAAAAGATAACCCTGGAAGTATTTGATGCCCGCCGCCGCAAGCCAGCACCACTCCTCTACTTTCTCAACCCCTTCCGCCACTACGGTAATCTCAAGCTCTGAACAGCATCGCAGGATGCCATGCACGATGGCCTGTTTCGGGCCGTAACGATGGATATCAGTGACAATGCTGCGGTCGATTTTAATGATCCCTGGCTGAAAGCGTGTGAGCAGCGACAACCCTGCAAACCCGGCGCCAAAGTCATCTATTGCAAGGTTAATACCCGCAGCGCGCAATTGGCGGATGACATGTTCAAATTCATCAAAGCAGGAGATCACTTCGCTCTCGGTTATCTCAATAATCACCTGCTGCGGCAGCAGGCCGTGACGCGCGATCTGCGCCAGCAAAATAGGCACCGCGTCCGGAATCTGTACCAGCGATCCGGGCTGCAGGTTCACGGAAATCATATGGCTGCCGATATTCACCGCTTTCGCAAGCGCAAAGGCAATGTCTTTCGCGTGGAGATCGGCGTCATAAAGTTCGTCGCCAGACAACGAAGCAAGCCAGGCGGCAGGCGAGCCACCGTCAGCAGTACGGATAAGCGCTTCAAAGGCTTTAATTTTGCCGGTAAGCGGCTCCACGATAGGCTGCAACGCAAACTGGCACGGGGTATCGGCCACGGCAGACGGCAAAGCGTGCGGCGGGCACGGCGGCACGCTTTCGACACCGGCCCGCCAGGCGTCTGGCTGAAACTCGCGGGAGATGTACTGGCGGTCCGGGTAACTTAAAAAGGAGCGAATAAATTTATACACCCGCGCTTCACGGGCGAGACTGAACGGCACTACGCTTGATTGCACCACTGACTTCAGTACTGCGCGTGCTTTGACGTTGCGCAGGTCGAAGAGCATCATCCCAATGCTTTCAAAATGCCGACGCGGCGCGTAGTCGCGCATTAGTTCAACCACGAAATCGTGCCGCTCATCCTGGCTGATGCGCGCGAACAGGGCCTCGACCGAACTCAGCGGCCCTTCCAGCACCTGCAAAAACTGGTGACCATCAAAAACCAGAATGCCGCTAACCTGCATCCGGGCATTATAGATCTGTGCCTGCTTTACTATCGATGCAAGGCTTGCCTGGTCGATATCCCCTCGCGCCCGGCTGCGATAAATCAGGGTTGATAGCATCGTTTTCCTGCGTGTTTAAGCTCTTTAGATAGTCAGTATACCTGTCACTTTTCGCTGCAAGCCGGGATGAAACCCAAATATATTCTTCCAATCAATGCCATTGAACGTTTAATCTTCAAAAACAGGGACATAGCCGATAAAAATATTTATTCATAATGTGAATAGTTACACAGTCAGCGAAAACAGAAGGAGCAGCAGAAAGAAAGTGACAGCTCCGGCATGATGCCCCCGCTGGACACTTTACAGATTTATGCCATTGCGCCATTCCGTTTAGTTTCATAAACCTGTGACATATTATCAGGCACAGCACTTCTCCCGCTGTGCCACGTGGGACCAGGAGACCTGATGAATACCACTGCAACATCTTTGACGCCTGATGAGGCGCTCGACAAGCTGGAAGCGTTGTATGATGACGCGGTCAACGCCCTGCGCGAGGCTATCAAAGCGTTTATTGAGAACGGTACCCTGCCGGAAGAAGCCCGCCGGGCTGAAGGCCTGTTTGTCTACCCGCAACTGCGGGTGTGCTGGGATGGCGATGAGCATAAGGCGCAGAAAACACGCGCTTACGGGCGATTCACACATCCGGGCTGTTACACCACTACCATTACGCGCCCCGGACTGTTTCGCAGTTATCTGCGCGAGCAACTGATTCTGCTTTACGACGATTATGGCGCGACCATTGAGGTGGGGCCGTCGCAGCATGAAATTCCTTATCCTTACGTGATTGACGGCTCGGCGCTAACGCTGGATCGTTCCATGAGCGCGGGACTCACCCGCCACTTCCCCACCACCGAGCTGGCGCAGATTGGTGATGAAACCGCCGACGGCCTTTTCCACCCGACCGAGTTTTATCCGCTCTCGCACTTCGATGCCCGCCGCGTTGATTTCTCGCTTGCGCGCCTTCGTCACTACACTGGCACGCCGGTCGAGCATTTTCAGCCGTTCGTGCTGTTTACCAACTACACGCGCTATGTCGATGAATTTGTGCGCTGGGGATGCAGCCAGATCCTCGATCCAGACAGCCCTTATGTGGCGCTCTCCTGTGCGGGTGGCAGCTGGATCACCGCCGATACCGAGGCGCCGGAAGCGGCTATCTCCGATCTCGCCTGGAAAAAACATCAGATGCCCGCCTGGCATCTGATTACCGCCGACGGCCAGGGCATTACGCTGGTCAATATTGGCGTCGGGCCGTCCAATGCAAAAACAATTTGCGATCACCTTGCGGTGTTGCGCCCGGATGTCTGGCTGATGATTGGCCACTGTGGCGGCCTGCGTGAGAGCCAGGCGATTGGCGATTATGTGCTGGCTCATGCGTATCTGCGTGACGATCATGTGCTGGATGCGGTTTTGCCGCCGGATATCCCGGTGCCGAGCATCGCTGAAGTGCAGCGTGCCCTCTATGACGCGACGAAACTCGTCAGCAACATGCCAGGCGAGGAGGTAAAACAGCGTCTGCGCACCGGCACCGTGGTGACCACAGACGACCGCAACTGGGAACTGCGTTATTCCGCCTCGGCGCTGCGTTTCAACCTGAGCCGCGCGGTGGCAATCGACATGGAAAGCGCCACCATTGCCGCACAGGGATATCGCTTCCGCGTACCTTACGGCACGTTGCTGTGCGTCTCGGATAAACCGCTGCATGGCGAAATCAAACTGCCAGGCCAGGCAAACCGCTTTTACGAGGGCGCGATTTCCGAGCATTTGCAGATTGGCATTCGCGCCATCGATCTCTTGCGCGCCGAGGGCGAACGCCTGCATTCGCGTAAACTGCGCACCTTTAACGAGCCGCCGTTCCGCTGATCGATCCTGGCGCAGCGCGGGCTGCGCCAGAAATTGCAGAATTATTCAGCAAATGGTTCAGCATTTTACATTCAGGCTTTGACAACCCCGAACGGTGTCGTTACTATGCGCCCCGTTCTCGCAATTCCTCTGTAGTTCAGTCGGTAGAACGGCGGACTGTTAATCCGTATGTCACTGGTTCGAGTCCAGTCAGAGGAGCCAGATTTTAGTTCTGAGATGTTTCAGCGAGTCTTAGAGCGTTATAAAACAAATGAACCCGGCACGTCTGATACAGATTGCCGGGTTTTTTGTATCTGCTGTTTTTAGATCAGTCATCTTCAGGTAACGCAAAAACGCTGCCTTTGTCATCCCGCTTTAGTAACGTCCAGCAGGCCCGGCGCGGCTTACCGTTTTTATCCTCAAAAGGCGGCATCTTCTGCCCTGCCCGTGTCTGTATATATTCAGTCCTGCCGTTCACTGTCGCTGCCCATTGCCCTGCATGAGGGGCGATATCGTCAGTCCAGCACTGAATGCGCACGGGATCGCAGGATTCGTCTCTTTCCGCTTTATCCAGCAGCGCGCTCGCGTCGTCAAAGCGGGCAAACCAGGCCATGGACGACGCTTTCTCAAACTGTAAGTTTTCATAGTCTGAATAGAAGTGCAGGCCATTATGGCCGTCATACCGGACAGGGCGAATTAGCTGGTTTACCTTGACCAGCAGTGGCGGCAAACCTTCCGTTTTTATGTCACCCAGTGGCGGTGGCAGCTCACCCGCCTTGAGGATCACCCCGTTGCTGTAGGGCAGCAGGCTGATTTCAGGCGTTTTCACTAAACGATGCGATAACCTTTGTGCACCGCCCAGTTTTTCCAGCCACGGGGTTCCCAGTATGGTGTACCAGCAGGCTCCTTTCAGCCCCTCTACGGCTTCGCCGCCCTCAAGCGTTCCGAGAGAATCCACCATCACGCCGGAAAAACGCTGCGCCAGGGCATACTCATACGGGAACATCCGCTCACGCGAATAAGGAAGAATAAACGACAGCCCGGCATAACCGCTTTCCACGGCAAAAGTGTTACACAACCACATCAGCCAGCCTTCATATCGTGCTTTACCATCAGGCTCTTTCAGCAGTGATAACGGGAACGTTAATTTAATAACTGAACGATCAGTATCCTTATGAAAAATCCTTTTTCCCATAATTAATATGCTGTAGTCAGGCGCTACAAAATCTTCCTCTGCGCTGCCCATATACCAGGAAAAGATCTCTTCCGGGGTGGAATCGATAATCTCCTGTCGTTTTTTGGCGTAATTCTTCTCCGTAATGCCTACCCAGTTTTTGGTGAGGTGCTTTTTCAGGCAGGGTTTAAATCCGGCATAAAAGCGATCGACACACTCCACCATTCTTCGGCGAACCTCTGGCGTATGCCCTTTCTTAAAAAACACCGTCATAATCAGACCGAGATTGACCGCCGGGCTGCCGTCTTTGTATTTCACGGACGCCTCCGGCAGCCACTTCTCGATATAATTCAGTTCAAAACCTTCTGATACCATAACCGCTCCTTGTTAACCGGCACCCAGCGCCGCTGTACCAGTGCCAGCGCTGAGAATAGCCGCGAGAATTTCCCAGGCGCTTATCGCCAGACGAATAATCAGTAAAAATGCACTAATAATGGCCTCGGGAATACCCAGCGTCACCACCAGCACACCAACGCCAACAGCCACCAGGATAACGCCAACCGTTTTAGCCACATTCATTAAAATCTGAACCCAGTCCACCTGCTTTAGCATATCCAGCGTCATATCCGTGGCGTACTGGATTTCCGACCATGCGGCTCTAATCTGGGCATTGGTCCAGGATCTCACTACTTTCCCGGTTTGACTGGCCCAGACCCAGGCTTCACTTCCCTGATGATAGACCCACTCCCCGCTGTCGTTTAGCCAGCCTGCCGCCGTGCTCAGGCGCTGCCGTGTTTCTTTTGATAGCGCGTTCCAGCCTTCCGCGACCCCATGAAGCGCGCCCTCGCTGAGGTCGGCCACGGCTTTACCGGCATAAGTCCAGGGTTCGATTTTGGCGGCGGCTGGTGTGGAGGGCGGACGAGGCATAAAGATTGGCGGGTAGAGAAACAGCGGCCAGTATTTCGCACCAATGGTCTGCCAGGCTTTCATCGTCACATTGACCATCTGATCCGTCCACTGCTGCTCTTGTGGGCGGCAGTCGTGGATCTCCAGAATAGTCATGCGGTTACGATCTTTACCGACAATCTTCATATATTCGTCATATTGGTCTTCAAAAAGTTTATCCCCCGGAAACTTCACTTCCACCAGACGGGCCAGATTGTCGCCATGCATACCAGGCGGATCATCGTGGTCCGGCCCGGCCAGCCCTGGCCAGCGATCCTGTTTGTTTTTTACGATAATCAAGTCAGGGCGGCGGTAAATGCCTTTCCCGGGCACCGGGAAAAGATTGGTGGTATGCCGTCTGCCTGCGCCAGCTTCTTTCTTCAATGTACTGCTAAGAAACGGACGTGGCGGCGTAGTGCGCATATCGAACGGCACTTCTGCTTTGTAATACCAGTAGTAATTACGGGCGATCTCATCTGCGCGGATGAGCCCGCTCATCATGAGCTGCTTGAGGCTCATCTGGTACGTTTTCCCCTTCCGACGGATTTTTGCTGACAGTAGAGGAAAACGCATCGCGTATTCGACCTTGAGATGGAGGTACTGGCGGTTTTCGGTGGTCGGCAGACGAGACTGTTTCTCGACCATTTCAACCCCCGTTGTGGTGCAATCCCATGGCTGATTTTTCTTACGGCCAGGTATTTCAGGTGCCGTGGTCGGTGTGTCGGGTAAATCGGGCATGTCCATTATGACGGGTTCTCCCTGAGTTCGGTTTCCAGTTGTTGCACAGTCGTTTCGCCTACGAACCACATTGGTTCTTCCGGCGATGCTGTTTTAGGCACAATATGCAGAGCCACTTCTTCCTGCTGGGGGGTATAGACCGGTACGGAATAGCCTTCACTATCGCTGTACCCGGCAATCGTCTGGCCAGAGGGTGTAGTGAGTCGGTAAGGCGTGTTGGCCAGAATATTGCCGTGCCTGTCCCGTAGCTGATAAATCGCGGAATAGATATAGGCGGTTCCAACGCGGTGTACTGTTACCGGCATATCCTGCGATGCCCCAACATACGTCCGCTCTACCCTGCGTAAATACGTTTCGGTCGTCCCGTACTCGATCTTTCCTTCTTCGATTTTCAGGTAGCTACCGCCGCCGATCAGGGTAATTTTTTTCTTGCTTGCAAACAGCATGTCGGCGGTCGACACCAGGCTCACCTTCTGTTGCGCGCCGAGCGACATCGCGCCGTTCTGCGCCTGCATCTGTACCGGGCCTTCGCCGGAGATCACGCTCAGCGTGCCGGTATGGGCAAACAGGCCGATTTTCTCTCCTGCCATCAGGGTCGTGTTCCCCATCGACCCGAGACTGATATCTCCCCCGGCGTTCAGCCCCACATTCTGGCTGGCCGTCATCTGCAGATGTTCGCCGCTGGTGAACGCCACGCCTTGCGGGCCGTGGACATGGATCATGTCGTTCAGCGGCGCTAACCGCGCGTCAAACATCGCGAGCTGACTGGCGATATCCGCCTCCAGCGCCTGTGCCTGTTCTGCGGCAGCGGCTAACTGCCGGAGCTTGGTGAGGCAGTGTTCGATTTCCTGAAGGGCCGTTTCCCTTTCCAGCACCTCGCCCTGCGCTTTGGTCTGCCCATCGGCGGTGATAAACAGCCCCTTCGCCACACGGATAACGCCGTATTCATCGGTGTGCAGCTCAAAGCCGCAGCCCCGGGGTTTGTCCTGTTGATCGACTATCTGCCCCTGGTTCAGTTGCGTCGCGCCGTAAGGCGTATTTAGCGTCACATGCTCCTGCCCGCGCCGATCTTCCATCCGCAGCGTATTGGCAGCGGCGGTGCGCAGAATGTTCTGGCTGCGGTTGTCGCGATTAACCAGATCGGCATGCTCTGCGTCGTGAAACGCATGGGCGATATACGGGCGGTCGATATTGCCGTCGTCATAGGCAATGCTGACCTCGGTGCCGTCAAGCAGCGGCATGTGCCAGCCAAAATTTTCCCCTGCGAAGGGCTTTGCCAGACGCACCCACAGGGAGTGGTAACCCGGCTCCGCATCCTCACGGCTGAAATCCAGTTTCACGCGGTAGCGGCCTGCGCTGTCCAGATGGGCGTAAGTGTCATGCGGCTCGCGGCTCTCGATACGGGCGGGTAAGGTGCCATGAATTTCCGGGCGGATGAGCTCCGCCGGGCGGTAGTTCACCCGTTCGCTATAAGGAATGCCCCATAGCGAGACATGCAGGCGCGTATCGCGCGCCGCACGGAAGGTGGCAAGCGTAATCAGCATCCCTTCCTGCAACGTGGCGAGCGTGCTGCCCGGCGTCTCCAGCACCTGCCCCGGCGTCAGATGCGCGGCATTGCTGAACAGGTGCAGCCGCGTGGCCTTATTGAGTTCGCGCTCATGGTGGATGCGGGCGTAAAAAGCGCCGCTTTCGGTTTCCGGCGCTGAGGTGGCGTCATCACCCGCCGCCAGAAACGGAGCGCCATAGCGATAGTGCTCGCCGGTGGTGATGGCGGCGCTGCGAACGGCGACTGCCGAATCCATCGGCATGCTGGCGTCGCGATAGTTATAATCACGGGTTCGCACCTCGCCGGTGACGGTGTGATGCCAGACGCGGACATCCCATACCGAGGCTTCTGCACCGTCGTACAGTCCGGACGGCGCCTGACAGGGCACGCTGACGCCGAACGCGCAGTTAAGCTGACTGTCGCCCAAAATGACCGTCTCCTGCTGCGTCGCCTCGTTCATTTCGCTGCGAAACCAGATGCCCACCTCAGAAAGAACACGCCGGATAAACGCAAGATCCGTTTCCCGCCACTGGGTGATCAGGTCGCGTTGCGGATACACGCGCTCCAGTCGGAAGTGGAAGTCCGGCCCTTCCAGCCCGTGCGCGCGCAAGACCTGTTCCACCAGTTCAGGTACGGAGAGATTCTGGTACACCGCGCAGCGCCGGGTCAGGTTGAGCAGCGCCAGCCGCGATGAGAGCGTCACCGCGTAATGCGTCTGGTCAGCTGTCGTTCCCAGCCACTCAAAACCGGTGATGATGCCATGCACCACGCGACCGGAACGCATACTCAGGCTGGCGTATTTCAGCAGAACATCGGTCTGCGCTACGTCGCGCTGCGGGGCCGTGAATACAATGCGCCATGTAAAAGGTTCATTAAGCGCTTCGCGCCCACGGAAGTTCAGCACGTCCGGCGTCACCCGGCTGTTATTTATTTCCAGCCAATAACGGCTCTGACCGTCGAATTGTTTTTTCAAGGTATTCATTACGTATTCCTTTACCAGCCGATGGCTGCACACGGCAGCAGGGATCCCACCGATCTTAATCACAACGGAAAGACAGAATATGCCGCAAAATAACCGGGTCAATCGGGGAGAACGTAATAAGACATGTTTAAGCGCGCATATTTATACCCGAACCCAGGCGGCAGCGGCCATGCCGGAGGAATGAATGCGCTTAATTTTATTTTGCCGAAAGGGAAATTACCCGCCTGCAAATTCATAATAAAAATAAAATCCTACCATTAAATACACACACCAAATATATACAGCTTTTTATTTTAAATGATTAATAATGCTGGACACCTCAAAAACGCATAATACGCCGTTGATGACTGAGCTTAATAAAGCTGCTTCGCGCCGTTAGCAGAGCCCAATGAAAAAGCCCGCGTTGTGCGGGCTTGTGGTATTTCAGCGTAAGGCTTACATCGCCTTCGGCTGACCCGGCGGCGCGGGCGAATCCAGCACCACCGGTCGTTTTGGCGGGCGCGGGTATTTTTGCAACCATTTGCCGCTCACCATACGCCAGTAGAAAAAGACGCCGCGCACGGCCCAGTCCAGGAACATCCCGAGCCACACGCCGACCACACCCATCCCGAGCACGATGCCGAGCGTATAGCCCGCCACCACGCGACAGCCCCACATGCCAAGCATCGACACCCACATCGCGAATCGCGCATCGCGCGCGCCTTTGAGCCCGGCGGGCAGCACCCACGAGGCCGCCCAGATGGGCATAAACGCGGCGTTAAGCCACAGCAGAATCTTCACGACGTCTTTCACATCCTCTTCATGGGTGTAAAACGACGCGAACAGCCCGGCAAACGGGGCGCTCAGCCAGGCGATGCCTGTGAGCATAAACGTTGAGAGCCAGAACACATGACGAAGCTGGCGCTCCGCCTGGCCTATCTGCCCTTTTCCGAGGCGTTTGCCGGTAATAATGGTGGACGCCGAGCCGAGCGCGTTGCCCGGCAGGTTAATCAGCGCGGCGACTGAGAACGCAATAAAGTTGCCCGCAATAACATTGGTGCCCATGCCCGCCACAAACATCTGCGTCAGCAGCTTACCGCCGTTAAACAGCACCGATTCGATGCTGGCAGGCAGTCCTATCCCCAGCACTTCCCAGAGAATATTGAGCTTGAGCGGTGAGAAATAGCTTTTAAGCGAAATGCGCAGCGCCGGGTTAAACCCAATCATGAGAACATAAATGATGCCGATAGCGCCGATGTAGCGTGAGATAGTGAGCCCGATACCGGCGCCAATGAAGCCCAGACCGTCCCAGGAAAACAGGCCGTAAATCAAAAAGCCGCTAATGACGATGTTCAGGATATTCATCCCGCCGTTGATCAGTAGTGGGATTTTGGTATTGCCCGCGCCGCGCAATGCGCCGCTGCCGATAAGCGCAATGGCCGCTGCCGGGTAGCTCCAGGCCGTCAGCTGGAGATAGATAAGCGCCAGTTCTTTAACCTGTGCGGTCGCCTCGCCAGCGACGAAATTGATGATGTATTCGCCTGTTACATGAATGAGCGCCGCCAGCAGCACGGAAACGATAGTCATCAGCACCAGCGACTGCCTGGCCGCCGCCCTTGCCCGCTTACGATCGCGCTTGCCGAGGCTGAAGGCCACCACCACCGTGGTCCCTAAGTCGACCGCCGCAAAGAACGACAGCACCACCATGTTGAAGCTATCGGCAAGCCCCACGCCCGCCATCGCCTCTTTTCCGAGCCAGCTCACAAGAAAGGTGCTGAGCACCCCCATCAGCAACACACAGGTGTTTTCCAGCAGGATAGGCACCGCCAGCGGCGTGATCTCACGCCAGAACAGGACTCGATAGCTTTTGCGCTTTTTGTACCAGGGCGTACGAGCGATCGCCTGGCGAACGGTAGTGGTTAGACTCAAAATGGACCTGCACTTGAAAGTTGAAACCTCATTTCAAATAGTGAGTTAGAACCCGCAATCCTGCAAAGGCTTTCCGCACATATTGTTGGAAAATGACCCGTTATGTTCATAGAATGGTCGAACGCACTGACCAGTATAAATTGGCATTTGACAAATAGCGCGGGGCCGCTATGATTAGCCTCCACACGATTCCTCTGTAGTTCAGTCGGTAGAACGGCGGACTGTTAATCCGTATGTCACTGGTTCGAGTCCAGTCAGAGGAGCCAGATTCAAAAAAAGCCCGCTTAATGCGGGCTTTTTTATTATGGGTTAAACGCATTGCCTCCAACCGTCTTCCCGCCCATTGCTTTCTGCATCCTTTGCCGCACGTTGCGGGACGTACGCCAGCGACGCGGCAGCGAGCATTCTGACCCAACCGTCAGAAGAATCTCCCCTGAGAATGTCCGTTACCGCTAACCGCCTTTAGCTTATCGATGACGCCAAAAGTCACGTTGCCTGCCGTGAAAATACGCCTATCTCGCGCTGCTATTATTCGTTTACTCAATATTTGTGATATGACCAGCCCTGACTGAATCCTCTGCGCTCCGCCATACAGTGGCAGTATATCGCCCGGCGGATAATACGCCACGAAATATATATTTCTCAGGTGAATCCTTATCGGGTCAAAGTAAATCTCACAAACCATCCGTTACCCTGTATTACGTTAAAATGCAGAATGCGAAGAACGGTAATAAATTCGCAAACAGGCATGTCTTGTTACTTATACGCGTATTGATATGCACGTTAACAGGCATACAATAACCGCCGAAATAAACACGGGTATGACAGCGCACAGGATGCCTTTAAAAAATAAACAAGTAACACGGAAATTTACCTGACAGGGAATAAAAATGGGTTTTTATACTCGACTCGAAAAAATAGATGCGGCAGTCAACCGCGGTTATGCCCGCTGGGGAAAATGGATCTGGATGGGGTTATCGCTGCCAGTAGTGATATATGCCGCCTGGCTGATGTGGGCCAGTATCTGGGGGCCACCGACCGGGGCGGTAACGCTTATTATACACAGTGAGCTTGATCGCCCTGTTCTGGAGTTTAGCGTAAATGGTGTGGCGGGCTCAAATGCATCAGCCCATGGCGGTGGTGGCGCGACCTGTTGTGGCAGTATTAGTGGTGATGCCGCAGAGGTTATCTGGACATTAAGTACAACGCGTGCTCAGTATGATGCCGGGCTGCGTAAAGAAACTCGCCGTATTGTTATGCCACTCCCGAAGCGTGAATGGGGAGAAAACTATTTACATGTTTACTTCCTTCCAAAGGACAACGTTTATTTATGGTGGGGAACCGGGTTCTCACATCCGAATATTGATTCTCCTCCTGATAACACAAAGCAGACTACTCAAAAGGAGCCGCGATAATGGATATTGAAAGCCTTATTGCCGCGGCTAACCGCGCTCAGCAGGCCATTGAACACAATATGGGCAATTGTTCCCGCACCTGGCATATGGGTTTCTTTTTTGATGGCGTGGGGCGCAATAACTCCATGCGTCTTTAAACAGTATCTCACGATATTTAACGATGCGTTTCAAAACGGAATTTTACCTGACAAGGACTAAAAATGGGTTTTTATACTCGACTCGAAAAAATAGATGCGGCAGTTAACCGCGGTTATGCCCGCTGGGGAAAATGGATCTGGCTGGGGTTATCGCTGCCAGTGGTGATCTATGCCGCCTGGCTGGTGTGGGCCAGTATCTGGGGACCGCCGACCGGGGCGGTAGCGCTTATTATACACAGTGAACTTGATCGCCCTGTTCTGGAGTTTAGCGTTAATGGTGTGGCGGGAGGAAATGCCTTTGTTCGCGATAAGACAAATTTTTATGCTTCTGATGGTGGCAAGTTAACCTGTTGTGGAATCATAAAAGGTGACACCGCAGAGGTTATCTGGACATTAAGTACGACGGGTGCTCAGTATGATGCCGGGCTGCGTAAAGAAACTCGCCGTATTGTTATGCCACTCCCGAAGCGTGAGTGGGGAGAGGATAATTTACATGTGCACTTCTTACCGGGAGATAAAGTTCTATTAGGCTGGAGTAAAGATGCCTGGTCTCCCTATGAGAAGCGCCCGGATGAGATTATGCAGTCAAAAGAACAGG
Organism: Cronobacter condimenti 1330; assembly: GCF_001277255.1. NCBI lineage: Bacteria > Pseudomonadati > Pseudomonadota > Gammaproteobacteria > Enterobacterales > Enterobacteriaceae > Cronobacter > Cronobacter condimenti. Next base: position 2,711,182 of record NZ_CP012264.1, read on the forward strand.
CCAGGAAATAATCGATATGCATCTCGAAAGTTTGATTGCCGCGGCAAACCGCGCTCAGCAGGCTATTGAACACAATATGGGCAATTGCTCCCGCACCTGGCATGTGGGTTTCTTTTTTGACGGCGTGGGCCGTAATATTGAGCAGGACGCCACTCATCGTCGCCTGAGTAATATTGCGCGGTTGTTCAGAGCTTATCCCACACCTCAAATGAATAATTCCTATAATAATTATGATGCGCTTTACTTCTCAGGTCTCGGCACCCCCTTCCATGAAGATTTAAGCACCAAACTGCATACCATTATGGATGGCGCGCAAAATACCACGCTGGAGGATCTACACGATCAGCCCAAAGAGATGGCGAAAGACGCCGGTAAAGAGATACTGAAGGGCAAGAACTGGTACGAGGTTTTAAAAGACAGCAGTAAGAAACTGCTCAAGCCTGCCGAATGGCGCAATCTGGTAACGGACATAGGTACTGATATTGCGAAAAAAGTCAGTATTGAAGCCACGCCCTGTTTACGCGATACACGCGTCATGGCAAATTTTTTAGTGACGGGTGTGGATACGCGCGTGACCTCCGCGAAACAGCAATTTGAGAGCTATTTCGAGCGCGCCAAAGCCAGCAGCGATGTTCCCATCAAACTTATCTCTATTTCCCTGTTTGGTTTCGATCTCGGCGCCACGCTCGCGCGGAAATTTCTTGACGATTTACTGGGCGAAATTTGCCAGAAACAAGGCGATCGCTACACCTGGCAGGGCATTCCGGTAGATATTCTCTTTACCGGGCTGTTTGACTGCTCGCGAGATACTTCCGCCAGTAACAATAATGGCATGGACTATTTTATCAGCGCCGCAGGCGGCCCGTTACGCTCGCTCAGCATGATGTTTGGCAGAAAATATATCGATCACTTTTCAGTGTTGCCCGATGCGGTGAAGAATGCGCTGCATCTGGTGGCGGCGCATGAGCGGCGGGTATGGCGCTGCCTGTATCGGCTCGGCAGCAATAACCCTAAACACCGCGAAGAGCTGTTGCCGGGCTGTAGCGAGGATATCGGCGGCGGGCTGAAAGCCAGCGAGCAGAAACCCAGCGCGGAGCTGTGCCGGGTGGCCCTGCACCGTATGTACCGGGAGGCGGCGATGGCGGGCGTGCCGTTTCCTGATTTCCAGACTCTCGAGAAAACCGATACTGATGTCGCCAGCTATTTCATCATGCAGGATAACGTTGAAAACGCCTCTGTGGCGCAGTGGGTAAAGCGCTATCAGAAAGCCGTGCTGGGCAAAGCCGTCAGCCTCTCTACACAGAATCTGCATCTCGACAACTACTTCGAATGGCTGGGGCAGCAATATTATCAGTATCGCCTTGCGCGCCAGCAGCTGGAGAAAGAGCAGGCAGACATTACGCTGGCGGCGGGCAGCAGCGCCGGGCTGCTCGGTATCACCCCGCAGGGGAAGCAGCAGGCGATGCACGTTCAGGCTAAAACTGAGGTGCTCGACAGCCACTGGGGCTGGTTAAACGATATTGATAGTGTCGCCCGCGACATCATTAACACCACAGAAGGCCCCGGCCCGTTCGATACCGCGATTAAGATAGCGCCTGACGTTTACGAGCCTGCCTACCGGCGGGCAAAGCGGTTTCACCAGTACAGGATCAACGCCTTTACCGGCGATGCGCCGCCGCAGCCCTGGTACAGGGCGCCGCCGGAAATATTCGCTTATTTTGTCCACGATCTCATCACGGTTGACAGAGGCGCGAGCATCTCAACGGATTTCTTCGTGGTACGCGCCGCAGAAACGCCGAAGCCTGAATAACCCCGCCATCGCGTATGTGCCTGCGAATTATCAAGCCCATAACTATAAAGCCCGCATAATGCGGGCTTTAGTTGCGGCGCGCGGCGGTCTCGCCATACCGCAGGCATAAAAAAACCGCCGAAGCGGTTTTTTCAGAACTTATTCGCCTTTCGGCTCGTGGACTTTCAGCTCGCCCATCGCCTTGAGCTTTTTCGAAATCTCGCGACGCTCTTTGGAGATTTCAGCGTTTTTGATGATGTAATCATCAACGCGGTCTTCGTAGTCGCTCTTCATGCTGGCGATGATGCCCTGGATGGATTCCACGCTCATGCCCGGCTTGATGTAGTCGCTCAGGTTATCGAGCAGCAACACGCGTTTCTGGTTGTCACGGATTTTCTTCTCGACATCCTGAATCTCGCGCTGCAGCTTGTTCTTACGGCGGAACAGACGTACGAACTCAAGAACGTCCTGGAATGAAGGTTTGCTGTTTTCCATTTTTACACCCCTGCTGAATATAAGACTCGGATTCGTTAAAACAACCGCATAGCGTCAACCTTACTGGCAGCGGCGGTTGATGACAATGGTTTTATCCCGTTCAGGATGCCTGCTTCTATCATACTCTGAAACGCTGCTGAATCGAAACAAGCGCTGGTTGTCTGCGGGTTATTTGCGCAGCGCCCGGCAGATAAGCTGGGAAAGACGCTCCAGCTGCTGCGCCAGTTCCATACTTAACCATACATAGCCGTGAATGGGCGTTTCTACCAGGGCGTCCTGCTGCCCTTCTTTCATCATGGCGCGCAGCTCCTTCGCAATCTCAGTGAGTTTTTCCCGGTTTGCCAACACCGGCGATGGGTTACCTTCGCGTAACGCCTGCGCTATCGCCGTTAAGGTTTTTTCCGTCATCTGCTGTGAATCACGCAAAGTGCGGGCGTTGATCATTAAAAAGTGGCTTTCACGAGATGCCCACCAGGCATTGATTTGCATCTCAAGCGTACAGACCATATTGCGGCTGGTTGTCTGGATAGCCTCGAAAATCGCGCGCTGAATGTGCGTTTCTTTACTGGCGGGCGTGATAAACGCGCGCAGCTTAACGACGCTGCCAAGAATCTGTTGCAGCGGCTTATCAAGCCGCGGGCGCTCAACCAGGTTTGGCGACATGCCGGCGTGGTAAATCTTGCTGAAGTCAGTGACAAAGTGCGCCATCTGAATACGCCAGTGAATAAATGCGCGCTGCGGCCAGAGGCTTGTGAAAAGCATCGCCAGCAGCGACCCGAAAATCACGTCACCGCCACGCCAGAGCGCCACCAGCATATCGCCCTGCGGCGCGCCCACGACAACCGAGAGCGTAATGCCGATAAGCAGTGCCTGGTACGGTCGTTTGCCAAGCGCCAGAAAGCCACACAAAAACATTGCCAGCGCGCACCACAGCAGCATCACTGGCAGCGACCAGCCTTCCAGCTGGAGTGCCACCAGCCCGAGCACAGCGCCCAGGATAGTACCGCCGATGCGCTCAAACGCGCGCGGCACGACATTGCCCCAGAAAGAAATCGGCCCCATCACGACTACAAGCGTAATCAGCGGCCAGGTGCCTTCCGGTACGTTCAGCATCCGCACCAGTAAAAATGTCAGAATAAACGCCAGCGCAATGCGCACACCATGCACGATGCGGTAATGCTGGTAGAGACGAATTTCGAAAGAGGTCAGCGATTTATCAGCACGCACGCTTACTTTCCCGTTTAAACCATAATGAAAACGTTGTTTCAGGCGAAAGGCCTGAAAATAAGGGGCGCTATTTTCTGACAAAAAGGGGGGAAAAGCTGTAAATTTTCGGAAATGAGGCGCGAATAATCGCAGTTTTAACGTTATTGTGCATTTTATTTAACAAAACGACGCGCCCGCGGTCTTCCAGGGGCGCGCCTCTATTATTCGCCAGAAGGCTGAACCGGGATATACATGTCTATTTCCCAGAAACCCTCACGCTTGCCGTCGTTAAGATAGATTTCAAAGCACGGGCGCGCCGCCATCTGGTAGCGCACGTCCTGCTGTAGACGGGCAAAGAACGCAAGCCAGGACGCGGCGAAATCGTTATTTTCCACGCGCGCGCGGGCCACAGCATATTGCCCCCCCGGCAAATCCGTCAGGATCACGCCGACGCTATTCTCAGGCACCGAAAAATCCGCAGGGACTTCCACTACCGTATCGGCACGCAATTTTTCTGGCGCAACCTGTTGTGGATTATCGTAGTAGACTGCAATCCACGCCTGTGGCTGGATGTGGAAGTTATCCACCCACATCGCCAGTTGCTCAAACCCCTGCGGCACCGTTTTTTCCCACGGGCCGACCAGGTGAAAACCAGCAATTTTTCGCGTAACGACATGCTCGATGCTGTAATCCATGTTCACTCCTCGCAGTTCAAAATAGCGAGTATAGTGTGTGGCGCTCCGCCAGGTGTCTGTGAGCGCCTTCGCGTTGGAAAAAAACGGTTACAGCGTCAGGTGCAGCCAGTCGCCAAAGCGCGAGAACATACCGCCTTTTTTCACACTTTCAAGCGTCACCAGCGGCAGACGGGCAATAATCGTTTCACCGTTGTAAAGCTCAATTTCGCCGACCCGCTCATTGGCCTTCAGCGGCGCGTCAAGGCGCTCGCGATCGAGCAGATATTTCGCCTTCACGTTCGCAAGCTGCGTTTTTGGAAGCGTCAGCCAGAAATCACGGTCGGTGCCCACAGTCACCTGCTCGTTTTTCCCATACCAGACGCGCTCGGTGCCCACTTTTTTGCCTTTTTGCAGGATCTCTACCGTATCGAACGTCTGCTGCCCCCAGTGCAACAGTTTGCGGGCCTGATCTTCACGCCCTTTCGGGCTGTCCGCGCCCATGATGACCGCAATAAGGCGACGCTTGCCGTCAACGCTTGAGGCGATAAGGTTAAAGCCCGCGCCAGAGGTGTGGCCGGTTTTCAGACCATCGACATTCAGCGTTTTATCCCACAGCAGCCCGTTGCGGTTCTGCTGCGTGATACCGTTCCAGGTCAGGCTCTTTTCGCTGTACATATGATAAAACGCCGGCTCGCCGTGGATAATGGCGCGTGAAAGTACCGCAAGATCATAGGCGGAGCTGTGCTGTCCCGGCGCGTCCAGGCCATGTACCGTTTCGAAATGGGTATCTTTAAGGCCAAGCTTTTGCACGTAATCATTCATCATGGCGACAAACTGCGGCTGGCCGCCCGCCACATAATCCGCCAGCGCCACACAGGCGTCGTTGCCGGAATCGACAATCAACCCGCGGCTCAAATCACGTACGGTGACCCGATCGCCTGCTTTCAGGAACATCAGCGAGGAGCCTTCAAACACCGGGTTATCCTTCGCCCAGGCGTCCTTCCCGACGGTGACAATATCGTCCGGGGTAATGCGGTGGCTGTCGATAGCCCTATCCACCACATAGCCGGTCATTAATTTCGTCAGGCTCGCCGGATTACGCTGTTGATGCTCGTTATTCGCCGCCAGTATTTGTCCGGTCGTGTAATCCATTAACACATAGCTGCCCGCCATAATGGCAGGCGGCTGCGGCATGGAGAGCGCGGCGGCGTGCGCCTGCGCGGTAATACCGGCCAGCATGATGCAGGAAACGGCAATCATAGGTCTAAATTTCAACAGCATATCCTCAGTAACTTCGCGATGGGGCGCCTTTTTTACGGCAGTTTTTATTTCCTTGCTCCGGTAAATTGCAAGAAAATATGAATAAGACGTGTCTTAACGTAAATTCCCTTCGTTTCGTTAACCCATCGTCTTCTGGCTGCGGAAAATCTGATATTCCATATTTCACGTACTCTTCCGATTGTGATAAAGGCCGACTCTTTTTAGCCTGGTGACTTTTAAAGGTTGAGGAGAAGGGTATGGCGCAGGGTAAAAGCTGGTCGCCGGAGCTGGAGGGATTGCGCGGTCTCGCGTCGCTATGGGTACTGCTGGGGCATATTTGCCTGTTGGTGCAGTGCCGCATTCCTCTGTTATACGATCCGGGTATGGGCGTCGATCTGTTTATTTTGCTGTCAGGGTTCCTGATGGCGAAAAATTATCTGGAGCGTCAGGACATTGAACCCTGGACCCACGCTCACACCATCCGGAATTTCTGGCTAAGGCGGTTCTTTCGTATCGCGCCGCTCTATTATTTCCTGCTGCTGTTAGCGCTTATTTTCGGCGCCGCGTTCGGTGAATGGCGCGATGTTATCGCGCAGGCCTGGCCCTCCACTCAGACGGAAAGTCAGCGCTACGCAGACACCTCGGCAGGCAATATCCTCGCGCATATTTCTTTTGTGTTCGGCGCTATCCCGTATTATTCCTTCCGCACGGTATTACCGGACTGGAGCATCGGGCTGGAAATGCAGTTCTACCTGCTGTTCCCGTTCATTATGTTGCTGGTAATGCGCTGGGGCTTTTTGGCCGCGGCGTTCGCGGTCATGATCGGCTGCTTTGCAGCGCGCTGGGCGTTCCCGGGGTATTTCGAAGCCTTCCCGATGCCCTCAATGATCCTGATTAAATTGCCGCTGTTCGTCGCGGGCATGCTGATTGCCGCCGCCGTGCGCGATAACCGTCGCCTGTTACTGTTGCTGGCATTTCTGGCGCCGGTGCTCGCCTGGCAGATGCATATCGCGGTCACACCGAATCGTCTTATTGCCCAGTGCGTGATGATTGCAGGCCTCGGCGCGCTGCTGTGGCAGGCCCGGGCGGGCTCGTTGCTGCATCAGGCCATGCGTCTGCCGCGCTGGCTCCTGACGCGCCGCGTCAGCCAGTTTATGGGCGATGTGTCGTACTCCGTCTACCTGCTGCACCTGATGATTGTTATCCCGGTCATCGGGCTGCTGGTGGAGCACACCGCGTTCGCGCAACATGCCTCGCCGGTGCGTCTGCTGATTGCAGCGGCCATCAGTTTGCCTGTGACTTACGGGCTTGCCACCGTGCTGTTCCACCGCGTCGAGAAACCGGGCATTGCGCTGGGTAAACGGCTGATTACGCGCAAGCCGGTCCAGCCGGAGCAAGTCTTGCCGTAAAGCGCTGCCACTTCTTCCTGAGAGGGCTATGGTTTACCATAGCCCTGTTTTTTTACTTACTCTGGATGGTGACCTGGTGTCTGATTCTGCTGCGCAACCGACTTTTCTGTTCCACGATTACGAGACCTTCGGCAAAAGCCCCTCGCTTGACCGCCCGGCGCAGTTCGCCGCGCTGCGCACCGATGAAAATTTCACGCCAGTTGGCGAACCGGACGTTTTTTACTGCAAACCCGCCGACGATTATCTTCCGCAGCCGGAAGCCGTACTGATTACCGGTATTACGCCGCAGGTGGCGCGTGCGCGCGGCGAGAACGAAGCCGAGTTCGCGCGACGTATCCATACGCAGTTCACCGTGCCGAAAACCTGTGTGGTGGGCTATAACAACGTGCGCTTTGATGACGAAGTGACGCGTAATATCTTTTACCGCAATTTCTATGACCCTTACGCCTGGAGCTGGCAGAACGACAATTCTCGCTGGGATCTGCTGGATGTGATGCGCGCCTGTTATGCCCTGCGCCCGGAAGGCATTGTCTGGCCGGAAAACAGCGATGGTCTGCCCAGTTTTCGACTTGAACATTTGACGGTCGCCAACGGCATTGAACATACCAACGCACACGATGCGATGGCGGATGTTTACGCCACCATCGCGATGGCGCAGCTCGTCAAAACCCGCCAGCCGCGGATGTTTGACTATCTCTATACCTATCGCAGCAAGCAGAAGCTGGCGACGCTTATCGATATTGTGCAGATGAAACCGCTGGTGCACGTCTCCGGCATGTTTGGTGCCTGGCGCGGCAACACCAGCTGGATTGCGCCGCTCGCATGGCACCCGGATAACCGTAACGCGGTGATTGTGGTGGATCTGGCGGGCGATATCAGCCCGTTACTGGAGCTGGACGCTGATGCCCTGCGTGAGCGGCTGTATACGCCCAAAACCGCGCTGGGTGAGGCGAGCGCGGTACCGGTGAAGCTGGTGCATCTGAATAAGTGTCCGGTGCTGGCTCAGGCTAATACGCTGCGCCCGGAAGACGCCGAGCGGTTAGGTATCGACCGCCAGCACTGCCTCAATAACCTGAAGGTGTTGCGCGACTCGCCACAGGTGCGTGAAAAGCTGGTGGCGCTGTTTGCCGAGGCCCCGCCCTTCCCGCCCACCAGTAATGTGGATGCGCAGCTCTATGAGGGGTTTTTCAGCGATGCCGACCGCGCCGCGATGCGCATTGTGCTCCAGACCCCGCCGCAGAATCTGCCCGCGCTCGACATTACTTTTGTGGATAAACGTATCGAAAAGCTGCTGTTTAACTACCGGGCGCGGAATTTCCCCGGGACCCTGAGCGAACCGGAACAGCAGCGCTGGCTGAACCACCGCCGCGATGTGTTTACGCCGGAATTCCTGCAAACCTATGCCCAGGAATTAGAGATGCTCTATAACCAGTATGAAAGCGACAAAGAGAAAACGGCGTTGTTGAAAGCGTTGTATCAATATGCCCAGGAGATCGTGGGCTAACACGACGCGCAGGTCAGGTGGATGTCGCTTTGCTTACCCGCCCTTCACACGGGAATGATCATGCGTCGCGCCGCCAGAACAGCGCGCCGCACAAATAAAAAAGGCTCCCCGAGGGGAGCCTTTTTACTGTCGCGTCATCTTACGCGATGTCTTCATGATACTGCGGTACCGGGTTACGGAAGCTGCGGGTAACGCATGCCAGGTAAACCACACCGATACCAGCCCAGATAAGGCCCAGCACCATGGAGCTTTCTTCCAGGTTCAGCCACAGCGCGCCTACCGTCAGTGCGCCGCAAACCGGCAGCAGCAGATAGGTGAAGTGGTCTTTCAGCGTCTTGTTGCGGCCTTCACGGATCCAGAACTGTGAAATCACAGACAGGTTCACGAAGGTAAACGCCACCAGCGCACCGAAGTTAATCAGCGCCGTCGCCATCACCAGGTCAAAGTTGATCGCCATCAGCGCAATCGCGCCAACCAGCACCACGTTCAGTGCCGGGGTACGCCATTTCGGATGCACGTAACCGAAGAAGCGGTTCGGGAATACGCCGTCACGTCCCATCACATACATCAGACGCGCAACGCCTGCGTGCGCTGCCATACCGGAAGCCAGCACAGTAATGGTGGAGAAAATCAGCGCACCCACCTGGAAGGCTTTACCGGCCACGTACAGCATGATTTCAGGCTGGGACGCATCCGGATCTTTAAAGCGCGAGATATCCGGGAAGTAGAGCTGGATAAAGTACGTCGCGAAAATAAAGATCAGGCCGCCAATCAGCGCAGTCAGGAAAATCGCGCGCGGGATGACACGACCGGCGTCTTTGGTTTCTTCAGACAGGTTGCTGATACCGTCAAAGCCCGTAAAGGAGAAGCACAGAATGGTCGCCCCGGTGATCATCGGGATGACATGCGCATTCTCAGACCAGAAAGGACGTGAGCTTGTGAGCGTGCCTGCGCCTTCGCCGTGAGAAACTCCGTAAATCACCATGCCCAGAATCACGGCGATCAGGATAACCTGCAGCACCACGATAATGGTGTTGAAGTTCGCCACGCCTTTCAGGGTGCGCATGTTGAATACGGTCATAAAGGCGACCAGCGCGATCACGAAGATCCACGAGGGGATCCCGGGCACCAGCGCTTCGAAATAAATTTTCGCCAGCAGAATGTTAATCATCGGCGCGAACAGATAGTCGAGCAGCGACGACCAGCCCACCATGAAGCCCACGGTCGGGTTAATCGCTTTTTGCGCGTAGGTGTAGGCGGAGCCTGCAGACGGGAAGCGTTTTACCAGCTTGCCGTAGCTGAGGGCGGTAAAGAGGATCGCCACCAGCGCAAAGGCGTAAGCGGTCGGCACATGGCCATCCGTCAGGCCGGATACGATACCGAACGTATCAAACAGCGTCATCGGCTGCATATAGGCAAGGCCCATCATAACAACCGGAATCAACGTAAGCGTTTTACGTAATTCCACGCGAGAGGTTTTTGGAGTTGCATTAAGCGACATGATTATTCTCCTTCACGGTGAACATCGCCGCGTAAGCGAAAAATTGCCCCATTTTCTGTATTCCTCAGCGACAACAACTGTCGGATTTTAGTAAGTATCTATCCGGTACGAAGCCCGGCCTCTTGAATTTAATAACGATGCTCTTGACTGCAAAAAAATAACCGACGCGTAAAACGTCGGTTAATCATCTCATTTTGCAGGGCGCGTATTTTGCACCACTTTAAGGCAGGATGACAAGATGTTGAGGCCTTCTGTCACAATTTCTTTCTCAGCGGTGAGCGGGATAAGAAAACGGATAACATTCGCACGCACGCCGCAGGTCAGTAAAATCAGCCCCTGACGCCCTGCCTCCTGCACCAGTTGCTGGGTTAACTCTTTGTCAGGACGATGGCTGTCGCGCTCGTGCACCAGCTCCATCGCCACCATCGCGCCGACGCCACGCACATCGCCGATGAAGTCATATTCCTGTGCCAGTTCGTGCAAACGGCTCATTAACAGCTCGCCCTGCTCTACCGCTCGCTCGTTCAGGTGTTCCTGCTCGATAAGATCGGTCACCGCCAGCGCCGCGGCGATGCTCACCGGCGACCCGGCGTAGGTGCCGCCAAGCCCGCCGGGCAACGCTTTGTCAAACAGCGCCTTTTTGCCCACCAGCGCGGAGAGCGGGAACCCGCCCGCCAGGCTTTTCGCCATGGTGATGAGATCGGGCTCCACACCCGCATGCTCAATCGCGAATGTTTTGCCGGTACGGCAAAAGCCGCTTTGGATCTCATCGACAATCAGCACTATGCCGTGTTTATCGCAGAGCGCACGCAACTGCTGCATAAACTCTGCGGACGCCGCGTAAAACCCGCCTTCGCCCTGTACCGGCTCGATAATAATTGCCGCGACCTCTTCCGGCGCCACGTCGGCTGCGAAAATCCCGGCCAGCGATGCCAGCGCCTGGGTGTCGCTGACGCCAAGATACGCGGCCGGATAAGGCGCGTGGTAGATCCCCGCCGGGAACGGGCCATAGCCTTTTTTATAAGGCTGCACTTTACCGGTCAGCGCCATACCCAGCAGCGTGCGCCCATGAAACGCGCCGCGAAAGGCAATCACCGCCGAGCGGCCCGTGGCAATGCGCGCGACTTTAATCGCGTTTTCCACCGCCTCCGCGCCCGTCGAAAGAAACAGCGTCTGACAGGGTTCGCTGATGGGAGCAAGGTGATTAAGCCGCTCCGCGAGCTCAATGTAATTGCCGTATGGCGTTACCTGAAAACAGGGATGCGTAAAATGCTCAAGCTGCGCTTTTACCGCCCCGATAATCGCCGGGTGGTTATGCCCGGTATTGAGCACCGCGATCCCGGAGGCGAAATCGATATACCGCCGCCCCTCTACATCCCAGATCTCTGCGTTTTTCGCCCGCGCCACAAATACCGGCAGCGCGTTCCCTACCCCCTGCGGCACCGCCTGCTCACGCCGCGTCTGCCACTGCTGATTGCTTTGCATCATTGACTCCTGTGCGCAAAAAGCCTCCGCCCAAAAAGACGGAGGCACATTATTTTCATCATAGGTTGAGGGGCGCAGGGAAAAGGGAGACCCCGTCTGGCGGTTTGCGTCGCAAGGAAGTGTGGCGAAAGCCGCTCAAATAACGCCCGTTATCAAAACATAGCTCAAGGCGTAAGTTCCGCCAGAGCGCACGCCGGGAAAGTTGACCCGCTGCGAATGCTCAACTACAGGATCTGTATCCCAGCGAGACAGGCGAACCAGCATGACCGTAACGACCCCGCCGTTAATCGGCGTATTGATGTGCCAGGCAAATCAGAATGGACAGCTGATCCTGACCGTAGAAAACCTTTATCTGGCCCCGCTTTATCATGCAGGCGCGGTGGCAATCCCGCTCCCTCATCATCTGGCGGACGATCCGCTTTATCTCGCCGCCGCCCTGAAATCGATCAGCGGCATTTTTCTGCCCGGCAGCCCATGCAACATTGAACCGCATCACTACGGTGAAGAAGCGCAGGAAAGCAGCAACGATCCCGGGCGCGATAAACTGGCGTTAATGCTGGTGCGTCATGCGCTTAACACAGGCCTGCCGCTGCTTGGCTCGTGTCGCGGTGTGCATGAGATGGTCGTCGCGACCTGCGGGAAACTCTGGCGGCAGTTACATAACGTTGAAGGATTACGCGAGCATGAAGTAAACCCGAGCGGTAGCCCCGAGGAGAAATTCGCGCCGGTGCATGGTCTTAATATTATGCCCGGCGGCTGGCTTGACCGTTGGGTGCCTGCGGGCGAGGCGGTACGCGTGAACACGCTGCACCAGCAGGGCATTCGCGAAGTGGGGCCGGGCGTGTTTATCGAAGCGCGCGCCGATGACGGACTGATAGAGGCTATCAGTATTCCTGAACACCCGTTCGCCTTTGGCGTACAGTGGCACCCGGAGTGGGGCGCGCTGTGCGACGAGCCGCTCTCAAAACAGATGTTCGATGCGTTTGTCGCAGCCTGCCGTGTCTGGCAGGCCGAACATCAGGCGCTTACTCCATTGGCATAAGCAGCGGGTCCGGGTAGAGATACTCAAACCCCAGTTCGTGGCAGATCCGATTGCCATCAATCAGTTTGCCCTTCTTGCCCGCCGGGCTGTCATTAAAGCGTGGCGGCGCAAGGCCAAGCTGGCGTGCCATTACCGGATAAAACTCAGCGCGGGCAGGATGCTGCGGGGCACAAAGGTTGTAGGTGTGCCCGCCCTTCGGTGCCTGCAACAGGAAGGTAATGGCGCCGATCACGTCCTCAAGATGCACAAGATTGACGCCATGTCCACCATTGGGCGCCGTTTTACCGGCAAAGAAACGTCCCGGATGGCGTCCAGGCCCCACCAGCCCCGCGAGACGCAAGATATCAACGGAGGTCCCCGGCAGATGATGCAGCCACTGCTCGAGGTCCCGCAGCACCTGCCCGCTTTCCGTGACCGGATTGAGCGGCGATGTTTCCTTGCATACGCCCTCCGCCTCGCCATAGACCGAGGTTGAGCTGGTAAAGATAATCCGCGGGATCTGGTGCGCCAGCGCGCTGTCAACAACCTGCTGCACCGCCTGTAAATAATACTCGCCATTGCCGCCGGTACGCCGTGCGGGCAGGGTCACTACCAGCGCGTCGGCGTTAAAGAGCGCGTCCAGCTCGTCACTGTCGCACACCATTTCAGGCGTAAGCTCCAGTTGATAGCTTTCAATGCCGCACATGCGCGCCGCTTCCACGCCGTCCGCCGTCGTTTTACTGCCAGCAACCTGCCAGCCTCTGGCATTGAGCGCGAGCGCGAGCGGCATCCCTAACCACCCTAATCCGACAATCGCGACCTTTTTCATCTCGTTCCTGCTCCTTCTTTTTACCTGCATGGTTTCAGGCTACGCCAGCCGCTGCGGGCTGACAATTCATGTAATGAATATGAAAGGTTTTAATGATGAAAAAAAGCCCTTGCCTTATCTGCCCGGTATGGTTTACGGTTAAGGCAGGTTTGAATAAGCATTCATCAAGAGAATTTTATGACACGCGTTCAGTTTAACAACCACCACCATCACCATCATCCTGACTAGTCTTTCAGGCGATGTGTGCTGGAAGACATTCAGATCTTCCAGTGGTGCATGAACGCTAAGAGAGCCCCCGGAAGATCATCTTCCGGGGGCTTTTTTATTGGGCGTTTGCAAACGAATACCACGAGATCAACAAGGATAAGGCGAGATGACAGACAACAACCGTTTACGCATAGCTATTCAGAAATCAGGCCGTTTAAGCGATGATTCGCGAGAATTACTGGCCCGCTGCGGCATAAAAATCAATCTACACACGCAGCGTCTGATTGCCCTGGCGGAGAATATGCCCATTGATATTCTGCGCGTGCGTGATGACGATATCCCGGGCCTGGTGATGGATGGCGTGGTCGATCTCGGCATCATCGGCGAAAACGTACTGGAAGAAGAGCTGCTGACCCGCCGTGCTCAGGGCGACGACCCGCGCTATTACACCTTGCGCCGTCTTGATTTCGGCGGCTGCCGTCTTTCGCTCGCCACCTCTGTGGATGAGGCCTGGGAAGGCCCGGAAAGCCTGAACAACAAACGTATCGCCACCTCTTATCCGCACCTGCTCAAGCGTTATCTCGACCAAAAAGGCGTGCAGTTCAAATCCTGCCTGCTGAATGGTTCGGTGGAAGTCGCGCCGCGCGCCGGGCTTGCCGACGCCATCTGCGATTTAGTCTCTACCGGTGCGACCCTTGAGGCGAACGGCCTGCGTGAAGTGGAAGTGATCTATCGCTCCAAAGCCTGTCTTATCCAGCGCGACGGCGAAATGCCTGGCGTGAAACAACAGCTTATCGACAAACTGCTGACCCGCATTCAGGGCGTTATCCAGGCGCGCGAATCGAAATACATCATGCTGCACGCGCCGACCGAACGCCTCGATGAAGTCATTGCCCTGCTGCCAGGCGCCGAACGTCCGACTATTCTGCCGCTTGCAGGCGATCAGCAGCGTGTGGCGATGCACATGGTGAGCAGCGAAACCCTGTTCTGGGAAACGATGGAGAACCTTAAAGCGCTCGGCGCAAGCTCCATTCTGGTATTGCCGATTGAGAAGATGATGGAGTAACCGCCATGGCCTTTAATACGATTATCGACTGGAATCGTTGCAGCGCAGAAGAACAGCGCGAACTGTTGATGCGCCCGGCGGTGTCGGCATCAGAAAGCATTACCCGCACCGTGGCGGAGATCCTGGATAACGTCAAAGCGAAGGGTGATGCGGCACTGCGCGAATACAGCGCAAAGTTCGATAAAACTGACGTGACATCGATGCGCGTTACGGCAGAAGAGATAGATGCCGCCGCCGCGCGCCTTGCCGAGAACGTAAAACAAGCGATGGCAGTGGCTGTCGCGAACATCGACAAATTTCACCGCGCCCAGCGGCTCGCAACGGTGGATGTGGAAACCCTGCCCGGCGTGCGTTGCCAGCAGGTGACGCGCCCGGTGGCCTCTGTCGGCCTTTATATTCCCGGCGGCTCCGCCCCCCTCTTCTCTACGGTGCTGATGCTGGCGACGCCAGCGCGCATCGCGGGCTGTAAAAACGTGGTGCTCTGCTCACCGCCGCCCATTGCCGATGAAATCCTGTACGCCGCAAAACTCTGCGGTGTGCAGACGGTGTTCCAGGCCGGGGGCGCACAGGCGATCGCCGCCCTCGCCTTCGGTACAGAAAGCGTGCCGAAAGTCGATAAGATATTCGGCCCGGGCAACGCGTATGTGACCGAAGCCAAGCGCCAGGTGAGCCAGCGCCTCGACGGGGCGGCCATTGATATGCCTGCCGGCCCGTCCGAAGTGCTGGTGATTGCCGACAGCGGCGCGACGCCCGATTTCGTGGCGTCTGATCTGCTCTCGCAAGCCGAACACGGCCCTGATTCGCAGGTCATCCTGCTGACCCCGGATGCCGCAATGGCACACGCTGTAGCCGAGGCCACCGCCCGTCAGCTGGCGGCGCTGCCGCGCGCCGATACCGCGCGTCAGGCGCTGAGTGCAAGCCGCCTCATCGTGGCGCGCGATCTGGCGCAGTGCGTTGAAATTTCTAACCAGTACGGCCCGGAGCACCTGATTATTCAGACCCGCGACGCGCGTTCTCTGGTCGACGATATTACCAGCGCAGGCTCGGTCTTTTTAGGTGACTGGTCGCCGGAATCGGCCGGCGATTACGCCTCCGGGACTAACCATGTGTTGCCGACCTACGGTTACACCGCCACCTGTTCAAGCCTGGGGCTCGCCGATTTCCAGAAACGCATGACGGTTCAGGAATTAACGCCTGCCGGGTTTTCGGCGCTCGCAGAAACCATCGAAACGCTGGCGGCAGCAGAACAGCTCACCGCCCACAAAAACGCTGTGACGCTGCGAGTGGCAGCCCTGAAGGAGCAAGCATGAGCATTGAAGAACTGGCGCGCGAAAATGTGCGCAATCTGACGCCCTATCAGTCGGCGCGCCGTCTCGGTGGGAATGGCGATGTGTGGCTAAATGCTAATGAATATCCGCAGGCCGTCGAGTTTCAGCTGACCGCGCAGACGCTCAACCGCTATCCGGAGTGCCAGCCGAAAACCGTCATTGCGCGTTATGCACAATACGCGGGTGTAAAACCGGAACAGGTGCTGGTAAGCCGTGGCGCGGATGAAGGCATTGAGCTGCTGATCCGCGCGTTCTGCGAACCCGGCCGTGATGCGGTGCTTTACTGTCCACCCACGTATGGCATGTACAGTGTCAGCGCCGAAACCATTGGTGTTGAGTGCCGCACAGTCCAGGCCGTTGACGGCTGGCAACTCGATCTGCCCGCGATTGCTGAACAGCTTGATGGCGTGAAGGTGATTTTCGTCTGCAGCCCTAACAACCCGACCGGGCAGCTGATCAACCCGCAGGATCTGCGTGTTCTGCTGGAGATGGCGCGTGGCAAGGCGATCGTCGTCGCTGATGAAGCCTATATTGAGTTCTGCCCGCAGGCAACGCTCACGGGCTGGCTTGGGGAATACCCGCACCTCGTGGTGCTGCGTACGCTCTCCAAAGCGTTTGCCCTGGCCGGTCTGCGCTGCGGCTTTACGCTTGCGAATGAAGAGGTCATCAACCTGCTGCTGAAAGTCATCGCGCCCTACCCGCTTTCCACGCCGGTAGCGGATATCGCCGCCCAGGCGTTAAGCCCGCAGGGGATCACCGCCATGCGCGAGCGCGTGGCGCAAGTGCTGGTTAATCGCCAGTTTTTGATTGCAGGCCTTCGCGACACGCCCTGTGTCGAGACGATTTTCGACAGCGAAACTAACTACGTGCTTGCACGGATCACAGCCTCCAGCGCGGTATTTAAATCGCTGTGGGATCAGGGCATTATCTTACGAGACCAGAACAGACAACCGACACTCAGCGGCTGCCTGCGCATTACCGTCGGCACGCGTGAAGAGTGCCAGCGCGTGATTGACGCCCTGCGTGACCAACCCGGCCTTGTGGCCACGGAGCGAGTATGAGCCAGAAGTATCTCTTTATTGACCGCGACGGCACGCTGATTGCCGAGCCGCCGGACGATTTCCAGGTGGACCGTTTTGACAAACTCGCCTTTGAGCCGGACGCGATCCCTGTGCTGCTGCAGCTGCAAAACGCGGGCTTTAAGCTTGTGATGATCACGAATCAGGACGGCCTTGGCACTGACAGCCTGCCGCAGGCGGATTTCGACGGCCCGCACAACCTGATGATGCAGATTTTTACGTCTCAGGGCGTGATTTTCGACGACGTGCTGATCTGCCCGCACTTTCCGACCGACGGCTGCGACTGCCGCAAGCCTAAAACGAAGCTTGTTGAGCGCTACCTTGAATCTGGCGTCATGGACGCGGCGCACAGCTATGTGATTGGCGATCGCGCAACCGACGTGGAGCTTGCCGACAACATGGGCATTCAGGGCCTGCGCTATAACCGCGCGGAGCTTAACTGGCCTGCCATCGGTGAGCGCCTGACACGTCGCGATCGCTATGCCCACGTGGAGCGAAGCACGCGCGAAACCCAGATCGATGTGAAAGTCTGGCTCGATCGCGAAGGCGGCAGCAAAATCAATACCGGCGTCGGTTTCTTCGACCATATGCTTGACCAAATCGCCACCCATGGCGGCTTTCGCATGGAAATCGCGGTGAAGGGCGACCTGTACATCGACGATCATCACACCGTGGAAGATACCGGTCTCGCGCTCGGCGAAGCCCTGAAGCTGGCGCTCGGCGACAAACGCGGCATTAATCGTTTCGGTTTTGTGCTGCCAATGGATGAGTGTCTGGCGCGCTGCGCGCTTGATATCTCCGGACGCCCGCACCTCGAATATAAAGCCGAGTTCACCTACCAGCGCGTGGGCGATCTCAGCACCGAGATGGTCGAGCACTTCTTCCGTTCGCTCTCGTACACCATGGCCGTCACGCTGCATTTGAAAACCAAAGGCAAGAACGATCATCACCGCGTGGAAAGTCTGTTTAAAGCCTTTGGCCGTACGCTGCGCCAGGCCATCCGTGTGGAAGGCGATACCCTGCCTTCATCAAAAGGAGTGCTGTGATGAACGTGGTGATACTGGATACCGGCTGCGCCAACCTGCACTCAGTGCAATCCGCCATACGCCGTCACGACTATGCGCCTGTAGTAAGCCGCGACCCGGATGTGGTACTGCGCGCCGATAAGCTGTTTTTACCAGGCGTCGGCACCGCCGAGGCGGCGATGAACCAGATTATCGAGCGCGACCTGGTGGATCTGATCAAAGCCTGTACACAGCCGGTGCTCGGGATTTGCCTGGGTATGCAGCTACTCGGCAGCCGTAGCGAAGAGAGCAATGGCGTCGATCTGCTGGGCATTATCGATCAGCCGGTGCCGAAAATGACTGATCACGGCTTACCGCTGCCGCATATGGGCTGGAACCGCGTGTCAGCGAAAGCGGGTGACCGACTGTTTCGCGGCATTGATGACGACGCCTGGTTTTATTTCGTGCACAGCTACGCGATGCCAGTGAATGCCAATACCATCGCGCAATGCCATTATGGTGAGCCGTTTACCGCGGCGGTGCAAAAAGATAACTTCTGGGGGGTGCAGTTCCACCCGGAACGTTCAGGGGCCGCGGGCGCGCAGCTGCTGAAAAACTTCCTGGAGATGTAAATGATTATTCCGGCTCTGGATTTAATTGACGGCACAGTGGTGCGCCTGCATCAGGGCGATTACGGCCAGCAACGCGACTATGGGCAAGACCCGCTGCCGCGTCTGCAGGATTATGAAGCGCAGGGTGCGACATTACTGCATCTGGTGGATTTGACCGGTGCGAAAGATCCGGCGAAACGCCAGATCCCGCTGATTCAAAAGCTGGTGGCCGGTGTTGGCGTGCCAGTGCAGGTCGGCGGCGGCGTGCGCGCTGAAGAGGATGTGGCGGCGTTGCTTAACGCGGGCGTTGCGCGCGTGGTGGTCGGTTCAACGGCGGTAAAAGCGCCGCATGAGGTGCAACGCTGGTTTGAGCGCTTCGGCCCGGACGCGCTGGTGCTGGCCCTGGATGTGCGTATTGATGAGGCGGGCAGCAAGCAGGTGGCGGTGAGCGGCTGGCAGGAGAACTCCGGCGTGACGCTGGAAACGCTGGTGGAAAGCTACCTGCCCGCCGGGCTTAAACATGTATTGTGCACCGATATTTCGCGTGACGGCACGCTGTCCGGCTCCAACGTGGCGCTATATGAAGAAATTTGCGCGCGTTATCCGCAGGTGGCGTTCCAGTCCTCCGGCGGCATCGGCGAGCTTTCGGATATCCGCGCGCTGCGCGGCAGCGGTGTCGGCGGCGTGATCGTGGGTCGTGCGCTGCTGGAAGGCAAATTTAACGTAACGGAGGCGATCCAATGCTGGCAAAACGGATAATCCCTTGTCTTGACGTGCGCGACGGGCAGGTTGTTAAAGGCGTGCAGTTTCGTAATCACGAAATTATTGGCGATATCGTGCCGCTCGCCAGACGTTACGCTGAAGAGGGCGCCGATGAACTGGTGTTCTACGATATCACCGCCTCAAGCGACGGCCGCGTGGTCGATAAAAGCTGGGTGACCCGTGTGGCGGAAGTCATCGATATCCCCTTCTGCGTGGCGGGTGGCATTAAAACGCTGGAAGACGCGGCGCAGATTCTCTCCTTCGGTGCAGACAAAATTTCTGTTAACTCTCCTGCGCTCGCTGATCCGACGCTGATCACGCGCCTGGCGGACCGCTTCGGCGTGCAGTGCATCGTCGTGGGCATTGATACCTGGTTTGATGAGCAAACCGGCAAATATCATGTGAATCAATATACCGGTGATGAGAGCCGCACCCGTGTTACGCAGTGGGAAACCCTGGACTGGGTGCAAGAAGTGCAACGGCGCGGCGCGGGTGAAATCGTGCTGAATATGATGAACCAGGACGGCGTGCGTAACGGCTATGATCTGGTGCAACTGAAAAAGGTGCGCGAGGTATGCCATGTACCGCTGATTGCCTCCGGCGGTGCCGGAACAATGCAGCACTTCCTGGACGCGTTTCGTGAGGCGAACGTCGACGGCGCGCTGGCAGCGTCAGTGTTCCATAAACAGATTATTAATATTGGCGAGCTGAAGGCGTTTCTCGCTCAGCAAGGCGTGGAGATACGGGTGTGTTAACAGAACAACAACGGGCTCAACTGGACTGGGCAAAAACCGACGGGCTGCTGCCGGTCGTGGTACAACATGCGGTTTCAGGCGAAGTCCTGATGCTGGGGTATATGAACCAGGATGCCCTGCGCGAAACCGAGCAAAGCGGCAAAGTAACGTTTTTCTCGCGCACCAAAGGCCGCTTGTGGACCAAAGGCGAAACCTCCGGGCATTTCCTGAATGTGGTGAGCATGGCGCCGGATTGCGATAACGATACGCTGCTGGTGCTGGTTAACCCTATTGGGCCAACCTGCCATCTTGGCACCTCAAGCTGCTTTGGCGAGGCGCATCACCAGTGGCATTTCCTGTATCAACTCGAAGCGCTGCTGGCCGCGCGTAAAACCGCCTCGCCGGACAGTTCCTATACCGCAAAGCTGTATGCGAGCGGCACCAAACGCATTGCGCAGAAAGTGGGAGAAGAAGGCGTTGAGACCGCGCTTGCTGCGACCGTGCGCGACCGTGATGAACTGGTGAATGAAGCCTCTGACCTGGTGTATCACCTGCTGGTGCTCTTGCAGGATCAGGAGCTTGATCTCAGTGCGGTTATTGAAAACCTGCGCGGAAGGCATAAGTAACCACACTGCGTTCAGAATAAATAAAGGCCGCGTAAAGCGGCCTTTTTGTTGGCGGGAGTTTAGCCAGGCTAGCGGGCGTTGTACTCGCGCAGGGCATTACGCCCCAGTACGATACCCGAGCCGATTAATCCACCCAGCAGTACAGAAAGCACCAGTACCAGCGCACGTTTCGGACTGTCACGGCGCAGCGGCTCGGTTGGTTTCATCACATAGCGATATGCATGCAGGGATGACGGGTCGATTTTGAGTTTGGAAATATCCAGCAAATTCTGTTTCGTCAGGTAATACGCATCAGAAAAAACCAGCGGACGTGTCGCTTCGTTTTTGATCATTGAGGAGAGCGCTTCGCTACCCAACAGGAACAGCGTGTCCTGTGTGACTTCTTGTGCCTGCGGCATTTGTGGCGAGGTGACGTTCGCTTCCTGCGCAAATTTCAACGCTTCGGCTATCTGCTTTATACGCAGATCTTTCTGCTCCTGGGCCACTTTTTCCTGCGAGGAAAGCGACTCCTGCAATTCTTTGACGCGCGCTGTTACGTTATCGCTAAGGTCTTTATCCAGCTCTTTGGCGATTTGCTCATCCACCTGCTGAATGTATTGCGCGAGCTTTTTCTGCGCTGCCTGTGCCGTATCGCTCTGATAGGACACTTTCAACGGCAAGGGTTGCCCTTTTACCGCGGTATCAATAGTCAGCTGTTCGGGTTCTTGCTGGTTTTGTAATGATTCAGACAGCGCGGAAAACGCCGAGCTAAAGCGGCCTACCACGCGCTGCTGTACATCCGTCACGTTCGGCGCTGTCGTGCCATAAAGAATATTCATAGCGTTGTTATAGCTGGCGATCTGACCCGCATCCGGCATCGTCACGATGGCGGTCGATGTCCACTTTTCTTTGGCGACGAAAAGATAAAATACTGCCAGAACAAGCACCACGACAACGGTGGCGATGATAGTGATACGCCCTCTCCAGAGCTGCATCAGCAGGTCGATCAGATCGATTTGTTCCGGGTTCCCATTGCTGTGGTGAATATCGCCACCCTGAAATTCTTTGCTCATAGAGTCCTTGTTTGTCATCTAATTATTATGAGAAAGCCACACCAGCCATGAGTGTAGATGCAAGGTATTATCATTGCATAACGAAGCGGAAAAGAGAGTTGGGAAAATGCTGAAAAACGAGGGAGTTGCTGGCTTCGTTGGCAAAATGCTTTGCCGTTTCCAGGCGCGATCAGACGAAAAAAAACCCGGTAAACCGGGCTTTTTTATGACGGCGAAGCGTTATTCCATCCACTCAGTGTGGAAGACGCCTTCTTTATCGGTGCGTTTGTAAGTATGTGCGCCGAAGTAGTCACGCTGCGCCTGAATCAGGTTCGCCGGCAGCACCGCAGAACGGTAGCTGTCGTAATAGGCGATAGCGGCGGAGAACGTCGGAGTCGGGATACCGTTTTGTACGGCATAGGCCACGACGTCACGCAGCGCCTGCTGATAATCATCAGCGGCTTTTTTGAAGTACGGTGCCAGCAGCAGGTTCGCAATAGAAGCGTTTTCTGCGTAAGCGTCAGTGATTTTTTGCAGGAACTGGGCGCGAATAATGCAGCCTGCGCGGAAAATCTTAGCGATTTCGCCGTAGTTCAGATCCCAGTGGTATTCTTCCGACGCAGCACGCAGCTGAGAGAAGCCCTGCGCGTAGGAGACTATCTTACCGAGGTAAAGCGCGCGGCGAACTTTCTCGATGAACTCGCCTTTGTCACCTGCGAATGGTTTCGCCTGCGGACCGCTCAGCACTTTAGAGGCCGCAACACGCTGCTCTTTCAGAGAGGAGATGTAACGCGCAAAAACCGATTCGGTGATGAGCGACAGCGGTTCGCCGAGATCCAGCGAGCTCTGGCTGGTCCATTTACCGGTACCTTTGTTCGCAGCTTCATCCAGAATCACATCGACCAGGTAGTTACCGTCTTCATCTTTCTTGGTGAAGATGTCTTTTGTGATATCGATAAGGTAGCTGCTCAGTTCGCCTTCGTTCCATTCAGAGAAGGTTTTGGCCAGCTCTTCGTTGGACAGGTTCAGGCCATGCTTGAGCAGAGAGTAGGCTTCTGCGATAAGCTGCATGTCGCCGTATTCGATGCCGTTATGCACCATTTTTACGTAGTGACCTGCGCCATCCGCACCGATGTAGGTGACACACGGTTCGCCTTCGGCCACAGCCGCGATCTCTTTTAAGATTGGCGCAACGAGTTCGTAAGCTTCTTTCTGACCACCAGGCATAATGGATGGGCCTTTCAGGGCGCCCTCTTCGCCACCGGAGACGCCGGTACCGATAAAGTTAAACCCTTCCGCCGACAGTTCACGGTTACGACGGATAGTGTCCTGGAAGAATGTGTTACCGCCATCAATGATGATGTCGCCTTTTTCCAGATACGGCTTCAGGGAGTCGATGGCTGCGTCCGTACCCGCACCGGCTTTCACCATTAAGAGGATGCGGCGCGGGGTTTCCAGCGACTCGACAAACTCCTGAACGGTATAATAAGGCACCAGTTTCTTGCCGGGATTTTCAGCAATCACTTCTTCGGTTTTTTCACGGGAGCGGTTGAATACGGAGACGGTATAACCACGGCTTTCAATGTTGAGCGCCAGGTTGCGCCCCATGACTGCCATACCAACGACGCCGATCTGTTGCTTGGACATTACATACTCCTGTCAGGTTTGGTCACCGCGACTTGTGCGCGGCTTGAAAATGTATTGAAAATGTTAACTCATGAGGGGCTATCGTAGATAGCGGAAGATGCAATTCAGCGCTTACCAGCGGGGAAAAGCTTTCGCATAGACAGGATCAAAAGGCCCTTCTTTAATTTCCAACATGACCGCTTTGTCGCTAACACATTCAACGCTATGCACATCACCGGGCGCAAGTTCAACAATGCTTACCCCAGTCCCTTCTCCAGCAAGAAACTGTTTGAATATATTGCCTACTCCATCAAAAAGGGTTACCTGAACCTGCCCCTGAATAATAGTAAACATTTCCCATTGGTCAGGCAGTTCATGATAATGAGGTTCAACATAACTACCTTTGAGCATAAAAATAAGCAACCGCTGAACTTTGTCCTGATGTGAATGGTGCAACAATAAATGTGAGCGCAAACGTTCCGAGGCTTTTGCATCTTCAAAAAGTAAATCAATTTTTGAGGTTTCAATCAGTCGCATTGCAAGGCCTCCAAACGCATCGTTATAGCCTGAGCGGCAGACTCAACTGAAAATTGGTCTTTTAATAAAAAATTCGCTCCCATACCCAATTCCTTTCGTAGGCCCGCATTAGTGAGCAGCATCGTAGCTGAATGATAAAGCTTATCATCCTCGCCATTAACGTGAATAAAGCCGGCTTTATTATTATTGATAATATCCAGAAGATCATTACCTGCATTAACACTGCCTAATATTGGTAATGACTCTACCATATAGCCTAACAATTTACCTGGAAAGTTATGAGCCGAATGTCGCGCAGACAGTGAAAATAACCCAACATCAACTTCAGACAGAATGAATTTAAAGAGTTTTTGGTCAACAGACGGCAAATAAGTAAAATTATTCAAACACCATTTTTCAGCCAAACTATTAATTAATGCAACCTCATCGCCCTGGCCAATAAAAAGGAAATGAGCTTGAGGATATACACTCATTTTACGAGCAAGGCGCATAAGATTGGCCATGTCTTGCGCATGGCCTATATTGCCACCATAGAAGAAGATGATTTTATCTTCAAGACTCAGCTGCTGGCGAATCGATACATACTCCTCAGGCAATGAGACAGGAGTAAGAGATGCCCAGTTTCTTAACACCTCACATGGAAACCCTTTATTAAGGCTACGAAAAAGTTCAAGATTTTTATCAGACATTAGTCCAATTCTATCTGCTTGCTTGTAAGTGAATTTTTCAAAAAAACGGAAATATTGCGCTATAACTGAATCACCGCTTATCATACCCGCGTCAATGACCCATTGCGGGAACAAATCGCGCAAAATCAAATATGCAGGACAGCCACATTGAAACTTAATTTTTTTTACAAGATGCCCCCAAAAAATGGAAGGCGAATAATATACAACACCATCAAATGTATTTTTATTTACTAAACTTTTAATAGCACGCCATGCGCGCCACGAAAGGAGCGTTTCATTTAAGGCACGTTGTAATTTAGTTGTATCTTTCAACGCACCGCTTTTAAAGCGCCATGTTGTGACGCCTTCAACGATGCTAATAGAAAGTTGTACATTAAGTTCAGTGTCGGGCGTGATTACCGTAACATCATGCCCGCTATGTAGAAATTCCTGAGCGAGCTCATGAAACATTTTCGCGCCAACACGAGTACTGTTGGGTAGATAATCATCTATGATCAGCGCAAGTCTCATTAATATTCTTTCCAGACAACTCTTTTAATGTAATCCGTATAAGATTGTATGATTCTGACTACTTTATCTGATACATTTGGCATAGCATAATCATTTACTTGTCGTAAAAGTCGTATATTACCGCGAGGCTGGTCCTCGAGAATATCTAATGCTTGTAAAACTCGGTTGCATTCAAGCCCAACCATCATTACAGAGGCTTCTTCAAAACCTTCAGGCCTTTCATGAGCTTCGCGAATATTTAATGCCGCAAAATTCATAATAGACGATTCTTCAGTAATCGTTCCGCTATCTGATAGCACGGCTTTTGAATTTTTTTGGAGATGATTATAATCGTGAAACCCTAATGGCTTTAATAACTGAATATTTGTATGGAATTCAATTCCCTGTTCATTAATACGTTTGCGCGTGCGAGGATGAGTCGATACAATTACAGGTAAATTATATTTCTCAGCAATAGTATTAAGGATATCTGCTAACTTGAATAGTTTCTCCGGAGAGTCAACATTTTCTTCGCGATGCGCACTGACTACGAAAAATTTTCCTGCACATAAATTGAGGCGGGAAAGAACATCAGAACTATCAATTTGTGGCATATAATGCGACAGCACTTCAAACATAGGACTGCCCGTTTTTATTATTCTGTCTGCGGGGATACCTTCTGCAAGCAGATACTCACGCGCGATATCACTATAAGTCATATTTATATCTGCCGTGTGATCAACAATGCGACGATTAGTTTCCTCTGGGACACGCTGGTCAAAACACCGGTTGCCGGCTTCCATATGAAAAATTGGTACTTTGCGTCTTTTAGCCGGTATTGCAGAGATGCATGAGTTAGTATCGCCAAGAATTAGCATTGCTTCTGGATTTTCGCTTTCCAAAACTTCATCGACCTTTATAATCACTTGGCCAATGGTTTCAGCAGCATTTTTCCCTGCAGCATTTAAAAAATAATCAGGTTTCCTCACGCCTAAGTCATTGAAAAACACTTCATTTAATTCATAATCATAATTTTGCCCAGTGTGAACAATAATGTGTTCACAATATTGGTCTAATTTGGCTAAAACACGTGACAGGCGGATAATCTCTGGACGAGTTCCTACAACGGACATGACTTTCATTTTGTTCATTACAATGGTCTCGCTATTGTGTCTGGTTCTGCACGATTAAAAATTTCATTAGCCCAAAGCATAACAATGAGCTCATCAGAACCTATATTTGTTATATCGTGAGTCCATCCCGGCACCGTTTCAACGATTTTATATTCATCAGATGTTACATTGAGTTCATAGCGTTCACCGGTAATGACATGCTCAAATTTAAAACACGCATTACCACGAATAACTAAAAACTTTTCGTTTTTAGAATGATGGTAATGACCGCCACGAGTTATGCCAGGATGAGCAGTAAAGAAAGAAAACTGCCCTGCTGACGGTGTTTTTAGCATTTCACAAAATACACCTCGTGCATCACCATAGGAAGGAACAGTATAAACAAAATTAGCGGGTGAAAAATAACTTAACCAAGTAGAATAAAGTGCCCTTATAAAACCAGCACCCACCTCTTCAGTTATTAAATTGTTACGACTTTCTTTGAAGCGACTCAGTAATTCAGCAACCTCACCAACAGAGGTTGAATATACAGGTGTGACTTTCCTAAAACCATTTTCGCTTTTTCCCTGAAGAAGCTCTATAGCATCGCGGCAAACATCATCAATATAAACGAGATTTACAGCTGCTGCAGGGTCATTGACTGTTATGTCTAATCCGTGAGAGAGATTATGACAAAAAGTCGCTACAAAAGAGTTGTAATTAGGTTTACACCATTTTCCAAAAACATTTGGATAACGGTATATATAATGTGCAGCGCCACTAATTGTTGCATATCGTAAAATATGTTTTTCTGCGGCCGCTTTGCTTAGACCATATGCATTTTTTTGCTTTGCCTGTATGGAGGAGCTTAGCATAATAGGTATATTTAATTTATTTTTTAGCAATATCTCTATTATAGCTTCAGTAAAATTACCATTTCCTTCAGCAAACTCCCGTTCATGCTGGGGTCTATTTACTCCGGCAAGATGATATACAAAATCGGCTTGTTTAAGAGCATGTTCAAGCTCTTCAATACTATTTTTACGGCTTATTTTTATAAGATCATTGTAGCCCGCCTCCTGCAAGCGAAGGCATAAATTACGGCCGATAAAACCATCGGCTCCCGTTACAACAATTTTCATTTTATGCATCCAATTCGTATTGCTCGCCTGAACGTAAGGCGCGAATGAACGATAGCTTGAGAAGCAACGTTTTCATACCTTCCACATTAAGGCGGGTAGTATTGTGGGAATTATAATCCTCAACTTCGGAGATGCGACGATCACCTTGCTCAACATATTTACCATAGTTAAGATCGCGCAGATCAGGCGGTACGCGATAATAATCACCCATATCAACAGCTGCAATCATTTCCTCACGGCTTAGAAGTGCTTCATATAATTTTTCACCGTGACGGGTACCAATGATATTGATTGAGTGATGCGTGGCATTTAAAAGCTCTTTGAGTGCAATGGCTAGTGTTTCAATAGTTGCCGCAGGTGCTTTTTGTACAAAAATATCTCCATTACTTCCATGTTCAAAAGCATACAGCACGAGATCTACCGCGTCCTCAAGGGTCATCATGAATCGTGTCATGTTGGGATCAGTGATAGTGAGCGGTTGACCAGCTTTAATTAAATCGACAAATAATGGAATAACAGAACCGCGTGAGGCCATCACGTTTCCATAGCGAGTACCACATATGACAGTTTTGTTAGTATCTACATTACGCGATTTAGCAACCATTACTTTTTCCATCATCGCTTTGGATATACCCATAGCGTTAATAGGATAAACAGCTTTATCTGTACTTAAGCATACAACTCGTTTGACTTCATTAGCAATCGCCGCTTCGAGAACATTTTCAGTGCCGAGTACGTTAGTCTTCACTGCCTCCATCGGGTGGAATTCACATGAAGGAACTTGTTTAAGTGCTGCCGCATGATAAATAAAATCCACTCCACGTGTTGCGTTAAGGATACTGCCATAGTCACGCACATCACCGATATAAAACTTTAGCTTATGATTATTATATTTCTTACGCATGTCATCTTGTTTTTTCTCGTCACGAGAAAAAATACGTATTTCTTTTATGTCAGTATCCAGAAAGCGATTTAACACAGCGTTCCCAAAAGATCCGGTTCCGCCTGTTATTAAAAGTATTTTTTCTTTAAACATTTTTACCCTCATTTTTAACAAGATATTCTTTGATTAGTTCAACTATAGTTTTTACACGTTGTTCCTGGGAGCCGTATTTCTTGACAATTTTAGTTGCTTTATCAAATCTGCGCTCGATATTTTTATCCTGCATTGCTTGGTATAATGCATCAGCATAAGACTCACTATCACCGGATTGGTAATAATACGCATAATCACAACATATAGATCTTGAGAAGTTATAATCTGGAACAACCAGGGGCTTCAGTGTAGCCATAGCTTCGATATAGCTTGTTGAAAATACCTCAAGCGCGCTTGGTTGCAGAACAACATCATACTTCGAATAAATGTGTATTGCTTGCGAGTGGGCAAAAGATCCAATATTTTGGAATAAATCATCAACCCCATGTGTTTTAGCTATATCAAGGATAGTTCTATAATCATCCTGCGAACCAATGGTTAATATTATTTTAAAGTTAGGATTGTATTTTTCTTTAAGCAATGCGGCGGCTTTAGGAATCCCTTCGAGATCTTTATGTTTATAGTAAGCTGTAGGCACAAGTATCAGACAAGGCTGCTCATTTGTTTTATAAAAATTCGGGTCAATTAGTTTATAGTCAAGAAAATCTAAGAAATCTTTTGATACTGAATTATAAATCACATGTATCGGTGCGTTTTTACCAATTAATTTTTGCAATTGAAACTTAGAGGCCTCAGTTTGAGCTATCCATACATCAGCTTTCTTTATTTGAATTCTTTGATATAAAGTTTTAAATTTTATTTTTAGCTGTTCTTTTTTATTCCCATATAACGAATAAGCATAGTCTGAGGCGCCCAGAATATAAGGATTACTGCATCCCATAATGTGGGAAATCGAGAATCGTATATAAGCCGGACCTGCTGAAGTATAAACTAATTTTGGCCTTAGTGATTTAACTAAGGCTTTAATTTTCATTCGAGCTAAAAAGGATGATGCAGGAGAATGATAAGAAACATAAAAAGAATCTTGTACGATCAGTTCTTTCAATTGTTCATATACTTGCGGACTTAATATATAAAACCACTCCAGACCGTACCCTTTATTGTTTATAACTTCCTTTATAAAATTTACGCTATTTTGAACACCTCCACCCACCACATTTGTAGAGCAATTAAAAACAATTTTTGTTTTTTTCATTATTTGGTCAGCCTGATAAACTCTTTAAATTTTTTTAAATTTGCGTAGACGGAGTAGTTTTCTTCAAATATTGTTTTCAGCGATGAAGTAATTTGTACTTTTTGTTCTTTAGCAATATCAATTAAATTATCAACATTCGAATTTGTTGGATGATACTCTATACCCGTGTATTTTATTTCTTCACTTATATCACCAATTGCATTAGTGATTACAGGCACCCCATAAGATAGTGCTTCAACATATTTTGATGGAAATCCGGCTTTAGCATATCTCTTATCTTCGCGGAAAAAAACGCAATAATCAATTTTAGAATACCATGTAAATACTTCTTGCATTGGTATTCGCCCCAGAAAAACACATACCATATCAAGTTCGTTTTTATTAGCTCTGTAATCAGGATAAAGATTAAGAAACTGACTCTTATCAATTCCAGCTATATAAAATATTACTTCTGATTGAGCCTTTTTACTGTGTAGCAGCTCCCCAACAAAGCTATCGAGTCTGTCTTTCTTACCTGGAGATCCTGCATAAAAGAAAATTACTTTATCAGAGGAATTACTTCTGTTCGCCTTACCTTTGTAACTGTCACTCAATGGCGGAATTTTTATAATATTTTTTCTCTCGCTATTATAAAATTGCTCCAGATAAGTTGATATGGCTATTACATTTCTGAATAGTGGATATGCAATATGCATACGACACCAATTTTCTAAAGCTGCGGCTCCGTACTTACCGCCTATAAGATGTTCGCTTTCATACCATTCTGTTGAATCAAGAATTATTTTTTTATTAAATAGCTTTCCTAGAAGGAGGACAACTAAAGAAAAAAGGAACGGAGTATTATAAATAATTACATGAGTATATTTTTCTTTATTTAATATCATCCAAGCTACTACTTTCATTCCCATAAAAAGAAAATTTATGAGCTTTTCTATTTTTGAGCCTTTCTTCTTATCTAGAACAGAGAACGATATATGAGTAGTTTTGTTGTTGACTTTTTTTTCACTATCGGTCCCTTGTTCCCACCCACCTACATAGATACTTTCGCATTCATCAATAAGCTCTAACATATCAACTATTTTGTGAACTCTTTTCCCAGCAGCATCCATATCAGGGAATCTAAACATCCCTGTATAAAAAATTTTAAATCCGCCCATTTAATTAACCTCTCTACTTCTTTTAAAATTCATATACATGCTTAAACCTAAAATCTGTAATACAGGAAAGAAAAGTATAAAATATCGCAAGTTAATAGTCGGGTTAAATAGCCAGATGCCAAAAAAAGCATTTATCATTGCGAGTAAATATTTTTCTTTTTGCCCCATATAAAATTTATAATTAATTATTGAATTAATTATAAAAGGACTAAGAAAAAATAAAAACAGCACCTGAGGTATGTTTTTAAACCTGCCTACATCAATGCCATTATCCTCAATAAAGTTAAAGGAAATAATCGCATCATGAACATATTGAATAGCGCGAATCGGATTTAGTAGTAACGAGCCAATATAATAATTTCTATTTATATTATAAACCAAATAACTCATCCCATCTGATAATGTTGATTCATTAAAAAATTCCGTCTGGTATTTTGCTAACACTCCGTTAATCAGAGATAAGAAAACATACGCAATAAGAAATTTTAACAGATGTTTTTTATTCCCAATGATAAAAAAGAAATAAAGCAGAAGTAGTGCTGGTAGCTGAAAGCGAATCAAAGCAGATAAAAGCACTAATATAAAAAATGAGCCCCATTTTTTGCTTATAGAAAAACTAACAGCTAATAATACTATCAATATGGTAAATGAATCTTTATTAATTAATTGTGCGAAATAAATCAATGGAGTCATCAGAAAAAAACTTAGCGAAAACGAAGAGTCCAAGCCGAGTTTTTTTACAATTGATGAATACACTTTCAATGAATAAAACAGGACACACAAATTCACAATAAGCGAGAGTGATTCATAAGATATATTTATATTAAGTGCGTTTAAGAAGCTGTTTATGCAGTAATATAATAAGGAAATGCCGAAGTTGTTATTTAACCCTGAGAAGCTTATCCAGTCCCCCGTATCTTTAATGTCTTCAATGTAACTTAGATACACATAATGATCATGTATATTTACGGGATAAAGCCATCCCTTCACAGGTTCATATGTAAATCCGTTATCATATACAAAAAATAAAAAATAGAGTAAGCTGCCAAAACAAAATAATAGGAAAAGATAGTATCTAAATATTATAGAATACTTATAGCTACTTTGATAATGTGTCATGTTGCTACTTTATCCATAAATAGGTTGTGATAACGCTTATAAAACAAAAAACAACATATCCATGACAATATTTCATATTAAATTTCATGGGGTAAAGCTTTTCTGAAACTATCCATGTTGAATAAGTAAGCAATATATTTGATATGAATATAGCAAAAGCTACACCCATGAGCCCCCACGTAAGACCGGCAATAATCATCAGAACAAATAAAACGATTGTATTAATTACATAGATGTAAGATATATATTTGGTCTTTTCGCTTAATTTTATCCCTGCATCAACCATTTCTTTCACGACCAGGAGAGAAGTAGCAGCGATCATAATATAAGTTGGTTGCTGCGCCTCCGCGTATGATTGAGGTATAAAGAACCGAAAAATTATCCATGTAATAATGAATAATAAAACGGTTACAATAGGTAATATACATAAGACCAAATTAAATATTTTTCTTATATTTTCAAGAGCATTTTTATTTTTTTCATCATAGAGTAAAGGATACCATACCATACAGAATGCACTTACGCCCACAAGCATAAGTGTAGCTATTTTAGTTGATAGCGCAAATATACCGATGACTGCTTGCGTGAATATTATGTATAGAATAAAACGATTGCCATATTGTGCTATTACACTTGCAATTCTACCAGGCAATTGAGGAAGTGAAAATTGGAGTAATTTTCTCAAATCTACACGATTCATTTTTACTAATAATTCTTTTCGTAAAATTATCATTGCCGCAATCAAAGAAACTAAATACGAAATTAGCAATGCGAAAAAATAGCCTTTGATACCACTTTTTAAAATAATTATTTCTAAACAAGCCAAGCCTGCGAACGAAGTTGTTTGCAATATATTTATAAAAACCACAAGCTTAACAGGTCGTCCATATCTAATAACTAAGCCGTTAATTACATGTAAATTAGCAAGTAAAACGCACCCCCCTGAGAGACTCAATTCAATATATGCTGAATTACCTAATGATAGTAATGATGATGTCACAGGCATTAGTGCCAAATAAAAGGTACTAGTTAGCAGCGATAATGCAAGCACGCCCAAAAACGCAGTCTTAGGAATGGCTTTACTCTGATGAAAATATCTTTGCACGGCAGTATCTAACTGACACATGCCAAATACCATAAATATATTATACAATGATAGTATTAATTCTAGCCTGCCCATTTCTTGTGGAGCGAGGTAATGTGTAAAAAGGGGAGTTAACAGAAACGGCAATAATCTAGAAATGCCTGAGACAAAAAGAAAAACAACCATTTCTCGTATGAACTTAGTGATCATTTTTGAATTTTCTAAATATGATTTTTAATGTAAATGAACAAGCACGCTACCGCCCCTGGCTCAACAGCTACCAGTCAACTGAAGACACTAATATGAAGGTATAAGCGTCTGTCTGATAATCAAATTATCGTAGTAATGAATGACAGATCGCGACTAACAAAAAAAACGAAACGGCAGTGAGTCTGTCGAGTATAAATGCTTATCAACCCGAATGCTCAACTGCCGTTTTATCAAAGGCTATCCTGCCTGTATAGCGTTCCGCGCAGAACGACTGGATTACGCCAGCAGTTTCTTGATGCTCTCGCGGAACTTCTGCCCTTCTTTCAGGTTACGCAGGCCATAGTTTACAAACGCCTTCATGTAACCCATTTTCTTACCGCAATCATAGCTGTCGCCGGTCATCAGCATCGCTTCAACAGGCTGGTCCTCGTTGAGACGCGCAATGGCATCGGTCAACTGAATACGGCCCCAGGCCCCAGGCTCTGTCTTCGCAAGCTCATCCCATACATCGGCAGAAAGCACATAGCGGCCAACCGCCATCAGATCAGAGTTGAGTGTCTGCGGCTGGTCTGGCTTCTCAATAAAATCAACGATACGGCTGATTTTACCTTCGGTATCCAGTGCATCTTGCGTAGTGATGACAGAATATTCAGAAAGATCGCCTGCCATACGTTTTGCGAGTACCTGACTGCGACCATTTTCCTGGAAGCGCGCAATCATTGCGGCCAGGTTATAACGCAGCGGGTCGGCAGACGCGGCATCAATAATCACGTCAGGCAGTACAACCACAAACGGGTTATCGCCAATGATTGGGCGTGCGCACAGAATTGAGTGGCCAAGACCCAGCGGCTGCGCCTGACGCACGTTCATGATAGTCACGCCCGGCGGGCAGATAGACTGCACTTCTGCAAGAAGCTGACGCTTCACACGCTGTTCAAGCAGCGCTTCGAGCTCGTAGGAGGTGTCGAAGTGGTTCTCAACCGCGTTTTTGGAGGAGTGAGTGACCAGTACAATTTCCTTGATTCCCGCCGCTACGATTTCGTCGACGATATACTGAATCATCGGCTTATCGACAATCGGTAGCATCTCCTTCGGAATAGCCTTAGTGGCTGGCAGCATATGCATGCCGAGCCCGGCTACCGGGATGACTGCTTTTAAATTAATCATTTTCTCTCCCACCTCAAAAGGTTGATGAATTATAGTCGTTTACCGGTCATTAGCCAGTATGAATTTATCAATGGCACCAGAGCCATAGCCCCGCGACTCTCAGGGAAAGTGGTTATACCTTCTATGAATTCATACCGTTAATCGCCAGGATAATTCGTAAAATCTGGGCACTCATTTTGTGATCCGGCTTGGCAGCGCAAAATTCAGCTTTTCCGCATTCACGTGCTGATGGTCCACCCGGTCAATGTCGACTGAACTCTGCCCTTTCTCATTCACTGCCTGGATATTCGCGAGGGACAGCAGCGTGTCGTCTTTGGCCATGAAACGCCCGCGTACATCTTTTCGCAAGTCGAAACGCATCTTCAGCGCCGGGCCGACGGTCGCTTCCTGCATCACCTTCACGTTGCGAATGAACAAGTGCTGCGGCTTGTTATGGAGCTCAAGCGTAGCGCGCTTCATATCGACATTAGTGATAGCCACAAACGACGTCGCGTTACCGGAGGAGATCTGTATCCCGCGCAGCTTATACGCCAGGTTGCGGTTATCCATATGGATCTCGTTAAGCTTGAAGTTTTGCGGAATCGACAGGTAATTACCTTTAATCACGCCGTAGCCAATCAGCATACCCGCGCTGTTAACCATATTCACGTTATCAATCAGGAAATTATCGCAGCCGTAAATGGCTACCGTCGCGTTATCGATCCCTGCCGTTTTACTGAAGTCCGGCGTGATATTGGTGGCTTTCACATTACGGATGACAAAATGTTTACCGTTTTCCACATGCACCAGCTGGCGGCAGTTACTGCCGGTGATATTCGCCACGACGAAGTTTTTGACGGCCTGGCTTTCCGGGTAGGCATTATCGTAAGTGCTGCCCGCAAGACCGATGCCAATGCCCCAGTTAATTTTGCCGTTCGTGCAGTTGATCTGGTCGAGCACGTGATCGGAGATGAGAAGTTCGGAATCGTTAATCGCGACGTTCCATTCGATAGCGTCACCCTGAAGACGCTCAAAGCGTCCGTTGGTGATACGCACATCGCGCAGTTCGTTATGGAACCCCTGGCGCAAAATGCCGTAGTTAGCGTCGTGGATGTAGATATCGTCGATCACCAGCCCCTGCATCTTTTGCGGCTTTTTGCCACCGATGTAAATCTGCATCACAGGGCCGAAGCCACTCATTTCGACGCCTTTAATCGCGACCTGCGAGCCGCGCACATCGAGAATAATGTTATGCAGGCGGCCCTTCTTCTCGCCCACAATCTGACAGCCGTCCTGAAGAATGAAACGTCCTTTGCCGTTGCCTTTCATCGTGCCCAGCACGCGCAGCGTTTTCCCGGCAGGCATAAACACAGGGCTATTGATGTTGTCGCAGGTGAGACTGGCGGGCACTTCAACAGTCCCGGCTTCGTCAAAAGCGAGTTTGAACGCCTGCGGCCAGTTATCCTGGTAATAGTCAGCAACGTTAACCGTTTTGCCGCCCGTTACGGCCTGGGCGGCGCGACTGTGCAATAACGGCAGCAGCGCCGCAGCGGCGCTGGCCTGCACGAAAGTCCGGCGGGTCAGGCGCCCGGACGACATCATTTTACGCATAAAACCTCGGGTTACAGGGTTTGCAGCAGGCCCGCGAGTTCGCGGTAAATGCGCTGCTGGTTAAACTCGGTTTCCACTTTTTCACGGGCGCGGCTTAGCATCGGGCGCAGCGTCTGCTCATCAATGTCCGCAAACGCCTGAAGCTTATCGGCAAGCGCATGGGCGTCGTTTTCCGGCACCAGCCAGCCCGATTGTTCGGCATCGATAAGCTCCGGAATACCGCTGTGGATGGTCGATACAACGGGAATGCCCACCGCCATCGCCTCCATCAGCGCCACCGGAATACCTTCCATATCGCCGTCGACACCCGTGACCGAAGGCAGCAGGAAAAGGTCTGCGTCATCGAGCATCGCTTTCACCTCATGGCTCGGCTTAAAGCCCGGCATAAACACACAATCTTCAAGACCGTATTGCTCAATCAGCGTATGCAGACGGCGCTCCCAGGGGCCGGTTCCCAGGATGTTGTAACGAAAATCCACGCCGCGACCTTTCAACAGGCGACACGCTTCGATCGCCACATGCAGCCCTTTTTTCTCGGTCAGACGCGCCACCGAGATAATTTCAAGCGGCGTGCCCGGCTGCTTGAGCGGACGCAGAGAGAATTTCTCCATATCCACGCCCATCCGCGAGACGGCAATTTTCTCCTGCGGGCAGCCCATCGCCTTCAGACGTTCAGCCCACAGTTCGCTAATCGGCAGCATTAAATCGCCGCGACGAAACAGCTGCTGATATTCCGGCGTGTAGCGTGTCAGCACCTCGCGGTGCGACACATCAATGCCATGAAACACGGTGGCGATTTTGCCATCCAGCACGCCCAGCTCGCGCAGTTTCGCGGCGGTGACGCCCGCCGGGCCAAAGTGCGCGATAAACACATCCGCCTTCAGCGTACCTGGCACGCGTCCACATATTGCAGAGAGAATAAGGTTACGTGCTTCGTCGCCGTAGCGGCCCATATTCAGCGCACGCCAGGTACGGGCATTGAACAATCCGCGCGCGGTGTGACGTGCGCGATATTTGAGCTTAGCGGCCTTGCCTTCCGGCTCTTCCAGCAGGAAACGGGTTTTCTGCGCCAGGTTGTATTCGGTGTAAGCGGCATGGGTATTTTTCAGATCGCCCTTCTGCAACGAGACGATCTCCACCTCATACCCCATATTGATAAAGCCGACTATCTGGTTCAGGACGAACGTTTCCGAGGCGACCGGGAATTTCAGCAGAAAGAAGCTGACTTTCATCGAACCCCTCCCGCGCGCATCAGCACGGATTTCACCATCTGATGGCCCTTCTCGCGTTCGGCGGCCACGGCGGTTGCCAGACGTTCGTTAATCTCCGACAACTGACCTAAGGTATCGCCCACCATCGCCTGTAGCGATCCGTCCAGCAAGTGGCGAATTTCAATAGCCATCTCCGGCATACCAAGCTGCTGCATAATGCCCGCAGATTTGTGCTCGTAGTTAATGGCAATGGCTGGCGTGCCAAAGTTCATTGAGATAATCGCCGAGTGCAGACGAGTCCCGACAGTCAGCTCACAGGCGCCAAGAATTTTGCCCATCTCAAGATCGTTTAGCTCATCCATCACCACATGGAAGCGCGACGGATCCTTCACAAGCTTGCTGAGATTCAGCGCTACCATACGGTCATCTTTGTTGTAACTGTCGATGCCGGTACAGGTGGAAAGCGCCAGCACCTGATAGCCTTCATCAATGATGCGATTGACCACATTGGCGAACGCCTGTTCATAGGCCTGCTGAGTGGTGCCAAGACGTTTGTCGAACGGCGCGAGTTCGCGCAGCGTGATCGCCACCGTTTTGTCGCGGGCCGCGACGTCCAGCCAGTGCTGCACCGCGTAGCTCGCTACAAAATCCTCGTTGTGATGCTCGACAAGCCAGGCGGTATCAACGCCCAGTTCCACTTTCGAGGTGTCAATCTGGCCTTTTTTCATCAGATCCAGACTTACGGTTTCACGCAGGATAAGCGCGTCGCAGTGGCCGAAGACGTAGTTTGCAAGCTGATTAAACTGCGGCTCCTGGAACGGCCCGACACTGTGGCCGACCATAAAGAGCGGCTTTTTCGCCATAAACGTGCAGAGCGCATGTTCAAATTGTGGGGTGCCGTAAAGATCGACAAAAAACGAACCGCCGACCTGGATAATGGCATCGTAACCGCTAAGCAGGCCGACGAAATCGGTGAAACCCTGCGGCAGGGAGATATTGCGAAGCTTCCCGTTGCCGGTCACCTTGGCGAGCAATACCTGATGCTGGTAGCGACGACGCAGCACTTTTTTCACACGTCCCATGACGCCTGCGGCGTTATTAAACTGTTTCATCTGTTTGTAGAGCGGGTCAGGCATGACCTCTCTGTCCAGCAGCCAGGCGGAGCTCACCGGATAGCGGCTCATCACGTCCACTTCCGCAGACGGGTCCTGAAGCGCTATCGCATCAATCAATCCGCGCAGGATAGCGCTGTCGCCACGGTTTCCGCAGGTGTGGTTGCCAAGAATGAGTAACTTCATGTTGACCTCTGAAATATACGCTCGCCCTTTCCGCTAAGGCAGCGGCGGGCTCGCGCATCAATAATTTTTAACGGGATCAGCCTGCACGGAGCAGCATTTTCATTTTATCGTTGCGGCAAAACTGGCGTTTCAGTTCCACCACCAGCGCATTGCGCGACAGCACAATCGTTACCGCGAAGGCCAGCACGCCCGCGGCAATTTGCACCGCCAGCAGCGAGGCGAGCGTCAGATGCCCTTTCAGCGCTACGCCCAGAGCAAAGCTCACCACCAGGGTAGGCAACGAGAGCCAGAATGGCAGCAGAATGCTCTGGATATACTCGCGGTAGCTTGAGCCGAGCACCGGCTTAATCATGATGAAATAGCTCAGAATAGTGTTGATTATCTGCACCAGCAGGAAGCCGAGCGTCACGCCGAGCGCGCCGCCGAGATGCCCGCCTGCGATAATCGCCGGAATAAACAGAAAGGTTTTAAACACGTTGAATTTAAAGCTGATGTCCACGCGCGCTTTCGCCATCAGCAGCGAACCTATTGGGTTACCGATAGAGCGCAGCAGCCCAACTACGCACAGCAATTGCAGGATTGGGATAATGCTCACCCACTTCTCGCCAAAGACCAGCGGCACGAAGTTATTCGACACCACCATCAGCCCCAGCAGCGCCGGGAAGTTAATGATTCCGACCACCGACAGGAGCTTGTAGAAGTTCACGCGCAGCTTATCGATATCATCCTGGATTTTGGCGAATGCCGGGAACAGCACGCGGGTGATAATCGGGTTAAGTTTCATCGGCGGAACGACCGCCACGTTGTAGGCGAGGTTATAACCGCCCGCGACCGCCGCGCCGAGGATACGCGCCAGTACCAGCGTCGACAGGTTGGTATTGACGTAATTCACCAGGCTATCGGCGGTCAGCCACGCACCAAACTTCAGGTTAGACGAGACGGACGCGAGCGAGAAATGCAGACCCGGACGGTAAATCTTACGCCCGAAGAAACCAAACAGCGCGGTACGCACCGCCGTATTCACCAGGTAACCGAGGATAGCGGTCATCGCGACCGGCCAGTACTGGGCGGAAATCACCGTAAAGGTGAAGCCCGCCAGCACCGAGAAGGTTTCGATGGCGCCAATCTTGTTAAACTCCAGCTCTTTTTGCATCAGCGCGCGAAACTGCTGACCATGTGGGATCACCACGAAGGCGAACGCCAGCGTTTTAATCAGCGGCACCAGATCCGGGTTA
This sequence comes from Cronobacter condimenti 1330, assembly GCF_001277255.1. NCBI lineage: Bacteria > Pseudomonadati > Pseudomonadota > Gammaproteobacteria > Enterobacterales > Enterobacteriaceae > Cronobacter > Cronobacter condimenti. The sequence continues at coordinate 2,750,661 of NZ_CP012264.1, forward strand.
TGCAGCACGCCTGCAATAAGATCACTGAGTAAAAACACCGCCACGCAAACCGCAATCCCAAGGCCGACGTTCAGCCAGTAGAGCGTGGTGAGTTCGAGGTTGCTGATGGTTTTGCGCTGGATAATCGAGTTCGCAATCCCGAAATCGGAAAGCGTATCGGCCAGCGCGATGATCACCAGGCTTATGGTCAACAGGCCAAACTGATGACCATCCATCAGCCGCGCCAGGATGGTCATCTGCACCAGCCCAAGGCTGATGATGATGACCGTCGAAATCGCGGACCACTTGGCGCCGCTAATGGTTTTGTCGCGAAGGCTCATGACCCACTACCCTTAATATGCCGCTTTGTTAACAAAGCCTTTGAACACGGTCAGGAAAACTATCTTGATATCGAGCCAGACACTCCATTCACGGATGTACTCCAGATCGAACTCAATACGTTTTTCCATTTTTTCCAGGGTATCGGTCTCGCCGCGCCAGCCGTTGATTTGCGCCCAGCCGGTGATGCCCGGTTTTACTTTATGGCGCAGCATGTAGCCCTGAATCAGCGCGCGATACTGCTCGTTGTGCGCAACCGCATGCGGACGCGGGCCGACAATCGACATCTCGCCGGTCAGTACGTTAATAAACTGCGGCAGTTCATCAAGCGAGGTACGGCGCAGGAAGTTCCCCACTTTGGTGACGCGCGGATCGTTCTGCGTCGCCTGCGTTACCACTTTGTCGTTTTCCATCACGCGCATGGAGCGGAATTTCCACACCATAATCGGCTTGCCGTCCATCCCATAGCGGGTCTGGCGGAAGATGATCGGGCCTGGCGAGCTGAGCTTCACCGCGACGGCGATACAGCAGAGCACCGGCGAAATCAGCAGCAAAATCATCGAAGCCAGAATGATATCTTCCACACGCTTAAGGATGCGGTTGATACCGGAAAGCGGGGTATCGTAAAGCGGTACCACCGGCACGCCGTTTACGTCATCCAGGCGTGAATGCAGGATGTTGAACGTAAACACATCCGGGATCAGCATCACGGAGCAGGTGGTATCGGAAAGCTGGCGTACCAGTTTCTTCATCTGCGCCCCTTCGCTCATAGACATCGCGATATAGACGTTGTGGATTTTGCCCGCGCGGGCATCTTCCACCAGCTGCTCAAGGTTGCCGGCCCAGCCTGTCGGCACGCCGCCGGGTTCAGGATCGTGATATACACCGACTACTTCAAAACCGAGCCACGGCTCATTGCGAAAACTCTCGGCGAGCTGCTGGCCAACCGGCTGTGCGCCCGCAATCGCCACGCGACGGGTATTGTAGCCACGGTTACGCAGCCAGCCCGCGGCGAAGCGGATAAACGAACGGCAGACAACCATGCCCACCCCGGTCAGCAGATACCAGGCAAAGAAGACGCGCACCGGGCTGTCAAAGTCCGGGTTAAACGCCATCAGACCTGCGCTAAAGACCAGGCTCATGGTCCAGTTCTGCAATAACAGCAGCAGTTCGGTTGAGATTTTGACGCCGCGCCAGGAGCGGTAAAAATCGGTAATGCCGCCAATCATCTGGAACACAACGAGAGTGGTCAGGGCCATCAGCAGATGCATGTAGAAAAACGGCAGCTCATTGATCCTGCACACCACCCACAGTCCGACAAACATAATGGTTATGTCGGAGAATCGTTGCACCAGAGAGATTAACGATGCATTCGTTTTGGCTCGTTCGCGCTTTTTTAGATTTGTCATCGTCGTACCTTCAGGCGCCGTAAGGCGCAGTTAAGCGACTGCCCGGCATCGACTTGCGCCGACGCCGGGCGGCCGCGCCGTTTTACTGATTCAACAGAGCCAGAATTTCTTTGGTTTTCGCCTGCATCAGCTCGGTATCGCCGCGTGATTCCACGTTCAGGCGCACTACCGGTTCGGTGTTGGACGAACGCAGGTTAAAGCGCCACTCGCCACACTCCATGCTGATGCCATCGGTGTGGTCAATCGCGCTCGCCTGCGGCGCGAAATGCGCTTCCACACGCTTAATCGCGACAGCCGGATCTGCCAGCTTGCTGTTGATTTCGCCGCTCGCCGGGAACGCCGCCATACGGTCGCGAACCAGTTCACCGAGCGACTGGCCTTTCAGGCACAACAGCTCAGTCACCAGCAGCCACGGGATCATGCCGCTGTCGCAGTAGGCGAAATCACGGAAATAGTGGTGCGCGCTCATTTCGCCGCCGTAGATGGCGTCTTCCTGGCGCATACGCTCTTTGATGAACGCGTGACCGGTTTTCGACATCACCGGCGTACCGCCCGCGCCCTTCACCACGTCCACGGTGTTCCAGGACAGACGCGGATCGTGAATGATTTTCGCGCCAGGGTGTTTTTCGAGGAACGCTTCGGCGAGCAGGCCGACAATGTAGTACCCCTCGATAAACTGCCCGGTTTCGTCGAACAGGAAGCAGCGGTCGAAATCGCCGTCAAAGGCAATTCCCATATCCGCGCCATGTTCGATAACCGCGTTGCGGGTATCGTCGCGGCACTCCGGCAGCAGCGGGTTCGGGATACCGTTCGGGAAATTGCCGTCCGGGGTGTTGTGTACCTTGATAAATTCAACCGGTACGCCTTGTGCCTTAAAGCGCGCTTCGATGGCGTCCACCACCGGGCCTGCCGCGCCGTTGCCGGAGTTAATAACAAGCTTCAGCGGCTTTAAGTTACTGACGTCGATATAACCCAGCAGGTGATCGATATAGGCATCGCGCAGGTCGATTTTTTTGTAGCTGCCGCGCGCGGCCTCATTCACCGGCGGAAAGTCATTGGCTTCCGCCAGACGCTGGACATCGCGAAGGCCCGTATCGCCGCTAATCGGGCGCGCCCCTTCACGTACCAGTTTCATGCCGTTGTAATCCATCGGGTTGTGGCTGGCCGTTACTTCGATACCGCCGTCAACGCCCAGATGGAAAGTCGCGAAATAGATCTCTTCGGTGCCGGAAAGGCCGATATCCAGCACATCCACGCCCGCGTCCTGCAGGCCTTTTGCGAGCGAAAGCTTCAGGGATTCGCTGGTCAGGCGGACATCGCCGCCAAGCACGATGGTTTTCGGTTTCAGGAACTCGCCATAGGCGCGGCCAATACGCCACGCGATATCGTCATTCAGTTCTTCGCCCAGACGCCCACGAATGTCGTAGGCTTTGAAACAGGTTAGCTTTTCCATTTTTATCTCTTAGGTTCTCTTTTTTGTTGGAAAACAATCAGCAAGAGGCGGTGCGCCGGTTTCACGCGGCAGACGCCTGCCGCGTGATATGCCGCAGGATCACACCCGCCCGTAACGGTCAGCGAAGCGGATCACATCGTCCTCTTCAAGGTAGGTGCCGGAACGCACTTCAATCAGGTCAAGCGGGATCTTGCCGGGGTTTTCCAGGCAGTGCGTGGCGCCAAGCGGGATGTAGACCGATTCGTTCTCACCCACTAGTTTCACTTCATCATTGATAGTCACCTTCGCGGTGCCCGCCACCACAATCCAGTGCTCGGCGCGGTGATGGTGCATCTGCAAAGAGAGCCCTTCGCCCGGCTTCACGGTGATGCGTTTCACCTGGTAGCGTTCGCCCTGATCGATGGAGTCATATTTGCCCCACGGACGGTACACTTCGCGGTGAATGTGGTGCTCGTGGCGGCCATCGGCTTTGATTTTCTCGACCACTTTTTTCACGTCCTGGACGTGGTTGCGATCGGCAATCAGCACCGCATCTTTGGTTTGCACCACAACGAGATCTTTCACGCCAACGGTGGTGACAAGGCCAGATTCGGCATAGACATAGCTGTTTTCGGTGTTGTGCGAAATCACGTCGCCGTGATGCACGTTGCCTTCCGGCGAATGGTTGGAGATCTCCCACAAGGACGACCAGGAGCCGACATCGCTCCAGCCTGCGTCCATCGGCACCACCACCGCGTCGGCGGTTTTTTCCATCACCGCGTAGTCGATAGACTCTTCCGGGCAGGCCAGGAAGGCTTCTTCATCTACACGGATGAAGTCGAGATCCGGGTCAACAGTGCTCATCGCTTTTTCGCAGGCATCCAGAATATCCGGGCGATATTTCGCGAGCTCTTCCAGGTAGCGACCCGCGCGGAACAGGAACATGCCGCTGTTCCAGTAATATTCCCCGCTGTTGACATAACCGCGTGCCGTGTCGAGATCCGGTTTTTCCACAAACTGCGCCACGCTGAAGGCAACCGCGTCTACGGCCACTTCCGGGTTGCAGACGTCACCACGACGGATATAGCCGTAGCCGGTTTCCGGCAGGTTCGGCACGATACCGAAGGTGACGAGCTTACCGCTTTCGGCAAACGGCATCGCCGCGCGCACTGCGTCACGGAAGGCGTCTTCGTTCTGAATCACATGGTCAGCCGCCAGCACCAGCATCAGCGGATCGGTGTCCGGGCTGTTACGTTTCGCCGCCAGCGCCGCGAGCGCAATGGCAGGTGCCGTGTTGCGCCCGGCGGGTTCAAGAATGATGTTTTCTGTCAGCTTGTTCAGCTGGCGCAGCTGCTCGGCGACGATAAAACGGTGCTGTTCGTTACAGATAACCACCGGGCTTTCGCACTGCACACCGTTTAAGCGGCAGACGGTGGTCTGAAGCATTGTCAGATCCCCTTTCAGGCAGAGGAACTGTTTTGGGTAAAGCACGCGGGAAAGCGGCCACAGACGGCTACCGGAGCCCCCTGCCATAATTACCGGAAAGAGTTTGGACTGACTCATGGCTTAACCCCGAATATCAGCGATAAATTGGCTTAACACGTTCTCTTTTTCGAGCGTGCGTTCGGCATATTCACGTGCCACCGTGTTGTCTTTAGGGAGCGAAAGCGCACTCAGTATCCCGTCCGCCAGCGCATCCACCGACTCGGGTTCTACGCAGACCGCGATGCCAGGCTCTGCAAGGCAAAGCTGACCGAGTTCTGTGTCGCTTTCTGCGGTAATCACCGCGTTGCCGCCCACCGCCAGAATATTGGTGAGCTTTGACGGCAGGACCGCGTCGGCCGCGCCGCGTTTCTGAATGACCAGATGGCAGTCCGCCATCCTGAGCAGTGCTGGCAGGGCTTCATAAGGTTGCAGCGGGAAAAACTTCACGTTGGTCAGTCCACGCTCCGCGACCATTTTCTCAAGACGCGCTTTGCCGCCGCCCTGGCCGACAATCGCGAATACCCACGGCTTCTCGGTAAAGCGGGCCGCCACCTCAATGGCGCTCTCAAGCCCCTGCTTCTCGCCGATGTTGCCGGAGTAGAGAATGATTTTTTTATCCGCAGGCAGGCCGAGCTGCTGGCGAAGCGCCTGGGCGTCCTCGGTTGTCACTTCCCGGAAACGCGCCACTTCGGACCAGTTCGGGAAGAAGATCAGCCGCTGCGCAGGAACCCCTTTTTCTTTGGCTTTGTTCATCATTGAGCGCGAAATCGTCGAAACGTTATCGACGTTATGCAGACCACTGCGCTCAAAACGACTGGCGAGACGGGCAATTTTGCCGCCTTTGCCGCGGCCCGCCATGCCAAGACCAAGCATGGCGTCCACTTCGTAATCCTGAATGTGCAGCACTGTTTTGGCACCGGAAAGCTTCGCCAAAAGGCGCATGCCCGGCGTGCAGAACAGTGTTGGCACGACGCCAATGATGCGATCCGGCTTCCAGCGACGCTGGGCCAGCAGCGGGAAGAACGAACTTGCTGCAAAGCTGCCGAGATGGATCAGGCGTTTTAATGTTGAAGGCTGTTTCGGAACATACAGCGGGCAGCGCCACACGGTGGCCGCACCCTGCTCTTTGCGCCAGCGCCAGGAGGAGTAGTTCTCCCCCACTTTCCAGGCCGGGTAGTAAGGCGGTGCGGTAATGACCCGCACCTCATGGCCCTGACGGGCCATCCATTCCACCATCTCGCCGGTGTACTTACCGATACCGGTTAGCTCCGGCGAGTAGTTAATGCCGTAAACCAGGATTTTCATAAGCCCGGGACTCCGGCAAAACGCTCAGCCATGAAATAGGCGCGGCTGTTGTCGTGCACATCGTTACTTCCCACGATCGAAGCGGGCGACTGCCAGCGGTAGGCCTCGTGCTGCTCTTTGGGCAGGTTGAGGTCGTGCGCATTTACACGCAGCCGGAACCCCAGCACGATGTAGTGGGTCGTAAAATCGGTCCCGGAGAAGTTGTCGTCATAGAAGTGCTGCCAGACGCCGTAAAACTCTCCCTCCGGCATCGAAAAGCGTTTGCCAAGCTCCGCCTGTGTGAGACGTTCAAACGCCTGCGCCAGCGGCTCATCTTTCTGAACCCGGCCGCCCGGCACGAACCAGAAGCCCTGCGCCGGACGATTGGTACGATGACCGAGCAGGAACTCCCCCTGCTCGTTCTCGACAATCAGATCGATGGAGATAAGCGGCGTGGAGCGCACCACGGTGGCAAAATCTTCCTGACTTAAAAACATCCTTACCCCCGGAAACGATGCTGGTTTTCAAGGAACCACTGGTAAGTGCTGGCAAGGCCGGCCTCCAGTGAAATCTCGTGATACCAGCCCAGTGCGTGCAGACGATTTACGTCGAGCAATTTGCGCGGCGTACCGTCCGGTTTAGACGCGTCAAACACCACGCGGCCTTTGTAGCCCACCACTTTGGCGATGGTCTGCGCCAGTTCGCGGATGGTGCAATCCACACCGGTGCCCACGTTGATGTGCGACAGCATCGGCTCGGTGTTCTCCTGCCATACCTCGCGGTCGAGTTCCATCACATGAATGCTGGCGGCCGCCATGTCATCCACATGCAGAAATTCGCGCATCGGCGTGCCGCTGCCCCACACCACCACATCGGCGGCGTTTTCCTGCGTCGCTTCATGGAAGCGGCGCAGCAGCGCCGGGATCACGTGCGAGTTGCTCGGGTGGAAGTTGTCGTGCGGACCATAGAGGTTGGTCGGCATCACCGAGCGGTAATCGCGGTTGTACTGGCGGTTATAAGACTCGCACAGCTTGATACCCGCGATTTTGGCGATGGCGTACGGCTCGTTGGTCGGCTCCAGCGTTCCCTGCAGCAGTTCGCTTTCCGCAATGGGCTGGTTCGCCAGTTTCGGATAGATGCAGGACGACCCGAGAAACAACAGTTTGTTCACGTTGTGCAGGTGCGCCGCGTGAATGATGTTGCTCTCAATCATCATATTTTCGTAGATGAAGTCCGCCGGATAGGTGTTATTCGCGACAATGCCGCCCACCTTCGCCGCCGCCAGGTAAACCTGATCGAGCGCAGCATCCGCAAAGAATGCGTTGACGGCCGCGCTGTCCAGCAGGTTCAGCTCGTCACGCCCTTTGAGCACCAGCTCGACGTCGTCGCGCTGCTCAAGCTGGCGAACGATGGCCGACCCCACCATCCCGCGGTGGCCGGCCACAAAAATACGTTGCTTTTTCATGCTCAGGACTCCAGCGCGATGGCAACCTCGTAGCCGTGAGATTTCAGCAGCGAGTGTTTCTTCGCCGCTTCGAGATCTTTCGCGACCATTTCAGAGACCATTTCCTGCAGAGTGATTTCCGGTTTCCAGCCCAGTTTTTCGTGTGCTTTGGTCGGGTCGCCCAGCAGGGTTTCCACTTCAGCAGGACGGAAGTAACGCGGGTCAACCTGAACGATAACGTCGCCCGGTTTCACGCCCGGTGCGTCGTGACCCGTTACGGAAACCACGATGCCTTTCTCTTCCACGCCAGTGCCTTCAAAGCGCAGTTTGATGCCCAGCTGCGCGGCAGCCATTTCAACGAACTGACGCACGGAGTACTGCACGCCAGTTGCGATAACGAAATCTTCCGGCTGTTCCTGCTGCAGCATCATCCACTGCATTTTCACGTAGTCTTTGGCATGGCCCCAGTCACGCAGGGAATCCATGTTGCCCAGATGCAGGCAAGACTCCAGACCCTGTGCAATGTTGGCGATAGCGCGGGTGATTTTGCGGGTTACGAAGGTTTCGCCGCGACGCGGGGATTCGTGGTTGAACAGAATGCCGTTGCACGCGTACATGCCGTAGGATTCACGGTAGTTAACGGTGATCCAGTAGGCGTACAGTTTCGCGACAGCGTACGGAGAGCGCGGGTAGAACGGCGTGGTCTCTTTCTGCGGGATTTCCTGCACCAGGCCATACAGCTCAGAGGTGGATGCCTGGTAGAAACGGGTTTTCTTCTCAAGACCCAGGAAGCGAATCGCTTCCAGCAGGCGCAGGGTGCCCATGGCATCAACGTCTGCGGTGTATTCCGGGGATTCGAAGGAAACCGCTACATGGCTCATCGCGCCAAGGTTATACACTTCGTCCGGCTGCACTTCCTGCAGGATACGGGTCAGGTTGGAGGTATCGGTCAGGTCACCGTAGTGCAGGTGAAATTTCGGGTTGCTGCTGTGCGGATCCTGATAGATATGGTCAACGCGCTCGGTATTGAAAGAAGACGCGCGGCGTTTGATACCGTGGACTTCATAACCTTTCTCAAGCAGAAACTCAGCCAGATAGGAGCCATCTTGTCCGGTTACGCCGGTAATGAGAGCAACTTTACTCATAATTTGTTTTTCCTCTGTTTAAATCGGACTTTGCCTGGCTCACCAGGCCGTTTATTAATTCAGGGATCAGTGTCCTGCTCCCCTTTCCCAAACCCTCTCGGCTTGAGAGGGGAAATCTGTTGCGGGGTGGAAAGCCTTTGGCCCCTCACCCCAGCCCTCACCCCAAAGGCGCGAGGGAAAAAACCGTTTAACGCTTTACCGACAGTGTGGGTGCTTTTATTCCTTCTCCCTTCAGGGGAGAGGGTCAGGAGTCACCGCGACCCGGTCGCGAACGATCTGCGCCGGGTTACCGCGACAAATCTTGTTCGCCGGTAGCGTCTTAAACACGCTGCTGCGCGCGCCGACCACCGTGCCTTCGCCGATGGTCACGCCCGGTGCGACAAACACATCCGTCGCAAGCCAGGCTTTCTCGCCGATAACAATCGGCTCGGCGGTAATATCAAAATGCGGGCTCATATAGTCGTGACTGCCGGTACACAGGTAGCATTTCTGCGACACCACGGCGTTCGCGCCGATGGTGATATCCCCGAGCGTGTACAGCACCGCGTCATCCCCGACCCAGGCGTAATCGCCAATAGTTAATTTCCACGGGTAGGTAATTTGCACCGAAGGGCGAATTACCACGCCTTTGCCAATACGCGCACCGAATAACCGTAATAAGAAAGCGCGCCAGCGATATAATATTTGCGGAGACCAGGCAAACAGCGTTGCCTGCACCGCCCACCACAGTTGAACCTTAATAGGATGCCCACCCCGGAAGCCTTTCGGCACCGAGAATCCGCTTAAATCCTGCATATTCTTTCCTTATGGCAAGGCTTTATGCTTTGTTATACAGCGCCTTAGCTTTTCCGGTCGTACGCAAGCGTAATAAATAAGAAAGTTCTGTTAATAATCCAGGAACCCGTAATATGTTACGCTGGACTTTTTTAGCGTCCCGGCATAATTCCAGATTATTCGAGGTTGACACGCCGCCCATAGAGAATTCTGACACCAGCCCGTTCAGCCGTTTAAAGCCGTAGCCAGATTTATACATTTTGGCGGTTAACGCGTAATCGGATGAGACTTTATATTGCAGATCGTAGGGGTACTTCTTAAGCCCGGAAACCGGGAAGAAAATGGCCTGATGGCTGGCCGGCAGGCTGTGGTAAATATACCAGCCGCTTTTCGCGTTGCGACGAACTTTATTGCCATCGCCGAAATCGAGCAGCGCATCGCCAATATACATCGCGTCTTCATTCACAGGCGCAGCGGCTAACTGACGTGCAACGTCTGCCACATTAGGATGAAAAATATCACCGGAATTCAGAAAAATCGCAAAGCGACCGTTGGCCATTTCGATGCCTTTATTCATCGCATCGTAAATGCCGTTGTCTTTTTCGCTGACGAAACGCAGGTTGTACTGACCGTTGAGATCTTCCAGGAACTGTGCGGTGCCGTCGTTTGAGCCGCCGTCCACCACAATCCATTCAAACTCGATCTCCGGCGCCTGCGCCAGGTGGGCCAGGGACTGCCAGGTCTTCACCACCCCTTCGTAATTTCGCCAGGCGACAGTAATTACACTTAAAAGCATCCGGGCCTACCTCATCAGGAATCTGTAATGTTTAACGCTTTACGCAGAATAAACGGGCAAACAATTAAGAACGCATATTCCGGGCTAAAAATCGAACCGGTAAAAAACAGGGATACAGGTGTAAATAACCACAGCTGTACGCGAAAATTCTGATTATTACCAAAAGCATTAATCATCATTTTCCCGACCCTGAACATATACCAGCCGGTGAGTAACACTGCGAACCATGAGAAATAAATGATTAGCAGGTAGAGCCCATTGTCTATTGTTTTCCCGACGTCCGCACCGTTAAAAATTCCGAATGATGCGACATATTCGTAAAGCGAACCAAAACGCACTACACCATCGATATTCGTCAGTGAATATCCCACCATGACCAGCGGGCCGATGATGCGATAATACGATGACGAACCCTCAGTGCCTAAATCGCCGATTCGCCCCGCGATATACGGGAAGGCGAAAACCACACCTACGATAAAGACAGCCAGGGAAACAATTGCCAGCGGCAACTTTTTACGAATTGCGTTTTTATTAAGATACTGAAACGCCCACTCAAGCAAATAAAACAGGATAAATGTCATCACGCCCGAAAACGAACCCGATAAGACTATCCCTAAAAGAATCATACCATCGGTTTTCGGCGTTTTGATACCAAACTGTTTGATGCTGAGCCAAATTGAGATTAACGCCAGAGCGAAGAACGCTGGCTCAAAATACATCGCCGTGGTGCGCTTGCCGCCAAACTTAATGAAATTGAGTACATAGCTGTTGCTGTAGATGAGGAACTTCGAGATGTTCTCCATCAGGCTGCTGCCGCCAGTGAGGATAATCTGCGCCATCTCCAGCGCAGCCAGCGCGACAATAAAGCCGACCACGAGGTAAAACAGCCGCAAAATTTTGCGGTAGTTACGCGGCGAGACGGTCTTAAAGCGGATGCTCCACGTCATACCAATGATGATAACTGTATAGAGAAACAGCATCGTCGAGGTCACGTATTTACTGGCATCCAGCGACTTACCGAACAGATAGTTGAAGAGCGTTAATCCTGCGCCTATACCCAGCGCGATCATCAGTTTCTTCAGATTTATCTTGTCAACAAACAGCAGCAGCAGCGCCGGCAAAAATGTCACAATCGTAATCGGGAAACTCTCGCCGAGCTGCGCCAGTTTGACGTTCACCACCAGATAGATGAACGGCAGCAGCAGATAGCTACAGATTCTGATAGAACGAGACATATTCCTCCAGCATCTGTTGGCCGCTGTACGCTTCCCGGCTGCGCGCCCGGAAGGCCTCAAGCGTGGTGCCGAACACCGCTTCGGCAATCTGCGCTTTGCCGCGCTGGGCGAGTAACAGCGCCTCTTGCTCGTCGACGGTTTTTCCGCCGGACTTATTGAGCACCTCCTGCGCCGCTTCGCTATGGGTGGCAATAACCGGTACGCCGATAGAAAGCGCTTCACACAAAATCAGCGGGTAGTTATCAACGCGCGAAGTAAACAGCAGGGCATCCATCTGGTTCAGTTCATTCATCAGCTTGCGTTTGTCAGTCAGAAAGCCGTGGTTCACCACGTTTGCGCCTTCAAACGGCGAGAATTTACCGAACGTATGCACTTCAACGTTATCGCCAAGCGCCACCAGATCGCGCACCAGACGCTGATTGGTTTTACCGTCGTAGCGTAAATCATGCGCCACGACCGCGATTTTCGGCGCGCCCGTACCTGGTGCCATCAGCGGTAATTCGGCAAGAATCGCTTCGGTCGCCACGTCGATACCGTTATTGATGATGTTGCAGCGCCCTGCCCCGTAGAGGCTATTGAACGCATCGGCTACGTGCTGGCTTGGTGAAATAAAGTGGCAGCCGAGCGCCAGCATGTCGCGAAAGCGCTGACGCTTGCTCTCTACCAGGCTGTGCGCGCGGTCTACTTTCACCGGCGGGTAGTTGTCAAGCGTCGGGCATTTCTGGCAGCCGGTTTTCCAGCCTTCACAGCCGTCGAGAAACGCGCAGCGGCCCGTAACGCTCCAGTGGTCATGCAGCGTCCAGACGAAATTCACATCGCGTTTGTGCGCTTTAACTTTCTGGCAGAACGCCACGACCTTATCGAGATTGAGCCAGTAGCTGTGCAATACATGAAAATGCAGCACGACTGGCCCGTCGGTACGAGTAATGCGACGGTAAAGCCCGTCGAGCGAACCGAAGAGATCCTGGTTTACGAAACGAAACAGCGCGATGTTGGCAACAGATGTCAGACGTGGCGTGTGTTTTTCCACTTCCGGGTAGTTGTCATGACTGACGCTTTTCTTGCCGCCTTTGCCGTAGCCGTAAATAAAACGAGAACGCATCCCTTTTTGCAGCGCGCGCTGATGAAGATCCAGCGCAACCCCTGCCGCGCCGCCTTCTGCGAGGCGGACATTAAACTGTAAAATATTCATTTAATTACCTTCACCCGCGCTTTTTCACCCACTACCAGCGCATTGTCCGGCACGCTGTCCAGCACCACGCTGCCCGCACCGATGGTGACGTTATTGCCAATGGTGATATCGCCAATGATCACGACATTTGCGCCAAGCTCCACACCGTTGCCGATAACCGGGCACGCCAGATTGTCGGCCCCGCGATTACCGATGGTGACGCCGTGACGGATAATGAAATCATCGCCCGCGACCACATTTTTATTGATGACAACGGCATAGCCATGATGAATGGTGAAACGGCGGCCAATCGTGGCGGCAGCCTGGATTTCATAGCCGAAAAAACATTCGGTAAAAAAGCGGTAAAGCAGCAGCACTGGCACTGCCCACAGGTTATTCAGCACGTTTTTTTTGCGCCACACCGAGCAGAAGTGCGCGATGCGATAAGCGACCACCATGCAGCAGGGGCGCAGGTTCCATGAATTAGCGCGCAGATCCTCAAGCAGCATTATTTCCCCCGCAGGCTGTCGGCCAGACGTTTGGTATTACGCACCGACAATAAAGTCAGCAGCGTGCGCCAGTTCATGCGCTTATTACGGATCTGATAGAGCGTAAAGAGCTGATATTTTTTGCTGGCGCGGTCGAATTTATCTTTGTGTTTGCGGTAGAAGTGGAAATAGCCTGCAAATTTTTTCGCCGATTTCGTAATCTGCATTTCACCGTGATTGATGTGCAGAATTTGCGTCGCGTCTTCCACTTTCCACGGCTCGCCGTAGGTCACCACCATGCGCAGGAACATGTCATAGTCCTGGGCGGCGGCGAGTTCGTTATCAAACAGCGACTCTTTAAAGCGCCAGGCCCAGGTGAAAACCTGGTTGCCGACGATGTTGCGTTTAAAGAAAAGCTTCAGCGACCACGGCGATTTCGGGTAGAGCGGCAGACTGTTCGGCTGAGAGTAAACCTGGCCTTCGCACAGGTAGTCGTTGGCGTAGAGAAACGCGTGGTGGTTCAGCTTCTCTTTATGCGACAGGAAGACCGACAGACGATTAGGCATCCACTCATCGTCATCGTCGATGCCGGTGATGAAATCACCTTTCGCCTGCAAAATAGCCTGATTACGCACCGCACACGCGCCGGAGTTGAAGTCGTTACGCGTGTAGCTGACACGCGGATCGTTGAGCGCCAGAACGAAGCTTTGCAGTTGCTCCCAGTTGCTGGAGCAGTCATCGACAATGATAAGCTCCCAGTTGTCATAGTCCTGGCGCAGCACGGAATTGATAGCCCGGATGGCCAGTTGCTGACGATTCCACGTCGGCATGTAAACAGAAACTAATGGGCGCGCTGTGCTGGTCATTGTGGTTTCTCCGAATGCTAAATGGATGTTATGCACGTTGCCGCAAGGGCGTAGCCGCAGGGGCTGCGCCGTGTTCGTTGCCCTCGCCCCGCCCTCCCCCTCTGCCTTGAGAAAGAAAGCGCGCTTGCCGTTAAGGGTTTGCTGCCCCTCCCGCAGGAAGCGGGAGGGCGGGGTGAGGGGTGACGCCGCTACTTATGATCCGATTTGTATTCGTACTCGTAGTAGCCGTAGTCCTGGTAGCCAGAAGCGCGACGGAAAATGGAGTTCAGAATGACCCCTTTCACCTGGATGCCGTTCTGCTCGAAGCGGCTTAAGCTGGTCTGCACTTCTTTAAGCGTGTTGACCGCATAGCGCGCTACCATCAGCGTGGTGCCTGCATGACGGCCTACCACGGCGGCGTCGGTAACCGCCAGAATCGGCGGCGTATCGATAAGCACCATGTCGTAGTTAGCGCTCGCCCATTTCACCAGTTCCGCAAAGCGTTCGCTCATCAGGAGTTCTGACGGGTTCGGCGGCACCTGGCCACGCGGCACGAGGTCAAAGCCCGGCACAGAAGTTTTCTGCGCGCAGCGGCTGATATCGCCCTGCCCTGCCAGCACGTCGGACAGGCCGTTGACGTTTGTGGTGCCGAGCAGCTCGTGGGTGTAGCCCTTACGCATATCGCAGTCGATAAGCAGCACACGCTTGTGGGTCTGGCTGATGACCGCCGCCAGGTTGGCGCAGACAAACGTCTTACCGATAGACGGGCTGACGCCGGTAAGCATCAGAACGTTGTTCGGCGCCTGCATCATGGCGAAGTGCAGACTGGTGCGCAGGCTGCGGATAGCCTCGATGGCCAGATCTGTCGGGTTGCCCACGGCCAGCAGTTGGCTCTGCTTGAAGCGCTTGACGCCTTTGATGGTCTTCACGCTGTCGCGGGATTTCTGCCATTCGGAGAGCGGGATGCTCGCGTAGACATTGATCCCTGCCTCTTCCAGCACCAGCGGGCTTTCGATGCCGCGGTTAAAGAGCGAGCGCAGCAACACAATGACGATAGAGAGCAACAGGCCGAGAATAATGCTGCCCAGGACAATCAGCGGTTTCTTCGGCTTCACAACACCCGGCTGGGTAATTGCCGGGTCGACGATGCGCACATCGCCCACCGTGCTCGCCTCGGTGATTTTCAGCTCCTGCTGTTTATTCAGCAGTTGCATGTACACCTGCTGACCGGACTCCACGTCACGGGTCAGGCGAACAATTTCCTGCTGGGTTTTCGGCATTGCGGTCACGCGATTGTTGAGCTTGGCTTTCTCTTCTTCCAGCGCGTGGCGTTTTTCAAGCAGCGTGCGGTAAGCCGGGTGCGCTTTGGTGTAGAGCTTGGAGATTTCCGCCTCTTTGAACGTCAGCTCATTAAGCTGGGCGTCGATGTTCACCATCGAATCCAGCACCGCTTTCGCTTCGAGCGGCAGGTCTACAGAGTCCTGCTGCTGGCGATACGCGTTGAGTTTATTCTCAGCGATATCCAGATTCGCACGTACTTCCGGAAGCTGTTTGGCGAGGAACGCCAGGCTCTTGGCTGCCTCTTCGGATTTACGCTCGATGTTTTGCTCAAGGTAGTTACGGGTGATGCTGTTGAGAATATCGCGGATTTGATCGCGATCTTCACCCATAAAGGTCAGGCTCAGCACGCCGGTATCTTTACCGGTTTCCGTCACCGTCAGGTTGTTTTGCAGCTGGTTTATCATCCCAAGCGTGGAGTATTTGGTAACGGTAAATTCGCTGCCTTCCTGCGCGTGGATTTCACTTATCAGCATGCTCACGCCATTTTTGCTAAGCGGCTTGCCTGCTTCGCCGCGAGCGCTAAAGCCCCCGTTGCTGGTCAGTTCATACTGCTTCGGGCCGAGTACCGCAACCGTAAACTCATCTTGCGCCATGCCTTTCGGCAGGTTGAAGGTGGTCACTTTAAGCGTCTCGTTGGCGCGACCCATTAGCCGCTCCCAGCCAGCCCCGAACAGCGGGAAGGTTTTCTTCTGAACGGCGATATCAAGATCCAGATCGTCGACGGTTTTGCCAAGCACCATGCGCGACTGGATAAGCTGGATTTCGGCATCAGAAGCCGGCGGTTTGTTTTGCAGCGCTGTGCTGATGTCCTGCACCAGCGAATTGCCCTGATTCTGCTCGATTTGCACCAGCGCATCGGCGCTGTAGATGGGGGTGGCGAACATGACGTATATCAGCGCACCCAGCGCGAAGAGCGCCGTAATGCCAAGCACCCACCAGCGCGCCTCCACTACGGTGCCGACCAGGCGTCCAATATCTATCTCGTCGCCGCCCTCCGCCGGGGCGGCAGAATGTCTCACTTTATCAGTCATCGTTATCCCTGCTGCGTTTTCAGTGCCTGCGCCCACTGGCGGGCAGAGTGATCCAGAAGTCCGTAGACCGCCTCAAAGGCGTCCCGGCTCTTGCGATACGGGTCGGGAATATCGCGCTGGTCGTCCCAGTGACCAAACAGCATCACTTTGCCGCGCATCTCCGGCGCCATCTCACAAATCGAGTCGACATGGCGCTTTTCCATTGCGAGGATTAAGTCGTACTCACGGCACATCGCGCTGGTTATCTGGCGGGCCACATGGCCCTCCAGAGAAAGGTCATGCCCTTGTGCCACGCTGACGGCACTGGCATCAGCGCTTTTTCCCACCAGCGCGCCGAGCCCTGCGGACGCAACCGTCACGTCCGGCAGGTAACGTTTAAGCAATCGCTCCGCGGTGGGGGAACGACAAATGTTCCCCACGCAAACCACAAGAATTTTGTTAAACATGCGCGTTACCACTTATGAAGGTCGTTTGCCGTATCCGTCATATAACGGACGCCACTGATGGTCGGCAGCAACTGGTTGATAAGACGGTTCCAGCGCGCCACCGGTGCGGTGGTGACATAGACCACGTCATACGGCTGCAGACGGAATTCGGTCGCCATCACGAGCGACGTCGCGTCCGACATATCGAGCTGGTAAATGTTGGCAATCTTGCCACCGCGCTGGTTGTCGCCGCGCAGAGGTCGGATAACAAAGATGCCGCTCGCGTTAGACGTATTCAGATCGATGCCTTCGGCCTGGCCGAGCGCTTCGGTCAGCGTCATGCCGCTGAAGTCCATTTTGAGCGTGCTCTGTTTCTTCACTTCGCCCATGACGAACACTTTCAGGTCGTCGTTGCGCGGAACAAATAAGATGTCGCCTGGATAAAGCAGATGGTTCTGGCTGAGATCGCCATTTTGCATCAGCGCCTGGAGGGAGATGCGGCGCTCCTGCCCGTTATGGGTCAGCACCACGTTGCGCCAGTCAGCGGTGTCCGTCAGGCCGCCTGCTGCGTTAATCGCGTCCAGCACGGTCAGCGGCACGTTAGTAATGGCCTGCTGGCCTGACTTCGCCACCTGGCCTGAGATATAGGCTTTTTGCGAACGGAATGCGGCGATATTAACGTCCACCTGCGGGTCAGCGATGTACTGCGCTAAACGGCCGGTAATATCGCTGCGAATTTCAGCGAGCGTTTTGCCAACGACATGGACCTTGCCAATGTAGGGATAGAACATCGTGCCGTCCGGCTGCACCCAGTTGCCGGTATCGCTGGAGCTGCGGTACTGGCCTGCCGGCGTCGTGAGTTCCGGGTGATCCCAGACGGTGACGCTCAGCACGTCGCCCGGCCCTACGCGATATTCGTAGTTGGCAATCTCCTGGTCGAGAGACATATTTGGCTGGGCCACAGTTGGACGGGGACGTAATTGTTCTACCAGTCGCGGCGTCAGCGGATATACGTTCACCATCCGGTCAAGATCAAAGTCTGCATCCTGTTGCTTGATCACGTCCTTTCCCATCGTAGACATATTGCTGCCGGGAAAAACAGTGCAACCGCTCATCAAGGTTACAGACACCAATAAAGGCATCAATTTCAGTCTGGATTTCATCATTGAATTTTTATCACTTTGGCAGAGTAATTATTCTGACCCTTTAAAATAAGCCACCGTACCGCTTGTTCCTGCATCAAGAATGCGGCGTCAGGCGCCAGAATATAACTGGAATCATTCCTAAAAGTCGCTTATTTACCCATATACTATTGACAGAATAATTGCGGCTAATTGACAGACTTCAGGCACGCTACCGCCCTTGGCTTTCAGTTACCAATCTACTGCAAAAACAGACGGTTATATTGACACACCCCTGTGAAGCCTCTTCCAATTGGATTTATCTTATTGAAAGAGACGGTTCATTGCGCTGGTGCACTGCTCATTCAGAACGCACAAAGAAAAAATTCTTGTGTGCCGGTGGGAATAAGAAATGCTGAATGGATTGTTGCAGCTAAAGTTTTGGCAGGCAAGTTAACGCATCGTTGCAGGGCTGTTTTTAAGAATAATATGAACAGCGCATTTTATTGCTTTTAGGATTTTCTTCATGTTGACAGGCAGGGTTAGACAAACTACGCAGATTATTTAATTAAGAAATATCTGGGTAGTTCTATTATTTCATTCTTTTTCATTATGACCAGAATATGGCATCTGGCTATTAATTAGCATTTATTTGCCATTTTTGGTTAATTTCCCGCCACTGTTCATCGTTAAGATAATTCTGCCCCGCGTTGCAATTTAAGCGCGGTTTATCCATGATCAGCACACTTTTATTTATCTTAAAAGGTCACTGACGCGTTATGGAATGGATTGCCGACCCCTCAATCTGGGCAGGTCTGGCCACGCTTATCGTGCTTGAGCTGGTGCTCGGAATCGACAACCTGGTGTTTATCGCCATTCTTGCTGAAAAATTACCCCCCACCCAGCGCGACCGAGCACGCGTCACCGGCCTGATGCTGGCGATGGTGATGCGCCTTGGACTGCTCGCTTCCGTCTCCTGGCTTGTGACGCTCACCACCCCACTGCTCACTATTCAAAGTTTCAGCTTCAGCGCCCGCGATTTAATTATGTTACTGGGCGGGCTGTTCCTGCTGTTTAAAGCGACCGTCGAACTTAACGAGCGGCTCGAAGGCAAGGATACGGAAAACCCGACGCAGCGGCGCGGTGCGAAATTCTGGGCAGTCGTGGCGCAAATTGTCATTCTCGATGCGGTGTTCTCGCTGGACTCGGTGATCACCGCCGTAGGCATGGTCGATCATCTGGCGGTCATGATGGCGGCCGTGGTCATCGCCGTGTCGCTGATGTTGCTGGCGAGCAAGGCGCTGACGCGGTTTGTGAATAACCATCCGACGATAGTTATTCTCTGTCTGAGCTTTCTGCTGATGATAGGCTTTAGCCTTATCGCCGACGGCTTCGGCTTCCATATTCCAAAGGGTTATCTCTACGCAGCGATTGGCTTCTCCATCCTAATTGAAGCCCTGAACCAGCTTGCGATTTTCAACCGCCGCCGTTTTCTCTCCACCGCTAACCAGACGCTGCGCCAGCGCACCACCGAGGCGGTGATGCGGCTTATCAGCGGTAAGAAAGAAGATGCCGATCTCGACCCGCAGACCGCCTCCCTGCTTGCCGATTACGACAATCATCCGCTGTTTAATCCTCAGGAACAGCTGATGATTGAACGCGTGTTAAATCTTAATCAGCGCAGCGTCAGCAGTATTATGACCTCGCGTCACGACGTGGAACATATCGATATCAACGCCCCGGAAGCCCAGGTGCGGGCCCTGCTGGAACGCAACCAGCACACCCGCGTGGTGGTGCGCAGCGAAGATGACGATGACGATCTGCTCGGCGTGGTTCACATTATCGACCTGCTGCAGCAGTCATTACGCGGCGAACCGCTTGATCTGCGCGTACTGGTACGCCAGCCGCTGGTATTTCCAGAAGGGCTGGCGCTGATTAAAGCGCTGGAGCAGTTTCGCAATGCGCGCACGCACTTTGCCTTTGTGGTTGATGAATTCGGCTCGGTCGAAGGCGTGGTCACGCTGAGCGACGTCATGGAAACCATCGCCGGCAATCTGCCCAATGAAGTAGAAGAAATAGATGCCCGCCACGACATCCAGAAAAATGCCGATGGCAGCTGGACCGCTAACGGTCATATGCCGCTTGAAGATTTAATTCAGTATGTGCCGCTGCCGCTGGATGAAAAACGCGAGTACCACACGCTTGCCGGGCTGGTGATGGAATATTTACAGCGTATTCCGGGGGAAGGTGAAACGCTGAGCGTCGGCCACTACCAGCTGAAAACGCTGAAAGTGGAACATCACCGAATTCAGAAGGTGCAGATAATCGCGCAGACGCAAGCAGGGGCAGCCCCAGCGGAGGAGAGCCTTTAGCGACATAAAAAAAGCGGCCGTCGGGCCGCTTTTTAGTAAGGTGTACTCAGAGTTTATCGAGCAGCTTTTTGACATCTTTCGCGTCATTGTTGTCTTTGTGTCGCTCACTCCAGTCGCTAAGGCGACGTTTCGCCTCATCCTGCAGATGTTTACGCAGCAGCTGATCGACCTGCAAATTGTAATTAAGCGCCTTCCACGGGCCGTAGACGCGCAGCGGCACCGGCGTGGTTTTAAGCCATTCAATCAGCTTGTCGTCGCCTTTCCAGCCTTCGATCACCTGCACCTTAAAGCGCGTGTCGCACTGCTCGCGTACCAGGTCAAGCGTACCTTCGCCGCTTAATGTCAGCAGCGAGGAGCGGCCCTGCATCTCATCAAGCGTCAGTTCGCCATGATCAAGCGTGGCGCGCGTCGTGAACGTATCAAGCGTGGTAGCGTTGTCGAAATCCTGACGGGCGCCCGCGCCGCCGCCGCTACGCTCCACGGCCTGCTGAATAAGTTGCTGGAAATTCAGGCCTTCCATGCGGCTGCCGGAAAGCGCAAGCGACGCCTCGCCTTCCCAGTTTTCACGAAACGCCTGCGCATCAATACGATCGCCGTGGAACATGCCGTCAACGTTCATTTTGCCCGTCAGCGCGATAGGATAATTAAAGGCGCGCAGGATCTCGCCCACTTCAATGTCCTTCGCCTTAATGGCAAAACGCGCATCCGGCACCTCATCACGCGCATCGAGCATGCCCGGGAGCGAAAGTTCGCCTGCGCCGAGTTTGCCGCCAAGCGCCGTGATATCCAGCAGCCCTGCCTGATTACGCATCTGGGCATTCACGTTTTTGAAGGTCAACCCGCGCCAGCGCACGCTGTCAGCGCTTATCTGCGCGCGGGCGCTAAAGCCGCGCAAAGCCGTATAAGGCGCTTCTTCCACTTCCGAGGCGATAACCGGGCGCGGCAGCGCGTTCTGCTGGCCTTGCTGAGCAACCGTCGTGGTGGTGGCGGGGTCCGGCGCAAGGAGGTTTTCCAGATTCAGCGCGCTGAAATGCAAATCGAGATCCCAGACAGGCTTATCGCCGAGCGTCACGCTCGCCTGCCCGCCAAGCTGGCTGTCGTTGGCTTTCAGATCAAGCGCGCTGAATTCAAGCCGCTTGTCGCCCTCCAGCCAGCGGGCCTGGAATGTCCCCTCGCCCTGAATGCCGTCACGCGGCAAATCTGCCCCGTGCAGTTGCCAGGCGAGTTTCGACACCGTCGCGTTCAGGGTTTGCGGGTAATCGGCGGCGTTGAGTTCGGCGGCAAGCGAGAGCGTCAGGTCACGCTGATCGCGACTGACTTTACCGCTTAACTCAAGCTGCGCGTCGTGGTGCTCGTTCTGCTCCATCTGCAGATTGATATTGCGAACCGTGATCTGCTCACCATCCTGATGCTGGAACACCAGCAGGCTGTCGGCGACCTTGAGCTTTGCGATATCAAACGTCCAGCCGCGGGTATCTTCCACCGGCAGCGCGCTGTTTTTTGGCCCGACCGGTGCGCCGGGTTCACGACGCGCCTCGCTCTGCGGGGTGAGCTGCACCACCGCGCCTTTAAGCATTACCTGGCGGACAGAGAGCTGATGCGACAACAATGGGAACAGCGCCACGTCGAGGCGCATATTATCCGCGCTCACCAGCGGCTGGCTCGCGCCAGGAGCGGTGAGGCTCATACGGCCTGAGAGAATGCTGAGCTGCGGCCAGACGTGCCAGCGCAGCGGGCCGTCAAGCTTCAGCTGATAGCCGCTGCGCCGTTCCACCTGGCTTATCATGTAACTGCGAAAATCGTTGGGATTTACCAGCATCACCAGCGCGGAAAGACCGGCGAAAAACACCACCAGTAAGATCATCAGCGTGGTCAGAACTCGTCTCATGGCATCCTCTGCAGACCGGCCCGCAGGCGCTTAGTCTTTATCTATACGGCTGGCGACAGCGCCCTGCTGATCGCGGTATTTCGCATCCTGACGACGGTTGTAAGGCCGCGCCGCCGGGCCGGAAAGCGGCTCGAAGCTCAGCGCGCCAATCAACATGCCAGGGCGCAACGCCAGGGGCAACTTACCTGAATTATAGAACTCCAGCACGATGCAGCCCTGCCAACCCGGATCGATGCGGTGCGCAGTAACGTGCACCATCAGCCCCAGACGCGCCAACGACGAACGTCCGTCGAGCCAGCCGACGAGATCTGCCGGCAGCGTCACGGACTCATACGTCACCGCCAGCGCCAGTTCACCCGGATGCAGATAAAACGCCTCGCCGTCGTTAAGGACGATTTCATCGCTCATGACGCGATCGAGCGCCGCGCTCACTTCATCTTTCGGGCCGCTTAAATCGATATATGCCGCGGTGTGGCCGCGGAAGGTGCGGAATTTATTGCCAAGACGCACATCCACCGTCGCGCCGTTAATGCGCTCTACCGGCGGACGCGGGGTTATCGCCAGTCGGCCGTCATCCAGCCAGGCTTCAATATCTCGGTCACAAAGACGCATTACACTCTCCTGATGTGTTCAGGCTTCCGGCAAATGCCGAAAGCCTGAGGGTATCTTCTGGAACGGTACACGCAAAACGCAGCTTATTCAAAGAACTGGCTGATTTTCGCTTTGAGGATATCGATAGCGATGCGGTTCTTGCCTCCGCGCGGCACGATGATGTCGGCGTACTGCTTGGAAGGATCGATGAATTGCAAAAACATCGGGCGCACCGTTTTCTGATACTGGGTCATGACCGAGTCCATCGAACGGCCGCGCTCGTTAACGTCGCGTTTAATACGGCGCATCAGACAGATATCCAGCGGGGTATCGACGAAAATCGAGAAATTCATCTCTTCGCGCAGGCGCGCGTCGGTGAGCAGCAGGATCCCTTCCAGAATGATCACCTTTTTCGGTTCGATATGTACCGTTTGCGCGGTACGGGTGTGTTCCACATAGCTGTAAACCGGCAGCTCAATGGGTTTACCTGCTTTCAGCATTTGCAGGTGTTGAAACAGCAGGTTGTGATCCATCGCATTCGGATGGTCATAGTTGGTTTTAACCCGCTCCTCCATGGACAGATGGCTTTGATCCTTGTAATAGCTGTCTTCTGGAATAACACCAATGTGTTCATCACCGACCTGTTCACGCAGCTCCCGATAGAGGGTGCTTGCGATAAGGCTTTTACCTGAAGCCGATGCGCCGGCGATGCCGATGATGACGCATTGATGGGACTTGTCAGTCATAAATTAGCGACCTGGTTTACATAATAAAGAGAAAAGGAAGGGTGACGCCGTCGCGTCAGACGCGGCAATTATAGGGATTTCGCTAAATTGATACCAGTCGATGCTGCAATCGTGAGAATAAGTGCGCAAATTCTGTCGCGCGCGGCAGGCGAAAAACGCCGTTTTTTGTCGAGGAAACAGGCATTAAGCGAGGCGAAAACGGTTCGGCGCGTTTTTTATTATTCACCACAGTTAATTTATGAGCAGACGCCATAGGAATTGTAAATTGTTTGTACTAGCATAACCCAAACATTTTTCCTGATACGTCCGGGTATTGCACCTGACGGCAATGCCTATGCGGATTATGTGGTAATGACAAAAAAAAAGAAAAAGCAGGAGCTGGCGGCCACGCCGCATCCTCTGTTGCGCTTAGTTAGCCTTGGACTACTGACTTACCTTTTTACGCTCTTCTCGCTTGAGCTGACGCTATTCGACACGCTGCTGGCCCCGCTGTGGTTCCCGACATCCATCATGATGGTCGCGTTCTTTCGCCACGCATTAAAAATGTGGGTGCCAATTGCGCTGGTTTGCGGCGCAGGCACGGTACTCGCGACCCTGACGCTCTTTCCGCCCCAGCATCTGGTGCTCTCTTATACCCTGATTAATATTGTCGAAGCGCTGGTGGGCGCAGTTCTGCTTCGTAAACTGCTACCGTGGTACAACCCGCTTAAGAATCTGAATAACTGGCTGCGGCTGGCCTTTGCCAGTGCCGTCGTGCCGCCGCTTGTAGGCGGTTTTTTACTGGTAGCCTTAAGCGAACAGGCATTGACGCTGCGCCTGTTCATGGTGTGGATATTATCAGAAACCATCGGCGCGCTGGCGCTGGTTCCGCTTGGGTTACTGTTCAAAGCGCGTTATCTGCTGCGCCATCGCAGCCCGCGCCTGCTGGCAGAAAGTCTCGCGACGCTTTGCATTACCCTCCTTTGCAGCTGGCTGTCGCTACACTATCTGCCCTGGCCATTCACCTTTGTGATTGTGCTGCTGATGTGGAGCGCTATCCGCCTGCCGCGCCTGGAGGCGTTCGCGGTCTTTCTCGCGACCGTGATGATGGTGTCGTTCGTGATAGCCTCCAATCCCACGCTACTTGATTTGCCGCATGAAGGCATCGTCGTGAACGCGCCCTGGTTGCCGTTTTTAATGATCCTGCTGCCTGCCAACGTCATGACCATGGTGATGTACGCCTCGCGCGAAGAGCGCAAGCTCATCACTGAGAGCGAAACGCGTTTTCGCAATGCGATGGAATATTCCGCCATCGGCATGGCGCTGGTTTCCACTGAAGGCAGTTTTTTGCAGGTCAACAAAGCGCTGTGTACGTTTCTTGGCTATACGCCGGAACAGCTCGCGTTAATGAGCTTTCAGCAGCTGACCTACCCTGAAGATCTGCATGCCGATATGGCGCTGGTTGAGAAACTGCTCAACGGCGAGATGAACAACTATTCGCTCGAAAAACGCTACTACACCCGCGCGGGCGATGTGGTCTGGGCGTTGCTTGCGGTGTCGATTGTGCGCCAGCGCGACGGCTCGCCGCTCTACTTTATCGCGCAAATCGAAGATATCACTGACCTCAAACGCACCGAGTGGGTGAACAAACGCCTGATGGAGCGCATCACGCTCGCCAACGAAGCGGGCGGCATTGGTATCTGGGAGTGGGAGCCTGGCACCGACCTGCTCGCCTGGGATCAGCGCATGTTTGAGCTTTATGAAGTGGCGCCGCACACGCGCCCGACCTACCAGCTCTGGAAATCCCGTCTCTTAAAAGAGGATGTTGCTCTGGCGGAAGCGACTATCCAGGAGGCGCTGCGCTCGCGCGTGCCGTTTAAGCTGGAGTTTCGTATTCAGGTGAAAAACGGCGTGCGACATATCCGCGCGCTGGCGAACCGCGTGCTCAATAAACAGGGCGAGGTGGAACGCCTGCTCGGCGTAAATATGGACATGACCGAGGTGAAACAGCTTAACGAAGCGCTGTTCCAGGAAAAAGAGCGTCTGCATATCACGCTTGATTCCATCGGCGAGGCCGTCATCTGCACCGACATCGATATGAACGTGACCTTTATGAACCCGGTCGCGGAAAAAATGAGTGGCTGGCGCCAGGAAGAAGCAATTGGCCAGCCGATACTCGCTATCCTGCGCATCACCTTTGGCGACAACGGCCCGTTGCTTGAGGATATTCACAGCGGCGAAGCCTCGCACGTGAACCAGGGTATCGATCAGGATGTGGTGCTGCACTGCCGCAGCGGCGGCAATTATGACATTCACTACACCATTACGCCCCTCAGCACGCTGGAAGGAGAAAACATCGGGTCGGTGCTGGTCATTCACGATGTCACCGAATCGCGCAAAATGCTGCGCCAGCTGAGTTATAACGCCTCGCACGATGCCCTGACACATCTGGCGAACCGCGTCAGTTTTGAGGCCCACCTCAAACGGCTTTTGCAAAGCGTCAGCGACACTCACCAGCGCCATGCGCTGGTGTATATCGATCTCGACCGGTTTAAAGCGGTGAACGACTCCGCCGGGCATGCGGCGGGCGACGCGCTGCTGCGTGAACTCGCCTCGTTGATGCTGGGTATGCTGCGCACGACAGACGTGCTGGCGCGCCTCGGCGGCGATGAGTTCGGTCTGCTGCTGCCAGACTGCAGCCTTGAAAACGCCCGCACCATCTCCGAGCGTATCGTGGCCGCCATCAATGACTATCACTTCGTCTGGGAAAGCCGTATGCACCGCATCGGCGCCAGCGCCGGCATCACCATTATCGAAGCGTCAAATAATCAGGCGCAGGATGTAATGTCGCAGGCGGATATCGCCTGCTATACCTCGAAAAACGCCGGGCGCGGCGTGGTGACGGTTTACGAACCACATCAGCAACAGTTGCACAATGCCCGCGGTACGCTGACTGCGCAGGAGCAACAGCGCATGGTAGCCGAAAATCATCAGGTATTAATGGTGCGCCCGGTCGCCTCGCCACGCGTGCCGGAAAGCGCCAGCTTCTGGCTGCTGTCGCTGCGGTTATGGACCAGCGAGGGCGAAATGATGGAAGAGTACAGCTTCCGCGCGGGGCTTAGCGATCCTGAACTTCTTCAGGCGCTGGATGCGCGTCTGGCCGCAGATTTCTTCCGCGACCACGCCGCAAGCGTCGCACTTAAAGGCGTTGGCGTGGCACTGACGCTCTCTACGGCCACCCTGCTCTCGTCACAGCGCCTCGATGTGCTGCTCGCACAGCTTCGCGAAAGCGCCCTGCCGCCAGGCCTGTTGCATCTTATTATCAGCAGCGAGGTGTTAATGCAGGACACCGCCGTCGCACGTCGCCATTTACTGCGCCTGCGCGAAGCGGGATGCCGGGTCATTCTGAGCCAGGTGGGCCGCGAACTGGAAGTGTTCGAACATATCTGCACGCAATGTGCGGATTACATTATGGTGGCAAGCGATCTGGTGATGGACGCGCATGCGAGCCTGATGGACGAAATGCTGCTGACCATTGTCATGGGCAACGCGCGCCGTCTCGGACTGCAAACCATCGCAGGCCCGGCCGATCAGCAATCCTTGCTGGAAACGCTCGCCAATGTCGGTATCGATTTAGTCTATGGCGAGACCGTCGCCCAGACGCAACCGCTCGCCGCGCGCCTTGCCACCAGTTACTTCGCTATTCACTGACCGGCGTCTGCCAGTCGCTGGCATACCAGACATGCAACAGCGCATAGGTCCGCCACGGTTGCCAGCGTTCGGCAAAGCGGCGGATTTGCGCGGGCGTCATCGGCGCGAAACGCTGCTTAATCAGATAATCATCCGGCAGAAAGATATCCGGTGCCTGCCAGCCGCGCATCGCGAAATAGTTCGCCGTCCAGGGGCCGATGCCGGGCAGTTGCGTCAGCGCCTTTACCCCGGCCGCCACATCCTGCGGGCAGCGTAGCGGAAACCGCCCGGCCAGATGCTCATGCGCAAGCTGAATTAACGCGCCTGCGCGCATCAGCGGCATACCCAGCGCTTTAAGCCTCTGCGGCTCGGTACGCGCCATCGCCTCAGGGGTGGGAAAGCGCCATCCGCTGCCGTCTTCAAGCGGCGTACCGACCGCCTGCACCACTTTACCGGTGAGCTTCGCTGCCATCGCTACGCTCACCAGCTGCCCGAGGATCGCCCGCACGCCCTGTTCAAATACGTCCACCGAGCCTGGCAAACGCAGCCCGGGCCTTGCCGCGGCAAGCGGGCCAAGCGTTTCCAGCATCGGTGCAGGATCGAAGTGCAAATCAAAAAGCCGTGCCACGCGCGCCTGCACTTCTTCTGCCACCGGCAGCAGCCCGTCGCTTAAAGTCAGCGTCAGCGTCGCGCTTTCCGGATGCGGCGTGACGCTGAGCCACCCGTGATGCGAACCGACAGAAAGCGTGCGCCGGTACTGGCTGTCGCTCACCTCTTCTATGCCCACCACGGCACGGTCGGCCAGAAAGCGTAACATCCACGGCCAGTCGTATGGCGGCTGATAGCGAAGCGTAAACATAGCGTCTCCTTTGCTTTTGATTTCTCAAGCTTAATCGTTAGCGCCTTTTTTTGCTCTGCGTCGTGATTCCATTTGCCGCCGACACGACATTTCGCTAAAGTCGCCCCCCTTCTTCACGGCATGGGGAAAAGGTGAATGTTTATTGGTTTTGACTACGGTACGGCGAACTGTTCTGTCGCGATTATGCGCGACGGTGCGCCGCAGATGCTCCCGCTTGAACAGGGCTCCGCGCTGCTGCCTTCGATGATCGCAGCCCCGGTACGCGAGGCGGTGAGCGAATGGTTATATCGCCATCAAAATGTTGAAGCGAGCGGGACAGAAACGCAGGCGCTACTGCGCCGCGCTATCAGCTATAACCGCGAAGAGAGCATCGACGTGACGCCCGGCAGCGTGCAGTTTGGCCTGAACGCGCTGCGCCAGTATATGGACGAACCGGAAGAGGTCTGGTTCGTGAAATCGCCGAAATCGTTTCTCGGAGCAAGCGGCCTTAAGCCGCAGCAGGTCGCGCTGTTTGAAGATCTGGTCTGCGCGATGATGGTACACATACGTAAGACCGCGCAGGCGCAGGTTAACACCGAGATAGACCAGGCGGTCATTGGCCGCCCGATTAACTTTCAGGGGCTTGGCGGCGATGACGCCAACCATCAGGCGCAGGGTATTCTGGAGCGCGCCGCGCACCGCGCGGGATTTCGTGACGTGGTGTTTCAGTATGAACCGGTGGCGGCGGGGCTTGATTTCGAAGCAACGCTTAACGAAGAACAGCGGGTGCTGGTCGTTGATATCGGCGGCGGCACCACCGACTGCTCGCTGCTCCTGATGGGCCCGCAGTGGCGTACGCGACGCGATCGCGATCAAAGCCTGCTGGGCCACAGCGGCTGCCGCGTGGGCGGTAACGATCTGGATATCGCACTCGCGTTTAAACAGCTGATGCCGCTGCTCGGCATGGGCGGCGAAACGGAAAAAGGCACTTCGCTGCCGGTCCTGCCCTGGTGGAACGCCTGCGCTATTAACGATGTTCCCGCGCAGAGCGACTTCTACAGCGCCGCCTGTGGCCGTCTGCTGGCCGATTTAGTGCGTGACGCGCGCGAACCGCAAAAAGTGGCGCTGCTGCAGAAAGTCTGGCGTCAGCGTCTGAGCTACCGGCTGGTGCGCGCCGCAGAAGAGAGCAAAATCGCGCTGTCGCAGGCACCTCTCTGTGAGACGGCGCTGCCGTTTATCGAAGCGGATCTCCGTCATGAGATAACCCAGCAGGCGCTGGCGCTGGCGTTAAACCCGCCGCTGCAGCGTATTCTGGAGCAGGTGACACTGGCGCTTGAGGCAAGCAACGAGCGCCCGGATGTAATTTACCTCACCGGCGGCAGCGCGCGTTCGCCGCTCATTCGCGAGGCGCTGCAAACCCAGCTGCCGGGGATCCCGGTACAGGGCGGCGACGATTTCGGCTCCGTCACCGCCGGGCTGGCACGCTGGGCGCAGGTGGTGTTTCAGTCTTAACTGCACTCAGACAGGGATCACTTTGCTGCCTTCGGGCAGCTCCACCAGCAGTGAAAGCTTGCCGCCCAGCGCTTCGACATAGCGCTTGAGGGTCAGCAATTTGATCTCCTTGCCACGTTGCTCAATGGCGGCGATAGCGGGCTGCGTGACGCCCATAATGTCCGCCAGTTGCTGCTGCGAGAAGGCTCGCTCTTCGCGAAGGCGCGGCAGCCCGTGTTCAAGGGCGATTTCCTCCGCCATGCGCAGGATCTCAGCCTGCCGCTCTGGCGTAAACTCCGCCATCACATCATCAAGCGTTTTCAATTTTAGTCTCCATTAATTGCAGATGCAGGAAGAACGCCGCCTCCGCCTGCGTGATTAGGGTTTTATAAAAATCTTTGTGACCGTGCTTGTTGCCTGCACACAGCATCACAGCCTGACGGGTTGGGTCGAAGGCAAAAAATCCCGCCACGGCGAACCGCCATACTGAACGCGCAGCTCTTTCCGATTGGGGATCCGCGAGCCTTTTATCGTGTCCGCCAGCGGACGCCCGACCAACGGGCCGCTGTGGCGTAAATTCCATAACAGCGCGGCGATACGTTCCTGTAATCCTTCTGGCTGTTGTTGATACCATGCATAAAAATGCGGGGTAAAAATCACCCTCCATGTCATACCCATCCCTCATAAACTACAGTTTATATCCCAGCATAAAACCATACTTTAATAAGGGCTTTCAGGCATTGTCAGAAAAGGATTACGCCTCTGCGAGAAAGCTCGTAAGCCTGCCTTATTCGGACACTTCTAAACGGTGTTTCATATTTCCTCCATCTTTCTGCGGTGAAGGCTCACTAAACTTGTATCATTACGCCTAATCGTTTCAGGAAAAGAAGACGTACTGCTTATGAAAAGCACGGTTAAAAAGCGCCGGTGGGTTATCGCCGGCGTCGTTGTCGCTCTGGTTGCCGCCCTCCTTTACTGGCGTCACGCCGTCACAGACGCCCCTTCAGCCAAAGCGCCGCACGGGGGTGGACGTGCCGCCATGCGCGGCGGCGCGCCTGCGCCGGTGCAAGCCGCGACGGCCCGCAGTGAAGCGGTGCCGCGTTATCTCACGGGGCTTGGCACTATCACCGCCGCCAATACCGTCACGGTGCGCAGCCGGGTCGATGGGCAACTGATGGCCATTCATTTTAAAGAAGGCCAACAGGTGAAAGCCGGCGATCTGCTGGCGGAAATTGATCCGAGCCAGTTTAAGGTCGCACTTGCCCAGGCGCAGGGGCAGCTTGCCAAAGACCGTGCAATGCTCGCCAATGCCCGTCGCGATTTAGCGCGCTACCAGCAGCTTGGTAAAACCCATCTGGTGTCGCGCCAGGAGCTTGATGCCCAGCAGGCGCTGGTCAACGAAACGGAAGGGACGCTAAAAGCGGATGAGGCCGCCGTCGCCAGCGCGCAGCTACAGCTCGACTGGAGCCGTATTACCGCGCCGATTGACGGTCGCGTCGGCTTAAAGCAGGTAGATATCGGCAACCAGATTTCCAGCGGCGATACCACCGGGATCGTCGTGTTGACCCAGACGCACCCGATTGATCTGGTCTTTACCCTGCCGGAGAGCGATATCGCCGCCGTGATGCAGGCGCAAAAAGCAGGCAAAACCCTGACGGTAGAAGCCTGGGATCGCACCAACAGCACGAAACTCAGCACGGGCGAACTGCTGAGTCTTGATAACCAGATTGACGCCACAACAGGCACTATCAAACTGAAAGCGCGCTTTGCAAACGAAGACGACGCGCTCTTCCCAAACCAGTTCGTCAATGCCCGCATGCTTATTGATACCCAGCAAAACGCCGTGGTGATCCCTACGGCCGCGCTGCAAATGGGCAATGAAGGCCATTTCGTCTGGGTATTAAACGATGACAATAACGTCAGCAAACACACCGTCACGACCGGTATTCAGAACAGCGAAACCGTGGTGATAAGTGCCGGGCTGTCGGCAGGGGATCGCGTGGTAACAGACGGCATTGACCGCCTCACCGAAGGCGCAAAAGTGGACGTCGTGGAGGCGCAAACCGCTACGGATAATGCCAAACCCACGCGGGGCGAGCGCTCCTCAACTGACAGCGCCCGCGCGGCCAAAGGAGCGCGTTCCTGATGCAGGTGTTACCTCCGAGCGCCACGGGCGGCCCGTCCCGCCTGTTTATTCTGCGCCCTGTCGCCACTACGCTGTTGATGGTGGCGATCCTCCTTGCCGGGATCATCGGCTATCGCTTTTTGCCGGTGTCCGCGCTGCCGGAAGTGGATTACCCGACGATTCAGGTCGTCACCCTCTACCCGGGCGCCAGCCCGGATGTGGTGACATCGGCCATTACCGCGCCGCTGGAGCGGCAGTTCGGCCAGATGTCAGGCTTAAAGCAGATGGCCTCGCAGAGCGCGGGCGGCGCGTCCGTCGTGACCTTACAGTTCCAGTTGACGCTGCCGCTTGATGTCGCCGAACAGGAAGTCCAGGCGGCCATCAATGCCGCCACAAATCTGCTACCCGACGACCTCCCTAATCCGCCGGTATACAGCAAAGTGAACCCGGCGGATCCGCCTATCATGACGCTTGCGGTCACCTCCTCGGCGCTGCCGATGACGCAGGTGGAAGATATGGTAGAAACCCGCGTCGCACAGCGGATTTCGCAGGTAACCGGCGTAGGCCTGGTGACGCTCTCCGGCGGGCAACGCCCGGCGGTGCGGGTAAAACTCAACGCACAGGCCCTGGCTGCGTTAGGCCTGAACAGCGAAACGGTGCGTACGGCTATCACCAGTGCGAACGTCAACTCGGCGAAAGGCAGTTTCGACGGCCCGGAGCGCGCGGTAACGCTCTCCGCCAACGATCAGATGAAATCCGCTGACGAATACCGCAACCTGATCATTGCGTATCAGAACGGCGCGCCGGTGCGGCTGGGAGACGTGGCGACGATCGAGCAAGGGGCCGAAAACGCCTGGCTTGGCGCCTGGGCTAACCAACAGCCTGCGATTGTGATGAACGTCCAGCGCCAGCCGGGCGCAAATATCATCACGACCGCCGAAACCATTCAGAAACTCCTGCCGCAGCTCACCGAAAGCCTGCCGAAATCGGTCGAGGTGAAAGTTCTGACCGACCGCACCACGAATATCAGCGCGTCGGTCAACGACACGCAGTTTGAGCTAATGCTCGCCATTGCGCTGGTGGTGATGATTATCTATCTGTTCCTGCGCAACGTGCCGGCGACCATTATCCCGGCAGTGGCGGTGCCGCTTTCACTGGTGGGCACGTTCGCGGCCATGGTCTTTCTGGATTTCTCCATCAACAACCTGACGCTGATGGCGCTGACCATCGCTACCGGGTTTGTGGTGGATGACGCCATCGTGGTTATCGAGAATATCTCGCGCTATATCGAAAAAGGCGAAAAACCGCTCGCGGCGGCGCTCAAAGGCGCGGGCGAGATCGGCTTCACTATTATCTCGCTGACTTTTTCGCTGATTGCGGTATTGATCCCGCTGTTGTTCATGGGCGATATCGTGGGCCGTCTGTTCCGCGAGTTTGCGGTAACGCTGGCGGTGGCCATTTTGATTTCCGCCGTAGTCTCGCTGACGCTGACGCCGATGATGTGCGCGCGGATGTTAAGCCATGAATCGCTGCGCAAACAGAACCGCTTTTCGCGTGCTTCAGAGCACCTGATTAACCGTGTGATTGCCCGCTACGGACAGTGGCTCAAGCGCGTACTGAACCATCCGTGGCTGACGCTTGGCGTGGCCCTGGGCACGCTCGCCCTGACCGTACTGCTGTGGGTGGTTATCCCGAAAGGCTTCTTCCCGGTGCAGGATAACGGCATCATTCAGGGCACGTTGCAGGCGCCGCAGTCTGTCTCCTTTGCCAGCATGGCCGAGCGCCAGCGCGCGGTGGCGGACGTGATTCTCAACGATCCGGCGGTGGAGAGCCTGACTGCGTTTGTGGGCGTTGATGGCACCAACCCGTCGCTGAACAGCGCGCGTCTGCAAATCAACTTAAAACCGCTGGATGACCGTGACGACCGCGTGCAGACCGTGATTACCCGCCTGCAGTCAGCGGCGGCAAAAGTGCCGGGCGCGACGCTCTATCTGCAGCCCACACAGGATCTCACCATTGATACTCAGGTGAGCCGCACACAGTATCAGTTCACACTCCAGGCCAATTCGCTGGAGGCGCTCAGCACCTGGGTGCCGACATTAATGGAGCGGCTACAGACACTGCCGCAGCTTGCGGATGTCAGCAGCGACTGGCAGGACAAAGGGCTGGTGGCTTATGTGAATGTCGATCGCGCCAGCGCCAGCCGTCTTGGCATCAGCATGAACGATGTCGACAATGCGCTGTATAACGCCTTTGGCCAGCGGCTTATCTCCACCATTTACACGCAGGCTAACCAGTATCGCGTGGTGCTGGAGCATAATACGACCGCAACGCCCGGCCTGAGCGCGCTCGACAGCATTCGTCTCGCCAGTAGCGACGGCGGAATGGTGCCGCTGAGCGCCATTGCGAAGGTAGAGCAGCGCTTCGGCCCGCTCACGATTAACCATCTCGACCAGTTCCCGTCCACGACTATCTCGTTTAACGTGCCGGAGGCGTATTCGCTGGGCGACGCGGTGGATGCCATCACCCAGGCGGAGGCAGATCTCGCCTTCCCGGCGGAGATCACCACCCAGTTCCAGGGCAGCACTCTTGCCTTCCAGGCGGCGCTTGGCAGCACCATCTGGCTGATTGTGGCTTCCATCGTCGCGATGTATATCGTCCTCGGCGTGCTCTATGAGAGCTTTATTCACCCGATTACTATTCTCTCGACGCTGCCCACCGCGGGCGTCGGCGCGCTGCTGGCACTGCTGATCGCGGGCGCGGAACTGGATGTTATCGCCATCATCGGCATTATTTTGCTGATAGGCATCGTGAAGAAAAACGCCATCATGATGATCGACTTCGCGCTCGCCGCCGAGCGCGAACAGGGTATGTCGCCGCGCGAGGCGATTTACCAGGCCTGCCTGCTGCGCTTTCGTCCGATCCTGATGACCACTCTTGCGGCCCTGCTCGGCGCGTTGCCGCTGATGCTCAGCACAGGGGTTGGCGCCGAGCTAAGACGGCCGCTCGGCATCGGCATGGTGGGCGGTCTGCTGGTAAGTCAGGTATTGACGCTCTTTACCACGCCGGTGATTTATCTGCTGTTCGACAGATTCGGCCACGCCGTGCGTCGTCGCTTTCCCGTGCGTGACCACGAGGAGGCGTAAGTGAAGTTTTACGCGCTCTTTATTTACCGGCCGGTAGCGACGATTTTGCTTTCTGTCGCCGTGACGCTCTGCGGCGTGCTCGGTTTCCGTCTGCTGCCGGTCGCGCCGCTGCCGCAGGTCGATTTTCCGGTGATCATGGTCAGCGCCTCGCTGCCTGGCGCCTCGCCGGAAACGATGGCCTCGTCGGTCGCAACGCCGCTTGAGCGTTCGCTTGGGCGGATCGCCGGGGTCAGTGAGATGACCTCGTCCAGCTCGCTTGGCAGCACGCGAATCATTCTGGTCTTTAACTTTGACCGTGATATCAACGGGGCGGCGCGTGACGTACAGGCGGCGATCAACGCCGCGCAGAGCCTGCTGCCAAGCGGTATGCCCTCGCGGCCGACGTATCGCAAAGCAAACCCGTCTGATGCGCCGATCATGATCCTCACGCTCACTTCGGACACCTTTTCACAAGGCGAGCTGTATGACTACGCCTCGACACAGCTTGCCCAGACGATCGCCCAGATAGACGGCGTGGGCGATGTCGATGTGGGCGGCAGCTCGCTGCCTGCCGTGCGGGTCGCGCTTAATCCGCAGGCGCTGTTTAACCAGGGCGTCTCGCTTGACACTGTGCGCAGCGCCATCAGTAATGCCAACGTGCGCCGCCCGCAAGGCGCGATTGAAGACACGCAGCGCCGCTGGCAGTTACAAACCAACGACGAGCTGAAAACCGCCGCCGAATATGGCCCGCTTATCGTCCACTACAATAACGGGGCGGCGGTGAAGTTAAGCGATGTGGCGACGGTCACTGATTCAGTGCAGGACGTGCGTAACGCGGGCATGACCAACGCAAAGCCCGCGATCCTGCTGATGATTCGCAAGCTTCCCGAAGCCAATATTATCGACACGGTTGACCGCATCCGCACGGCCCTGCCGGCGCTGCGCGACACCATTCCCGCGGCCATCGATATGCAAATCGCGCAGGACCGCTCGCCCACCATCCGCGCGTCGCTGGCGGAAGTTGAACAATCGCTTGCGATATCCGTGGCGCTGGTGATCCTGGTCGTCTTTCTGTTCCTGCGCTCGGGCCGCGCGACGCTCATCCCGGCGGTTGCGGTGCCGGTGTCGCTTATCGGCACCTTTGCCGCGATGTATCTGTGCGGCTTTAGCCTTAATAACCTTTCACTGATGGCGTTAACTATCGCCACCGGTTTTGTCGTCGATGACGCTATTGTGGTGCTGGAGAATATCTCTCGTCATCTGGAAGCCGGGATGAAGCCGCTCCAGGCGGCGTTGCAGGGTGTGCGAGAGGTCGGCTTTACCGTACTCTCGATGAGCGTGTCGCTGGTGGCGGTGTTCCTGCCATTGCTGTTAATGGGCGGGCTGCCGGGGCGGTTGTTCCGGGAGTTTGCCGTCACGCTCTCGGTCGCCATCGGCATTTCGATGGTGGTGTCGCTCACGCTCACGCCAATGATGTGCGGCTGGCTGCTGAAGGCTCGGGCGCCGCAGGAAACGCGCCGTCGTCTCGGCATTAACCGTCTGTTACTGGCGATGCAGGGCGGCTATGCCCGTTCGCTTCGCTGGGTGCTGAATCACGCGCGGCTGGTCGGCGTGGTGTTGCTTGCTACGATTGCTCTCAACGTCTGGCTCTATATCTCTATCCCGAAAACCTTTTTTCCCGAGCAGGATACCGGACGACTGATGGGCGGCATTCAGGCCGACCAGAGCATCTCCTTCCAGGCGATGCGCGGCAAATTACAGGATTTCATGAAAATCATCCGCGACGATCCGGCGGTCGATAATGTTACCGGTTTTACCGGCGGCTCGCGGGTAAACAGCGGAATGATGTTTATCTCGTTAAAACCGCTTGGCGAGCGCACAGAAAGCGCGCAGCAAGTGATTGATAGGCTGCGCAAAAAGCTCGCGCGGGAACCGGGCGCAAGCCTGTTCCTGATGGCAGTGCAGGATATCCGCGTTGGCGGCCGGCAATCAAACGCCAGCTACCAGTACACATTGCTGTCTGACGATCTGTCAGCGCTTCGCGAATGGGAGCCGAAAATTCGCCAGGCGCTGGCAACACTGCCAGAGCTTGCAGACGTGAACTCCGACCAGCAGGACAACGGCGCGGAGATGAGCCTTATCTACGATCGCGAATCAATGGCGCGTCTTGGCATCAGCGTGCAGGATGCAAATAGCCTGCTGAACAATGCCTTTGGTCAGCGGCAGATTTCCACTATCTATCAGCCCCTTAACCAGTACAAAGTGGTGATGGAGGTGGACCCGCGCTACACCCAGGATATCAGCGCGCTGAATCAGATGTTTGTGATGAACAGTGAAGGCAAACCGATTCCGCTCTCCTGGTTTGCTAAATGGCAGCCCGCCAATGCGCCGCTCTCGGTGAATCATCAGGGGCTATCGGCGGCATCGACTATCGCGTTTAACCTGCCGACCGGCGTCTCGCTTTCGCAAGCAAGCGACGCCATCACCCGCACCATCACCTCGCTTGGCGTACCGCCGTCGGTGCGCGGCAGCTTCGCGGGCACGGCGCAGGTTTTCCAGGACACCATGAATTCGCAGGTGATCTTAATTCTGGCCGCGATCGCCACCGTTTATATTGTGCTCGGGATTTTGTACGAAAGTTATGTGCATCCGTTGACTATCCTCTCCACGCTGCCGTCCGCAGGCGTCGGCGCGCTGCTGGCGCTGGAGGCGTTCGACGCGCCGTTTAGTCTCATCGCGCTTATCGGTATTATGCTATTGATTGGTATCGTGAAGAAGAACGCGATAATGATGGTGGACTTCGCGCTGGAGGCGCAGCGCAGCGGTCAACTTAACGCCCGCGACGCCATTTTCCAGGCCTGCCTGCTGCGTTTTCGCCCGATCATGATGACGACGCTGGCCGCCCTGTTCGGCGCGCTGCCGCTGATGATAGCGAGCGGCGACGGCGCGGAGCTGCGACAGCCGCTCGGCATTACGATCGTCGGCGGGCTGGTGATGAGCCAGTTGCTGACTCTCTACACCACGCCGGTGGTCTACCTCTTCTTCGACCGACTGCGCCTGCGTTTTACGCGCCGGGCGAAACCTGAGGACCCCGTGACCACGAGCGAATAGCCTATGACCGACCTGCCCCAGAACGTGCGCTGGCAATTGTGGATTGTCGCCTTTGGCTTTTTTATGCAAGCCCTGGACACCACTATCGTTAACACCGCCCTCCCCTCCATGGCCGCAAGCCTTGGAGAAAGTCCGCTGCGGATGCATATGGTTATCGTCTCCTACGTGCTAACGGTCGCGGTAATGCTGCCTGCCAGCGGCTGGCTCGCGGACCGCGTTGGGGTGCGCAATATCTTCTGCTGCGCCATTGTGCTCTTTACGCTCGGGTCGCTGTTTTGCGCCTGGTCCTCGACGCTCAATGAACTGGTGGCCTCGAGGGTGTTACAAGGCGTCGGCGGCGCGATGATGGTGCCAGTGGGCAGGCTGACGGTAATGAAAATCGTCCCGCGCGAACAATACATGGCAGCGATGACTTTCGTGACGCTGCCAGGCCAGGTGGGGCCGTTGCTCGGCCCGGCGCTCGGCGGTTTACTGGTGGAATACGCCTCCTGGCACTGGATCTTCTTGATTAATCTGCCCGTTGGGATCGCAGGTGCCGCTGCGACGCTGTGGCTGATGCCGAACTACACCATGCAAACCCGGCGTTTCGATTTCTCCGGCTTTTTGCTGCTGGCGTTTGGGATGGCGGCGCTGACCGTGGCGCTTGATGGCTACAAGAGCACCGGCCTTTCCGCCGCCGGGCTCGGCGTGCTGGTGGCGGGCGGCAGCGCGGCGGTGTTGTGTTATCTCTGGCATGCGCGCGGCAATGAACGGGCGCTGTTCAGTCTGCGGCTTTTCGAGACCCGGACCTTTTCGCTGGGGCTGGCTGGCAGCCTCTGCGGGCGGATAGGCAGCGGCATGTTGCCGTTTATGACGCCGGTCTTTTTGCAGATTGGCCTTGGCTTTTCGCCGTTTCACGCGGGGCTGATGATGATCCCGATGGTGCTTGGCAGCATGGGGATGAAGCGCATCGTGGTGCAGGTGGTTAACCGTTTTGGTTACAGACAGGTGCTTGTTGTCGCAACGCTTTCGCTTGCGCTCGTGAGCCTGCTTTTTATGGGCGTGGCGCTCGCGGGCTGGTACTGGCTACTGCCGGTGGTTCTGCTGTTACAGGGGATGGTGAACTCGGTGCGTTTTTCCGCGATGAACACACTGACGCTGCGCGACCTGCCGGATGAGATGGCGAGCGGCGGTAACAGTATGTTGTCGATGGTGATGCAGCTTTCCATGAGCCTTGGCGTGACGATTGCGGGCCTGTTGCTCGGCGCGTTCGGCCATAACCACCTCGCGGCCGACAGTCGCGACGCC
The DNA here is from genome assembly GCF_001277255.1 of Cronobacter condimenti 1330. Lineage (NCBI taxonomy): Bacteria > Pseudomonadati > Pseudomonadota > Gammaproteobacteria > Enterobacterales > Enterobacteriaceae > Cronobacter > Cronobacter condimenti. The sequence goes on from NZ_CP012264.1 coordinate 2,789,648, forward strand.
CATGGGATTTTTTTATGGACCTACCTGTGTATGGCGCTAATTATCGCCCTGCCCGCGCTGGTATTCGCCCGCGTCCCGGATGATGTGAGTAAAAACGCCGTGATAGCACGGCGTAAAAGGAGAGCGTCATGAAGTTCTGGCGGCCCGGCATTACGGGTAAGCTTTTTCTGGCCATTTTCGCCACCTGCATTCTGTTGTTGATAACGATGCACTGGGCGGTGCGCTTCAGCTTTGAGCGCGGCTTTATTGACTACATCAAACATGGCAATGAGCAGCGGCTGGCGCTGTTAAGCGACGCGCTGAGCGAGCAATACCAGCAGCATGGCGACTGGGGATTCCTGCGTCATAACGATCGTGTCGTGTTCCAGATTTTGCGCTCGTTTGAGCGCGATAATGCCCACGACGGCCCGCCGCCGCCGGACAGAGGACCGCCGCCGCATCTGCCGCCGCACGGCTGGCGCACACAATTTTGGGTCGTGGATGCCGCGCAAAATGTGCTGGTCGGCCCGCGCTCGCCGGTGCCGCAGGATGGCGCACGCCGCGCGATTGTTGTCGACGGCTCGCGTGTGGGCTGGGTTATCGCCTCGCCGGTGGAACGCCTCACGCGCAGCACCGATATTAATTTTGATAAACAACAGCGGCGCACCAGCTGGCTTATCGTCGCGCTCTCGACGCTGCTCGCGGCGGCAGCCACGTTACTGCTCGCCCGTGGTCTGCTGGCACCGGTCAAACGGCTGGTGGAAGGCACGCACCGGCTGGCGGCAGGCGATTTCACGACGCGCGTTGTCGCCACCGGCCAGGATGAGCTGGGCCGCCTCGCGCAGGATTTTAACCAGCTCGCCAGCACGCTTGAGAAAAACCAACAGATGCGCCGGGCATTTATGGCGGATATCTCCCATGAACTGCGCACGCCGCTCGCGGTTTTGCGCGGTGAACTGGAGGCGATTCAGGACGGTGTTCGGCAGTTTACGCCAGACTCGGTCGCCTCATTGCAGGCGGAGGTCGGCACGCTGACCAAACTGGTGGACGATTTACATCAGCTCTCGCTCTCAGACGAAGGGGCGCTCGCCTATCAGAAAAAACCGCTGGAGATTGTGACGCTGATAGAAGTGGCCGCCGGTGCGTTTCGTGAACGCTTCGCGGCGCGCGGGCTTATGCTGAACCTCTCCATGCCCGAGAGCGTAACGTTATTTGGTGACCGTGACCGGCTGATGCAGCTTTTTAATAATCTGCTCGAAAATAGCCTGCGCTACACGGATGCAGGCGGCGGCCTGTTGATTCATGGCGAACGTCAGGCGCAACGTTTTGTGCTGCGCTTTAGCGACAGCGCGCCGGGCGTGAGCGATGAACAGCTCAGCAAACTTTTTGAGCGCTTTTACCGTGCGGAAGGCTCGCGTAACCGCGCCAGCGGCGGCTCCGGCCTGGGGCTTGCCATTTGCGCGAATATCGTGGCGGCGCATGGCGGCACGATTTCCGCCGATCATTCCTCATCAGGCGGTGTTAGCATTACCGTATCCTTACCGCTTGATGCTGTTCTTCCGGGAGACGTATGACAGAGTTACCGATTAATGACAAAACCCCGCGCATTCTGGTTGTTGAGGATGAGCCAAAACTCGGCGCGCTGCTGGTAGATTATCTGCGTGCGGCCAGCTATGCCCCAACGCTGATTAACCATGGCGATCAGGTGCTGGCGTATGTACGCCAGACGCCGCCGGATCTGATTCTGCTGGATTTAATGCTGCCCGGCACCGACGGGCTGACGCTATGCCGCGAAATCCGTCGTTTCTCCGAAGTGCCGATTGTGATGGTGACCGCGAGGATTGAAGAGATAGATCGCCTGCTGGGCCTGGAGATTGGCGCGGATGATTACATCTGCAAGCCGTTCAGCCCGCGCGAAGTGGTGGCACGCGTAAAAACGATCCTGCGCCGCTGCAAGCCGCAGCGCGATATCCAGGCGCTGGATGCCCAGAGCCCGCTGATTATTGATGAAGGACGCTTTCAGGCAAGCTGGCGGCAAAAAGCGCTCGATCTGACCCCTGCCGAATTTCGCCTGCTGAAGACGCTCTCCAGCGAGCCGGGCAAGGTGTTTTCCCGCGAGCAACTGCTAAACCATCTTTACGATGATTACCGCGTCGTGACCGACCGCACCATTGACAGCCACATCAAAAACCTGCGCCGCAAGCTGGAGGCGCTCGACGACGACCAGCCGTTTATCCGCGCCGTATACGGCGTGGGCTACCGCTGGGAGGCTGATGCAGGGCGAGTAGTGTAGATATCACCTACACGGTTGATACGCGGGCCCGATGAAGATGCACGCCCGGTAACCGGTTCCGTTCGCCAGAACGCTGATTCACGCGAATGTGTTAAGGGGGGCTCGCCGCCGCCCTTAACAATCCCGGCTTGCGGCCAAAGGACAGCTGCCAGGGAAAATACACGGCATCGGCGTTGGGTTTTGTGGTTTCGCAGGTGTAAGCGCAGCGCACCACCTCACTTCCATAAGCCTCCCCGTAACGGTTTGCACCCCTGCGTCACTGGCGCTACAATTCCCGCCCTTAACGTGGGGGTAAACGTGCCCCCTACCGCTTCACTGTTGAAGCGGGTCTGACCTGTCATCAGAACGAGTTCATCATGTTTAAACCAGAATTACTTTCGCCTGCGGGAACGCTGAAAAATATGCGTTACGCATTCGCCTATGGCGCCGACGCTGTTTACGCCGGGCAACCGCGCTACTCGCTGCGCGTGCGCAATAACGAATTCAACCACGAGAATCTCCAGCTCGGCATCAACGAAGCCCACGCGCTGGGTAAAAAATTCTACGTCGTGGTCAATATCGCGCCGCATAACGCTAAGCTGAAAACCTTTATCCGCGACCTTAAACCGGTGGTCGAGATGGGGCCGGATGCACTGATTATGTCCGACCCGGGCCTGATTATGCTGGTGCGCGAGCACTTCCCGCAGATGGATATCCACCTGTCGGTCCAGGCCAACGCGGTTAACTGGGCGACCGTAAAATTCTGGCAACAGATGGGCCTGACGCGCGTCATTCTCTCCCGCGAGTTATCGCTTGAAGAGATTGCCGAAATTCGCGAACAGGTGCCGGAGATGGAGCTTGAAATCTTCGTACACGGCGCGCTCTGCATGGCCTACTCCGGCCGCTGCCTGCTTTCCGGCTACATCAATAAGCGCGACCCGAACCAGGGCACCTGCACCAACGCCTGCCGCTGGGAATATAAAGTTCAGGAAGGCAAAGAAGACACGGTGGGCAATATCGTGCACATCCATGAGCCGATCCCGGTACAAACCGTTGAGCCGACGCTCGGCGTCGGCGCGCCGACCGATAAAGTCTTCATGATTGAAGAAGCCCAGCGCCCCGGTGAGTACATGACCGCGTTCGAGGATGAACACGGCACTTACATCATGAACTCCAAAGATTTGCGCGCCATTCAGCACGTTGAGCGACTCACTAAAATGGGCGTGCACTCTCTGAAAATCGAAGGCCGCACCAAATCGTTCTATTACTGCGCGCGCACCGCACAGGTGTATCGTCGCGCCATTGACGACGCCGCCGCAGGCAAGCCGTTTGACCCAAGCCTGCTGGAAACGCTGGAAGGTCTGGCACATCGCGGTTACACCGAGGGGTTCCTGCGCCGCCACACGCATGATGATTATCAAAATTACGAGTACGGTTATTCCGTCTCGGATCGTCAGCAGTTTGTCGGCGAATTCACCGGCGAGCGTCACGGGCAGCTTGCCGCCGTGGCGGTAAAAAACAAATTCAGTATTGGCGACAGCCTTGAGCTGATGACGCCCCAGGGGAATATCAGTTTTACGCTGGAGCACATGGAAAACGCCAAAGGCGAAAAAATGGACGTGGCGCCAGGAGATGGATATACCATCTGGATGCCAGTTCCTGAGGATCTCTCACTGGAATACGCGCTGTTGATGCGTAATTTCACTGGACAGACCACGAGAAATCCACACGGTAAATAATTTATAAGGGTTATTTTTACCGCGCGAATGGATCTTCGAATGGGATCACAAACGGTTATGTTTAAAGTGGTTATTATTCCAGGCGCTGAAAAACATAATCCATAAATGCCAGTTGTACCAGGAACCACCTCCTTCAGCCTGCGTAAACTCCCTTACGCAGGCTTATTTTTTTGTCCTTTCAGCCAGTTCTTAAGCGACTCGCCAGACTCTGCGATAAACTCTGTGAATGCGTATTCACAGGAGTAGATCATGTCTCGTTCCCCCGGTTCGTTTCTGATTTTAAATGGTAAAAGCGCGGATAATGACGTGCTGCGCGGCAGCATAAAATTGCTGCGGGACCAGGGCCACCCGCTGGATGTGCGCGTGACCTGGGAAAATGGCGACGCGGCGCGTTATGTGAAAGAGGCGGCAGAAAGTGGCGCGCAAACGGTGATCGCAGCAGGCGGCGACGGGACCATTAACGAAGTGGCGGCGGCGCTGGTATGCGTACCCGCGGAAAAACGTCCGACGCTCGGTCTGCTGCCGCTCGGCACCGCGAACGATTTTGCGACCAGCGCGGGCGTGCCGGACGATATCGAACTGGCGCTGAAACTGGCGGTAGAAGGCCGCGCCGTACCGATAGACATTGCGCAGGTGAATGACAAAGCCTGGTTTATTAATATGGCGACGGGCGGTTTCGGCACGCGCATCACCACCGAAACGCCAGAACGGTTGAAGGCGGCGCTCGGTGGCGTGTCGTATCTGATCCACGGCCTGATGCGCATGGACGCCCTGAAGGCGGACCGCTGCGACATCCGCGGCGAGCATTTCCACTGGCAGGGCGACGCGCTGGTGATTGGCATCGGCAATGGCAGACAGGCAGGCGGCGGGCAGGAACTGTGTCCGGATGCGCTGATTAACGACGGGCTATTACACCTGCGGATTTTTACCGGTGAAGAACTGCTCCCCGCACTCTTCACCACGCTGACGCAGCCGGAAGAGAGCCCCAATATTATCGACGGCGCCTCGGCGTGGTTTGAGATAACCGCGCCGCACGAGATTACCTTTAACCTTGACGGCGAGCCGCTGAGCGGCAGGCAGTTCCGTATCGAAATCCGCCCCGGCGCGTTGCACTGCCGCCTGCCGCCGGATTGCCCGCTACTGAAATAAAGGGTGTGCGGGACGTACGGCGGGTGGTGCTAACGCATACCCCCGTATCCCCTTTCTCTTTACAAAAAAACGCGCCCGCAGGCGCGTTTTTTACAGGCTGACGTCAACTGTTATCAGGCGATGGTTACACGTTTATCCAGATAAACGTCTTGCACCGCATTTATCAACTTCACGCCGTCGGCCATCGTTTTCTTAAACGCCTTACGGCCCAGGATAAGCCCCATGCCGCCTGCGCGTTTGTTAATCACGGCGGTACGCACCGCGTCGGTCAGATCCGCTTCGCCACCGGACGCGCCGCCAGAGTTAATCAGCCCTGCGCGCCCCATATAGCAGTTCGCCAGCTGATAACGCACCAGGTCAATCGGGTTATCGGTAGTCAACGTGCTGTAAACGCGCTCATCGGTATAGCCAAACTTCAGCGCCGTATAGCCGCCGTTATTTTCCGCCATCTTCTGCTTCACGATATCCGCGCCGATGGTGGCTGCCAGATGGTTCGCCTGCCCGGTCAGGTCGGCGCTGGAGTGGTAATCCACGCCATCTTTCTTAAAGTGGCTGTTGCGCAGGTAGGCCCACAGTACCGTCACCATGCCAAGCTCATGCGCGCGCTCAAACGCCGCAGAGATCTCTTCAATCTGGCGACGGGACTCTTCAGATCCAAAATAGATGGTCGCCCCGACGGCCACCGCGCCCATATTGAACGCCTGCTCGACGCTGGCGTACAGGGTCTGATCGTACTGGGTCGGGTAGCTCAGGGTTTCGTTGTGGTTAATCTTCACCAGAAACGGAATGCGGTGTGCGTAGCGGCGCGACACCGAGGCCAGAACGCCATAAGTCGAGGCCACGCAGTTGCAGCCCGCTTCAATTGCCAGCTCGATAATATTTTTAGGATCGAAGTACATTGGATTGGCGGCGAACGACGCGCCTGCCGAATGCTCAACGCCCTGGTCAACCGGCAGAATGGAAAGATACCCCGTGCCCGCAAGACGCCCGGTGTTATAGAGGGTCTGCATATTTCGCAGTACTGCCGGAGGGCGATTATTATCCACCATCACGCGATCGACATAATCGGGTCCTGGCAGGTAGAGCTGGTCGGAGGAAATGGTCGTACAGCGGTGCTGTAACAGACTATCGGCATCATTGCCGAGCAACTGCACTATATCAGTCATCATACGCTCCCGTAATTGTCGGCGGACGGTGGCCCGCCGGACGAAAAGATTCCTTACCCGCCCATTAACTGGGCAGTCTAAGCGTGGACCTGTTTAGCACAGATTGCCAGACCCGAGCGCATTTTCAGCTAATTCTGCTGGCTCGCTTCACCACCATGCATGAAAATGATGAACCGGCCCGATCCCCTCGCCCACCTCCAGACTATCTGCCTGTTGCAGCGCCTGCGTAAGCCAGGCTTTTGCGGCGTTCACAGTCTGCACCCAGTCGTCGTGCCGTGGGCGTAAGGCCGCGAGCGCGCTGGAAAGCGTACAACCCGTGCCATGCGTATTTTTGGTCGCAACGCGCGTAGCCGTAAAGCGCGTCGCCCCGTCGCGGGTGAAAAGCCAGTCCGGGCTTTCGTCATCAATCAGATGCCCGCCTTTCATCAACACCGCCTCGCAGCCAAGCGCGAGCAACGCCTCGCCCTGCTGGCGCATTTCCGCTTCGCTGCGGGCATGCGACGTTTCAAGCAGTGCCGCAGCCTCTGGCAGGTTTGGCGTGATGATCGCCACCTGTGGCAGCAGATGTTCACGCAGGGCGCGCACCGCCGACGGACTTAACAGCGGATCGCCGCTTTTCGCGAGCATCACGGTATCCAGCACAATATTGCGCACCCGGTAATGAGCGAGCCGCTCGGCCACCGCTTCGACAATGTCCGTTTCTGCCAGCATGCCGATTTTCGTGGTATCGATGCGTACATCGCTTAATACGGAATCGAGCTGGGCGGCGACAAAGGACGGCTCAATGCGGTAAACCGACTGTACGCCGCGGGTGTTCTGCGCCACCAGCGCGGTGATAACCGATGTGCCGTACGCACCTAACGCCGAGAAGGTTTTAAGATCGGCCTGAATGCCTGCGCCGCCGCTTGGGTCAGTACCGGCGATGGTAAGCGCATTAATGCGTTTCATGGCGACCTCCGCAAGCTTGAACGTGCAGGCTATCAAGCAAGGCGGTGGCGAAACTACCCGGCCCGTGCGAGGCCGCAAGCGCCGCTTCGCCCGCGCGTTTCATTAACCAGCAGGCGGCCGCGACATTCTGCAGGCGGTCGCCCGCAAGCGCGCTGCAGGCGGCGACAACAGCAGACAGCGCGCAACCGGTGCCCACGACGCGCGTTAACATGGCGGTGCCGCCGTGCACGGCAACCGTACGTTCACCATCGGTAATGAAATCCACCTCGCCGGTCACGGCGACAATCGCGCCACTCCGGCGTGCGAGGGTTATCGCGGCCTCGCGGGCCAGATGCGTGCTTTCGGTTGAGTCAACGCCGCGCCCACCGGTGCTCTCGCCCGCCAGCGCCCGGATTTCTGAGGCATTCGCGCGGATGGCGGCGGGTTTGCGCGCCAGCAGTTCGTGTGCAAAGGAGGTTCGTAACGTCAGCGCGCCAACTGCGACTGGATCGAGCGTCCAGGGTTTACCCGCCGCGCAGGCGCTATCGATAGCCGCGCGCATCGCCTGCTGCTGCGGGCGTGTCAACGTCCCAAGATTAATCAACAGAGCATCCGCGATTGCCGCAAACTCGGCGGCTTCCTCGGCGTCCACCACCATCGCGGGTGAGGCACCAAGTGCTAACAGAACATTCGCGGTAACATTTTGCACGACATCATTGGTGATACAGTGCACCAGTGGCGCGTGACGACGAAGTTGGGTGACAACAGGCGCGGCATGGGTGCCGCAAAGCAGGTCGGAAGACATGGTTCTCTCCTGCCAGGCGCGAAGACGGGATACCGGACAGGCATCTGACTTCCCTACGCTGGCATTATCCAGATCAGGTAATACGGGTATTTCTCAGCCCATCAGAGATGGGGCACCCCGAGTCATGTGAATCACGCCCCAGCCGGATAAAACAGCCAGGCGGATTCTGCTCCAGGATAATGCCAGCGGCGCGTCTGGCATACAAGGTATTAATTATCCCGCAAGCGCCCTGACTGTGCCGTCGTAATCCCGCCCTGCGCTGATTGCTATCCGCTTCATTTTTTTATACATAATTAACCTTGCCCGACCGTGTATGGCGCTGGAATGATAGCGGCCTGGCGGTAACAAAAATCAAGGGGCGCTGCGCGCTCACATGTGGAGAAGGTATGTTGAAAACCAGAATGATCGTAGCGGGAGTGCTGTTGATGTCGGTGGCCTCTGCATTCGCCGCGGACGCCGTAAAACCCAAAACCATCGATAGCTATGAAGTGAAGGAGTTTATCTCCGATTCGCACAAATTCACTATCGGGGACGTAGTGCCGGATCTCTACCGCACCGAGGAATACAATATTAAGCAGTGGCAGATCCGCAATCTGCCTGCGCCGGAAGCGGGCACCCACTGGACCTATATGGGCGGCTACTATGTGCTTATCACCGACGCCGAAGGCAAAGTCGTTCGCGCCATGAACGGCGATATCTTCTATCACCGCTGACCGTTGCGCCTGAAGCCCCCGGGGTTTCAGGCTTCTTTCCCCTTCTCGCCTTAATCCCACAGACTGCACACATCTAAATGTTGGGAGTGGCGAAAAAACGTCCCCCTCGGTACACTCGCTGTACCCATAAACCTGATAAATATAAAGGAGGACTCTTATGCTGTGCTGTGAATTGTTTGACTATTCACATCATTTTGGCGATCGCCAGAGCTCAGGCATTACCGGTTTCGTGCTGCGATAACTGGACCCTGAGCGAAGATCCCATCACATAATCCCTTCTCCAGGGCTTACCAGATTATCGTCAGCGATGTTTGACGAGGCATTCTCTTGCCTGAACATTCTGAGTAAGCGATGAGCACATTATTGACTGCGCATTCTCTGCGTATTGACTCCCCGTTCGGCCCCGTGCTGAGCAATGTTTCTTTTACCCTGAAAAAAGGCGACCGCATCGGGCTTATCGGCCATAACGGCTGCGGCAAAAGTACACTCCTGAAAGCACTGGACGGCACCCTGTCACCGGCGGAAGGCGTCGTCACGCGCGCGGCACGCTGTCTGCTGGCGCGCGTGGAGCAGCACCTGCCTGAAGAACTGCATCACCAGACACTGCTCGGCGCGCTGCTGGCGCGCCTGCCGGAGGCCGAGCGCGAAAGCCGCGCATGGCAGGCGCAGGCACTGCTGGCGAGCATGGGTTTTGGCGAAGCCGTCTGGACGCTAACGGCAGGTTCGCTAAGCGGCGGCCAGCACACGCGTCTGCTGCTGGCGCGCGCGTTGATCCTCACGCCCGACTTGCTGTTGCTCGACGAGCCGGGCAACCATCTCGACCTGCCAACCCTCCTGTGGCTGGAGCAGTTCCTCTTGCGCTGGAACGGCAGCCTCGTGCTGGTCTCCCACGACAGCGCGCTGCTGGACAGCGTCACCAACCGCACCTGGGTGCTGCGTGACGGCGAGTTGCAGGCATTCGATCTCCCCTGCACTGCCGCCCGTGCTGCGCTTGCAGCGCGCGATGAAACCGACGCCCTGCGCCGCAAAGCGGAGCAAAAAGAGATAGACCGCGTGACGGCCAGCGCCAAACGGCTCGCCACATGGGGCCAGGTGTATGACAACGAGGATCTGGCGCGCAAAGCGAAGCAAATGGAAAAGCAGGTGGCGCGTCTTAAGGAAGAACAAACCGAGCTGGCCCAGGGCAGCCGCTGGCGGCTGACCCTGACCGGTGACGCGCTGACGGCAGACCGTCTGCTTGAGATGGAAAACCTGGCGGTCAGCGCCGCGCCCGGTTCGCCCACGCTCTTTACCCTGCCGCTTGCACGCCTGAAAAGCGGTGACCGCGTGGCGTTGCTTGGCCATAACGGCTGCGGTAAATCGTCACTGCTGCGCCTGCTGTGGCGGCAGTGGCAGAGGCAAACGGCGCAGCCTGGCATCACCTTTCATCCGCGCGTGTCGCCTGGCTATTACGATCAGTCGCTGCGTCAACTCCCTGATGGCGCCACGCTGCTGGAGGCGCTGGAACCGTTCTCGCCTGAGCTACAAACGCGTAAGCTTGCGCTTATCAGCGCCGGTTTTCCGTGGGCACGACACGGGCAACACGTACAAACGCTCAGCGGCGGCGAGCGCTCTCGCCTGCTTTTTGTCGGGCTGTCGCTCGCGCGTTATTCGCTGCTGATGCTCGACGAGCCGACCAACCATCTGGATATGGAAGGCAAAGAGGCGCTGGCGCAGACCCTGCAAACCTTCGAAGGCGGGCTGCTTCTGGTGACGCACGACAGAACGCTGATGGAGGCAAGCTGCAACCGCTTCTGGCTCGTGGAGGGTGGCGTTCTCAGCGAATGGCATAACCTGGAAGCGTTGCTGGCGCGACTGCGCGAAGCGCCTGCGGCGGCCACATCAGCGGCCTCTGCCAGTGAGAGCCCGGCCCCGCAAGCGACCGCGCCTGAGCATGAAACCCATCTGCTGGAACGGCTGGTGGCGCTTGAGACCCGGCTTAACGCCGATCTCGAACGCAAGCCGCGCCATCAGAAACCGGCCTTACAGGCGCAGTGGCGGGAGGAGATAGCACATATCAGCGCCGCGCTGGGGCTGGAATAAACCAAAAAGCCGCCCTGACAGGCGGCTTTTTTACGTAACGCAATAGTGTCCTGAAATATTCAGGGAGCTACAGCCTCTATGACTTTATTTTGTTGAACCGATGTGTTCGCGAAGAGGCCTACTTACGCACGATGCGATTATGCAGACCAAGCGCAATGGTTTTAACGAAGGATTCGCTATTAACACAACGCACGCCAAATACTATTAATATGATTCCCAACAGTGCCCCAAAAACATTCCAGTACCCGTCACTGCCTGAGCTATAAAGGGTCAGCATAACGCGAATAAAGAAAATCAGGTTAACCAGCACAGCAAGCGAAATGAGTCCCAGATAAAGCTGCAATGCACGTAAATATCCCCTTGCGACCCACATCATAGCCGGAATGATAAGCAGGCAAAAAAGAAGATTGGTTATCAGGACACCAATAATAAATGCGGGATCCGGCAACGCCAGGCTATCAGAAACTGCCACCCAAAGATTAACTTGCGGAATGGCAAAACTAATCACTGACAGCACCATACTGAAAATTAACGGCAAACCAAAACTGCGCCAACCGACTGGCAAACTGACTTTTTCTTTAAGTTGCTTTTTGAGCAACTCAGGTGCGTCTGATCCTGTGGTTTTAATCCCATTCTCGACAAAGCGAGCCAGTTCAAAACTTCTTTTTAAATAATTAAACATCCCTAATCTAACGACTCCCTGCCAGTGAAAACGACTGGATAAGACCAATAACAAACTGGCCGGTTTTTGGTAAGTTTTGCGGATTCCTGATGGTTCCCGAGACAGCGCTCCCTGCAAAAGCAGATGCATTATTGAATGCTTTAATTAATTCATATTGCAAGCTTTTTTGTATAGCTTCTGTGGGGTATCGAACTGGATAAGCGCCAGCTTTAATGAGAGCTTTTATCCCGTCATTAGAGATGCCTGGATTTCTGTTACGTATGATTTCAATCGTTATACGTTTACGTTCATGTCGACTTAATGTCCTGAACCAATCAAGTGCCTTTGCCGAAGAGCCTGCTTTCATTGCCATATAGGCCTTAATTGTACTTTTAAGAGCGACACTCGCACCAGCAATGGAAATGACATCTAACGCAGTCATCGTAGAGGCATACCATTCCTGAGAATCTAACCAGGCGACATTTTCTTCGTAACCATAACCCATAGCGAATAAGCGACCAACGCCTACCGCGCACTGGAAACCTGTAGCTACTGTTCCCGCAGTCATAATGCCCGCAATGATACCTGTTGCTCCTGCCGTAAAAGGAATGACTAGTGTTGCACTGACAGCGATAAATGCGGTCGCAACTAACGCACCACAAGATATGGCCGTCGAAGTTATTTCCGTTGTCAGTGAGGGTGCCTGCAGTGGTTTTGTTATCGCTCTTGCTACATTCTGAGGGAATGTATCATTTACCTTTGTAACGATAACGTGGCTAACCGTAGCTTGATTGGGTGTCGCGATACGTCGTGAGGGCCTTACAAGCCAGTCACTTATTCCGTTGGAATATATGATGCCTACATTGCTGAAGTCATGCGTACGATCCAGTTCTTTTGCAAGCGCATCAAAATTGAAATCAATGGCTCCCGGCCCGCCCCACGTAAGGGGTTATCAAAACGGGGGAGATTATCAGGCGTGTTCATTCCTGTTAAATAGTCTGACATGTCATTTCCTTCTGAACCTGTTCAAGATTCAGCAAGGCTATAAATTTATAAAACCAAAAAGCCGCCCTGACAGGCGGCTTTTTTATAGCGTATACGCAGACGATCAGGCCGAGAGGCGGAACTTCTGCACGGTGCTTTGCAGCTCTTCGGTCTGGCGCTCCAGCGCGGCGGCGGCGGCGGAAACCTGCTCCACCAGCGAGGCGTTCTGCTGGGTGACCGTATCCATCTGAGTGATGGCAAGCCCGACCTGCGAAATGCCTTTGCTCTGCTCTTCCGAGGCGGAGGCTATCTGTTTGATGATGCTGCTGACGTTTGACACGCCACGATAAATTTCAGCCATGGAATCACCCGCCGCATTCACCAGCTCGGATCCCCTGTCGATACGCTCGACCGATTCGGTTATCAGCGTTTCGATTTCGCGCGCGGCTTCGGCGCTGCGGCTTGCGAGGTTGCGCACTTCGCCTGCCACTACCGCGAAGCCACGGCCCTGTTCGCCTGCTCGTGCAGCTTCCACCGCGGCGTTCAGCGCCAGAATGTTAGTCTGGAATGCAATGCTGTTGATGACGCTTGTGATATCAGCGATTTTCTTCGAACTGCCGGAAATGCCCTGCATCGTCGCGATGACATCCTGCGCAAGCTTCCCACCCTGACCGGCGTTTTCCGAAGCGGCATGCGCCAGCTCGCTCGCCTGACGGGCGTTTTCAGCATTCAGACGTACGGTGGAGGTCAGCTCTTCCATACTGGCGGCGGTCTGCTCCAGCGCCGCAGCCTGCTCTTCGGTACGCGACGAGAGATCGTTGTTGCCTGCCGAGATTTCAGACGCGCCGCGCCAGATATTTTCACTGCCGTGGCGGATGGCGCTGACGGCCTCGCGCAGCTGATCCTGCATCGCGGTCAGCAGCGGCACCAGTTTACCGACACAGTTGCGGCCAAACGGCTCAACCGGCTGGCTGAGATCGCCACCAGCAATCAGAGTGAAATGGTTGCGGATTTTCTCAAGCGGCTTGACCAGCAGCGCCACCAGATAGCGGTCGGTCAACAGCAGCAGCATCAGGCCAATGATGACCGCGATAATAATCACCGTTTTGGTGGCGGTGGTCATCGCATCGACGCTTTCACGCGTGGCGTCGAGCTTGCTGCCCGCTGCGGCGTTGAATTTCTCAGCGCTTGCGCCAAACGCGCGGCTGAACGCCGGGGTCACCTTGCCCGCATGGGCGCGGTACGCCTCGGGGGTGCCCTCACGCGCCAGCTTCATCTGCGGAATCACGCCTTCGTTCAGCAGCTTTTGCCAGTCGGTAATCACTTGCTGTGAAACGGCCGGATCCAGCGGGCCTGGCGAGAGTTTTTTAAACTGGTCCAGCTGGCGTGACATGCTGTCGAGCGCCTGCTGGACGGATTCGAGCGATTTGGCGTCCGGCGTGCCATTTTCCATGGCGCGGGTCAGACGGGTGACAAAGCGGAAATACTGGTCGTTACCTTTGCTGAGCACGGTCATCTGTGACACCAGCTGGCGGTCCACGCGGTTGCCATCGGCCATCGCCGAAAGCGAATAGACGCTGTAGACGCCCACGGCTGCCCATAACACGCAGAGTACGCCAAGCACCGTCAGCATTACTGCGCGGATGGAAAAGTCTTTAAGCAGGCCCATCAAGAAGTCCTCATTTTTGCCCGATACGGATATATCCTCCGTTATCGGCAAACGAGGCAAAAGATGTACAGAGCGGCGATATTTATTTTAGTACCGGTACTATTGGCCGGTTAACCGCGCAGCCCGAGCGCCTCTTTAAGCGTTTTAAGATAACGGCGGCTCACCGGCACCGTCTGTCCGTGGCGCAGCAGCAGCTCCGCCTGGCCGTTCTCTTCCAGCCGGATCTCTTTCAGATGCGCCATGTTAACCAGATATTGTCGGTGACAGCGCATCAGCGGCGTGCGGCTCTCAAGCGTGCGCAGCGTAAGCTCCGTGAATCCTTCCTGCCCCTGCCCGCTGGTAACGTACACGCCGCTCATACGGCTTGCCACAAACGCCACATCCTCCATTTGCAGCAGATAAATGCGGCTGTGGCCGGTGCAGGGAATAAACTTCAGCGCTTCCTGATGCTCAGTGAGCGGCGACATATCCTGCTCGCGGCGCGCATGGCGCATCCGCGCCAGCGTTTTTTGCAGGCGCGCGGTTTCGATGGGTTTTAAGAGATAATCAAACGCGTGCTCTTCAAACGCCTTGATAGCGTATTCATCAAACGCGGTGAGGAAGACTATCCACGGGCGGGTGTCGGGGTCGAGCATACCGACCATTTCGAGGCCGGAGATGCGCGGCATCTGGATATCGAGAAACACGACATCGGGGCGCAGGCGATGCACCGCCCCGATGGCCTCTACGGCGTTGGCGCATTCGCCCACCACCTCAATATCCGGCTCCTCTTTTAGCAACAAGCGCAGATTTTCCCGCGCCAGCGGCTCGTCATCGACAATCAGCACGTTAATCATGTCGTTCCCTCCAGCGGTAAACGTAAGGTAATTCGGGTAAAGCGGTCCTGCTCACAGGCGACCGAAATGCCGCACCCGTCGCCGAAGCGCGCGCGCAGTCGTTTATCCACCAGGCTCATGCCAAGCCCGTTGCCGGTGGCGTTGGGTTGATAGAGCCCGGCGTTATCTTCAATTTCCAGCACCAGATGGTCAGCGTCACGGCTCGCGCGCAGGGTAATTTCACCCACCCCCAGCAGCTGTGAGGTGCCATGCTTAATGGCATTTTCCACAATCGGCTGCAACGTGAACGCGGGGAGCTTGATATGGCTCAGTTCAGCAGGCAGGTTGAGGCTCACCTGCAGATGAGACTGAAACCGCGCCTGTTCAATTTTCAGGTACGCGTTGACGTGTTCTATTTCATCAGCAAGCGACACCACTTCCGTCGGGCGCTTGAGGTTTTTGCGAAAGAACGTAGAAAGGTACTGCACCAGCTGGCAGGCCTGTTCGCTGTCGCGGCGGATCACCGCCATTAACGTGTTAAGCGCGTTAAACAAGAAGTGCGGGTTTACCTGCGCGTGCAGCAGTTTGATTTCTGATTGGGTCAGTAACTGCTTCTGGCGCTCATACTGCCCCGCCAGTATCTGCGCGGAAAGCAGCTGCGCTATCCCCTCGCCCAGCGTGCGGTTGATAGAGCTGAACAGGCGGTTTTTCGGCTCGTAGAGCTTGATGGTCCCGACCACTTTGCGGTTTTCGCCGCGCAGCGGAATAACCAGCGTTGAGCCAAGTTTGCAGTTCGGATGCAGTGAGCAGCGGTACGGCACCTCGTTGCCGTCGGCATAGACCACTTCGCCGGATTCGATAGCTCGCAGCGTCCAGGGCGACGAGATCGGGCTGCCGGGCAGATGGTGATCCATCCCGATGCCGGTAAAAGCGAGGAGCTGTTCACGATCGGTAATGGCAACCGCGCCGATGTCTAATTCCTGGCGGATCACCTGCGCGACCTTCATGCTGTTTTCGACGTTAAAGCCCTGTCGCAGGATCCCTTCGGTCGCGGAGGCGACCTTCAGCGCCGTGGCGGAAAACGCGGTGGTGTATTTCTCAAACATGGCGCGTTTATCAAGCAGAATGCGCATAAACATCGCGGCCCCGACAGTATTGGTGACGACCATCGGCGCGGCGATGTTTTGCACCAGGTGCAGCGCATCGCCAAACGGGCGCGCGATGAGCAAAATAATGCCCATCTGGACGATTTCGGCCACCAGCGTAATGGCGCCCGCCGTGAATGGATTAAAGATTTTATCGGTGCGCCCGCGGCGAATCAGCCAGCGGTGGACGATGCCGCCGAGCAACCCTTCGACAATCGTTGATACCATGCAACTTAGCGCCGTCATCCCGCCGAGCGAATAGCGGTGCAACCCGCCGGTGAGCCCCACCAGCCCACCGACCAGCGGCCCGCCAAGCAGCCCGCCCATTACGGCCCCGATGGCGCGGGTGTTGGCGATGGAATCCTGAATATGCAGCCCGAAATAGGTGCCCATAATGCAGAAACCGGAGAACGTGACGTAACACAACAGCTTGTGCGGCAGACGAATCGACACCTGAATGAGCGGAATAAACAACCGCGTTTTACTCATAAGCCAGGCGATAACCAGAAACACGCACATCTGCTGGAGCAGTAATAACACCAGATTAAACTCGTACACGCCCACGCTCCGGTTGCGATTAAGAGCGCGTAAAATACGCTGCTGTGCCATAACTTTCTATGAAGAAAACCAAAAAACCATGAGTGAGCGTCGTTTATTAAGGAGGTAGCGCGTGAACATCAGACCCTGGCAGGAGAGCGATCGCCCTTTTTTGCGCACGATTTATTTACATGCCCGCCGCGAGGGGTGGCCATGGCTTGACAGCAGCGAATGGCAACTGGAGGATTTCGACGCCGACACGCTCGGCGAAACGATTCTGGTAGCAGAAGAGGACGGGCACCGGCTCGGTTTTGCCTCAATTGCCGGGAGCGATAACTTTCTGCACCATCTGTTTGTGGCACCGGACGCTCAGGGGCGCGGCGTCGGTACGGCGCTGCTGACGGCTGTGCAGGCGCGGTTTACCAGCACCGGCGCGCTGAAATGCTTATCGAAAAACGAACATGCCCTGCGCTTTTATGAGCATCACGGTTGGGTGCGAGAGGCAAGCGGCGAAGCGCCGGAAGGCGCCTACGAACTGCTGCATTTTCGTCAGTCATAACACCAATAAAAACGCCTCCCGAAGGAGGCGTCTGGTCAGGCATTCAGCGTAACGCGCTCGCGCATTACACCGCGCGGAAGGCGATATCGCCAGGGATGACTTCACCCTGCCAGTAAAGCTGTGCCGCCACACGGCCCGCCAGTTGACGGTAAATGGTGGTGAATTCGCTTTCCGGGCGGGAAACGACGGTCGGCTGACCGCGGTCGAGATCTTCACGCAGGGAGATGTGCAGCGGCATCTGGGCCAGCAGCTGCGTGCGGTACGTTTCCGCGAGCTTCTGCGCGCCACCAGTGCCGAAAATCGGTTCGTGATGGCCGCAGTTGCTACAAATGTGCATGCTCATGTTCTCGACGATCCCAAGCACTGGCACTTCGACTTTCTCAAACATCACGATGCCTTTTTTGGCGTCGATCAGCGCCACATCCTGCGGCGTGGTGACCACGACCGCGCCGGTGACCGGAATATTCTGCGCAAGGGTCAGCTGAATGTCGCCAGTGCCCGGCGGCATATCCAGTACCAGATAATCGAGATCCGGCCACATCGTTTCCTGCAACAGTTGCAGCAGCGCTTTGCTCGCCATCGGGCCGCGCCAGACCATGGCGTTATCGTCCGTCACCAGATAGCCGATGGAGTTAGTGGCAAGCCCGTGCGACATAATCGGCGCCATATGGGTGCCATCTGGCGAGGTCGGGCGTTCGCCTTCCGCCCCGAGCATCGTCGGCACCGACGGGCCGTAAATGTCAGCGTCGAGGATCCCGACTTTGGCGCCTTCGGCCGCCAGCGCGAGCGCCAGGTTCACCGCCGTCGAAGATTTACCGACGCCGCCTTTACCAGAGCTGACCGCGATGATGTTTTTCACGCCGTTCACGCCCGGCTGGTTTTTCACGCGCTTTAACGTCGCGATATTGTGCGACAGTTTCCAGTCAATAGCGCTTGCGCCGGTCAGACGCAGCAGCTCTGCGCTCACCTGTTCTTTCAGCTCTTCAAACCCGCTACGCCAGACGAACGGCATCAGCAGTTCGATGTGGATGGTGTCATCAAGCCAGGCGACATGATGCAGCGCTTTCAGCGCCGTGAGGTTGTGCTTCAGGGTTGGGTGCTGGAAATTGGCCAGCGTCCCGGCGACCAGCGCACGCAGCGCTTCGGGGGATTTGGCCTGGGATTGCGAATTCATCCCGACTCCTTTGTTGTTCTGATGTTAAAAAATTGCAGTCATAGAATCATAACAGAGTCACAGGGAAGAAGACGATATTAAACGCCTGCGTTGCATTGGCCTGACGTGCGCTATAAGCGAGTCAGGCCAGCGCCCGACAGACAGCAGGGGGCGATTAAATGTCGCCGGGTCGGCGGCGACGCCGCCGGTTAAATTAACCCGCAACATCAGGACATCGCCGATAGCGTTTTCACCTCTGGAGAGAAGCCCGGTTTTATCCGTGATAATAGGGTTCGCAGGCTATCTTCATCGTAGAGAGAGTGATGAGGTTATGCCGCCCCCGCCGCGTCCTGAATTCAGGATCCCACGCCGTCTTATTCCTGGCCGCTCAACACCTCACCGTATGCCGCTCTTTCGTCTCCTTTTTTGCGCGCTTTTGCCGCCGTGCGGTACTCAACGCGGGTTGATTCGGTTACTATGACAGCCCCATTTGCCACAGAAGACGTAATACTCACTATGACTCAAGTCGCGAAGAAAATTCTGGTAACGTGCGCGCTGCCGTACGCCAACGGCTCCATCCACCTCGGCCATATGCTGGAGCACATCCAGGCTGATGTCTGGGTCCGTTACCAGCGAATGCGCGGCCACGAGGTTAACTTCATCTGCGCCGACGACGCCCACGGCACGCCTATCATGCTCAAAGCCCAGCAGCTTGGCATCACGCCGGAGCAGATGATTGCCGAGATGAGCAAAGAGCATCAGACCGATTTTGCGGGCTTCAACATCAGCTACGACAATTATCACTCGACCCACAGCGACGAAAACCGCGTGCTGTCGGAGCTGATTTACACGCGCCTTAAAGAAAACGGCTTTATTAAAAACCGCACCATTTCGCAACTTTACGATCCGGAAAAAGGCATGTTCCTGCCGGACCGCTTCGTGAAAGGCACCTGCCCGAAATGTAAATCTCCGGATCAGTACGGCGATAACTGCGAAGTCTGCGGCGCAACCTACAGCCCGACGGAGCTTATCGAGCCGAAATCCGTCGTGTCCGGCGCGACGCCGGTGATGCGTGATTCTGAGCACTTCTTCTTTGACTTGCCGTCCTTTAGCGAAATGTTGCAGGCGTGGACCCGCTCCGGCGCGCTCCAGGAGCAGGTGGCGAACAAAATGCAGGAGTGGTTTGAATCCGGCCTGCAGCAGTGGGATATCTCCCGCGATGCGCCTTACTTCGGCTTTGAAATTCCGAATGCGCCGGGCAAATATTTCTACGTCTGGCTGGATGCGCCTATCGGCTACATGGGCTCGTTCAAAAACCTGTGCGACAAGCGCGGCGATAACGAAAGCTTTGAGACCTACTGGAAAAAAGACTCCGAGGCCGAGCTTTATCATTTCATCGGTAAAGATATCGTCTATTTCCATAGCCTGTTCTGGCCGGCCATGCTGGAAGGCAGCGGTTTTCGCAAGCCGACCAACCTGTTCGTGCACGGTTATGTGACGGTCAACGGCGCGAAGATGTCCAAATCGCGCGGTACCTTTATTAAGGCAAGCACCTGGCTGAACCACTTTGATGCCGACAGCCTGCGTTACTACTACGCGGCAAAACTCTCTTCACGTATCGATGATATCGACCTGAATCTGGAAGATTTCGTGCAGCGCGTGAATGCGGACATCGTCAATAAAGTGGTAAACCTGGCGTCGCGCAACGCGGGCTTTATCGCCAAACGGTTCGATGGCGAACTGGCCTCTGAACTGGCCGACCCGGCGCTGTACAAAACCTTCACCGACGCGGCCGCCACCATTGGCGAAGCGTGGGAAAGCCGTGAATTTGGCAAAGCGATTCGTGAAATCATGGCGCTGGCGGATGCCGCTAACCGTTACGTTGACGAGCAGGCGCCGTGGGTGGTCGCAAAACAGGAAGGTCGCGATGCCGATCTGCAGGCTATCTGCAC
The DNA here is from genome assembly GCF_001277255.1 of Cronobacter condimenti 1330. Classification (NCBI taxonomy): domain Bacteria; kingdom Pseudomonadati; phylum Pseudomonadota; class Gammaproteobacteria; order Enterobacterales; family Enterobacteriaceae; genus Cronobacter; species Cronobacter condimenti. The sequence goes on from NZ_CP012264.1 coordinate 2,809,955, forward strand.
CATGGGGCTGAACATGTTCCGCGTGCTGATGACCTGGCTTAAGCCGGTGCTGCCGGAGCTGTGCGCCCGCGCCGAAGCGTTCCTGAACGTCGAGCTGAGCTGGGATGGCATCCACACCCCGCTGCTTAGTCATAAAGTAAATAGCTTCAAGGCCCTCTATAACCGTATTGAAATGAAACAGGTAGACGCGCTCGTGGAAGCCTCTAAAGAAGAAGTGAAAGCGGCGGCCGCTCCGGCGACCGGCGAACTGGCGGATAACCCTATCCAGGAAACCATCACGTTTGATGATTTTGCGAAAATCGATCTGCGCGTGGCGCTGATTGAAAACGCTGAATTTGTCGACGGTTCCGATAAGCTGCTGCGCCTGACGCTCGATCTCGACGGCGAAAAACGCAATGTCTTTTCCGGCATCCGTTCCGCTTATCCGGACCCGCAGGCGCTGATTGGCCGTCTGACCGTGATGGTGGCTAACCTCGCGCCGCGCAAAATGCGCTTTGGTATCTCCGAAGGCATGGTGATGGCCGCAGGCCCTGGCGGGAAAGATATCTTCCTGCTGAGCCCGGACAGCGGCGCGAAACCGGGTCAGCAGGTGAAATAATTCACCACGCTGACGCGCCATAAGCGTCATTCATCAAGGGGAGATGTCTGTCTCCCCTTTTTCATGTCGGCTCTCATCTCACAGCACATTTAAATCGCCTTTTACCCCCGCCGGGTCTGGCTTAAACTCTTTTTCCCGGTTCGCACATCACCGACTACATTTAACGGGTACGATCCCAGGAAGAGAACCAGTATGGCGCTATATACGATTGGCGAAGTGGCCGATCTTTGCGAAGTCAACCCCGTAACGCTGCGCGCCTGGCAGCGGCGCTACGGTCTTATCAAACCGGTACGCACCGACGGCGGCCACCGCCTTTTCAGCGAGGCAGATATTGACCGCATCCGTGAAATCAAACACTGGATCGAGCAAGGCGTACAGGTCAGTAAAGTCAAAACCCTGTTAAGCCAGGACAGCACAGATGAACCGGAAGGCTGGCGCGAACGTCAGGAAGAACTGCTGACTAAACTGCGCAGCGGGAATATCGGCCAGGTCCGTCACTGGGTAAGCGAACTCGGGCGCGACTATCCGGCACAGATGCTGGTGCGTCATCTCTACACCCCACTGCGCCGGCGCATGCAACTACAACATGCCACGCTGCACGCGCTGCTGAGCCTGCTTGACGGGATCCTGATTAACTATGTCGCGTATTGTCTGCAATCAGCCTGGAAGAAACCGGGCAACGACGCGCTGGTGGTAGGCTGGAATAATCAGGATTCAACGCCGCTGTGGCTGGCGGCCTGGGTGGCAGTGCAGAAAGGCTGGCGGGTCGATGTGCTGGCGCAGCCGCTCGTTCAGCTTCGCCCTGAACTGTTTCCAGGTAAAACGCTGCTGGTGTGGTGCGGCGAACCGCCCTCTTCACGTCAGCTTGAGCAGATTACCCTCTGGCACCAGCAAGGACACGCCGTCTTTTCGCTCCATGAACCGGATTTGATTTAAAGGTTCATTAACACCCACGCTTCACCGTATAATTATCCGGTTAACATAAGGAGCAACGCATGAAATTAGTCAGAATTAGCCTTATCACCGGCATGGTCCTGATGGCTATCGGCGGTATTGGCGGCGTCATGCTGGCAGGTTATACCGTTATCCTGCATTCCGGTTCATAAGCTTTGCAAGACGCTCGAAAAGGCGGTCTACCAGGATTGCGGCCAGCGCCACCAGTACCGCGCCCTGAATCACATACGCCGTATTAAAGCCGCTCAGGCCAATGATAATCGGGGTGCCAAGCGTGCTGGCGCCCACGGTTGAGGCAATCGTCGCGGTACCGATATTAATAATTACCGACGTCCGGATACCGGCCAGCATCACGCCAAAAGCCAGCGGCAATTCGACTTTGCGTAAAATCTGTCCGCGGCTCATTCCAACGCCCCGCGCCACCTCTTTAACATCCTCCGGCACCGCGCTTAGCCCGGCGAGCGTGCCCTGTAATACGGGCAGCAGGCCGTAGAGAATAAGCGCGACAATCGCAGGCTCTCGTCCAAACCCCATCACCGGCACGCAAATAGCCAGGACCGCCACCGGCGGAAAGGTCTGCCCGGCGGCAGCAAGCGTTTCAGCAAGCGCGCGGAATTCACGGCCCCATGGGCGCGTGACGGCAATCCCCACAGCCACACCGCAGGCCACCGATACGGCGCCGGAGACCGCCACTAAGCCAAGATGGGAAAGTGTCAGCGCCACAAAGCTTTCCTGAAGATAAACCGGGCGCGACAGCACCGGAAAAAGCCATTGGAACACTCCCGCGCTGTGCGGCATCGCCAACAGCAGCGCGATAAATGTAAGCGCCAGCCAGAGCAGCGGATCGCGCAGTCTACTCACCCCGCGCCTCCCGCTGATTAACCAGATGACGAAAACGTAGCACGCCACGGTGCGCGCCCTGGGCATCAACGACCGACAGCGCCTCGCTCTGGCGCTCGACAAACACTGACATCGCCTCGCGCAGCGTTATAGTCTCCGCCACCGGCTCGCCCTCACCCACGCCAGGCTCGATAAATTCCGCGACCTGTTTAAGCGACAGCAGACGCACACCAAGTTCGCTGCGTCCGAAGAAATCGCGCACGAAATCGTTGCGCGGCGCGGTCAGTAAGTCGAGCGGCGCCCCTTGTTGCACAACCTCGCCATTATCCATCAACACCAGATGCTGGGCCAGACCAAGCGCCTCGTCGATGTCGTGCGTGACCAGCACAATGGTGCGCCCGAGCAACTGATGTATACGGCGCATCTCCTGTTGCAGCGCGTTGCGGGTGACCGGGTCGAGCGCGCCAAACGGCTCGTCCATCAGCAACACCTCCGGGTCGGCGGCAAGCGCCCGCGCCACGCCGACGCGCTGCTGTTGCCCGCCGGAGAGCTGGTGCGGGTAGCGGCGGCGAAACGCATCAGGCGCAAGGCCGAGCAGATCCAGCAGTTCATCCACCCGCGCCTGGATGCGCGCCTTCGGCCATTTCAGTAGCTGTGGCACGGTGGCGATGTTTTGCGCCACGGTCCAGTGCGGAAACAGCCCGACCGACTGAATGGCGTAGCCCATACGCCGACGCAGCGCCTCCGGCGAAAAGCGACGGATCTCTTCACCCGCAAAGCGGATTTCGCCCGCGTCGTGCTCCACCAGACGGTTAATCATTTTCAGCGTGGTGGATTTCCCGGAGCCGGAGGTGCCGATAAGCACCGAAAAGGCGCCTTCCGCAAACGTCAGGCTGAGATCCTTGACCGCCGCGCCGCCCTCATAAAATTTGCTGACCTGTTGAAATTCAATCATCTCGTTTCGCCTCCAGCGCCCCGATCGCAAGCGTAAACAGCGCGTCCAGCACGACCGCCAGCGCCACCACAGGGATAACGCCGAGGAGGACCAAATCAAGCGCGCTGCTAAGCAACCCCTGAAACACCAGCGCGCCGAAGCCACCCGCGCCGATAAGCGCGGCGACTACCGCCATGCCCACCGTCTGCACCGCCACCACCCGCAGGCTACGCAGCCAGACCGGCAACGCCAGCGGCGCCTCGACATGCCAGAAGCGCTGGCGCGCCGACATCCCCATTCCTTTCGCGCTCTCCAGTACTGGCGCAGGCACCTGACCGAGGCCTGCCACCACGCCGCGCACCAGCGGCAATAGCGCGTAGAGCGTGAGCGCAATTAAAGCGGGCGCAAGCCCGGTCCCGGAGACGCCAATGGCGCCGAGCGCTGGAAAGGACTGCGCCAGCCCTGCGAGCGGCGCCATTAACAGACCGAACAGCGCCACAGAGGGCACCGTCTGAATAATATTGAGTGCGGCAAACAGCCCTGGCTGCCAGCGCGGATGGCGGTAGCAAAGAATGCCGAGCGGCATACCGATAGCCAGCGCGGGCGCAAGCGTACCGAACAGCAGCGTCAGGTGGCGCGCCGTGGCGTCATCAAACACCGTCTGGCGGTTGGCGTACTCTTTTAGCAATGACAACGTATCGAAGTGCCCGTCAAGCAGCAGCCACAGCGGCGCTATCCAGATTTGCGCCTGCAACAGCCAGCGCCAGAGCGGACGGCGCGTCAGCCTGCTAATGGCATCGCTTGCGCCAAGGAGCGCGACCGCGAGCATCAGCCACAGCCCGCTGCCAGGTGACGTGCGCGCAAGCCGACTGCCCGCTTGCGCAAGCCGTCTCGCCTCTTCGCCGGCCACGTACAGCAGCACAATAAACAGCGCCTCTACGGCAACCAGCACCAGCAGCGCACCGGGTTTTCCCGGCACGCAGGCAAACAGACAAAGTAATAGCGGCAGCGCCCAGAGCGCGGGCGCGATGGCCGGGAAAAGCTCATTAAGACCGAGCGGTGCGCCGGAGACCAGCCGGTTCGGCGCGTGATTTAAAAAGGGCAACAGGGCCGCGGCGGCGAGCAGCGCCGCCAGCAGCACCAGGACCCGGTTTTGGCATTTAATCGACAAAACGTATCCCGCAGGCAAGCGCAGGGCGCGCTATTTCACCAGTCCTTTTTCTTTGAGCCATTGCGATGCCACTTTACCGGCATCCAGCCCCTCGACCGCAATCTGGCCGTTGAGCTCCTGGAGCGTTTTCTCATCCAGCGCGTTAAAGACCGGCTCGAACCACTGCGGCATCTCCGGGTAAGCCTTAAGCACAGCCTCGCGCACGACAGGCGCAGGCGCATACACCGGCTGCACGCCTTTCGGATCGGTGAGCGTTTGCAGGCCGAGCGCCGCCACCGGGCCGTCGGTGCCGTAGGCCATCGCCGCGTTAACGCCGGAGGTCTGCTGCGCCGCCGCTTTGATGGTTACCGCCGTGTCGCCGCCTGCGAGCGACAACATCTGATTCTGGTTTAATTTAAAGCCATAGGCTTTTTCAAACGCGGGCAGCGCGTCCGGGCGTTCGATAAACTCCGCCGAAGCGGCAAGCTTAAACTGCCCGCCCTCTTTCAGGTACCGGCTGAGATCGGCAAGCGAGATGAGCGTGTTTTTCTGCGCCAGATCCTGGCGCACCGCGATGGTCCAGGTGTTGTTTGCCGCCGCCGGCGTCAGCCAGATGAGTTTGTTCTGTTCGGCGTCGAGCTTTTTGACTTTCTCATAGCCCTGCTGCGCGTTTTTCCACGCCGGATCGTTCTCCTGTTTAAAGAAAAACGCCCCGTTGCCAGTGTATTCCGGGTAGATGTCCAGCTCGCCGGCGGTGATCGCGCCGCGCACCACCGGTGTGGTGCCAAGCTGTATTTTATTGACGGTTTTCACGCCGTGGCTTTCCAGCACCTGCAAAATGATATTGCCCAGCAGCGCGCCTTCGGTGTCAATTTTCGACCCCACCTTCACCGGCTCGGCCGCCTGTGCACCTGCCGCCAGCAGCAACAGACCTGCCGCGCTCCAGAGTTTTAGCTTCATGATTTTCCTCTTTTATCCGCTTCGCTAAGGGCTTAAGAGAAAAGCGTAGTTGATAAACGTGAGGGAGGGAGAGAAAAGACGGGAAATGGCATTTTTTGCCAGACGAGGCGAAAAAAAGGGCCGGTTGTCCGGCCCTTAACGAGGTTTACAGCAGTTCGAATTCGCCTTGTTTCACACGGGCGGAGTCCAGCCCGATAAAGACGTTGAACTTGCCCGGCTCCGCGTCATATTTCATGCGCTGGTTCCAGAATTTCAGCGCATCGACGTCAATCGGGAAGCTGACGGTCTGGCTTTCGCCAGGCTTCAGGGTGATTTTCTCAAAGCCGCGCAGCTGTTTTACCGGGCGGCTCATGGACGCCGTGACGTCCTGAAGATACATCTGCACCGCCGTCGCGCCTTCACGTTTACCGGTGTTGGTCACCGTGACGCTGGCGGTTACTTTACCGTCGCGCTTCATGGTGGGTGACGAGAGCTTCACGTCGGAGACGCTGAACGTGGTGTAGCTCAGACCATACCCGAACGGATAGAGCGGGCCATTGGCTTCATCAAAGTAGCGCGAAGTGTATTTGTTCGGTTTTTCCGGGTTGTACGGACGGCCCGTGTTGAGATGGCTGTAATACACCGGGAGCTGCCCGACCGAGCGCGGGAAGGAAATCGGCAGTTTGCCCGACGGATTGTAATCGCCAAACAGCACATCAGCGATGGCGTTACCGCCTTCTGTGCCCGCAAACCAGGTTTCCAGAATGGCGTCCGCCTGCTGGTTCTCTTTAACCAGCGCCAGCGGGCGACCGTTCATTAACACCAGTACCAGCGGTTTACCGGTCGCTTTCAGCGCGCTTATCAGGTCACGCTGGCTCTGCGGAATGGTCAGATCGGTACGGCTGGAAGCCTCATGAGCCATGCCCTGCGCTTCGCCGACAACAGCGACCACCACATCAGACTGTTTCGCGACGTTAACCGCCTCGTCGATCATCTCCTTCGGCGTGCGTTTATCCACCACCACCGCCGGCTCGTAGAGGTTCAGGAAGTCGACAATGCCTTTATCGTCCGTCACGTTCGCGCCTTTGGCGTAGAGGATTTTCGCCTTGTCGCCCGCGACGTTTTTCATGCCCTGCAGCAGCGTGATGGACTGGTCAGCAACGCCCGCGGCAGACCAGCTGCCCATCATGTCGCGTTTGCTGTCAGCCAGCGGCCCGACCACCGCGATGGTGCCTGATTTTTTCAAAGGCAGCGTATCGAGGCGGTTTTTCAACAGCACCAGACTTTCGCGCGCCACTTTACGGGCGTCATCGCGATGCAGACGGCTTTCGGCGTTAGTGTCTTGCGGATCAGAATCTTTCGGCCCCAGATGGCTGTAGGGATCGTTAAACAGCCCCATATCATATTTGACGTTCAGAACGTGGCGCGTGGCGTCGTCGAGTTCTGCCATCGTGACGCTGCCATTCTTAATAAGATCCGGCAGATATTTGCTGTAGTACTCATCCGCCATGCTCATATCCACGCCGGACTTAATAGCCACCCGCACCGCGTCTTCCGGGCCGGAGGCCGTACCGTGCTTAATCAGCTCTTTAATAGCCCCGTGGTCAGAGATAGTGATGCCTTTAAAGCCCCACTCGCCGCGCAGCAGATCTTTTAGTAACCAGCTATCAGAGGCCGCAGGCGTACCGTTCAGGGAGTTGAGCGCAATCATCACCCCGCCGCTGCCCGCATCAAGCGCCTCTTTATACGGCGGCATGTAGTCGTTGAACAGGCGCTGGGAGCTCATATCAACGGTGTTGTACTCTTTACCGCCTTCCACGGCGCCATAGGCCGCAAAGTGTTTCACGCTGGTCATGACTGAATAGCGGTCCGCGGGGCTTTTACCCTGCATGGATTCCACCATCGTTTTGCCCATCATGCTGGTGAGGTAAGTATCTTCGCCGAATCCTTCAGAGCCGCGGCCCCAGCGCGGATCGCGCGTGACGTCCACCATCGGCGCCCAGGTCATGTTCAGGCCATCGTCGGCGGCTTCATAGGCAGAAATGCGGCCCACGGTTTTCACGGCGTCGAGGTTAAACGAGGACGCCAGCCCCAGGCTGTTCGGGAAAATAGTGCGCTGCCCGTGCAGCACGTCATAGGCGAAAAACAGAGGAATTTTCAGGCGGCTTAACTGCATCACCTGATCCTGCATCGTGCGGATATCCGGGCGAGTCACGGTGTTAAAAATGGCACCGACCTGACCTTCTTTGATCATCTCCCGAATCGCTTCTTTCGGGTTGTCCGGCCCCACGCTTATCAGGCGCAGCTGGCCAATTTTTTCATCGACCGTCATTTTTTTGAGTAAATCGGTCACGAACGCATCCCGCGCTTCGGGCGTCAGCGGATGATCGCCGAACTGTTCAGACGCCAGGGCCGGTTGCAGCGCAAGGCTCACGGCCATACCCACAGAACAAAGCCATTTCATAGGATTAACTCTCTTTTAGACGCAGCCGCAAGGGTGCCGCCACAACAGATATAAGGTGTGCAGTGTGCCATAAGCCTTAGCAGGGAAGAAGCCAAACGCAAGTTTATACGCTGATTTTTCAACCTTTTCGGACTCGTCGCGAAATTCACGGCTATGCTTAGAGACGTGCGTTTTTCTCTGCCACAAGGAGTGGAACATGACCCTGACACCAACCTCCGCTAACCATGAGGTTATCGCGGAACTGACCCGCATTACCGGCACTAACCACCTTCTCACCGACCCGGCCAAAACGGCCCGCTACCGTAAAGGGTTTCGCTCAGGCCAGGGCGAGGCATTAGCCGTCGTCTTTCCCGGTACGCTGCTGGAATTATGGCGCGTTCTGGAAGTTTGCGTTGCCGCCGACAAAATTATTCTGATGCAGGCGGCTAATACCGGCCTGACGGAAGGCTCAACGCCGAATGGCAATGACTACGATCGCGACATCATTATTATCAGCACGCTGCGCCTTGATAAGCTGCATCTGCTGGATAATGGCGAGCAGATCCTCGCCTACCCTGGCACCACGCTCTGGCAACTGGAGCACGCCTTAAAGCCGCTCGGTCGCGAACCGCACTCAGTGATTGGCTCCTCCTGCATCGGCGCGTCCGTGATGGGCGGTATCTGCAATAACTCCGGCGGCGCGCTGGTGCACCGCGGACCGGCCTATACCGAAATGGCGCTGTTCGCGCAGATTGACGACGCAGGGCGACTGCGTCTGGTCAACCATCTGGGCATCGATCTCGGCCAGACGCCGGAGCAGATCCTGGGTCGCCTTGACGATGACCGCATTGACCCCACCGCCGTGCGCCACGACGAACGTCAGGCATCTGACCGCCATTACATTGAGCGGGTGCGCGACATCGAGGCGGACAGCCCGGCGCGCTATAACGCCAACCCCGAGCGCCTGTTCGAAGCCTCCGGCTGCGCGGGCAAGCTCGCGGTGTTCGCGGTGCGCCTCGATACGTTCGAGGCTGAGAAAAGTCAGGAAGTCTTTTATATCGGCACCAACCAGCCTGATGTGCTGACGCATATCCGCCGCCATATTCTGGCGAATTTTAAAAGCCTGCCGGTCGCGGGCGAGTATATGCACCGCGATATCTACGACATCGCCGAGCGTTACGGGAAAGACACCTTCCTGATGATCAATAAGCTCGGCACCGACAAAATGCCGTTCTTCTTTACCGCCAAAGGCCGCACCGACGCATGGCTTGAGAAAGTGCCGTTTGTTAAACCGCACTTTACTGACCGCGTCATGCAGAAGCTCGGCGGGCTCTTTCCGGGCCACCTGCCGCCGCGCATGAAAAGCTGGCGCGATAAATATGAGCATCATCTGCTGCTGAAAATGGCAGGAGACGGGATAGAAGAGGCGCGCGGCTGGCTGACCAGCTTCTTTAAAGACGCCGAAGGCGATTTTTTTGCCTGTACGGCAGAAGAAGGCAGCAAAGCGTTTCTGCACCGCTTTGCGGCGGCAGGGGCAGCGGTGCGTTATCACGCGGTACACGCAGACGAGGTCGAGGATATTCTGGCGCTGGATATCGCGCTGCGACGTAACGACACCGAGTGGTTCGAGCATCTGCCGCCGGAGATCGACAGTAAGCTTGTGCATAAGCTCTATTACGGCCATTTCTTCTGCCATGTTTTCCACCAGGATTACATCGTCAAAAAAGGGGTGGACGTTCATGCGCTCAAAGAAGCTATGCTGGAACTGCTGCGCGCGCGCGGCGCGCAATACCCGGCGGAACACAACGTTGGGCACCTCTATGAAGCGCCAGAGAGCTTAAAACAATTTTATAAGGCCAACGATCCGACCAACAGCATGAACCCCGGTATCGGCAAAACCTCGAAGCAGAAATACTGGGGAGAAGCCGATGGGATCGCACAAACGCCAGGCGCCCACCAGGCCCGCTGATTCTGGCAGGCTGTTTTCTTTTTGAGCACAGGCATACTATATCCTTCATGCCGCAGGGTCCTCCCGCGGCATGTTTTCAGAGGATACAGGAATGGCTGTTGTGGAAAATCTCACGGCGTCGAAAGCCGCGATTCGTGATGTCACGCCGGGAGATATCGAGGCTATCCGCGCCATTTACGGCTGGCATGTCGAGCATGGACGCGCCTCATTTGAAGAAACGACCCCCACCCTCGCGGAGATGACCGCACGCGTGACCACCGTGACGGATCAGAGCCTGCCGTGGCTGGTGGCGGAGCTTGACGGCATCGTCGTCGGCTACAGTTACGCCTCACCCTGGCGTCCGCGCCCTGCCTATCGTTACACCCTTGAAGAATCTATTTATATCGACGCCAGCATGGTCGGGCGCGGTATCGGCAGCCGTCTGTTGCAGGCGCTTATCGAGCGCTGCGAGCAAGGCCCGTGGCGGCAGATGATGGCGGTCATTGGCGATGGCGAAAATAACCGCGGCTCGACGCGACTGCACCGGCTGCTGGGGTTTGAAGTCGTGGGAAATTTACGAAGCGTGGGGTTTAAATTTGGCGGGTGGCGCGACACGTTGATTATGCAGCGTCCGCTCAACCAGGGAGACTGGACGCTGCCGGAATAACTTATTCGGCGCTGTTGTTCGCCATTTGCGCCGCTTTCTGCCGTTTATAACTCAGCGCCGCTTCAGGCACCGGTTGCGCCTTGCCGGTTTCAAGCCAGGTACGCAGACGGCTGGCGTCAGCAAAATGCGTATATTTGCCAAACGCGTCCATGACCACCAGCGACACCGGGCGGTTTTTAATCAGCGTGCGCATCATCAGACAGTGTCCCGCCGCGTTGGTAAAGCCGGTTTTCGTCAGCTGAATGTTCCAGTTATCGCGATAGACCAGATGGTTAGTATTGCGAAACGGCAGCGTATACGCCGGGTTCGCGAACGTTGCCATCTCTTCCCGCGTCGTGCTGAGCTGCCCAATCAGCGGATATTGTTTGGTGGCAATCAGCAGCTTTGTCAGGTCGCGCGCGGTAGAAACGTTGTGAATCGACAGGCCCGTCGGCTCCACGAATTGCGTGTTACGCATGCCAAGCGCTTTTGCTTTCGCATTCATCGCGCGGATAAAGGCGTCATAGCCACCCGGGTAGTGATGCGCAAGGCTTGCCGCCGCGCGGTTCTCCGATGACATCAGCGCCAGCAGCAGCATATTTTTGCGGCTGATTTGGCTGTTTAACCGCACCCGCGAATAGATCCCTTTCATCTCCGGCGTATGGCTGATATCCACCGTCAGTATTTCATCAAGCGGCAAACGAGCATCAAGCACAACCATCGCCGTCATCACTTTGGTTATCGAGGCGATGGGTCGCACCAGATCGGGATGGCTTGAAAACAACACTTCGTTAGTGCGCAGGTCAACTATCATGGCGCTGCCGGAGGCGATTTGCGGCTCAGCGGCAGACACCAGCGGCGCGGCGGTTTTCGTGGCGGCAAGCGCCGGGGTGGAAAGTGGCGCGGCCAGCATCAGCGCAAGACTTAACAGGGAAAGACGAATTTTTGTCGGCATGGCGAAAGTTCGGAAAATAATTCACGCGCGTAATCAAACGCACCGCCACCAATGGAAATAACTCTTGATGGCTGGCCCGGGCATAATACTCCGGCCGTCGCATTCCCCGCTACAGGAGATTCAGCGCGACCCGCAGCACCGCCGGTTTTTACACCGGCAGTAAGGATCAGAACAAGCGATAACCATAGCCCCAGAGCAGGACGGTCAGCGCCAGCAACACTTCCAGCAGCAGGACCCCAATGGCCAAAGTCGAGCCGGAAAACCGCAGCCCTTCTTCCTGATTAATATTCAAAAACGCGGGAATGCCGATATACAACAGATACCCGGTATAGAGCAGCGCCAGCGTGCCGACCAGCGCGCATAGCCACACCAGCGGGTAGAGCGCCACAATACCGCTTAAAAAAAGCGGTGTAGCCACATAGCCTGCAAATACCATACAGCTTGCGAGTGACGGGCGATGCGGGTAGTCGCGCGCCATCCAGGAGATAACTCGTCCCATTATCGCAACGCCTGCCAGCATCAGGCCATAGAACAGGACCGCGAGATAAAAGCCGGTAAAGAGCGACAGCCTGACGACGTTGCCGTCGCCGAAATCCCAGCCAATCTGCGTCGTGCCGATAAACGCACACAACACCGGTATGGCCGCCATGATAAGAACGTGGTGGGTATAGTGATGCGACACGGTTTCATTTTCGCGGCGAATCACCTGCATTTCACGCAAGGGATGGGACAAAAGCCCCCAGACATGGTTCATAAAGCCCCCTGATACAGACCGCCCGGAACGGGTGCTTTTAAGTATAATTCAGCCTTTGTGATTAAAAAGTAAACAACACAAAAACAGTCGCACCGTTGCGCGCGCAAGGCGGGCGCAGGGCGTTATACTTTGAGTTTCGCGCACGGCGCGAAGATGGGCCATGAAAACGGGAGCATTTGGCATTTATGGATATCAATAACCTGATTGAGCAGTACGGTTATCTGACACTGTTATTTGGCAGTCTGGCTGAAGGGGAGACGGTCACGCTGCTGGGCGGTGTGGCGGCACATCAGGGGCTGCTGCGCTATCCTCTGGTAGTGCTGGTGGTGGCGCTTGGCGGCATGATTGGCGACCAGGTACTCTACCTGGTAGGCCGTCGCTTCGGCACGCGCGCGCTCGGGCGCTTTTCCCGCAAGCAAAAGCAAATCACCCGCGCGCAGGCGCTTATCCAGCGTCATCCGGCGTGGTTTGTCATTGGCACACGTTTTATGTACGGCTTTCGCATTATTGGGCCGCTGCTTATCGGCGCGAGCCATATTCCGCCTAAGCTCTTTCTGCCGCTTAATATCCTCGGTGCGCTGGTGTGGGCCACGCTGTTTACGACGCTCGGCTACCTTGGCGGCCAGGTAATTGAGCCGTGGCTGCATCGTCTCGATCATCATCTTAAGCATCTGGTCTGGGTATTGCTGGCGGTGGGGATTGTGCTGCTGCTGCGCTGGCTGTGGCGAAAACGCAGCAGCAGAGAGGATTAAGACTGCGCTTTAAACTGCGGATTCACGAGTGTAAAACCGCCATCAATGATAAACGACTGCCCGGTGGTATAAGTGGCGCCTTCTGAGCAGAGCCACGCGACGATGCTCGCTATCTCATCAGTTTCGCCAGGCCGCGCCATCGGAATATTGGGCATCGAGCCGGGCTTCGCGTCGCCTTCCTTCATGTCGTTCATTGGCGTCGCGATAGCGCCTGGCGCTACGGCATTCACCAGAATGTTGTGCTCCACCAGCTCCAGCGCCATCGATTTGGTTAACCCGCCCAGCGCATGTTTAGCGGTGGTGTAAGCGCTCGCCTCCGGCAGCGGCGTGTGCTCATGCACCGAAGTAATATTGACGATACGCCCGCCCTGCCCCTGCTTCACCATCGCTTTTGCGGCAATCTGCGAGCAAAGAAATGCGCCGTCGACATCCACCGTCTGGATGCTACGCCACTCGTCAAACGTCATCTCCAGAAACGGCGCTTTGATCATTGCCCCGGCATTATTCACCAGCGCGTCGATACGCCCGAAGCGGTCAATAAGCGTCTGAATGGCGTTCGCGCCATCCGGCAGATGGCTCAGGTCGAGCTGAATAAGCTCGGCGCGCCGTCCCAGGCTTTCCACTTCCCGGGCTGTCTCTTTTGCGCCGTTATCATCGCTATGCCAGGTGATGCCGATATCAAACCCAAGTTTTGCCAGGTAAACCGCACACTTCTTGCCGATGCCAGAATCTGACGCCGTGACGATGGCCACTTTGTTTGCAGAACTCATGGTGCCTCCGGTGGTTGCGTTAAAGCGTTAAGTATAGCGAGGCCTGAAAATTCAGCGCCGGTGCGCGGCGTTACGTCATTTGCACTTTTTTCTGTCGCCTTTGCAGGAGCTTCTATACTGATAATTACCTTCATGGATCAACGAGATCCCGCAAAGACAATAAGGAGTGGCGATGAAAATTATTCTTTGGGCGGTACTGATTATTTTTCTGATTGGGCTGTTAGTGGTGACGGGCGTCTTTAAAATGATCTTCTGATGTACGGGCGCCGCCTGTCCGCGGCGCCCATTTCCTTATTTATTTCGCGCCGTGACTGCTGTAGTTAACCGGCACCCAGCGATATCCGTCTCCCTGCGCTTTCACTTTGCCGATCCCCGGAAATGCAATATGCGCTGCCCCCACCCAGGCGTTGCTTTGCGCCGCCATTTTTAACGTCTGCGCGCGCGTGGCCACCGCACCGTCCTGATTCACATCGAAATGTATCGCCACATCCGGCTGCGCCATCTGCACCGCCTTCACGTGGATAATGTCGCCCCAGATAAGCAGCGTCTCGCCGCCGCGCGTAATTTTATAGATAACGCTGCCGGGCGTATGGCCCGGTGCGGGCAGCGCCTCAATCCCCGGCTGGATCTGTACGGGCGCGTGGAACGTTTGCAGTTTGCCAGCGTCAATGACCGGGCGCAGCGAGCGTTCAGATTCCGCAAACGTTTTGCGCTGGCTCGCTTCGACTTCGTATTGCCGTGACGGATTGAGCCAAAAATCAACATCGCGCTGGTCTACCCGCACGGTCGCACCAGGAAAAACCGGTTTGCCGTCGTGCTGAACGCCGCCCGAGTGGTCGCCATGCACATGAGTCAACAGCACAGTGTCGATGCTTTCCGGCGCGATACCCGCGGCACGCAGGTTTTCCGGCAGATGCCCGCCAGCGTTGCCCAGGAGCGGGCCTGCGCCCGTATCCACCAGAATCAGTTTGTCGCCGGTGTTGATGACATAGGTGTTGATGGAGGTTTCCACCTGCGGCGTCAGCGCGTCATCGGCAAGGCGCGCGTTGAGGTTATCAGGCGTAATACGCGTTAAGAGTTTATCGGCGGGAATGGTCACGGTGCCATCTGACACCGCCGTTATCTGCCAGTCGCCCAGCATCATACGGTAATAGCCTGGCGCCTGCGCAGCGTTAACGGGCACAGGCTTAGCTAAGGCCGGGGCGGCCAGCGCGACGGTAAAAAGTGCAAGTAAGGTTGCAGCGGTTTTCATCGGTATTCTCCAGGTGATTTATCTTGCTGAAGTATCTAACCGTGACTACTATCACTCCAATTGATTGGAGCCATAATGACTATCAAAGAAAACGATTTCCGGAAAATCGACCTGAATTTGCTTATCGCCTTTGCGGTGCTGTTTCGCGAGCAGAGTGTGTCGCTCGCCGCCGATAAACTGCACCTGGGCCAGCCCGCGGTGAGCGGTGCGCTCTCTCGCCTGCGCGATATGTTTGATGATCCGCTCTTTATTCGCAGCGGCCACCGTATGCAGCCGACCGCGCGCGCCGTCGCCCTGCACGCTGAACTGATGCCGCTCCTGGAACAGCTACAGTCGGCGCTGTTTCAGCAGGCCGAGTTTCATCCGCGGCAGGCGAGCGCGACGATAACGCTCGGTATGACCGACTGGGTGGAAATGTGGCTGATGCCGACGCTTATCCCTGCGCTGCGTCATGCAGCCCCCGGTCTTCGTCTCAACGTGGTGGCGAGTTCGCCGTTTAGCGACGCGCGCCGACTGGAAGAAGGCGAGCTGGACATGGCGATAAGCGTGGCGGCGCCAGGCCCGCGCTGGCAGGAGCGCGAGGTGCTGGTGCATATGCCTTTCGTGACGCTCTGGCACCCGTCGCAGCTTGCGCTAAGCATCCCACTGACGCTTAGCGATTACACGCGCGAACCGCACCTGATGGTGACCTACCGGGAGGCGACCAGCAGCCTGATAGATACACTGCTGGCGCGCAGGGGCGAGAGCCGGACGATTAGCTACACCACACCGCATTTCGCAGGGCTGCCAGGGTTACTGATGCAGATGCCCGCACTCGCAACGGTGCCCGCCGGGCTTTGCGACATGTGGCAAACGGCATGGGGGCTTTCTGCAAGTCCCACTCCGCTGGAGGTGCCGCCGTTTGAGGTAGCGCTGTTATGGCATCAGCGGCATAACAGCGATCCGGCGCTGATGTGGCTGCGCGATTTCATTCATACGCAGGTGGCAAATCTGGGGTGAAATCAGTGGCGGTTGATAGCCTCAGCGATGGCGGCTGAGGTGTTCAGCGCGCGAATTTCGCTAAAGAGCGCTGTCGCCTCGGCATATTCTTTACGCAAGTAGCCGAGCCACTGCTTGATGCGCGCCACATGGTACATGCCTGTGTCGCCCTGTTTTTCAAGCCGTGTATATTTTTGCAGCAGCATGACGACCTCAGGCCAGGGCATACGCGGCGCATTCTCTTTAATGACGCGGCTTAAATTCGGCACATTAAGCGCGCCGCGCCCGATCATAATCGCATCGCAGCCGGTCTGCGCCATGCAGGCCTGCGCGCTGGCGTAGTCCCAGATCTCACCGTTGGCGATAACCGGGATGGAAAGCCGCTCGTGAATTTCGCCGATAGCCGCCCAGTTAATACGCTCCGCTTTATAACCATCTTCTTTGGTGCGTCCGTGCACTACCAGCTCTGTCGCACCCGCCTGTTGTACAGCATCAGCAATTTCAAAGCGCTGTGCGCCGCTGTCCCAGCCAAGCCGGATTTTTACGGTAACCGGCAGATGCGCGGGCACCGCTTCGCGCATCGCCTTCGCGCCGCGATAGATAAGATCAGGGTCTTTTAACAGTGTGGCGCCGCCGCCGCTCCCATTCACCAGTTTTGACGGGCAGCCGCAATTAAGATCAACCCCCCAGGAGCCCAGCGCCACCGCGCGGGCGGCGTTTTCCGCAAGCCATTGCGGATGCTGGCCGAGCAATTGCACCCGTACTCGCGTACCGGAAGGCGTACGGCTGTTGTGATGCAACTCCGGGCAGAGTTTATAAAACGATTTCACCGGCAGCAGGCTATCCACCACGCGCAGAAATTCGGTGATGCAGAGATCGTAATCATTCACCTCGGTGAGCAATTCACGCACCAGAGAATCAAGCACGCCTTCCATCGGCGCCAGTAAAACACGCATAACGCTACCCGCAAAAAAAAGAGGCGCTATGGTAGCGCCTTGCCACTGCGAAGGGAATGCACCGGCGAGCGTCAGCGCGTAAAACTGCAATGTTGGCTCCCGGCCGCTGTGCGTTGAGCTGCCGCGTACAGCGTGGCGCGTCAGGCCCAACGGGAAAGCAGCGTCAGCCCGAAAGTTTAGGTATGCTGATTAGGCACATGTGATCGGTAGCACAGTTTTAGATTTAATTGTATGATGAATGCGTTCGGTTAAAGGTTACTCCCTATGAGCACAATGCTGACTTCTCTCTGGCAACTGGTACGCGCTTTTATTTTGATTTACGCCTGTCTTTACGCAGGCATCGCGCTCGCGTCGCTGCTGCCGATTACGATCCCCGGCAGCATCATTGGCATGCTGATCCTCTTTTTGCTGCTGGCGTTTCAAATTCTCCCGGCGAAATGGGTGCAGCCCGCCTGTCATTTATTGATCCGCTATATGGCGCTGCTTTTTGTGCCGGTAGGCATTGGCGTAATGCAATATTTCGACGTGCTGCAGGCGCAGTTCGGGCCGGTCGTCGTTTCCTGTTTTATCAGTACGCTGGTGGTGTTTATGGTGGTGAGCTGGAGTACGCATCTGGCGCATGGCGAACGTAAAGTGGTGGGCCAGAAAAGGAGCCGCAAGGAATGATTCAGAATATCTGGTGGTCGCTGCCGCTCACGTTGCTGGTGTTTTTTGCGGCCCGCAAACTGGCCGCACGCCTGAAAAGCCCCCTGCTGAACCCGCTTCTGGTCTGCATGGTGGTGCTGATCCCGTTTCTGATGCTGACCCATATTCCCTATGAGCGCTATTTTCAGGGCAGCCGAATTTTAAATGACCTGCTGCAGCCTGCCGTAGTGGCGCTGGCGTTCCCGCTCTATGAACAGCTTCATCAGATCCGCGCGCGCTGGAAGTCAATTATTACTATCTGTTTTGCAAGCAGCGTGGTGGCGATGGTGACCGGCACGTCAGTTGCGCTGCTGATGGGCGCGAGCCCGGAAATCGCGGCTTCCGTGTTGCCAAAATCGGTGACTACGCCTATCGCGATGGCAGTGGGCGGAAGCCTTGGCGGCATTCCGGCCATTAGTGCGGTGTGCGTGATTTTTGTCGGCATTCTCGGCGCCGTTTTCGGTCATGCGCTGCTGAACCTGATGCGCATTAAGACAAAATCGGCGCGCGGGCTGGCGATGGGGACTGCCTCGCATGCGCTCGGTACCGCGCGCTGTGCTGAGCTTGACTATCAGGAAGGCGCGTTCAGTTCTCTGGCGCTGGTGATTTGCGGGATTATCACCTCGCTTTTGGCACCGTTCCTTTTTCCCATGATTCTCGCACTGTGGCGCTAAAACTTGCGATACGTCGCGCATTTTCTTTTTAAATTTCATTTGTTGCATAGCCAGTGAGAGTTAAATCACATATAAAGCCCCGATAGCGCCGTAAACTACGGTTCCGGTTACTTATTTGAGGCTTTGCCATGCACCCACGTTTTGAATCTGCCTTTGCACAGCTGCCGGCTGCGCTGCAAGCCGCTCTGGCTCCGCTGCTTGCCGATACCCATTTTCCGGCGATGTTCAGCGCTGAACAGGCCGCCGACATTCGTCGTCTGAGCGGCCTCGATGAGGATGCGCTGGCCTTTGCATTACTGCCGCTGGCAGCAGCCTGCGCACAGACCGAGATCTCCCATTTTAACGTCGGCGCGGTTGCGCGCGGCTTGAGCGGCAGCCTGTATTTCGGCGCTAATATGGAGTTTCGCGGCGCGGCGATGCAGCAGACGGTTCATGCCGAACAGAGCGCGATTACCCATGCGTGGATGCGCGGCGAAACGGGCCTTGCGGCGATTACCGTCAACTACACGCCGTGCGGCCACTGCCGCCAGTTTATGAATGAACTAAACAGCGGGCTGACGCTTCGCATCAATCTGCCTGGCCGCGCGCCATCACAGCTTAGCGATTACCTGCCGGATGCCTTTGGTCCACGCGATCTGGATATCAAAACGCTGATTTTCGATGCGGAAAACCACGGCTACGCGCTACAGGGCGACGCGCTGACCCAGGCAGCTATCGCTGCGGCCAACCGCAGCCATGCGCCTTACAGCCAGTCACCTTCCGGGCTTGCCCTTGAAACCCGCGACGGGGCCGTGTTTACCGGCAGCTATGCCGAAAACGCCGCGTTTAACCCCTCTCTGCCGCCCCTGCAGGCGGCGCTGAATCTGCTGAGTTTAACCGGCTACGGCTGGCACGACATTGCACGCGCCGTGCTCGCCGAACGCCACGAGGCAACGATTGTTCAACGCGACGCCACTGCCGCTACGCTTAACGTGCTGGGCTTCGCTGATCTTGAGTTTATTACGCTTGCCTGATGCATCACTGCGGGCGCCCTGCCCGCAGTGATGAAAATTGCTTCAACCGGACGTTCGATTCTTGCTCTTGCCCGGCGGGTAAAGTAGCCTTGAGTCTCTTTCCTTATTGCTTCGAGCCGCCTGAATGTTAAAGCGTTTGTTATACAGCCTGCTGGCCCTGATTGGCGTACTGCTGTTAACGGCGTTGCTGCTCGACCGCTGGATAAGCTGGAAAACTGCGCCCTATGTCTATGACGAATTGCAGGATTTACCCTGGCGTCAGGTCGGCGTGGTGCTCGGCACCGCCAAATATTACCGCACCGGCGTCATCAATCAGTATTACCGCTATCGCATCCAGGGCGCGCTTAATGCCTATAACAGCGGCAAAGTGAATTATCTGCTGCTGAGCGGTGATAACGCGCAGCAGAGTTACAACGAGCCGATGACGATGCGTAAAGACTTGATTGCCGCCGGGGTCGATCCGGCTGATATCGTGCTTGATTACGCTGGCTTCCGCACGCTTGATTCTATTGTGCGCACCCGTCGCGTGTTTGATACCAACGATTTCATCATCATTACCCAACGCTTCCATTGCGAGCGGGCGCTTTTTATCGCGCTGCATATGGGCATCCAGGCGCAGTGTTACGCCGTGCCATCGCCGAAGAATATGTTATCGGTACGCGTGCGTGAGTTTGGCGCACGGCTTGGCGCGCTCGCCGATCTCTATATCTTTAAGCGTGAACCACGCTTCCTGGGCCCGCTGGTGCCTATCCCGGCGCTTCATGAAGTCCCCGACGACGCGCAGGGCTACCCGGCCGTCACGCCCGAACAGATGCTGGAATTGCAGAAGAAGAAGTAAGCGGTGTGATAATCCTAAGGTGAATGGCATTGCGCGTACCCCACCTTACGAAGAAGAAAGCGCCAGCGCAGTGTCCGTAAGCGAGTAAGCGCCGCGCCGCGAATACGCTTTTCTTCACCTGCGATCCGCTCACCCCGCCTTCTCAGAAAAACGCCTCACCTCGCCTGGCGAATCCCGTCAGACGCGCCATGCACTATCTCGCTTCCATAAAAAAAGCCCCCGCAAGCGGAGGCTTTTTACTGTCACGCCACTTATTTCTTACGCGCGTATTTCAGTGAATCCAGGGCGACCGCGAAAATGATAATCCCGCCCTTGATGATGTACTGCCAGTACGGGTTAATGCCGATATAAGTCAGGCCGTAGTTGATAACGGTGAAGATAATCACACCCGTCACCACACCCAGCACTGTACCCACGCCGCCGCTGAATGACACACCGCCCACGACGCATGCCGCGATGGCATCAAG
The DNA here is from genome assembly GCF_001277255.1 of Cronobacter condimenti 1330. Classification (NCBI taxonomy): domain Bacteria; kingdom Pseudomonadati; phylum Pseudomonadota; class Gammaproteobacteria; order Enterobacterales; family Enterobacteriaceae; genus Cronobacter; species Cronobacter condimenti. Next base: position 2,830,500 of record NZ_CP012264.1, read on the forward strand.
CTCATACATAAAGCCCAGGTTGTTGGTGGCAGAGCCGATACGGCCCGCTTCCAGCATCCCACCGAAGGCATAGAACACGCCAGAGAGCGCATAAATCATCAGCAGGTTCAGCGCTACGTTGACGCCGGAGACTTTCGCCGCTTCCGGGTTGCCGCCGATGGCGAAGATGTTCTTACCGAAGCGGGTTTTGTTCCAGAGGATCCAGACAAACGCCACCGCAATCAGCGCATAGAACGTAATGTAGGAAAGCCTGAAACTGCCGAGCGCCACAAAGCCCTGCGTAAACGTCGAGAAGCCCGAATCGAAACCGGAAATCGGCGACGCACCTACGAAATCGTAATAGAGGGAGTTAATACCATAAACGATGATCATCGTGCCGAGGGTCGTGATAAACGGCGTGACGTTCAGGTACGCGATAATAATCCCGTTTACCAGTCCGATGACGGCACCAATGACACAGACAATCACAATTACCAGCGCAATCGGCATGGTCGCCATTTCAGGAAATACTTTGTTGGCGTTTTCCATCGACTGCAATAAGGTCGCTGCGACCACCGCCGCCAGCCCGACCTGACGTCCGGCCGAGAGGTCAGTCCCCTGCGTGACAATCAGCCCTGCAACACCCAGCGCGATAATAATACGCACCGATGACTGGGTCAGAATATTACTTAAGTTCAGCAGACTTAAAAACGTTGGGTCCTGGAAAATAATAATGGCCAGCAACACTAAAAGGACGACGTAAATACCGCCTTCTTTCAGATAAGTGAGAAAACTCTTCTTATTTAACGCACTCATGAGGAGCCCCTGATATTAAAGGTGCAAAGACGCAAGACGCAGAATTTCATTTTGCGTCGTCGTTTTGGTGTCAACAATCCCGGAGACGAGGCCATTGCTCATTACCAGAATACGGTCAGTTATCCCTAACAGCTCAGGCATTTCTGAGGAAATAATAATGATCCCCTTGCCCTTTTTCGCAAGCTCAGCAATGAGCTGATAGATTTCAAATTTCGCGCCAACGTCAATCCCGCGAGTCGGCTCATCAAGCATTAATATTTCCGGCTGGGTTAACAGCCAGCGCCCGATAATGACCTTCTGCTGGTTTCCGCCGGAGAGCGATCCAATTTGCGTGCGATGACCCGGCGTTTTTACACGCATCGAGTCGATCACCCACTGGGTATCGCTTTTCATGCGGGAATTATCCAGCAAACCGATTTTGCTTTTGTAGTTGCGAATATTGGAAATCAGGGAGTTAAAACCGATATCCAGATAGGCGTAGATCCCCGTTGAGCGGCGCTCCTCGGTTACCAGCGCAAAGCCGTTATTAATTGCTTCATTTGCGCTGTGGTTATTAATCTTTTTGCCGTGCAGACTAATGGTTCCGCCCGATTTCTCGCGGATACCAAATAATGTTTCTACAATATCGGTGCGCTTGGCGCCTACCAGGCCCGCAATCCCGAGTATTTCTCCTTTGTGCAAATCAAAGGAAACATCGCGGATAGACGGCTGGCGCAGCGAGGTCAGGTTGCGCACTTCAAGGATCACTTCACCGGGTTGGTTTTCACGGTCCGGGAAGCGCTGGTTGAGCGAACGGCCCACCATCATCGCGATGATCTTATCCATATCCAGACCGTCGAGTGACTGAGTGGCAATCCACTGGCCATCGCGCAGGATAGTTATCTCATCGCACAACTGGAAGATCTCTTCCATTTTGTGGGAAATATAAACAATACCGCAGCCGCGCTCTTTTAACTTACGGATTATCTTAAAGAGATGATTGACCTCTTTCTCGGTCAGAGAAGATGTCGGCTCATCCATAATGACGATTTTGGCGTCATAGGAGAAGGCTTTAGCAATTTCAATCATCTGCATCTGCGATACGGAAAGCGTACCCACGCGAGCTTTTGGATCAATATCAATATCCAGCTCATCGAAAATCGCTTTGGTATCAAGATACATTTTTTCCTGGTCGACAAACATGCCTTTGGTCGGATAACGACCGAGCCACATGTTGTCCATCACAGAGCGCTGTAATACCAGGTTTAATTCCTGATGCACCATGGATATTCCATTTTCGAGCGCCTCTTTGGCGGAATGGAAATCCACTTCTTTCCCCTGGAAAAGAATACTGCCGGAATCTTTTTGATAGATCCCAAAAAGGCATTTTAATAACGTCGATTTGCCCGCGCCATTCTCACCCATCAGAGCATGAATAGAATGAGGACGAACTTTTAAATTAACGTTATCGAGTGCCTTAACGCCCGGGAAGCTCTTGTTGATATTCGTCATTTCCAACAAGTATTCGCCTGGCGATTGCGTATTATTGCTGACCATATTTATACCTGGCTGCGAGAGTGTTGTCTGAGCATGGCACGGCTTAACAGGGGCGCAAAACGCGCCCCGTAAGAACTACGCAATTATTATTTACCGGTGATTTCCGCCAGGTTGTCTTTATCAACGCCGACGTAAGGAATACGGACCACTTTGTTTTCAATTTTCCAGTTGGTACCGTCTGCCGCGCCTTTACCTGCCGCCAGGTTTTTGGCAAGGTCAAAGGTCGCTTTCGCCTGGTTGTTGGCATCGTTCAGCACGGTACCGGCCAGCGCGCCAGATTTCACCAGCGCCAGCGCTTCAGGCAGCGCATCCACGCCGAACACCGGAACAGAAGATTTGTTGTGCGCTTTCAGCGCTTCAACCGCACCCATCGCCATGGCGTCGTTGTTTGCGATAACCACTTCGATTTTGTTTGCATTCGGGCCGGAGAGCCATGCGTCCATCTTATCTTTCGCCTGAGCGGTATCCCACATCGCGGTATCAAGCTGCAGCTGCTGGGTTTTGATGCCCTTGTCGTTCAGCTCTTTGATAACGTAGGTGGTACGTGCTTCAGCATCCGGGTGGCCCGGTTCGCCTTTCAGCAGAACATACTGGATCTGGCCATCTTTGTTCAGGTCCCAGTTCGCGTTGGCTTTCCAGTGTTTAGCGATAAGGTCGCCCTGGATGATGCCGGATTCTTTAGAGTCAGTACCGACGTAATACGCTTTGTCATAGCTGTCCAGCGCTTTGCGGGACGGCTCTTTGTTGAAGAACACGATAGGGATGTTCTGACCGCGCGCTTTTTCGATAACGGTGCCGGCAGCCGCCGGGTCAACCAGGTTGATTGCCAGAGATTTGACGCCTTTTGCCAGCAGCACGTCAATCTGATCGTTCTGCTTGGACTGGTCGTTCTGGGAGTCGTTCATCAGCAGTTGAACGTCAGACGACGCAGAAGCCTCTTTTTCAATCGCCTTGCGCACGACGGACATAAAGTTGTCGTCGTATTTATAAATGGTTACGCCAATACGGTCGGCCGCCTGAGCAGCAGTGCCAAAAAGCATGCAGGACATAACGGCAGAGAGGGTCAACACCTTCTTATTCATGGTATCTCCGGTTTTTATGCAGGGTAGCTATCGTGAAAAACGGGCGGCAGGACGGTAAGCGAAAAAACCTTACTGAATGCCGAAGTTCACTAATAAAAAACTCTTCCTTGCTCGGTAATGCTCCAGTAAAGCTTTTTTGTGGCTCCGGGCCTGCGGGTAACATCAATGTTAAATCACCGTTACATCGAGTTTCAGGCCCATGAGACGCCGACATCATAGTCAGCGCAATGTTAATATACTGTGAATTTACTCACAGATTGAAAGCGGTTACATCACGCCGGTTTATAAACTAGTGATCGGGGCCACACTTTGCCGCGCTGCCACCGAATGACGACGCACCAGAGTCGGCATGAAACAGTGAGTGGCGGCCGGATCCAGCCCCCCTGCGGCGCCCTGTAACGCAAGCTCGGTTGCGAGCCGCGCCATCGAGACGACCGGATAACGCACGGTAGTGAGTTGCGGGTCGGTATAACGCGCAATCGGAATATCATCGAAACCAATAACTGACAGATGTTGCGGCACCAGGATACCGTTATCTTTCAGAGCCGTCAGCGCGCCCGCCGCCATGCTGTCGTTATAAGCAAACACGGCGGTAAGCTGAAGATTACGGCCCAGCAGTTCAACCATCGCCGCCTCGCCGCCCTGCATATCGGGACTGCCAGTGCCTACCCAGCTTTCTGGCGGCTGAATGCCCTCTTCGGCCAGCGCTCGCAGCCACCCTTCGCGGCGTTTGTCGTTATCGTCAATATGATGGCTGGAAGCGAGATAACCGATGCGCTGATGCCCGCTGCTTTGCAGCATACGCGTCGCCATCATCGCGCCAGTGACGTTATCAAGCCCCACGCAGCGATGCGCGTAGCCGGGTACAATGCGGTTAATCAGCACCATTCCGGGAACTTGCTCAAGGAAGGTCGCCAGCTCGTCATCGCTGAGGGATTTAGCATGCACGATAAGCGCGCTGCAACGCTGGCGGATCAACACTTCGATGGCATGACGCTCTTTTTCGGCCTCGTGATAACTGTTGCCGATAAGCACATATTTGCCGTGCTGCTGCGCCACCACGTCAACGGCTTTTACCAGCGCGCCGAAGAAAGGATCGGAGACGTCCATCACCACTACACCGATGGTATCGCTGACCTGCGTCGCCAGCGCCTGCGCATTGGCGTTCGGGCGATAGCCAAGCTGTGTGACCGCCTGCATCACCGTTTCACGCGTGTCGGGGCTGACCTGCGCGCTGTTGTTGAGCACCCGGGAGACCGTCGCGACAGAAACCCCTGCCAGACGGGCGACGTCACGAATGGTGATCATGATGACCACCCTGAAGAGCTGAAATACGTCTCACAGAAACCCCCTGCGTTAAGTCAGGGTGCTATTCTGGCAGTGTGCTGATACGCGCTGCGTGAAGCGCATCACAGCGCTGGAAACGGTTACATACGATTTGTTAACGATTGTGATCCAGATCGTTATCTGGATGATGCGGATTGCGGTGCGCCTGCGGCAAGGCGCGTCAGGCGGCGCCAGACCCACTCCAGCGGCCCCTGACGAAAGTAACGCAGCCAGAGCACAGAGAAGGCGAGATTGACGGCCCACACGGCCGGCACAAACGCCAGCAGCGCGAACCGGTCAAAACGCATAAACAAGCCAAAATGGTTAAAAAGCGTGGTGCAAATCAGGCTTTGCAGCAGATAGTTGGTCAGCGCCATACGACCTACGCAGGCAACTGCCGTCATCAGTTTCAGGCGCGCCAGGTGCGGCCAGTAGCCAAATACCAGGGCGGTATAACCGAGCGCCTGCAGCGGCGCGCCGAGTTCGCGCGGTGCCTGCAGTATAAACGCGCACCAGCGGTAGTCCCAGCCGAGCCGCCACTGAAGGAAGATCGCCGGCAGGTTAATCGTCATGCCCAGCGCTACCAGACCAAAACCGGTGCGCCGGTAGTGCCGCTCGCTAAATTCGCCGCGCAGCCAGCCGCTGCGCATCAACGCTGCACCGATGAGCATCAGGCCCGCCAGTTGCCAGCCATACTGTGCGCCCAGCGCCAGCAGCAAAGAAGAAAGCAAGTCGAAACGGTTGCGGACAGCTTCCATTCCCCCTTCGAGATGCCAAAATTTCTCATAGAAGAGATCGGCCGCCTGCGGTGTCCACGAGCGGTTCATGCTGTCACCGGACATCATGCCGAGCAGCAGCAATACTGCTATTCCGATGAGATAGAGCACCACGCCGGTTTTAAACATCGACTTCACGCTCTGGGCATCGCGCACCATGCGCCAGCCAACCAGCCCGACCAGGCCGTACGCCAGCAAAATGTCGCCGTCCCAGATGAAAACCGCATGAAGGAAACCGAGCAGCACCAGAAGCGTCAGACGCGCCTGTATCCAGCGTTTGCCGCGCGCCAGCAACATATGCAGCCCCGCGCCAAAGAGCATGGCAAACAGTGAGAGGAATTTAACCTGTGCAAAGAGATCGAGCAGCGCCCATGTCCAGGCATCGCGTGAGGTGATATCGCCATACCAGGCGGGGTTCAGATAGGCCGCCTTCGGAAGGCCGAAGGCGGTAATGTTCAGCAACAGGATGCCGAGAATCGCCATGCCGCGTACCGCGTCAAGGGGGATATTTCTCGTCATCCTTAAGCCTTAGCCGTTATGGTGGCGCACAGCGCGCAGAAACTCCTGGCGCGTGTTCTGGCTGGACTTAAACAGCCCGCCGAGAGAAGTCGTCGTGGTCGCGCTGGTCGCGTCACGAATGCCGCGCGCTTTCACGCAGTAGTGTACCGCGTCAATCGAAACCGCCACATTATTGGTGCCGAGCAGCGTTTGCAGCGCCACCAGCACCTGCTGGGTCAGGCGTTCCTGCACCTGAGGACGCTGGGCGAAGAACTGCACGATACGGTTGATTTTAGAAAGCCCGATCACCGCATCTTTCGGGATATACGCCACGGTCGCCTTACCGTCGATCGTCACGAAATGGTGTTCGCAGGTGCTGGTCAGCGTGATATCGCGCACGGTGACCATCTCATCCACTTTCATTTTATTTTCAATGACGGTTATTTTCGGGAAATTGGCGTAATCAAGGCCGGAGAAAATCTCATCCACATACATTTTGGCAATGCGATGTGGCGTTTCCATCAGGCTGTCATCGCTCAGATCAAGGTTAAGCAACTGCATGATTTCGGTCATATGGCCGGCGATCAGGCGCTTGCGGGTTTCGTTATCCAGTTCGTTGACCGGCGGACGCAGCGGCGTCTCAAGACCACGCGCAAGCAGCGCCTCATGGACCAGGGCCGCTTCTTTACTGAGTGATGGCATTGTTATTTTCTCCTGCAGGTGTAACCAGACTCTGCCCGGCCGGGGCTGAGCGTGCGCTCATTGTGCGTGAGCCATCGCACATAATCCAGTGGCCGGGATGAAATTGTTGAAATCGCCGCAGCCTTTCATCTGCGTCGCCAGACCAGCGCGCCGCCGATAAACAGCGCGATGCCCGCAAGCCACAGCGCCGGTTCCAGCCTCCCGGTAAAATGGCTGGAAAGTGCGGATGTCACGGGGCCGACCAGTTGCCCCACCGCATATCCGGTCGTGAGCAGCCCCGCCAGATAACGCGTATGCGCCGGGGCAAGTTCACGTCCGCATTGCAGCGAAAGCTGAACCGCGCACAGAAATCCGCCGCCCACCAGCAGCGAACCGACGATAAGCCCATTCAGGCCGGGCACCAGGGCTGCTGCCAGCACACCCAACCCCTGAAGCCAGAGCACAATAGCGAGGCGCTGCGACGCCGTGCCGCGTGTGCGCCAGACAATGCTGAGCGCAATCCCCGCCACGGAGGCAGCGCCGAACACCGGCCACACGAACTGCGCGAAGAGACTACCGGGAAAGCGCGCCGCTGCCATTTGCGATAAAAACGTGGCGGGCAAAATATAGCCGTAACCTGCAAGGCTGTAGCTCCAGACCAGCTTTTTTAAGGCAGGCGTCAGCACCAGCGGCGCCGGCAGCGTATCGGCGCGATGCAGTTGCCCCTTGCGCGGAAGAAAACGGACGACAAGTGCAATCAGTGCAAAGGCCAGCGTGCCGTAAATGACCCAGCCTTGCGCCGCGCTTAAGGCCGCGCCCTGGATCCAGACCGCCAGCAGACCGCTTATCGTAATGCCGACGCCTGGCCCGGCGAATACCGCCGCGCTTAAGCCCGGCCTGCCGTGATGGGCCAGTTGTTCGTTAGTCCAGCCTGCCGCCATCACCAGCGCCCAGCCGCTCATGCAGCCAATAACGAAGCGCACGATGCCGTGTGACCACGGGCCATCCGCCAGTGCTGAAATAAGCGTCAGCAAGACCGCGCCCCACACGCCCATATGCAGCCGATATTCCACATGATGCCGGGCGCGCATCGCATCCCATGCGCCAAGCAGATAGCCGAGGTAGTTAGCGGCAGCCACCAGCCCGGCGCTGGTGAGCGTCAACTGGCCTTCGTCTACCATCAATGGCACCTGCGGCGTAAACGCAAACCGCCCGATCCCCATCGCCACCACCAGTGCCAGAAAGCCGGTTAATGCAATACGCAGCGCCACAGCCTCACCATTTGTTAAAATAAAGTTATCAATATGATGCGCTAAGACCCCGCCCCGGTGAAGTGAAACTTGCTCACCTGACGTGTAGACTGCACTATCCGGGTTTGAACAACAGGAGCCACTATGGAATTGCTCGAAGAACACCGCTGTTTTGGCGGCTTACAACAACGCTGGCGTCACGACTCCCGCGTGCTTAACTGCCCGATGACCTTCAGCATCTTTTTGCCGCCCGACGCGCAAACACCGCCGCCGGTCGTGTGGTGGCTGTCAGGGCTGACCTGCAATGATGAAAACTTCACCACCAAAGCGGGCGCGCAGCGCGTCGCCGCAGAACTTGGCCTGGCCCTCGTGATGCCAGATACCAGCCCGCGCGGCGATGATGTGGCGGATGACGCCGGTTACGACCTCGGCAAAGGCGCCGGGTTTTACCTGAACGCCACAGAAGCCCCGTGGGCGGCGCATTATCGGATGTTTGATTATCTGAGTAATGAGCTGCCGCAGGTGCTGGCGGAGAACTTTACGCTTGCACCCAGGGCCTCCATCAGCGGCCATTCGATGGGCGGACACGGCGCGCTTATCATGGCGCTGAAAAATCCGGGGCGTTTTTGCTCGGTATCGGCGTTTGCGCCCATCGTGAACCCGGCGCAGGTGCCATGGGGTAAAAAAGCGTTTACCGCCTATCTTGGCGAAGACGAGCAGCGCTGGCAGGCGTGGGATAGCTGCGCGCTGATGGCGCAGGCCGCGCCGCAAGACGCTATCCCGACGCTTATCGATCAGGGCGACAGCGATCCGTTCTTCGGTGAGCAATTACAGCCGGAGCGTTTTGACGAGACCGCGCGTGAGGCAAGCTGGCCGTTAACTCTGCGTATGCAACCGGGTTACGACCACAGTTATTATTTCATCGCCTCGTTTATTGAAGAGCACTTACGCTTCCACGCGCAGCATCTGCGCTAACGGGTGGGCGGCTTTAAAGGCCTAAGACGTAAAAACGTGGTGGGTGGCGCTACGTTTACCCAGCATAAAATCAGCCACACCCCATCGTAATAAAAAAGGGCGCTTATGCGCCCTTTTCTTTTATTTCTTCAGATTATCCGGGAATTCCATGTCGCGGTAACGCACGAATCGGGTGCCTTTGGCAAACTTATACCCCAACCAAATCACCAGGAACAACGGAATGCCGATGTAAGTCGCCGCCACGGCCACCCAGTCGATAGTATCCGCAAGAAACGCCTGATAATTCTGGCCGAGGGTAATGATAAGGCACAGGATGAAGGCGAAAATCGGGCCCAGCGGGAAAAAGCCGGAGCGATACGGCAGATTATTAATATCGTGCCCCTGCATCACATAACCACGACGGAACCGGTAATGGCTGATGGCAATGCCAAGCCACGCGATAAACCCTGTCATCCCGGAGGTATTCAACAGCCACAGATAGACCGTCTGGTTGCCAAACATCGAGGTCAGGAAGCAAAGCCCGGCGATAATCGTGGTGGCATAGAGCGCATTGCGCGGCACGCCGCCTTTTGAGAGTTTCGAGAAAATACGCGGCGCTTTGCCATCGCAAGCGAGCGTATAAAGCATACGGGTGGAGGCGTACATTCCGGAGTTACCGGCTGACAGTACCGCCGTCAGGATCACTGCGTTCATGATGGCCGCCGCACCCAGCAGACCGGCATGCTCAAACACCAGGGTGAACGGGCTGACGCTAATATCTTTTACATCATTACGCAGCAGGCTCGGATCGGTGTAGGGAATAATCAGGCTGATAATCAGGATAGCGAACACATAGAACAGCAGGATACGCCAGAACACCTGACGCACCGCGCGCGGAATGTTTTTCTCCGGATCTTCTGATTCGCCTGCCGCGATGCCGATAAGCTCCGTTCCCTGGAAGGAGAAACCGACAATCATCGCCACACCTATCATCGCCGAGAATCCACCGGCAAATGGCGCATCACCGATGCCCCAGTTACTCCAGCCCGCCGGCTCAGACCCTTTGAAAATACCGACAATCATCGCGATGCCGACCAGGATAAAGATAATCACGGTGGCGACTTTGATTAACGAGAACCAGTATTCCGCTTCACCAAAGCCTTTCACGGAAATGACGTTCAGCAGGAACATAATACCAAGGAACAGCGCGCTCCAGATCCAGCCTGGCGTGTCCGGGAACCAGTAGCTCATCACCAGTTGCGAGGCCACAAGATCCACCGCGATGGTCACTGCCCAGTTGTACCAGTAGTTCCAGCCAAGCGCGAAGCCAAAGCCTTCTTCTACATATTTCTGGCCATAGGTGGAAAACGAGCCGGACACCGGCATATAGGCTGCCAGCTCGCCGAGGCTCGTCATCAGGAAATAGACCATCAGGCCGATGAGAATATAGGAAAACAGCGCGCCGCCAGGGCCCGCCTGAGAAATGGTCGCGCCGGAGGCGACGAAAAGTCCTGTGCCGATGGAGCCGCCAATGGCGATCATGGTCAGGTGGCGCGCCTTAAGTTCGCGACGCAGCCCAGGCGCTTGTGTGGTTTTAGATTCGGAAACCATATAAAAATAATGCCCATCCATCAAAAGAGGCGCGATTGTAGCAGAGTTACCGCAGACCACCTGGTGGAAAAACGCGGTTATAAGAGAGCTTCATGATCGCCGGAGGATTATAAGTAAAGCAGCGAATCGGGGCGGCGGCGGAAAAAAAACTGATGATAAGCGCGCCGTGTGACGCGCGCCGCGGAATCAAAGTTCGCAATAACGCAGAAAGCGCGCCAGCGCACTGGAGAGGTGTTTCTGACGGTGATGGATGCGATAAAGCGTGCGCACCAGCGGCGGCAGAGGCACTTTCACCTCGACAAGCGATCCGGTTTCGAGCTGTTCGGCGATGACGCGGCGCGACAAACAGCTGATACCAAGCCCGTGGCGCACTGCATGTTTGATTGCCTCAGAATTGCCAAGCTCCATGCTCAGACGAAACTGCGGCAGATGAGAGAGCAGCAGATAATCGACGATTTCCCGCGTGCCGGAGCCTTTTTCACGCAGGATCCACGGCGTGGCGGCGAGGCGCTCAAGCGTGACCTCCCCTTCCAGCAGCGGGCTTGCGGGCGAGGCGAACACGACCAGTTCATCCTCAAGCCAGGGCTGCGCCACGATTTCCGCCATATGACACGGCCCTTCAATCAGCCCAATATCAACGCGAAAATCGCACACCGCCTGCACCACGTCCTGACTATTGCCGACGCTCATTTCCAGCGGCAGATCGGGAAAATCGCGGCGATAACGCGCAATGATTTCCGGAAGAATGTAGTTGCCGATAGTACTGCTGGCATAAACGCGGATAGCGCCGTTGTCGTTGCGAAAGAGCCGTTCGATTTCGCCTGCCTGCTCCAGCAGCGCCACGGTACGCGGGTAAAGAAGCCGCCCGTGTTCATTGACGACCAAGCGCTTGCCGACGCGATCAAAGAGCTGTACGCCGAGCTGGCCTTCCAGATCGGTGAGCGCCGCACTGACGGCCGATTGCGACAGCGACAGCATCTGTGATGCCTGGGTTGTCGACCCACTTTTGAGCACTTCGGCGAAAACTTCCAGCTGGCGTAGAGTGATGTGCATGATGACCTCGAACGAACGCGACGGCGCTTACCACTTATTAAGATTAATTATAAATATATAATCAATTTTATTTTTATACCAGAGGGGCATAAGCTTATTCCATAACAGGAGGACGCTATGACCACACTGACATTTCCTGCCCGACATCATGGGCTTACGCATTTCCTGCCGGGGCTGGCGCTGACGGGCGTATTGACCGCCGTCGCGCTCTGGACAGGCACGATCCCGGCCGTAGGGAACGCTGGCTTCAGCGCGCTGACTATCGCTATTCTCGGCGGGATGATCCTCGGTAATACGCTCTATCCCAAAATACATACCCACTGCGACGGCGGCGTGCTGTTCGCAAAACAACATCTTTTGCGACTGGGCATTATCCTTTACGGGTTTCGCCTGACGTTCTGGCAAATCGCCGATGTGGGCGCAAGCGGCGTGCTGGTCGATGTGCTGACGCTCGCCAGTACCTTTACGCTCGCCTGCTGGCTTGGACAAAAGGTGTTTAAGCTTGATCGCGAAACCAGCTGGTTGATTGGCGCAGGCAGCAGCATCTGCGGCGCGGCGGCGGTGCTTGCCACCGAGCCCGTAGTGAAAGCGCAGGCGAGCAAAGTGACCGTGGCAGTGGCAACGGTAGTGATTTTCGGCACGCTGGCGATTTTTGTTTATCCGCTACTGTGGCCATGGCTGGCACCGTGGTTTAACGAACAAACGTTTGGTGTGTATATCGGCTCGACGGTGCATGAGGTCGCGCAGGTTGTCGCGGCAGGCCATGCAGTCAGCCCGGAGACAGAAAACGCGGCGGTGATTGCCAAAATGCTGCGCGTCATGATGCTGGCCCCGTTCCTGATGCTGCTGGCCGGTCGCGTGAAACAGCTTGCGCCGCGCAGCGGTGAAAAAGCCGGTAAAATTACTGTTCCCTGGTTTGCGCTGCTGTTTATTGTTGTGGCCGCGTTTAATTCGCTGCATCTGCTGCCGACTGGCGTGGTACAGGCGCTGGTCACGCTCGACACCATTCTGCTCGCCATGGCGATGGCCGCACTCGGGCTTACCACGCACGTCAGCGCGCTGAAAAACGCCGGCGTTCGTCCGCTGCTGATGGCGCTGGCGCTGTTTGTCTGGCTGATTGTAGGCGGCGGGGCGATTAATCTCGCGGTAACGCATCTGCTGGCGTAACGCGACGCGCCTTTCCCTGCACTGTCCGCTATGATAAAACGTTCCCCCTTTTTTGCGGGTATGACAGGAGAAAACGATGAAGTTTATAGGCGCGCACGTCAGCGCATCGGGTGGGGTCGCTAACGCTCCGGCCCGCGCGGCGGAAATTGGCGCGACAGCTTTTGCGCTGTTCACCAAAAACCAGCGCCAGTGGCGCGCGGCGGCTCTGACGCCTGCCGTCATCGACGAGTTCAAAGCTGCCTGCCGCAAACATGGCTATGCCGCAGGCCAGATCCTGCCGCACGACAGCTTTCTGATTAACCTTGGCCACCCGGAGCCGGAGGCGCTGGAGAAATCCCGCGCGGCGTTTATCGATGAACTGGAGCGCTGCGCACAGCTCGGGCTGACGCTTTTGAATTTCCACCCCGGCAGCCATCTTCAGCAATTGAGCGAAGACGCCTGCCTGTCGCGCATCGCCGAGTCAGTTAACATTGCGCTGGATAAAACCGAAGGCGTCACGGCGGTGATTGAAAACACCGCAGGCCAGGGCAGCAACCTGGGTTTCCGCTTTGAACATCTGGCGGCGATTATCGACCAGGTAGAGGATAAATCCCGCGTCGGCGTCTGTATTGACACCTGTCACGCGTTCGCGGCGGGCTACGATCTGCGCACGGAAGAAGACTGCGAAAACACCTTCGCCGAGTTCGACCGCATCGTTGGCTTTCAGTATCTGCGCGGTATGCACTTAAATGACGCCAAAAGCACATTCGCAAGCCGGGTTGACCGCCACCATAGCCTCGGCGAAGGCAACATCGGCTTTACGCCGTTTCGCTGGATAATGCAGCAGCCGCACTTCGACAATATTCCGCTTATCCTGGAAACCATTAATCCGGATATCTGGAATGAAGAAATCGCCTGGCTGAAAGCCCAGCAAACCGGCGGCGCGGGCGCGCTGTAATTACGGCTTATCGCCGGGTGGCGTATTGCATTGCTCTGCAAGCCAGATGAGCGAATCAAACCCGGCACGGGCGCTCGCACTGGCGGGGGCCTGCTGCCAGGCATCGCTGAACACCTCAAGCGACCACGGCCCCTGATACCCCGCGCGCGTCAGCGTGCGGGCAAACCCGGCGACCGGCAACGCACCTTCACCCGGATACGCACGGTAGTGGCGGCTCCACTCATCCAGCGGCAAATCCTTACGCGGCGCATCGGCAAACTGCGTAAAGAAAATCTTCTCGGGTGGGATGCCGGCAAGCGACAGCGTGTCGCCAACCGCCAGCACATGAAAACTGTCGAGCACCAGGCCGAGCGCCGGATGATTAACCGCCTGAACCCGTTCCCAGGCCTGAGTGTAGCGGTTGACATGACGCCCCCAGGCGAGCGCCTCATACCCTACCCGTGCGTCAAACGACGCTGCGATATCGGCGATACGCGCTAAATCGTCTGTCTGGCGCGCCGGGTCAGCGTTGCTGCCAGCTTGCAGAGTGCTGCACAGCAGCAGATTGCGACAGCCCATTTCACGCATCGTCTCGAAAGTCCGGCAGGCGCGCTCGCGCGTTTGCGGCCACTCCTCAGGCGGCGCGCCCTCGATATTGCGCAGCGGCTGATAAAGAAAAATCGTTAAGCCCAGCTCCCGGCAGAGCGCCGCAAGACGTGTCGGGCTTTCGCCCCAGTCGGTGAAATCCGGTTCAAATATCTCCACGCCGTCGAAGCCGGCCTGCGCGATGGCGCGCAGTTTTTCCGGCAGGCTTCCGGCGACGCAAAGCGTGGCGATTGAGCGCAGCACCGCATCCTCCTGTGAGTCCAGTCAAAGACTTAAGTGTTGACCCAATCGACAGGCAGCGCAAAAAAGAGGGGGAATAAGGCGAAACAGAGGGGGATAAAAAACTCCCTGCCGGAGCAGGGAGTATCAGCATCAAATCAGGCGGCTTTCGCTGCCAGTTCGCTTTCCGGACGTTTCAGGAAGGCGTAGACCAGACCCGCCAGCAGGGAACCTGCCACGATGGCGAGCAGGTAGCCCAGCACCGGACTGATAGCGCCTGGGATAAGCAGGACGAACAGGCCGCCGTGCGGTGCCATCAGTTTTGCGCCAATCGCCATGGAGATAGCGCCGGTCAGCGCGCCGCCTGCGATACAGCACGGGATAACGCGCATCGGATCACGGGCTGCGAACGGGATGGCCCCTTCGGAGATAAAGCACAGGCCCAGCACCAGCGCCGCTTTGCCCCCTTCCTGCTGGCCTTTGTCGAATTTACGACGCGCCACCAGAGTCGCAAGACCCATCGCCAGCGGCGGAACCATACCTGCCGCCATAATCGCCGCCATCGGCGCGTAAACCTGTGAACTCAGCAGACCCACACCGAACGCGTACGCCGCTTTGTTTACCGGGCCGCCCATGTCGGTACACATCATACCGCCGAGGATGGCGCCAAGCAGAACAGCGTTACCTGTACCCATGCTTTGCAGCCACGCCGTGAGACCTGCCAGGATTTTCGCAACCGGCGTACCGATCACGTAAATCATCGCCAGGCCCACAATCAGGCTTGAGAACAGTGGAATAATCAGGATGGGCTTCAGCGCTTCCATACTCTGCGGCAGCTTCACTTTGCCGCTAATGATTTTCGCCACGTAGCCGGCAAGGAAGCCCGCGATGATCCCGCCGATAAACCCGGAACCGGTGCTTACCGCCAGCATACCGCCGATAAGACCTGGCGTAAGACCCGGACGGTCAGCGATGGAGAAAGCGATATAACCGGCCAGTACCGGCACCATCAGCGCGAAGGCGGAACCGCCACCGATTTTCATCAGCGCAGCCGCAAGCGTGCCTTCCTGTTTGAACGCCTCGATGCCAAACACGAAAGAAAGGGCGATAAGCAGACCACCTGCCACGACCATCGGCAGCATATAAGACACGCCGGTCAGCAGATGGCGATAAGGACCCGCGCCGCCCTGCTCTTTTTTATCACTCGCCACGGCGCCTGCGCCGGCGGGCTGATACGGCTTCGCTTCCGCCACGGCTTTATCGAACTCCTGGGCGGTTTTCTTCAGCGCCAGACCGGTCGAGGTGCGATACATCGGCTTACCCGCGAATTTCGCCAGGTCCACTTCGATATCCGCCGCCACGATAACGAGGTCAGCCTGTGCGACTTCTTCCGGCGTGATTGCGTTACCCGCGCCGACAGAGCCGCGCGTTTCCACTTTCACCCACCAGCCGCGTTTTTTGGCTTCGGTTTCAATCGCTTCCGCCGCCATAAAGGTATGCGCGACGCCTGTCGGGCAGGCCGTCACGGCAACGATGCGTTTGGGGCCGCTCGCGCTAACGCTCGCCGCCGCGGCAGGCGCGGTGTAAGGCGTGGCATGCGATTTTGCTTCGCTTAAAAACAGCTCCGGGTGCGCCACGGCACGATTGATATCGCCGAGGTAAACCTTTTTGCCGTTCAGGGATGCATCGGCCGGTACGGCGTTGCCAATAACAATCGCCAGCTCCGCATCGTTCGGGTTGTCGGTAATTTCCAGCTGTGCTTTTTGTACGGCGGCGCCAAGCAGCGTTTTCGCCATATAAGCGCGGGCCTGTCCACACCCGGGCTCGATAATCAGCAGCGTTTTCATTATGCCTCTCCTGCTGTTAGTGGAAGGGTTGTAAGTCGACACGCGCCATCATCGCGGCCAACTGTGTCCTGTCGGTGATGCCGACGTTGCTCTGGCTAACTGCCAGGGCCGCCACCGCCGTTGCAAGACGTAGGGTATGTTCACTGGATTCACGCATCAGCAGCCCGTAAATCAGGCCACCAACCATGGAATCCCCTGCCCCGACCGTACTGACAACTTCGCAGGACGGCGGTTTGGCGATCCATTCACCCGACGCGTTCACCCACAGCGCCCCTTCTGCGCCCAGAGAAATCACCACATGGGCGATCCCCTGTTCGCGAAGCGCGTGAGCCGCCTCGATAACATCTTTCAGCTCCGGCAGTTTACGGCCAGCCCAGATCTCAAGCTCGCGGCGGTTGGGTTTCACCAGCCACGGCGCGGCTTTGAGCCCGGCTACCAGCGCCTCGCGGCTGCTGTCGAAGATAATGCATGGACACTGGCTGCGCAGACGGGTCATCCAGTCGGTGAACGCCTCAGGAGAGACGCCCGACGGCAGGCTGCCGCTAACGCAAACCATGTCGAACTGACCAAGCCAGGATAAGGAGTCGTTAACGAAACGCTCCCAGTCAGCAGGCGTTACTTCAAAGCCGGAGAAGTTAAGATCCGTTACTTCACCGTCTTTTTCCGTAAGCTTAACATTGATGCGGGTACGCCCCTGCACCACCTGGAAACGGTTGGCGATACCGAGCTCGCTGAAGAGCTGCTGAAAACCGTCCTGGTTGTCTTTGCCGAGGAAACCGCCCACGGTGACATCAATACCTAAATCTTTGAGCACTTTGGCGACGTTAATGCCTTTACCCGCAGCGTGCAGGCCGGTGGTCCGCACGAGGTTAACTTCGCCGCGCTCAATCTCTGCGCAGTAACCTACCAGGTCATATGCCGGGTTGAGGGTAATGGTGGCGACACGTCTGCTCATGCTGCGCCCTCCCCGAGACCAGCGTTAATGGCCTCACCGATAGCGTCCAGCGCGGCCTGTGCATCATCGCCCTGAGCGGTAAAGCGCAGGCGATGGCCTTTCTTAACGCCCAGCGCCACAACTTTCATCAGGCTGCGGCCGTTAGCCGGTTTGCCTGTGCCGTCAAGGTTGGTCACGGTCACATCGCTGCTGAACTGTTTGATGGTGTTAACAAGCACCGTACCAGGACGCGCGTGCAGGCCATGTTCGTTGCGTACGGTAAATTCCGCGCTCAGTACGTCGTCTGCCAGCGCATCGTCACTGGTCAGCAGGGACAACAGCGTGGCGGCATCGGCGTTCAGCAGGCGTTCAGCTTTGTTTGCAATCAGCAATTCGCTGACGCGGCCCAGCACCTGCAGCGGCTGATCGTCTGCAACAGCAACGGTCAACAGCAGGCCGACGTTTTCGCCCTCCTGGGTGAACGGCTGCGCCGGACGGCTCACCGCGACGGCGCTCGCCAGGTTGCCCTGCACGCTGTCGGCAAGCCAGATGCCCTGTCCAAGGTTCAGCGGTTTGGCGTTAATGACATGACTTACGAATTCCGCATCCACCGCACCTGCTTCGCTAAGGCGACCGGCGTTCAGCGCCTGCAATGTCACGAGGCTGGTAGCCGCGACATCAAGCGTAATGGTGTCGTTGTCCAGTTTCATGCCCGCGCTTTGCTTCTCGCCCATCAGCAGGGCGCGCAGCTCTTCCGCTGTAGTGGCGGTTTTCAGCTGTTCAGCAATCGCATCGTCGCTCAGCACATGGGTAAGCTGACGCAGCAGACCAAGATGTTCGTCGGAGCTTGCGGCGATACCAATAGCTACATAGGCAATTTGATCCTCGCCCCAGGCGACACCTTGTGGGAACTGGAAGACTTGCACACCGGTTTTCAGCACCTGGTCGCGGGTGTCTGTGGTGCCGTGAGGAATAGCGATGCCGTTGCCTAAGAATGTCGACGTTTGCTGCTCACGAGCCAACATTCCGTCTACGTAACCGGCGCTGACGTTGCCTGCGTTCACCAGCGCGTCAGCAACCTGACGAATCGCCGCTTCTTTATTACCGGCCTGAGTGCCGGGATGAATATCCTGAACAGATAACTGGAACATGGTCTCCTCGCTTGCTGAACCCGAATCGTTTCAGCCGTTGTGAGAAAAAGAGCGTTACCCCGCCAAATGAGCGAAAACGAGATAACGCTGAAACGTTTCAAGAAAGTCTGCATTTTCCACACGCCGCACGCAAGAAAAGCCGTTATTGACGTGCTGAATATTAGAGATCCCGCACATTTCACCCTTTAGTGAAACGCGGCGGCGGCCGGTTTCAGCAAATTTCAGGGCGCGTCAGCTCGCTTCAGCAAAGCGGCAAGATGTTCTGAAACGCCATTTTGGTTTTTTGTGGCGTGCAGAGCCCTGGCCGCTGTTCAAAGTATGGCAAGCCGCGTAAACTTCGCCCCTTCTTTATTGATTCTGTCACCGTTATGCAAAACAACCCCCTCGCAACGCCGCAAAGGCCGCTCGATTTCACCTCTGCCTCGTTTCTGATTGTCGCGTTTCTCACGGGCATCGCAGGCGCGCTGCAGACGCCGACGCTCAGCCTGTTTTTGACCGAAGAGGTGCATGCACGTCCGGCAATGGTGGGCTTCTTTTTTACCGGCAGCGCCATCATCGGGATTTTCGTCAGCCAGTTTCTGGCGGGACGTTCCGATCGTAAAGGCGACCGTAAATCGCTGATTTTTGTCTGCTGTCTGTTGGGCACGCTGGCGTGCCTGCTGTTCGCGTGGAACCGCAACTATTTCATTTTGCTGTTCGTTGGCGTGTTTTTAAGCAGCTTCGGCTCAACCGCAAACCCGCAGATGTTTGCGCTGGCGCGCGAACACGCTGACCGTACGGGCCGCGAAGCCGTGATGTTTAGCTCTATTTTGCGCGCACAAGTATCGCTTGCCTGGGTCGTGGGGCCGCCGCTCGCCTACGCGCTGGCGATGGGGTTTGGTTTTGAGATGATGTATATGAGCGCCGCAGCGGCGTTCGTGCTCTGCGCGCTGATGGTATGGTGCTTTCTGCCGTCCATGCGTAAAGAGCCGCTCGCGACAGCCGCGCCTCTGGAAGCGCCGCGCCGCAACCGGCGCGACGCGCTGCTGCTGTTCACTGTTTGCACGCTGATGTGGGGCACCAATAGCCTCTACATTATTAATATGCCGCTGTATCTGATTAATGAGCTGCAACTGCCGGAAAAACTGGCGGGCGTGATGATGGGCGCTGCGGCCGGGCTTGAAATTCCGGTGATGCTGATTGCGGGCTATTACGCCCGTAAATTCGGTAAACGTTTTTTGATGCGGGTGGCCGTGGCGGCGGGCGTGCTGTTTTATCTCGGCATACTGACGCTACAAAGCCCGGCGGCTCTGCTGGCGTTGCAGCTGCTGAACGCCATTTATATCGGGATCCTCGCTGGCATCGGCATGCTCTATTTTCAGGATCTGATGCCAGGCCAGGCGGGGGCCGCCACGACGCTTTATACCAATACCACGCGCGTAGGCTGGATTATCGCCGGTTCGCTCGCAGGCGTTATCGCCGAGCTTCTCAACTACCATTCATTGTTTTACGTGGCGCTGGCGATGACCGCAGGCGCGGTCTGGTGCCTGTGGCGTATCAAGGACGTTTAAGGGGCGGTGAGCGCCTCAAGTTGAATAAGAAAAGTCATCGCCTCGTCGCGGCCTGCGCCGCACATCTCTTTTGAAGGCTGAAGGCCGCCGCACACTTTCGGGCGCAGCGGCGAGCCAAACAGCTTGCAGCGCAGACGTTCGTCCAGCTGGATACACGGCGTGTTAGCGGGCTTGCCGTCGGGCATGCCCGGGATAGGGCTTGAAATCGACGGTGCGGTACAGCAGGCGCCGCAGTCGGGGCGACAATCCATAAACTCTCCATGACGACGCGCGATGCGCCGATCAGTGATTTTTCAGGCAGCACCCGGTCATTGGCCATGTCGCCCTGCATTTCCAGCGCGAGGATCGGAGAGCGGTTGCGGATACACCGCGCCGCTATATCGGCTCTTCACGTCGAAGCCGGGCATTGTAGCGTTTTGCCCCGTCGCGTACAGCCGTAATGCTGAAAAACGGGCCGTGCAACGCTTTTAAACGCCCCTCGCAATGTGCGTAATTCCGCTTGCCTGGCGCGAGTCTCGCGAGTAACTTGTCGCGATATTTTGCATATTCCAGCTTAACAGGACACGTCAATGCCAAGAGCGAACGAAATTAAAAAAGGTATGGTGCTGAATTACAACGGCAAACTGCTGATTGTGAAAGATATCGATATTCAGTCACCGAGCGCGCGCGGCGCGGCTACGCTGTATAAAATGCGTTTTTCCGATGTCCGCACCGGACAGAAAGTAGAAGAGCGTTTCAAAGGCGACGATATCCTCGATACCATTACGTTGACGCGTCGTTTTGTTGATTTTTCGTATGTTGATGGCAACGAATATGTCTTCATGGATAAAGAAGACTATACGCCGTACACCTTTACGAAAGATCAGATTGAAGAAGAGCTGCTGTTTATGCCGGAAGGCGGTATGCCGGATATGCAGGTGCTGACCTGGGACGGACAACTTCTCGCGCTGGAGCTGCCGCAAACGGTGGATCTGGAAATTGTCGAAACGGCGCCGGGCATTAAAGGTGCGTCCGCAAGCGCCCGCTCCAAGCCGGCGACGCTCTCCTCAGGCGTTGTGATTCAGGTGCCGGAATACCTGAGCGCAGGCGAGAAAATCCGCGTGCATATCGCTGAGCGCCGCTACATGGGCCGCGCCGAGTAATCTCTTCCCTGAACGTCAAAAGCCCCGCCAGTGCGGGGCTTTTTTATATCGCCAATACAAGCTTCAGATTACAGCAAATCCGGGAACAACACTTTTTTCAGCGCCAGCTCGATGCCACGGACTTCGGCGAGCCCTTTAAGACGGCCAATCGCCGAATAGCCAGGGTTCGTTTTCTTGCGCAGATCGTCCAGCATCTGATGACCGTGATCCGGGCGGAATGGGATTGGGCGCAGATCGCCTGCTTTTTTACGGCGCTGCTCTTCCGTCAGAATCGCTTTTACTACTGCCACCATATCGACATCGCCATACAGATGCGCCGCCTCATGGAAGGTTTTCGGGTTCGCTTCACGACAGGTCGCGCGCAGGTGCGTGAAGTGAATGCGATCGGCGAACGTCTCGACCATTCGCACCAGATCGTTATCCGCACGCACGCCATACGAGCCAGTGCACATGGTGAAACCGTTATAAATACTGTCGACCGTTTCTTTCAGCCACAGCATATCTTCAATCGTCGAAACAATACGCGGCAGGCCAAGGATGGGACGCGGCGGATCGTCCGGGTGGACCGCCAGGCGCACGCCGGCTTCTTCGGCAACCGGCACGATAGCCTTCAGGAAATACGCCATATTTTCCCGCAGCGCGGCTTTATCAATAGGGTCGTATTCGGCAAGCCGCGCACGGAATTGATCCAGGGTGTAACCCTCTTCCGCCCCCGGCAGGCCCGCAATAATGTTGCGCGTCAGCGTCTCGATTTGCGCCTCGCTCATGGCGTGGAAATAATCCTGCGCCTGGCGCTGCTCATCCTCGGTATAATCATTGCGCGCACCGTCGCGCTTTAAGATGTGCAGTTCAAAGGCCGCGAAAGCAATCTGATCAAAACGCAGCGCCTTAGAGCCATCCGGCAGCGTGTATTCAAGATCGGTACGCGTCCAGTCGAGGATGGGCATAAAGTTGTAGCAGACGGTATCGATGCCGCAGACCGCGAGGTTGCGGATGCTCTGCTGGTAACGGGCAATGTAGAGATCGTATTCACCGGTATGGGTTTTGATGTCTTCATGGACCGGGATACTTTCCACGACGGACCAGGTAAGCCCTTTTTGCGCAAGCTCCGCCTGACGTTTTTTGATCTCTTCTACCGGCCATACCTCGCCATTTGGAATATGGTGTAGCGCAGTGACGATACCGGTGGCCCCGGCTTGTCTGATGTCATCCAGCGATACCGGATCGTTTGGCCCATACCAACGCCAGGTTTGTTCCATCGCCCTCTCCTTAAAAAGTTGTTATACCAATATTGCGATAACTCATGATGACTACCATACATGTTTAACCAGGGGCGTCAAACCACACGCCACTCTGTGTTGATCCAGCTCACAATCCCCGGATATTTACGGCATACCAATTCAATTTGCTGTCATATAACTTTACACTGGCTTTGTTAAATAATGGTTATCAGGATATGTGAGAAATGAATAATATCGCTTCCGCCACGCTGCCTGCTTCTGTCAAACGCCCGGGCTACGATCGCCGCGCGCTGCAAACGCGCATTGTGCATTTCGGTTTCGGCGCGTTTCACCGCGCGCACCAGGCGCTGCTGACCGATCGGGTGCTTAATCAGAACGGCGGCGACTGGGGCATCTGCGAAATCAGCCTGTTCAGCGGGGATGAACTGATGAGCGCGCTGCGCGCCCAGGATCATCTTTATACCGTGCTGGAAAAAGGTGCTGAGGGCAATCAGCCTATTATTATTGGCGCTGTGAATGAATGCCTCAACGCGAAGCTCGACGGTATGGAGGCGATCATTGAAAAATTCTGCGAGCCGCAGGTCGCTATTGTCTCGTTAACCATTACCGAAAAAGGCTATTGCATCGATCCTGCGACCGGCCACCTCGATACGCAAAACAGCCGTATCGCACACGATCTTGAAAACCCCCATGCGCCGCACTCTGCGCCTGGCCTGCTGGTTGAAGCGCTGCACCGCCGGCGTGCACGTGGGCATGCCGCTTTTACCGTGCTTTCCTGCGATAACATTCCCGATAACGGTCATGTGGTGCGCGAAGCGGTACTCGGCATGGCGCACCAGCGCGATCCGGCCCTGGCCGAATGGATAGCCGAGAACGTGACCTTCCCGGGCACCATGGTCGACAGGATTGTACCTGCGGCCACCCCCGAATCGCTGCAGGAGATAGCCGACACGCTGGGTGTGGCCGATCCATGCGCCATTAGCTGCGAGCCGTTTATCCAGTGGGTCATCGAAGATAATTTCGTTGCGGGCCGTCCTGCCTGGGAAGATGCCGGCGTGCAGATGGTCGACGACGTGCTTCCCTGGGAGCAAATGAAACTGCGCATGCTCAATGGCAGCCACTCTTTCCTCGCCTATCTTGGCTACCTGGCGGGCTATCAGCACATTAGCGACTGCATGAACGACACGCATTTTCGCGACGCTGCCCGCCAGCTGATGCTGCGTGAACAGGCACCAACGCTGCGTATTACCGGTGTGGATCTGACCGGCTACGCCGACAGCCTCATTGCACGCTTCGCCAATCCATCGCTTAAGCACCGCACCTGGCAAATCGCTATGGATGGAAGTCAGAAACTGCCGCAGCGCATGCTGGACTCTGTACGCTGGCATTTACAAAACGGTGGTGAATGGTCGCTGCTGGCGCTGGGCGTGGCGGGCTGGATGCGCTATGTAAGCGGCCTCGATGATAACGGTCAGCCGATTGATGTGCGTGACCCGCTCGCAGACAAAATTGCAACGCTTGTGCAGTCCAGCAGCGAAGAGGAGCGCGTCAGCGCACTGTTGACGCTCAAAGAAGTGTTCGGTGAAGAACTGCCGCAGCACCCACTGTTCATTCATACGCTGCACGCCGCCTGGCAGTCGCTCTGTCGCCTGGGCGCGAAAGAAGCGGTCGCGCGCCTCGCAAGACGTTAATTTTTAACCCTGAATGCCTTTAACGCGGACGCGGCGTCTGTCCGTCCGCGTTCCCCCTTCTCATCCCCGCCATTTTTATCCAGAATGAAGCCTGATGATTTATTTTCGCCAGATATTTATCAGGAGCGCTCGTGACCCTTACTAACCTTATTACCGGCTTTCTTGGCAGCGGCAAAACCACCACCATCCGTCATCTGCTGGCGCATAAAGATCCGGCGGAAAAGTGGGCGGTGCTGGTGAATGAATTCGGCGAAGTGGGCATTGACGGTGCGCTAATGGCGGACAGCGGCGCGCTGTTAAAAGAGATCCCTGGCGGTTGCATGTGCTGCGTCAATGGCCTGCCGATGCAGGTTGGTCTCAATACGCTGCTGCGACAGGGCAAGCCGGACCGCCTGCTGATTGAGCCAACCGGGCTTGGTCATCCGAAGCAGATTCTGGATATGCTCACTTCAGCGGTTTATGATCCCTATATTGATCTTCGTGCAACGCTCTGCCTGCTCGACCCGCGTCAGTTGCAGGATGAAAAATATGTCACTAATGAGAATTTCCGCGATCAGCTCGCCGCCGCGGATATCATCGTTGCGAATAAGCAGGACCGCAGCGATGCGCAAAGCCTTGCGGCGCTGCATGCCTGGCGCGACGAGTTTGCCGCCGACCGGGAACTGGTTTTCGCCACCCAGGGCGAGATTGACCTTTCTCTTCTTGATAAACCGCGTCTGAACCTGCGTGAATTACCGGCAAGCGCTCATCACGCGCATTCTCACGCTGCGCGCAGCGGACTGGCGGCGCTGAGCCTGCCGGGCAATCAACGCTGGCGACGCAGCCTGAACAGCGGACAGGGCCATCACGCCTGCGGCTGGATTTTCGATGGCGACACGGTATTCGATACGATTGGCGTGCTGGAGTGGGCGCGGCTGGCGCCAGCGGAGCGCGTAAAAGGCGTGCTGCGTATTCCCGAAGGGCTGGTGCGCATTAACCGCCAGGGCCAGGATTTGCATATCGAGACCCAGAACGCGCCGCCGCCGGACAGCCGAATCGAGCTTATTACTGCCGCAGAAGCCGACTGGAATGCCCTACAATCGGCCTTGTTGAAGCTTCGTTTAGATGAATCGCTTTAACGTTACCCTTTTGTGAAAAACCAAACCGCCATGATCAATACCCGTATTCTTGCGATCCTGCTGCTTAATCTTGCAGGCGCTGCCCTCTTTCTTTCCTGGTATCCGCCGGCGCAGACCGGTGCCTGGTTCTCCCTCGATGCCGGGATATTCCACTTTTTTAATCACCTTGCCGCGGCCAGCCACAGCTTTTTATGGTTCCTTGCGATAACCAATAACCGCGCGTTTGACAGCTGTTCGCTGCTGGCAATGGGCCTGCTGCTGCTCTGGTACTGGCGCGCCGCCACACCGCCGGGACGTCGTCATATTATTATTATGGGTGTCGTGATGCTGCTTTCCGCCGTCGTGCTAAATCAGCTTGGGCACTTGCTGCCGGTATCTCGTCCAAGCCCGACGCTGACGTTTGAAGACAGCCTGCGCGTAAGCAAGGTGGTGGGTATTTCCACGAAAGACGCCTCGACGGACAGTTTCCCGGGCGATCACGGAATGATGCTACTGATATTTGCTGGATTTATGTGGCGTTATTTCGGCAGTAAGGCTTTTGCCTGGGGCATGTTGATATTCTGCGTTTTCGCTCTGCCACGCATGATGATTGGCGCGCACTGGTTTACGGATATAGCTGTTGGCTCTTTGTCAATCATTTTTATTGGTCTGCCATGGATTTTATTAACACCGCTTAGCGATATAATTATTTCCTGGCTTAATCATCATTTACCCGGCAAAAAAAACAACAACTCCATAACAATTAATTAATAGATTAAAAATATCACCAACAGGGATCGTTAAGCGTCCCTGTTTATTTTTTCTCCTTTTTGCGTCAAACGCTTTTCGTAACACTTTCACACATTCGTCATTAAAATGAAGCGCTTGCCTATTTTTACAACAGTTTCTGAACCGCACGCCTTGCCTGTCTTTACAGTTCCTGACCATTACAATTTCTTATAAAAAAATAAATAAAACCACTCGCCATATGGGGTTTGTTCAGGTAATCTCGGGAGCGTTTTGCGGTTTAAGCGCATTTATTGGTAATGCAAATAAAAGTGTGCACCAACACACAATTTAGCTAACCAGGAATTGTCTTACCCCCCAGAGCTCATTAGTCTCGGCACGTTTAGCTTTTTTTATAACGATTTTTATCGTTAAGGACTTCAAGGGAAAACAAACGAAATGGTCAAATCTCAACCAATTTTGAGATATATCATGCGGGCTATCCCCGCAGTCGCTGTGGCAGTTTTGCTGTCAGCATGTAGCTCTACAAATACCGCAAAAAACATGCATTCTGAGACGCATGCAGTAGGTGAAAACGACGGGCTGTTACTGCAAGCCTCTCAGGATGAATTTGAACAGATGGTTCGTACGCTGGATGTAAAATCCCGCATTATGGATCAATACGCTGACTGGAAAGGCGTACGCTATCGCCTCGGCGGCAGCACCAAAACCGGCATCGATTGTTCTGGTTTTGTGCAGCGAACTTTCCGTGAACAGTTTGGTTTAGAACTGCCGCGCTCAACCTATGAGCAGCAGGAAATGGGTAAACCGGTTGACCGCACCCACCTGCGTACCGGCGATCTGGTTCTGTTCCGCGCAGGCTCTACAGGCCGCCACGTGGGCATTTACCTCGGTAATAATCAGTTTGTTCATGCATCAACACGCAGCGGCGTGATGATCTCAAACCTGGACGAACCGTACTGGAAGAAGCGCTATAACGAAGCGCGCCGCGTCCTGAGCCGGAGTTAATTCTCAGCGTGACGATTTCCCTTGATTGTCTGTGCTGAAAGATAAAAAACGCTGCTTATGCAGCGTTTTTTTTGCCTGCGCGCCCGTGGCGCCGTTTCCCCTCACCTTCTCCGGTATTGTCTGGTAAGCTCACCTCACGCTCGTTGTTCGCACAGGAACTGAAAAGGATGTTATCCCGTCCCCCTTTTGCACCAACCCTGTCTACTCCCCGAAAAATCGTTCTTGTTGGCCTTGCTGTGGGTCTGCTCCTGACCCTGGTTGTTACGTTCGCCACGCGGGGCTGGCTGCATCAGCAACGGGAAAACCAGTACGATCTGCTGGCACATGATATCCACCATTATCTCGACACCTATTTTGCGCAGTTAAAAGCCTCAGCCGACGCGCTACAACCGCTAACGCTCGCCGAATGCGGTGCGGTGTCGTCGGAACTCACCTCACGCGCGGCTTTTAATGTTAACGTGCGCGCCTTTTTGCTGGTGAGGGACGGCGTAGCGTATTGCTCGTCGGCCACCGGCAAGATGCGGCTGGCGCTACATGCGCTCGCACCCGATATCAACACTCACCACGCCGTAGATATCAGCATTATTTCCGGCACGCCGATGATGCCGGATAAACCGTCAATCGTAATGTGGTTTGGTAACCCGCTGATGAAAGGCCGCGGGATCGTGACAACGTTAAACGTTAATCTCACCCCTTATCTTATCTATACCGCGCGCCAGAACGATCTCAATGGCCTGGCGCTCGTCGCTAAAGATCTCGCGCTGACGACTTTTACCGGCAAGGCGCTGACGCCTGAAGAGCTGCCCGCCGCCCCATTGCACAGCGAAAGCGTGCAGGGTTATCCACTAAAGCTCTATCTGTACGGCGATACCATGCCTGCTGAAGACCGCCATCTGGCGCTGCTGCTGGGCTTACTGATCGGCGTGCTGGGCGGCGTGCTCGCCGTAATCTTGCTGGCGCTTCGCGCGCGCTCCGGGCGGGAGGTCGTCAGCGCCATGAAGCGCAATCAATTTTATGTGGTCTATCAGCCCGTGGTAGACGCCGCGACGCGACAGATCCGTGGTGTAGAGGCGCTGATGCGCTGGGAGCATCCGGCGGCGGGTATGATCCCACCCGATGCCTTTATCAGTTTTGCCGAAGCGCAAGGGCTTATCGTCCCGCTCACCCGTCATCTGTTTAAGCTTATCGCGCAGGACGTGCCGCGCCTGCAGCAATCGCTACCGCCTGGCGCCAAGCTCGGGATTAACATCGCGCCTGGCCACCTGCACTCCCCGCAGTTCAAAATGGACATTCAGAAATTCCACGCCTCGCTGCCGCCGGAGTATTTTCAGCTGGTACTGGAGATAACCGAACGCGACATGATCCGCGAAGAAGAAGCGATTGATCTTTTCGAATGGCTCCACCAGCAGGGTTATGAGATCGCCGTCGATGATTTCGGTACCGGCCACAGCGCCCTTATTTATCTTGAGCGCTTCACGCTCGATTACCTGAAAATCGATCGCGGCTTTGTGAATGCGATCGGTACCGAAACCATCACCTCGCCGGTGCTGGACGCGGTGATAAGCCTCGCAAAACGGCTGAATATGGCGACTGTCGCCGAAGGCGTCGAAACGCTTGAGCAGGCGAAATGGTTGAGCGTGCGCGGCGTGAATTTTTTACAGGGCTATTATTTTAGTCGCCCGGTACGCGCGAGTGAATTGCCGGCGAGCATGACGGAAGCTGACGCATAACGCAGGGCTATTTCACAATCGCGCGCGCCTCCCTTATTATGCAGCCATGCTGTTAGCGCGCCCACCTGGACGCCGGAGAAGGACACACCATCCCAATGATTGCACGCGCGTTCGTTTTGCTGTTAGTGATGTTCAGCGCTGTTTGCCAGGCGCAAACTATCCATGAAAGTTACTCCCTGGCGGTGCTCGGGGAGCCGAAATATGTCGTTAACTTTAACCACTTCGATTACGTCAACCCGGCAGCCCCAAAAGGCGGCAGCATTACGCTCGCGGCACTCGGCACTTTCGATAACTTTAATCTCTACGCGCTGCGCGGTAACCCTGGCGTACGCACCGAAACGCTCTACGATACGCTCTTTACCAATTCCGATGACGAGCCCGGCAGCTATTACCCGCTGATTGCCGAGATGATCCGCTATCCGGATGATTTTTCCTGGGCGGAAGTGACTATCAATCCGCAGGCGCGCAATCACGACGGCTCACCCATTACCGCCAAAGATGTGGCGTTTACCTTTCATAAATTCATGACAGAAGGCGTGCCGCAGTTTCGTCTCTATTATAAAGGCACGACAGTGAAAGCCATCGCGCCGCTGACGGTGCGCATTGAACTCGGGCAGCCCGGCAAAGAAAATATGCTGGGCCTGCTGACGTTGCCGATAATGCCGGAGAAATTCTGGCGCGACCATAAGCTTAGCGATCCGCTCTCTTCGCCGCCGCTTGCCAACGGCCCTTACCGCGTCACCCAATGGCGCATGGGGCAATACATTGTGTATTCCCGCGTGAAAGATTACTGGGCTGAAAACCTGCCGGTCAATCGCGGCCGCTGGAACTTTGATACCATTCGCTACGATTATTATCTCGATGACAATGTCGCTTTCGAAGCCTTCAAAGCGGGTGCCTATGATTTTCGTACCGAAACCAGCCCCAAAA
The DNA here is from genome assembly GCF_001277255.1 of Cronobacter condimenti 1330. NCBI lineage: Bacteria > Pseudomonadati > Pseudomonadota > Gammaproteobacteria > Enterobacterales > Enterobacteriaceae > Cronobacter > Cronobacter condimenti. Next base: position 2,860,038 of record NZ_CP012264.1, read on the forward strand.
ACTGGGCGACGCGCTATACCGGTAATAACTTCGCACGTGGGTATATTGTCAAAGAAACATTTGAAAAAACCACGGCGCAGGACGCCCGCTGGCTTGCGTTTAATACGCAGCGTACCTTCTTCGCTGACCGCCGCGTGCGCGAGGCCATTTCACTCGTCTTTGATTTTGAATGGATGAATAAAGTGCTGTTCTACAACGCCTGGCGTCGTCCGGACAGCTATTTCCTTAATACCGAGTACGCTGCGCGTCACTACCCGGACGCCGATGAACTCACCCTCCTCGCGCCCCTGAAAAAAGAGGTGCCGCCGGAAGTTTTCACCTCAATTTATACGCCGCCGGTCTCTCGCGGTGATGGCTTCGATCGCGATAATCTCATGAAAGCGCTGGCGCTCCTGAAAGACGCGGGCTGGGAGCTTAAAAACAACCGGCTGGTTAACGCGGCTACCGGTAAACCGTTTACGTTTGAATTGCTGCTTGGTTCGGAGGGAAATAACCAGTGGGTGCTCCCCTTCCAGCACAGCCTGGCGCGGCTTGGCATCACCATGACCATCCGACAGGTCGATAATTCACAGCTGAATAACCGGCTGCGCAAGCGCGATTTCGACATGATGCCGCGTGTATACAGGGCTTCTCCCTGGCCTGATACGGGGCTTCAGATAAGCTGGGCGTCAGACTATATCGACTCTAGCTGGAATACACCGGGTGTGCAAAACCCGGCAGTGGATAAACTGATTGCGCAGATTATCGCCAACCAGGGCAATCAGAAAAAGCTCCTGCCGCTGGGCCGCGCGCTCGACCGCGTGCTGACATGGAACTACTACATGCTCCCTATGTGGTACGCGGCGGCGGATCGTGTCGCGATGTGGAACAAATTCTCGCGCCCGGCCACGCGCCCTCTCTATACCATCGGTTTTGATACGTGGTGGTATGACGTCAACAAAGCCGCCACCCTGCCAGAAGCGCGGCGCTGAGGAAAGTTATGGGCGCTTATCTGCTTCGTCGTTTATTGCTGCTGATCCCAACGCTCTGGGCCATCATCACGATTAACTTTTTTATTGTCCAGATAGCGCCAGGTGGGCCGGTGGATCAGGCGCTCGCCGCTATTCAGTTTGGTAATGGCGGCGGCGTGCCCGGTGTTCAGGGCGGGGGAATGCAGGGCACGGGCCGCGCGCAAACGGGTGTGGTCAACGTCAATGAAAACCACTACCGCGGCGCACGCGGGCTGGATCCGGAAGTGGTCGCCGAAATCACCCATCGCTACGGGTTCGACAAACCACTCCATGAGCGCTACCTGAAAATGCTCTGGGATTATGCACGTTTCGATTTCGGCAACAGTTTATTTCGCAGTGCCTCGGTCATCTCTCTGATAAAAAACAGCCTGCCGGTGTCGATAACGCTTGGGCTATGGAGCACGCTGATTATTTATCTGGTGTCGATTCCGCTTGGCATTCGCAAGGCGGTGGCCAGCGGCAGCCGCTTCGATGTCTGGAGCAGCGTGGCGATTATAACCGGCTATGCCGTTCCGTCCTTTCTCTTCGCCATTTTATTGATTGTCGTTTTCGCAGGCGGCACCTGGCTTGATCTATTCCCGTTGCGCGGCCTGGTTTCAACCAACTTTGATTCGCTGCCGTGGTATCAGAAAATTACCGACTACCTCTGGCATATTACGCTGCCGGTGCTGGCAACGGTCATTGGCGGCTTCGCCACATTGACCATTCTTACCCGTAATACGTTTCTTGATGAAATCCGCAAACAGTATGTGGTGACCGCACGCGCCAAAGGGCTTGGTGAACAGCAGATCCTCTGGCGTCATGTCTTTCGCAACGCCATGCTACTGGTGATCGCGGGTTTCCCGGCAACGTTTATCAGCATGTTCTTTACCGGATCGGTGCTGATCGAAGTCATTTTCTCACTGAGCGGCCTTGGGTTGTTGGGCTATGAGGCAACCGTCTCCCGCGATTACCCGGTGATGTTCGGCACCCTCTATATTTTTACCCTGGTCGGTCTGCTGCTGAATATTCTGAGCGATATTACCTATACGCTGGTGGACCCACGCATTGATTTCGAGAGGCGCGAATGAGGGGATTGAAGCCAGTGAACCAGGCGCGCTGGGCGCGGTTTCGCCATAACCGGCGCGGCTACTGGTCGCTGTGGATACTGGCCATCATTGTGGTGTTGAGTCTCTTTTCCGAGCTTATCGCCAACGACAAACCGCTGCTGGTGCATTACCAGGACCGCTGGTACTTCCCCTTAGTGACCGACTACAGTGAAAGCGACTTCGGCGGCCCGCTCGCCACGCCCGCCGAATATCAGGACCCCTGGCTGCAACAGCGGCTGGAAGACAAAGGCTGGGTGCTCTGGGCGCCGGTACGCTTTAGCGGCACTGCGATAAATTTTGCTTCGGATAAGCCCTTCCCTGCCCCGCCGTCAGCGCAAAACTGGCTTGGCACCGACGCCAACGGCGGCGACGTGCTGGCGCGTATCCTCTACGGCACGCGTATTTCACTGCTATTCGGGTTAATGCTGACGATATGCTCAAGCGTTATAGGTATTACTGTCGGCGCGGTACAGGGCTATTACGGCGGCAGAATCGATCTCTTTGGCCAGCGTTTTATTGAAATCTGGTCCGGCATGCCGACGCTGTTTCTTATCATTATTCTCTCAAGCGTGGTGCAGCCCAGTTTCTGGTGGCTGCTGCTGATAACGGTGCTGTTTGGCTGGATGACGCTGGTCGGCGTCGTGCGCGCCGAGTTTCTGCGTACGCGCAACTTTGACTATATCCGCGCCGCCCAGGCGCTGGGCGTCAGCGATCGGGCGATTATCTGGCGTCATATGCTGCCCAATGCGATGGTGGCGACGCTCACGTTCCTGCCCTTTATTCTCTGCGGGTCAATTACTGTGCTGACGGAGCTGGATTTCCTGGGCTTCGGGCTGCCGATTGGATCACCGTCGCTTGGCGAGCTGTTGCTGCAAGGCAAAAATAATCTGGAAGCGCCGTGGCTTGGCCTGACCGCTTTCTTTTCACTGGCGGTCCTGCTGTCGTTGTTAATTTTTATTGGTGAAGCGGTCCGCGACGCCTTCGACCCCAGTAAGGCTATCTGATATGGCGCATCCTCTGCTCTCCATCGACAATCTCTCTGTCGCGTTTCGCCAGCAGGGCGTTGAACGTCAGGTGGTGGATTCTGTATCGCTGGCCATTGAGGCAGGCGAAACCCTGGCGCTCGTGGGTGAATCCGGCTCCGGTAAAAGTGTTACCGCACTCTCTGTGCTACGCCTGCTCCCTTCCCCGCCCGTGGTCTACCCGCAAGGCGATATCATGTTTCAGGGCCGCTCATTGCTGAATGCCAGCGAGCGTGAGCTGCGCGCCGTGCGCGGCAACCAGATAGCGATGATTTTTCAGGAGCCGATGGTTTCTTTGAATCCGTTGCACAATATCGAAAAGCAGCTTTACGAAGTCCTTTCGCTCCATCGCGGCATGCGCCGGGAACCTGCGCGTGCTGAAATAGTGACTTGTCTTGAGCGCGTTGGCATCCGTAATGCGGCGCAGCGGCTGAATGACTTCCCGCACCAGCTTTCCGGAGGCGAACGCCAGCGCGTGATGATTGCGATGGCGCTGCTTACGCGCCCGGCCCTGCTTATTGCCGATGAGCCGACCACGGCGCTGGACGTCACGGTCCAGGCACAAATCCTGCAATTGCTGGCGGAGCTTAAGCGCGAGCTCAATATGGGGCTGCTGTTTATTACCCATAACCTGAACATTGTGAAGCGGCTTGCGGATAATGTGGCGGTTATGCAAAACGGGCGCTGCGTGGAGCAAAACCGCGCCGCGTCGCTCTTCGCCGCCCCGGCGCATGATTACACCCGTCGTCTTATTAACGCGGAGCCGGACGGCGATCCGGTGCCGCTGCCACCTTCTGCCGCCCCGCTGCTGGAGGTGCGTAATCTGCGTGTCACTTTCGCAAAGCGACACGGGCTGCTGCGGCGCGTTTCAGGTTATCACCCTGCGTTAAAAGGCTTAAGTTTTACCCTGCGGGCGGGTGAAAGCCTGGGACTGGTAGGCGAATCGGGTTCAGGTAAAAGCACCTCCGGGCTTGCGCTGCTGCGCCTCATTGCTTCGGAGGGTGAGATTTACTTTGAGGGGCAGCCGTTGCATCAGCTTAACCGCCGCGCCCTGTTGCCCCTGCGCCGGCGTATTCAGGTGGTGTTTCAGGACCCGAACTCTTCACTAAATCCGCGTCTTGATGTGCAAAGCATTATTGCCGAAGGGCTGCGGGTTCATCAGCCGTCGCTGACCGCCTCGCAGCGCGAGGCGCAGGTTATCGAGGCGATGCGTGAAGTGGGACTCGATCCCCACACGCGCCATCGCTATCCGGCCGAATTTTCCGGGGGGCAGCGTCAGCGCATCGCGATCGCGCGGGCGCTTATCCTGAAGCCTGAATTGCTTATTCTGGACGAACCCACGTCATCGCTTGATCGCACCGTACAGGCGCAGATCCTGGCGCTTCTGAAAAAGTTACAGCAGGAACACCAGCTCGCTTATCTGTTTATCAGTCATGATCTACAGGTTGTGCGTTCGCTGTGTCATCAGGTGGTGGTGTTACGTCAGGGGGAAGTCATTGAGCAGGGCGACTGTCAGACGATTTTCGCCGCCCCGCGTGAGGCGTATACGCGCGAGCTGTTAACGCTGCGCTAACGTTCAGAAAGGGTTCTGGCCAGAAAACGGCTCAGCGATGGCTACGCCAAAATTTTTGAGCCGACAGGTCGCCGCGAACTCGTCCTGATGGTTCACAAACAAGCACGGCTCGCCTTCGCACTCCAGCACAGAACAATCCACTGAGATATCGCTCAGGGCCTGGCTTAGCTTCTGCATTACCGGCCAGGCTTTTTCACCGTCCGGGCTCAGGAGGCGCAGACCCACCAGGCAGTTATCGCACTGCTGTCCGGCATGCGGAATCGGTTCAACTTTTGAACCGGCAAAACCCGTACTCCACCGATAGCTCTGCGGCAAACGATGAACGATTGAGAGTTGTAGCGTATTCAAGATAGTGTCCCCGGAAACATAAATTTTACAAGTCATTCACACAAACAATAACACAAGTTGACAAAAAGTGATCATGTCAACAAAGAAAACGGTTTCATTGCGTGCCAGAGCAGGTTATTTACTCACCAGCGAGGCGGTTATTTTGTGCGTTGGCTCGCATTTTGGCGCTATATGTACTCTGTTCTGCGTTCAGACACAACCTTTTTTAATACAAGGCTGTGACTTTTTACACGCTTTACTTTTACATTCGCGAAACAAATAAGCGTGTAACGCGCGCTGTAGTGATACGGCCAGAGGCAGACGATAAGGGGGTAAAAATTACCCCCAAAGGATTACGCCGGACGGCGGCGAGGACGACTGGCGTAGAAATAGAAGAGGATCGAGCAGGTGGCGCAGAAGAAAATAGAAAGCAGCATGGGCCAGGCGGAGTTAAACGTCGCCATCGACAGCAGCGCGCCCATGATAGCCCCAATGCCGAAGCGGAATGTCCCGGCAAGCGACGACGCGGTGCCCGCCATGTGCGGAAACTCATCGAGAATGACCGCCATCGCGTTCGAGGCGACCAGCGAGACACACCCCACAAAGACGGCGATGCCCAACACCAGCGCCCAGAAGCCAACGCCAAATTGCGCGCTGACCACCAGCCACACCGCCATCACGAACTGAATAAACAGCCCTGCGCGGAACATCTTCAGCGCCCCGATGCGACGTACAAAGCGGCTGTTAATAATCGTCATCATGAACAGGAACACGATATTCAGCGCAAAGTAGTAGCCGAAGTGCTGGGGCGACACATGGTTTAGCTCAATATAAACAAACGGCCCGGCGCTTAAGAACGAGAACATGCCCGCGAAACTAAAACCGCTCGCCAGCATATAGCTCAGCACGCGCTTGTGGCGAAACAGGGTTGCGAAGTTGCCAAGCGTGGTGCGAATGTGAAATTTCTGGCGGCGTTCTACCGGCAGCGTTTCGCGAATCAGAAAGAAAATCATCGCGCAGGCCAGCAGTGCAAGGACCGCCAGGATCCAGAAGATAACGTGCCAGTTAAACCAGACGAGCACTGCCCCACCTGCGATTGGCGCAAGTAACGGCGCGATAGTCGTCACCAGCATCACGAAGGACATCATGCGCGAGAACTCTTCCTTCGGGTAGATATCGCGCATCAGGGCGTTGATGACTACGCTTGCCGCCGCCGCAGAAAGCCCGTGCAGGAGACGCATATAAATGAGCTGATCGATGGTTTGCGCCAGCGCGCATGCGATGGCGGCCACCGCGAAAATCAGCGTCCCGCCAAGAATAACCGGCTTGCGCCCCAGACTGTCCGCCATCGGGCCATAAAAAAGCTGCCCGATAGCAAAGCCCAGAATGTAGGTGCTGAGCGTCATCTGCGCGCTGCCCGCTTCGACGCCAAACTCGCTTGCGATAACCGGCAGCGCCGGCAGGTACATATCGATAGAGAGCGGCATCAGCATGGCCAGCAGGCCAAGAATAAACACAATACCCAGTGAAGAATTCTGCCTGGTGGTCACAATAAGCTCCTGAAATTAGCGTGACGGCATGCCAACGCTGGCAATTTCGTCTTCGGTTAACGGGCGGTATTCGCCAGGTGCAAGCTCAGGATCCAGTTCAATACCCCCGATGCGCTCGCGATGCAGGCCGACCACATGGTTACCCACCGCTGCAAACATGCGCTTCACCTGATGATAGCGCCCTTCACTGATAGTCAGGCGTACTTCCGTTGGGGTGATCAACTCAAGCTGCGCTGGTTTGGTGAGATCTTTTTCGTTATGCAGCTGTATGCCTTTTTCGAACAGCGCTGCGGTGTCGTCCGCGACTGGCGATTCCAGCGTCACAAGATAGGTTTTTTCACAGTGGTGGCGCGGCGAGGTGATACGGTGCGACCACTGACCATCGTCGGTCATCAGCACCAGTCCGGTGGTGTCGATATCAAGACGCCCTGCCGCATGCAGCTTATGCGCGACCGGTTCGTCAAGAAAATAGAGTACCGTCGGATGATCCGGATCGTCAGTGGAGCAGACATAGCCCTGCGGTTTATTGAGCATAAAATAGCGCGGGCCGTTCTGCTGAGTCAGCGGATTGCCGTCATACTCAACCTCGTGGTCCGCCAGCAGTTTAAAAGCACTGTCTCTTACAATGTCGCCATTCACGGTTACCCGGCTGGCGCGAATCTCACGGGAAGCAATAGCGCGGCTGACGCCAAGCTGCTGGGCGATAAATTTATCAAGTCGCATTACGTTTATAAGCCTGTTGTTGGTGCAGTTCCGACGCGGGGCGGGCAAAGCGCCCGTCAACATTCATGAAGCGGAATCAGAGCGGTCAGTATAACGGGCAATGGCCCGCTCACAAGATGAAATTGATTCGTGGCATAATATTAGCGTGATCCTTATTTCTGGCAGGCCCATGTCTTTTACTCTACGTCCCTATCAGCGTGAAGCGGTGGATGCCACCCTGAATCATTTCCGCCGCCACGATGCGCCTGCGGCAATCGTCCTGCCGACCGGTGCCGGCAAAAGTCTGGTTATCGCCGAGCTCGCACGGCTTGCGCGCGGCCGCGTCCTGGTGCTTGCCCACGTTAAAGAGCTGGTCGCGCAAAACCATGCCAAATATCTGGCGCTGGGGCTTGAGGCCGATATCTACGCCGCGGGGCTTGCGCGTAAAGAGAGCCACGGCAAAGTGGTGTTCGGCAGCGTGCAGTCGGTGGCGCGCAACCTGGACCATTTTCAGGGCGAATTTTCGCTGGTGATTGTCGATGAGTGCCATCGCATCAGCGATGACGACGACAGTCAGTATCAGCAAATCCTTACGCATCTGCGCAAACAAAACCCGCGCCTGCGGCTGCTGGGGCTGACCGCCACGCCATTTCGCCTCGGCAAAGGCTGGATTTACCAGTTCCACTACCACGGCATGGTGCGCGGCGACGAGAAGGCGCTCTTTCGCGACTGCATCTATGAGCTTCCGCTGCGCTACATGATTAAACACGGCTACCTGACGCCGCCGGAACGCCTCGATATGCCGGTGGTGCAATATGACTTCAGCCGTCTCCAGGCCCAGAGCAACGGGCTATTCAGCGAGACTGACCTCAACCGCGAGCTGAAACAACAGCGGCGCATCACGCCGCATATCGTCAGCCAGATAGTGGAGTTTGCCGCCGACCGCCGCGGCGTCATGATTTTCGCCGCGACCGTCGAGCACGCAAGGGAAATTACCGGTCTGCTGCCGGCAGGCGAAGCCGCGCTCATTACCGGTGAGACGCCAGGGCGCGAGCGCGACGCCATTATCGACGCGTTCAAAGCCCAGCAACTGCGCTTTCTGGTGAACGTGGCGGTACTCACCACCGGCTTTGACGCCCCCCACGTGGATTTAATCGCGATCCTGCGCCCAACGGAATCCGTCAGCCTGTATCAGCAGATTGTCGGGCGCGGGCTGCGGCTGTCGCCCGGTAAAACGGATTGTTTGGTCCTGGATTATGCCGGCAACCCGCACGATCTCTACGCACCGGAAGTGGGCGCACCGAAGGGGAAAAGCGACAATGTGCCGGTGCAGGTTTTCTGCCCCGCCTGCGGTTTCGCCAATACCTTCTGGGGCAAAACCACCGCCGACGGCACGCTGATTGAGCATTTTGGCCGCCGCTGTCAGGGCTGGTTTGAGGATGACGACGGCCACCGCGAACAGTGCGATTACCGTTTCCGCTTCAAAAACTGCCCGCACTGCAACGCGGAAAATGATATCGCCGCCCGGCGCTGCCGTGGATGCAACGAGATCCTGGTCGATCCGGACGATATGCTGAAAGCGGCGCTGAAGCTCAAAGATTCGCTGGTATTACGCTGTGGCGGGATGCAGTTACAACCGGGCGCCGATGAGAAAGGCGAATGGCTCAAGGTCACGTATTATGACGAAGACGGCGCGGACGTTAGCGAGCGTTTCCGCCTGCACACCCCCGCGCAGCGCACCGCGTTTGAACAGCTGTTTATCCGCCCGCATACGCGCACGCCGGGTGTGCCGCTGCGCTGGATAACTGTCAATGATATCGTGGCGCAACAGGCGCTCTTGCGTCACCCGGATTTCGTGGTCGCGCGCCTGAAAGGCCAGTACTGGCAGGTGCGTGAAAAAGTATTCGACTATAACGGCCGCTTCCGTCGCGCCAATGAATTACGCGGTTAGCGGCAGTTTTCATTGCCCGTGCGCGCTCAAATGGCTATAATGCCGCCCGCTTTTGCATCCGCAAAGCCAGTCATTCGCCTGTTGCTGGGTCGCCTGTAACAGGCTTCTTTATTAAGAGAGATGTCAATGTTTACTATTAACGCTGAAGTACGTAAAGAGCAGGGTAAGGGTGCGAGCCGCCGCCTGCGTCACGCCAACAAGTTCCCGGCTATCATCTACGGTGGCACCGAAGCTCCGGTTGCAATCGAACTGGATCACGACAAGCTGATGAACATGCAGGCAAAACCGGAGTTCTACAGCGAAGTGCTGACTCTGGCTATCGATGGCAAAGAAGTTAAAGTAAAAGTTCAGGCTGTACAGCGTCACCCGTACAAACCGAAACTGCAGCACATCGACTTCGTTCGCGCGTAATTGCGATGAAGGAAAAAACGCCGCGCTAAGCGGCGTTTTTTTTGCCTGTCATTCAGGCTCAAAAAAATAAGGGCGGATATTCCGCCCTTTTTCGCATCTAACGCTTATTTGCCGGACAGGCGGCGCTGCAGCTGATCGCGCAGGTTCGGCGGCGTGCCTTTGATGGTGAGCGTGTCGGTTGCCGGGTCCCAGAAAATGCGCTCGCCCAGCAGCAGGGCGTCGAAATTAATCGTCAGTCCGCCGCCGCTGCCGGCGTATTTGGTCAACTGACGCAGGGTGCTGCGGTCCGCCGGGAAGGTCTCTTCCAGCTCATAGCCCTGCTCCGCCGTAAACTCCTGGAAGCTTTTCTCACCGAAATTCGGCAGCTCTTTTGAGAGTTCAGAGAGCGCAATCTCTTCGCCCGCCTGCAACTGTTCGTTGCAGTAGCTGTAGACCTGCGCACGCACGTTCTGGCGCTCGGCTTTATCAAGCTGCGCTTCGGCAGTGAAATCGTCCAGCGCCTGCAGCAGACCACGGTTTTGCGCTTTGGTGTCAAGCCCGACGCTCGCGCCCAGGAAATCCATAAAGAAATCGGCAACCTTGCGCCCGACCCTTCCCTTCAGGAAGGTTAAGTAGCGCGTCGACTCCGGGTTGGTTTCCCATTCGGTTAAATCGATGCGCGCCACGATGTCGGCATGGTTGATGTCCAGATAGTGCGTGGCGCTGATATCGAGCTGCTCATTGACGCGCATGCTGCTTAAGTTATTCAGCACCGCCACCAGCAGGTATTCCACTGCCAGATAACGATAATGGCAAAACAGCACGATACCGCCGTCCGCGAACGGGTATTTCGCCAGCTCGTCGCGCAGACGGCCCGTGGCCGCGCGGCTGAACGCCAGGAAATCGTCATCACCGCGACGGCACTGGCGCAGCGCCTCGGCAAGCTCGCTCTCTTCGTTAAAAAGGCCGTAAGCTTTGCTTTTCGCGCTGTAGACGCGATGCAGCTCGGCCATCATTTCCGTGACGGTATTGCCTGGTTCAAGCAGCGAGTCGCGCAGGATAAGCTCCAGATTCTGCTCATCGCGCTTAATTAACTGATGCAAGGCAATCTGGTTGATATCCAGACTCATGATAAACTCTCCTGTTGGGCAGGGCCGTATTCAACCACTGCCCGCCGTCCGGCGCAACCGCTGATAAAAATGCGGAAATAAAGCCACTGCTACGGTAAGATGTTGGACTTTCCTGAACAAACCGATGTTGAGTTATGCCACAAGTATCCCGCTATAGTGACGAACGCGTTGAAGAATTACTGACTGAACTGGCGAACGTGCTGTCAAAGCACAAAGCGCCGACTGACCTTTCCCTGATGGTGCTTGGGAATATGGTCACCAATCTCATCAATAACAGCGTGGCTCCCGCGCAGCGCAAAACGCTGGCGCGCTCCTTCGCGGATGCGTTGCAATCCTCCGTTCGCGATGACAACGCGCATTAAGGAAGAACGTTAAAAAGCTATGGTGACTAACCGTCAGCGCTACCGTGAAAAAGTCTCCCAGATGATTAGCTGGGGGCACTGGTTCGCCCTGTTCAATATTCTGCTGTCCATTGTCCTTGGTAGCCGCTATCTGTTTATTGCCGACTGGCCCACGACCCTGACGGGCCGGGTTTACTCTTATGTAAGCCTGGTGGGCCACTTTAGCTTTCTGGTGTTTGCCGCCTATCTGCTGATCCTCTTCCCGCTCACGTTTATCGTGATGTCGCAGCGCCTGATGCGGTTCCTGTCGGCGATACTTGCGACCGTCGGGATGACGCTGTTACTGGTCGACAGCGAAGTCTTTACCCGCTTCCACTTGCATATTAATCCGGTGGTCTGGCAGGTCGTTATCAACCCCGATCAAAGCGAAATGGCCCGTGACTGGCAGTTGATGTTTATCGCTGTGCCGGTGATTTTGCTTATCGAGATGCTGTTCGCCACCTGGAGCTGGCAGAAGCTGCGCAGCCTGACGCGTCGCCGTCGTTACGCGCGCCCGGTGGCGGCACTCTTTTTCGCGTCGTTTGTCACCACACATGTGATGTATATCTGGGCTGATGCCAATTTCTATCGCCCGGTCACGATGCAGCGTGCCAATCTGCCGCTCTCGTACCCGATGACAGCGCGCCGTTTTCTGGAAAAACATGGTCTGCTGGATGCGCAGGAGTATCAGCGCAGACTGGTGGAACAGGGCGATCCGGAAGCGGTCAGCGTGCAATATCCGTTGAGTGATCTGCGTTACGGCGATATGGGCTCAGGCCATAATGTTCTGTTTATCACGGTAGACGGCCTGAACTATTCGCGCTTTGAGAAGCAGATGCCGGCGCTTGCGCAGTTCGCGCATGACAATGTGAATTTCACCCAGCATTTCAGCTCGGGGAATCTCGCGGACAACGGCATATTCGGCCTCTTCTACGGCATTTCACCGGGCTACATGGATGGCGTGCTGGCCGCACGTATTCCGGCTGCGCTGATTACAGCGCTCAATCAGCAAGGCTATCAGCTGGGCCTGTTTGCTTCTGACGGTTTCCGCAGTTCGCTCTACCGCCAGGCGCTGCTGTCTGACTTCTCGCTGCCAACCGCGCAGCCGCAAAGCGACGAGCAGACCGCCTCACAGTGGGTAAACTGGCTGAATAAATACGCCTCCGAAGATAACCGCTGGTTCTCGTGGGTGTCCTTTAATGGCACAACGATCGATGAAGAGACGCAACAGGCTGCCTTCGCGCGCCGTTACGCCCGCGCTGCCGGTAATGTTGACGCGCAAATCGCCCGCGTGCTGAATGCGCTCAAAGCAAGCGGCAAGCTGGATAATACCGTGGTGGTTATCACCGCAGGCCGCGGCGTTCCGCTCGGCAAGCAGCAGGATAGCTTCGGCTGGGATCGCGCGCGAATTCAGGTACCGCTGGTTATTCATTGGCCGGGCACGCCTGCGCAGCGCGTCACTAAACTGAGCGATCATCAGGACGTAATGACCACTCTGATGCAGCGCCTGTTGCATGTGCGTACACCCGCGAATGAATATTCACAGGGCGAAGATCTCTTCTCCCCTGCCCGCCGCAATAACTGGGTGGTGAGCGCCGATAACAACACGCTGGCCGTCACGACGCCGCAGATGACGCTGGTGCTGGACAACAACGGCAACTACCGGATGTACGACCTGCGCGGCGAGCGGATGAATGAGGATAAACCGCAGCTCAGCCTGCTGTTGCAGGTGCTGACGGATGAAAAACGGTTCATCGCTAACTGATTGATTAATTATAAATCACTCAATGGGGCGTCGCTTGCAATCAGCGTGAAAACGGGTAGTATAAGCCTCCACGTCGGCACGTAGCGCAGCCTGGTAGCGCACTGTCATGGGGTGTCAGGGGTCGGAGGTTCAAATCCTCTCGTGCCGACCAAAAAATCCCAAAAAAACCAACCTTAACGGTTGGTTTTTTTATGCCTGCGATTTGGCTTCTGGTAAGGGTCGTAAAAGGACGCTGACAGGATATACCAGCAATCATCCGCACTCAGAGGAGCGCTATCAATACTCCCGCCGTTTCATTTCACTGAATCAGGTCGCCATGACCTTCTCAGGCAAGCTCAAAGCGATTTATATCCCCATTCTCTGGTTCATTTTTGTCACTCACTGGGCCTCCTGCGCGTTGATTAATACACCCTTTTTACTGGTGCTTTCATCCCGGTGAGAACAATGGCGACGCCCGCTTTGCGCTCTGGTCTGGCATCAGTCCGCTCTGCGCCAGGGCAGCCACCGACACCTTCATGAACGCTTCGCGAGATCACCCTTTAAGGACTGAGCGTGTTCAACTGCGCTTTGAGCGCGTTGCGAAGAAGACCACGGCGGCTCCGGCAGCGACGATGAGCGCATCTTCAATCAGGCCACTTCGGGTCTGCCCCATTCTTGCCACGGCTTTTTTGCGTGCCGCAAGCGTTGCATAGGCAAGTGACACCGCGGCAGAGACCGCGATCGCTGCCCCAGTTTTTTCCTTTCCGCTGGGTGCCAGCGCAGCGCCTGCAATCCCTGCACTGGCCACGCGTGCAGATAAGCCCAAAAACACGGTGCGGTCTGGCGCTGACTTCATCTTGTCGCCAAAGAGTTCACCGACACCCATCGCTAACGCGCCGTATTTGAATAGCGGACGGTCCAGCAGTAAGAGACTGCCGGGTGTATCGCGCCTTTTAATGCGTGCTGCAGCGATAGCCGCCATCGGCGTCATGGAACGGCAGCTGGCGACAAGACCAATTAAGGCGGAATAAACGAAATCGGTGATTTTCATTGGTTATCTCCAGGTTAAATGAAGGTTTTTTAATCCTTTACAGGCACACTCTTTTTATTTAACGCATTAATACGGTCACGTCATTTACAAGCGTTTCCTTAAAACGTTTAGTCGCCTCCTGCAATGCCACAAGGATTTTTGCAGCCAGTGCGCCTCTGAATGCATATGCGGGCTTGCACACCAGGCGTGCTAAACATAGCGACTACCGCCGCTCAGGCAAATCGCCTTCAGATTGACTTTTTTGCATGCGACTCTTCTGATGACCATAAGACCCACAGGCGCCTGGTCATTAATTTTGCGTGGGCGCATATGCAAATGACTACGGTAATAGTCAGTATAGATGAAGGGCTTGAGACCACAGAAATGACGAAAGTGGGAGGATGTGCAAAAAGGGGGAGAAACGGGGTCAATGCTGCTGGCGATATATTTGGTCGCGGGCCAGGCTGGCGAGAAGCCAGCTCACCTTGTCTGGGTGGTTCCAGAAGCGAGCATTAGCGACTGCATAAGCCGCGTAAATTTGCTACCCTGAAAGAGTTCATCCCTCTCATCCAGAGCGGTTTAAGCTTCAATGGAATACATAAAATATGAGTGAAAATAACGCTATCCCAAAGCAGTCTCAAAGCAAGATTAACAAAGCGGTATTTTATACATCTGCTTTGTTAATTTTCCTTCTTGTTGCCTTTGCAGCAATCTTCCCGGACGTTGCCGACAAAAATTTTAAATTGTTGCAGCAGCAAATATTCACCAACGCCAGCTGGTTTTATATTCTCGCTGTTGCGCTGATCTTATTGAGCGTCACGTTTCTTGGTTTATCACGCTACGGCGATATTAAGCTCGGCCCCGATCACGCCCAGCCCGATTTCAGCTATCACTCCTGGTTCGCCATGCTTTTCTCAGCGGGTATGGGGATAGGCCTGATGTTCTTCGGTGTGGCAGAGCCGGTCATGCACTACCTTTCTCCACCGGTAGGGACGCCTGAAACTATCACCGCAGCCAAGGAGGCGATGCGGCTGACATTCTTCCACTGGGGACTTCATGCCTGGGCTATCTATGCCATTGTTGCGTTGATCCTGGCCTTTTTTAGCTATCGACACGGCCTGCCGCTGACGTTGCGTTCAGCGCTCTACCCTATCATCGGCGATAAAATTTATGGGCCGATAGGCCACGCGGTGGATATTTTTGCTGTTATCGGCACCGTTTTTGGGGTCGCGACCTCGTTAGGGTATGGGGTGTTGCAGGTAAACGCCGGGCTCAATCATCTTTTTGGGGTTCCCATTAGTGAAACGGTACAGGTCATCCTGATCGTGGTTATCACCGGGCTTGCGACCATTTCCGTGGTGTCAGGGTTAGATAAAGGCATCCGCATCCTGTCCGAGCTTAATCTGGGTCTGGCCGTTTTACTGCTGGCCCTGGTGCTGTTCCTGGGGCCAACCGTGCTGCTCCTGAAATCCTTCGTGGAAAATACGGGCGGCTATCTCTCTGAAATGGTGAGCAAGACATTTAACCTTTACGCTTATGAGCCCAAATCCAGCAACTGGCTGGGCGGCTGGACATTGCTGTATTGGGGGTGGTGGCTGTCGTGGTCTCCCTTTGTCGGTATGTTTATCGCTCGCGTCTCCCGCGGCAGGACCATTCGTGAATTTGTAACCGGGGTATTATTTGTCCCGGCGGGCTTCACGCTGATGTGGATGACCGTTTTTGGTAACAGTGCCATTTACCTCATCATGAACCAGGGCGCGACCGATCTCGCGAATACGGTTCAGCAGGATGTGGCGCTGGCGCTGTTCAATTTCCTTGAGCACTTCCCGTTCTCTTCTGTGCTGTCGTTTATTGCCATGGCGATGGTCATCGTTTTCTTTGTAACTTCCGCCGATTCGGGTGCGATGGTTGTCGACACGCTGGCTTCCGGCGGCGTCACTAACACGCCCGTCTGGCAGCGCATTTTCTGGGCCTCGTTAATGGGGATTGTGGCGATTGCCCTGCTCATCGCAGGTGGGCTTAGCGCCTTGCAGACCGTTACCATCGCCAGCGCGCTTCCATTTTCCATGATCCTGCTTGTCTCCATTTACGGGCTTCTCAAAGCGTTGCGTCGTGATTTAACCAAGCGCGAGAGCTTGAGTATGGCGACTATCGCGCCGACGGCTGCCCGCAATCCTATCCCGTGGCAGCGCAGGCTGCGCAACATTGCCTATTTGCCAAAACGCTCACTGGTTAAACGCTTTATGGATGAGGTTATCAAACCGGCCATGACGCTGGTTCAGGAGGAGCTGAATAAGCAAGGGACGCAAAGCAAAATCAGCGATGACGCAGACGATCGTATTCGCCTTGAGGTCGATTTAGGCAATGAAATGAATTTCCTCTATGAAGTCAGGCTGCGGGGTTACAACTCCCCGACGTTCGCTCTGGCGGCTATTGATACCGATGAGCAGCAGGCTGAGCAACACAGATATTATCGTGCAGAAGTTTACCTCAAGGAGGGGGGGCAGAATTATGACGTGATGGGCTGGAATCAGGAACAGCTTATTAACGACATTCTGGATCAGTATGAAAAACATCTGCACTTCCTGCATCTGATACGCTAATACTCCCGTGCCGCCAGCTATGGCGGCATTTTTTCATCTCCCGCACGTGATTATCCGGCAATACATGAAATTCAGCGGAGATTTCTTAAACGCTTTTACAGGTTGAGCCACAAATGACCCGCTTCATTTTCCTCGGTCGTCGATAGCCTGATGGAGAAATAAAGCAGGCATTATAGTCATTCAGAAAGGCAACGTTTCAGAGCGGCCTGCCATGATTTATTGGCGCAAACCTAATGCCCTTACGCCGTATCATTACGGCCTCAGGCGGAAGCTTTCTGATTTTCCCGCGATATAACTTCACCTCATTATTAAAAACCTTCTTCTATACTCAGTTGCGTTCAGTGAACTATGCCGCTGTTTTCCACCTCGCCTCTCTGGCTTTAACCCACGCAAGTGGCAGCCGCATAAACCACGGACGTCATTTATTGGCACATTTTCATTTTTGAAGGGGACTTCCTGGTATGTTGCATTCTCAACCCTCACGCGTCGGCAGCATATTGCTTCTGCTGGCCGCGGTCATCGGTTTCGCTGTGGCATTATATGCCTGGCTCACGCCACTGACAGGCGTCACGGGCACCATTGGAGCACTGGGTGTCGCTATCGCCTGCGCGGTGCTGGCCATACTCACTTTTCTTTTACGTGCCGCCTCCCGCCGCGGGCCGCGCATTTTCCTGATTATTGTCACCCTCGTGGTGTTGTTTGGTAGTGGTTTTGCCGCTGCGCTGCTTCACCAGTACATCATTACGGCGGCCATGGTCGTCGGCCTGGTTGGTCTGATTGCACTAAGCAGCAATTCCGCACGCCACAATCAACACGTCAACGCCTGAGGAGCCACCCGTGCATAATGATAAACACTCGCCTTCCATGAAACTGAGTCTGGTGGCGCTGGCGCTGTTAATAGCTCCGTTTACGTTACAGGCTGAAGATAAAGCTGCTGAAGCCTCGCAGGGCACGCAGGAAGAACTTAATGTGGACGCCGCCGATCAGCAGGCGCCAGGAACCACAAAAACCACCGATGATGCCTCACCCGACAAAGCAGACGGACAGAACGTCGCGTCAGCCAGCCAGCCGGCAACGCCACTCGTTCCCTCTTCTGCCACCTGGGATAGCTTTCACGGGCAGCTTAACGCACAGAAATACAGCCCCCTGACCCAAATCACGCCGGAAAACGTTGGGAAACTCACCAAAGTGTGGGAATTTCATACCGGTGACGTCTCGGATGGTAAAGGCGATACGCCCGCGACCGTCTGGTCGGCAACGCCCATTTTTGCTAACGACACGATCTACATCGGCACGCCTTTCGATCGCCTGATTGCCCTGGATCCGGGCACCGGGAAAGAGAAGTGGCACTATGACACCAAATCATCGCGCAAAGCTCTGACGCAGCCGGTGCTGAAAAACCGTGGCGTCTCCTACTGGCAGGCAAAAAACCCAGTGGCTGGTGAAGCCTGTCAAAAAATCGTCTATTTAGGCACCGTGGATGGCAAGCTGTTCGCGCTGGACGCCGATTCAGGCAAACCGTGTACCGGCTTTGCAGACAACGGCGTGCTGAATGTAAACCAGTGGAATACTATTAACGCCAAATTCCCGCTCTCTATACTGCAGCCGCCTACCGTGGTCGGTAACCATCTGCTTGTCGGCTGGGCTGGTAAAGACTGGGCCTATGCAGAAGCGCCTCCGGGCACCATATTTTCAATCAACGCGCAGACGGGCGAACGTGAATGGACCTTCGAGGCTATTCCGGAAGAGATCCGCAAACAGACGGGTACGGCCAACGTCTGGACGCACATGTCCGCTGACGAGGCGAATGGTCTGGTTTACCTGCCGGTTTCATCTCCCTCCCCCAACTACTGGGGCGGCAATCGTGTAAAAGCGATTCCGCTCGGCACCTCGACCACTGCGCTTGATATCAACACGGGTAAAGTGGTCTGGTCTCGCCAGTGGGTGCATCACGACGTGTGGGATTATGATATTAACTCTGCGCCGACGCTGATGGATATCACGGTCAACGGCAAAGCGATCCCGGCGCTTGTGCAGGCGACCAAGCAGGGCTTCCTGTTTGTGGTTAACCGCCTGACCGGCGAGGATGTGTGGCCTATTGAAGAGCGTCCTGTTCCGCAGGGCGATGGCTCGGTGAAGGGAGAAGTCCTTTCGCCAACGCAACCCTTCCCGACCCGGCCAGCCCCGCTACTCGATCAGTCCAAAAAGCCGGAGATCTGGAAGCTCGCGGATATCGTCGGTGCCGGTCAGTGCTCTCGTCTGTGGGATAATCTCACCTACGAGGGAATGTACACACCGCCCACCACCAAAGGGGAAGGCGCACTGACCTACCCGGACAGCGCGGGTGGCGTCCAGTGGGGAGGCGTGGCGTTCGATCCGAAGAAACAGATCGCTATCGTCAACACCTCACATATCGTGCAGTACGTGAAGCTCTATAGCCGCGAAGATTACGATAAAGCGGATAAAAGCGCTGGCAACGAAAACGGCTTTGCCCCGCAGGAAGGCGCGCCGTACGGCATGCGTCTGCTGGTCGCGAACAACTGGCTGGGTATGCCATGCTGGCAGCCGCCGTTTGGTGAAATCGTGGCGCTTGATATGCACACGGGTGAGGTGAAATGGCGTCGTCCGGTTGGCGCATCGCAGCAGTACGGCTTCTTTATGCCGGAAAGTTGGGGCTCTCCCACCATCGGCGGTCCGGCCATCACGGCGGGCGGGGTGATCTTTATCGGCGCCTCAATGGATGCCAAAGTACGCGCCTATTCCGTTGATAGCGGCGAAGAGTTGTGGTCCGATCAGGTTGAGGCGCCTGCGGTAGCGAACCCGTCGGTCTATGAGTACAAAGGCCGCCAGTATGTGGCATTTGTCGCCGGCGGTAATACTATCCTGAAGGACCAGGTCGGTGACCAGGTAGTGGTTTACGCGCTGCCTGAATAATCTTTCATCACTATCGATGAAAACAGCATGGGGCCTGCGGGCCCCATTTTAATAGAGGTAAAACCACCCTTCCTGCCTGCCCGCCTGGTTAACCCGCATAAGCTTTGCTGTGGGGAATAACGCATTCCCGATAGCGATGTTTACGCATTCGCAGCGGTAAGAGTTGGAGGATTGCCGGGCACAGCCTCTATTACCGTGCATAGTATTTTTGCATATCGATGTAGTGTTTAAACGTAAAGGGTGGCGCTGTGCCAGAAGCCGACGTGTTAAAGACAGGCACCTGTCATCCATAACGCCTGAAAAAGGCTCTGCTTTGAGGTTTCTGATATGACGACTTTTCATGAACTTACTGCCACCAGCCTGCAGGGTCAGCGCATCGCTATGGCCGACTATGCGGGTAAGCTGGTGCTGGTGGTTAATACTGCCAGCCATTGCGGTTTTACCCCGCAATACGCGGGCCTTGAAATGCTCTACAACAAGTACGCCGCGCAGGGGCTGGTGGTGCTTGGTTTCCCCTGCAATCAGTTCGGCAAGCAAGAGCCCGGCGGGGCCGACGACATTGCGCAGACCTGTTACATCAACTACGGCGTGAGCTTTCCGATGTTTGATAAAGTGGAGGTCAACGGCCCCACCACGCACGCTGTGTTTCGTTACCTGAAAGGCCAGTTGCCCGGCATACTGGGTGGGCGCATTATGTGGAACTTCACTAAGTTCCTTATCGGACGCGACGGCAAGCCGCTACAGCGTTTTGCACCTCTCACCTCCCCGGAGAAAATGGAAGCCGCTATCCTTGCTGCGCTTGAAAAATAAGAGTTTCTGCCGTTCGGGCCCTTCACTTTTAGAGAGAGCCTGACGCCCCCATTCTCTTCCTGGCAGCCTCGTCATTTGCATTGCGGCGTCGAAACTCGCCCGGCGGCATGCCTGTGTATTTCGTGAATGCGACGTTAAACGCACTCGCAGACTGATATCCTGTTCGAAAGGCAATCTGCTCGATTTTATCTGTGCCGCTTACCAGGGCTTTTCTGGCGAGCGACATTCGCCAGAAGAGCAGGTATTGCATAGGTGACATGCCGACTGTCTCGCTGAATATGGCAAAAAAAGAGGAGCGGGACATTGCGCAGTCACGGGCAAGCCGCGCGATTTGCCAGTCAGCGCCGGGGTTTTCATGAATAAGATGCAGCGCTGTGGCGATCTTTTCATGTTGTAACCCCCTGAGGATGCCTGCCGTTTTCGACAGTTCAGGATCGCTGCGCAACGCTTCAATCAGTAACAGTTGCAAAAGCTGCATCAATACTGCGTCGCGCCCCGGTCGCCGGGTCCGGCTTTCGTCCAGCAGAAGTTCAAACAGCGTGACGAAACGCCGTTGCCCTTTAATCAGGATCTCGTTGGGGAGTAAAGCGACGATAAGTGGTTTGTCCGGCGTGTCGAATTCACAGTGCCCCACATACATGAGAAGTTCAGCGGGCCCGGTTGTTGAACCAATTCTTACGTGTCCGTCCCCAGCGAAGGCTGGCATCGTCATGTCTGCGGGCGGAGAACTGCCCGCATTGGTGTTCTCAAACGTGTACGTTGCCGGTATCAGAACAAAATCACCGGCAACAAGCAGTATGGGAGCTTTACCATTAATACGCATCAGGCATTCTCCCTGCAAAACCGCACAGTAAAAAGCCTCTCCCGACGACTCCCGGACAATACGCCACTTACCCGCCCCCTCCACGAGTTTTGCATGCGTTGGCCTTGGGTTGAGTAACGCAACAATATCGGTTAACGGATCTGACACTGGACTCTCTCTCAATATAAGTGGATTTTTGATTATATATTGTCCAGGCATGGAGAACTATGATTGCTGCTCTGACCAACAGCGAGGATTTACCATGCCGACTGCACTGATTACCGGATGCTCTTCAGGTTTTGGACTGGCAACAGCAAACCTTTTTTTAGCCAAAGGGTGGGACGTGATTGCCACAATGAGAACGCCTGATGCGACCCTTTTTCCTGAAAGCGACAGACTGAAAGTATTGCCGCTGGATATCACGTCAGAGGAGAGTATTACCCGTGTGGTGGAAAACGCGGGCGCGATTGACCTGCTGGTCAATAATGCAGGCCTGGGCGCACCTGTCCCCGTTGAACTGACGCCCCTGGCGACGGCGCAGCAATTAATGAACACCAATGTCCTGGGCACACTCTCGTTAACGCAGGCGTTTCTCCCACTGATGAGAGAGAAAAAATCCGGGGTCATCATTAACGTTTCTTCATCCGTGACCACCAAAGCCATGCCGCTGATTGGCGTTTATCGTGCCAGCAAAGCGGCGTTGAATGCATGGAGCGAATCATTAGCCATCGAAGTCAGGCCTTTCGGTATTCGCGTTCATGTGGTGTTACCAGGGCGTTCGCCCGAAACAAAGTTTGGCGAAAATGCACGGGCATATTTTGGCGGGCGAGACGATCCTGCCTATGGAGCAATGGTGAATGCGTTTATCGAGATGGCTGGCAATTCTCAGTCGCCCGTCACGCACGCCGACGATGTGGCACAAGCCATTTTTACGGCCGCTAACGATCCAAATAGCCCGCTGTACACTGCCGCCGGTGAAGATGCGGCGCAATTTCTCACCGAAGCGCAGCACCGTTCCCCTTTTTCTTATTAATAGCGCAGGCGAAGATGTGACACATGAGGAAAGAGAGGGGAATTCCCTCTCTCTGTTTTTCAACTGTGAGCAGCGAAAGCGTAGCCTGAATGTGCTTAAGGCTGCTTCGTGCCAGAAGCGGCAGTTTAAAATTCAAGTAGAAACAGGAGACATATTAAAATTGATAAGTTAAAATAGCCTTACGTAGCAAAGCCAGCTTTACCTTTTGATACCCACAAAAATATAATAATGAATAAAACTTATTACTTTGAAAATAAATATAGGAAATGGTCCATTATAACCATGATGTGCATCATTATGGGTGGATGGTTCTTGTATATGGCGTGGGCATCAAGTATCTCCAGTAAGACGGTTTTACAAAAGTCGGTGCCTGAATGGATAACGTATATTTCTTTTGGCGCATTGATTGGAAGCTTATCTTTTATACGCGCTGTTTATCTTCGCACTTTTAACAAAACATTAAAGTATCTTTGTAATGCATTCTTTGGCGGTTTTTGCCTGGGGTTTGTATTGAGCTTAAACTGTTACGATGTGTATGTTTATCTCTTCCCAGATAAAATCATTGGCTATCAATCCGAATATGAGATTGTCTTCCCAGGGCCATCGATAGGTAAGTATGGGCATTGTGAAGCAGGTATCTGGTTAAAAGATCAGAACACCACCAGATGGATACAGCTTTGTACAAACAAAGAATTTCTGCGCAACCACCGTAAGCAAGGAATGACAGGTGTATGGGTAACAGCGCGTGTAAATAAAACAGGAACTTACATCGTGAAATACGAATTT
The DNA here is from genome assembly GCF_001277255.1 of Cronobacter condimenti 1330. NCBI lineage: Bacteria > Pseudomonadati > Pseudomonadota > Gammaproteobacteria > Enterobacterales > Enterobacteriaceae > Cronobacter > Cronobacter condimenti. Next base: position 2,882,903 of record NZ_CP012264.1, read on the forward strand.
ATTTATATATAATTGAATCAATCTGAAGCTATTACAATCGATTAGGTTGCTATCTTTTTGTCGCCTGTGAAAATGAATGATAGCCGCAACACCGCTTCCTCGCTGACAGCAGATATATTAGCTGAACAACATGCTGAAAAAAAATTTTCCCATATATCGCGCCGAAGACGACGCGGCAATTAATTTTAATATGACCTTTTAAATTTAAACTCCTTGCCAGAAAGCGATGAGCTTATCTTGAGGACAGACTTCTTAGCACAACCGCCGCGGGTTGAATGTGAATTGAGTGCATCCGAAAAAGCACTGGTACCGTTACTGACCGCAATCAGAGATTACGCGAGACATTATCCTAATGAGTCAAAATTTCTTTGATTCACAAATGATATTTCAACGTGACAGAATCACATGCTAAACGCTGAAACAATATTTCAAAAAGGATGGGTTCTCCTTCTGTTAAAACATGGTGTAACCACATTTCCAGTGAATGATACGAGTATATCTGCAAACTTCCGCTGTTCGCTCAAAGCAGACCTCGCGGCGCTTTAGGCGGTCCGCTTCGTGCCAGGAGCGGACATTGCTAAGAACTGAACGTACTAAGCGGTGGGGGAGGTCAGAGCGGCTATGGCAAGTGCTGCATGACACGATAACCCACAATTATCAGCACCTCTCAATGTGGCAATTGTTGAAAAAAGTCCGTCACCTTATGGATACCGTCAGTCCGTTCCCAGGTAGAAAACATGGACTGACAAAAGCGTAGCGGTATTAGGACCACTTATTTAGATTATCCCTTGCGATTCATAAATTATGGTGACGGCTAAATAATTCACAATTTAACAGGATAATTGTCGAATAACTTCGTTCTGAACTTCTGATGGTAAAGATTCAACCATATTAACTATAGCAGTAACAGTCTGTCTTTCTGTTGTCGTAAGATTGATGCCATCATCATCTCCGGTTGGCAATATAAAAATCTTGGCGTTTATGTGAAGCGTACGATTTGCATGGAAAAAAACTTCTTCCATAACTTCGTGAATTTCAGATAATTGTGCTTTATTTGGTGCCTGGCGGAATCGCTGGAGAACGCGCTCAGTTTTCTTACCATCAAGGTCATCAGCCACAAGATATGAATCAAAATCAATGTCTTTGTAGCCAATATATTTGCTCGGAGCGAAATACCACTTCATATTAACATAGCATGCATACCAACACCGTACAAAACTCAAACGCTCTGTCATTTCATGTTCTGGATACTTTTTAATTTCATCATACCAGTAGACAATGTTACGAACAGCTTCGGAAGGACAATCGATAAGTTCCATAATTTTAGTCTATTAACTCTGTGGGGTGTGCGATCACTCTATACAGAATTATGAACGCCGTCAATGGTTCATAATGTACATAATTTAATTGACTGATCTCTATGTCAATTTTATCATCAACGAGCCAGATGTTTTAGGCTCACGCGGTCGTGTCATGCACACAGACCTGAAAGAGCAGGAAGTTAGAAAGTAGGCATACACGTTTTAGTTCCACGTACATTGAATTACACCTGTTTGTGTAGTCAATTTGAGCAGACCACAAAAGTGGCTACTTCCGCACCTCGCTCATAGCGGACCTTGCCACGACTGCATGTCCGCTTCGTGTCATAAGCAGACATTTAAAAGTTGCTTGAGGTTATCAATAGGGAGTCAGTAAAAGCTTAATCACGACTTCGTCATCGCCAGAAAAGGCAGTTGAAAATATGCCCGTAATGGCAAAATAATATATCAATATTCATGACGAATTTAATGGAATAAGGGTGAAAGGAGTGAGGACAAATGAAATGCTAATGAAACTTTTTATGCTGGCATTTGTGGCCAGTCTGGTAACAGGTTGCACGCCATTAAAACCTTCCGTATGCCATAAAACTACTGCAACGGCTAGTTGCGGTTCTGGCAAATGGGGTGATCATGATGAATGGGGGGCGCAAGCGCGGGCTATCAGAGCAGCGATAAATGCAAAAATTGCTGAACCACAAATCTGGGAAGGAAAGAAATGTAGGTTGCATATAGAATTTGCGCAGAATGGCATGGCTTTAAAAATATCAACTAGCGACGGTGATAAAGCATATTGCGAAGCGGTAAAATCAGCAGCCCAGAAAGCCACATTTCCTGCCTTCACGAATCAAGAGGTATACCGCGATTTTGAAAAATCTCGATTTGATTTGCGCGGTTAGCCATTCCATAGACATGAATATGTCCGCTTTTCGCTCATATCTGACCCGACAACCCCAGTCGGGTTCGTTACGCCCCTGAAACTGACGTTGGCACCCCACACAGTGACAAATACTTCCTTACCGCTAGTATGATGATGGGTGGTCAATTAATGGTTAAGAAAAGTCATGATAACGATTGAACAAGGGACACAAATTCATTACCCCGTGTTGTTAGACGTCTGGGAATCATCGGTACGTGCTACGCATAATTTTTTACAAGAGCAGGATATTCAAGCGCTCCGTCCTCTGTTACTGCATACGTACTTTCCTGGTCTGACTATAACGATTGCTCGTCATAGCGGTGACGACGCTATCCTGGGTTTTATCGGGGTAAGCGAAAAACGCATTGAAATGCTCTTTGTGGATGCAGAGCATCGCGGAAAAGGTATTGGGAAATCCCTCTTGCGATATGCTATCGATGCGCAGGGTGCTGACGAACTCGACGTAAACGAACAGAATCCTCAGGCGGTTACCTTTTATAAACAGAATGGATTTGTCACTGTTGGTCGTTCTGACGTTGATGGACAAGGCAGGCCATACCCTTTATTGCAGATGAAGCTATTGGGTACATAATCTTTCCGGGCAGAATAAAGCCTGGCTCTCGCTTATATGAGGCAACCATCATCACTTCTCCTGTCCCGGTGGGGATTGAGCATGACAATATCGTCCCGGAATAAAAGCTGCATTATTGACCAGAAAAGGTCTCTTCTGAACGCTCATATTGGGGAATTCGTACCCGCTTTGAACAGGAAGGAAACGTTCGCGATGTGCTCTGTTTAACAGGGCTCTGAGCAGTAAACGTCAGGGCTATGATCTGGTTAAGTCAACAATGTCTGATGTGGCCTATGGGCGCGCTGTTTCGGGGAGAGCGACAGCGTTGCAGCAAAAAAGTAGCCTGTGACAACGCGGATGTTAGTGATGAGTATCAGTGGTTATATAACCGCTTTTACGGCAATGCCATTCAAGAACAAATCAACCAGATGACCAATACGAGATTGAGATGCCTGACCACTTTCAATTGCAAAAGAAATGGCCGTTATCACGTAGATAAAATCCTCGAAAGTGACATCGCGGCGGATGGTGCCAGCCTCTTGCCCACGCTGCAGTAATCGATGACCTTCAGCTGTGATGGCATTACATCCGGGCGTCCCGCATTTAATAAACGTTCCAATCGAAGCCGCAAGACTCTGATACGTGCTCGTGTAGGTGGCTAGTTCTTCAAGAAACATTCTCACCGCAGCGCCAGGGTTCAATTCTGCGTCGCGCATCCTGCTTTTTTCGGCCAGCGTCAGAAAACGTTCATTGCTGGTTGCGGCGAACAGCGCCTCACGGGTGGGGAAGCGACGATAAAGCGTACCGATGCCGACGCCTGCCTTTTTGGCAACTTCTTCAAGCGCAACCCCCGCTCCTTTTTTTAGAAATAGCTCCTCGGCGGCAGACAGGATAAGTACACGGTTTTTCTGCGCATCCGCCCTAAGAGTTGGTTCATCACTCACTTTATTTTCCTCTGCGGCTTGTTAAGTGGAGTATGCCTCCATATTATAAGTGGAGCAATCCTCCACTTATTTAAGGATCCGGGAAATGACTAAACGCTTTGAAGATAAGGTTGTCGTGATTACAGGGGGCAGTGATGGCATCGGCTTCGCGACGGCAAAACTTTTCGCCATCGAAGGTGCGTACGTATACATCACGGGCCGCCGGCAAGAACAGCTCGATGAGGCAGTGAAAAAGATTGGTCACGGCGCGGTTGGCGTACAGGGTGACGTTACTGACTCGGCTGATGTCGCCAGGCTTTACAAGCGGATCCAACAAGATCACCAAAAGGTAGATGTCGTATTCGCCAACGCGGGCATTTATGAGGTTGCTCAACTCGATGCCGTTGAAAGTAAGCATTTTGACGCTATCTTCAACGTCAATGTGAAAGGCGTCGTGTTTACTGTACAGCAAGCACTACCGTTGATGGGCGCTGGCGGGGTTGTGGTCCTGAACGGCTCCATCGCCGGGAGTAAAGGTCTGCCAGGTCAGTCGATATATAACGCAAGTAAGGCTGCGGTGCGCTCGTTCGCTCGAAGCTGGACGAACGATCTCAAAGAGCGAGGCATCCGCGTGAATGTTGTTTCTCCGGGGGGAACAGAAACGCCTCTGATAAGAAGTTATCTCGACTCAAATCCAGGCGTCGAAGACGCTTTAAACAAAGGCGTCCCGTTAGGGCGATTAGGGGAGCCGAGCGAGGTAGCACGAGCCGTTCTCTTCCTTGCATCTGCCGAAAGTAGCTTTGTCGCCGGACATGAGCTTTTCGTCGATGGCGGTGTGGCCGCAGTCTAGGGTTACGGTAAGCCTGCTCCGGTTCGATGCGCCGAATTATGCAATTGAGTTCGTAGCCTGGTAGAAAGCCGCCGTGAGGCGGTTTTTTTATGCGTAGTCGTAACGCCCTCCCCGCTCGTACCAGGCAGTGCTCTCGCGGCTGGCTGCTGTAAGGCAGAAGCGGACATGGCTTTTGTTATGGTGCGTTATCCATTAGCAGCCGGATGAATGGATAAATATAAATTGTTATAATTCAGGCATCCTTTTGCCCTAATTTTACTTTAATAATGATAAACAGAATTTTGGTCAGTGCTTGCCTGATGGGGTTTAAAGTGCGCTATAACGGAAGTGAGAAAGCCCCCATGCAGGCTCAGCTGGCGCGCTGGCAGAAGGAGCAACGTCTGGTGGTCCACTGTCCTGAGCTGGCTGCCGGCTTATCAATACCACGTTCCCCGGCAGAGATTGTTTTTGCTGATGGTAAAGACGTAATGCGGGAGCAAGCCAGAATAATAGAAAGCACAGGAAGTGATGTGACTGAGCATTATCAGCTTGCAGCCTGGCTTGCCTTACGCACTGCCCAGGAGTCTGGGTGTACTGCTGCATTATTAACTGATGGCAGTCCTACATGTGGAAGTCAGTTTATCTATGACGGCTCTTTTAGTGGTAAGCGTAAGCCTGGTATGGGAGTTGCAGCGGCGTTGCTCAATGAACATGGTATAGCAGTATTTTCTGATACGCAGCTCGCTGAGCTTATTGCCTGGATTAAAGAAAGAGAAGGCTGAATACTCACAACACACGCCATCTCCCCCACAATTTAAATTCTAAGTATCCGGTGTATCACTCATAGGCTGGCCACACGTCAGGCAATCGTGAATTTTCATTGAAGGCATCCGGTTATCAGACGGCACAGAATGTGGGAGGAACCTTAGCAGTTATAAATGCTCACTGGCTCTCATGCGGTGGAGTGATTAACCCGAGTTTTTCCTGCACGATGTCTTTAAGGAGTGCCACCAGTTCCGGATCCATGAAGTGATAATCGTCAGGAATATCAAGGACGTGCAGGGGCTTAAAGCCGATGATACGGTGATATTCCGCCAGTAAACGGTTTTTATGCTTCTGCTCCATCACACAGATAACGTCGGCCCAGTGAAGCAGATCGGCAGACACCGGTCTTTTCGCATTTCGACTTGTACCCGCAGAACGCACGGCAAGAGTGGGATAACGGCGGAACACCTGTTCCGCCGTTGGGCTGCGCCATTGATTACGACTGCAAATAAAAAGGACGTTCATCCGTAAGCTGATACTCTTCCAGCCCGCGCATGGCACGTTGTTGATTCGTAATACGTGGATACTCAAGCCCTAACTGTGTCGCCCGCAGCAATTTGTCTGACCGCGTGTACAGCATCTTCCAGTTTTTTTCGCCGCGAAACGTTAATAAGGCAGAGTGGACATCCCGAGATTTATTGCGATGCTTTTGTGCGATTCGCCAGTCTCTGGTGCGCGTTTTGTTCATGGGTTATCTCTCTCAGATTCATCGGGGTCAGCAGCCGCGATAATACGAAGAGAACGAACGAGGCGATTTTACGTTTTTTAGGGAAAATGGAAATCCCATGTTCTGGTAGTTAATGGTCATTGTCCTTGCATCTCCGCATCCATGAAAGATTGCCGATGAGCGCGCTTGATTAACGGATAGCATGGAAAGCCTATAAACTATCGTCAGTGTGGCGGGAGAAGCCTGCCACTGTAAAAGCTGGCCAAAGATAATAATCTGGGTAAAACCATTTCCGGACGAGGAGAGAATATAGGCACCACCCAAAAAGCGTAGCCAGCGATGACCACGCAGCGCACGGATAAGCGCCAGTGGCCATATATTCATGCGCAAGATGTTCATCAAATAACAGAAAACCACACCGCCCGCAGGCCATGCGGAAAATAAATACTGTTAAAAGAGAAAAGGTTACATCGGGAATTCACGTCAGCACAAAGCGATAACGCACCTGTCATGTGATAACCCTTTGGAAAGTCCCTGTTTACGGCATGTGGCCTGTCGCAGGGCCAGTCCCGGTTTACACGCTCTGCTACTATCAGATTATGGTCATCACCGGAAAACCCATCATGTATACACTTTACGGGACCGCGCGTTCTGGCTCTGCCGCAATTGAGATGGCGCTTAAGGCCTGCGGCGTGGAATATCGGATCTGCACAGCCAGTTCATGGCAAAAAGAGAGTCATCTTGAAGAACTGAGGCAAATAAATCCCTTAGTCCAGATCCCGACGTTAATCCTGGCGGATGGTTCAGAGCTTACTGAAAGCGCCGCCATCCTCATTTACCTCGGCATGGAATATCCGGCTTCGGGACTTTTATCTCAGGACGCCGCGGTGCGCGCTCAGCAATTACGGGGGCTGGTTTATATCGCAGCGAACTGTTATGCCTCAGTGGGCATTATTGATTACCCTGAACGCTGGCTACCTGATGGTACCGAAGATCACAACACACAACTGGCGCAGGGCACCGTGCAAAAGCTTTATCAGCAATGGGACAGTTTTAGTGATGTCTTTTTTGGCTCAAAAGCCTGGCAGCCCGCACACCCCGGCGGCCTGGAAATGCTGGCCGCCGTTGTCACACGCTGGAGCCAGGCGCGTGAGCATCTGCGCCTCTCCCGGCCCGGGTTCTGCTTATCCCTGACTGAAGCGGAAAAACATCCTGCTATCAGAGACGTCATCGAAAATCACTGGTCGCCTGAAAGGCCGTGAGCCGCTTTGCTCATGGATCGTTTTAACAACCGCGGGCGGGAATATGCTTACACCTGCATACCGAAAGCGCTTTTCCCTGTCCTTTTTAAAACTGTAAAAAACCAGCCATTACGGCTGGTTTTTATCTGGGGATATCCACGCTGGTGTGGCTTGCGGCTTATTTCTTCGTGTTCACCACCTGCCCTATTCCCGCGCCCTGTAGCGTTACGTCAGGGTCTGCGAAGAAATCGATATTGAAATATGTATCGTCGGTGAGCAGTTCAATGCGGTGCCATTTCTGCGGCGGGCTGATGCCGAATTGCCCGGCCTCGATAACCACCTCCATATCCGGCTCTTTCGCCTCGCCATCAGGGAAACCGTAATATTTCACCGCGCCCTGCATTACGGACAGCCGGCCATATACGCCCGTTTTGGTGTTGTGGTGGGTAAAAAGCGCCGCGGGCGCGGTCGCCTTATTCCAGAACGGCGTGGCGCGGGTATGGATAAAATGTTGTGGAATACGCATCGTCAGTCTCCTCAAATCTCTTCTGCCGCCGCCGGGGCGGCGCGTTTCAACGCTATACTTACTGTCAGTCATTCATCAACCGCGAGGACGAAATGCAACGAGAAAACGTAATCTCCCGTAGCCTCGCCTCGGTCGGCTATGACTGGGACAGCCGTGTGCTGGAAATCGCCTTTCGAAGCGGCGCGGTCTATCACTACCTGAACGTGCCGGAGCAGGTTTACCTCGCGCTGGGTCGCGCCCTCTCAAAAGGGCGCTATTTCCGCAAATCCATTAAAGACCGCTTTCCTTATCAGCGCGTCGGGTAAGGGTTAATTTCCACCCGCATTCAGTTCTTTAAGCAGCCCAAACGCCTGCTTCATATGATCCTCGCTCACCACAAACGCCCGCAGTACGCCCTCCTCATCTCTGCCACGCGCGATGACACCGCCCGGACCAACGCGCATCTCCCAGTCCAGCCCGCGATTGGCGGTATCCCCCGCAAGATGCAGCGGCATTAGCGGCGTTTTCACTTTAACGAGCATCGCGGGCAGCGTCAGGCTTTGGGCTGCGCCACTCAGGTTTTTTGCAAGCGTCATGGCGCACAACTGCGCCGGTTGCAGGAATGGCAGCAGGCGTCCGCGGATCTCGGCGCAATCGCCGAGGGCATAAATAGCCGGATGACTGGTGGAAAGCCTGTCATCCACCACGATCCCGCGCCGGGTTGCCAGTCCTGCGCTGTGTGCAAGCGTCAGGTCAGGGCGCAGACCAATGGCGCAGACGACCGCATCAACGCACTCCTGATGCCCGTCGGATAACGTCGCGACCAGCGAATCGTGATGACGTGCGAGCGACGCAAGCCCGGTGCTGAGCCGCAGCGTCACGCCATGTTGCGCGAGTACCGTTTGCAGGCGCGCGCTAATTTCCGGCACCAGCACGGTCGAAAGCAGGCTCGTGCTGGTATCGACCAGCGTCACCTTTTTACCGGCGCGATTGAGATCCATCGCAAGCTCGGTGCCGATAAGCCCGCCTCCCAGCAGCAGCACGCGTTTCGCGTCGCGCAGCGCCGCCTCACACTGGCGATACTCCTGCTGGCTATTGAGCGTAAACATCAGCTCGCTGCCGCTCACCGGCGGCAAGACAGCCTGTGCGCCGGTGGCAAGCACCAGATGTTGCCAGGCAAAGCGTCCGGCGCTGGTTTCTACAGTGCGTGTCGCGACGTCAATACCTGTAACCTGCGTGTGCGGGTGTAGCAGTAAATGATTTTGCTCTGCCCAGTCGCCTGCCGTCTGGCGTGTCAGGTCGTCGGCGCGCTGCGCGTTAGTGAAGACATGACTGAGGTCGGGCTTGTTGTACTCATCGCCACTGTCTGAGGCGATAAGCCGGATCGGGCGCGTTTTATCCTGCTGGCGCAGGTTGCGCACCAGCTGGCGGGCGGCAAAACCCGCGCCGATGATAATCAGTTCCTCGCTCATCGTTCAGCCCTCACAGACTTCAAAGACCGATTTGCCGATCCCGCATTCCGGGCAGAGGAAGCTTTCCGGCACGGCATCCCACGGCGTGCCCGGGGCGACATCCTGATTCGGCTCACCCTTCGCCGGGTCGTAGACCCACTGGCAGACGGTGCAGATCATGCACTGCCCTACTGGCTCACCGGGCTCCTGAAAAGCCACGCCGCTCTCTGGGGCGATCGCCTGGGCGCTAACAGGCAGTGGCGAGAGCGCCCACTGACGTGCGATGTCGCGGCCATGCTCGCGGCAGAGTTCCAGCGCGTCGAGATCCGGGCGCCATTTGGCCTTCAGGCTTAGCGACATCTCAAACCCCGCATCCTGCAGGCGGGTCGAGAGCCGGTCTACCGCGCCCCCGCTCCACCCATGGGAGCCAAACGCGCTGGCGCGCTTGTTACGAAAACGCAGCCCGGTCATCTCTTCCACCAGACCTGCGATTTTCGGCATCATAACGTTGTTCATGGTTGAAGTGCCCACCAGCACGCCTTTCGAGCGGAACACGTTGGTGAGAATTTCGTTTTTATCGCTGCGCGCCACATTGAAGATTTTCACCGCCACGCGAGGATCAATTTCCGCGATGCCCTGGGCGATGGCATCCGCCATCAGGCGGGTGTTGTTGGACATGGTGTCATAGAAAATCGTGATGCGATCTTCCTGGTAATCCGCCGCCCACTTCAGATACAGCTCAACGATTTGCGTCGGGTTGTCGCGCCATACCACGCCATGTGACGTGGCAATCATATCGACTGGCAGGTTAAAGCCGAGGATCTCGGTGATTTTCGGCGTCACCAGGCGGCTGAACGGCGTCAGAATATTCGCGTAGTAGCGCTGGCACTGCTCAAACAGCTCGGCCTGATCGACTTCGTCGTTAAAGAGGTGTTCGTCGCAATAGTGCTGGCCAAAGGCGTCGTTACTGAAGAGCACCGCGTCGTCAGTCATATAGGTCATCATGCTGTCTGGCCAGTGGAGCATCGGGGTTTCAACGAAGATCAATTTTTTGCCATTGCCGATATCCAGCGTGTCGCCGGTTTTCACCACGTTGAAGTTCCATTCCGGGTGATGATGATGACCGTTGATAGAATCGATGCCGTTGGCGGTGCAGTAAATCGGCGTGTCCGGGATGCAGTTCATGAGTTCGGAGAGCGCGCCTGCGTGGTCTTCTTCGGCATGGTTGATAATGATGTAATCGATATCCGCCAGATCAATTTCGCTGCGCAGGTTATTCACGAAGTCGCGGCTGAATTTGTGGTCAACCGTATCGATCAGCACATTTTTCTCTTCACGGATGAGATAGCTGTTGTAACTGCTGCCTTTTAAGGTTTTGTACTCGGTGCCATGAAAATCACGCACTTCCCAGTCACGCTGGCCAACCCAAAAAATATTATTTTTAACATGAATGTTCATTGCACGGTTCCTCTGAAATAAATCGATATGCCAGAGGTATTGCAGTTAGCGTGCCAACTTTTAACCTACTGATTATTCATGGTTTATATTTTATAGATTGTCATAATGACTATTATCCATTATTGTTAATTTGACACTCCATTGTGGAATTGACACCATGACGCTCTCTGCCCAGTCTCTCGCCGCACTGGCCATCGACATGCAAAACGGTCTGCCTGGACGCGACCGTTTTACCCGTATGATTGACAGCATCCACCGCCTGCTGCGCTGCGACGCCACCGCCCTGCTCCGCTACGAAAACCGCCAGTTTCGCCCGCTCGCCACGGCCGGTCTCGCGCCAGATGTGATGGGCCGTCGTTTTAGCCTGGCGGCGCATCCGCGTCTGGAGGCTATCGCGCGGGCGGGCGACGTCGTGCGCTTTCCCGCCGACAGCGACCTGCCCGATCCGTACGACGGGCTTATCCCGGAGCGTCAGGAGCTGCACGTCCACGCCTGTGTCGGCATGCCGCTCTTCTCCGGACAGACGCTCATCGGCGCGCTGACGCTTGATGGGATGAACGCGACGCAGTTTGACGCCTACAGCGATGACGAACTGCGTGGGGTGGCAAGCCTTGCAGGCAGCGCGCTGCACAACGCTTTGCTGGTAGAACAACTGGAGAAAACCGCCGCGCCCGTGAGCCGCCTGCCGCCTGGCGTGGAGCCGGACGAGCGTCTGGAAATGATTGGCGACTCCGCGCCGATGCAGCAGCTTAAAAAAGAGATAAGCCTGGTCGCGCCGTCAGATCTTAATGTGCTGGTACTTGGCGAAACGGGCGTCGGCAAAGAGCTGGTGGCGCGCGAGCTGCATGCGCAATCTGCCCGTGTGGCGAACCCGCTGGTGTACGTTAACTGCGCCGCGCTGCCGGAAAGCGTGGCGGAAAGCGAACTGTTCGGCCACGTTAAGGGCGCGTTTACCGGCGCCATTCACGACCGGCGCGGTAAATTTGAACTGGCGGATAACGGCACGCTGTTTCTTGATGAAGTGGGCGAGCTGCCGCTGACGCTCCAGGCAAAACTGCTGCGCGCACTGCAATATGGCGACATCCAGCGCGTCGGCGAAGATAAACTGCTGCGAGTGGATGTGCGTATTGTCGCCGCCACCAACCGCGATCTGCGCGACGCGGTAGCACAGGGCGACTTTCGCGCCGATCTTTACCATCGTCTGAGCGTTTTTCCGCTCCATGTGCCGCCGCTTCGCGAACGCGGTGACGATATCCTGCTGCTGGCGGGATTTTTCTGTGAAAAATGCCGGCTGAAATTTGGCCTGAACCGCGTCGCACTCAGCCCGCAGGCGAGCGCATGGCTGATGGCGCAGCGCTGGTCGGGCAATATCCGCGAACTGGAACATGCTCTCTACCGGGCGATTATCGTAGCGCAGGCCGAGAGCCGCGGCCCTGAATTACTGCTGCTGGCGCACCACTTCGCGCCAGGCCGTAGCGCGCCTGCGCCACTTGAGGTTGCCGCCGCCGCGCCGCCGGTCGAAAATTTGCAGCACGCCACGCGTCAGTTTCAGCGCGACTATATTCAGCGCGCCCTGCAAATTGCCGGCAATAACTGGGCGGCATGCGCGCGTCTGCTGGAGATGGACCCTGGCAACCTGCACCGGCTCGCGCGCAAGCTGGGCCTGAAATGACCCGCAAGGCTGGCGTTTTGCGGCCTTGCTCTGTACCATCGCCCGTCCCTGCCGCCCAAAAAGGCGGCGTCTGATAATAAAACACCTGCAAATACTCATGTCTGATACTCAAAATGCGGCTCGGGCTATCCCTGAGCTTTCTGTAACGCATGTGCTGCGCACACCGCGGCTGTTAATGCGTGAAACGCTGGCGGGCATCCTGACGGCGCTTGCGCTGATCCCGGAAGTTATCTCGTTTTCCGTGATAGCGGGCGTCGACCCGAAAGTGAGCCTGGTGGCGTCTATCGTGCTGTGTTTCAGTATGTCGATTCTGGGCGGTCGCCCGGCGATGGTTACGGCGGCGGCAGGTTCGGTGGCGCTGGTCATCGGCCCAATGGTGCATCAGCACGGCGTCGGCTACATTCTGCCGGCGCTCATCCTCGGCGGGATAATTCAGATCCTGTTCGGGCTGTTCGGTCTCGCACGCATGATGCGCTACATCCCCCGCTCAGTAATGACCGGTTTTGTAAACGCGCTCGGCATCCTGATATTTATGGCGCAGGTGCCGCATGTGTGGGGACAAAGCCAGATGGTCTGGCTGCTCTTCGCCGCCACGCTCGCCATTGTGCTGCTGCTGCCGCGCGTGACCAAAAGCGTGCCGTCGCCGCTGGTGGCGATTGTCGCGGTCACCGTCATCGTCTGGGCGTGTGAGCTGATGCCGCCGACCGTCGGCGATGAAGGCCCCATGGCGCCAGGCCTGCCGGGCTTTAACTCGCTGCTGGTGCCGCTCAACCTGGAGACGCTGCACATCGTCTGGCCATGCGCGCTGAGCATTGCGTTTGTGGGGCTGATGGAGTCGCTGCTGACCGCGCGTCTGGTCGATGACATCACGGATACTCCGTCGAGCAAGCGCCGCGAATGCTGGGCTCTCGGCGTTGCCAATATCCTGAGCGGATTTTATGGCGGCATTGGCGGCTGCGCGATGATAGGCCAGACGGTCGTGAACGTGGAGCTGGGCCGCGCCCGTTCGCGTTTCTCGACCATCGCCGCCGCGCTGGTGCTGCTGCTGATGGTCACCGGCCTCAGCGCCGTGATGGCGCAGATCCCGATGGTGGTACTGGCGGGCATCATGATGGTGGTGGCGGCGAAAACCCTGAACTGGCATAGCATCGCGCCGGCAACGCTCAAGCGGATGCCGCTTTCCGAGACGCTGGTAATGGTCGTGACGGTCATCGCCACCGTGTGGACCGGCAACCTCGCCATTGGCGTTGCGGGCGGCGTACTGTTCGCAATGATGCTGTTCGCCCGCCGCGTTGCCCACGTGGTGCGCGCCGAGCGCGAGGTTATCGATAACGGTGCGGCAGTACGCTACCACGTGCGCGGCCCGCTGTTTTTCGCAAGCAGCAACGATCTCTACGAGCATTTTCACTATGCCGACGATCCGGCGCGCGTCATTATTGATTTAACCCACGCGCAGATCTGGGACGCTTCAACCGTCGCGGCGCTGGATGCCATCGAAACGCATTACCAGCGCTACAACGCGAAGGTGGAAATCGAAGGGCTGGATATGCGCAGCCACGACTTCCATCAGCGCCTGAGCGGCAAGCTTTGACATAAAAAAACCACCGCCGGTGCGGTGGTTTGAATCAGAAAAAAGCGCAAGCCAGCTTGCGCTTTTTTTATGCGTGCCGGTTAGCTGGCGGTGCGCGCCAGCACGTCACGGCTTGCAAGCTTGCGCTCTTCACCGGTGAGTTCCAGAAGCACGCCCTGGCGCATTTCCAGCAGACGATCGGCATGGATAAAGTAGTGATCGTCATGACTGATGGCGAACACGGTTTTGCCCATTTCTTTCATCAACGGTAACAGCACCTGGTAAAACTCGCGGCGGAAATGTGGATCCTGGTCGGCGGCCCATTCATCAAGCAGGATGATGTCTCGTCCTTCTGCCAGCGCCAGCAGCAGCGCCACGCGCTTTTTCTGCCCTTTCGAGAGTTTGAGATTAAGGATTTTGCCGTTCTCAAGCGTCAGCTTGTGGCCCATCTTCAGGCGCTCAAGCCAGGCGTCCACCAGTTGCGGGTCGGCCTCTTCGCCGCCAGGCCCGAGCAGTTTGTCGAACAGCCAGACGTCGGTGAACACCGCTGAGAAGTGCTGGCGGTACGCCTCTTTCCCGGTGGCGTGAATAGGCGTGCCGTCCAGCAGGATCTCGCCGGAAGCCGGCTCATACAGCCCGGTCAACAGCATCGCCAGCGTCGATTTGCCGCTGCCGTTACCGCCAATCAGGAATATCAGCTCACCGCGGTGAAGCGTGAGGTTGACAGGCCCGACGCTAAAGCTGTCGTCATGATAGCGGAACGTGACGTCGCGCAATTCCAGGGTTTGCCACTGGGTGTGGCGTGCAGGGTGTTCAAAGGCAGGCGCATAAGGCGCAAGCTGGAACTGTTTGAGCTTGTTAAATGCCACCTGAGCGGAGATAAGCGTTGGCAGCGCGCCCATCGCGGAGAGCAGCGGCGTGCGTAAAAACAGCAGCGCCAGCGAATAGGTGGCGGCAACCGTGGTATCGGCCCAGCCGAGACCGTTCGCCATCCAGAACACCAGACCAATGACGCCAAGCATCATGATATTCGACCAGTTAACGGCGCTCAGGTGGAAGGTATCGGCTCGGATAATATGCTGGCGGTAGCGCTGCGCGTCCGGCTTGTAGATTTTGTCGAAGATATACGCCGCACGCTCGCGGTTGAGCGATAACTCTTTGCGCCCTTCCAGTACCGTCTGGAAATCGTCATACAGGCTGTCTTCAACCTCACGAAGCGTCGCGATATGTTTATAAACGCGTTGTACCAGCAGGTAGCCTGCCCAGAGCGTCACCGCTATCCACAGCGCAGTCACCAGCAACATTTTCCCTGACAGCCAGCCGAGATAGGCCGCGCTGCCAACGGTTAAAATCACGCCCTGCACCAGCTCCGGCAGACGCACAAACGCGACGGTAATATTGCGCACATCGCTCGTCAGTCCCGCAAGCAACGTGGCGCTACCGAGCTTCTCAATCTGCTCGACCGGCGTATCCATGATGCGTTTGATGAATTCGCTGCGCAGGCGGTAAACGAAGTGGTGGCCGAGCATGGTGAGCGCGAGCTGGGAGCCGAGCGTTACCACCATCAGAAGCACCAGCAGGCCAAGGAATTCCGGCAATACCGATGCCGTCAAATCCACCGTTTCAATCAGACGTTGATTAATAAACGCGATAAGCCCAATGCCCAGCGCGGCGCTGGCAAGACTCAGCAGGAGCACCAGTGAAAACGGCCAGCGATACTGGCGCCAGACGAGGCGCAGAAGTTCCATAAATAAACATGACTCAGGCAGTGAAAACAGCGAGCAGTTTAAACGGCTCTGCGGTCACGGCAA